>JBFBCZ010000006.1:295425-296808 GCA_040689555.1 Actinosynnema sp. NPDC051121 | reverse complement strand
CCGGGCAGGCTTGGCGGGCGCTTTATCCGCCAGGCCTGCCCGGCTTTGGCCTGCCTGGGGTGCCCGTAAGGGCCCCATGTCAAATCGAGCCGGACTGAACCACCACCCCCTCACCCCACCCACAAAACCGTTGGCACCACCAACCACATACGCTATCGTTGGCCTCACCAACATTGGCCAGACCAACGGAGCGACCGTGATCACCCCCTTCACCGTCCACATCCCCCAAGCCGACCTGGACGACCTCACCGACCGCCTGGCCCGAACCCGCTGGCCCGAGGAACTCCCGGACGCCGGGTTCGACTACGGCTTCCCCCTCGCCGAGGTCCGCGCCCTGGCCGACCGCTGGCTGAACGACTACGACTGGCGGCGGCACGAGGCTGAGCTGAACGCGTTGCCGCAGTTCACCACGACCATCGACGGCCAGCGGATCCACTTCGTCCACGTCCGGTCCGCCCGACCCGACGCCCTGCCGCTCGTGCTGATCCACGGCTGGCCCGGATCGGTGCTGGAGTTCCTCGACGTCATCGAGCCGCTGTCACGGGACTTCCACCTCGTGATCCCGTCCATCCCCGGCTTCGGCTTCTCCGGGCCGACCCGCGAGAAGGGCTGGGACGTCACGCGCGTCGCGCGGGCGTTCGCCGCCTTGATGGCCGAACTGGGCTACCGGCGTTACGGCACGCAGGGCGGCGACTGGGGTTCCGGCATCGCCAGGGCCATGGCCGTCGCCGCGCCGGAGAACGTGGTCGCCGTGCACGTGAACTACCTGCCCACGCCACCCGTCGACGGAGTCGAGCTGTCGGCGGAGGACGACCGGCGACTGGACCGGATCAAGGCGATGATGCGCAACCGCCCCGCCTACCAGGCGTTGCAGGCGACCCGGCCGCAGACGATCTCGTACGCGTTGACCGACTCGCCGGTCGGGCAGTTGGCGTGGATCGCGGAGAAGTTTGCCGAGTGGACCGATCCCGAGTCGAAGATCGACGTCGACCGGATCCTGACCAACGTGACGCTGTACTGGCTGACCGGCACGGCGGGTTCGTCGGCCCGGCTGACGCGGGAGACCGGGATCAAGTCCGACCCCTGCCCCGCGCCGATGGGCGTGGCCGTGTTCGCCCACGACATCGTGCTGTCGGTGCGCCCGCTGGCCGAACTGGCCCACCCGATCGAGCACTGGAGCGAGTTCCCCCGGGGCGGGCACTTCGCCGCGATGGAGGTGCCCGACCTGCTGGCCGGTGACATCCGCTTGTTCTTCACGGGCCGCTCTTGACCGGTGGTGGGGGGGGGGGGGGGGGGGCGGCCCCCCCCCGGGGGGCCCGGGCCCCGGCGCGGCGCGGCGCCGCCGCGGGCGCCCCCCCCGCGGCCCCCAGACCGCGGGCGCGG
>JBFBCZ010000006.1:0-295415 GCA_040689555.1 Actinosynnema sp. NPDC051121 | reverse complement strand
GCTCGGGGACCACCCCGAGCGGCACCACCGGTCGCCAAGCCGCTTCCGCTCAGTACGCCGCTCGCTCAGTACGCCGCGTCCAACCGTGCCCGCTGGTCCGCGGTCAGGTGCAGGTCCACCGCCGCCAGGCTCTCGTCCAACTGGGCCACCGACGACGCACCCACCAGCGGGATCACCGGGATCTCACCCCCGATCAGCCAGGACAGCACGACCTGGTTGACCGTCGCACCCGTCTGCGCCGCGACCTCGCGCACGGCGGCCAGCCGAGGAGCGGTGCCGGCGTGGTCGTGGTCCGGACCCAGCGGTTTGTCGTCACGCACGTAACCGCCCGACAGCAGCGGCGAGTAGGCGACCAGCGTCAGCGAAGGCTCCGACCTCAGGTACGCGAGCAGGTCGCCGCTCACCACGCCCTGGTTGCCGTCCGGTGAACGCCTGCCCGGCCGGTCGGTGCGGGCGCGCAGGTAGCTGTGGTGGTACTGCAGCACCTCGTAGCCCGGCAGGCCGGCCGCCGCCGCGAGGGCGCGGGCCCGATCCACCCGCCACGACCAGTGGTTGCTCACGCCCAGCAACCCGACGGTGCCCTCCGACACCAGCTCGGCGAACCCCTCGACGGTCTCCTGCAACGGCACCAGCGGGTCTTCCACGTGCGCGTACAGCAGGTCGAGCTTGTCCACGCCCAACGCCTCGCGGCTGCGCTCGGCCGACTCGCGGATCACCTTGGCGGACAGGCCCTCGACGTTCTCCGACTTGGCCGTGTCCGCGAACGCCATCCCGGCCGCGTTGGGCCTGCCGCCGAGCTTGGTCGCGATCACCACCTCGGAGCCGACGCCCCGGCTGCGCCGCCACCGCCCGAGCAGCGCCTCGCTCTCGCCGCCCTGGCTGGCGTTGTACCAGAACGCGTAGTTGTTCGACGTGTCGATGAACGTGCCGCCCGCCTCGACATACCGGTCGAGGATCGCGAACGACGTCTCCTCGTCGGTGGCCGTGCCCATCAGCATCGCGCCGAGGGCGAGCACGCTCACCTCCCGGCGCGTCTTCGGGTCCTGGCCGATAGTGCGGTATTCCATGGCGGGTTTCCTCCCAGGCTGGACGATCACGGGGGCGACGTTAGCGAAGACGGCACGGTCCGGGTCGACTCGGCACTTCCCCGGCTCAGTGGAACTCACCTGCCCACCTCACCTGCCCGCCTCACCGGGGCTGAGCACCGCGACCAACTCCCGGATCGTCGGGTTGCGGTACAGCTCCCGCAGCGGCACGGACGGCAGGCCGCGCGCCCGCAGCGCCACGCCGATGCGCACCGCGACCAGCGAGTTGCCGCCCAGCTCGAAGAAGTCGTCGTCCAGCCCGACGGGCACGCCCAGCACCTCCCGCCACACCTCGCGCAGGCTGCCCGCCAACCCCTCGCTGGGCGGGTCGTCCGTTCCGACCGCGACCACGGGCGCGGGCAGCCGGGCCGCGTCGAGCTTGCCGTTGGTGGTCAACGGCAACGCGTCCAGCGCGGTCACCGTCGCGGGGGCCATGTAGTCGGGCAGGATCCCCGCCGCCCGCTTGCGCACGCTCGCCGGGTCGCCGCCGGCGAGCACCACGTACGCGTCGATGCGCGCGGTCGCGGCGTCACCCGGGTTCTCCCGCCGCACCACCACGGCCGCCGCGCGCACGTCCGGGTCCTCCAGCAGCACCGAGCGGATCTCGTCCAGCTCGATGCGGAAGCCGCGGATCTTGACCTGGCTGTCGATGCGGCCCAGGTGCTCCAGCGCGCCGTCCGGGCGCAGCCGGCCGAGGTCGCCGCTGCGGTACATCCGGCCGCCGGTGAACGGGTCGGGCAGGAACCGCTGCGCGGTCAGCTCGTCCTTGTTCAGGTAGTGCGAGGCCACGCCCGCGCCGCCCACGTGGATCTCGCCCGCGACGCCGGGCGGCACCAGCCCGCCCGCCGAGTCGAGCACGTAGAGGTGCCAGCCGGGCAGCGCCGGGCCGACCGACCGGGTCGCCGCCTCGGCCAGCTCCCGCGTCACGGTCTGGTGCGTGACGTGCACCGTGGTCTCGGTGATGCCGAACATGTTCACCAGCCGGCAGCCGGGGTGCCGGTTGAACCACGGCAGCAGCATCCGGGCGTCCAGCGGCTCGCCGCCGAACACCACCAGCCTCACCGCGAGCCCGCCCGCGGCCCCGGCGTCCACGTCGAGCAGCTGCGCGAACGCCGACGGGGTCTGGCTGAGCACCGTCACGCGTTCGGCGGCCAGCAGCTCGTGGAACCGGTCCGGCTCGCGGGAGACGAAGTAGGGCACCACGACCAGCCGCCCGCCGGTGAGCAGGCAGACCCAGATCTCCCACACCGAGAAGTCGAACGCGCTGGAGTGGAACAGCGTCCACACGTCGTCGGGACCCAGCCCGTACTCGTCGCGGGTCGCGTCGACCAGGCTGATCACGTTGCGGTGCGGGACGACGACGCCCTTGGGCCGCCCCGTGGACCCGGACGTGTAGATGATGTAGGCCGGGTCGTCCGGCGTCACGCCGCTCCCGACCGCATCGCCGACGAGATCGTCCGGCGTCACCACCGCGATGCCGTCACCGCGCGGGAACTCCGGCAGCCTGGTCACGACCACCCGCAGCGCCGCGTCGGCCGCCGTGTACGCGAGCCGTTCGGCCGGGTACGCCGGGTCGGTCGGCACGTACACCGCGCCCGCCTTGAGCACGCCGAGCAGCGTCACCACCAGCTCGGCCGACCGCTCCAGGCACACGCCCACGTGGTCGCCGTCGCGCACGCCCAGCGCCCGCAGGCCGCCCGCGACCCGGTCGGCCCGCTCGTCGAGCTCCCGGTAGGTGAGCCGGACCTCGTTGTCGCTCAACGCGATCGCGTCCGGCCGGGTCGCCGCCACCCGGGCGAACGCCTCGTGGATCGTCGTGGGCGTGGTGACCAGCTCCACCCCCGGACGGCCCAGCGCCGCGATCCTGGCACGCTCGGCGTCGTCCAGCAGCACGCCGTCCCGGTGCACGGACACCAGGTGCCGGGTGAACTGCTCGACGATCTCGGGCGCGAAGCACTCTCTCCGGTACACGGCCCGCAGCTCGCCGGGAGTCACCGTGACCACCAGCGCCATGCCGTCACCAAGCCCTTCACCGAGCCTGTCACCGGCCCGGTCACCAAGCCCGTCACCGGCCCCGTCACCGGCCCCGTCACCAAACCCGTCACCGAGCCCCTCACCCAACCCGACCGAGGTCGTCGGCTCGGCCGCGTGCTCGCCGTCGTAGGCCCGCACGGTGGTGTCCAGCGCGGCCCGCCAGCCCGACTCGGCCACGTCGGTGTCGGCGGGCAGCGGCACGGTGAGCGTGCCCGTGCCCCGGCCCCGCCCCAGTCCCCAGTCCGGCGCGTGCGCCACGGTCGTTCCCCCTCAGTGGACGGTCGAGTCGATCAGGTCGAGCAGCGCGGGCGCCGAGTCGGTCAGGTACATGTGCCCGCCGGGCACCTCGACCAGCTCGAAGTCGCGCCCGGTGACCTTGGCCCAGCCCGCCGCCTCGTCGGCCGACACGAGCGTGTCGTCCGAGCCGCGCACGGCGGTGATGGGCACGGCCAGCGGCTCCTCGGTGGACGGCACGTAGGTCTCGTGCATCTCCACGTCGGCGCGCAGGGTCGGCAGGATCAGCTCCCGCATCTCCGGGTCGGCCATCGCCTCGTGCTCGTAGCCCGCGATCTGCTTCACCCGGGCCAGGAACTCGTCGTCGTCGGCCAGGCCTGTGGCCGTCAGCTCGCGCCGCACGCCGGGCGCGGGCGAGCCGCTGACGACCAGCCGCAGCAGCTCCACGCCCGGCACGTCGAGCAGCCGGTGCGCGAGCTCGTAGGCCAGCACCGCGCCCAGGCTGTGCCCGAACAGCACCACCCGCGACCCGTCGACCTCGGCCAGCAGGCCGGGCAGCAGCCCGGTCACGGCCTCGTGCACGTCGGTGTACGGGTCGAGGTCGATCTGGCGCTCCCGGCCGGGCAGCTGCACGGGCACGACGTCCAGCCGGTCGCCCGCGAGCGCCGACCACGGCCGGAAGAACGAGGCTCCCGCGCCGCCGAACGGCAGGCACACCAGCCGCGCGGTCACCGCGGCAGCCTGCGGTCGTAGGTGACGGGCAGCTTGGCCAGGCCGCGGCTGGCGGAGTTGTCGAACACCCACTCCAGCTCCTCCGGCTTCACCGCGAGGGCCAAGCCGGGCAGGCGGCGCAGCAGGGTGGTGAACGCGACCTGCCCCTCGACCCGGGACAGCGGAGCGCCGGGGCAGAAGTGCGCGCCGTGGCCGAACGCGAAGTGCCGGATGCCCTGGCGGGTGATGTCGAGCCGGTCGGGTTCCTCGAACACCTCCGGGTCGCGGTTGGCCGAGTTGAGCAGGAGGTGGACGAAGCTCTCCTTGGGGATCGGCACGCCGTTGATCTCCATGTCCTGCGCGGCCAGGCGCAGGGTGCCGCGGTAGACCGGGCCCTCGTAGCGGAGGAACTCCTCGATCGCGTTGTCCACCAGGCTCGGGTCGTTCTTGAGCAGCTCGAACTGGTCGGGGTGCTGCAACAGGGCCTGGGTGCCGTTGCCGATGAGGTTCGCGGTGGTCTTGTGGCCCGCGATGATCAGCAGGATGAGCGTGGAGACCAGCTCGTCGTTGGTGAACACGTCCTCGTCCGTGGCGCGGATGAGGCTGGACACCAGGTCCTCGCCGATGTTCTCGCGGCGCTGCGCGAGCAGGTCCAGCAGGTAGGCCTCGGTCTTCTCGCTGGCCCACTTCAGCCGCGCGTTGGACTCCTCGTCGGCGTAGGGCGCGCCGCTGAGGATCAGGCCCCACTCGTGCAGCGCCGGCCGGTCCTCGACCGGCACGCCCAGGAACTCGCAGATCACCTTCATCGGCAGCGCGAGCGCGAAGTCGTTGAACAGGTCGACCTCGCCGGTCTCGGGGAACGCGTCGATCAGCTCGTCGGTGATCTCCTGGATGCGCGGGCGCAGCAGCTCCATCCGGCGCGGCACGAACGCGCGGCTGACCAGCTTGCGCAGCCGGGTGTGCTCCGGCGGGTCGGCGGTCAGCATGTTCTTGATCAGGATGGGGCTGGACTCGTTGAGCACGTCGCGGAACCACTTCGGGCCGCTGTTGACGCTCTTGGAGATCCGCGGGTCGCCGAACAGCTTCGACACCGTGTCGTAGTCGGCGACCACGTAGGCCTCGGCGCCCGGCGGGTGGTTGATCTGCCGCACCGGGCACTTCTGGCGCAGCTCGGCGAACGCCGGGTAGGGGTTCGCGCCGGGCTGGGTGAAGAACTCCGGCGGCAGCGCGGGGCAGTGCCCCGGCGCCGTCTGCCGTGCTTCCGCAGGGTGGGCTTCGGTCGTCATGTGCTTGTCCTCCGAAAGACTCAGGCGGTCAGTTCTTCGGGAGCGGGGAGCTTGCGGATCTGCTTGGACAGCGTCGGCAGGGCGGCCACCACCCCGGCCACGGCCATGGTCACGAACACCGAGGTGGCGCCCGCCAGGTCGAAGATCGCGCCGATGGCGAAGATGCCGATGGGCTGGGCGATCATGGAGATGAACATGATCGCGCCGATCACGCGGCCCTGCTTCTCGTCCGGCACGAGGGCGGCGATGTAGCCGAAGAACAACGCGTTCACCACGCCGGCGCGCAGGAAGATGCAGGCCACGATGATGCCCAGCGGCAGGGTGCCGGGCACGATCGCGAGCAGCACCGCGGCGACCGGGCCGATCCAGATCGCGTAGGCCATGATCAGCGACGGCTTGACGAACTTCAGCACGATCGGCGCGATCAGCGAGCCCGCCAGGCCGCCCGCGCCCGCGATGGCGAGCGTCGTGCCGATCACCGCCTCCGAGGCGTCCCGGCTCTCCGCCGTGGCGATGAGCGCGAGGAACATGCCGGAGTGGTTGAACGCCATGTTCGAGACCATCACCCAGAGGATCAGGATCCGGATGATGGGCTGGCGGGCGATGAACTTGAAGCCCTCCCACGCGCCGCGCTTGCCGCCGTCGGACGGCGCGGGCGGGGCCTGCATGGGCTTGCGGATGAACAGCAGGATCACCGCGGACGCGAGGAACGCGATCGCCGCGCCGAGGAACGGCAGGGCGCGGGCGATGCCGTACAGCGCGCCGCCGATGGGCGGGCCGGCGACCGTGGCGCCGAAGAACCGGATCTGGTTCTGCGCGGTGGCCTGGGTGAGCTGCGAGGGCGGCACGAGCTGCTTGATCGCGGCCAGGCCCGCCGGGTTCGCCACGCCGAGGCACGCCGACGAGATGATCACGATGGCGAAGATGAGCGGCATGCTGGTGACGCCGGAGAACACCAGGACGCCGAACAGGGCCAGCAGCACGAGCCGGATGCCGTCGGTGAGCAGCATGATCTTGCGCCGGTCGAACCGGTCGGTCAGCGAGCCGCCGGGGATCGACATCAGGCCGGCCACCACGAGCGCGACCGAGCCGACCGCGCCCGCGTAGGTGGCCGAGCCGGTGGTGGCGAGGATGAGCAGCGGGTAGGCGATCTCCGCGGACTCCTTGGCGACCGCGGCCAGGAACTGGCTGATCCACAGCGCCTGGAAGTCGCGGTTGCGGAACAGCGGCTTCTCCGGCGCGGCGGTGGCCTGGTCCGCGGGTGTCGACGCCGCGCCCTGCTCGGCGGACGTCCGGTCCACCGGTGTCGACGCCGCGCCCTGCTCAGCGGAGGTCCGGTCCGCCGGTGTCGACGCCTCGGCCTGCTCGGCGGGCGTCGCGTCCGCGATCACGGCCTGACCTTCCGGCGTGGTCCGCTCGCCCGCCGCACCGTCCTCGGGCGGGGCCGCGGTCTCGGTGGTCACTGCGGGTTTTCCTGCCATCACTGCACCCTCTCGGCGTTGGACAAGGCTGCGAGCAGCCCTTCGGCGAGCTCGCCCACGTGGGGCCGCGCCAACATCGACCAGTGGTCGCCGCCGGCGGCGCGCACCTCGACGCCACCGCCGTACAGCGGTTCCAGGCGCTTGGCCAGGCGCTGCCGGGCGCGCTGGTCCGCCCCGACCCGGAACACGACGGCACGGGCCGCGACCGGCTTGGGCGTGTACGCAGCCAGCACCTTGGCCTTGGTGCGCAACAAGGTGCGCAGCGCCGGGTTGCGGCGGACCTGCGTGCCGACGAGCCCCAGCCCCAGGGCGGCGCTGACCTGGATGTGGGCGTGGCTGTACAGGAACTCCGGGTCGAGCCCGATCGGCACGCCCTTCCAGCCCTGCACGAACGCGTCCAGGCTGAACACGACGTCCACGGTCTCGCCCTGCGCGACGAGCTGCCGGGCCATCTCGTGCGCCAGCACCGCGCCGAACGACCAGCCTCCCAGCGTGTACGGGCCGTGCGGCTGCACGCGGCGCAACGCGTCGACGTGGTGCGCGGCCTGGTCCTCGACCCGGGTGTGCAGCGCCTCGCGCGGCTCCAGGCCGTGCACGGGCCGGTCGCCCAGTTCCCCGGCGAGCTGCCGGTAGCTCAGCACGCTGCCCGCCGAGTCGGCGACCAGCACGATCGGCCGGCCCGTGCCCTCGCGCAACGTGACGGCGTCCACCACGTGCACGACCGCCGCCGCGTCCACCTGCTCGGCCAACGCCGCCAGCGCGCCGAAGGTGGGGTTGCGGGTGAACTCGGTGACGGTGACGGACAGGCCGGTCGCCTCGCGGATCTTCGTCATGAAGTCCACCGCCATCAGCGACTCGCCGCCGAGGGCGAAGAAGTCGTCGTCCGGCGCGACCGACGGCACGCCGAGCGCGGCGCACCACAGGCGCTCCACGGTGGACCGGACCGGCTGCCCCGCGGGCTTGCGCGTCGGTGTGGCCCCGGGTTTCCCCTCGGGGGCGGCCGGTCCGAGCTTCGGTGGGTCGAGCTGCGGGTCGTGCGGTGTGAACGAGTAGGTGGGCAGTGGGACCGGGAACACGTCGTCGCGCACCTCGTCCAGCACCACGTCGGCGCCGCGTTCCCACAGCGTGGCCATGGCGCGCAGCAGGCCGCGCTCGCCGTCCTCGGGCCTGCCGAGCAGCGGCACGGTGACGTGGCCGGTGTCCCAGTCGCGGTGGCGGCGCAGCGCGCCGGTCATGGACGTGCCGGGGCCGAGTTCGAGGAAGGTGTCGCAGCCGGCGGCGAGCACGGTGGCCATGCCGCCGTCGAGCAGCACGGGCCGGCGCAGCTGCTCGGCCCAGTACCCCGGCCCGGTGACGGCGTCGGGGTCGGCCCAGTCGCCGCTGGTGTTGGACACGAACCGCAGCTTCGGGCGGCGGCTCGGGGTCGCCGCCACGGCCGCCGCCAGCACCTCGGCGGCGGGTTCCATCGCGGCGCAGTGCGAGGCCTGCTTGATGTTCAGCGGCCGCACGTCCAGGTCGCGCAGCGCGCTGCCGTCGAGCACGGCGTCCATCCGGGCCTGCGGGCCGGAGATCACCACGCCGCCGGGCCCGATGACGGCGACCGTGACGCCGCTGTCGTCGCCGAGCCGGCGACGCACCTCGTCGGCGGAGGCGTTGACCGCGGCCATCCGGCCGGGTTCGGTGGCGGCCATGGCGCTGGAGCGCTGGAACACCAGCTCGGCGGCGTCGGTCGGCGACCACAGCCCGGCCAGCGTGGCGGGCGCGTACTCGCCGATGCTGTTGCCGAACATGGCGTGGGGCCGCACGCCCCAGTCGGCGACCTGGCGGCCCAGCGCGTAGCCGAGGGCGAACAGGCCGAGCTGGTGGTTGACGATGTCGGCGAACCACTCGTCGGTGGCGGCCTCGCGGTTGACCACCGGGGTGAGGTCGATGCCGTGCCGCTCGCGGACGGCCTCGCGGATCTCGTCGAAGTAGCCGCGGAACCCCGGCAGCAGGCGGTGCGCGGCCTCGCCCGCGGCGTGCCCGAGCGGGCCGTGGCCGGGGAACAGGAACGCGACCTTGTCGAGCCGTCCGGGCGGTGCGGGCTCGCCCGCCTGGTCCAGCAGGGTCGCCGCCTCGGTCGGGTCGGCCGCGACGAACGCCTGGCGGTGCCCGTGCGCCCGCCGGTCGGCGAGCGTCCGGGCCACCTCGGGCAGGTCGAGCTTCGGCTCGGACCGCAGCGCTCGCGCGAGGTCGTCGCGCATCCGTCCCAGGGCGTCGGTGGACGCCGCGGACAGCGCCAGCACGCGTGCGCCGTTGCGGGCGACGGGTGCGGTGCGGTGCGGTGCTCCCTGCACGATCACGTGGGCGTTGGTGCCGCCCACGCCGAACGAGCTGACCGACGCGAGCCGGGTGCCGCGGTCGGGCCACGGCTGCGTGGTCGTGGCCACCCGGAACGGGGTGGCGTCGAGGTCGAGCAGCGGGTTGGGGCTGCCGTAGTGCAGCGTCGGCACGAGCTCGCCGTGCTTGAGCATCAGCACCGTCTTGATCAGGCCCGCGACGCCCGCCGCCGACCCGGTGTGGCCGAGGTTGGACTTGACCGCGCCCAGGTGGCACCAGCCGGTGGCGTCGGTGGAGTCGCGGAACACGTCGGTCAGCGCGGACACCTCGACGGGGTCGCCGAGCTTGGTCGCGGTGCCGTGCGCCTCGACGTAGTCCAGGTCGGCCGGGTCGACGTCGGCGACCTTCTGGGTGTAGCGGATGACGTCGCTCTGGCCGGGGATGGACGGCGCGGTGTAGCCCATCTTCTCCGCGCCGTCGTTGTTGATCGCCGAGCCGAGGATGACCGCGTCGATCCGGTCGCCGTCGCGCAGCGCGTCGTCCAGGCGCTTGAGCACGACGACGCCGACGCCCTCGCTGGGCACGGTGCCGTCCGCGTCGGCGTCGAACGGGCGGCAGTGGCCGTCGGCGGACAGGATGCCGCCGGGCTCGTACAGGTAGCCCCACTCGCCCTTGCCGGTGACCGCGACGCCGCCCGCCAGCGCCACGTCGCACTCGCCGCCGCGCAACGCCGCCGCGGCCAGGTGCACGGCCACCAGCGAGGTCGAGCACGCCGACTGCACGTTGACCGCCGGGCCGCGCAGCCCGAGCTTGTACGCCACGCGGGTGGCCAGGAAGTCCTTCTCGGTGCCGATGTACTGGGCCAGCTCGCTGAGCTGGTCGTCGGCGCGGGCCGCGACCTTGTCCGCACCCGCGTACACGCCGATCCAGCCCGGGAAGCGGGTCGGGTCGATCGCCGCGTCGTCCAGGGCGGCGGTGGCGGCCTGGAGGAACACCCGTTGCTGCGGGTCGATGTTGGCGGCCTCGGCGCGGCTGTAGCCGAAGTAGGACCAGTCGAAGTGGTACGGCTCGCGGATCGTGCCCATGGCGGGCACGAAGTTCGGCCGCCGCACGTAGTCCGGGTCCGCGCCGCGGCGGATCAGGTCCTCGGGGTCGAAGCGGGAGATGCCCTCGACGCCGGCGCGCAGCAGCGCCCAGAACTCGCGGACGTCGTCCGCGCCGGGCAGCCGGGCGGCCATCCCGATGACGGCGACGGCGGTCATTTCGCGCCCGCCCGGTCCACGAGCTGCCGCAGCCCCGCCGGGGTGGGGGTGCGCAGGAAGTCGCGCAGCCGCAGGGTGACGCCCAGCCGGTCCTTGACCAGCTTCACCAGCCGCACCGCGCCCATGGAGTTGCCGCCGACGACGAAGAAGTCGGTGTCGGCGTCGACCGTGGTGGTCGGCTCGCCGCCGATGGCCTCCACGAACAGCGGCACCAGACCTTCGTCGGCGCTCCGGTCGGCCACGACCGGCTTGGGCGCGCGGTGACCGGCGGGCGCGGCCTGGGCGACCAGCGCGCGGCGGTCCACCTTGCCGTTGGCGGTCAACGGGATCCGGTCCACGACGGCCCACAGCACCGGCACCATGTAGACCGGGAGCCGTTCGGAGAGGAAGTCGCGCAGCTCGGCGGTCCCCGTCCCGCCCTTGAGGACCACCGCGGCGACCAGGCGCTTGTCGGCGCTGTTGTCGCCGGTCACGGCCACCACGGCGTCGTGAACGGCCGGGTGGGCGACCAGTGCGTCGCTGATCGCGGACAGCTCGACCCGGTAGCCGCGCAGCTTGACCTGGTCGTCGCGGCGGCCCAGGAACCGCAGCCTGCCGCGGGTGTCGATGCGCACCACATCGCCGGTGCGGTAGAGCCGTTCGCCGACCTCGGGCGAGAAGTGCCCGAACGCCCGCGCGGTCTCGGCCTCGTCGTCGAGGTAGCCGACGGCCAGGCCCTCGCCCGCCGCGTACAGCTCGCCGACCGCGCCGGGCGGCACGCGCCGGCCGCGGTCGTCCAGCACGTAGACGCGGGTGCCCGGCAGCGGGGTGCCGATGGGCAGCGGGCCGTCGATCTCCTCCGGGTCGCTCACCGAGTAGGTGGTGGTGAAGGTGGTGTTCTCGGTGGGGCCGTAACCGTTGGTGACGACCAGGCCGGGGTGGCGGCGCAGCACGCGGGCGGCGTGGTCGTGCGGCACGACGTCACCGCCGGACAGCAGCTGCCGCAGGCCCGCGAACGAGTCCGGCGCGAACTCCTCGACCAGCCGGAACAGGCCCGCGGTCAGCCACGCCACGGTGACCTCGCGCTCGAGCAGGAAGTCGCCGAGCTCGCTGGGCGTGGGCAGGCCGGCCGGGTGCACTTCGAGGGTGGCGCCGGTGAGCAGCGCGCCCCACAGTTCCAGGGTGGACGCGTCGAACGCCAGCGGTGACAGCCGCAGCACCCGCTCCCCCGCGCCCAGCCGCACGAAGTCGGCGTCGTGGACCAGCCGCACGACCGCGCGGTGCGGGATGGCGACGCCCTTGGGCTGCCCGGTGGAGCCGGACGTGAACGCCACGTAGGCCAGCCGGTCGGGGTCGGCGGGCAGCACGTCGGACCCACCGGTCAACGTCGCGTCCCGCGCCTCCGGCGGGTCGGACCACGTCTGGTCCCACGTGGACACCACGGGCACGCCGGGCACCCGGTCCGCCGCGGCGGGCGCGATCAGCGCCGCCGCCGGCGCGGCCTTGGCCACGATCTTCTCGGTGTGCGCGGCGGGCAGGCCCAGGTCGACGCCCACGTACGCCGCGCCGGCCCACACCACGCCCAGCACCGCGACGATCTCGGCGACCGACCGTTCGACGCCGACCAGCACCCGGTCGCCCGGTCGCACGCCGGCGTCGCGCAGCAGCCGCGCCTGGTGCGCCGCCGCACCGGCCAGCCGCCGGTAGGTCAGCTCGACGTCGCCCTCGCGCACCGCCACCGCGTCCGGCGTGCTGCGCGCGACGTCGCGGAACAGCTCGTCCAGCGACGCCACCGGGAAGTCGCGCCGGGTCTCGTTGATCCGGTCCAGGGACTCCCGCCGTTCCGGCGCGACGCACCGCACCTCCTCCAGCGCGCCGTCGGCCGCGGCCAGTTCCGCCGCCGCGGTCCGGAAGTCGGCCACGAACCCCTCGACCTCGGCGACGCCCCAGACGGCGGTCGCGTACTCCAGGTGCCCGGCCAGCGTCGGCTCGGACTGCCGGATCAGCAGGGACAGGTCGAACTGCGAGCCGCCGCCGTGCCCCTCCTCGACCCGGATCTCCAGGCCGGCCGCCTCCAGCCGCTGCGGCACCAACTGGTCGTGCATGCCGAACGTCGCCTGCACCAGCGGGTGGCAGCCCAGGCTGCGCTCCACGCCCAGCCGCGACACCAGTTCCTCGAACGGCAGCGAGCCGGCGTCGATGCTCTGCGCCAACGAGTGGTGCACCGCGCGCAGGTAGTCCGCGGCCGGCGCGTCGTCGTCCACGTCGATGCGCACCGGCACGAGGTTGCCCGCCACCGCGACCAGCTCCTCCAGCTCGGAGGTGCCGCGGCCGGTCAGCGGCACGCCGACCAGCAGCCGGCGCGCGCCGGTCCACCGGCTCAGCGTCAACCCGTACGCGCCCAGCAGGAACGCGAACGGCGTGATGCCCAGTTCGCGGGCCCGCCGGACCACGGCAGCGCTCGTGTCGACGCCGAAGTCGACCGTCGTGCGGTCGCCGGCGGCGTCCTGCAACGCGGGGCGCTGGGAGTCGGCGGGCAGTTCCAGCACGGTCGGCACGCCGTCGAGGTGCTTGATCCAGAACTCGGCCTGCCGCTCCCACTCCCCGCTCGTGCGGGCCTGCTCCTGGTGCCGGAACAGGGCCCGGGTCGACGGCGCCTCCCCGGTGAACGGCGCGGGCAGGCCGAGCGCGAGGGCGTCGTAGTGCGCGAACAGCTCCTTGAGCAGCAGGCCGACCGCCCACCCGTCGAGCACCATGTGGTGCGCCATCAGCACGACGGCGTCCTGGCGGGAGCCGGCGACCCGCAGGAACCGGAACGCGGGCGCGGCGGCCAGGTCGAACGGCTGCCTGCCGTGCTCGGCGGCCAGCGACCGCACGTGCTCCTCGAACCCGTCGCCCTCGTGCGCCACCACCGCGATGTCGGCGGTGTGCGCGTCGAGCACCTCGGTCGCCACGTCGCCGTCCACCTCGCGGTACAAGGTGCGCAGGCCGGGGTGGCGGCCGACGGTCGCGGCGACGGCCCGCTCGAACACCGCGCCGTCCAGCCGCCCCTCGGTGCCGGGCAGCACGAAGCAGGTGAACACCAGGTTGTACGGCGAGCCGCCGGTGACCCGCTCGATCAGCCACATGCCGCGCTGCGCGTGGGACAGCGTCTCCGCCGCCGCGTCGTCGGCCTGGTCGGCCGGGGCGGGCCCGGCGGGCGCGGTGACCACGCCCGCCTCGGCGAAGACCTCGGCCAGCGGCGCGTCACCGAGCAGTGCCGCGACCCCGATCCGCACGCCCAGCCGTTCCTGCACCAGCGCGGCCAGGCGCATGGCGCGTAACGAGTCGCCGCCGAGCCCGATGAAACTGCGGGTGGTGAACGCCGAGGCGTCGACCTCCGGACCGAGGACCTCGGTCGCGTACTGGTTGAACGTCATCGCCTGCCTGCCCCTCCAACGCAGAGCGGAACTACCGGGTGGTGGTCGTCAGGCCCGCGCCTCGCCGCGCCGGGCGCGGGCGGCTTCGAGCAGGCGCTCGCGGCTGCTGCCCGCCGTCGAGGAGGTCGACTTCGCCGGGCCGGCCAGCAGCTCGGCCTGGGCGCGCACGGTGCCCGCGCGGAACAGGTCCACGGTGCGCAGGGCGTGCCCGGACACCTGGTTGAGCCGCTCGACCAGGATCACCAGGCGCAGCGAGTCGCCGCCCGCCTCGAAGAAGCTGACGTCGTCGGCGACCTCCTCGACGCCGAGCACTTCCCGCCACAGGGCCCGCACGGTGTCCAGGCGGGCGGCGGGGTCGTCGGCGATGCCGTCAACGGCGGTCGTGGGTTCCAACACGGGTTCCTCCGGGAATCGGGCCAGGTCGGCGGCACTGCGGCGCAGGCCGGCGAACAGGTCGACGAGGGTCGTGCCCTCGAACAGGTCGGCCGGGCGGTCCAGGGACAGCTCCAGCCGCTCGGCGCCCGAGCTGTGGTCCAGGCGCACGAACAGAGCCAGGTCGTACTTGCTGTACTGCGGCTTGAGCGGGCGATAGCGGCCCGGCACGCCGGGTGCCAGCTCGAACCCGTCCGGCACGGCGTTGAGCTGCACCAGCACGGGGGTCAGGGGCGGCCTGCTGACGTCGCGGTTCGGGTCGAGCGCGGCGGCGATCGCGTCCAGCGGCACGTCCGCGTCCACGAAGGTCTCCATCGCGGCGATCCGCGCGTCGCGCAGCAGCTCGCGCCAGGTGGTGGTCTCGTCCAGGCCGATGCGCACGACCAGCGTGGTCATGAACATGCCGACCACGTCCGCGGTCGCCGGGTCGTCGCGGCCCGGCCACACCACCGCGAACAGGAAGTCGCGCTGCTCGCTCATCCGGGCCAGCGTCGCGGCGAGCAGCGCGACACCGGTCATGTAGAGCGTGGCGCCCTCGGTGGTGGCGACGTCCACGAGCTGCTTGGTCAGGTCGGCGTCCAGGTGCGTGGCGCTGTCGGCGCCCAGCAGCGACAGCTCCTCCGACGCCGGGTCGCGGTCGTAGGGCAGGGCAACGCCCATCGGCGCGCCGCGCAGCCGCTCGACGACGTCGGCGACGCGTTCGGCGAGGTCGTCCGGGTCCGGTGTGGACAGCACGTCGGCCGGGTGCGCGGCGGGCGGCAGCTCGATGTCCTCGCCGCGCAGCGCGCCCCGGTAGATCGCGGCGATCTCGTCCATCAGCAGGCCGCGCGACCAGCCGTCGAAGACGATGTGGTGCACGTTGAGCACGAGCAGGGTGGTGCGGTCGTCCACCCTGATGACCTCGGCCCGGGTGGGCGCCTCCTCGGCCAGGTCGAACGGCGTGTAGCAGAGCACCTCGACCAGGTCGTCCAGCTCCTCGCCGGTCCAGCCGTCGGCGGCAGCGTCGATGAAGCCGGCCTCGGCCGGTTCGGCGTCGGTGCGGTACTCGACCCGCCGCAGCCGGGCGTCCAGCCGGAACCGCGACCGCAGCGCCGGGTGCCGGGCGATGGCCCGCTGCACGGACGCCACCAGCAGGGCGTGGTCCACCGGGCCGGTGAACTCGACCACGGACGGGAGCAGGTAGGTGGGTCGCAGTCGCTCGATCCGGTCGAGGATCCACAGCCCCTGCTGGGTCGGTGTCGCCTCGTGCCAGGTGGTTCCGGTCGTCGGCGGACTAGACATGCGCCGACCCGCCTCCCACCAGGAGGTCATCCCCTTCTGACAGAAAAGGCGGCGCGGCCGTAAAAAGCGCAGCACAAATCTCCGAATCGGGCGAAGGCCCCACGGTAACCCCTCAGCGTCCCCAGACTTGCCAGCCAGTCCCCGCAGTTCTCCTGGCGGCCGTGGCTCAACGTAGGTCGGTCCGACACAAGGCGTCAAGGGATCCCGAAAACTCACTCGATCGGACTTCGAGAACACGCAAGGAGCAGGTGTTTCGAAGGTCGTCAAAACGTGACTGCGGACCGTGAATACCCTTTCCACCGTTCGGGTTTAACAGTTACCGGTGCGGTCACCCTGGGATGGGGTTGACACCCCCGTGACCCCGTGCTTCACTCGGTCTCCGTCGGCTGCATACAGTCCGGCGCTGGGGTCTGGGGACTATTGGGCACATATCGGTGGATTTCCGCGATTGTCGTGACCCGCTTCACAGTTTACTGACGAACAGGTCCGACGTGCGCGTCCGAGGCAGCACGCGCGAATCGCCCGACAACCGACAAGCCACCCGCAGCCGGTGGGTGGCGCTTTTTGCTGGCCGGATTTCCCCGCACCGCGGACCGAGACCGGCGCGGAATCACGCGCACGCTCGAACGAAAGGAAAACGGGCCATGACCACCACGTCCGGATGCCCGGTACACGTGGGCTCGACCGACCTCGTCGATCCGCACCTGTACAGCGACGGCGACGCCCGCAGCGAGTGGCGGCGGCTGCGCGCACTGGACGGGTTGAGCTGGCTGCAGGTGGACGACGATCGCGGATTCTGGTCCGTGGTCAAGTTCGACGACACCGACTTCGTGCTTCGGAACACCGCACTGTTCACCTCGGAACGCGGCACCATGCTCAGCCTGCTCGGCATGGACGACCCGGCTGGTGGCCAGCAGTTGGCGGTCACCGACCCGCCCCGCCACACGGTGATGCAGAAAAGGCTGAAGAAGGCGCTGGCGGTCAACGCGGTGGACCGGCAGCGTGACATGATCCGCGGCCTGGTGCTCGACCTGTTGCTGCCTTTGGGTGACGGTGGCACGTTCGACTTCGCGCAGGCGATGTTCGCCATGCCGATGTCGGTGACCGGCACGATGATGGGCCTGCCGCAGTCCGACTGGGCGTGGCTGAGCAGGCTCACCACCATCTGCATCGCCGCCGACGACCCCGAGTACCAGGACGCGGGCAGCAAGTCCGCGACCCTGTCCATGGCGCACCACGAGCTGTTCGCCTACTTCCAGGACCTGGTGCGGCACCGCCGCGACAACCTCGGCGACGACCTGCTCAGCGTGCTGATCTCCACCCGGTTCGAGGGCAGGCACATGACGCCGCCCGAGATCGTGTCCAATTGCTACAGCCTGCTGCTGGGCGCGAACGTGACCACGCCGCACGCCCCGAACTACGTGATGGCGGAGTTCGCCGACACCGACGTGCTGCGCGACTGGGCGGCCGACATGTCCGTCACCACCACGGCCGTGGAGGAGGCGCTGCGCTGGGCGTCACCGGTGAACCACATGCTGCGGTACGCCACGCGCGACGTCGTGATCCGGGACACGCCCGTCGCGGCGGGTGACGCGGTCGTGGTGTGGCTGGGTTCGGCGAACCGGGACGAGGACGAGTTCCCGGACTCGGAGACCTTCGACATCCGCCGCAAGCCCAACAAGCACCTGGCGTTCGGCATCGGCCCGCACTACTGCATCGGCCACAGCGTGGCGCGGGTGACGTTGAAGATCCTGTTCGAGGAGCTGCTGACCCGCTTCGAGGACTTCGCGCCCGCGGGCAAGCCGGAGCGGCTGATCTCGAACTTCGTGTCCGGCTACAAGCACGTGCCGATCACGGCGCGGGCCAAGGCCCGGCCGGCCTAGCCGCCGAACGACTCGGCCGGGCGACTCGGCCGGGCGACTCGGCCGGGCGACTCGGCCGGATCAGACGACGAGTGAGACGCCGGTCGCCGTGACCACCACGGCGACCGCGCCGTCCAGCACCCGCCACGCCGAGGGCCGGGCGAACGCGCGCGACAGCCACCGCGCGCCGAACCCGAGCGCGCTGAACCACAGCACGCTGCCCGTGATCGCACCGGCCGCGAACCACCACCGGTCGCCGCCGAACCCGGTGGACGCCGTGCCCAGCAGCAGCACCGTGTCCAGGTACACGTGCGGGTTCAGCCAGGTCAGCGCCAGGCAGGTGACGATCACGGCGGCGCCCGCCCTCGCCGCGTCCGCCGGTTCCAACGCCGACGGCCGCAGCACCCGCCGTGCCGCCAGCACGCCGTAGCCGACCAGGAACGCCGCGCCGATCCACCGCACCGCCGTCAACGCGGCCGGCCACGCGGTGAACGCCGCCCCGACACCGCCGACACCGAGCGCGATGAGCACCGCGTCCGAGCCCGCGCAGATCGCCACGATCGCGGGCACCCGCTGCCGCAGCACGCCTTGCCGCAGCACCAAGGCGTTCTGGGCGCCGATCACGACGATGAGGGACAGTCCGGTGCCGAGCCCGGCGAGCAGCGCGTACGTCACGGCACCGACGGTAGGAACGGGAGCAAGATAAGGCCAGCTACGTTTTCTTACGTATCATCAGCAACCGTGATGCTCGATCCGGAGTGCGTGCGCACCCTGCTGGCCGTCGTGGACGAAGGCACCTTCGACGCCGCCGCCAAAGCGCTGCACGTCACACCGTCGGCCGTGAGCCAGCGCATCAAGCTGCTCGAACAGCGCACCGGCCGGGTGCTGCTGGTCCGCTCGAAACCCGCCCGGCTCACCGACTCCGGCGCGGTCATCGCCCGCTACGGGCGGCAGCAGGCGTTGCTGGACCGCGACGCGCGCGAGGCGCTCGGCCTGGTCGAGGACCCCACCCCCATCCCGATCGCGGTCAACGCCGACTCGCTCGGCACCTGGTTCCGCCGCGTGGTCCGGGAACTGGCCACCGACGAGGGCCTGGTGCTGACCGTGCGGCGCGACGACCAGGACCACACCGCCGAACTGCTGCGGCAGGGCGTCGTCGTCGGCGCGGTCACGTCCTCGCCCCAACCGGTGCAGGGCTGCGCCGTCCGTCCACTCGGGAGCATCCGCTACCACGCCGTCGCCACCAAGCGGTTCACCCGGCGGTGGCTCGCCGACGGACAGCCGCTGCACGACGCACCGGTGATCGTGTTCGACGAGAAGGACGACCTGCAGGACCGCTTCTGCCGCGAGCTCTCCGGCCACAACGCCTCCACCCGCCGCCACCACCTGCCCGACGGGCACGTGTTCGAGGACGCCGTGGTCGCTGGCGCCGGCTGGGCACTGCTGACCGAGCACCAGATCGCCGCCCACCGCAGGCTCGTCCACCTGGCCCCCGACCGGCCCGTGGACGTGCTGCTGCACTGGCAGCAGTGGAAGCTCGACTCACCGCCGCTGGCCCGCGTCGCCGACGCCGTCTTCCGCGCGGCGGCGGCAGAACTGCACTGACCCACTCCCCACCGCCGGACCCCGCCACCGGGAATCCTTCACCCGGTGATGCACGTGCGAGCGCTTCGCCCGGCGTTCACCGGGTGGCCGCCCGACCATCACCACGCAGTGTCCACGCATCCCTACTCTCTGCGAAGCCCTCATTGCCGTCGTCCGAAGACGAAGGGTTTCGCATGTCAGGACGCAGAGCTCCCCTCGCGCTGCTCGCCACCGGCGTCGTCACCGCCGCCGCCCTCACCGCCATCGCCTCCTCCGGGCACGTCCCGGCCGCCTCCGCGGCCACCACGACGTTCACCCCGACCGCCGACACCTACGTCGACAACTCCGTCACCACCACCAACTACGGCACGTCCGGCCAGCTCGGCGTGGACGGCTCGCCGAGCAAGCGGCTGTTCCTCAAGTTCACCGTCTCCGGCGTCCCCGGCACGATCGGCAGCGCCAAGCTGCGCGTGCACACCGACGACGTCACCGACGCCAACAGCCCGACCGGCGGCACGTTCCGCGCCATGACCGACACCACCTGGTCCGAAACGGGCGCGACCTGGGCCACCCAGCCCGCCATCGACGGCACCACCCTCGGCACGCTCGGCTCCGTCGCCCGCAACGCCTGGTACGAGGTCGACGTCACCGCGCACGTGCGGGCCAACGGCACGTTCAGCTTCGGCATCACCTCCACCAGCACCGACGGCGCCGACTACGACTCGCGGGAGACCGGCGCCACCGCGCCGCAACTCGTGATCACCACCGGCACCACCGCGACCACCACGCCGGTGCCCAGCGGTGACCCCGTGCTGGTCGGCGCGGGCGACATCTCGAACTCGGGCTCCGGCGACAGCGCCACCGCCGCGCTGCTCGACGCCATCCCCGGCACCGTCTTCACCACCGGTGACAACGTCTACGACAGCGGCACCGCCTCCGAGTTCGCCGGCTACTACGACCCCACCTGGGGCAGGCACAAGGCCCGCACCCGCCCGTCGCCCGGCAACCACGACTACAACACCAGCGGCGCGACCGGCTACTACGGCTACTTCGGCACCCTCGCCGGCCCGTCCGGCCGCGGCTACTACTCCTACGACCTCGGCAACTGGCACATCGTGTCGCTGAACTCCAACATCAGCATGGCGGCGGGCTCCGCGCAGGAGCAGTGGCTGCGCGCCGACCTGGCCGCCAGCACCAAGCCGTGCACGGCGGCGTACTGGCACCACCCGCTGTTCACCTCCGGCGCGAACCACGCCCCGTCCACGGCCACGCGCCCGCTGTTCCAGGCGCTGTACGACTACAACGCCGACGTGGTGCTGACCGGCCACAACCACCAGTACGAGCGGTTCGCCCCGCAGAACCCCAGCGGCGGCCTCGACACCACCCGCGGCATCCGCAGTTTCGTCGCGGGCATGGGCGGCGCGAGCCACTACGGCTTCGGCACCATCAGCCCCAACAGCGAGGTCCGCAACAGCACGGCCTACGGCGTGCTGAAGCTGACCCTGCACAGCACGAGCTTCGACTGGCAGTTCGTGCCCGTGGCGGGCCAGACCTTCACCGACAGCGGCACCACCGCCTGTCACTGAACCGGCCGACACCCGCCCTGCCGCCGCGCCCGGTCGTCCCCCGCCCGGGCGCGGCACCCCCGTCCCGGAGGTGCGCCGTGTACCTGTCCACCATCACCCGCCCCAAGACCGCCGGCTGGAAGGGCGTCAGCGCCAACGTCCTCGCGCTCGGCGCGGTCAGCCTCGTCACCGACGTCTCCTCCGAGATGGTCACCGCCGTCCTGCCGCTCTACCTGGTCGTCGGGCTCCAGCTCAGCCCGGCCGCCTACGGCGTGATCGACGGCCTCTACACCGGCGCCACCACGCTGCTCCGGCTCGTCGGCGGCTTCCTCGCCGACCGGACCGACCGGCGCAAGGGCGTCGCCGGGTTCGGGTACGCCCTGTCGGCACTCGCGAAGCTGGGGTTGCTGGTGGCCGGCAGCTCCACGGCGGCACTCGGCGCGGTGATCACCGCGGACCGGGCGGGCAAGGGCCTGCGCACCGCGCCGCGGGACGCGCTGATCACGCTGTCCACGCCCGCGGGCGACCTCGGACGCGCGTTCGGCGTGCACCGGGCGATGGACGGGATGGGCGCGTTCGCCGGACCGCTGGTGGCGCTGGCCGTCCTCGCGCTGACCGGCGAGTCGTTCGACTCCGTGTTCATGACCAGCTTCTGCGTCGCGGCGCTGGGGGTGGTCATCCTGGTGCTGTTCGTGCGCGACCACCGGTCGGCGGTGCCGTCGGAACCGGTGCGGGTCAAGGCGGTCGGCGGGCTGTGGCGCGACGGCGGCGTGCGGCGGGTCGTGGTCGCGGCGGCGTTGCTCGGGCTGGCCACGATCGGCGACGGGTTCGTGTACCTGGTGCTGCAGAAGCGCGAAGGGCTGTCGATCGGGTGGTTCCCGCTGCTCGCGGTCGGCACGAGCCTGGTGTACCTGCTGCTGGCCGCACCGCTGGGCGCGCTCGCCGACCGGGTCGGAAGGCTGCCGGTGATGCTGGGCGGGTACGTGGCGCTGGGCGCGGTGTACCTGCTGCTGTCCGGCCCGGTGGACGGGTGGGCGCTGGTCGTGGTGGTGGTCGCGCTGTACGGGGTGTTCTACGCGGCCACGGACGGGGTGCTGATGGCGTTGGCCGGGCCGCTGCTGCCCGAGCGGCTGCGGACGACCGGTATCGCGTTGATCCAGAGCGGACAGGCGTTGGCGTACCTGGGGTCGTCGGTGCTGTTCGGGCTGGCGTGGCAGTCCTGGGGGCCGGAGGCCGCGACGCGGTTGGCCGCCGCGGCTGTCGCGGTCACGTTGGTGGGCACCTTCGCGCTGGTGGGACGTCGGTCATGAGCATCCGGGTCCGTTTGCTGATCACCGTCCTGGTGGCGATGCTGCTGGCCGGGGTCGCGGTCGGGTATGCCGTGCTGTCCCGCTCCGGGGCGCCGGACGAGGTCGCGTCGACCGCCGTCGCCGGGCCGAGGTTGGTGGTGCTGACCAACGGCAGGGTGTCCACCGTGTCGCGGTCCGACCCGGGTGGGCCGCGCGAGGTGAGCGAGCAGCGGTGCGATCGGGTGTACAGCGCCGGCGGCACGACGGCGTGCTTGCGGCCGGTGGGCGCGTTCAAGGCGGGCGGGCTGGCGGTGCTCGACGCCGGGTCGCGGGAGGTGCGGACCGTACCGCTGACCGGGTTCCCGAACCGGACGCGGGTGTCGGCCAGTGGGCGCATGGTGGCGTGGACGTTGTTCGTGGACGGGCACTCCTACGCGGCCAACGGCTTCTCCACCAGCACCGGGATCCTGGACACGAGGACCGGCACGCTCGTTGCCTCCCTGGAGGAGTTCACTTCCACAGTGGACGGTGTGGTCGCCGACGCCGCGGACCGCAACTTCTGGGGCGTGACCTTTGCCGACGACGACAACAGGTTCTACACGACCCTGTCGACCGGTGGCCACCGGTACCTGATGGAGGGTGACTTCGCGGCCCGTACGCTGCGGGCTGTCGCGGACAACGTGGAGTGCCCGTCGTTGTCGCCCGACGGCAAGCGCATCGCGTACAAGGCGGCGGTGAACGGGGATCCGCAGCAGGGATGGCGCTTGTCCACAATGGACCTGGAGACGCTGGAGGTCTCGCCGCTCGCGGAGACGCGGAGCGTGGACGATCAGCCGGCGTGGGTGGATCCCCGGACCATCGCGTACGGGATCCAGCGGGATGACGGTGTCAACGACGTGTGGGCGGTCCCGGCGGACGGTTCGGGGGCTCCGGCGGTCCTGGTGCCCGAGGCGAGTTCGCCCGCGGCGGTTGATTAGTTTTGGCCTGCACTGAAGCTATAGAGGGTGCTGGGTTCAAGCTGTCCGGTGGACAGCGGTGGCGCAGTGGCGTTGGGCCGCGTAGCGGGTTTCTGAGGTGTGCGGGCGATGGGAGAATCGCCATCTGACAACGTTGTCAGGCCTCCTACCCCTGCCGGAGGTTCAGATGCGTCTCCGTTCCGCGGCTGTCGCCGCACTCACCCTCGCCGCGCTCGCCGTCCCGGTCCAGACCGGGACCGCGCTCGCCGTCACCGATCCCGCGCAGCACGTCAACCCGTTCGTCGGCACCAGGGCCGGAGGCCCGGACTTCGGGCACGGCGGCGGCGCCGGCAACACCTTCCCCGGCGCCGTCGCGCCGTTCGGCATGCTCCAGTGGAGCCCCGACACGGTGACGCACCAGCACGGCGGCTACGACTACGACGACAACCGCATCCGCGGCTTCAGCCTCACCCACCTGTCCGGTCCGGGGTGCAGCGACTTCGGCACCGTGCCGTTCATGCCATCCCTCGGCACGACCCCCGCCGCCTACTCGACGTTCTCCCACGCCGACGAGCAGGCCTCCCCCGGCTACTACTCGGTCCGCTTCGACAACGGCATCCGCACCGAGCTGACCGCCAACCAGCGGTCCGGCATCGCGCGCTTCACCTACCCCGCCGGCCAGCGCGCCTCGCTCACCGTCGACGCCGCCCGAGCGTTCAACGCGGCGAGCGGTTCGATCACGGTCGGGACCGACAGCCTCTCCGGCTACACCGACAGCGGCGGGTTCTGCGGCACCGGCAACCGGTACCGGCTGCACTTCCACGTCACGTTCGACCAGCCGTTCGCCTCCACCGCCACGATCGCGGGCGGCCAGGTGACGCCGGACGGGCGTGCCGTCGAGGGCAGCAGCCCGGGCAGCGTGCCGCCCTCGCCCAAGACCGCCGCGACGCAGCACGTGCCCACCGTCGCGGCAACGGAGGACGTGCAGCCGTTCGCGGCGTCGGCGTTCGTGTCGTTCAACGCCACGACGGTGACGGCCCGGGTCGGCATCTCGTTCGTGAGCCTGGACAACGCCAGGGCGAACCTGGCGACGGAGACCGGAACCCGGTCGTTCGACGAGGTCAGGATGGCCGCGCGGGCGGCGTGGAACGGGTGGCTGGGCCGGATCGACGTCACCGGCGGCACGGCGACCCAGCTCCGCACGCTCTACACCGCGCTGTACCACTCGCTGTTGCACCCCAACGTGTTCAGCGACGTCAACGGGCAGTACACCGGCTTCGACCGGCAGACGCACACGACCACGAGGACCCAGTACGCGAACTTCTCCGGCTGGGACGTCTACCGCTCCCAGATAGCGCTGATCGCGTTGTTGGGCCCGAGGGAGGCCTCCGACATAGCGCAGTCCGCGGTGAACCAGGCCGCCCAGGGCGGCTACTTCGACCGCTGGACGGTCGCCAACGGCGGCACGGGCGTGATGAACGGCGACCCGATGCCCATCATCGTGTCCACCGCGCACGCGTTCGGCGGCACGGACTTCGACACGGCGGACGCGTTGCGCCGCATGGTGGCGGGCGTGGACGAGATCCGCCAGCGCCCGGGGTGGTTGCAGCTCAACGACTACGGGTACGTGCCGACCGGCCTGCCGGACGTGTGGGGCTCGGCCGCGACCACGCTGGAGTACACCAGCGCGGACTTCGCCATCTCCCAGTTCGCGGGCAGGCTGAACGACACGGGCGCGGCGGAGAGGTTCCTGCGACGCGCGCAGAACTGGCGCAACCTGTTCCACTCCGGCAACAAGTACCTGCAACCGCGCAACACCGACCTGTCGTGGCCGGCGTTCAGCCCCACGCAGGAGAACGAGTACGTCGAGGGCAACGCGGCCCAGTACGCGTGGATGGTGCCCTACAACCACCGCGGGCTGTTCGACGCGATGGGCGGCAACGCGACCGTGGTGTCGAGGTTGGACACGTTCTTCACCGAGCTGAACGCCGGGCCCAAGAAGCCGTACGCGTACCTGGGGAACGAGCCGACGCTCAACACGCCCTGGGCGTACGTCTACGCGGGCGCGCCGCACAAGACGCAGGACGTGGTGCGGCGGGCGTTGACCTCGATCTTCCTGCCGACGCCGGAGGGGTTGGTGGGCAACGACGACCTGGGCGAGATGTCGTCCTGGGCGGTGTGGGCGGCGCTGGGGTTGTACCCGCAGGCTCCCGGGCGGGCGGAGCTGGTGCTGGCCAGCCCGCAGTTCCCGGCCGTGACCGTGAAGCGGGGCAACGGGGTGACGATCGCCATCACGGCCCCGAACGCGTCGGACAGCGTGAAGTACGTGCAGTCGCTGAAGGTCGACGGCGTGGCGTCGGGGAAGGCGTGGGTGCCCTCGTCGTTCGTCGCGCAGGGCGGGACGTTGGAGTTCGGGCTGGGGACGTCACCGTCGACGTGGGGCAGTGCCGCCGCGGACGCGCCGCCGTCGTTCGACGTGGGACCCTATCCGGCGCGGTCGGGCGCGGTGGTGGGGCTGGGCGGGAAGTGCGTGGACGGCGAGCCCGCGGGCCCGACCGACGGCGCACCGGTGCGGCTGTGGGACTGCAACTCCTCGGCCGCCCAGCAGTGGACCCTCGCGTCGGACGGCACGCTGCGGGCGTTGGGGCGGTGCCTGGACGTCAGCGGCAGCGGCCGGGTCAACGGGACCAAGGTGCAGCTGTGGACGTGCAACGGGACGGGCGCGCAGCAGTGGTGGCCGAAGGGGTCGACGCTGGTGAACTCCCCGTCGGGCAAGTGCTTGGACGTGCCGAACAGCAACGCGGTCAACGGGGTTCAGCTCCAGATCCACGACTGCAACGGGACCGGCGCACAGCAGTGGCGGTTGCCGTGAAGCGGTGGTGGTGGAGGAGGAGGTGGAGGTGGTGAAGGTGAAGCGGCGGTGGTGAAGCGGCGGTGGTGAAGAAGGTTCTTTAATTGGCCGGTCGCCACGGCTCTCCCAACACGTGGCGACCGGCCGTTGACACCGCGAGGTGGCTACTTGACGCCTCCTGCGGTCAAGCCTGCGATGATCCGCCGCTGGAACAGCAGCACCACCACGACGAGCGGCACGGTCACGATCACGCCGGCGGCCATCTGCGTGCCGAACGGCTGGTCGAAACCGTACGCCCCGGTGAACCGGGAGATCGCGACGGTAGCAGTCTGCATCGTGCTGTCGTTGACCATCGACAGAGCGATGATGAACTCGTTCCACGCCGCGATGAACGTGATGATCGCGGTGGTGAAGATGCCGGGCGCGGCCAGCGGCAGGATCACCTTGCGGAACGCCTGGCCGCGGGTGCAGCCGTCGATCATCGCCGCCTGCTCCAGCTCCTCCGGCATCTGCCGGAAGAACGCGGTCAGGTTCCACACCGCCAGCGGCAGCGCGAACGACAGGCTGGGCACGATCATCGACTGGTAGGTGTTGATCCAGCCGATGTCGGTGAACAACGCCAGCAGCGGCACCAGCAGCGAGATGCCGGGGAACATCGAGGTGGCGATGATCAGCGCCGCCACCGCGTTCTTGAACCGGAAGTTCAGCCGGGCCAGCGCGTACGCCGCCGACACCCCGATGATCAGCGTCAGGATCGTGGTGACCCCGGCGACGACCAGGCTGTTGAGCAGCGACCGGCCGAACCCGACACCGGGCGAGAACACGGCGGTCAGGTTGTCCAGCGAGAACGGCGCGGGCAGCGCGGTCAGCTCGAACTGGTCGGACGGGCGGCGGAACGCCGACACCGCCATCCAGTAGAACGGCGCCAGGCAGTAGACCAGGATCAGGCCGAGCCCACCGAACGTGAGGATTTTTCTGGGCAGCGTGGCGTTGCCCTGGGTGGCGCTCATTTGCGCGACCTTTCCCGAGCGGCGCCGATGACGTCCGCGCCCAGCAACCGCACGAACACCAGCGCGGTGACGGCCACGTAGACGAACAGGATCGTCGCGTACGCGGCGGCGGGTCCGAACCGGAGGCTCGAAGCCTCGTCGAAGGCCACCATGGACAGCGTCTCCACCGATTCCTTGCGGCTGCCGATGAGCACGAACGGCAGGTCGAACATGCGCAGCGCGTCGAGCACCCGGAACAGCACGGCCACCAGCAGGGCGGGCTTGACCAGCGGGAGCGTGATGCGCCAGAACTGCCGCCACGGCGACGCGCCGTCGACCCGTGCCGCCTCGTAGACGTCGTTCGGGATGATCTGGAGCCCGGCCAGGACGAGCAGGCCGACGAACGGCGCGGTCTTCCACACGTCGGCGAGGATGACCGCGAACTTCGCCTGCCAGCCCTCGGTGGTCCACAGGACCTGCCGGCCGATCAACGCGTTCGCCACGCCGTCGGCCTGGAAGATCCAGCGCCACAGCAGGGCGGACACCGCGGTCGGCACGGCCCACGGCACGAGGATGCTCGCCCGCACGACACCGCGCCAGCGGATCGCGTGGTGCATCACCAGCGCCATCGCGACGCCGATCACGACTTCGAGGGCGACCGTGATGACGGTGAACACCGTGGTGTTGCCGAACGCGTTCCAGAACCGGGCGGCGGACTCACCGGCGAAGATCGCGGTGTAGTTGTCGACGCCGACGAAGCGCGAGCCCTCCACGATGAAGCCGCTCTCGTCGAGGTCGGTGCCCTCCCGGAACACCGACTCGCGCAGCGCCGCCACCAGCGGGTACCCGACCACGAGGCCGAGCACCACGAACGTCGGTGACAGCAGCGCCGCGGCGAGTCGCCCCGCGCCCGAGGTCGCACCCCGGGCGCGGCGGACGACCGCCGTCACTTCAGCAGGTCCTGCAACTTGGCCTGCAGGTCCTTCAGCGCCGCGTCGCTGGTCTTCGCGCTGGTCAGCGCGGCGTACGCGGCCTCCTGGATCGCCTGGGTGACGTCGCCGTAGCGGACGGCCTGCGGGCGCGGCTTCGCGGAGAGGATCGACTCCTTCAGCGTCGGCAGGTACGGGAACTGCTTGATCAGCTCGGCGTCGTCGTACAGGCTCGCCAGGGTCGGCGCCTGCGAGGTGGCCAGCAGGTTGGAGCGCTGCGAGGACTCGCTGGTGAAGAACTTGATGAAGTCCAGCGCGGTGGCCTTGTTCTTGCCGAACGCGGAGATGGCGAAGTTGTGCCCGCCGAGGGTGGAGCTGCCGGGGCCCTTCAGGCCGGGCAGGGGCGCGACGTCGAACTTGCCCGCGACCTGCGAGGAGCCGTCGGTCTTGCCGGCCAGGTTCCACTGGTAGGGCCACTGGCGGTGGAACAGCAGCTCGCCGGCCTGGAAGGCGCGGCGGCCCTCCTCCTCCTTGTAGGTGATGGCCTTCTGCGGGATGACGCCCTGCTGGAACCCGGTGACCAGGGCGTCCAGGCCGGCCTTCGCCTCGGGCGAGTCGACCACGGGCTTGCCGGAGGAGTCGACCACGTCACCACCGGCGGAGTGCACGGCCTCGTCGAAGTTGACCGTCAGGCCCTCGTACTTCTCGAACTGACCGGCGTAGCAGCCGATCGCGGGCTGCGTCGCCTTGACCGCCTGGCAGGCGGCGATCAGCTCGGCCCACGTCTTCGGCGGCTTCTGACCGGCCGCGTCGAGCAGGTCCTTGCGGTAGTACAGCAGGCCGCCGTCGGAGTACACCGGCACGGCGTAGAGCTTGTCGCGGTACTGCGCGGTCTTGATCGCGGGCTGGAGGAACTTGTCCAGTTCGAACTGGTCGGACGGCAGTTCGACCACCCAGCGGTTGGCCGCGAACTCGGCGGTCCAGACGACGTCGAGGTTGAGGATCGTGTACGCGTCGGACTTGACCTGCGCGTTCTGCACCATCTGCTGGCGCTGGGCGTCGGCGGACTCGGGCAGTTCGATGATCCGGACCTGCTCGTTCGCGTGCGAGGAGTTCCACTCGTCGACGAGCTTCTGCATGTTGCCGGACGTGTCCTTGCCGGTGGCGAACGTGATCTCGCCCCGGCCTTCGAGCGCACCGCTGGGCTGCTCGCCGCCTTTGTCCCCTCCGCTGCTGCACGACGCGAGGAGGACTGCCACACCCAGCGCCGCGGTTGCCCGCAGCGCCGTTGTCCGAACGCCCATTACCGAGACTCCCATTCGTTCAGGTCTTGCTCTGTCAAGCGGATCGGGGCGCTGCGACGGCTGATGATCTCGCCGGGCAGCGGTACGCCCTGATCGCTGGTGGTGCTGGTGGTGCGGTGATGCCAGTGCGGTGATGTGGTGGTGCGGTGGTGCTGGTGGAGGTTGCTGTGAGGTGCGCGTGGTCGAGGAGTGCGAGGTCGAGGAGGTTCGCGACGGTGTGGGCGGACCGGTCGACCGGTTGGCGCACCGGGATCGGAGCACCGTCCACAGCGGAGGCCGGCGGTGAGTCGTCCAAGCCCGTCACCGCGACGTCCGTCCCCGGTCGGAGCCCTCGGCGGCGCACTGCACGGTGCACACCTACCGCAAGTGGATCACTCACCGCGATCACCGCGTCGGGTATCACTTCGGAGTCCAGCAGGTGCCGCACGGGCGCGCCGCACGTTTCGACGGGGTCGGCCGCGGCGGAGGAGAGGCGGTTCGCGGGCAGGTGGAGGGCGGTGCGGCCGGCTTTCCGACCGTGGAGTCGGTCGAGGTCCCGGGCGGTGACGGCACGTGCGCTGTCGGACGTGATGCGACTGCGGCCCAGGTCGTTCAGGAAGTCGTACAGGCGGTGGCGCGCGGCGGCCGGGGTGGGCGAGGCGGGTAAGGCACCGACGTGCAGCGGCACCTGGCGGGTCGTCACCGGACCGCCGGGACGCGCCATGGCCTGCTCACCCCTCCCCTGGGCTGGTTCTGGTGTTCCCACGGTTACGCACGGCACCCGGTTGAACACTTCGACGATCGTTTGACTGCTCAAAACGGGCGGTACTGTGTCGCGGGCCACAGCGCTGTGTCAAGGAGTGGGAAGGTGGCGTGACCGGACCGCAACTCTTTCGCGTTGTTCGGTCGCATTTGGCGTGATGTTCACAGAACTGGGCGGGGTGGGGTGGGGGCGGGGGTGGGTAGTGGTTCAGACCGGCTCGATTTGACATGGGACCCTTACGGGCACTCCAGGCAGGCCAAAGCCGGGCAGGCCTGGCGGAAAGAGCGCCCGCCAAGCCTGCCCGGCTTCGACCAGCCTAAAGCACCCGAACCCATGTCAAATCGGGCCTAGGTGGTAACCCCGTCTGTCTCGTCGTGGGCGCGTTGAGGTGAAGGCGGGGGGGTGGGGGTTAAAGGCGGATTTGGTTGGTCAGGGTGGAGCGGATGGCGAGGGCGGCGCCCGAGCGGGCCCATTCGTTGAAGTCGAAGGGTTGGACGTCGAGGTCGAGGAAGGTCGGGTCGGCTTCGTAGGTGGCCTTGATGCCGTCGGTGACGCGGTCTTGCGAGACTTCGTAGAGGGGTAGGCCGTCGCCGGTGAGCAGGACTTTTTGGGGGTCGAGGAAGTTGGCGGCGGTGCCGATGAGGTGGCCGAGGGCGTAGCCGGCGTTGTCGAAGACCTCCTTGGCCTCCGGGTCGCCGGACCGGGCTCGGGACACGGCTTCTTCGTAGGTGGGGTGGCCGTCCAGTTGGCGCAGCACGGCGTCGGTCATGAGGTAGCTGGAGGCGCAGCCCCGGTGGCCGTAGCCGCAGAGGGGGCCGGTCGGGTCGACCAGAAGGTGGGCGATCCGGGGTGGCAGGCCGTGGGAGCCCTGGACCAGTTTGCCGTCGATGACGAGGCCGCAGCCGACGCCCGCGCCGACCGTGATCAGGACCATCGAGTCCAGGCCGGCGCCCGCGCCGAACCAGTGTTCGGCGGCGGTCAGGGCTTGGACGTCGTTGTCGATCGCGGTGGGGGTGGAGGTGGCTTCGACCAGGTCGTCGCGGAGTGGGACGTTCGTCCAGCGGAGGAATTCCGCTTGGGTGACGACCCCGTTGTGCACTGTGCCGCCGAGGGTCACGCCGAGGGCGGTGACGGGGTGGGTGTCGGCGATGTCGGCGATGCGGGCGACGACGTCGGCGGGGTTCGTGGAGGTCAGGGGTTGTTCGATCGTCTCGACGACGGTGGCGGTGAGGTCGGTGACGGTGGCGTAGAGGCGGTCGGCGGTGAGTTTCACGCCGAGGAAGTGGTGGGAGTCGCCGCGCACGTGGAGCAGCTCCGAGGGTCTGCCGGTGGACGAGCGCAGTTGCGTCTCGCCCTCGACGAGCAGCCCGTGCAGCACGAGGGTACGGGTCACCCTGGTGAGGGTGGGGCGGGAGAGGTGGAGGCGGGTGGCGATCTCGGCGCGGGGCATGGCGCCGTGGATCAGGACCTCCAGCAGCACGGCGCGGGCGACTTCGGGCAGGTCCGGCCAGGACGGGGCGGTGCGAGGGTCGGTTCCCGAGGTCACCGGCCGAACATACCCGGACCCGTCCCGGCCGGATCGTCAGCAGATGCTCTGCCTGCTGTTGACCAGCGTGTTGTTGCGGAACGTGGTGTTCGTGCCACAGGGGTTCTCGGTGATGGCCGAGTTGGTGACGGTCAGGTTCTGGACCGTGACGTCCCGGGTGACCGGGAACTCCGAGCGGGCGGCCAAGCGGATCTCACCGCCGCCGGTGACGCTGCCGCTCTGGGCGGCGAGGTTCACGTTGTAGCAGTTCTCGATCAGGATCGAGTTGTTGCCGGTGTTGGAGATGGTGAGGCGGTCGATCTGGAGGCCGCCGCTCTCCGAGACGCAGAAGATGCCCCGGCCGCCACCGCGCGCGATGACCTGGCCGACGCGGATGTTGATCGGGTAGCTGCTGCCGATCCGGCCGTTGCGGTTGGCGGTGCGGAACGCGGCGTAGCCGGTGCCGGTGCCCGCGTTCTCGGCGTCGACGGTGCCGACGGTGGCGTTGATGGTCTGGTTGAGCAGCAGGCCGGATTCGCCGACGCTGCGGGCCACGACGGTGCCGATGGTCAGGCCGTCGACGCCGTAGGTCTCGACGGCGTGGCTGCTCGCACCCTGCACGTAGGCGTAGTCGATGCGGACGTTGCGGGTCCACTGGCTGGTGTCGCCGCGGTTGTCGATGCGCACGCCCAGGCCACGGGACAGGCGCATGGTGACGTTGCCGATCACGGCGTTGGTGACGTTGCGCATGAAGATGCCGTACACCGGGGTGCCGGTGAGGGTGAGGTTCTGGACCTCGATGTCTCGGACGCCGCGCGCGTAGATCGGGGCGTAGTCGCCGGAGCCCGTGCCGGTCACGTCGATCGTGCCGCACACGTCGATGGTGGTGTAGCTGCGCATCGAGTAGCGCTCGCCCGCGGGGATGGAGCCGGAGGCCCGGACGACGATCCGCTCCTTGGAGGTGCGGTTGGCGGTGAGGCTGTCGTTGGCGGCCTGGAGCGCGGCGCGCAGGCTGCTGCCGCTGTAGACGGTGCTGCCGCCCCGGCGGGCGGTGAAGCTGCTGCCGGACCCGGTCACCTCGGCCTGGTACGACCCGTCACCGCAGGCGGCCTGGGCCTCCGGCGCGGTGACCTGGAGCAGCGCCGCTGTCAACGCTGACACGGCGAGGAGTGCTTTCATGGGGTGATCTCCTGGATTGGTAAGCGCTTTCCTAGTGGCGGCGGAGATCTCGGGGTCGGTTCGTCGGTTCGAGGAGTGGCGGCGGCCCGTCGAGGGACGTGACGGGCCGCCGCCGAGGTCTGGGAGCGTTCCCAAAGTGTGTCTGGTAGTGAATCGGACATCGCCCGGCCAGTCAAGGGCCTGCTTGAGCGGGCGCGTGTGCCGCCGTTCGGGCTAGCGGGTGATGAGGTAGGCGATGCCGCCGGAGCCGTTGGCGACCGAGCCGTCCGCGCGGTAGCGCTTGGTGCGGAGCCAGACGTTCTCGAACTGGGCGCGGTCGTAGACGTGGCGCACGGCGGCGTCGGACGGGGAGGCGGGGTCGTTGGCGATCACGTCACCGTCCTGGGTGAAGCCGACGACGACCATGATGTGGCCCGCCGTGCCGTAGCCCGCGCCGTCCAGCTCGTCCGCCCGGAACGACTGCGAGGTGATCACCGGCACGCCGCGGGCGATGTGCTGCTCCAGTTCGGACAGCGAGCGCAGGCGCGTGACGTGGGCGCGCAGGCCGAAGCTCGCCGCGTACGCGGTGTTGAACGGCCAGTTGCCGGCGCCCCGGTAGTCGTGGTCGTAGGTGTGCCGCGCGGCGTGGTCGACGGTCCGGTCGACGTGCTCCGGGTCCAGCCAGGACAGGTCGGCGGCGCTCGGACCCCGGCCGTGGTACTCGACCACCATCTCGGTGGACGTGGGGCTGCACCACGCCTCGCCGCCGCCGTCGTACTCCGGGAAGTGGCCCTCGTGGACGTTCTGGGAGTAGCGCGGCACGGGCAGTTCGACGCCGCGGGCGACGCCCGGCGCGCTCGTGGGCACGGTGAAGCGGTCCGGGACGGCGGAGGCCATCGCGCCGGCCATGCGCAGCAACGGGGACGTGCCGGAGCCGATGAGGCGGTAGAGGGTGACGCGGAGCCGGTAGGCGTGCAGCGGGCGGGCGGCGAGGAAGGTGTCCACATCGACCGAGCCGTGCTCGTCGGACTGGCCGGGGACCGTGGTCCGCTTCACGTCCTGGTCGCCGAGCGCCCAGCGGGCCATGACGTACCACGGGGTGTCGTCGCCGCGCAGTTCGACCTGGAGCCACGTGCCGGGCGGGGTGTCGGCGTTCCACGAGGCGACGACCTGGGTGGCGGCGAAGCCGGTGGCCCGGCGCGGCGACGTCCACCGCGCGTAGTCGTAGCTGCGGCCCTCGTGGTCGAGGACGCCGATCGGGTGACGGATCGCGAGGCCGCCGGGCACGGGCGCGGTGCCCTCGTGCTCACCCTGGACGAGTTGGGCGGAGCGCCACTCGCGGTAGTCGACGCGTGCGCCCTCGGCCACCGCGGGCGGAGCCGCGGTGAAGCCGAGGGCGAGCACGGCGGACAGGACCGACACGGCACGGAGCGTCATGTCGGAAATTGTCGCGTTAGAGCACTACTTTGTAATCAACCGACAGAGTGGTGGTCACGCGCGACCGCGGCGCTTGGTCCACACGTCGTAGGCGACGGCGGCCAGCAGCACCAGGCCCTTGACCAGCATCACCCGCTCGCTGGGCGCGCCGATCAACGACATGCCGTTGTTGATCACGCCCATGATCAGGCCACCGGTGATCGCACCGACCACCCGGCCCACGCCGCCCTGGACCGCCGCGCCGCCGATGAACGCCGCCGCGATCGCGTCCAGCTCGAACGCGTTGCCCGCCGTGGGGCCGGCCTGGTTCAGTCGGCCGGCGAAGATCACGCCGGCCAGCGCCGCGAGCACGCCCATGTTCACGAACACCCAGAACGTGACCTGCTTGACCTTCACGCCGGACAGCGTGGCGGCCTGGAGGTTGCCGCCGATGGCGTAGATGTGCCGGCCGAACACCGACTTGTTCGCCATCACCGAGTAGCCCAGCGCCAGCACCGCGAGCAGCACGAGCACCCACGGCAGGTTGCGGAACCGGGCCAGCTGCACGACCACGGCCAGCACGACCGCGGCGGCCAGCGCGATCTTCGCGACGAAGATCGGGAACGGGTCCACGACCTGGCCGTAGCTCAACCGCGCCTTGCGGTTGCGCCACTGGTTGAACGCGAACCCGGCCACCACCGCGACGCCGACCAGCAGGCTGACCAGGTCGGCGCCGCCCAGCGGGCCGAGGCCGACGTTGCCGAGGTAGCCCTCGGTGAAGCCGTTGGCCAGGGTGCGGATCTGGTCCGGGAACGGGCCGATGCCCTGGTTGCCCAGCACGGTCAGGGTCAGCGCGCGGAACACGAGCATGCCCGCCAGCGTCACGATGAACGCCGGGATGCCGAAGAACGCGACCCAGTAGCCCTGCGCCGCGCCGATCACCGCCCCCGCGACCAGCGTGATCAGCACCGCCAGCGGCCACGGCAGGCCCATCTGCACGGTCAGCACCGCGCAGATCGCGCCCGTCAGCGCCACCACCGAGCCCACGGACAGGTCGATGTGCCCACCGATGATCACCAGGATCATGCCGATGGCCAGGATGAGCACGTACGAGTTCTGCACGATGATGTTGGAGATGTTCTGCGGTGTCAGCAGAGCGCCGTCCGTCAGCACCGTGAACAGCACCACGATCAGCGCGAACGCGATGTAGATGCCGGACTGCCGCAGGTTGATGGTGAACCTGCGCTGCGGCTGCCCGGCCTGTTGCGCCTCCGGCGTGGCCGCGGTCTTGGTGGTCATGAGGTCTGTCCCTGGGTCATGTGGTGCATCAGGCGTTCCTGGGTGGCTTCCGCGCGGTCGAGCTCACCGGTGATCCGGCCCTCCGACAGGGCGTACACCCGGTCGCACAGGCCGAGCAGCTCCGGCAGCTCGGAGGAGATGACCAGCACCGCGCGGCCCTGGTCGGCCAGGTCGTTGATGATCGAGTAGATCTCGTACTTCGCGCCGACGTCGATGCCGCGGGTCGGCTCGTCGAGGATGAGCACGTCCGGGTCGGTGAACATCCACTTCGCCAGCACGACCTTCTGCTGGTTGCCGCCCGACAGCGACGACGTCGGGGTGGCGACGCTGGGCGTCTTGATGTTCATCGAACGCCGGTAGCGCTCGGCGACCGAGTGCTCCTCGTTCTCGTTCACCCAGCCACGCGTGGCCAGCTTGTCGAGGCCGGCCGCGGACACGTTGAGCTTCACGTCCTGGATCAGGTTCAGCCCGTACCGCTTGCGGTCCTCGCTGACGTAGGCCAGGCCGTGCTCGATGGCCTTGCGGACGGTGCGCGTGTCGATCTCGCGGCCGTCCTTGACCACCCGGCCGGAGATGCCGACGCCGTAGGACCGCCCGAACACGCTCATCGCGAGCTCGGTGCGGCCCGCGCCCATGAGCCCGGCCAGGCCGACGATCTCACCGCGCCGCAGCACGAGGGTGGCGTTGTCGACCACCACCCGTTCGGGCTGCGACGGGCTGTGCACGGTCCAGCCCTCGATCCGCAGCACCTCGTCGCCGATCTTGGGCGTGCGCGGCGGGAAGCGGTGCTCCAGGTCGCGGCCGACCATGCCGGAGATGATCCGGTCCTCGGTCACGTCCTTGGCGGGCAGCGTCTCGATCGTGCGACCGTCGCGCAGGATCGTGATGCTGTCGGCGATCCGGGTCACCTCGTTGAGCTTGTGCGAGATGATCACCGAGGTGATGCCCTCGTCGCGCAGCCCGTCGAGCAGGTCGAGCAGGTGGGCGGAGTCGTCGTCGTTCAGCGCCGCGGTCGGCTCGTCCAGGATCAGCAGCTTGACGTCCTTGGCCAGCGCCTTGGCGATCTCTACCAACTGCTGCTTGCCCACGCCGAGGTCGTGGATGGGCGTGGTGGGGTTCTCCCGCAGGCCCACGCGGGCGAGCAGGGCGCCCGCCGCGTGGTTGGTGCGGTTCCAGTCGATGAAACCGCGCTTGGCCCGCTCGTTGCCGAGGAACAGGTTCTCCGCGATGGACAGCTGGCCGCACAGGGCCAGCTCCTGGTGGATGATCACGATGCCGCGCCGCTCGCTGTCGCGGACGCCGCCGAACGAGCAGGGCTCGCCCTCGAAGACGATCTCGCCCTCGTACGACCCGTGCGGGTGGACTCCCGAGAGCACCTTCATCAGCGTGGACTTGCCCGCGCCGTTCTCACCGCAGATCGCGTGGATCTCACCGCGCCGCACGGCGAGCGATACGTCGTGCAGCGCGGTGACCCCGGCGAACCGCTTGGTGATGCCGCGCATCACCAGGATTTCGTCGGACATGGTGTGCAAACCTACTTCAGCTGATCCGCGGTGTAGTAGCCGCTGTCGACGAGCACCTTCTGGTAGTTGCCCTTGTCCACGATCACCGACTCGAGCAGGAACGACGGCACGACCTTCTTGCCGTTGTCGTAGTCCTTGTCGTTGTTGATCTCGGGCTTCTGGCCCTTCAGCACGGCGTCGGACATCTTCACGGTGGTCGCCGCGAGCTCGCGGGTGTCCTTGTAGATGGTCGAGTACTGCTCACCCGCGATGATGGACTTCACCGACGCGACCTCGGCGTCCTGGCCCGTGACGATCGGGTACGGGTTGCCGCCGGTGCCGTAGCCGCTGCTCTTGAGCGCGGACAGGATGCCGATGGACAGGCCGTCGTAGGGCGACAGCACGCCGTTGACCTGGGCGCCGCCGTAGGTGGAGGTCAGCAGGTCCTCCATGCGCTTCTGGGCCGTGGCCGGGTCCCAGCGCAGGATGGCGACGGTCTTGAAGTCGGTCTGGCCGCTCTTGACCACCAGCGTGCCCTTGTCGATGTACGGCTTGAGCACCGACATCGCGCCGTTGAAGAAGAACGTGGCGTTGTTGTCGTCCGGCGAGCCGGCGAACAGCTCGATGTTGAGCGGGCCGGTCGCGGTGCCCGGGGTGCCGTCGGCGTTGAGCACCTTCAGCCCGGTCAGCAGCGACGTGGCCTGCTGCACGCCGACCTTGAAGTTGTCGAAGGTGGCGTAGTAGTCGACGCTGTCGGTGTTGCGCAGCAGCCGGTCGTAGGCGATGACCGGGATGTTGGCGTCCTGCGCCTGCTGGAGCTGCGACGTGATCGCGGTGCCGTCGATCGAGGCCACGATGAGCAGCTTGGCGCCCTTCGTGATCTGGTTCTCGATCTGGTTGGCCTGCGTCGGGATGTCGTTCTCGGCGTACTGGAGGTCGACCTTGTAGCCCTTCTCCTCCAACGCCTTCTTGATGTTGTCGCCGTCGTGGATCCAGCGTTCGGACGACCGGGTCGGCATGGTGACGCCGACGAGCGCGCCCTCCGTGGAACCGGTCTGCTGGTCGACGGACTTCTCCGCCGTCCCGCAGGCGGTGGCGAACATCAGGCCGGCCGCGGTGATGGCGGCGATCCGCGGAAACCTCATCGTTTCTCTCTTTCCCTCTTGGCGGTGGTGCTAGCGCAGACCCTGCGCGAGTCGGAAGTACGCCTGGTTCCAGCGCAGGCGGTCGCTGAACGACGCGGTCGTCGTGTCCTGGTCGATGACCACCAGCTCGGTGTTCACCATGGTCGCGAAGTCGCGCAGCGTATCCGAGCCCACGGCCTGGGTCATCACGGTGTGGTGCGGTCCACCGGCCGTCAGCCACGACTCGGCCGACGTGGACAGCGACGGCGCGGGCTTCCACACCGCGCGCGCGACGGGCAGGTTCGGCAGCGGCTCGTCCGGCGGCACGACCTCGACCTCGTTGGCCACCAACCGGAACCGCTCACCGAGGTCGGCCAGGCCCACGACCACGGCGGGACCCGCCGCCGCGTCGAACACCAGCCGCACCGGGTCCTCCCGGCCGCCGATGCCCAGCGCGTGCACCTCGCACGACGGCTGGTCGGCCGCGATGGTCGGGCAGACCTCCAGCATGTGCGCACCCAGGATCTTCGGCTCGCCCGGCCCGAAGTGGTAGGTGTAGTCCTCCATGAACGAGGTGCCTCGGCCCGTGCCGGCGCCCATCGCCTTGACCGCGGCCAGCAGGGCGGAGGTCTTCCAGTCGCCCTCGCCGCCGAAGCCGTAGCCGTCGGCCATCAGCCGCTGCACGGCCAGGCCCGGGAGCTGCCGCAGCCCGCCCAGGTCCTCGAAGTTCGTGGTGAACGCGCCGAAGCCGCCGTCGGTGAGGAACCGGCGCAGGCCGGCCTCGATGCGGGCGGCGTAGCGCAGCGACTCGTGCCGCTCCGCGCCCTTGTGCAGCTCGGCCGCGAGCCGGTAGGTGTCGGCGTACTCGGCGACCAGGACGTCGATCTCCTCGTCGCCGACCGCGTCCACCAGCTCGACCAGGTCGTTCACGCCGTAGGTGTTCACCGAGACGCCGAAGCGCAGCTCGGCCTCCACCTTGTCGCCCTCGGTCACCGCGACGCCACGCATGTTGTCACCGAACCGGGCGAGCTTCATCCCGTTCAGGTGGCTGTAGCCGGTCGCGGCACGCACCCAGCCGTCGATCCGCTCGGCCAGCAGCGGGTCGCTCGCGTGGCCCGCCACGGTCTTGCGCGGCACGCCGATCCTGGTCTGGATGAACCCGAACTCGCGGTCGCCGTGCGCGGCCTGGTTGAGGTTCATGAAGTCCATGTCGATGGTCGACCAGGGCAGCGCCTCGTTGAGCTGCGTGTGCAGGTGCAGCAACGGCTTGCGCAGCGCGTCCAGCCCGGTGATCCACATCTTCGCGGGCGAGAACGTGTGCATCCAGGCGATCACGCCGATGCACGACGGGTCGGCGTTCGCCGCGAGCATCACGTCGCGGATGGCGGCGGTGTCGGTCAGCACGGGCTGCCACACCACCTCCGCGGCGATCCTGCCGGACTCGGTGAGCATCCGCTGGATCTGCTGCGACTGCTGGGCGACCTGCTCGAGCGTTTCCGGGCCGTAGAGGTGCTGGCTCCCGGTCAGGAACCAGACCTGCGGCTTCCCAGCAGGCGACATGCGGGGCTCCCCTCGTGGGCTCATTGCCCGTAGACGTTCTGGTAACGGGCGTACAGGCTGTCGACGTGGTGCTGCTCGATCGGCTTGGGCGTGCCCAGCTGGTGTGCGAAGTGGACGGTACGCGCCACGTCCTCCAGCATCACCGCGGCCTTCACCGCCGCCCGGGCGTCCTTGCCGACCGTGAACGGGCCGTGGTTGCGCATCAGCACGGCCGGCGACCGGCTCGCGCGCAGCGTCTCCACGATGCCGCGGCCGATCGAGTCGTCGCCGATGAGCGCGAACGGGCCCACCGGGATGTCACCGCCGAACTCGTCGGCGATCATCGTGAGCACGCACGGGATCGGCTCCCCGCGCGCCGCCCACGCCGTGGCGTACGGCGAGTGCGTGTGCACCACGCCGTTCACCTCGGGCATGTGCCGGTAGACGTAGGCGTGCGCGGCGGTGTCGGAGGACGGCGCGTAGTCGCCCTCCACCAGGGTGCCGTGCAGGTCGGTGACGACCATCGCCTCGGGCGTCAGCTCGTCGTAGGACACGCCGGACGGCTTGATCACCATCAGGTCCTGGCCGGGCACGCGCGCCGAGACGTTGCCCGCGGTCCAGATCACCAGCTCGTAGCGGGTCAGCTCGCGGTGCAGGTCGGCGACCGTGCGGCGGAGGTCTTCGATGGCAGTCACACTCCCACCTCCCCCTTCACTGCTACTGGACCCTTTACGGCCAGGCGCCGCGCCTTCAGTCGGTGCATGACCTCGTTCACGCCGCGGCCGAAGTAGTCGTGCAGCTCCTGGTACTCCACGAACATCCGCTCGTAGGCCTCGACGTTGTCCGGGATCGGCAGGTACGCGCCGCGCTTGATCGAGCCCATCGCCTTGGCGGCGGCGTGGATGTCGTCGTAGGCGCCGGCCGCGACGGCCGCGTGCATCGCCGAGCCCAGCGCGGGCCCCTGCTCGGAGCCGATCACCGACAGCGGCAGGTTCGTCACGTCGGCGTAGATCTGCATCAGCAGCGGGTTGCGCAGCAGGCCGCCCGCGATGACCAGCTCGGTCACCGGGATGCCCGCGTCGGTGTAGGAGTCCACGATCACGCGGGTGCCGTAGGCGGTGGCCTCCAGCAGCGCCCGGTAGGTGTCCTCGGCGCGGGTCGCCAGCGTCTGCCCGACGATGACGCCGGAGAGCTCGTGGTCGACCAGGACCGAGCGGTTGCCGCTGTGCCAGTCCAGCGCGATGAGGCCGTGCTCGCCGATGCGCTGCTGCGCGGCCAGCTCGGTCAGCAGCTCGTGCACGGAGATGCCGCGCGCCCGGGCCTGCTCGTGGTACTCCGCGGGCACGTTGTGCTCGACGAACCAGGCGAAGATGTCGCCGACGCCGCTCTGCCCGGACTCGTAGCCCCACAGGCCCGGCACGATGCCGCCGTCCACCACGCCGCACATGCCCGGCACGTCGGCCAGCACGTCGGCGTTCATCACGTGGCACGTGGACGTGCCCATGATCGCGACCATCTGGCCGGGCTCGACGGCCCGCGCGGCGGGCGCGGTCACGTGCGCGTCGACGTTGCCGACCGCGACCGCGATGCCCGGCTTGAGGCCGGTCCACTCGGCGGCCTGCTCGGTCAGCCCGCCCGCGCGGTCGCCGAGCTGGCCCAGCGGGTGCTCCAGCTTGTCGGCGACGAACGTGCCGAAGTCGGGGTTGAGCGCGGTCAGGAAGTCGGTGGACGGGTAGCCGTCCTGGTAGATGCCCTTGTAACCGGCGGTGCACGCGTTGCGCACGTAGGTGCCGGCGAGCTGCCACACGATCCAGTCGGCGGCCTCGACCCAGTGGTCCATCTCCGCGTAGACCTCGGGGGCCTCTTCCAGCAGCTGCAGGCCCTTGGCGAACTCCCACTCCGAGGAGATCAGGCCGCCGTAGCGGGGCAGCCAGCTCTCACCGCGCTGGGCGGCCAGGTGGTTGATCCGGTCGGCCTGCGGCTGGGCCGCGTGGTGCTTCCACAGCTTCACGTACGCGTGCGGGTTGCCCTCGAACTCCGGCAGCTCGTTGAGCGGCGTGCCGTCGGACTTGACCGGGACCATGGTGCACGCGGTGAAGTCCGTGCCGATGCCGATCACGTCGGCCGGGTCGACCCCGGCGTTCGCGATGGCCGCGGGCACGGCGTGCTTGAGCACGTCCACGTAGTCCTGCGGCACCTGCAACGCCCAGTCAGGGGGCAACGGGCGCCCGTCGGGCAGGGCCCGGTCCAGCACCCCGTGCCGGTAGTCGTGCACCGCGGTGCCGAGTTCGAGGCCGTCGCGCACCCGCACGACCACCGCGCGGCCGGACAACGTGCCGAAGTCGACACCCACCACCAATGGATCGCTCGCCATGGTGAGGAGTGTTATCGCTAACATTCACGACGTCAAGACCTGCCCGCAACGTGGTCTTAAAGAGTTAGTGAGCGTGCACAAAACGCGGTGTTCAGCGGGGTGCGGGACCACGGCGGTCACACGCTCAGCCTAGGCGCGTTCCGGCCGGGCGCGGGACCGCAGACGGGCGGAAAAAGCACGAAAAGGTTGCGGAAGCCCCCGGCTCGGGGTGGTGTGACGGTATCCGGCCCGCCGGGAGGCCGTGCGAGCGGTGTGACGTCGTGCCGCCGGTCGGGCCGCGCCGTGCACGAGTCGCCACGCTGTGTCGCCGATCGAGGTGGCGCGGGTGGCGCGGCGGTCCGGGGGGTGCCGCCGGCCGGGCGGCCGTGGAGCGGGTGGCGCGACGCGGGTCACCGGTCGGTCCGGAGCGGCCGGCACGTCGTCGTGTCACGTTTCGGTCGCGCAACGGGCGGCACGCTGCCGTGCCGCCCGTCCGACGTCACCGCACGGGCGGCGCGACGCTGTCCCGCTTCACCAGAGCGGGCGGGACGTTGCGCTGCGGCGCACCCACGTCGCCGTCGGCCACCTGGGCCAGCAGCAGCTCCAGCGTCTCCTTGGCGACGGCGTGGAAGTCCGGCCTGATGGTCGTCAGCGGCGGGATGAAGTAGGCCGCCTCCGGCACGTCGTCGAACCCCACGATGCTCACGTCGTGCGGCACCCGGCGGCCACGCTCGCTCATCGCCCGCAGGATGCCCAGCGCCAGGTGGTCGTTCGCCGCGAAGATCGCGGTGACCTCCGGCATGCGGGCCAGCATCTGGCCCGCCCGGTAGCCCGAGGCCGCGCTCCAGTCCGCCGGCACCACCGGCGGCACCTCCAGGCCCGCCGTCTCCAGCGCCGACCGCCAACCCCTTATGCGGCCGAGGCTGTCGAACCAGTCCGACGGCCCCGAGACGTGCCACACCGTGCGGTGGCCCGCCTCCAGCAGGTGGGTGGTCGCCGCGAAGGCGCCCGCCGCCTGGTCGACCGTGACCAGCGGCGTCGAGCGCTCCGGGTCGCCGTCCACGGTCACCAGCGGGATGCCGGCGGACACGTCCCCGACGGCGTCGTTGGCCGACGCGGTCGGCGCGATGACCACTATCCCGGCGACCCGCTGGTCGCGGTGGCGCTCCACCGCGTCGGAGATCGAGTTGCGGTCCAGCACGTTGACCCGGCCCACGCTCACCGCGAACCCGGCCTCGGCCGCCGCCGCCTCGAACGCCGCCAGCAGCGACGCGGGGCCGTAGAGCGTCGAGTTCTGCGCCACCACCCCGATCAGCTGGGACCGGCCGGTGACCAGTGCCCGGGCGGCCTTGTTGGGCCGGTATCCCAGCTCCGCGATGGCCGCGCGCACCCGCAGCCGGGTCTGCTCCCGGACGTTGGGGTGCCCGTTCAGCACCCTCGACACCGTCTGGTGCGAGACCCCGGCGAGCCGGGCGACATCCGTCATCGCGGGATCGCGCGAGGTCTTGTGCTCCACTACCGCCCCATCTCCCCTGTTGTTGTCACATCAACCTTCGAACTGGATGTTAGCGATAACACGTCCGGTTCACCGCGAAGGCGCTCCGGGACATTGTCCACCAAGGACCGCCCCTACCTGCGCAGGACGCGTCAGGTCACCCTGAATGTCGCACGCTCCCGGGCGGCGCGGTCGGCACCCGGCTTGGACACGACCAACCGCCCGGTGTCGTGCGCGAGGTAGGCGGCCGGGTCGGTGACCAGCCGCAGCGACACGGCGCCGCGGTCGGTCAGGCCCGGCGTCCGGACGAACGACGCCGCCCGCCCGTAGGCGTCCGAGTCCTCGTACGGGTCGATCCGGACCACGCCGCCGTCGACCCTCGCGTAGCGGTCCGGGAAGTTGACCGACTGCAGCGCCGCGGTGCCCGCGCCGAGGAAGCCCGGCACGAACCGGAACTGCGAGTCCGCCAGCTCGCGCACGTTGCCGTCGACCCGCAGCCGGTACTCGAAGTGCCGCACGAACAACTGCGGCGCGTCGGCGGGCGAGAGCCGCACGACCGGCCCGCCCTTGCCCACGGGCACGCCGAAGCTGGGCGTGCCGTCGGCGTTCCAGTGCAGCTTCTGCACCCTGGTGTGCCGGTTCGGGTCGAACAGCGGGTCGCCGGTGATCGCCCGGTAGTCGCGGGCGTGGTAGACCAGCACGTCCTGGTCGCCGACCGCGGTGAACGAGTTGTGCCCCGGGCCGAACTGCCTGGTGGCATCGTTCGTGGTGAAGACCGGCGTGGGCGTCTTGGTCCACGAGCGGGCGTCGAGCAGGTTGGCGTTCTCGTCCGCGGTGAGCAGCCCCATGCAGTAGCGGGCGTCGGTGGCGCTGGCCGAGAAGGTCACGAAGACCCGGCCGTTGCGGATGAGCACCGCCGGTCCCTCGTTGACGCGGAAGCCCTGGACCTCCCAGTCCAGCGTCGGCGTGGCGATGCGCACCGGCGGGGTCTTGAGCGCCAGCGGCGACGCCATCTCGGCGAGGTAGAGGTTGGTGCCGGGGCCGACGCTCGGCTCGTGCTGCGCCCAGAGGAAGTACCGCTTGCCGCGGTGCTCGAACGTGGTCGCGTCGAGGGTGAAGCTCTCCCACCCGGTGACCACCTGCCCCTTGAGCTCCCAGCCGCCCTCGCGCGGGTCGTCCTTGGCCGACTCGAGCACGTAGGTGCGGATGCGGAACGGGTCGTCGGAGTCGCCCGCGGCGAAGTAGACGTACCACTTGCCGTCGATGCGGTGCAGCTCGGGCGCCCAGATGTAGCCGCCCATCTTCCCGGACGACGGCCGCCGCCAGATGGTGCGCTCGCGGGCGTCGGCCAGGCCCTCCAGGGTGGACGCGCCCCGGATCACGACCCGGTCGTACTCGGGCACCGAGCCGGTGAGGTAGTACATGCCGTTCACCGGCCGGGTGATGAACGGGTCGGCGCGCTGCTCGACCAGCGGGTTGCGGGTGGGCAGCCCGCCCGCGTCCGCCGCGGCGGCCTCGGGCTCGCCCTGCGCGGAGACGGCGGACGCGGAGGCGGTCAGGCCGCCCACCACGGCCAGCGCGCCGCCGGCGCGGAACAGGCTTCTGCGGTCGAGGGTCACGGGTGCTCCCATCGCGGGGGTGTCGGTCGGGGTCATCGGCGGCGGTCCTTGATGCGCAGGAACGTGACCGAGTTCGGCGGGAACGTGTGGGTGAACGAGGTCGACACCCGCACCTGCGTCTGCCTGGCCTTGACCGGCTGGGTGAACTCGGTGTTCACGTCGTCGGGCAGGCCCTCGATCACGGTGGCCCTCGCGTTGGGCACCACCCAGGTGCCGCGGCCCAGGTCGATCTTGGTGCGGGCCGCGTTCGACTGCGCGTTGACGACCTTGACGATCAGCTCGCCGGTCGCCTCGTCGCGGGTGACCACCTGGCGGAACGGCTCGGGGTTCTTGGTCCCCTCGTCGGTGAACTCGGCCCACAGCCGCCCGTCGATGAACAGCTTCACGGTCCGGTCCCGGACCTCGACGCGCAGGTCGTAGGTGCGGCCGGTCTCGATCGTGGTGTTGTCGGCGTGGAACACGCGCGAGGAGTTGCCGCCGTCGACGGCGGAGCGGGTGTTGTTCCAGCCGCCGAGGTTCCACCAGAACGGGTTGCCTGCGCCGTTGACCGCGAACGGGATCAGGAAGCCCTCGCTGCCGGACAGCTTGGTGGCCTTCACGCTGAACGTGAAGTTGTTCCAGGTCGGGTCGCCCGCCGTCACCAGCGGGTTGGTCACCGCGGTGTCCGACTGCACGTAGCGGCCGTCCACCACGCCCCAGTTGCCGGTCCCGTTGCCCGTCCAGTCGCCCGCGCCGCCGGAGAAGTCGTCGGCGAACAGCTCGCGGCCGTCCGCCGAGGTGACCTTCACGTCGTCGTAGGCCACCGAGGTCGCCCAGGAGGACAGGCCGATCGCGCCGGTGATCGGCGTGGGGCTCCACGGCGTGCCGGACGCGGTGCTCTTGACCACGTGGTCGCCGACGTTGGTCATGAACAGCTTCTGCACCTCGTACGAGGTCGAGCCCCACGACGCGTGGTTGTTGAACCAGATCATGTCCGGCTTCCACTGCACGTAGTCCTCGTTGGACAGCAGCGGCGCGTAGGAGGCCAGCTTGACCACGTCGGCGTTGCGCTCCAGGCCGGTCATGAACGCGGCCTCGGCCAGGGCGTTGGCGTACCGGTTGTCCTGCGAGGCGTACTCGCCCAGGAACACCTTGGGCCCGTTGCGGTCGTAGCTGTCGTACCGGTCGTTGTTCTCCAGGAACCAGCTCGGGCTGTTGTAGTAGTGCTCGTCCACCATCTTGGTGCCCGCGTCCCGGTTGAGCTGCCACAACCGGTCGAAGTTGGCGCCGGTGTCGTCCGGGCCGGAGTTGCCGACCACGGTGATGTCCGGGTACTTCGCCCCGATCGCGGCGCGGAACCGCTCGAACCGGCTGAAGTACTCGTCGGCCAGCGTCTCCTCGTTGCCCACCGAGATGTGGGTGAGCCCGAACGGCGCGGGGTGGCCCATCTCGGCCCGCTTGCGGCCCCAGGTGGAGTCCGCCGGCCCGTTGGCGAACTCGATCAGGTCGAGCGTGTCCTGGATGTGCCGTTGCAGCAGCGCGGGGTCGTCCGTGGCGCGGTTCTGGCCGCACCCGGTGACCAGCGCGGGCACCACCGGCAGCGGCATCGCGCCGATGTCCTCGGAGAACTGGAAGTACTCGTAGTAGCCCAGGCCGTAGGACTGGTTGTAGCCCCAGAAGTTCCAGTTGGTGGCGCGCTGCTCGACCGGGCCGATGGTGTCCTTCCACTGGAAGGAGCGGCGGCGCTCGAAGCCCGGCGCGTCGTAGCCGTGGTGGCTGCCGGTGTTGACCAGGCACCCGCCAGGGAAGCGGACGAAGCCCGGGTCGAGGGCGGCGATCTTCTCCGCCAGGTCCTTGCGCAGGCCGTGGCCCTTGAAGGTGTCCTGCGGGATCAGCGAGACCATGTCCAGCCGGAGCGTGCCTGCGCCACCCGCGGTCAGCAGCAGTCGGCCGGTGGTGGAGGACGCGCCCGCGGTGAACGTGCCGGTGTACTTGGTCCAGCCGTCGCCCGTGACCCGGAGCTCCACCGGCGGGGCCAGGTCGGCGCCCGCCGGGTCGGTGAGGCCGACGTGCACCGGCGTGCCGCCCGCCTGGTCCGTGCGGGCCCAGGCGGAGAAGTCGTAGCGCTTGCCCTTCTCCACGGTGACGCCCGAGTTGTAGCCCGAGTTGATCACGCCCGCGGGCAGGCCGAGGCGCAGGTAGTTGCGGTTGCGCTCGTTCAGGCGGCCGTCGTCGTCCACCACGTCGAGCGTGCCGCCGGTCGGTGCCCACCCGGTGAGCGGCGTGTAGGCGGCGTTGTCGGCGGTGCTGTACTCGAACGACCGGTTCTGCACCAGCTCGGCGTACAGCCCGCCGTCGGCGGCGCGGTTGATGTCCTCGAAGAAGACGCCGTACATGGTGTCGTCGATCGCCGCGCCCTTGGCGGTGGGGTCGACCGACAGGGTGTAGTCGGTGTCGGCGGCCGCGCCCGAGGCGGGCACGGCGACCAGCAGGCTCGCGGCGAACGCCGCGGCCATCACAACACGGGACATGCGTTCTCCTGTGCAGGGGGATCAGGGGAAGGCGGCGCGGACGCGGTCGAGCTCGGCCTTGGTGACGGGCAGGACGGTGCCGTGGCGGGGACGGCTGGGCAGCTGGTAGCCGGTCGCGGGCGTCCACTCGCCGGAGGCGAGGTCGGTGGTCTCGAACGGCACGTAGCCGCGCCCGCCGAACTCGTCGATGAACAGGTACCAGCGGTCCTCGGTGTTGGACTTGAACACCGTCGGGCCCTCGCCCTGGTTGATCGAGCCCTTGCCGATGCAGTCGGCGACGAAGTCGTAGGACGTGTCGCGCAGCCGCGTCGACCTCTCGGCGAGGATGAACTTGCTGCACGGCGTGGTGGACGTGTTGTTCCGCTCGTCCTTGGTGAACCGGTAGTACTCGTCGCCGTGCTTGATCACGGTCGAGTCGATGACCGAGTAGCCGGGGTCGACCCACACCTGCGGCTCGCTGAACGTGCGGAAGTCGCGCGTGGTCGCGTAGAGCATCTTGTTGTAGGTGTCGCCGGTGTGCCCCGGGTCGTCCTCGGCGTAGAGCTTCGAGGCCCAGAACACGACGTACGCGCCGATCGAGTCGTCGTAGTACGCCTCCGGCGCCCAGGTGTTGCCCGCGGTCTCCGGCGAGACCCGCACGTGGCGCTGCTCGCCCCAGTGGACCAGGTCGGTGGACTCCCAGACCTCGACGTACCGGCTGCCCTTGCGCTGCACCAGGTCCCAGTCGCCGTTGCCGTGCATCTTCAGGTCGGTGGCGACGAGGTAGAACTTGTCGCCCTCGGGCGACCGGATGATGAACGGGTCGCGCACGCCCTTGTCGCCCGACGCCGACGTGAGCACGGGGTTGCCCTTGTTGAGCTCGTCCCACTTGAGCGCGTCGTTGCCGCGGCTGGCGGCGAAGTGGACCTGCTCGCCGGTGGCCGAGCCCTCGCCGGTGAAGTAGCCGAACAGGTAGCCCTCGTAGGCCTGCTCCTCCGGCAGCGGGGTCACGGTGACCTTGAACTTCTTGCGGGTGGTCTCCGCGCCGGCGCTGATCTCCGCGGTGAGCTGCACCTTCACCGGCTTCTCGCCGAACGCCGGCCGCTCGACCTCGCCGGTCGCCGTGATGACGCCGGGCTTGTTGCTCCTCCACGTGATCTCGGTGCCGTGCAGGCCCGTGGTGGGCAGGGTGATGTTGCCCCGGATGTCGTCCTGGTCCCACACCACCAGGGCGGCGTCGGCCTCGGCGACCTTCTCGTCGTCGGTGAGCTGCGGGCGCACGGTGATCCGGAACTCCCTGGTCTGTCCGAACGCGGTCGCGGTGAGCGTCACGGTGGCGGGCGCGCTGCCGGCCGCGGGACGGGTGACGGCGCCGGTGGTGGAGACGACCGCCGGGTCGCTGGAATGCCACGCGATCGTGGAGCCGTACGGCCCGGTGACCGGCAACTTCAGGTCCGCGGTGACGGCGGAGGTGTCGCCCAGGTCGATCGAGGCCAGGTCGCGCCGGCCCTTCTCGTCGTCGGCGACGAAGCCGAGGGCGTGCGCCTCGGCCGCGGTGAGCACCCGGTCGTAGAGGCGGAAGTCGCGGACCGCGCCCTTGAGGTGGCGGTCGCCGCTGTAGACGGAACGACCGATGTGGTTCGCGGTCGTCGTGCCGCCCCCGATCATCGCCGGGGTGATCGTCACGTCGGTCCTGCGCGCGACTTCGACGCCATCCTCGTAGAGCACCGCGGTACCGCCGCCGAGCGTAAAAACAAGCGTTTTCCAGACACCCCTGGCGAGATTGCGGCCGGTGGTCGTGGTTTGTTCCGTCGACCAGTTCCCGGTCGCGATGGACGTCCGGTAGGCGTTGCCGGTGGTGAACAGGTATCCGTTACCGGCAGTGCCCGACGAGTTACCGAGACCGTAGACGAAATAGGGCGTCGCCTGGTCCGGCGCGATGCGCACCTGGAGCGAAACGCTGACTTCGGTCAAGCCGCGCAGCACGTTGTCGGGCAACTTCACGTGGCCGTCGACACCACCCAACTGAAGGCCTTCAGCACCTCCCGGGGTCGCGTCTCCGATAACGGTTGCGTTGCGACCTCCGCCCGAGGTGTCGGATACGACGGTGCCTTCGGTTTCGGTGAGGGGGTAGTGCAGCACGAGCCCGTCGGCGGCGGAGGCCGCCGGTGCGCTCAGGGCCGCCGCGACGACGGCCGCGACAAGGGTTGCGACGAGGGTGCGAGGACGATGACGAAGGGTGACCATTTGGGGCGTCGCTCTCGTCTGGCGCGCGGCGCGGGCCGCGGATGAACGGGGCATCCCGAGGTGCGGGTGGGCTGTGTCACAAAAGTGAGCGCTAACATACGACCGGCCTAACAAACGTGTCAAGGATGCAAAGTTGACGTTTCCGGGGGGTTGACGGGCCGATTGTGAGCGTTCACTCTTGTGCCCCAGGTGACCACCGTCACGCGGTTCGCCGTTCCCGTCAGTGTCTCGGGTTCCCACGGAGGAAGACCAGTGTTGAAGAAGATCACGACCGCCGCCGCGGCGGTCCTGTTGGCCGCGTTGACCGCGTGCGGGTCCGGTGGATCCGGGGACGCGGGGTCGTCGGGCAACACCAACGCCAACAACAGCGACGGCAAGATCACGATGGGCTTCGCCCAGGTGGGTGCCGAGAGCGGGTGGCGCACCGCCAACACCAAGTCGATCCAGGAGTCCGCCGAGAAGGCCGGGATCGAGCTGAAGTTCTCCGACGCGCAGCAGAAGCAGGAGAACCAGATCAAGGCGATCCGCTCCTACATCCAGCAGAAGGTGGACGTCATCGCCTTCAGCCCGGTGGTGGAGACCGGCTGGGACGCCGTGCTGCTGGAGGCCAAGCGCGCGAACATCCCGGTCATCCTCACCGACCGCGCGGTCGACTCGGACGACACGTCGCTTTACAAGACGTTCCTCGGCTCCGACTTCGTGGAAGAGGGCAAGAAGGCCGGCGAATGGCTGAAGGCCAACGCCGCGGGTGCGAAGAACGTGGTCGAGCTCCAGGGCACGACCGGCGCCGCGCCGGCGATCGACCGCAAGAAGGGCTTCGAGGACGCGATCAAGGGCACCGACCTGAAGATCGTGGCCACGCAGACCGGTGACTTCACGCGGTCGGGCGGCAAGCAGGTCATGGAGGCGTTCCTGAAGTCGGTGCCGCAGATCGACGTGGTCTACGCGCACAACGACGACATGGGCCTGGGCGCGATCGAGGCGATCAAGGCCGCCGGCAAGGTGCCCGGCAAGGACATCAAGATCATCACCGTGGACGCGGTGAAGGACGGCATGACCGCCCTGGCCGCCGGTGAGATCAACTACATCGTCGAGTGCAACCCGCTGCTGGGCGACCAGCTGATGGACCTGGCGAAGAAGGTCGTGAAGGGCGAGGAGGTGCCGGCGCGCGTGGTGACCGAGGAGACGACGTTCACCACCGAGCAGGCCAAGACCGAGCTGCCCAACCGCAAGTACTGATGCCGAGCCGCGGTCCCCGCCACCCCCCGGGTGTGGTGGCGGGGACCGCACCCGTCTTTTTTCGTGTGAGGGTCTTGTTGTGAGGGTCGTGAGGGTCGCGTGAGGGGAGTTGTCCGGTGACCGAGCCGGTCGTCGACATGCGGGGCATCTCGGTGGAGTTCCCCGGAGTGAAAGCCCTGCAAGAGGTGGACTTCCGGCTGTTCCCCGGCGAGGTCCACGCGTTGATGGGTGAGAACGGAGCGGGCAAGTCCACGCTCATCAAGGCGCTGACGGGGGTGCACCCGCTCGCGGCAGGCGAGATCAGCTTCGCGGGCGAGCCGGTGTCGTTCCACGCTCCCGCGCAGGCGCAGGCCGCCGGGATCAGCACGGTGTACCAAGAGGTCAACCTGTGCGGGAACCTGACCGTCGCGGAGAACATCCTGCTCGGGCGCGAGCCGCGCAAGCTCGGCCGCATCGACGGCAAGGCGATGAAGGCCCGCGCCGCGGAGCTGCTGGCGCGCATCGGGCTGCACATCGACCCCGGTTCGGTGCTGGAGAGCCACCCGATCGCCGTGCAGCAGCTCGTCGCGATCGCGCGGGCCGTGGCGGTCGACGCGCGGGTGCTCGTGCTGGACGAGCCGACCTCCAGCCTGGACGCCGACGAGGTCGCGGAGCTGTTCCGGATCGTCCGGGTGCTGCGCGACGAGGGCGTCGCGGTGCTGTTCGTCACGCACTTCCTGGAGCAGGTCTACGAGATCTCCGACCGGATGACGGTGCTGCGCAACGGCCGCCTGGTCGGTGAGCACATGACCGCCGCGCTGAGCCGGATCGACCTCGTGTCGGCGATGCTCGGCCGCGAGATGGGCGTGCTGGAGGAGATCGAGCGCCGTTCGGGCACGCCGGGCGAGCCGCTGCTGGTCGCCGAGGGCCTGGGCCGCAAGGGTTCCGTCGCGCCGTTCGACCTGGAGATCAGGAAGGGCGAGGTGGTCGGCCTGGCCGGGCTGCTCGGCTCGGGCCGCACGGAGGTCGCGCGGTTGCTGTTCGGCGCGGACAAGGCCGACTCGGGCCGGGTCCTGGTCGACGGCAAGCCGGTGCGGCTGACCGGGCCGCGGGCCGCGATCGAGGCCGGTGTGGCGTTCTCCTCGGAGGACCGCAAGGCCGAGGGCATCGTGGCCGACCTGAGCGTGCGCGACAACCTGATCCTGGCGATGCAGGCCGCGCGCGGCTGGGCCCGGCCCGTGCCGCGCAAGCTGGCCGACGAGCTGGTGGCCAAGTACATCGAGCTGCTGGACATCCGGCCCGCCGACCCGGACCGGGCGGTCGGGAACCTGTCCGGCGGCAACCAGCAGAAGGTGCTGCTGGCGCGGTGGCTGGTGACCCAGCCGAAGCTGTTGATCCTGGACGAGCCGACCCGCGGCATCGACGTGGGCGCGAAGGCGCAGATCCAGAAGGTCGTCGCGGACCTGGCCGCGGAGGGCATGGCCGTGGTGTTCATCTCCGCCGAACTGGAGGAGGTGGTGCGCGTGTCCGACCGCGTGGTGGTGATGCGCGACCGGCAGAAGGTGGCCGAGTTGGACGGTGAGGTGGGCGTGGACGACGTGATGGCGCTCATCGCGGGCGGTGGCGACCACGGCGTCGACCACGGCGTCGAGAAGGCGGTGGCGTCGTGAAGAACCGACTGCTCTGGCCGGTGCTGGCGCTGGTCGCGCTGCTGGTGCTGAACGTGGTGGTGACGCCGTCGTTCTTCTCCCTGCGGTTGCAGGACGGGCACCTGTACGGCAGCTTGATCGACATCCTGCGCAACGGCGCGCCGACGCTGCTGATCGCGCTCGGCATGACGCTGGTGATCGCGACCCGCGGCATCGACCTGTCGGTCGGCGCGGTGGCGGCCATCGCGGGCGCGGTGACGTGCACGCACATCGCCTCCGGCGGCAACGCCTGGGTGGCGATGGGCCTGGCGCTGGTGCTGTGCGCGGTGCTCGGGCTCTGGAACGGGTTCCTGGTGTCGGTGCTGGGCATCCAGCCGATCATCGCCACGCTGGTGCTGATGACCGCAGGCCGCGGCATCGCGATGCTGATCACCGAGGGCCAGATCATCACCGTGAACGACGACTCCTACCGGCAGGTGGGCGCGGGCTTCCTGGTGCTGCCGATCGCGATCCTGATCAGCCTGGCGGTGCTGGGGCTGGTCGCGCTGGTGACGCGGCGGACCGCGCTGGGGCTGCTGATCGAGTCGGTCGGGGTGAACCCGTCGGCGTCGCGGCTGGCCGGCGTGCGGGCGCGCACGATCATCTGGGTGGTCTACGTGTTCGCGGCGCTGTGCGCGGCCGTGGCCGGGTTGATGATCAGCTCGAACGTGAGCGCGGCGGACGCCAACAGCGCCGGGCTGTGGATCGAGATGGACGCGATCCTGGCCGTCGTCATCGGCGGCACGTCGCTGGCGGGCGGCCGGTACTCGCTGACCGGCACGCTGCTCGGCGCGTTGATCATCCAGACGTTGACCACGACGATCTACACGATCGGCATCGCGCCGGAGATCACGCTGGTGTTCAAGGCGGTCGTGGTGATCGCGGTGTGCCTGGTGCAGGCGCCGGTTCGGATTCGGGTGAGGCAAGGGGTGCCCGCGTGAAGGAGACAGCAGTGATCACGCCGGAGGTGACCGCCGCCGGTGCGCCCGGCCGGTCGCGTGGCGGTCTGGTGACCGTGCCGAAGCGGTTCCTGCCGGTGATCGCGACGTTCGTGGTGTTCGTGGCGACGTTCGGCGTCGGCTCGGTGCGGTACGAGGGGTTCGCGTCCGGGCAGGTGATGGCGAACCTGTTCATCGACAACGCGTTCCTGATCGTGCTCGCGGTCGGGATGACGTTCGTGATCCTGACCGGCGGCATCGACCTGTCGGTCGGGTCGGTGGTGGCGCTGTCCACCATGATCGCGGCGGCGGCGCTGCAAGCGGGCTGGCCCGCGTGGCTGGTGCTGATCACCGTGCTGGCGACCGGCTCCACGCTCGGGCTGGCGATGGGCTGGGTGATCCACCGGTTCGGCGTGCAGCCGTTCATCGTGACGCTGGCGGGCATGTTCCTGGCCCGCGGGCTGTGCTTCGTGATCAGCGTCGAGTCGGTGTCGATCAAGGACCCGACGTTCCGGGACCTGGCGACCGGGTCGGTCGAGCTGCCGGGCGGGGTCACCATCACCTACGGCGTGGTGATCGCGCTGCTGACGGTGCTGGCCGCGATGTACGTGCTGCACCTGACCCGGTTCGGGCGCACGGTGTACGCGGTGGGCGGCAGCGAGTCGTCCGCGCGGCTGATGGGCCTGGCGACCACCCGGGTGAAGATCGGCGTGTACGTGATCAGCGGGTTCTGCTCGTCGCTCGGCGGGTTGCTGTTCAGCCTCTACATGCTGTCCGGCTACAGCCTGCACGCGGTGGGCATGGAGCTGGACGCGATCGCCGCGGTCGTGGTCGGCGGCAGCCTGCTGTCCGGCGGTGTCGGGTTCGTGATCGGGTCGGTGGTGGGCGTGCTCGTGCTGGGCACGATCCAGACGCTGATCTCGTTCGAGGGCACGCTGTCGTCGTGGTGGACCAAGATCGTGATCGGCGCGCTGCTGCTGGCGTTCATCGCGTTGCAGCGGATCATCGTGCGGCGGACCTGAGGACGGTCCGGGCAGCGGCGGACGGCCGCTGCCCGGACCGCGTCCGGCGTCGGCCGACCGCCGCGCCGACGTCCCGGAGCGTGGTGCTCAGGTCGTTTCCCAGCCCGCGAGGAGTTCGGCGGCTTCCCGCGTCCGCGGGTGGTTCTCGCCCTGCACGCCCGACATCTCGGCCAGCACCACCCGCAGCTCCTCGACCGCCTGGTCGCGGTGTCCGGCGCGGTGCAGGAGCTGGGCTCGTTGTTGCCGGATCCGCAGCGCGCGGGGGTGGGCCGGGCCGAAGACCTCCTCCACCGCGTGGCGCAGGGCGCTGAGCCGGTCCGCCGCCTCGGGGTCGCCCGCCATCCCCTGCCAGAACACCAGGTTGGACTTGTAGGTCAGCGTGGTGGGGTGGCCTTCGCCCAGGGCGCGTTCGGCGTCCGCGGCGGCGGTGTCGAACTCGGTGATCGCCCGGGTGAGGTCGCCCGCCACGGCACGCCAGTAGGCCAGGTTGTGCCGGGCGATGAACGTGTCGTGGTGCGCCCGCCCGGCCACGGCCTCCAGGCCGTCGACGGCTTCCTGGTAGGTGGCCACGGCGAGCGCGGCGTCACCGGTCTCGCCGATCCACCGCCCCAGGCCGAACATCGCGCGCAACGTCTGCTTGTCCCTCGGGCCCAGCTCCTCCCGCAGCACGGTGACCAGCCGGTCCGCCGCGTCACGGGCGCCGACGAGGTCGCCGGACAGGCCGAGGCACAGCACGCGTTCGTCCTCGGCGGCCACCAGCAGCGGGTGCGCGGCGGGCAGGCCGCAGTCCTCGACCAGGGACGTCAGCTCGGCCAGCGCGGTCTCGATGAGGCCGGTCTCCAGGCGGTAGCCGGCCTGGTGGAGACGGGCCCACAGCGCGTCGGTGTCGGCGGGGCCGAGGTCGCGCTCGGCGGTGGCGCGGATCTCGCCGAAGTGGGCCAGCGCGGTCGCCGCGTCGCCCAGGTCCCCGATCGCCTTGGCCACCTGGGTGCGCAGGACGACCACGTCACGCGGCGCGGTCGCGTGGGTCAGCAGGTCCGCCGCGACGTCACGTGCGGCGGCGGGCCGCCCGGTGTCCGCGAGGTGCCGACCGAGCCGGCGCAGGACGGGGTGCATGCCGCCGTGCCAGAGGTGCTCCCCCGCGACCGACCGCAGCACCTCGGCGTTGCGGTACAGCGCCGCGGCGGTGTCGGGGTCGGCGGCGGACCACTCGCGCTCGATCGCGTCGGCGGCCGTGACGGCGACCGGCGCGAGGTCGGGGATCAGGTCGCGCGCGGCGCGCTGGACCAACCCGTGCGCCTCGACCCGGCCGTGGTGGGTGACGAGGTTGAGCCGGTGCAGCGCGCGCAGCGCGGCCAGGTTGCGCCCGCCGTCGAGGAGCACGGCCTCGGGGATGCCGTCCGGCGCGAGGACCGAGACGAGGCCGAGCACGTCGACCGCGTTGGCGGCCAGCGACCGCGCCCGTTCCACCGCGAGCCGGACTGTGCCCGCGACGGTGTCGTGGTGCTCGTCGGCGGGCGAGGTCGGCGGGAACAGGTCGGCGACCCGTTGCCTGCGGTCGGCCAGGAGGTCCAGGTAGGCGGGCACGTCGGTGCCGCTGTCGATGAGGAACGCGGCGGCCTGCGAGAGCGCGAGCGGGAAGCGGCCGAGCGCGTCGGCGAGGGCGGCGAGCCGGTCCGGGTCGTGCCGGGGGTCGACGGCCAGGCGCGCGGACAGGTACGCGGCGGCCTCGTCCGGGTCGAACATGCCGACGCCGATCAGCCGCGCGTCCGGCCGCAGCAGGGCCGCGTCACGCCGCTGGGTCGTGATCAGGCTGCGGCCCGCGTCACCGGCGGGCCACAGGCCGGCCAGCTCCGCCGGGTCGTCCACGTCGTCCAGCACGACCAGCCAGGACGTCGTGGTGGACCGGAGCCAGGCCAGGAACAGGTCGGCGTGCGTCTCGTCGTCGGAGCCGGCGGTCTTGGCCAGCGCGCGCCAGGCGCGGGCGTACCCGGCGAGCACGGACTGCCTGGTCCGGGCGCCGACCCACACCAGCACCTCCGCGCGGGCCCGGTGGAAGGCGGCGGTCGCGAGCTGCGACTTGCCCACCCCGCCGGGGCCGCTGAGCACCACCTGGCGGACGTCCTCGGCCCGCAGCGCGGCGTCGATCGCGTCGGCCAATTCGGCGCGGTCGCGCAACGCCGCCGCGTCACTCGGCGGGCGTCCCACGACCACGCGGCCGGACTTGGGCGTGGCGCGGCGGTCCTGGTGCGCGGCCCGCCACAGCTCGCGCAGCTCGGTCAGCTTCGGCACGCCGCCGGTCGCCAGGGCCACCGCGAGCACGCCGTCGAAGTCGCGGGGCACGGACTGGCCGCCGACCCACTCCCCCAGCCGCCGGGCGTTCACCGCCACGCGCCGGCCGGACGGCAGCACGACCGCGCTCGCGCGCCGCGCCAACGCCTCGTCGGACACGTCGGGCAACCGTGCCCGCAACCGCGCCAGCGCCTGCGCGAACGCCGCTTTCTGGTCGCTCACCGCCACCTCCCCGGATGATCACCAGTCTAGATCCCCGCAACGGCCCGGAACGGGAGCCCACGCACCCGGCCCCACCGGGAACGCGAGCCGAGTCCGCCCCCGGCCCGCGTTGGTGCGGATGGCCCACTCGGCCTTCTGACCGTTGACTTTCCCAACAGGGCTCTGCAACGCTGCGAACCGGTTACGCAAGAAATTGACAACTATGCGGAACTTTCTGACAGTCGCCCTAAGAGAAGGGCCAGCACGCCGATGTCAACGACGACACGCGCCCGCCTAGCCGCCTCACTGCTCGCACTCGGCCTCACGGCGTTCACCCTGAGCCCCCCTGCCGCTCAGGCCGCGCCCCCGGCCGGGGTGCTCGACCTCGGCCGACCGACCCGCATCGACCAGGTCCGCCTGTCGTTGCCGGACGACGACGCCACGTTCTCGGTCCAGACCAGCCTCGACGGCCAGGGGTTCGCCACCCTCGTGCCGTCCGCCCCGCGCGAGGGCGACCACCAGACGTTCGACGTCGACCCCACCCTGGTCCGCTACGTGCGCGTGGACGGCGCGCAGGTGGAGGACATCGACGTCCGCGAAGCCGCCGACGTCACGCTCGCCGCCACGTACACCGCGAGCAGCTTCAACGACGTCTACCAGGCGTCCAACGCCGGTGACGGCAACCAGGCCACCTACTGGGAGAGCGCCAACAACGCGTTCCCGCAGTGGCTGCGGGCCGACCTCGGCGCGGCGGTCAAGGTCGACCGCGTCGTGCTCAAGCTGCCGACGGCGAACTGGGGCGCGCGCACGCAGACGCTGGCCGTGCAGCACAGCACCGACGGCCAGAACTTCGCCGACCTCGTCCCGTCCGCGCAGTACGCGTTCACCCCGACCGCGAACAACACCGTGACGATCCAGTTCACCGCCACCACCACCCGGTACGTGCGGCTCTGGATCACCGGCAACACCGCCTGGCCCGCCGCGCAGCTCTCGGAGTTCGAGGTGCACGGGCCCACCACCGGCGACACCCAGGCCCCCACCGCCCCGACCGGCCTCGCCTACACCTCGCCGCAGTCCGGGCAGGTCCGGCTGACCTGGTCGGCGTCCACCGACAACACCGGCGTCACCGGCTACGACGTCTACGCCAACGGCACGCTGCGCACGAGCGTCGCGGGCACCGTGCTGACCTACACCGACTCCCAGCCGGACGGGCTCGCGGTCACCTACCACGTGATCGCCAAGGACGCGGCGGGCAACCAGTCGCCGCCCAGCAACTCCGTCACCCGGCCCGGCTCGTCCGGCACGAACCTGGCCAAGGGCAAGCCGATCACCGCGAGCTCCCACACCTTCACCTTCGTGGCCACCAACGCCAACGACGACGACGTGACCACGTACTGGGAGGGCGCGACCTACCCGAACACGCTGACCACTCAGCTCGGCTCGAACGCCGACCTCAGCTCCCTCACGCTCAAGCTCAACCCGTCCTCGGCGTGGGGCACCCGCACGCAGAACATCCAGGTGCTGGGCCGTGAGCAGAGCGCCTCGGGCTTCACCTCCCTGGTGGCCGCCCGGGACTACACGTTCAACCCGGCCACCGGCAACACCGTCACCATCCCGCTGTCCGCCCGGGTCGCCGACGTGCAGCTGCGCATCACCTCCAACACCGGCGCGCCCGGCGGCCAGGTCGCCGAGTTCCAGGTCTTCGGCGTCGCCGCGCCGAACCCGGACCTGACCGTGAGCGCGACCTCGTTCACCCCCTCCAGCCCCGTCGAGACCACCCCGATCACCCTCTCCGCGACCGTCCGCAACGCGGGCACCGCCGCCTCCACGGCCACCGACGTGACGTTCTTCCTGGGAGACGACGCCGTCGGCACGGCCCAGGTCGGCGCGCTCGCCGCCGGCGCGTCGGCCACCGCCACCGCGACCATCGGCCCGCGCGGCTCCGGCTCCTACCAGTTCACCGCGAAGGTCGACGAGACCAGGAAGGTGGTCGAGCAGGACGAGGCCAACAACGCCCGCCTGCACCCGACCGCCCTCGTCGTCACGCCCGTGCCGAGCTCCGACCTCGTCGGCGCGCTGAGCTGGTCGCCGAACAACCCGGCCAACGGCCAGAACACCACCTTCACCGTCGTCCTGCGCAACGAGGGCTCGATCGCCACCGCGAGCGGCGCGCACGGCGTCACGCTCACGTTGGTCAACGCCACCACCAACGCCACCGTGCGCACGTTCACCGGCAGCTACACCGGCACGATCCAGCCGGGCCAGTCCGCGCCGCCGATCACCCTCGGCACCTGGTCCGCGGCGAACGGCAAGTACACCCTCAAGACCGACGTCGCGGTGGACGCCAACGAGATCGCCGCACGCCAGGCGAACAACGCCGCCACCCAGTCCCTGTTCGTGGGCCGCGGCGCGAACGTGCCGTGGGAGCACGTCGAAGCCGAGGACGCCGTCACCGCCGGCGGCGCGCAGAAGATCGGCCCGAACCGCACCATCGGCGACCTGGCGGGCGAGGCGTCCGGCCGGCGGGCCGTGACGCTGACGGGCACCGGCGCGTCCGTCGAGTTCACCACCACCGGTTCGACCAACACCCTCGTCACCCGCTTCTCCATCCCGGACGGCGTCGACGCCACGCTCAACGTCTACGTCAACGGGACCTTCCACAAGGCCATCGACCTGACCTCGCGATACAGCTGGCTCTACGGCAACGAGGCGAACCCGGGCAACTCCCCCGGCGCGGGCGGTCCGCGGCACATCTACGACGAGGCGAGCGTGATGCTGAACGGCACGTTCCCTCCCGGCACGAAGATCAAGCTGCAGAAGGACGCCGCGAACACCACCAACTACGCCATCGACTTCGTCGACTTCGAGCTCGCCGTGGCCCGGGCCAACCCCGACCCGGCCCGCTACCTCACGCCCACCGGCTTCACCCACCAGGACGTCCAGAACGCCCTCGACCGCTTCCGCATGGACACCACCGGCACCCTCCTCGGCGTCTACCTGCCGTCGGGCACCTACACCACCACCCAGAAGTTCCAGGTCTACGGCAAGCCGATCCGCCTGATCGGCGCGGGGCCGTGGTTCACCAAGTTCACCGTCCCGACCACGCAGGAGAACACCGACGCGGGCTTCCGGGCCGAGCAGTCGGTCAACGGCTCCACGTTCAGCGGGTTCTCGTTCTTCGGCAACTACACGTCCCGCATCGACGGACCGGGCAAGGTCTTCGACTTCGCCAACGTCTCGAACATCACCATCGAGGACATCTGGGCCGAGCACGTCGTGTGCCTCTACTGGGGCGCGAACACCGACTTCATGACCATCAAGGACTCCCGGATCCGCAACACCTTCGCCGACGGCATCAACATGACCAACGGCAGCACGGACAACCGCGTCGCCAACATCGAAGCCCGCTCCACCGGTGACGACAGCTTCGCCCTCTTCTCCGCCATCGACGCGGGCGGCGCGGACGAGAAGAACAACGTCTACGAGAACCTGTCCTCCCTCACCACCTGGCGGGCCGCGGGCCTGGCCGTCTACGGCGGCTTCCTCAACACGTTCCGCAACATCTACGTCGCCGACACGCTGACCTACGCCGGCGTCACCATCAGCTCACTGGACTTCGGCTACCCCATGAACGGCTTCGGCCCCGACCTCACGACGTTCAGCGGCCTGACCCTGGTGCGCACCGGAGGCCACTTCTGGAACGGCCAGACGTTCCCAGGAATCTGGCTGTTCTCCGCCTCCAAACCCTTCCGCGGCATCCGGGTCAACGACGTCGACATCATCGACCCGACCTACGCCGGGATCATGTTCCAGACCAAGTACAACGGCTCGACCCCGGAGAACCCGGTCCAGGACACCGTCCTGACCAACGTCTCGATCTCCGGCGCGCGCCTCAGCGGCGACCAGTTCGAGCACAAGTCAGGCATCGGAATCTGGGCCAACGAAATGCCCGAAACCGGCCAAGGCCCCGCCGTCGGCTCCGCCACCTTCAACAACCTCAAACTCTCCAACAACAACGAAAACATCCGCAACCGAACCACCACCTTCACCATCACCATCAACCCCTAACCCCACCCCCCACCACGGCCCTTCCCACCGAGGCCCGATTTGACATGGGTTCGGGTGCCATAGGCTGGACGAAGCCGGGCAGGCTTGGCGGAACGCTTTACCCCGCCATGCCTGCCCGGCTTTGGCCTGCCTGGGGTGCCCGTAAGGGCCCCATGTCAAATCGAGCCGGACCGGACCCCCGGCACCCCTCAGCGTTCCGGCGCAGGAATCCTCAGCCGACCCTTAGCCGACCTTGGCCGCACTTAGCCGACCTTGCCCACACCCGCACCGCTCTGCACGACCGACTTCACGGACGAGCACGAGTCGAGGGCGTACGAGTAGGGGATCGACTTGACGCTGCCGCCCTGGTCACCCGCACCCGAGTTGACCATGTAGTTGTTGCGCGCCACCAGGTTCGCGGCCGGAGAGGAGCCCTCGCCGCGGTGGAACGGGTCACGCGTGTTCTCGAAGTAGTTGCACTCCACGAGCACGCCCGCTTCCATCGTGGAAGCCACACCGTACGACGTCACGCCGCCGTAGTAGTTGTTGTAGACGTGCACCGGGTTGCCGAAGCGGACCCGCGGGTGGCGCTGGTTGGTGCCGTCGAACCAGTTGTGGTGGTAGCTGACGCGCAGCTTGCCGCGGTCCTCACCACCGTTGCCGTCGTCGTGGCCCAGCAGCATGGTCTTGTCGTGGCTGCTGATCTTGTTCCAGGACACGGTCACGCAGTCGGACGCGCGCTTGATGTCGATCGCGCCGTCGTAGCCGTTGGACAGCGTGTTGTGGTCGATCCAGACCCGGGTGGAGTACTGGACGTTGATCGCGTCGTCGCCCCAGTTCCTGAAGTTCAGGTTCCGGATGATGACGTTGGACGCGCTGGCGACGTTGAGGCCCTGCCCGGTGATGGTGGCGCCCGAGCCGACGCCGATCACCGTCTTGTTCGAGGCGACCTTGGTCATGCTGGACAGGGTGATGGTGCCCGAGACCCGGATCGTCTGCGTCGCGGTCGACTTGGCCGCGTTGACGAACGACGTGGCATCGCTGACGGTCACCGTGGAACCACCGGCGCCACCCGTCGTGCCGCCGCACTGCGTACCCCAACCTTCCAGGTTGAAGGACGCGGCGTCGGCCGAGGGCACCATGATCGCGGACGCGGTCAAGGCCGTGACCGCGACGAGCGCGCGGGAGAACTTGCGGGACATGCGGTTTCCTCCATACGACTGTGGATGAAAAGGGAACCGGCGGCGGGAACAGCGTCTGGCGGCGGCCTGTGGGCTACACCGGAATCACCACCTCTCCACGGTGTGCTCCCGGATGTGCTCGATGTCGAACTCGTCACCGAGACCGGGAGAGGAGGTCATGGCGACCTGCCCGTCCGCGTCGAGCGGGTCGGCGATCGCGAGCCGGTGCGGCGGCACGCGGTCGAAGTCGTGCAGCGGGTGCAGCAGGCCGCGCTCGTACCAGCGGCCGTTGTCCGTGCCGCCGAGCACCGCCAGGCTGGCCGACCCGTCGCCGTGGATCTCGCAGTCCATGTTGAACGCCTCGGCCAGGTGCAGCGCCTTCACCGTCGGCGAGATGCCGCCGACGTCGGTCGGCCCCGCGCGCAGGATGTCGCACGCGCCGGAGGTGATCCACTCGGCCCGGCTCAGGTGCTTGCCCCAGGCCACTTCCGGGCCGATCACCGGGATGGACAGCTGCTCGGCCAGCCACCGGTAGGAGCTGATCGACGCCTCCTCCATCGGCTCCTCGAACCAGTAGAAGTCCAGCGCCTCCAACGCCCGGCCCAGCTCCAGCGCCTCGGTGCGCGAGTACCAGTGGTTGGCGTCGAGCATCAACTCGACACCGGGCCCGACCGCCTCGCGCACCGCCTCGCAGGCCGCGATGTCCGCCCGCACGCTGGGCGCGCCGGGCACCGGCGGCATCCACGTGTGCAGCTTGATCGCCCGGTACCCGGCCTCCACCAACTGCTTCGCGAACGACGCGTAGTCGCCGGGCGTGCTCAGCCCGCCGGGGATCTCGTCACCGCACATGGTGCTGGCGTAGGCCGGGATGCGCTCGCGCGCCCCGCCGAGCAGCTTCCACACCGGCTGCCCGACCTTCTTGCCCACCAGGTCCCACAACGCCGTGTCGACGTAACCCAGCGCCCGGTCGGTGAACCGGCCGTGGGAGCCGCGCTGCTTGCGCGCCATCCTGCGCCACAGCGCTTCCCGGTCCCACGGGTCCGCGCCGATCAGCACGGGCTTCACGATCGAGTCGAGCACGGCGGGCCGCAGCTGGTCCGGGTGCACCTGCACGCGCCCCACGACCCCGTCGGAGTCGGTGATCTCCAGCAGCGCCTCGCGGACCTCGTGCTCGGCGCTCGGGTGCCGGTGCCCGTGCGGGTCCACCGCGGTCCACGCGGTGGTCGTGAACACCGACACCTCGACGCGCTCGATCATTTGCGGTCCTCCCACTCCTTCTGCGCCTCGGTGAGCTTGTTCGCCACCTCGTCCAGGAACTGCTGGGCGGTCAGGTCGCCGAGGAGCACCTTCTGGTACTGGGGTTCGCTGTCGGCCTTGGTGATGGACGAGTACTGCGGCAGGTAGACCGGCGCGGGCACGAGGATCGTGGCCGGGTCCTCCAGCACGCCGAGCGCCATCTTCACGTGGGCGGCCGAGTCGATCCACGCCGCGCTGCGCACGTCGGTGTTGGCCGGGATCTGGCCGACCTTCTCGTTCCAGTAGCTGTTGGACTCGGCCGAGGTCAGGAACTCGGCGAACTTCCACGCCGCGTCCTGGTTCTCGCTGTTCTTGAACACCGCGAAGCCGTCGGTCGGGTTGGGCACGACGGTCCGCTTGCCGCTCGGGCCGACGGGCAGCGGCATCGCCGCGACCTTGTCGCCCAGCGCCTTGGTGACGTCGCTGTAGGAGCCCAGGTTGTGGTGCATCATCGCGACCGAGCCGCCGGTGAACTGGGCGATCATCTGGGTGAAGCTGTTGTTGACGTCGGCCTCGGGCGTGGCCTTCTTGTACAGGTCGGCGACCTTGTCGACCAGCTCGGCGTTGGCCGGGTCGTTGAGGGTGCTCTTGCCGTCCTTGAAGAAGTTGTCCACGCCGGAGTACGCGTAGGCCTCGGTGATCAGCTGGAACACCGAGCCGGCGCCACCGCGGATGGTGTAGCCGTACTTGTTCGCGCCCGCGTCGGTGAGCTTGGTCGCGGCGGCGATGAACTCGTCCCAGGTCTTGGGCACCTCGATGCCCGCGGCGGAGAACCAGTCGGTGCGGTACCAGATGATGTCCATGTTGGCCGACGACGGCACGATGTACAGCTTGCCGTCCGGCGCGGTCTGGCGGACGGTCTCGACCAGCGACGGGAGCAGCTTGTCCTTCAGCGGTCCGCCGTTGATGCGGTCGTCGAGCGGCGCCAGCGCCTCCTGGCCGACCAGGTGGGCGAGGTACGAGGTGGTCACGCCACCGACGTCGGGCGTCTCGCCGCCGGCGATCGCGGTGTCGTACTTCTGCTGCACCGACGCGCTGGGGATGCCGACGTACTCGACCTTGATGTTCGGGTTCGCCGCCTCGAAGCGGGAGATCAGCTCCTTGTAGATCGGCTCGCGCGCGGGGCCGCCGTTGTTGTCCCAGAACGTGATGGTGACGTTCCCGTCGCTCCCGGCACCTCCCCCGGACGAGCAGGCGGACAGCGCCAGCGCGGCGGCGGCCACGGCGACCAGCAGTTTTCTCATGATGCTCCCTATCCCTTCACGGCCCCGGCGCTGAGCCCCTGCACCAGGAACCGCTGCACGACGGCGAAAACCAGGACAACCGGCACGGCCGCGACCACGCCACCGGCGGCGAGTGCTCCGAAGTCGGTGTTGAACTCACCCAACGTGTAGCTCAGGCCGACCGGCAGGGTGAACTTGTCCTGCCGCGTCGCGAACATCAACGCGAACAGGAAGTTGTTCCACGCGCCGATGAACGCGAACGACCCGACCGCCACGAGGGCGGGCTTGAGCTGCGGCAGGACGACCGCGAAGAACGCCCGAAGGCGCGAGCAGCCGTCCACCATGGCGGCCTCTTCGAGCTCCACCGAGATGTTGCGGATGAACCCGCTCATCAGGATCAGCGACAGCGGTAGCTGGAACGCCACCTCCGCGATGACCAGGCCGGTGAGCGTGTTGAGCAGCCCCATGCCCTTGAAGATCACGAACAGCGGGATGAGCATCATCGCGCCGGGGATGAACTGGCTGCACAGCATGGCCAGCAGGAACACCTTCTGGCCGCGGAACTTGAACCGCGCCAGCGCGTACCCGCCCATCACCGACAGGATGGTCACGAACACGAGCACGCCCAGGCCCATGACCACGCTGTTGTAGAAGAAGACGCCGAACCCGATGTCGTTCCACACCGTGTCGAAGTGCTCGAACGTGATCGGCCACGGCACGAGCTGCGTCGAGCCGGTCGGCCGCACCGCGAACACGAGCATCCAGTAGAACGGGACGATCGTGAACAGCAGGTACAGCGCCAGCGGCAGGTGGATCATCCAGCGCTTGCCGGGTTCCTCGGCCACGGCCCGGCGGCGTCGCTTCGTGGGCTGCCGGGGCGGCGGCGGGGTGTCCACCGGGGGCCGGGTCAACGTCTCGGTCATGCGCGACTCCCGAACTTCGACACCCGCAGGTACAGGATCGAGAAGAACAGCAGGATCAGGAACCCGGCCACGGTGAGCGCCGAGCCGTACCCGAAGTTGTGCGAGTCGACGGCCTGCCTGGCGACGTACAGCGGCAGGGTCGTGGTCTGGTTCGCGGGACCGCCGCCGGTCAGGGTGTAGATGAGGTCGACGTTGTTGAACTCCCACACCGCGCGCAGCAGCGTCGACAGGATGATCGCGTCCTTCAGGTGCGGCAGGGTGACGCTGGTGAAGCGCCGCCACCGGCTCGCGCCGTCCACGGACGCGGCCTCGTAGAGGTCCTTGGGGATGCTCTGGAGGTCGGCGAGCAGCAGGATCGCGAAGAACGGCACGCCGCGCCACAGCTCGGTCACCACCAGGGCGTCGAACACCGTGTCGGGGTTGCCGAGCACGGAGGTGCCCGGCGAGCCGATGCCCAGCTCCGACAGCTCCTGGAAGATGCCGGTCGACGGGTTGAGCAGCAGGATCCAGATGCCCGTGGTGAGCACGCCGGACACCGCCCACGGCGAGAACACCAGCGCCCGCGCCACGCCCCGGCCGATGAACGTCTCGTTCACGATCAGCGCCAGCACGAGGCCGAGCAGCAGTTGCAGCCCGACTTCGACGAACACCCACTTGGCGCTGAACGCCAGGCTCTGCCAGAACAGCGGGTCGTCGAACAGCATCTGCTTGAAGTTGTCCAGCCCCGCGAAGCCGTTCTTCCACGGTTGCGTGACGTTGTACCGCTGGAGGCTGTAGTAGACGACGCTGCCGATCGGGTAGACCAGGAAGACCGCCATCAGCACCAGCGTCGGCGCGATCAGGGCGTAGGGCGCCCAGGTGCGTGTCCTCATGCGGGGTTCCAGTCGCCGAGGTACGCGCGCAGGGTGTGCCGGGACGCCTGTTCCGGGGTCAGCTGCGGCCGGTCCGCGCCGGGCGTGGCGCCCGCGCCCGAGTTGCGGAACTCGGCGAACCGCGCGTCGCGCCAGGAGAAGCCGGACATGTCGGTCCACGGCGCGGTCTTCACCGCGGCGGGCAGCTTGGTGTCGCGGACGACGACGGACGCGACGGCGTCGACGTCACCGCCGGGGTGCCAGGGCCGGCCCAGGTAGTAGGTGCCCGCGGGCGCGTCGCTCACGATCGTGGAGTTCATGATCAGGAAGCCGTGCGGGTTGTCGCGGCGCGTGCTGGCGGCGGTGATGTAGCCCGCCGGAACTCCGTCGGGGTCGCCGCCCCGGTCCAGCGCGCGGATGGTCACCTGGTCGAACACCGCCGTGGCGCGGCCGAAGAGGAAGTCGACGTCGCCGACGATCTCGCCGCCCCGGTAGTACTGGCGGGCCCGCGTGCCGACCGCGCGCGTGTCGGCGTACAGGGTGTCCTGGTGGCCGAGGAACCGGACGCGGTCGTAGTACTGGCGGTCGCCGGTCGCCTTCACCGCGACGGCCTGGGTATTGGTGATCTCGGGGTGCGCGGCCCGGTCGAACGAGTTGCTGAACGTGAGGTCGCGGGCGGTGAAACCGTCCGCCTCGATCGTCGCGGTGGCCGAGCCGGTGGTGCCGTAGGTCGTGCCGTCGGGCTTCTTGGTGCCGTTGGCGTTGTCGTAGTCGATCACGACGTCGCGAGCGGTGCCGGTGGAGCCCTTCAGCGTCAGGCCCGGCTTGCTCGCGGGCACCCGGACGACCTCGCGGTACACGCCCTTGCCAAGGGTGATGGTGGTGCCGGGCGGCGCGGCGTCGATCGCGGCCTGCACGGTGTCGAAGTCCGTGCCCTTGGCCACGTGGTAGCGCTCGCGCTGCTGCGCGCCCGCCTTGAGGTTCTTCACCCGGGAGGTGGGTTCCAGGCCGAGCGTGAACTCGGGGGTCCACCCGGCGTCGCCGGCGAGCTGCGCGGTCGGGTGGGCCGCGTTGAACGCGTCGAGCGCGTCGACCGGCTGCCCGTCGACCACCGTGCCGACCTCGGTGAGGGCCGTGCCGCCCCAGTTGTAGATCAGCTTGTCGACCGCGCCGCCGTTGGCGAGCTTGACGTAGTTGTTCTCCACGTACAGCTTCGACTGCACGCCGACGCCCCAGGCGTAGACGAACGTCGGTCCGGGTTCGTACAGGTTGTTGTAGACGTGCACCTGGCCGAACCGGACGCGCGGGAGGCGTTCCTCGGCGTTGCGGAACACGTTGTGGTGCACGGACACCCGCAGCTTGCCGGGGTCGGTGGTCGAGGTGTTGGACGAGCCGATGAGCATCGTCTTGCCGTGGTCCTCGAAGAGGTTGTACGACGCGGTGACCAGGTCGGTGCCGCTGGTCATGTCGAGCGAGCCGTCGTGCTGCTGGTAGGGGCGGCCGAAGTAGCTCGGCGCCGCGCTGTCCGGGAACGGCTGGTCGGTGAACGTGTTGTGGTCGACCCACACGTTCGTGGCGCGCTGGAGGGACACCGCGTCGTAGTCGGAGTTCCAGTTGCCGGTGGCGCCGTCGGTCGGGTCCCACTGCGGGAAGCAGTCGCGGGTGTCGCGGAACGTGAGGTTGCGGATGATCACGTTGCTCGCGCCGTGGACGCGGACGTTCGCGCCGGTGAGGCCCGCTCCCCTGCCGTCGCCGACGATCGTGGTGTCGGAGGGGACGGTGAAGGCGATGGCCTCGGCCTGGCGGCGGGCGGACGCCGCGCGGGCGTCCTCCAGCGGGCCGCTCGGCTCGTTCTCCCACCCCCAGACGGCGGGGTCGTATGCGGCCAAATAGCCGTTGAGCGTGTAGCCGTCGGTGGCATATGTCGCGCAATCAGCCCTGACGTCGATGACGCCGCGGACTTTGATGAGACGTGGCGCGGGTGCCGCCAGGGCGGCCCGCAGTTCCGCCGCCGTGCGCACGACGTGCTCGGTGGTCGCGGCCGACCCGCCGGTCGTCCCGGTGCCGCTCGAAGCCCAGCCGTCACCGGGTTGGAGAACCTGTCTCCCCAGGTCATTGCCTGCGTGCGCGGGTGCTGCCGCGATCACGCCGAGGGCGCAGGAAAGCACGAGCGCAGTACTGAGTATCCGCATGACGAGGGGCCTTCCCCGGCGAATTTGTTCATAAGTGTGAACACGTTCCAGAAGTGCGAACAGAGTATTGCGAAAGTGTCGGCCGCACGTCAACGACGTAACTTCGTTCGATTTGCGTTCGACCACGCCATTCGACTCATCGTCGAATTCGAGTCGAATTCGACGGGCGACCGGCCCAGAGCAGTGGGGCGGACGTACGACACCGCCCTCGACCCGGGTCGGGTCGAGGGCGGTGCGGACAGCGGGACCGGCGCCGAGCGGCGCTCAGACCGGTGGGGTGAAGGCGGCGATCCGGGCGGACAGCGTGCGGGCGTGCGCGTTGCGCGGGTAGCGGTCGGCCAGCCGGCGCAGCGGCTGGAGCCGGTCGGTGACGCGGGTCGAGCCCACCGCGCCCGCCACCGCCAGCGCCCGCTCCCCCACGTCCGCCGCCTGGTCGAAGTCACCGTCCACCAAGTGGTTCGCGGCCAACGCCATCAGGCTGAACGCCCGGCTGCGCGCCATGCCGTCCGGGTAACCCGCCACGGCGGCGTTCAAGGAGTCGATCGCGCCCGCGGTGTGCGCCGGGGCGACCGTCCGGGCCAACTCGGTCAGCACCACCCCGGTCAGCCCGCACAGGTCCGGCTCGTCGAAGAACCGCGCCCACCCCGGCGTCGGGCCGGACGCGCGGGCGAACTCGTCGCGCGCCAGGTTCAGCAGCCGCACCGCCTCGCCGTCGTCACCCAACCCCGCGTACGCCCAGGCCTGGTTGGCGTGCAGCATCGCGGCGGCCCGCGACGACCGCGCCCGCCGGGCCGCGACCAGCCCGGACGCGAACGCCTCCAACGCCTCGCGCCGCCTGCCGCCGTGCAGCCGCATCCGGCCGACGCGGTAGTGGATGTTCGCCTCCAGGTCGTGGTGGCCCGCTTCGCACGCCATGGCCAGCGCGCGGTCCCAGTGCCGCGCGGCGGCGCCCTCCCGACCGGTGTCGAAGCACGTCCACGCGGCGAGGTTGTGCAGGTCGGCCAACGCGACGAGCAGCCGCCCCCGCACCGCGCCCGTCGCGTCGGCGTCCAGGAACCGGTCGTGCCACGCCGCGCAGCCGATCACCGCGTCGCGGCACGCGCCGCCGCCCTCGCGGTAGTCCACCCCGCGCAGGCGTTCGGTCTCGGCTTCCAAGCGCTCCACGTCCTCGACCCCGATGTGTGCCGGGACGTGCTGAGGTTCTGCCATCGCCGCACCTCGCAATTCCACTAGAGCGGTGGAGGGGATCCAACAGGCATGTGGCTGCGGGGTACCCAGGGTGACAGCGACGGCACCGCGGCGGGACCGCCGTCAGGGGTGCGCGCCGACCCCTTCGCGCCGGCGTTCGCGGTCAGTCCACAGTGGACTTCGCTAGCGCACCGCGTCGGCGGAGGCCAGCGCCGGGTACCGGACGGAGACGTCCTGCGCCAGCGCGGCCTTCACCTGCCGGGTGAGGTCGTCGGCCAGCACCTCGAACGCGTCGGACTCGATGCCGTCCAGCGCCAGTTCCGCGACGCCGCGGGGATCGCTCTTGGGCACGGCGAGGCCGGCGGTCATGTCGGTGTCGACGTAACCGACGTGCAGCCCGGTCACCCGGATGCCGCGCGGGTGCAGTTCGAGGCGCAACGAGTCGGTCTGCGACCACAGCGCGGCCTTCGACGCGCTGTACGAGCCGCTGATCGCGGCCCAGGACAGCACCGACGCGACGTTGAGCAGGTGGCCGCCGCCGTTGCGCTCGATGACCGGCACGAACGCGCGGGCCACGTTGAGCGGGCCGTAGAAGTTGGTCTCGAACTCGCGGCGCACGTCGTCCACCGGCGAGTCCAGGAACGACGCCCTGACCAGCCCACCCGCGTTGTTGATCACGATGGTCACGTCGTCGGCCCTGGCCGCGGCGGCGGCGACCGAGGTGGGGTCGGTGACCTCCAGCGCGAGCGGGACGGCGTCGGGGTGCGTGACGGTGCGGGGGTCGCGGGCGGTGGCGTAGACCTGCCGCGCGCCCCGCGCGTACAGGGCCTCGACCAGGGCCTTGCCGATGCCCCGGCTGCCACCGGTGACCAGTGCCGTCGCGCCGTCGATCTTCGTCATCACAGTCCTCCGGAGGGGTGGAAACCGATCGGTTTCCACCGACTGTAGACCGATCGGTTTCCTGTTCGCAACCGCGGCGGTAACCTGCGTGCGTGACCACGCCAAGGGACCGCCTGCTGGACGCGGCGGGCGAGCTGTTCTACCGGGAAGGCGTCGGCGTGGGCGTCGACGCGCTGTGCAAGGCGGCGGGCGTCTCCAAGCGCTCGATGTACCTGCTGTTCGACAGCAAGGACGAGCTGATCGCGGCCAGCCTCGACCGCCGTGCGCCGGACTACGACGCCGTGCTGCTCCCGCCGGACGGCGGCACGCCGCGCGAACGGGTCCTGCACGTGTTCCGGGCGCAGGACGACCTGACCCGCCGACCGACCTACCGGGGCTGCCCCCTGGTCGCCACCGCGACCGAGCTGAAGGACGCCACCCACCCGGCCAACGCCGTGGCGCGCCGCCACAAGCAGGCCCTGACCGACTTCTTCGCCGCCGAGGCGCGGGCGGCGGGCGTGGCGGATCCGGACACGCTGGCCGCGCAGCTCACGGTGGTGTTCGACGGCGCGAGCGCCCGTGCCGTGGTGCGCGCCGAACCGCTGTCCGGCCTGGGCGTCGCCACCGCGACGGCGCTGCTCGACGCCGCCGGCCTCACCTGAGCGACCGCCGAGCGGCCGCTAAGCCGCCAGGTGCGCGGCCGTGACCGGTGATTCGACCGCCCACCCGAGCCTGCGGTACAACGCGCGCCCTTCCTCCGTGGCGACCAGCACCGCGCGCACCGCACCGCGGTCGGAGGCGACGCGCATCAGCTCGGACATCACGACGCTGCCGAGGCCACGCCTGCGGTGCGCGGGGTCGGTCTCCACCCTGTCGACGACAGCGGCACGGCCGCGCACCGCGACCCACCCCCTCGCCGCCCACCCGCCGTCGGCCGCGCGGACGACGACGTCGTGCACGTCACCGGTGACACCCGGTTGCACGGTGTAGGGATCCGGCGGGGTGACCGGCGGGCGCGTCCCCAACCCGGTGCTCATCAGGTACTCCGGCGCACCGATCGTCCACCGCGAGTCCAGCGCGGGCCGCACCTGCTCGGCCGAACCGCAGACCTTCAGCCAGGTGCCGGGTTCGGTGAGCCCGGCGGCACGCGGGCCGACCGAACGCGGGTCCGGCAGGACGTAGCGCACCCGGTGCCCGGGCAACCCGACGTCGATGCGGTAGCCGTCGGGCTCCTCGACGGGATCCGGGGTGCCGCGGGACAACGCCCAGCCCCGCACCCACTCGGCGACGACCCGATCGGTTCGCGAGGCTGCCGGGGCCTGGGAATCGGTCACGCCCACGATCCTGCCACGCCCGCGACCCCGACCGGCGGCGTGCCTAGGCCTGGTCGGCCCGCCACCGCGCCACCACGTGCTCGACGTCGAACGGCATCAGGTTCAGCGGCGGGCCGGACATCGGCTTGCGGATCGCCTCGACGATCCTCGCGTTGATGTCGGCCAGGATCGACCTGACCTCGGCCTCGGTGCGCGCCCGTCCGGCGGCCTCGCGCGCGGCAGCCGCCTCCTTGCGCAGCAGCAGCGTCGGGGGCAGCGCCGTGCCCTCTTCGCGACGCAGCTTCTCCTTCACCCACCACAGCTCGTCGTGCGGCTCGTGCAGCCCTTCCAGCGGCTTGCCCGCGCCCGGCAGGCCGTCGAAGTCCCCGCGGTCCTGCGCCTCGCGGATCTGCCGCTCGATCCAGGTCTCGAAGCCGACACCGGCCGGTTTGCGCTCGGTCACGACCACACCACCCCCGATCGAGGGTACCGGCGGTCAGCGGGCGAGCCGGGCCGCCTTGTCCACCAGGTACCGCTGCTCGGGGACGCTGGTCGTGCGCGCGGCGGCGGCCCGGTAGTGGGCCACGGCCCGCGGCACGTCGCCCGCCATCTCGTGCAGGTGGGCGCGGACGGCGTCGAGGCGGTAGTGGCCGGGCAGGCGGTCGTCCAGGGCGTCGATGAGCTCCAGGCCCTGGGCCGGGCCGTGCACCATGGCCACCGCGATCGCCCGGTTGAGCGACACGACCGGGTTGCCGGTCATCCGCTCCAGCAGCCCGTACATGCCCAGGATCTGCGGCCAGTCGGTGTCCTCGGCGCGTCGCGCGTCGTCGTGGATGGCCGCGATCGCCGCTTGTAGCTGGTACTCGCCGATGGCGCCGCGCTCCACCGCCGCCATGATCAGCTCGACGCCCTCCACGATCAGCGCCTGGTCCCACCGCGACCGGTCCTGCTCGGCCAGCGGGACCAGCGCGCCGTTCGGGCCGGTGCGGGCGGGCCGGCGGGCGTCCGTGAGCAGCATCAGCGCCAGCAGGCCGGCGACTTCGGGGTCCGTCGGCAGGCGGGCGTGCACGGCCCTGGCCAGGCGGATCGCCTCACCGGACAGCTCGGTGCGGTGCAGCGCGCCGCCGACGCTGCTGGTGTAGCCCTCGTTGAAGATCAGGTACAGCACGTGCAGCACGGACCGCAGCCTGGCCGCGAACTCGTCCGGGCCGGGCATGGCGAAGCTCGCGCCGCGCAGCTTCTGCTTGGCCCGGCTGATCCGCTGCGCCATGGTCGCCTCGGGCACCAGGAACGCGTTCGCGATCTCCGCCGTGGTCAGGCCGCCCACCGCGCGCAACGTCAGCGCGATCGCCGACGCGGGCGTCAGCTCCGGGTGGCAGCACAGGAACAGCACCACCAGCGTGTCGTCCCGGTCCGCCACCTCGCCGGGCGACGGCTCGCGGAACACCTCGTCCTCGCGGCGGCGGCGGGCGACTTCGCTGCGGACCAGGTCGGTCATCCTGCGCACGGCCGCCTGCACGAGCCAGCCGCGCGGGTTGTCCGGCAGGCCGTCGACGGGCCAGTGCCGTGCCGCGGCCAGCAACGCCTCCTGCACCGCGTCCTCGGCCAGCGCGAAGTCGCCGAACCGGCGCGCGACCACGCCGAGGACCTGCGGCGCGCACTGCCGCAACAGGTCCTCGACGGTCGCGCCCACCGGTCCGGGCAGGCTCACAGGTCGGACGAGGCGGGTGCCGACATCAGCTCCCGCACCTCGATCGGCTGGCCGATCGGCACGCCGTTCGGACCGGGCGCGGCGGACGCCTTCGCCGCGATCTCCAGCGCGCGCTCCAGCGTGGTGTCGACCAGCCAGTAGCCCGCCAGCAGCTCCTTGGACTCGGGGAACGGGCCGTCGGTGATCACGGGCGCGCCCTCGCCGGTGAACGTCACCGTCTTGGCCAGCTCCGGGCCGGCCAGGCCCTGGGCGTCGACCAGCTCGCCGTTGTCGGTCAGCTCCTTGCCGAGGTCGTGCTGGAACTGGATGTGCGCGGCGATGTCCTCGTGCGCCCACTGGTCCATCGGGAGGTCGCAGTTGGTCGCCGGACCGTAGTTCATGAGGAGCAGGAACTTCGCCATGTCGGACTCCTAGGTCTTCGTGCGCCCATCTTGGCGCTCGCAACCTGTGGACGGGGCCGTCACGGCGTTCTCTACACACAGGACTGTGACCTGAGTCATAGATAATGGGCCTCGCGGTTGTGCCCTAGCCGTCCGTCGGGAGGGCACAACCGCGAGGTCCGGTCAGGACAGCGTGCAGATCGGCGTCGGGGTCCAGCCGGTCGGGTCGCCGTTGCCGTTGAACCCGACCTTGACCGTCCCGGCCGGCGCGATGACGCCGTTCCAGGAGGCGTTGGACACCGTCACCGCCGTGCCGCTCTGGGCGAAGGTGCCGTTCCAGCCCTGGGCGAGGGACATCCCGGTGCGGAACGAGAACCCGATCTTCCAGCCGCGGCTCGCCGTGCTGCCGCCGTTGCGGATGGTGATGTCCGCCTGGAACCCGCCCTGCCACTTGTTGACGATCTTGATCTCGACTTCGCACGAACCGCCGGGGACGGGGGTCGTGGTGGTCGTCGTCGTAGTAGTAGTAGTAGTGGTCGTGCTGGTGGTGGTGGTGGTGGTGGACGTGGGCGTGGTGCCGTTGAGGGCGGCCACCACGGCCGGGAACGCCCGGTCCGCGATCTTGCGGTTGCCGGAATCGTTCGGGTGCACGCCGTCGTAGGTGTCACTGGCGGTGGTGAACCCGGTCCACTGGTCGACCACGGTGACCGGCGACTGCGCGGTGGACTTGCCCGCCGCCCAGGCCGGGATCGCCGCGTTGAGGTCGATCACCCGCTGGGGGCACTCGGCGCAGGCGCTCGCCGCCATCGGGATGATCTTGGCGACGATCACCTTCATGCTCGCGTTGTTCGCGCGCATCTGGTCGACCAGCTTGCCGTAGGCGGCCAGGATGGTCGCCGTCGAGCGGTTGCTCCACACGTCGTTGGTCCCGAAGTGCATGAGCACCACGTTCGGGTTGGTGGCGGCCAGCCACCCGACGAGCTGGTCCTGGTCGGCCACCGCGGTCACCAGCGCGCCGCCGTGCCCCTCGTTCTGGCTGTCGTAGGCGAACCCGCAGCCGTCACCGGGCAGCGTGCCCACGAAGTCGATGTCCGTGTGCCCGGCCGCGCGCAGGTCGCGGTCGAGCAGGGCACGCCAGCAGCCCGGCGACCCGGTGATCGAGTCGCCCAGCGCCATGATCCGCGTCGGCGCGGCGGCCTCGACCGCCTGACCGGGCGCGGCCACCAGGAGGCCGACCAGCGTGGAGAGCGCGGCTAACAGTGCCGCGACAGCGGTTTTCCTCGTCATCGCGCGTCCTTAGGCCGTGGTGCAGCTTGCGCCGTTGAGGGTGAACGCGGTGGGCGCCGAGTTGGCGCCGTTCCACGAGCCGATGAAGCCGAAGCTGACCGAGCCGTTCGCCGGGATCGCGCCGGTGTAGGACACGTTGGTCGCGCTCAGCGTGGTGCCGGACTGGGTCGTGGTGGCGCCCCAGGACTGGCTGACCGTCTGACCGTTGGCCCAGGTCCAGCGCAGCGTCCAGCCGTTCACCGCGGCCGTGCCGGTGTTGGCGATCTTCACGTCGCCCTGGAAGCCGCCCTGCCACTGGCCCGCGATCTTGTACGTGACCGCGCAGGACGCGGGGCCGCCGCCACCGGCCTGGGTGGTGACGTCGACCGCGGCGGAGCGGGTGGAGCGGTTGCCCGCCGCGTCCCGCGCGTACACCGCGAAGGTGTAGGTGGTGCTCGCCGACAGGCCGGTGAGGGTGGCCGTCGTGGTGGCGGAACTGGCCGAGGCCGTTTCCGTGGTGCCGTTGACGCGCACGACGTCGTAGCCGGTGACGCCGACGTTGTCGGTGGACGCGGCCCAGGACAGCGTGACGCCGGTGGACGTGACGCCGGACGCGGTCGGGGTGCCGGGCGTGGACGGCGGCGTGTTGTCGACCGTGCCGCCGCCGTAGACGCTGGCCTCGCGGGAGGTGGCCTTGATGCCGTTCGCGCCGTTGATCGCGCGCTGGCCCCACGTGGTCAGCTGGGCGGCGTTGAAGCCGGTGACCATGTCCAGGTACTCGACGCCGCCGCCGTTGCCCGACCAGGACCACGCCATGTAGCCCAGCTTGAGCGTCTGGGTGGTGGCGAAGATCGTGTCCTCGTCGGGGTCGCCGTCGGAGTGGTTGTTGCCGAACTCGCCGACCACGATCGGCAGCTTCGCCGTGACGAAGCGGTTCAGGTAGTCGTTGATCTCGGCGGCGGTGTCGAACACGCCGTACATGTGGATGGAGAAGACGGTGTTGCGCTGCGGGTCGGCGGCGAACACCGAGGCAGCGTTGTCGCGCATGGTGAAGGCCCAGTCCTGGCCCCAGTTCGGCGCGTCCACCATGATCGTGTGCTGGAAGCCGGCCGCGCGCAGCGAGGTGATGGCGTCCTTGGTGGCCTGCGTCCACCCGGTGTAGCCGGTGTTGCCCCACGGCTCGTTGCCGATGTTGAGGATGACGTACTTCTCCTGGCCGGCCAGGGCGCTCTGGATGCTCTTCCAGTACTCGACCGCGCGGGCCAGGGTGATCGCGCCGCTCTGCTCCTGGTAGCCGGTGGTGTCGTGCACCTCCAGCACGCAGATGAGCTTGTTGGCCTTGCACTGGTTGATGATGCTCGTGACGTCGGCGGCGTTGTTGAGGGTCCAGCGGTCGCCGGAGCTGAGCACCACGCGGACCGTGTTGGCGCCGGTGGCCTTGATGTCCTTGAGCGCCTGGGTGGTGCGGTCGGCGTACCAGGTGTGCGCGTGGTTGACGCCGCGGATCACGAAGTCGTTGCCGTTGGCGTCGAGCAGACGCCCGTTGCTGACGGTGAAACCGGCCGCGGCGTGCGCCGGCACGACCGTCAGCAGTGATAGGACCAAGGCGGCGATGGCGGCGCCGACCAAGGCAAGTCGCTTGCGCATGGGTGTACCTCGCGTTGTTGTCGACATTGACGTAGCGAGCGCAGGGCAGCGCACCTGCCTGCGGCAGGCCTCCACACCAAAGCAATTAACCGCTTAAGTGTCAACGCCCAACCCCGAGAGTCCCACCTCCAAACCCCGCGTGTCCTACCTCCAGAACCCGCGTGTCCTACGTTCAGAACCCGCGTGTCCTACGTTCAGGACGCGCGTGTCCTACGTTCAGGACCCCCGAGTTCAACGCTCAGAACACGCGACCTGCGGTTTCGCGGCACGACGGCGCGCCCGAACCCGAACGTAGGACACGGGTGTTCCGAACGTAGGACACGCGGGACCTGAGCGTTCGACACGCGAGGCCTGAGCGTTCGACACGCGGGACCTGGAGGTTCGACACGCGCGAGGTCAGGGTGGGGGGTGGGCGGTGCTGGAGCGGGGGACCAGTTCGGGGTCCGAGGTCTTGACCTGGTCGGCGGGGGCGCCGTTGATCACGTCCAGGAGCAGGCGGACGGCGGCGGCGCCGCGTTCGGCGATCGGGCGGCGGACGGCGGACAGGGCCGGGCGGACCAGGCGGCACAGGGCCGAGTCGTCCCACGCCACCAGGGAGAGCTGGTCGGGCACGGTCAGGCCCAGTTCGTGCGCCACGCCCAGCGCGGACACGGCCATCACGTCGTTGTCGAACACCAGGGCCGTCGGCGCGGTCCCGCTGGTCAGTACCCGCCGCGTCACGCGGGCAGCGGCCTCGTCGGAGTAGTCCGCGTGCACGACCCGCGCGTCCGGCAGGTCCAAGCGCGCGGCGGCGGTGGTGAACGCGCGGGAACGGGTCTGGGTGTGCACGAACTTCGTCGGCCCGGCGACCCGCACGATGCGGCGGTGCCCGAGCGCCACCAGGTACTCCAGCACCTCCGTCACGGCCAGCTCGTCGTCCGTCCACACGCACGGCAGGTCCGGCACGACCGGCTCGCCGAGCACGACCGCGGGCAGCCGCAGCTCCTGCACCAGCTCCACCCGCGGGTCGTTCTGCACCAGGTCGACCAGCAGCACGCCGTCCACCCGGCGCTCGCCCCACCACCGCCGGTACGCCGCCAGCTCGGCCGCCGAGTTGTCCGTGACCTGGAGCAGCAACGACGTCGGCCCGCCCGCCAACGCGCCCTGGATGCCCGAGATCAGCTGCATGAAGTACGGCTCGACGCCGATCACCCTGGCCGGCCGGTCCACCACCAGCCCGATCGCGTTCGCCCGACCGTCGCTCAACGACCGCGCCGCGCTGCTGGGCACCCACCCGAGGCGGTCGGCGATGTCCATGATCCGGCGGCGGGTGGGTTCGGAGACGCCAGGCCGGTTGTTGAGCGCGTACGACACCGCGCCGGTGGACACCCCCGCGGCCTTGGCGATGTCCGAGATGGTCGGACGCTTACCTACCACCCGCGCCTCCTCGGAACGTCGGTGATCATCGAGTCTAGACCGCTGAACACCCGGTCTTACCCGGTAGGGTAATTAAGCGCTTAACGGATAATGGGAAAGGGGACCACCGTGCCCTGGTTCGACCTCTCCGAGCGGGAGTTGGCGCTCTACCGGACCGACACCGCCGAGCCGGACAACCTCGACCTGTGGTGGAAGACCCGCCTCGAGGAGGCCCGCGCCGCCGCGCTGCCGCCCGTGCTCACCCCGTACGCGGCCGACGCCTACGGACCGCTCTCGGTCTGGGACGTCGAGTTCTCCGGCTACGGCGGCGACCGGGTGCGCGGCTGGTACATCCGCCCCGCGGGCGCCGGCGTCGAGGCGCTGCCGACCGTCGTCTGCTACATCGGCTACGGCGGCGGGCGCGGACTGCCGTCGGAGCACGCCCTGCTGCCGTCCGTCGGCTACGCGGTGTTCGTGATGGACACCCGCGGCCAGGGCGGTCGGTGGACGCTCGGCGCCACCCCTGACTCCGGGTTCGCGGGTCCCGAACACCCCGGCGTGATGACGCGCGGCATCGCCAGCCCCGAGACCTACTACGTCACGCGCCTGATGGTGGACGCGGCGCGCGCCGTCGAGGTGGCCGCGTCCCTGGACGGGGTGGACGAGACGCGGATCGCGGTGTCGGGCGGCAGCCAGGGCGGCGGGCTGGCGCTGGCCGCCGCCGCGCTCAACGGCGAAGCGGTGAAGGTCTGCCACGCCGACGTCCCGTTCCTGTGCGACTTCCAGCGGGCCATCACCATCACCGGCGCCGAGCCGTACGCGGAGATCGCGCAGTTCCTGGCGCAGCACGTCGACCTGATCCCGACCGCGCTCGACACGCTGCGGTACGTGGACGGCGCGTTGCTGGCCAAGCGGATCACGGCGACGTCGCTGCTCAGCGTCGGCCTGATGGACGAGGTGTGCCCACCGTCCACTGTGTACGCGGCCTACAACGAGATCACCGCGCCGAAGGAGATGGCGGTGTTCCCGTTCAGCGGCCACACCACGCCCCGCGTGCACGACGAGCGCAAGCTCCGCCACCTGCGCGCGCACCTGTGAGGAAAGGCGGGGCGTGAGGGGGGCCACCGCCATAGTCCCCCTCACGCCCCAGCCCGGTCAGTGGACTCGGCGGCTCTCCGACGGCCCCAGGTAACTCGGCCTGGGGCCACCCGTGTCCACGACCAGCTTCCGGACCACCGCGGCGGGGGCGACCGACGCGTGCGGGTCGGCCGCCGCCGGCGCCGCGGGCACCAGGGGTGCCGGCGGCGCCGACAAGGGCACCGACCTCACGGGTCACCTCGTCTTGACGTGGTGGTCAGCGGGTCATCGCGCGGTGGTGGTCACCGGGGTCACCAGCACGCGGTCGTGGCCGACCACGCGCGGCTCGCCGGTGACCGGCACCGAGTGCTCCCAGCGGATGTCCTCGCTCGAGCAGCCGACCTGGAGCACGACCTCGCCGGTCTCGACGATCCGCCTGCCGTCGCGGCCGGTGAACGAGGTGCGGTCGGCGTGCAGCCGGAACGTCACCTCGGTGGCCGCGCCCGCCTCCAGCTCGACCCGCGCGAAGCCGACGAGCTGGCGCACCGGGCGGGTGACGCTGGCGACCGGGTCGTGCAGGTAGAGCTGCACGACCTCGGCGCCGGACCGGTCGCCGGTGTTGCGCACCAGGCACGACACCTCGACCTCGCCGTCGGCCGGGAACTCCGCGCCACCGCTGAAGTCGGACAGCTCGAACGTCGTGTACGACAGGCCGTGGCCGAACGGGTAGGCGGGCGACGGGTCGACCGAGCTGACCCCGCCCGGACCGCCCAGCGGCGGGTGCAGGTAGGTGGTCGGCTGGCCGCCGGAGCCGCGCGGCACCTGGACGGGCAGCTTGCCGGACGGGTTGACGCGCCCGCTGAGCACACCGGCGACCGCTCCCGCGCCCTCTTCGCCGGGGAAGAAGGCCTGGACGACCGCGGCGGGCCGCGAATCCGCTACCGCGGCGGGCCGCGAATCCACTTCAGCGGCGGGCCGCGAGGTCGACCCCTCGGCGGGCTCCAGGTACTTCCCGAGCGCGTACGGCCGGCCGGTCAGCAGCACCAGCACGACCGGCACGCCCAGCGCCAGCAGCCGCTCCAGCAGCTCGCCCTGCACGCCGGGCAGCGTCAGGTCCTCGGCGTCGCAGCCCTCGCCGGACGTGCCGCGGCCGAACAGCCCGGCCCGGTCGCCCAGCACCGCGAACACCACGTCGGCCTCGCGCGCCACCGCGACGGCGTCCTCGAGGCCCGACCGGTCGTCGCCGTCGACCTCGCAGCCCTTGGCGGTGGTGACCGAGGCGTCCGGGAACTCCTTGCGCACCGCCTCCAGCATGGTGTCCATGTCGACGCCGAGCGGGACGTCGGGGTGCTGCACGCCCACGTGGTTCGGGAACGCGTAGCAGCCCATCAGCGCCAGCAGGTCGTCCGCGCACGGGCCGACCACGGCGAGCTTGCCCGCGTCACGCACCGGCAGCACGCCGGCGGCGTTGTCCAGCAGCACCACGGAGCGCTCGGCCATCGTGCGGGCCAGGTCGCGCAGCGCGGGCGGGTCGAGGTCGACCGGCTCGTCGCGCAGCACCGCGGCCGACTCCGGCTGCCAGCCCTCGTCCAGCAGGCCCAGCTCGCACTTCTGGGTGAGCACGCGGGTCACCGCGCGGTCCACCAGCGCCTCGTCCACCTGGCCGGAGCGCACCAGCTCGGCCAGCGGCTCGCCGTAGCAGCGCACGCTGGGCAGCTCGACGTCGATACCGGCGGCCAGCGCCATCGACGCGGCCTCACCCGGCGAGCCGGCGACGCCGTGCGCGGTCTCCAGGAACGACACCGCGAAGTAGTCCGCGACCACCACGCCGGTGAAGCCCCACTTGTCCCGCAGCAGGTCGGTGAACAGCGTCCGGTCGGAGCCCGCCGGCACGCCGTCGACCTCGGCGTAGGAGTTCATCACCGAACGGGCGCCGCCCAGGCGCAACGCCATCTCGAACGGCGGCAGCACGACGTCGGCGAACTCGCGCGGGCCCATGTGCACCGGCGCGTGGTTGCGGCCGCCGCGCGAGGCCGAGTAGCCCGCGAAGTGCTTGAGCGTGGCCACGATCCCGCTGGACTCCAGGCCCTTGGTGTAGGCGGCACCGAGGAGACCGACGAGGTACGGATCCTCGCCGATGGTCTCCTCGGTGCGTCCCCACCGGGGGTCGCGCGTCACGTCGAGCACCGGGGCCAGGCCCTGGTGCACACCGACGTCGCGCATCACCAGGCCCACCTCGCGTGCCATCCGCTCGACCGTCACCGGGTCGAAGGAGGCGCCCCACGCGAGCGGGATGGGGAACACGGTGGCCTGCCACGCGGTGAACCCGGCCAGGCACTCCTCGTGCGCCATGGCGGGGATGCCGAACCGGGTGTTGGCGACGAGCTTGCGCTGCGTCTCGGCCAGCACCTTCGCGCCGACGATCGGGTCGACCGGGCCGGTGCCGAACACGCGGGTCAGCTGCCCGAGGCCGGGCTTGGTCAGCTCGTCCCACGGCGGCAGCGGCTCGGCGAACTCGTGCTGCGCGGGCGCGACCTCCTCGCCCTCGGAGATCCCCACCCACACGCCCACCAGCTGGGCCAGCTTCTCCTCCAGGGTCAGCTCGGCCAGCAGGGCGGCGACCCGCTCACCGGTCGGCCTTCCGGGATCGGCCCAGGGGTTCAGCACGGCGGCTCCTTCGTTGACGATCGGACGACGAGTTCGGTGGCCAGTTCCACCCGTTCGGTCTCCACGGGGCGACCCGCGATCAGGTCGGCGAGCATGCGGCCCGCGTGGCGGCCCATCTCGGTCAGTGGCTGGCGCACGGTGGTGAGGGCGGGCGAGGACCACACCGCGACCGGCAGGTCGTCGAACCCGACCACGCTCAGGTCGTGCGGCACGGACAGCCCGACGACCCGGGCCGCCTCGATCACGCCTAAAGCCTGCTCGTCGTTGCCGGCGAAGATCGCCGTCGGCCGGTCCGGCAGCGCCAGCAGCTCGGCCGCGCGGCGGAACCCGCCCTCGTGCTTGAAGTCGCCGTGCTTGACCAGTTCGGGGTTGAACGCGATGCCCGCGCGGTCCAGCGCGGCGCGGTAGCCGTCGACCCGCGCGCGGCTGCACAGCATCCCGGCCGGTCCGCCGATGACGCCGACCCGGCGGTGGCCGAGGCGCAGGAGGTGCTCGGTGGCGGCCAGGCCGCCCGCCCAGTTGGTGGCGCCGACGCTGGGCACGTTGGGCTGCGGCAGGTCGACCGGGTCGATGACCACGACGGGGATGCGGGAGTTGGCCAGCACCCGGCGGTCGGCGGCGGTCAGCTGGGAGGTGACCAGGAGCGCGCCCGCGCGCCTGGCCTCGACCAGCGACGCCGCCCACGACGTGTGCTGACGGGGTTTGTCGGTGGACGACACCACGACGTGCAGCCCGGTGTCGACGACGCCACGGATGATCTCCACCGCCCAGGGGCTGTCCAGGGCGGTGAACACGAGGTCCACCAGGAGGTGCCCGGAGGCCCTGCGGGACCCGACCGGCACGTAGTCATACTCGGCCAGGAGCTGCCGCACGCGGGCCCGGGTCTCTGCGCCGACGTCGTCCTTCCCGTTGAGGACTTTGGACACCGTCGGGAGAGACACCCCCGCTGCTGCGGCAATCGTGGCCAACGTGGCTCGACGCATGGTCCGATAGTATCGAAACTCGATCGAAACACAAGGGTGACCTCTTGACGTGCAGAAACGCTATCCAGACGCGCCGAATGGTGATGCTTGACACCGGAATCGGACCCGCCTAAGGTCTGCGCAAGTCGTGGATGTTTCGAAATGTTTCGATGCCACGAACAAATCCGCAGCGTGGCAGAAGGGTGGCGGTCGCATGTCCCGCCGTTCATGGGTGCGTCCCCTCATCGCGATGGGGCTGGTCGCCTTGACAGCAGTGGTGTCCGCGTGTGGCACGTCCGGTCCGGGCGAGTCCAACAGCGGCTCCCTGAAGATCTGGGCGCTCGAGGACCCGGTGCTCAACAAGATCGAGAACCAGTCGATCGACTCGTTCAAGGCGGGTGGCGGCAACGCCTCGCTGGAGACGTTCGGCAACGACCCGTACAAGCAGCGGCTCCGGGTGGCCATCGGCTCCCCGCAGGCCCCCGACCTGTTCTTCAACTGGGGCGGTGGCAACCTCAAGGAGTACGTCGACGCCGGCAAGGTGGCCGACCTGACCTCGGTGCTCGACGAGAACAAGGCCGTCAAGGACTCGTTCATCCCGAGCGTCCTGGACGGCGCGAAGCTCGGCGGCAAGTACTACGGCGTGCCGATGCGCGGCATGCAGCCCGTGCTGCTGTTCTTCAACAAGAAGGTCTTCACCGAGGCGGGCGCCAAGCCGCCGACGACGTGGGACGAGCTGCTCACGGCGGTCGACACCTTCAAGGCCAAGGGCATCACCCCGATCGCCCTCGCCGGCACGCAGGCGTGGACCGAGCTGATGTGGGCCGAGTACGTGCTCGACCGCGTCGCGGGCCCCGAGGTGTTCAAGAACATCCGGGACGCCGGCCCCGCGGGCTGGAAGGACCCGGCCGTGGTCGAGGCCATGACCAAGCTCAAGGACCTGATCGACCGCGGCGCGTTCGGCAGCAACTTCGCCTCCGTCGGCTACGACGCCGGTGGCGCGTCGACCATCCTGGCGCAGGGCAAGGCCGCGATGCACCTCATGGGCTCGTGGGAGTACACCAACCAGCTCGACCAGAGCCCGGACTTCGTGAAGAACGGCGACCTGGGCTGGGTGGCGTTCCCGTCGATCCCCGGCGGCAAGGGCGACGCGGGCAACCTCGTCGGCAACGTGAGCAACTTCTACTCGGCGACCCAGGACTCCAAGAGCCTGGACGCGGCGAAGAAGTTCGTCACCACCGAGCTGAACAAGGACTCCTACGTCGAGGCGCTGATCGCCGCCGGTGACGTCCCGCCGGTGGTGGGCGCCGAGGAGAAGCTGAAGAAGTCCCCGAACCCCGAGTACGCCTCGTTCATCTACGAGCTCGTGCTGGACTCGAAGAACTTCCAGCTGTCCTGGGACCAGGACCTGCCCGCCGACAAGGCGACCTTCATGCTCACGCAGCTCCAGGAGTTCTTCCTGGGCAAGGTCTCGCCGCAGCAGTTCGTCGACGCGGTGGCCGCGCGCTGATGTCGTCCCAACGGCCTTCGGCCTGGTACGCCGTACCGGCGTTCGCGTTCTTCGCCCTGTTCGCCGCGTTGCCGATGCTGCTCGTGATCTACCTGAGCTTCACCGCTTGGGACGGTCTGGGCACACCGACGATCAACGGGGGCGAGAACTGGTCCCGGTTGCTCGAGGACAGCGAGGCGCGCGCGTCGGTGTGGCGGACCCTGGTGCTGATGGTCGTGTCGTGGCTCGTCCAGACCCCGATCGCGTTGCTGATCGGGGTCTGGGCGGCCGGCAAGCAGCGGTCCCGGGCGGTGCTCAGCTCGATCTTCTTCCTGCCGCTGCTGCTGTCCACGGCCGCCATCGCGTTGTTGTGGCAGGCGCTGCTCGAACCGAACTTCGGCGCGTTCGTCGGCGGTCCGCTGTTCCTGGGCGACCCCGACATCGCGCTGTACACGGTGGTGCTCGTCATCTCGTGGCAGTTCATCCCGTTCCACACCCTGCTCTACCAGGGCGCGGCACGGGCGGTGCCGCCCTCGCTGTACGAGGCGGCGACCATCGACGGCGCCTCGCGGGTGAGCCAGTTCCGGCACATCACGCTGCCCCAGCTCCGGTACACGATCGTCACGTCGTCGGTGCTGATGCTGGTCGGCTCGCTGACCACGTTCGACACCGTGCTGATCCTGACCAACGGCGGACCGGGCACCGCGACCCGCATCCTGCCGCTGCACATGTACATCACCGGCTTCAGCGGGTTCGAGATGGGCTACGCGAGCACGATCGCGGTCGTGCTGGTCGTGCTCGGCACCGCGCTGTCGCTGGCGGTCATGCGCTGGAGCGGGTTCCGCCAGATGAGCAGCCAGCAGGAGGGGTCGTGAAGTCTCGTCCCAACTGGCCCGCCGGGCTGTTCGCCCTGGTGTGGCTGGCGATCGTCGTCGGACCGCTGCTCTACCTGGTCACGGTGTCGCTGCGCACTCGCGCCGAGTACCTCGGCAAGAGCGTGTGGGCGATGCCGGACGCGTTGTCGCTGGACAACTACGTCACCGTGCTGACCGGCGGCTTCGGCCAGTACCTGCTGAACAACGTGATCGTGACCGTCGCGACGGTGGTGATCGTGGTGCTCGTGACCGTGCCCGCCGCGTACGCGGTGGTGCGCAACACCAGCCAGTTCGTGCAGCGCGGGTTCACCCTGCTCCTGATGGGGCTCGCGATCCCCGCGCAGGCCACGATCATCCCGGTGTACCTGATGATCACCCGGATGCAGCTGTACGACACGTTGACCGCGATCATCCTGCCGACGGCCGCGTTCGCGCTGCCGGTGGCGATGCTGGTGCTGACCAACAGCCTGCGCGACGTGCCGCGCGAGCTGTACGAGGCGCAGGCGATCGACGGCGCCGGGCCGATGCGGGTGCTCGTGTCGCTGGTCCTGCCGCTGGCGCGGCCGGCGATCATGACGGTCGTCGTCTACACGGCGCTCAACGCGTGGAACGGGTTCCTCTTCCCCCTGGTGCTCACCCAGTCGGAATCGTCGCGGGTGCTCACCCTCGGGTTGTGGGACTTCCAGGGGCAGTTCGGCACGAACGTGCCCGCGCTGCTCGCGGCCGTGACGCTGTCCGTGCTGCCGATCTTCGTGGTGTACCTGATCGGGCGGCGGTTCCTGCTCAGCGGCCTCACGGCCGGTTTCGGCAAGTAGTCCACCGGCTGGAGGGCCTCGTGCTCGACGACCCGGACCCCGCTGCCGCCGCGCCCGCGGCGGCAGCGGAGCCGGCGCTGCGCCACCTCGCGGCCCGGCACGACCTCGCGTTCGGCACCGCCGTGAACCTGGCGGCGTTGGCGGACGACGCGCGGTACCGGGCGTGGGTGGCGGCGCAGTTCGACACCGTCACCGCCGAGAACGCGATGAAGTGGGCGGAGCTCGAACCGACCCGCGGGCGGTACGAGTGGGGCCCGGCGGACGCGCTGGTCGCGTTCGCCGAGACCAACGGGCAGCGGGTGCGCGGCCACACGCTGGTCTGGCACAACCAGAACCCGGCGTGGCTCGCGGACGTGCCGCCCGACGAGCTCGGCGCGGTGCTCAAGGCCCACGTCCAGACCACCGTGCGGCGGTTCCGGGGCCGGGTGTGGCAGTGGGACGTGGTGAACGAGGTGTTCGAGGACGACGGGACGCTGCGCGACACCGCCTGGCTGCGGGCGCTCGGTCCCGGTTACGTCGCGGACGCGTTCCGGTGGGCGCACGAGGCCGACCCGGACGCGCTGCTGTTCTACAACGACTACGAGGTCGAGGACGTCAACGCCAAGAGCGACGGCATGTACGACCTCGTGCGCGAGTTGGTGCGACAGGGCGTGCCGATCCACGGCGTCGGGGTGCAGGGGCACCTGCGGGCGGACGACGTGCCGGCGCGGATGCGGGAGAACCTGGGGCGGTTCGACGCCCTGGGCCTGCACACGGCGGTGACGGAAGCCGACGTGCGGGTGGTGCTGCCGGCCGACCCGGAGCAGTTGAGGGCCCAGGCCGACGGCTACCGCGCGATGCTGCGGGCGTGCCTGCTGACGCCGCGCTGCCTGTCGTTCACGGTCTGGGGGTACACGGACAAGTACTCCTGGGTGCCCGGGTGGTTCGAGGGTGACGGTGCGGCCACCATCCTCGACGAGGACTTCACGCCCAAGCTCGCTCACCGGGCCCTGCGCGACGAACTCTCGCTCGGCGGCGCCCGCCGCCGGGACTGACCCGACCCGGCTCGGGCCCGCACTCTCCCACGGGCCCGAGCCACCCAACGTAGAACTGACCCACCCTGACCGCAGGACTCACGCGACCTGAACGTAGGACTCACCCGACCGGAACGTTCGACACGCACGACCTGAGCGTTCGACACGCACGACCTGAACGTAGGACACGCGCGCGTGTCCTACGTTCGGAACGGGTGTGTCCTACGTTCCGGTACCCCGAATTCAACGTTCGGGACGTGCGCGAGCGGGCGGGCGGGGTCCACTTTCGGGGCAAGCGCGATTCACGTTGCGGTAACCTCGGTGGCGCGGTCGGGTGGGAGGAACCGGACATTCGACAGTTTCGATTCAACTGTCGATTGTTTCGACCCTGTTACGCACACTCCCAGTGACGAACAACCCACCACCGCTCTCCCGCGTCCAGCGGCCGGAACTGGGCGGGGCTGCCGTAGACTGCCCTCATGCCGACCAAAGCCGACCCGTCACCCTCGGATGGCACAGCCTCGGGCAAGATCACCATTGCCGCCATCGCGGCAGAGGCCGGGGTCTCGGTTCCGACTGTTTCGAAGGTCATGAACGGTCGCGCCGACGTCGCGCCGCACACCCGGGAACGGGTCGAGGCGATCATCCGGCGGCACGGCTACCAGAGGCGGGCGGACGAGCGGTCGCGGCGGTCCAACCTGGTGGAACTGATGTTCCACGAGCTGGAGAGCGCCTGGGCGCTGGAGATCATCCGCGGCGCCGAGCAGGTCGCCGCCGAGTCGGGCCTGGCGCTGGTGCTGTCGGAGTCGCAGGGCAGGCTCACGCCCGGCCACGGCTGGCTCGAGGGCGTCATCGCGCGCAAACCCCTGGCCGTGATCTCCGTCTTCTCCGACCTCACGTCCTCGCAGCTGGCCAAGCTGCGCGCGCGGGACATCCCGGTCGTCGTGGTCGACCCGATCGGCGAACCCCAGTTGGAGACGCCCTCTATAGGAGCCACCAACTGGAACGGCGGCCTCACCGCGACCCGCCACCTGATCGAACTCGGCCACCGCCGCATCGCCATGATCGGCGGCCCGGAACGGGTCCTGTGCAGCCGTGCCCGGGTGGACGGCTACCGCGCCGCGCTGGAGACCGCGGGCCTGGCCTACGACCCGGACCTGGTCCGCTACGGAGACTTCCACGTCGAGTCCGGGCGCGCCCAGTTCGCACCGCTGCTCGACCTGCCGGACCCGCCCACGGCCGTCTTCGCCGGGTCGGACCTCCAGGCCCTCGGCGTCTACGAAGCGGCACGCGCGGCCGGCCTGCGCATCCCGGAGGACCTCAGCGTCATCGGTTTCGACGACCTCCCGGTCGCGCAGTGGGTGGGCCCGCCGCTGACCACGGTCCGGCAGCCGCTGCAGGACATGGCCGCGGCGGGCACCCGTCTCGCCATCACGTTGGCACGTGGTGAAGAGCCCGAACACCGCCGAATCGAGCTTGCCACCACGCTGGTGGTGCGTCAGAGCACCGCCGCGCCACGCTGACGAGCCGCCTCTAGTGGTGGTGGCCCGGCTTCTGGACGTAGGTGCACCCCTCCGCCTCCGCGGGCAGGGTGTGCCCGACGTCCTCGCCGGGTCCCACCGGTGTGCAACGCAGTTCGTGCAGTCCCAACAGCTCCAGGCCGAGCGTGCCGCTCAACGCGAAGCCGTTGCCGAACCCGAAGTCCGGGTTGTCCGACACCTCGCCGCTCGACATCGCGGCCTGCCACGAGCGCTGGAAGTCCGCGAGCTGCTCGCGCCGGAACACCACCAGCCCGAGCCGCTCGTACGGCCCCGCCTCGCACGTCGACCACTCCGCCACGTACGGCGCGTAGAGCTTCGCCCGCAGCGGGCCGACGAAGTCGGCGAACTCCTCCATCGACCGCGGCACGACGTCGTCGCACTGCCCGGTCTTCTCCTCCACCCACTGCCCGACCTCCGCCGACGTGGCCAGCGGCGGGCCGAGGGCGTTGGCGCCCAGGCCGGTGGAGCCGGTCGCCGCCGAGGAGCAGGCGACCGACCCCACCAGGAGCGCGACCAGGGCCGCGCACCGCCCGAACATCAGGCCGCGGCGCAGGAAGCGCCGTTGAGGGCGAACGCGGTCGGCTTCGACGGCGTCCCCTGCGACGAACCGTTGAACCCGAAGTTCACCGACTGACCCGGCTGGATGTTCTGGTTCCAGCTGACGCCCTTCGCGGTGACCTTGCCCGCCGCCACGGCGACGTCGGCCGACCACGCCGAGGTGATGCCCTGACCGGACGGCAGGTCCCAGGCGAGCTGCCACGCGTTGACCGCGCTGGTGCCCGTGTTCTTCACCGTCACGTTCGCGGTGAACCCGTTGGACCACGCGCTGGGCACGCTGTACGTCACCGAGCACGCGCCCGGCGTGGTGCTGCCGCCCGTGCTGGTCCGCACCGACACCGCGGTCGACGGCGGCGAGGTGTTGCCCGCCGCGTCCCGCGCCACCACGTAGAACTGGTACGCGGTGTCGGAGGCGAGGCCGGTGACGGTGGCCGTGGTGCCCGAGGTCGTGGCGACCGCGACGTCGGTGGCGCCCGCCTCCCGGTAGACCTGGTAGCCGGTGACGCCGGTGTTGTCCGACGCCGCGGGCCAGCTCAGCGACACCGAGTCGGCCGTGGCGGTCGCGGTGGGCGTGCCGGGAGCCGTCGGCGCCTGGGTGTCACCGCCGGTGTTGCCGCCCGTGAAGATCACGTCCGAGCAGCTGTAGAACGCCTCGGGGCTGTCGCTGCGCTGCCAGATCGAGTAGATGATGTGGCGGCCGCTCTTGTTGGGCAGGGTGCCGCTCCACGAGTACTCGCCGCCGACCGCGACCGGGTTGACCTTGGTGTCGAACGGCGCCGGCTCCAGGTCGGACCACTTCAGCGGTTGCGTGACGTCGAAGCCGTCCTTGGTGACGTACTGGTCCCAGGTGCCGGGGTGGGGCGCCCACGCGTTGTACTTGAAGGTGATCGGCGCCCCGGCCTGCAAGGTGGTCGTCGGCCAGTCGGCGCGGGGCAGGTTGTAGGCGTCGTACTTCGTGGTCGGACCGCACAGGTCGCCGTCCGCGATGATCTCGCGGTGCCTGCCGCCCGCGAGGCTGATCAGGTTGCCGTACCAGTCCCACAGCGGTTGCTTCCCGCCGATCTGCACCGCGGCGACGCACGCCGGGTTCGTCGGGTTCAGGTCACCTCCGCCGCTACCGGCCCTGCCGTCTTCGTAGCAGGCGTAGGTGCGGCTCGCGGGGTAGGTCATCGACCCGTGCGCCAACGCCACGCCGCTCTGGACGAAGCTGGTCACACCGACGACACCGAGCGCGGCAACGGCCAACGCCCCAAAGCGCTTGAGTCGCAAGGACATCTCCTTCAGATCGACGGTGATCTGTGAACCACAGGTCTGGGAGCGCTCCCAGAACGACGATCGCATTATTGGTGACGCCACGTCAACGATCCGTTTCAACTGGTGGCCACCGGGTACCGCTCGACCATGCGGATCGCGGTGGTCGGTCAAATAGCCCGTGACCTGGTGTTGGTGGTGCCGGAGGTGCCCGGATCGGGTGCCCGCGCGACCGTCCTGGAACGCCGCGAAATGCTCGGCGGGAAGGGCGCGAACATCGCCCGCGGCACCAGGCAGCTCGGCGCGACAGCCGCGTTGGTGGGCGTCGTCGGGGACGACCGGGAGGGCCGCCTGCTGGTCGAGCGGCTCGACGCGGACGGCGTAGCGACGGCGGCCGTCGTGTGCCGGCGGGGCGCCCGGACGGCCTTGATCGTGGACGTCGTGTGCGACGGCGCGTACCGGTACCTGGAGGACGTCCCCGAGGCGGTGCTGGTGACGGCCGACGACGTGCGGGCCGCGTCCGCGACGGTGGCCGGGGCGGACGCCGTGGTCGTGCAGCTGCAGCAGCCGGCCGACGCGGCGCTGGCGGCGGTGCGCGCGGCGAGCGGGCTGGTCGTGCTCGACGGCGCACCGGACGGGCGCGAGGCCGAGCTCCTGGCCGCGGCCGACGTCGTGCGCGCCGACCACCGCGAGGCGGAGGCGCTGACCGGGCGGTCGATCACCGGCGCGGACGCGGCCGTGCGGGCGGGGCGGGAGCTGCTGGCGCGGGGGCCGTCGGTGGTGGCGCTGGAGGTGCCGGGCGAGGCGAACGTGCTGACGTGGGCCGGGGACTCGGCGGTGATCCCGCTGACCGACGAGGAGGTCGTGGACACGACCGGCGGCGGTGACGCCTTCGTGGCCGCGTTGACCGTGGCCTTGACGCGCGGCGACGACCCGGAGGACGCGGGCAGGCTCGCCACGGCCGCCGCCGGTCGCGCGGTGCGCCACCCCGGCGGCCGGACGGACCTCACCGGGCTCTCGCTAGGCGCGCGCCAGCTCGGCTAGGCGCGTGAAGAGCTCGTCCGCCGAGTCGAGGTGGCGCGGCTCTTCGGTGAACATCGCGCGGTGCAGGTAGGCGTAGAAGATCACGGCCGGGCCGTCGGCGAGCGCGAACCGGGTCAGCGGGTGCACGATGCCGGGGCAGATCTCCGCGCCGCGCGGGATCACGCGGACCGTCACGTCGGCGCGGTCGACCGCCGTGCCCTCCAGCACGTAGGCCGTGCAGCGGTCGGCGTCGAGCCGCGCCAGGGCCGGGTGGATGCCCAGCGGCGCGAACACGTCGATCCGCTCGGACGTGCGGCACAGCACGTTGATCAGGCTCGTCGCCTCCGAGCCCCAGGCGCACCACAGGGTCGGGTCCGGTGTCGGCGAGGCGGCGACGCCGTCCTCCAGCCGCTGGATCCGGCCCGGTGACTGCCGGGTGCGGCGGGCGAGCTCGGCCACGGTGAGCCCGGCGGCTTCGCGCACCCGGCGCAGTTCCCGGCCGAGCAGCCGGCCGCGCAGCGAGGGCTTGTCGTCCATCAGGTCATCACCTCGGCTGCGAGACACTTCCCGCGGCGAAGCTATCTTGATACTTATCCCGATGTCGACTCATCGAACGAGTGCTCGTCGCTACGCTGTCCGTCGCCCCAACCCAGATCGACGGGACGAAGGACATGGGCGACGACGCCCCGACCTCCAGCACGGTGCAGGCGTGGGAACTCGGGCTGAGGCTTCGGGAACACCGGGAACGGCTCGGGCTCACGGCGGCGGCGGTCGGCCGGACGACGGGCATCGGCGGCACCAACCTGTCCGCGATCGAGTCCGGCAAGCGCCGGCTCACGGCGGCGAAGCTGGGCGACCTCACCGACGCGTACGAGCTGCCGGACGACGAGCGCGCCGACCTCGAAGCGCTGCGGGCGCAGACCGAGCGGCGCGAGTGGTGGTACGACCACGCCCGCCTCTACTCCGACGACTTCCTGCGGTTGCTGGGCCTGGAGGCGGGCGCGGAGAAGGTCTTCGAGTACGCGCCCGACCTCATCCCGGGCCTGCTCCAGACCGCCGACTACGCGCGGGCCGTGGTGCGGGCCGGCACGCCCTACATCCGGCCGGTGGACGTCGGCCCGCGGTTGGAGACCCGGCTCGCGCGGCAGCGCCGGCTGTCCGGCGACGACCCGTTGCGCCTCGACGTCGTGCTCGGCGAAGCCGCCCTGCGGCAACGGGTCGGCGAACCCGGTGTCATGCGGCGGCAACTGGCCCACGTGCTCGAAGTCCTCGACCGCGCGGGTGGTCGCGTACGGATCCGGGTCATGCCCTTCGCGGCGGGCGCGCACCCGTTGCTCGGCTCGGCGCTGAAGATCCTTTCCTTCCGCTCCAACAGGCTCGGCGACGTGGTGTACCAGGAGACAGCGATCAGCGGTGTCCTGCTGGACAAGCGCCAAGTGATACTCGAGTCGACGGCGAGCTTCGCGGAGACGTTCGACCGAGCGCTCGACGACCGCGGCTCGCGCGAGTTCATCGACGCGGTCTACCACGAGATGGAGCGGCACTGATGCCCCTGACCCCTTCGGCAACGGCCCGTGGTTGGTCCAAGAGCAGCTTCAGCACGGCGTCCGGCGACTGCGTGGAGGTCCGGTTCGACGGTGACGTGGTCCGGGTGCGCGACACCAAGGACCGGGGCCGCGGACCGGTGGTGCGCTACCCGCGCGGTGGGTGGGGGACGTTCGTGCGCGGTGTGCGCGCGGGCCGGTTCACGCGTTCCGCCGCCGTCGCCTGAAACCCGGGGAACGGCCGGAAGCGGACCCCTTATGGACGAGCGCCGACGGGTTCCGTAACCTGTCCGAGACCTGGGCGGGTGTGATCCGTTCGGGCCCCACCCGGCTCAAGGAGGATTGCGCGAACCGTGGCGTCGAAATCCGCTCAGCGCACCGTCCGCGCAGCCCTGACGGCCACGGCCGTCGCCGCGCTGCTCGGCGCCGCCATGCCGCTCCCCCAGGCCGCCGCGGACCCCGAGGCGCCCAACGCCTCCGAGGCGTTGAAGAAGTACAACGACCTCTCCCACCAGGCCGAGGCGCTCAACGAAGAGCACCTGCGCGCGCAGGAGGCGTTGTCCAACGCCCAGGGCGCGCTCGACCAGGCCAACCGCGACCTCGACTCGGCCCACCAGGCGCAGGAAGCGCTGCGCGGCCAGGTCGACCTGCTCACCGAGGCCTCCTTCGAGGGCGCGCGGTTCGGCCAGCTGTCGGCGTTGCTGGTCAGCGACTCGCAGCAGGACTTCCTCAACCGCATGTCCGCGCTCGGCGTGCTGGCGGGCGACAACGCGGAGGCGCTGGACGGGCTCAGCCAGGCCGTCGACCTCGCCAACGACGCGGCCCGCCGTGCCGGTGAGGCCGCCGACACCGCGAACAAGGCCATCGCCGACATCGACCAGCGCAAGGCCGCGCTGGACGGGCAGATCACCGAGGCCCGCGAGGCCTACCGCTCGCTGAGCTCGGCGGAGCGGGCGGCGTTGAACAACGCGGGCGACATGGGCCCGATCCCGGTGCCCGCGGGCAAGGCGGGCGAGGCGCTGGCGTTCGCGCTGGCCCAGCGCGGCAAGGACTACGTCTACGGCTCGAACGGCCCGGACACCTGGGACTGCTCCAGCCTCATGCAGGCGGCGTACCGCTCGGCGGGCATCGCGATCCCGCGCACCACCTACAGCCAGGCCACCATCGGCCGGGAGGTGTCGCGCAACGAGGTCAAGGCCGGCGACCTGATCATCTACTACTCGGGCCAGACCCACGTGGCGATGGCGATCGACGGCATCCGCGCCGTGCACGCGTCCACCGAGGGCGTGCCGGTGAAGGTCCAGGACATCGAGTCCATCGGGCCGGTCAACGTGATCCGGCGCGTGGTCGGCTGATTCCGGGGTACTACTCCTGCGCCACCACACGTGACGGAGGACGACATGCCCGACGTAGTCGATCTGATCATGCAGGACCACCGCGAGGTGGAGCGGCTGTTCGCCGAGCTGAAGGACCACCCCGAGAAGCGCCCCTTGCTGGTGCCCGTGCTGACGGCGGTGCTCACCGCGCACAGCCGCGCCGAGGAGGCCGAGGTCTACCCCGTCGCCAAGGACGAGGCGGGTGAGGTCGACGAGGTCGAGCACAGCCAGGAGGAGCACGCCGAGGCCGAGCAGCTGCTGGTGAAGCTCGCGGAGACCGATCCGACGTCGCCCGCGTTCGACGGCGTGCTGCGCGAGCTGGTCGAGTCCGTGACGCACCACGTCGAGGAGGAGGAGTCGTCCGTGCTGCCCGGCATGAGGGAGCGGCTGGACGACAAGCGCCGCGAGGAGCTGGGGCGCGCGTTCGCGGAGAGCCGGGCCAGGCACCTGGGCGACCGGCCGGGCGAGGCGACCCGCGAGGAGCTGCTGGCGCAGGCGAGCAACGCCGGGGTGTCCGGGGCCTCGGGGATGAGCAAGGCGCAGCTCGAGAAGGAGTTGCACCCGTCCTGACGGGCGTTCACAGTTCCCCTGGGCCTAGGCTGGACGCGGTTGAGCAGACAGCCGCACCTGCCGACCACACCAGGGGTGGACATGGAAGATCTCACCGACGCCATCACGCTCACGGCGCGTGACGTGTCCGCGGGCGTGGTGGCCGTCGCGGTGGCGGGTGAGCTGGACATGGCGACGGTGCCGGTGGTCGACGAGTACGTCCGCCGCCGGCTCGGCGGCGTGAGCCGGGCGCTGGTGCTCGACCTGTCGCGCGTGACGTTCCTCGGGTCGACCGGCATCAACCTGCTGATCGCGCTGGCGGCGGAGTGCGAGGCGGTGGGGGCGCAGCTGCGGTTGGTAGCGACCACGAAGCCCGTGCTGCACCCGTTGGAGCTGACCGAGCTGATCGACCACTTCACGATCGTGGCGGAGGTCGAGGCGAGCTGAGGCTCGTCAGTTCTCGATGACGGCCCAGACGACCTTGCCGCCGCGCGGCCACGGGTAGCAGCCCCAGGTGCGGCTCATTGCCGACACGATCGTGAGGCCCCAGCCACCCGTCCGTGACGTGTCGGGCCTCGGCTCACGGGGCGGGTCGGGGCTCTCGTCACGCACCGCGACGGTCAGCCGGCGGTCACGCAGTTCCAGGAGCAGCATCGGTGCGGAGCGGCCGTGCCGGACGGCGTTCTCGACCAGCTCGGTGGCCACCGTGACCGCGTTGTGGACGAGGTGGGTCACGTGCAGGCGTTCGCACGTCTCGCGGACGAAGTCGCGCGCCAGCAGGCCGCTGATCAGCGAGTCGGGCAGCGCGGTTTCGTCGCGGGTGCGCTCGGGCGGGCGTTCGACGGCGGCCAGGGCGGCGTTCAGCGCGGTGAACCGCGGCACCGCGCCGAGCCCGCCGCCGCTGCCCGCCAGCGCCAGTCGGTGGCCGGGCGACTCGCCGACCAGCATCACCGGCACGCCCGGCCACTCCGCGACCCGCAGCCGGACCGTGGCGAAGATCGACAGGAACACGGGCGTGACGCACTCGAAGCCGTCGCCAAGCCGCACGATCACGGCAGTCGGCTCGTCCACCGCGCACTTGAGCAGCCCGTCGCGCAGCTCGCGATAGGTCGACAGGTCCAGCCGGCCGGTCGGGCGGACCACCGCCGCGCCGTCGATGTCGGTGCGGTGGAGCGCGATCGCGGTCTCGCCGCGGACGCCCGGTCCGCCGTCTCGCGTTGGCATCAGGTCACCCCGACCGGGGGATACCCGGGCGGCGTAAACCTATTCGCCTGTCCGGGACGCGCGGTTGGTCCGGACGGCCGACCTCAGCGGGCGGATGAGGCGACCTTCGGCTTCGGCGTCCACTGGGTGTAGCCGGCGCGCTCGGCCTCGGCGACCGAGCGGAACGTGACATCGCCCTTCATGCGCTTGTAGTACGGCGAGTCGGGGGTGTGGAAGATCATCGACTTGGAGTTCGCCTTGACCTCCAGCGACTCCTCGGCGACGACGACGACGGCGGCTGCGGCAGGCTCTGCGACGGCCTCCGGCTCGGCAGCGATCTCCGGCTCCACCGCGACCTCGGGCTCCAGGACCGCTTCGGGAGCCTTCGCGGCCACCGGTTCCCGGACGGCCTCGGGCTCTTCGACGATCGCGGTCTCCGGCGCGGCGGCGGGAGCCGGGAGCACGGCGGCGGCAGCGGCAACCGGGGCCGTGTCGGCGGTGACGGTCTCGGCGGTGACGGTCTCGGCGGCAGCAGTCTCGGCGGCGGGCACCTCGACGGCCGGAACCTCAGCGGCCGGAACCTCGACGGCAACAGCTTCGACGGCAGGAACCTCAGCGGCGGCAGCGTCGGCGGCAGGAATCTCGACGGCAGGGGCCTCGGCGACAGGGGCCTCGATGGCGGGAACCTCGGCGACAGGAACCTCGGCGACAGGAACCTCGGCGACAGGAACCTCGACGGCAGGGGCCTCGGTGGCGGGAACCTCGACGGGCTCGACGGCAGCGATCTCGGCGGCAGGAGCGTCTGCGGCGGGAAGCTCGGCGGTCACGACCGGGTCGGCGGGAGCGGCGTCGGCGTCGGCGGTAGCGGTGGCGGGGACCGGGGTGGCGGGAACCTCGGCGGGCTCGGCGAAAGGCTCGGCGGCAGAGGCGGTGTCGGCGGTCGCGGCGACAGCGAGGGTGCCGGCGGCGGGGGTGGCGGTGGACTCAGTGGAGGTGGCGGTCGGGGTGTCGGTGGTGGGCTTGGGTTCCGCGGTCGATCGGTCGAGGCGGGCGCGCAGGTCGCGGATGGTCGGGGTGAGGCGCAGCCAGACGACCGCCGCGCCCGCCAGGAACGCCGCCACGCACAGGACGATGGTGAACAACCAGGACACTGCCAACTCCTACGGCCACAGCTTGCGGAACAGGGACGTCGACCGGACGCGTCACGACAGGCCGCGCACCGAGGTCGGCATCGGGCGTCGCGGGCGTTGCCACCCGAAGTCACGACGCCACACCACGAGCTCGACCCGAAAGCACACGACCCGTCGGCCGAATTCACCGTGTCGGGAACCACAGACTAAGGACGTGTCAAGCGGCGTTCGGCAGCACCCCCTGCCTGCACCCGCACCGACTGCACACCGGATGGGCCGGCAGCCGCACGTCGGCCAGCAGTTTGCGGGCGTCGTCGAACGTCGGGACCCGCTGCCCCGGCACCAGCAGGCCGTCCAGCACCTCCTGCCGGCGCCGCGCCAACTCGCGCGCCCGCTCCACCGGGTCCTTCAGCCGCGCCCGCACCCGCTCCCGCGACTGCTCGCGCGCCAGGGTGCCCGCCGCGCTCAACGGCCGCCGCGCCCGCGGCTCGGTCAGGCGGGCGTTGCGCCGGTTCACGCGCCACCACGCGCCCAGCGTCATGCCCGCCACCGGGGGGCGCGCACGCCGCGCGCCCCCCTGCCACCACGACCTCAGCCGCGCACGGAGGAAGTCGTGCGCTACCTGGTCGCGGCTTCTCGGGCTGCCCTGCCTGGTGCCGTCAGGCCTGCGGTCGACCGCCGCGAGCAGGGCATCGACGCTCCACCCCTCGCCGAACCACGGCTCGACGACCCGGCGCACGGCGGCGCGGTGGGCATCGGGCCAGGTCGCGCGCAGGCAGAGCGCCTCGACCGCCGTGTCGATCTCGGCGTCGGTCTCGGGGATGACACGGCCGGGCCACTGACGGGGATCGAGTCGAACACGCATCGCATGGCTCCCTTCGAACGCGTACCGAACATCCGTTCGAGATAGTGCCACCGACCACCGACAATTCCGGTGTCTTAGATTTGACTTATATAAGCTCAGCCTGAAAGATGCTGGTCGTGCACGCGTTCGACGTACTCGGTGATCCCGTCCGCCGCCGCATCCTGGAGCTGCTCGCCGACGGCGAGCAGACCTCCGGCGCGGTCACGGAGGTGGTCCGCCGGGAGTTCGGCATCTCGCAACCGGCCGTCTCCCAGCACCTGCGGGTGCTGCGCGAGAACGGCTTCGCCCGCGTCCGCGCCGAGGGCACCCGACGCCTCTACGCGGTGGACGACCAGGGCCTGCGCGAGGTGGACGAGTGGCTCGACCGGTTCCGCCGGTTCTGGATCGGGCACCTCGACGCGCTGGCCACCGAACTCGCGCGCGGCAAGCGCGAGAGGCGACTCAAGGAGGAACGACAGTGATCGACATCGCCGACCAGCTCAAGGCCATCCACCGCGAGGTGAACGCGGGCTCGGACGAGACCGTCGGCGTGCTGCTGCGCCGCACCTACGACGCCGCCGCGGCGGACGTGTGGGACGCGGTGACCGACCCGGACCGGCTCGAGCGCTGGTTCCTGCCGGTCCGCGGCGACCTGCGCGAGGGCGGGGGCTTCCAGGTCGAGGGCAACGCGAGCGGCACCGTCCTGACCTGCGCTCCGCCGAAGCTGCTGCGGCTGACGTGGGGCGCCGAGACCAGCATCGTGGAACTGCGCCTCACCGAGGACGGCGACGAGCGGACCACGGTCGAGCTGGAGCACACGGTGCCCAAGGCGATGGCGGGCAGCGGCGCGGGCGCGCTGTACGTCGGTCCCGGCTGGGACGGCGGGTTCCTCGGCCTGGGCCTGTACCTGGCGGGCGAGGTGCACGAGGGGTTCGACCCGGTCGCCGCCGCCGCCGCGCCGGAGACCCTGGTGTTCAACGCCGGGTCCATCGACGCGTGGGCGGCGGCGGTCGCCGAGTCGGGCACCGCCTCGGCGGACGAGCTGTCCGGGGCGCTCGCGGTGGCGAAGGCCCAGTACACCCCGGACGCCGTCTGACGCCTACGGCTCGTTGACCTCGGCCTCGACGTCGTTCAGCGTCGACTCGATCCCGTCGAAGCCGGGGTCGACGGGCGCGGCGTCGTCGGCACGGCACCCGGCCACCGCGAACAGCAGCACGACGGCCGCGATCACGGCCCTCACTTGACGCCGCAGTGCTCGGCCTGGAACTTGTCCACGCGCCGCTGCGCGTCACCGAGCCTGCTCACCTGGCCGTCACGCCGCTCCAGCCGCCGGTCCAGCCGCTCGGCCCGGGCGGTGTTGCCCGCGTCGCGCGCCTGCTGGGCCCGCGCCCGCAGCCACGCCGTCGACCCGGCCACGTCGGGCCCGCCGTTGATGCGGGTGGTGAGCCGCGCGATGCGCTCCTCGACCTTCGGCGCCCGCTCCTCGCACAGCTTCTTCACCTGCTCGGGGCTGATCGTGATGGGCGCGTAGGTGGTGTCCTGCGCGGCGGCGACCCCGGTGGACGTGAGCCCGAACGTGGCGGTCGCGACGACCGCGAAGCGAATCCATGAGTTCATGGCGACCACGATCGCCGACGACGGTGTGCGGCGCGTGCGGCGAATGTTCGGATCACGCAAAGTCGCGCGAAGTCGCCGGGCCCGTTTCACCCGCCGCCGCAGCGGCAACCCTCTCCCCCATGACCGACACCTTGTGGGACGAGTTCCACCGCGTGGTGAACATGACCTCGCACGAACTGGAGGACTGGCTGCGCACCCGCTCGGCGGACGAGGACAGCGAGACCGTGCCCGACCAGGCGGGCACGCCCACCGGCCAGGAGGTGCTGCGGGTGCTGCGCAAGCGCCGCACCGACCTGACCACCGAGGACGTCAAGGTGATGCGCAAGGTCGTGGAGCGGGTGCACCAGCAGCGGCGCGACGACCTGGAGCCGACGGCCGGCGAGGCGCACTGGCGGCACCGGCTGATGTCCATCGGCCACGACCCGCTCAAGCCGGCTTGAGCCTCAGCCCCGGTTGGCGGCGCCGATTCTCTCGGCGTCCCCCAACCGCACGCCCGCCTCGGGGACCAGCCCGAACTGGACGACCTGACGGCGGGCGAGGAGGTCGGTGAGCCAGTCCACGGCGACCCGCAGCCGGTTGCCGGGCATCGCCAGCAGGTGGTAGCCGCGCGCCACCACCTTCGCGGGCAGCCCGGTCAACGGCACGTGCAGCGGGTTCGCCACCGCCTGGCCACCCGCCAGGTCGACCACGAAGCCCAGGTCGCGGTGCCGGTAGGTGTCCACGTCGCCGTGGCCGAGGGACGCGGCGACGTTGCGCCCGGCGAGCTTGCCCTGGCGCTGCGCGTGCTGCGCGGTCATGGGCGTCGGCTTGCCGCCGTTGAACACGTCGGGCACGGCGGCGACGTCACCGGCCGCGAACACGTGCGGGTGAGTCGGCACGGCCAGCGTCGGGTCGACCGCCACCCGTCCCTTCACGGTGGTCAGCGACACCGCCTTCACCAGCGGGTCCGGCTGCACGCCCACGCACCACACCAGGGTGCGGGTGGGGATCCGGCTGCCGTCGGTCAGCTTCGCGCACTCCGCGGTGACCTCCTCGACGCTGGTCTCCAGCCGCACGTCCACGCCACGCGACCGCAACACCTTCGCGGCGGGCCCGGACAGCCGCTCGTCGAGGCCGGGCAGCACGCGCGGCGCCATGTCCACCAGCACCCACTTGACCTCGGACTCCGACAGCCCGCGGCGACCGCGCAACGCCGACCTGGTCAGCTGCTGCCCCTGCGCCACCAGCTCCGTGCCCGTGTACCCGGCGCCGACCACGACGAAGGTCGCGCGCGCCGCCCGCTCGGCCGGGTCGGTCGCCTGCTCGGCCAGCTCCACCTGCCGCAGCACGTGGTCGCGCAGGAACACCGCCTCGGCCACCGACTTGAACCCGAACGCGTGCTCGGCCACGCCCGGGATGGACATCAACCGGGTGACGGAACCGGCCGTCAGCACCAACCGGTCCCACTCCAGGACCTGCTCGCGCCCCTCGACGTCCACGACCGCGCAGGTGCGCGCGGCCAGGTCGAGCCCGGTGGCGTGCGCCTGCACCAGGCGGGTGCGCGGCAGCTTGGGCCGCAGCGGTACGGCCACCCGGCGCGGGTCGAGCGAGCCGCCCGCGACCTCCGGCAGCAGCGGGACGTACAGCATGTAGTCGGTGGGGTTGACCGCCACCAACTCCGCGGCGTCGGCGGGCAGCACGCGTTCCAGCGTGCGCAGGCAGTGGTAGCCCGCGAAGCCCGTTCCGACGACCAGCACGCGCGGCTTGCCCATGGCCCGATCCCTCCGCCGTTGTGCGTTCCGCCAGCGGGTACCCCGGACCGAGAAGGGGTAGACAACGACCATGGCCCTGGGACTGCCGGACGCGATCACCGCCTGCCTCTTCGACCTCGACGGCGTGCTGACCAGCACGGCCGTGCTGCACCGCCGCGCGTGGCGGCGCACGTTCGACGACTTCCTGCGCCCGCGCGGCGAGCCGCCCTTCGCGGAGTCGGACTACATCAAGTACGTGGACGGACGGCCGCGCTACGACGGGGTGCGGGAGTTCCTGGCCTCGCGCGGCATCTCGCTGCCCGAGGGCGAGCCCGACGACCCGCCCGAGACCGACACCGTGCACGGCGTCGGCAACCGCAAGAACGACCTGCTGGAGGCGATCATCCGACACGAAGGCGTGACGCCCTACGCGGGCACGGAACCGTACCTGCGGGCGGTCGAGGACGAAGGGCTGGGCATCGGCGTGGTGACGTCGTCGGCCAACGCGCGCAAGGTCCTCGACGCGGCCGGCCTGAGCCCGTTCGTGCGGGCCCTGGTGGACGGCGTGGTGATCAGCCGCGACGGGCTCAAGGGCAAGCCCGCGCCGGACTCGTTCCTGGCCGGCGCCCGGCTGCTGGGCGTGGACCCGGCGCACGCCGCGGTGTTCGAGGACGCGCTGGCGGGCGTGCAGGCCGGGCGCGCGGGCGGGTTCGGGCACGTGGTGGGCGTGGACCGGACGGGTCAGCGGGAGGCGTTGCTGGCGCACGGCGCGGACGTCGTCGTCGAAGACCTCGCGGAGCTGCTGTGACCGGTTGGGAGATCCACCCCTGGATGGTGCGCTGGGACGGTCTCGCGGTGGACCAGCTGCGCCGGACCGAGTCGGTGTTCGCGCTGTCCAACGGGCACATCGGGATGCGCGGCACGCTGGACGAGGGCGAGCCGCGCGGCCTGCCCGGCACGTACCTGAACGGCTTCTACGAGGAGCACGCGCTGCCCTACGGCGAGTCCGGCTACGGCTACCCCGAGGCCGGGCAGACGGTCGTCAACGTCACCGACGGCAAGGTGATCCGGCTGCTGGTCGAGGACGAGCCGCTGGACATGCGCTACGGCCGGGCCCACGCGCACCAGCGCGAGCTGGACTTCCGCACCGGCACGCTGCGCCGCTGCACGGAGTGGGAGTCGCCGACCGGCCGCCGGGTCACCGTGCGCACCGAGCGGCTGGTGTCGCTGACCCAGCGCGCGGTGGCGGCCATCCGGTACGAGGTGGAGCCGGGCGAGGACCTGCAGCTCGTGGTGCAGTCCGACCTGCTGGCCAACGAGCCGGTGGAGAACGAGGGCGACGACCCGCGGGTGGCCGCGGCGCTGAACGAGCCGCTGGTGTCGGACTTCGCGCACGCCGAGGACTACCGGGCGGTGCTCGCGCACCACGCGCGCAACTCCGGCCTGCGGATGGCCGCCGCGATGGACCACGAGCTGCACGTCGACGACGGCGTCCGCACCGAGATCCGCGCCGAGGGCGACCTGGCCCGCTTCACCGCCGCCGTGGACGTGCCCGCGGGCGGGAAGCTCACGCTGGTGAAGTACCTGGGCTACGGCTGGTCCGCGCAGCGGTCGGTGCCCGCCCTGCGGGCGCAGGTCGAGGCGGCGCTGGCGGGCGCGCGGCAGACCGGCTGGGACGGCCTGCTGGCCGAGCAGCGGCGGTTCCTGGACGACTTCTGGGAGGCCGCCGACATCGAGCTGCACGGCGACGACGAGCTGCAGCAGGCGCTGCGGTTCGCGTTGTTCCACATCATGCAGGCGGCGGTGCGCGGCGAGACGCGGGCGATCCCGGGCAAGGGGCTGACCGGGCCCGGCTACGACGGCCACGCGTTCTGGGACACCGAGATGTTCGTGCTGCCGGTGCTGGCCTACACCGTGCCGGAGGCGGCGCGGGACGCGTTGCGGTGGCGGCACTCGACGCTGCCCAAGGCGCGGGAGCGGGCCGAGGTGCTGGGGCAGCGCGGCGCGGCGTTCCCGTGGCGGTCGATCAGCGGCGCGGAGTGCTCGGCGTACTGGCCCGCGAGCACGGCCGCGTTCCACGTCAACGGCGACGTCGCGCACGCCGTGGCGCAGTACGTGAACGCGACCGGGGACCGCGTGTTCGAGCGCGAGTGCGGCGCGGAGATCCTGGTGGAGACCGCGCGGCTGTGGACCTCGCTGGGGCACCACGACCAGCACGGCGGGTTCCGCATCGACGGCGTGACCGGGCCGGACGAGTACTCGGCCGTGGTCGACAACAACGTCTACACCAACCTGATCGCGCAGAAGAACCTGCGCGGCGCGGCCGAGGCGTGCGAACGGCACCCGGACGTGGCCGAGCGGCTCGACGTGACCGCCGAGGAGGCGCAGGGCTGGCGCAAGGCCGCCGACGGGATGCTCATCCCGTTCGACGAGCTGCTCGGCGTGCACCAGCAGAACGAGGGGTTCACCTCGCACGCCGAGTGGGACTTCGAGGGCACCGACCCGGACGAGTACCCGTTGCTGCTCAACCGGCCCTACTTCGACCTGTACCGCAAGCAGGTGGTCAAGCAGGCCGACCTGGTGCTGGCCATGCACGTGCGCGGCGACGCGTTCACGCCCGAGCAGAAGGCCCGCAACTTCGCCTACTACGAGCCGAGGACGGTGCGCGACTCGTCGCTGTCGGCCGGCACGCAGGCCGTGCTGGCGGCGGAGGTCGGCGCGTTGCGGCTGGCCTACGACTACCTGGCCGAAGCGGCGTTCACCGACCTGCACGACCTGCACCGCAACGTCCACAACGGACTGCACATGGCCTCGCTCGCGGGCGCGTGGGTCGGGCTGGTGGCCGGGTTCGGCGGGATGCGCGACCACGACGGCGAGCTGTCGTTCGCGCCGCGCCTGCCTCCGGGGCTGACCCGGATGGCGTTCCGCCTGTCGTTCCGCGGCACCCGCTTCGCGGTGGAGGTCGACGAGGGCTCGGTCACCTACCGGATCGTGACGGGCGGCGTGCTGCGCACCAGCCACCACGGCGAGCCGATCCTGGTGGAGCCGGGCCGCCCGGTCACGATGTCCACACCGGACGCGCCCGAGCCGCCCGAGCTGCGCCAGCCGCCGAACCGCGCGCCCGCGCGGAGGGTGCCGCCCGGCCCGGCGGCCGTTCACACCCGTTCCGGGGGTCCCGGAACGGGAACGCCGGCGGAAACCACGGCGCCGCAAGAAGATCTCGGATGAGGCGCCCGGCCGGACTCTTGGGGGGAGGGGAGCCCGGCCGGGACTTGTCAGGCGGCCAGCTGGGGGGGCGGTGGCCGCCTAAGGCCTCATCGCAACCACGGGTACCCCCGTTACCGGCGTCCAATCAACGATTCCGATAACGCCTGCGTGATCCACGTCATCACCCGTCCGGATCGACGGCGCGGCGGAACCGTCCACTCTTGATCGGCGGCGCGCGTGACCAGCGCGGATCGTCTCCGCAAGAGTGCGGGCCCCACCCACCGGGAGGTAACCCACAGGAGTGAGAGGGGCAGCGCTGCGGGCCGCGGCCGGACAGGATGCCGGAACGTGAGCTCAACACCGATCTACGACGAGTTGGCGGCCACCTACCTCGCCGACCTCCTGCCCGAGCCCGCGCGGCCCGTCGCGCCGGACCGACCGGGCGAGCACTCGGCGCCGCCCGCAGCCGGAGCCCCTGCCCCGGTCCCCGCCCCGATCCCGGCCGAAGGTCTGAACCACCTCCGATCTTGACACCGCCTCGCGGCGCGGAGTACGACGAGCGCAGCCCGTAAAGGTCGCCTACCCCGAAGGGTGGAGCGGAATGCGTGGACGAGCGCTGCTGGTGGCAGTGACCCTGTTGGCCGCCGGTGCGTGCAACGCAGAGCAGATCGAGACCCCTGATCAGGTGACACTGACCTGGTGGGACTACCTGAACCACTCCCCCATGGCGGACGAGGCCGTGGACAGCCTCCTCACCCGGTACGGGCAGGACCACCCCGGCGTGCGGATCGAGCGCACCTCGCTGTCGCGCCCCGAGTTCGAGGCCAAGCTGGCCGAGGCGACCGCGTCCGGCGTCTTCCCCGACATCGCCGCCGTCGACTCCACCGACCTGCCCCGGCTCGCCGAGACGGGCGCCCTTGCCGACGTCACGGACCGGTTCGACCGGTGGGACCTGGCGGACGAGTTCCTCGCGCCGGTGCGGGAGAGCGTCACCCGCGGCGGGCGCGTCCACGGCGTGCCGCTGCGCAGCACCACCACCGCGCTGGTCTACAACCGCGACCACTTCGCCGCGGCGGGCCTCACCGACCCGCCGACGACCTGGGACGGGCTGCGCACCGCGGCCAAGGCCCTGACCTCGCCCGACCGGTCCGGCCTGTGCTTCGGCGCGAAGGACGACGACCTGACCACCACGTTCCTGCCCCTGCTGTGGCAGGCGGGCGGCGACGTCACCGACCTCGGCGGCCAGGCGTCCCTCGACGCCCTCGCCCTCCTGGACGGCCTGGTGAACACCGACCGGAGCACCCCGGCCGAGGCCCTGGGCTGGACCGACGCGGACGCGAGGCACCGGTTCGCCGAGGGCCGCTGCGCGATGGCGATCACCGGGCCGGCCGCGATCCCCGAGTTCAACCAGGCCGGGCTGGACTGGGCGGCGGCGCCGCTGCCCGGGGGTGCGGCGGGCCCGGCGGGACAGCTCGGCGGCGAGACCTGGGTGCTCGGCCGCAAGGGCCGGGTCGACCAGGCGTGGGACGTGCTGACGTGGCTGGCCGAGCACCCCGACAACGCCACCGAGTTCGGCGGCGGCCTGGGCGCGCTGCCCAACCGCGCCGACACCGTGGACGACCTGGCCTGGCAGTGGGACCCGAACGTGCCGGGCTTCACCGCGCAGTTGCGGTCGGCGCGGCCCCGCACCGCGTACGGCGCGCAGTACCCGGGGATCTCCCGCGCCCTGGCCGCCATGGCGACGCGCGTGCTCACCGGCGAGCGGCGACCCGATCGGGCGATTGCCGAGGCCGCGGCGGAGATCGACCCGCTGCTGCGCTGAGCGCGCCGCGAGGCGTGGTCCCCGCCTGGGACACCCGGATTAGCCGTAATGCCGGACGGTGTTGGGCGATATGACCCATAAGGGGACGTCACCGGGGGGCGAGGATGAGCCGAACGGACGCGGGTAACCCGTTGTCATGCGGAACGACGCAGCCATGACCGAACGGCGTACCGGGAAGAAAGCCCGGCCGGGCGCCGAGGCGCAGGACCGATCCTTCAGCCGGGCCCAACTGCTCGCGCTCGTGGTCGGGGTGCTGCAGATCGTCTTCGCCTCCATCCCGTTCCTGCCCATGGGCGAGGGCGCCATCCACACCCTGTACGTGTGCACGGGGCTGGCGGGCGTCCTGCTCGCGTGGCGGCACCGGCACGCGAGGTGCTACGGCGTGCTCCTCCTGCTGCTCTACGGTCAGCTGTTCATCACCGACGCGGAGGACACCGGCGTCCTGGGCCTGCCCACGTGGGAGACGCTGGCGTACGGGCGCGCGGCCCTGGCGGGCGTGGTGATCGCGCTCGTCCCGGCGTTCAAGCGGCCGTAGGCGCCCGCGGTCATCGCGCCGTCGGGGTGGAAGCGCAGCTTGGGGTCGCCGCTGCGGGCGATCGACTCGAACATCGCGAGGTCGGAGTGAGTGGTGGGCCGCCAGTACATGTGGGCGCCGTGGGTGACGCCCATGTCCATCGACATCATGGTCTCGACCGCCCGGTCGTAGCGGCGCCGGCTCAGCTCCGCGCCGCCGGAGGCGTGGATGTCGAACACGTCGTGGTCGCCGGTCAGCGGCCGGAGCCCGCCGTCCCGGTCGACGCCGTGCACCACCCCGTCGCGCACGACGAACTCGCCCCGCCGCTCGAACAGGGCCATCTTGTCGCTCAACGCCTCGAACTCGACCCGCCGCTGGTCGTACCGGCGCAGCAGCCTGCCGTGGACGCCGAAGCGGGGTAACTCCGGCCGGAAGTAGCCGACCAGGCCGCGGTGGCGGCGGGCCGCGCCGAGCCGGACGTCCAGGTCGTCGATGGTCTTGGCCTTCACCGCCTCGGGTTTGGGCAGCGCGCCGTCGCGCAGCCACGCCACCGCGTGCGGGTTGGTCGCCCGCACGTCGATGACGAGGTCCTGCTCGGCGGCCACCTGCTGGAACTTGCGGGCGTTCTCGATCGGCATGCCGAAAACCGGCTCCACCGACGCCAGGGGGAAGAGGTGATCAGTGCGCACGGCTATTAAGGTCCGCCCGAAATGGGCGTGCACCAGACCGCCGCCTTCGGTTAGCTCGAAGCGTGACCCCTGATGCACTGATCGGACTGCTGGCCGAACCCGAGCGGTTGCGCGTGGCCGCCGCGCTGGTCCTGGGCGCGCGCACGAGCGCGGATGTCGTCGAGGCGACCGGGTTGGACGCTCGGCGGGTCGAGAACTCGTTGCGCCGGCTGCGGTCGGCGGGACTCGTCGTCACCGACGGCTCGGGCTTGCGACTGCGCGAGGAACTGTTCAAGGAAGCCACCCGGGTCGAACAGGCGAACCAGGCCCCGGAGGACCCGTTCGTGCGGGACGGGCGGCTGGTGAAGCTCCCCGCGCAGCGCGGACGCAGGCGGGCGGTGCTCGAACAGGTGAGCACCGCGTTCGAGCCGGGTAGACGGTACCCCGAGCGGGAGGTGGCGGAGGTGCTGAAGCGGTGGTGCGAGGGCGGTGAGGTCGACCACGTGACCGTGCGCCGGTACCTCGTGGACGAAGAGCTGCTCAGCCGGGACGGCGGCGTGTACTGGCGCACCGGCGGCCCGGTGAGCGTCTAGCGGCGGTCCGGTCGTTCGGTGGTCGGATCTTCGGCCCTCAGCCGAACGCGTCGGGGTCGGGACCGGTGCGCTCGCCCCGGTCGAGCCCCTTGACGGCCTCCATGTCCTCGTCGTCCAGCTCGAAGTCGAACAGGGCGGCGTTCTCCGCGATCCGGCTGGGCGTCACCGACTTGGGTATGACGACGTTGCCCAGCTGCACGTGCCAGCGCAGCACGACCTGCGCGGGCGTGCGGCCGTGCTTGGCCGCGAGCCCGGTGACGACCGGGTCGGACAGCAGCGCGCCCTGCGCCAGCGGGCTCCACGCCTCGGTCACGATGCCGTGCCGGGCGTGGAAGGCGCGCAGCTCGGCCTGCTGGAGCCACGGGTGCAGCTCGACCTGGTTCACCGCGGGCACCGCGCCGGTGGCGTCCACGATCCGCTCCAGGTGCGCGGGCTGGAAGTTGGACACGCCGATCGCCCGGACCCGGCCGTCGGCGTGCAGCTTGCCCAGCGCCCGCCAGCTGTCGACGTAGCGGTCCTGCTTGGGCGCCGGCCAGTGCACCAGGTACAGGTCGACCCGGTCGAGGCCGAGCCGCTCGGCGCTCGCGTCGAACGCCCGCAGCGCCTCGTCGTAGCCCTGGTCGGAGTTCCAGAGCTTGGTGGTCACGAAGACCTCGTCGCGCGGGACGGGCGAGTCGGCGACGGCCCGGCCGACCGGCTCCTCGTTGCGGTAGGCGGCGGCGGTGTCGATGCTGCGGTAGCCGACCCGCAACGCCTCCGTCACCGCGTCGTAGGCGTCCTCAATGGACACCTGGAAGACGCCGAAACCGAGCTGCGGCATGGTGACGCCGTTGTTCAGGGTGATGGTCCTCATGGTCTTCATCATGCCCGCTGTCAACGCTTCCCACGGGTTGGAACACGTTGACGGGCGTCACGCCGCACTGGTCCGATCATCACCGTGACGGCATTGCGCGAGGTGACCGACGTCGACGCGGCGGACGTCGAGGTGACGGTCGTCATCCGCGTCTCCGGCCCCGGCACGCGGGCGGCGGACACGGCGGGGCGGCTGGCCGCGGCGTTGCGCTCGGCGCTGGACCTGCCGGGCGCGGACGTGGTGGTCGACCTGCCGGTCGCGCGCGCCGAACCCGTGCTGCGGATCCTGGTCGACTCGCGGCGGGTGCTGCACCGGGGCGTGCCGGTGGAGCTGACCAGGCTGGAGTTCGACCTCCTGCATCACCTGTGCGCCAACCCGCGCCGGGTGCACCGGCGTACCGCGCTGATGGCGAGCGTGTGGGGCACGAAGAGCATCGTGGACACCCGGACGGTGGACGTGCACGTGCGGCGCATCCGGCACAAGCTGGGCGACGCGGCGTCGGTCATCACGACCGTGCGCGGTGTCGGGTACCGGGTCGACCACGGCGGCGAGGTGGTCGTGGAGCGGGACGCGCCGGCCCGCTGACGCCCGTCAGCGACGAGCGCCCCCGTCGTTCCACGTCGGCCGGCAGCCGGTGGCGGAGGACTGCGGGCAGCCTGCGCGCGGCGGCGAGCAGGGCCGCACCCGCGTCCCGGTTCCCCAGCGCCCGCCCGGCCGCTCGAACGCGCGAGGTCGTCGGCGCGGTCACGGGTCGCCATCACCACGGTCGTCCGGGACACCGGCGAGTACTACCCCGGGAAGTGGTGGTTACTCGTCGGCTCCGGGGGTAGGCCCAGCTCATGGGATTCGAACGAGCGGTGGTGACGGGCGGGGCCGGGTTCCTCGGCTCGCACGTGTGCGAAGCGCTGCTCAAGCGCGGCACGCGAGTGGTCTGCGTGGACGACTTCCGCACCGGGTCGCCTGCCAACCTGCCGGACGACCCGCGGCTGGGCGTGGTGGTCGAGGACGTGGCCAAGCCGCTCGACCTGCTCGGCCCCGTGGACCTCGTGATGCACCTGGCCTGCCCGGCGTCGCCGGTCGACTACCTGCGGATGCCGGTCGACACGCTCAAGACGGGCGGTTTCGGCACGCTGCACGCGCTGGAGCTGGCCCGGCGGAAGAACGCGCGCATCGTCATCGCCTCCACCAGCGAGGTGTACGGCGACCCGTTGGAGCACCCGCAGCGCGAGACGTACTGGGGCAACGTCAACCCGGTCGGCCCGCGCAGCGTCTACGACGAGGCCAAGCGCTTCGGCGAGGCCATGACCTGCGCGTTCCGCGGCGAGTACGGCGTCGACGCGGGCATCGTGCGGATCTTCAACACCTACGGCGCGCGGATGCGCGCCGACGACGGCCGGATGATCCCCACGTTCGTGCGGCAGGCCCGCGCGGGCGAGCCGCTGACCGTGCACGGCGACGGCCTCCAGACCCGGTCGCTGTGCCACGTGGACGACCTGGTGCGCGGCCTGCTGTCGATGGCGGAGAGCGACCACCCCGGCCCGGTGAACCTCGGCAACCCCGAGGAGGTCACGGTGCTGGAGGTGGCGCGGAAGGTCGTCGAGCTGACCGGCAGCACGTCCGCGATCGAGCACGTCGACGCCATGACCGACGACCCGCGCCGCCGTCGACCGGACATCTCGCTGGCCCGGCGGGTGCTGGGCTGGCAGCCCGAGATCGGCCTGGACGAAGGGCTGCGGCGCTCGTTTGACCGGGAACTCGTCGGGTAGTCGATCGACGTCGGTCCCGCCCGGGAGACGGTCCACACAGGAGTTGGAGCGAAAGGGGAACGCCGTGCGCGTGCTCGGCATCAACGCGGTCTTCCACGACCCCGCCGCCGCCCTCGTGGTGGACGGCGAGGTGGTGGCCGCCGCTGAGGAGGAACGCTTCTCCCGGCGCAAGCACGGCAAGCGGCCGGTGCCGTTCTCCGCGTGGGAACAGCCCGAGCAGGCCGCGCGCTGGTGCCTGGAGCACGCCGGGCTGACCCCGGCCGACCTGGACGCCGTCGCCTACTCCTACGACCCGGACCTGGTCGAGCCGAGCGACGTGCCGTGGGAGGACCTGCGCACCGAGTACGCCCGCCGCGCGCCCTACTTCCTGGCCACCGCGCTGCCGGGGTTGGACCCGGCGATCGTGCGGTTCGTGCCGCACCACGTGGCGCACGCCGCGTCCACCGGCCTGGCCGCGCCGTTCGGCGGCGACTGCGCCGTGCTGGTCAACGACGGCCGCGGCGAGTGCCGCTCGCACCTGGCGGGCAGCTACCGCGGCCATCGGCTGGAGACGCTGGCCGCGCAGCACCTGCCGCACTCGCTGGGCCTGTTCTACGAGGACCTGACCGAGCACCTGGGCTTCCTGCGCTCCAGCGACGAGTACAAGGTGATGGCGCTGGCCTCCTACGCCGAGCCCAAGCACCTGGACCTGCTGCGCGAGCACGTCCGCGCGACCGAGGACGGCGGGTTCCGCATCACGCCGCTGGACTGGGCGACGCTGGCCAAGCGGCGCGACCCGGACGGCGAGGTGACGCGGGAGCACGCCGAGCTGGCGGCCAGCGTCCAGGTCCGCGTCGAGGAGGTGCTGCTGGACCTGGTCCGGTGGCTGCACGAGCGGACCGGGCAGAAGCGGCTGACCATGGCGGGCGGCGTGGCGCTGAACTGCGTGGCGAACACGCGGATCTTCGCCGAGGGGCCGTTCGACGAGGTGTGGGTGCAGCCGGCGGCGGGTGACGCGGGCACCGCGCTGGGCGCGGCGTTGCAGGTGGTGGCGGACGCCGGTGAGCCGGCCGCCGCGATCCCGGGCGCGGACCTGGGCCGGTCGTGGACCGACGCGCAGATCGAGGACTGCCTGCGCACGGCCGGGATCGCGTACGAGGAGCCGGACGACGTGGCCGTCGCGGTGGCCGAGGCGTTGGCCGACGACCAGGTGGTGGCGTGGTTCCAGGGTCGCAGCGAGTACGGGCCGCGGGCGCTGGGCCGCCGGTCGCTGCTCGCGCACCCCGGCAAGGCGGAGAACCTCGAACGGCTCAACAACGTCAAGGGCCGCGAGCAGTTCCGCCCGATCGCGCCGATGGTGCTGGCCGACCGCGCGGCCGAGCTGTTCGAACGCGGGCCGCTGCCCAGCCCCTACATGCTGTTCGTGCACGACGTGCGGCCGGAGTGGCGCGACCGGATCCCGGCGGTCGTGCACGTGGACGGCACCGCGCGCGTGCAGACCGTCGACCCGGCTGCCGAGCCGCTGATGGCGCGCGTGATCCGCGAGTTCGACCGGCGCACCGGCGTGCCCGTGGTGGTGAACACGAGCCTGAACACGGCCGGGCGGCCGATGGTGGACGACCCGCGCGACGCGTTGGAGTGCTTCGGCTCGGCGCCGGTGGACCTGCTGGCCATCGGCCGGTTCGTGGTGCGTCGGCGATGAGCGTCGACTACGCGGTGGTGATCCCCACCGTCGGCCGGGACAGCCTGCGGGTCGTGCTGGAGGCGTTGGAGCACGGCGTGGGCCCGCCGCCGCGCGAGATCATCGTGGTGGACGACCGGCCCGAGCCGGGGCCGCTGCCGGCGACGCACTCGGCGCGCGTGCTGCGCACCGGTGGTCGCGGGCCGGCCGCCGCGCGCAACGCCGGGTGGCGTGCCGCGTGCTGCGAGTGGGTGGCGTTCCTGGACGACGACGTGGTGCCGCCGCACGACTGGAAGCTGCGGCTGACCGAGGACCTGGCGAGGCTGGGACTGGACGTGGGCGCGTCGCAGGCGCGGATCGTCGTGCCGCTGCCGTCCGACCGCAGGCCGACCGACTGGGAGCGCGGCACGGCGGGGCTGGCCGACGCGCGGTGGATCACCGCGGACATGGCCTACCGGCGGGCGGCGCTGGTGCACGCGGGCGGGTTCGACGAGCGGTTCCCGCGCGCGTACCGGGAGGACGCCGAGCTGGCGTTGCGCGTGCAGGACCACGGGTACCGGATCGTGAACGGCGACCGCGTGACCACGCACCCGGTGCGGGAGGCGGGGTTCTTCGCGAGCCTGGGGCAGCAGCGCGGCAACGCCGACGACGCGTTGGTGCGGCGGCTGCTGGGTCCGCGGTGGCGTGCGCGGATGGGCGGTGTGCCGGGTCGGTTGCCCTGGCACGCGGCCACCACGGCGTCCGGCGGTCTGGCCGTCCTGTGCGGACTGCTCGGGTGGCGGGGGGCGGCGGTGGCGTTCGGCGGCGCGTGGGCCGGGTTGACCGGCTGGTTCGCCGCGCAGCGCATCGCGCCCGGACCGCGCACCCGTGACGAGGTGCTGAAGATGGTCGTCACGAGCATCGCCATCCCGCCCGCCGCGTGCGCGCACCGGCTGCGCGGCGAGCTGCGCCACCGGGCCGTGCCCGTCCGGGGGCGGCAGCGCCGCCGGGTCGTCCTGGTGGCCGACGCGCTGGACCGGCTGCGCACGCGCGGCGCAGCCGCGCCGGACCGGTCTCGGGTGTCGCGCGCCAAGTCTTCCGGCGGTGGGTCCGGGGTGGTGCGGTCGTGAGGATCCTGGTGCTGCGCGCGCTCGGCCTCGGCGACCTGCTGACGGCCGTGCCCGCCCTGCGTGGCCTGCGCCGCGCGCACCCGGACGCCGAGATCACCCTGGCCGCGCCCGGCTGGCTGGCCGACGCGGTCGACCGGATCGACGCGGTCGACCGGCTGCTGCCCACCGAGGGGCTCGTGCCGATCGACTGCGACTCGCCGGACCTCGCGGTCAACCTGCACGGGCGCGGGCCCCGGAGCACCGAGCTGCTGCGCGCCACCCACCCGGCCCGGCTGATCACGCACGGCGTGCACGTGCCGTGGCCCGCGCACCAGCACGAGGTGCTGCGGTGGTGCCGGCTGCTGGCGCAGTTCGGCATCGCGTGCGACCCGGCCGACCTGCGCCTGCCGCCGCTGCCGCGCCACGACGGGATCGTGGTGCACCCCGGCGCGAGCCACGGCGCACGGCGGTGGCCCGCGGACCGGTTCGCGGCGGTGGTGCGCGCGCTGGGCCCGGACGTGGTGGTGACCGGCAGCCCCGCCGAGGAGCCTTTGGTGCGCGAGGTGGCGCAAGGCGCGCGCACACGGATGGGCGACCTGGACGGGCTGCTGGACCTCGTGGCCGGCGCACGACTCGTCCTCTGCGGCGACACCGGCGTGGCGCACGTCGCCACCGCCTACGGCACGCCGTCCGTGGTGTTGTTCGGGCCGGTGTCCCCCGCCGAGTGGGGACCGAGGTCGGGGCCGCACCGGGCGCTCTGGCACGGGACGACCGGCGACACGTTCGCCGACCGCCCCGACCCGGGGCTGCTCGGGATCACCGTGGACGAGGTGCTGGACGCCGCGCGATCGCTACTGGGAGGTGGACCGTGGCCAGGATCGGCGTCATCGGCGCGGGCTATGTCGGGTTGACCACCGCGGCCTGCTTCGCGCGGCTCGGGCACACCGTGGTGTGCGCCGACGTGGACGAGGCGAAGGTCGCGGCGCTGGGCCGGGCCGAGATCGGCGCGCACGAGCCGGGCCTGGCCGAGCTGGTCGCGGAAGGGCTGCGGGCCGGGCGGCTGCGGTTCGTGCTCGGCAACGCCGAGGCGCTGTCCGGGGTGGACTTCGTGTTCCTGTGCGTGCCGACGCCGACCGGGCAGGACGGCGCGGCCGACCTGTCCGCCGTGCACGCGGTGCTGCGCGAGGCGCGGGACGCGGTGTCGCCCGGCTGCGTGCTGGTGATCAAGTCGACGGTGCCCGCCGGCACCACCGAGCGGGTGGCCGAGCTGGTGGGCCGGGCGGACGTCCAGGTGGTGTCCAACCCGGAGTTCCTGCGCGAGGGCCACGCGGTGGACGACTTCCTGCGACCGCAACGGGTCGTGGTCGGGTCGGAGGCCGAGGAGGCCGCGCGGCGGGTGGTCGCGCTGTACGCGGGGACGGGCGCGCCGGCGCTGGTGACCGGCAGCGCGAGCGCGGAGCTGGTGAAGTACGCCAGCAACTGCTTCCTGGCGATGAAGCTGTCGTACGTCAACAGCCTCGCCGAGCTGTGCGAGCAGGTGGGCGCGGACATCGGCGACGTGACCGAGGGGATGCGGCTCGACGACCGGATCGGGGCGTCGTTCCTGGAGCCGGGGCCCGGGTGGGGTGGATCGTGCTTCCCCAAGGACACCAGGGCGTTGCTGTCCACGGCGGAGGACGCGCGGGTCGACTTCCCGTTGCTGCGGGCGACCATCGGCACCAACGGCCACCAGGCGCACCGGGTGGTGGGGATGGTGCGCGAGGCGGTGGGCGGTTCGCTGGACGGCGTGCGGCTCGGGTTGCTCGGGCTGACGTTCAAGGCGGGCACCGACGACCTGCGCGACTCCCCCGCCCTGGCGGTGGCCGCGCTGCTGGCGGAGGAGGGCGCGCACCTGACCGGGTACGACCCCTGCGTGTCGGAGGACTGCGGTCCGGTGCGGGTGCTCGGCTCGGCCGAGGCGGTGGCGGAGGGCGCGGACGGGCTGGTGGTGCTGACCGAGTGGCCGGAGTTCGCGGAGCTGGACTGGCCCAACCTGGCCGCCGCGATGACCCGCCCGGTGATCGTGGACACCCGCAACCTGCTGCCGGTCGAAAAGGTGGCCGAAGCGGGGTTCCACCTGGTGTCGCTGGGCCGTCCGACGGCGACCAGGTGACCGAGTAGGACCGGAGCTGACCTACATCGTCTTTAGCGTGGTCCGCGTCGAACGCGACCGACGAGGAGACGATCAAGTGAACGTTGTGCCCGACGGCTACCACACCGTCACGCCGTGGATCATCACCAGGGGCCGGACGGCCGAGCTGATCGACTTCGTGGTCGACGTCCTCGACGCCGTCGAGCTGGGCCGGGTGGAGGTCGACGGGGTGATCGGCCACGCCGAGGTCCGCATCGGCGACTCGGTCGTGATGATGTTCGACCACCCCGCCGGGCCGGCCACGCCCGCGTTCCTGCGCCTCTACGTCGCCGACGACGCCGAGGTGCTGCGCCGGGCCGTCGCGCGCGGCTCGGTCGTGGTCACCGAGCCGACCGAGCTGTTCTGGGGCGACCGCGTGAGCCGCGTGCGCGACCCGTTCGGCAACCTGTGGTGGGTCCACCAGCGCGTCGCGGAGCCGACCCCGGACGAGCTGACCGCCCGGATGGCCGACCCCGCGTTCGTCGAGGCGATGGAGTACGTGCAGAGCGCCGACTTCTTGCCCGCCGACTGACCGGGGCTCAGCCGCGCGGGTCCCAGCGGAAGAAGCGGGTGGCCAGGGCGGTGGCCGCGATCGTCCACAGCGCCAGGGACAGGGTGGCCGGGCCGACCTGGTCGGTCGGGCCGCCCCACGCGGCGGCGACCAGCGTGCCCAGACCGGTGCCGGGCACCAGGAACACCGGGAGGTCCACCGCGCCGCTCGACCCGACCAGGCCGCCGGCGACCAGCGCGAAGAAGAACGGCGCGGTGGTGATCTGGGCGAGTTCGGCGGTGCCGGTGACGCCGCTGGTGAACACGCCCGCCGCGCTGCTCAGCGCCAGGCCGCCCACCAGCGCGGCGACCACCAGCTCCGGCCGCGCCGGCATCGGCGCGCCCGCCGCCACGCTGATGCCCGTCAGCACGAACGCCTGCGCCAGCCCGAGCAGCACCACCGGCAGCAGGACGCCGGTCAGCACCACGACGTCCGACGCCGCGCCCGTCCGCAGCCGCTTCAGGTAGAGGTCCTGGCGGCGGGCGGTCAGCGCGGTCGTCACCGTCACGTACACGGTGAACCCGAACGAGAACACCAGTTGCAGGGTCACGACCATGGTCCAGCCGGTCCGCTCGCCGTCCATGGCCAGCGCGAAGTACAGGCCGGCGGCCATCGGCATGAGCACGGCCAGCGCGGCGGCGGTCCGGTTGCGCAGCAGGAGCTTCAGCTCGGCCACGCCCAGTGCGACGATCATGCCGCCACCACCTCGCGGCCCGTGCGGGCGTTGTGGAACACGTCCTCCAGCGACGCGTGGTGCGCGCGGATCCGGCCCAACCGCAGGCCCTCCCGCGCCGCCCACGCCAGCAACACGGCCAGGTCGTCCTGCAACCCGGCCGTGCGCACCTCGACCCGGCCGGTCGGCCGGTGCACCACGTCGCCGGACAGCATCGGCAACGCGCCCACGTCGAGCCGGTCGGGCAGGTCGAACTCGATGCGGGCGGGCTGGGCCGCGAGCACGTCCGCCAGCGCGCCGGACACCGCCACCAGCCCCTCGTGCAGGATCGCCAGCCGGTGCGCCAGCGACTCGGCCTCCTCCAGGTAGTGCGTGGTCAGCACGACGGTCGTGCCCTCGGCCAGCAGCCCGCGCACCACGTCCCACGTGCGCTGCCGCGACTCGGGGTCCAGCCCGGTCGTCGGCTCGTCCAGGAACAGCAGCTCGGGCCGGCCCAGCACGGCCAGCGCGAGGTCCAGCCGCCGCCGTTCGCCGCCGGAGAGCTGCTTGATCCGCACGTCGCGCCGGTGCGCCAGGTCCAGCCGCTCCAGCACGTCCTCGGTGGCACGCCGACCGCTCGTGACGCCCCACAGCGCCGCCATCTCGCGCGCGGTCAGGTCGGCCGGGAACCCGCTGTCCTGCAACATGATCCCGGTGCGGGCCCGCAGTGCCGCCCGGTCGCGGAACGGGTCCAGGCCCAGCACCCGCACGGTGCCGCCGAACGGGGCGCGCAGCCCCTCCAAGGTCTCCATGGTGGTGGTCTTGCCCGCGCCGTTGGTGCCCAGGAGCGCGAACAGCTCCCCCCGGCGGACCTCGAAGTCGACCCCGCGCACGGCTTCGAAGTCACCGTAGCGGCACCTCAGGTCCGCCACGTCGATCACTGTCTCTCCCATGGTTGCCATGCTGGTCGCCCGCGGGTGCGTCCCCCAGTGCCGGCGCGCACCGGTCCTTGTGACAGATGTCAGCAGACAAGCGTGCGACCGGGCTCGTAGATTCGACCGCGTGACTCCCCTGAACAGGCTCCGCCGCTACACGTGGTGGACCGTGGTGGCGGGCGGCGTGGTCGTCTGCCTCGGCACGGTGGTCGACCTGTTCGCCAACGGCCGCGGCGTGCCGAGGTCGGTGCTGCTGGCGGCGGCCGTGGCCGTCGTGACCGTCCAGCACGTCCGGTACATGCGGCAGGCCATGGTCGGGCTGGGCCGCGGTGACGGCTCCCCGTGGGAGCACGCGGCCACGTTCGCGGTGGCGCTGGCGGCGTGGGCGGCGACGACCGGCACGGGCGGGTTCCTGCCCGCCTGGGCCATGCTGCCCGCCCTGGTGATCGCGCACGTCGGCGCGATCCTGCCGCGGCGCAGCCGGTGGCCGGTGGTGGTCGTCATGGCGGTGCTCGCGGTCGCGGTGGGCGGGCTGTTCGGCGGCGAGGACGCCCGGCTGGCGATGATCATGGCCGCGCTGATGGTCGTCGTGCTGGTGTTCGCCGACCTGGCCCAGCTGTGGATCTGGGACATGGCGGTGCGGCAGGAGGAGGCCCGCAAGACCGCCGAGGCGCTGGCCGTGGCCGAGGAGCGGCTGAGGTTCGCCGCGGACCTGCACGACATCCAGGGCCACCACCTCCAGGCGATTGCGCTGAAGGGCGAGCTGGCGCAGCGGCTGATCGGCCGGGACGACGAGCTGGCCCGGCAGCACGCGGGCGAGGTGGCGGAGCTGGCGCGGACGGCGTTGAAGGAGACGCGCGAGGTGGTGCAGGGCTACCGGCGGGCGAGCCTGGGCACGGAGATCGCCAACGCGGTGGGCGTGCTGCGGGCGGCGGGCATCGAGACCAGGGTCGAGGGGGACGCGGCGGGCGTGCCGCCGCCGTTGCAGCCGTTGTTCGGGGCGCTGGTGCGGGAGGGCACGACGAACGTGCTGCGGCACAGCCGGGCGCGGCGCTGCGACGTGGTGATCGACGCGGTCGACGGGCAGGTGCGCGTGCGGCTGCGCAACGACGGCGTGCCGGCCGGGTTCGCGGTCGAGTCGGGTGCGGGGCCGGCCGGGTTCGCGGTCGAGTCGGGTGCGGGGCCCGCCGGGTTCGCGGGCGAGTCGGGTGCGGGGCCCGCCGGGTTCGCGGGCGAGTCGGGTGCGGGGCTGGCCGGGTTGCGCGAGCGGTTCGCCACCGTGGGCGGGCGGGTCGACGCCGGCCCGACGGACCCGGAGGGGTTCGAGCTGGTCGGCAGGGCAGGGGTGGGCCGGTGATCCGCGTGGTGCTGGCCGACGACGAGGATCTGATCCGGGGCGCGCTGGCGGCGTTGTTGGAGCTGGAGGACGACATCTCGGTGGTCGCCCAGGCCAGCGACGGTGACGCGGCGGTCGAGGCCGCTTTCCAGCACCGGCCCGACATCGCCGTGTTCGACCTGGAGATGCCGCGGCGCGACGGCGTGCTCGCGGCCGAGGCGGTGCGCGGGCTGGACGGCGTCGCCGTGGTCATCGTGACGCGGCACGCGCGGCCGGGCGTGCTGCGGCGGGCGTTGAGCGCGGGCGTGCGCGGATTCGTGCCGAAGACGACACCGGCAGCGCAGCTCGCGTCGATCCTGCGGGATGTGCACGCGGGCCGGCGTTACGTGGACTCGGAGATCGCCGCCGCCGCGCTGACCGAGGGCGCGTGCCCGTTGACCGCGCGGGAGCTGGACGTGCTGCGGTACGCGCTCCAGGGCGGCACGGTGGCGACGATCGCGGGTGAAGCGCACCTGGCCGCGGGCACGGTGCGCAACTACCTGTCGTCGGCGATGACGAAGCTCGGCGTGACCACCCGCTACGAAGCCGCCCGGCTGGCCTGGGACGAGGGCTGGATCTGAAGGCGGGCTTGGCCCAGGTGCACGACCTTGACCGCGGTCATCTCGTCCAGCAGCTCGGGGCCGTAGCCGAACCCGGTGCCGGACATCCGGCGCGGCTGGGCCGCCCCGCCCGGCGCGCCGCCGAACACCGCGTTGACCTTCACCGTGCCCACGGGCAGCGCCCGCCACGCGTGCTGCGCGTGCGCCATCGACCCGGTCAGCACGGTCGCGGCCAGGCCGTGCTCGTCCACGCACGCCTCGGCCAGGCCCTCCTCGAACGACGGCACCACGCGCACGGGCGCGACCGGCCCGAACGTCTCCTCCCGCATCACGCGCATGTCCGGCGTGCAGTGGTCGAGCACGGTCGCCGGGTAGTGCGCGCCCTCTCGGTCCGGGATCTCGCCGCCGACCAGGAGCCACGCGCCGTCCGCCACCGCTTCGGCGACGTGCGCGTGCACGTGGTCGCGCATCCGCAGGTCGACCAACGGCTGCGGGTCGGCGTTCCAGCGGCGGGCCTCGTCGCCCAGCGCGGCCAGGAACTCCTCGGCCACGGCCTGGTGCACGAAGATCCGCTCCACGGACGTGCACAGCTGGCCGGCGTTGGTGAACGCGCCGATCGCCGCCTGCTCGGCCGCCCACACCGGGTCCACGTCGGCGTCCACCAGCAGCGGGTCGTTGCCGCCGTTCTCCAGCAGCGCCTTCGCGCCGGTCCGGGCGCAGGCGGCGGCGATGGAGCGGCCGGTCGCCGTGCCGCCGACGTGAGCGACGACGTCCACGTGCGGTGACGCGGCCAGCGCCGCGCCCACCGAGCCGTCGCCGGTGAGGCTCTGCACCACCCCGGGCGGGAAGTGGTCGACCATGAGCTGGGCGAGCAGCACGCCGGTGTGCGGACACCGTTCGCTCGGCTTGTGCACGACGGTGTTGCCGGTCACCAGGGCCGCGCCGAGCAGGCCGCAGGACACCGCGACCGGGTCGTTCCACGGGGTGAGGGCGACGACCACGCCACGGGGTTCGGGCACCATGAAGTCGGCCGCGTCGTGCGAGCCACGCAACGACCGGCCACGGTGGACCGGACCCAGCTCGGCGTACTGCTCCAACGTGGACACCCCGGCCAGCACACCGTCCTGTGCGGACTCGAACGGGCGGCCGGTCTCGGAGTGCAGCACGTTGGCCAACTCGGCCGCGTGCTCCCGGATCGCCTGTGCGGCGGCTTTCAGGGCCGCTCCCCGTTCGGCGGCGGGTGTTGCCGCCCAACCGGGTTGCGCCTCACGCGCGGTGAGCACCGAACCCGCCACGTCCTCGTCCGTGGCGACGGGCAGCCAGCCGATCAGCTGACCGTCGACCGGGCTGTGGACGTCGAGTGCATCGACACGCATGTCCGTCATGGCCTCCGGGTACCCCGGTGGCCGAGGTGAAACCCGAGGCGAAGCCCCGAGGAGGACAGCCATGCCCGGACGTGAGGAGTTGCCCAGCACGATCGCGCGCTCGTCGAAGAAGGCGCAGCGGACGTGGATCAAGGCGCACGACTCGGCCGTGCAGACCTACGGCGAGGGCCAGCGCTCGCACCGGACCGCGTTCGCCGCGCTGAAGCACTCGTTCGAGAAGGTCGGCGACCACTGGGAACCCAAGCAGGAGAAGGGCCCGTCCGACGAGCAGGCCGCGCGCAGCACGCCGAAGCAGGGCAGGACGGCGGGCGGCGTGGACGCCAACGCCAGCAAGCAGCACCTCTACGACCTGGCCAAGAGGCTGGACGTGCCCGGCCGGTCCACGATGACCAAGCAGCAACTGGTGGACGCGATCGGCAAGGCGAACAACCGCAAGACCGCCAAGGCCCGCTCCTGACGGTCCGGGTCAGTCCGGGACCACGGGGAGGCGCAGGCGCAGCCGGACGCCCCGGTCGAGGGGTTGCGCCGCCACCTCCCCGCCGTGCGTCTCCACCACCCGGCGCACGATCGCCAGGCCGAGCCCGGAGCCGGGCATCGACCGCGCCTGCGCCGACCGGTAGAAGCGGTCGAAGACGAACGGCACGTCCGCCGGAGGGATGCCGGGACCCTCGTCGGTGATCGTGAACTCGCCGTCGGCCACGGTGACCAGCACCCGGCCGCCCTGCGGGCTCCACTTGACCGCGTTGTCGACCAGGTTGCCGACAGCGCGCTCGATGGCGTCGGGGTCGACGTGCACCAGGCAGGGCGTCAACGCCGTCTCGAAGCGGGGCGCACCCGCCCGTGCCGCGGCCTTCGCGACCACCGCGCCGGCCACCAGGTCCAGCCGGGTGTCCTCGGTCCGCGCGGTGTCCTCGCCGTAGCGGGCGAGGTCGATCAGGTCGTTGACCAGCGACCGCAGCTCGCCCGCCTGCCCGATCGCCGCGCGCACCAGCACCGGCGCCTCCGGGTCGCGCAACCCGTCGTCCTCGGCGAGCAGTTCGAGGTTCGTGGTCAGGCTGGTCAACGGGGTGCGCAGCTCGTGCGACGCGTCCGCGACCAGTTGCCGCTGGGCGTGCACGGAGACGTCGAGCTCGGTCATCATGGCCGCGAACGACCGGCCCAGGCGGCCGATCTCGTCGCGTCCGGTCAGGTCGACCCGCGCGCTCAGGTCCCGGGTCGCGGTCACGTGCTCGACCGCGTCGGTCAGCACCCGCACCGGCCGCAGCACCCGGCGCGCCGCCAGCCGGGCCGCCAGCGCCGCCACCAGGCCGCCCACCGCGGTCAGGGCGATCAGCAGCACCGCCAGCGCGGTCAGCACGTCCGACCCGTCGTCCAGCGGTCGCGCCACCCGGACCAGCGTGCCGCGCGCCCCGGGCACCAGCGCGGTGAGCACCCGGTACTCCACGCCGTCGTGGACGGCGTCCTGGTAGTAGGCGGTCGCGAGACCCCGGGCCACCTCGTAGTCCTGCTCGGTCACCGCGATGAACGACCGGTTCGAGCCGGGGAGCACCGGCGCGGTGACGAACTGGACCAGCGTGCTGCCCAGGTCGACCGGGGCGTCGATGGGCGCGGGGTACCCGGAGTCCGCGATCTTCTGCTTGAGCTGGGCGGCGATGGTCGGGCTCTGCGTCACGGTCTGCGCCAGCGACGTGTCGAGCTGACGGCGCAGGTCGGCCCGCACGGTCGAGTAGACCACCACCGAGGCGACCGCCAGCGCCACCAGCACCACCACCCCGCCCGCGAGCCCCACCCTGGTGCGCAGCGTCACGGCCGTTCCCTCAACACGTACCCCAGTCCGCGCACGGTCTGGATCAGGCGCGCCTCACCGGCCGCCTCCAGCTTCCCGCGCAGGTAGCTGATGTAGACCCACAGCGCGTTGGACGCGGGGCCGAAGTCGTAGCCCCAGACCGACTCGAAGATGAGCGTCCGGCTCAGCACCCGGTCGGGGTGGCGCAGGAACAGCTCCAGCAACGCGTACTCGGTGCGGGTCAACTCGATCGCCCGACCACCCCGGTTGACCCGGAGGGTGGTCGTGTCCATCTCCACGTCGGCGAACCGCAGCACCTCCTGGTCGGCCCCGGTGCGCCGCAGCAGCGCCCGGAGCCGGGCCCGCAGCTCGTCCAGCGCGAACGGCTTGACCAGGTAGTCGTCGGCGCCGGCGTCGAGCCCGGCCACCCGGTCCTCCACGAGGTCCCGCGCGGTGAGCATGAGGATCGGCGTGCGGTCGCCGCGGCGGCGCAGCCTGCGGCAGATCTCCAGGCCGTTCGGTTCGGGCAGCAGCACGTCGAGCACGATCACCTCGGGTCGGGCCCGGCCGAGTTCGTCCAGGGCCTGCGCGCCGTCCGCCGCGACCGTCACCTGGTAGCCGTCACGGCGCAACGCGTGGGCCAGCGAGAGGCGGACGGCCTCGTCGTCGTCGACCACCAAGACCCGCACGCCACCAGTATGGATCACCCCCGCGGGTCGCGGCCCGGACCGGTTCGGCACCGGTCCGGGCCGCTCGGACGCACCGGTCACTTCGTGGGCGAACCGCTGTCGACCGGCTTCGGCTTCGGCTGCCCGCCGATCGCCTCCTTGACCTCGCGCAGGACGTCGAGAAGCTGCTGGGGCGTGAGGCCGAGGCCGTCGGCGATGGCGACGAACGCCCGGTCCACCAGGATCTCGTCGCCGCGCGCCTTCACCTTCTCCAGGTCGCGGAACACCTGGCGGGACCGCTCGACGGAGATGTCGAGCTTCTTCGCCAACAACGCGACCGCTTCCTCCGGTACCTCCGGCTGCCCCTTACCCGGCTTCACCTCGCCCGGCTGCCCCTCACCCGGCTTCACCTCGCCCGGCCGTCCCTTGCCGGGCTTCGCCTCCCCCTCGGGCTTCCCCTGGCCCGGCTTCGCGCTGTCGCCGGGCTCGCCGCCCTTGTCCTCCACCGCTCCCTTGGTCGACACGGCCCCCTTCTCCTCGACCGCGATCGCCGTGGGGTCTGCCAAGGCCGGCAAGGTGCCCACCGCGGTCAACGCCCCCGCCGTCAGGACGGCGGCGACGAGCCTGGTCCGGATCCGCATTCGCATCCCCGCTTCACATCAGGGCGCCGGTCGGTCCGGCGCCTGGCACCAGCAGACCAACCGAGCCTCAGCGGGACTTTCGGCGAACCTTGGAATCACCTCAGGATCCACTGCCCCACGATCCGCGGAGGGATCGCGACCGCCGCAGTCCTCGCTCGCCCTCACCGCCGCCACCCACTCACTGTGACGCCCACCGCCCACTCACTGCGCCGCGCAACAACCCCCACCACAAGGAAATAGCGCTCAACGGATCCGCAGCCCACCCACCGAGGCCCGATTTGACATGGGTTCGGGTGCTTTAGGCTGGTCGAAGCCGGCAGGCCTGGCGGGACGCTCTTCCCCGCCGGGCCTGCCGGCTTTGGCCTGCCTGGAGTGCCCGTAAGGGCCCCATGTCAAATCGAGCCGGACTTGAGTGGGGGGCTTTACTGAAAGCAAAAACAAAAACAAAACAAAGATTAAAAGCATGTCCTCGCCGGACGGGCAGATCAGCAGGATGACGGGGTTTGGCGGTTCGCGCAACTACCAGCGACTACCGGACTCCGTGCCATCCCACCGACCTCCCAAAGGGCTACCACACGCGTCAAGGGGGGACGCCGACAACAGTCACCGATCAGCAAACAGACACACGGCGTCCCCCCTTGACACGTGCGGTAGGGCTACGCCAGGTCGGCGGGATGACACGGAGCCCTCGTTGTGAGACAAGCAATATAGGTGCACGAACGGGTGGTAGGGAGGCGGGTTTACGGCTCCAGCCACTTCCGGTCGGTCAGCAGTTGGCTCGCTTGAGGCCCCATCAGGGTCATGCCGCCGTCCACCACGAACGACGCGCCGGTCACGTAGCCGGCCGCCGGAGTGGCCAGGAACGCCACGACGGCGGCCACCTCGCCCGCATGTCCCGGACGGCCCAGCGGCACGCCCGGTCGCGGCTCGGTCCGGGGGTCGACGTCCTCCTGGCCCGTCATCGGGGTCGAGATCTCGCCCGGAGCCACCGAGTTCACCGTGATGGCGTGTTCGGCCAGTTCCAGGGCCAGCACCTTGGTCAACGCGCCCAACCCGGCCTTGGCCGCGCAGTACGGCACCGCGCCCACCCGGGGCTGGTGCTCGTGCACCGACGTGATGTTGATGATCCGGCCTCCCCGACCGGCCTCGATCATGTGCCTGGCCGCGCGCTGCGAGCACAGGAACGCGCCGTCGAGGTCGACCGACAGCACGCCGCGCCAGGTGTCGAAGTCCATGTCCACGGCCTTCTGGGCGGTTCCGGTGCCGGCGCAGTTCACCAGGACGTCGAGCCCGCCCAGCTCGGCCGCGAGGTCGTCCACGACGGACGCCGAGGTCGGCAGGTCGGTCAGGTCGAGTTGCCGCACGGCGGCCCGGACGCCCAGGCCACGCACCTCCTCGGCGGTGGCGGAGGCGCCGTCGGCGTCCGAGTGGTAGGTGATGCCGACGTCCACGCCGCCGCCGGCCAGGGCGACCGCGACGGCCTTGCCGATGCCGGAGTCGGAGCCGGTCACGACGGCACGCATCGGCGCGCCGGCCCGGTCCTCGGGTAGGGGTGCGCTCATGGCCTGCGGGTACCCGGGCCGGTGTTTGCCACACGCCGTGACGGGAACGCTCGGGTCAGTCGTGAAGGGCAGTGGGAGGAGCAGCGATGAAGGCCGTCACCTGGCACGGCAAGAGGGACGTGCGCGTGGACACCGTGCCGGACCCGATCCTCAAGGAGCCGACCGACATCGTCGTCCGCATCACGTCCACCGGCCTGTGCGGCTCCGACCTGCACCTGTACGAGGTGATGGGTCCGTTCATCGACGAGGGCGACATCCTCGGGCACGAGCCGATGGGCGTGGTCGAGGAGGTCGGCGCGGAGGTCACCGAGGTGAAGCCCGGTGACCGCGTCGTGATCCCGTTCAACATCTCGTGCGGCACGTGCTTCATGTGCGAGCGCGGCCTCCAGTCGCAGTGCGAGACGACCCAGGTGCGCGAGCACGGCTCGGGCGCGGCCCTGTTCGGGTACACCAAGCTGTACGGGCAGGTGCCCGGCGGGCAGGCGGAGTACCTGCGGGTGCCGTTCGGCAACACGTTGCCGATCAAGGTGCCGGAGGGCCCGCCGGACGACCGGTTCGTCTACCTGTCCGACGTGCTGCCCACGGCGTGGCAGGCGGTGGAGTACGCGGGCACGCGGGACAGCCTGGTGGTGCTCGGGCTCGGCCCGATCGGCGACATGGCGACCCGCATCGCGCAGCACCGCGGCGTCGAGACCGTCATCGGGGTCGACCTGGTGCCCGAGCGCATGGCGCGGGCCCGCGGCCACGGCGTCACGGTGCTGAACGTGCGCGACAGCCACCTGGTGGACCACATCCGCGAGCTCACCGGCGGACGGGGCCCGGAGGCGGTCATCGACGCCGTCGGCATGGAGGCGCACGGCGCGCCGGTCGCGAAGCTCGCCCACCAGGCCGTGGGATTGCTGCCGGACGCCATCGCGGCCCGGTTCATGCAGACCGCGGGCGTGGACCGGCTGCACGCGCTGCGGCTGGCGATCGACATCGTGCGCCGGGGCGGCACCATCTCGGTGTCCGGCGTGTACGGCGGGATGGCCGACCCGATGCCGATGCTGACCCTGTTCGACAAGCAGGTGCAGCTGCGCATGGGCCAGGCCAACGTGTGGCGCTGGGTGCCGGAGCTCCTGCCGCTGCTGACCGACGACGACCCGCTCGGCGTGGACTCGTTCGCCACCCACCACATGCCACTCGACCAGGCGCCGCACGCCTACGACATCTTCCAGCGCAAGCAGGACAGCGCCGTCAAAGTGCTGCTGCGCCCGTGAGGGGTTATCGTCCGGCCATGATCCGCTTCCGGTGGTTCCCCGCCGTGGCGTTGCCGGCGGTGTTGGTGCTGGGTGGGTGTGGCACGGGTTCGGACGACCTGGCGCGGCGCGCGGCGGAGGAGTTCACCGCGGCGGTCTCCTCGGGCGATTCGGACAGGGCGTGCGACCTGCTGACCGAACGGGCCCGCGAGGACGTGCAGTGCTCCTCGCTGGACGTGCAGGCCGGAACGGTGCAGTCGGTCGAGGTGTGGGGTGACGCGGCGCAGGTGCGCACGTCGGACGGCGTGCTGTTCCTGCGGGAGCTGACGTCGGGGTGGCGGGTGTCGGGCGCCGGGTGCGAGGCGCAGGGCGAACGGCCGTACAAGTGCGAGGTGGGTGGACCGTGACGCAGCGCGGGATGTTCTACGCCTACCTGCTGGGCGTGCTGGCCCTGCTGGCGTACTTCATCGTCATCGGGCTGGTGGGCCTGTGAAGAGGTTCTTGCGGGACAACGGGTTGGGGCTGGTGTTCGGCCTGCTGTGCCTGGCGACCCTGGTCGGCCAGGCGTTCTCGGGCAACGCCGAGTTGAACGACCACCGGCTCACCGACGGCGGTGACCCGATCGGCTTCTGGCAGTACGTGACGTCGTCGGACTTCGCGGTGGACGTGGCCGAGAACTGGCAGTCCGAGTACCTGCAGTTCTTCCTGTTCATCTTCGCCACGGTGTGGTTGATCCAGCGCGGGTCGCCCGAGTCCAAGCCGGTCGACCGGATGGGCGCGGAGTCCGACGAGGACCAGTTGCTCGGCGCGCACGTGAAGGAGGAGTCGCCGCCGTGGGCGAAGGCGGGCGGCTGGCGCACCGCGCTGTACTCGAACTCGCTCGGCCTGGTGATGCTGGGCCTGTTCATCGGCTCGTGGCTGGCGCAGTCGATCGCCGGGCGCAGCGCGTACAACAACGACCAGTTGAACACCTTCCAGGACACGGTCGGCTGGTGGGACTACGTGCTGTCGGCCGACTTCTGGAACCGCTCGTTGCAGAACTGGCAGTCGGAGTTCCTGGCCATCGGCTCGATGGTCGTGTTGAGCGTGTACCTGCGCCAGCGGGGATCGCCGGAGTCCAAACCGGTTGGCACGCCCCACCACAGCACGGACGAGTCGGGATGACCGCGCGGCCGGCCCTCGGGTGAGGGCCGGCCGCCCGCTGTCACGCCGTCCTGGCGGGCGTCCCGAGCTCGACCAGCCCGCTCAGCGCCCGCGGCAGCGGGCCCTGGTGCAGCACGCCGAGGCGCTGGGTGGCACGCGTGAGGGCGACGTACAGCTCGGCCGCGCCGCGCGGGCCGTCGGCGAGGATCCGCTCCGGTTCCACGACCAGCACCGCGTCGAACTCCAGGCCCTTGGTCTCCGACGCGGCCACGGCGCCCGGCACCCCGGGCGGCCCGATCACCACGCTGGTGCCCTCGCGCCCGGCCTCGTCCCGGACGAACTCCTCGACGGCGGCTGCCAGCTCGTCCTCGGCGACGCGCCTGGACCACGGCTGGACGCCGCACGCGCGCACCGACTCCGGCGGCGTGACGTCGGGCGCGAACTCGGCGAGCAGCGCGGCGGCGACCGCCATGATCTCCGCGGGGGTGCGGTAGTTCACCGTCAGCGACCGGTAGACCCAGCGGCCGGGCACGTACGGCTCCAGCATCGAGTCCCACGACGTGGCGCCGGCCGGCGAGCGGCGCTGGGCGAGGTCGCCGACCACCGTGAAGGACCGGCCGGGGCAGCGCCGCATCAGCACCCGCCAGTCCATTTCGGACAGTTCCTGGGCCTCGTCGACCACGACGTGCCGGTAGGTCCAGTCCCGGTCCGCGGTGGCGCGTTCCACCAGGTCGCGCGTGTCGCGCTCCAGGACGCGGTCGGCCAGGTCCTCGGCGTAGAGGAGGTCTGTGGCGAACAGGTGGTCCTCGTCGTCCATCGAGTCCTGCCTGCCGACGAGGCTGTCCAGCACCTCGGCCGCGTACCGCGCCTCGGCCTTGCGCTTGCGCTCGGCGGCCTGGTCGTCGGCCTTGTCCCGGCCGAGCAGGTCGACCAGCTCGTCCAGCAGCGGCACGTCCGACACCGTCCACGCCGCGCCGTCGGCGCGCCACAGCGCCTGGTCCGCGCCGGCCGCGCGCAGCCGCTCCCGGGACGTGTAGAGCGACGACAGCAGCGACTGCGGCGTCAGGACCGGCCACAGCTCGTCGAGCGCGGCGGTGAACCCGTCGTCCTGCGCGAGCTCCTTGACCAGGTCCGCCCGCAGGCGCTCCCACGACTCGCGGTCCGACCGGCTCAGCCAGTCCTTGCCGATCCGGGCGATCGCCCGTTCGGTGAGCACGTAGGTGACGATCTCGGCGAACACCGCGCGGGCCTCGTTGTGCGGCAGCCCGCTCGCGCGCGCCTCGTCCCGGGCCCACTCCGCGGTCTCGGCGTCGATCCGCGCCCGGACGCCGCCCAACTCCACCGGCAACGGCTCCTCCGGCAGCCGCTGCCGGTCCGCCACCGCCGCCGTGAGCACGTCCAGGATCTTCAGGGAGCCCTTGAGCCGCGCGGCCTCCGGTGCGTCCTCGGCGGTCACGCGCAGGCCGGGCACGAGGTCGCCAGGCGTCATGAACACCACGTCGGACTCACCCAGCGACGGCAGCACGCGGCCGATGTGGTTGAGGAACGCCGGGTTGGGCCCGACCACGAGCACCCCGTGGCGCTCCATCCGCTCCCGCTGCGTGTAGAGGAGGTAGGCCACGCGGTGCAGCGCGACCACGGTCTTCCCGGTGCCGGGTCCGCCCTCGATCACCAGCACGCCCGGGTGGTCGAGCCGGATGATCTCGTCCTGCTCGGCCTGGATCGTCGCCACGATGTCGCGCATGCCCTCGCCGCGCGGCGCGTTGACCGCCGCGAGCAGGGCCGCGTCACCCCGCGCGCTGCCGTCGGGCCGGCCGAGGACCTCGTCGGTGAAGTCGGCCACGTGCCGCCCGCGGGTGTGGAACTGGCGGCGGCGGCGCATCCCCTCCGGGTTGGCGCCGGTGGCGACGTAGAACGGGCGCGAGGCGGGCGCGCGCCAGTCGAGGAGCACGGGCTCGTAGTCGTCGTCCTCGTCGAACAGGCCGATCCGGCCGATGTAGGAGACCTCGCCCGACAGGGCGTCCAGCCGGCCGAAGCACAGCCCGTTGTCCGCCACGGCGAGCCGCTTCGCGTCCTTGGCCAGCGCGCGCACCTCGTCGTCGCGCTCCATGGGGGTGCCCCCGGTCCCCCGCAGCGCCGCGTTGTACTTCCCCTTCACCCTCCCGCGCTCGACGTCGAGCCGCCGGTAGAGGTCAGCCACGTAGCCGCGCTCGGACCGCAGTTCGTCTTCGTACCCCTGAGTTGACACATGCCCCTCACAGCAGCTAAGCTTCACTAAGATTCGGCGGTTTTCCATTGCCAAGTGGAGCGCACGCCGATTTTTTATTGTCCACCGCGTGTCAAGTCCGCGGTGGTGACGCGCGCTCCGTTTTCGGCACGTTCCGGCGTTGGCCGGTGAATTCTGCGCCACGACCCGGGTCTTGCCGCAAGACCGGGGGTGCGCTATAAGTTGAAAGTGGCGGGAGGAGGCAATCCCCCGTCAGCCGGACGACCCCGCGCTCACTCGAGGCGGTCTTCGTCGCCCTCGTCGTCGGACGAGATGGTGTCCCGCCGGCGCTCGCGCCACGGCCAGGCGAACCAGAGCGTGCCGAACCCCAGCACGGCGAACGCGCCGAGCGCGATCGCGGCCCGGCCGCCGAGGATCACCTCGCCGAGCAGCACGATCGTGCCGGTCATGGCCACCGCCAGGCACGCCAGCCCGGCGATCGCGAAGCGGTTCGCCACCTCGATGACGTCCTCGCGCCTGCCGCGGCGGAAGAGCAGCCGGTGCCAGGCCGCGGGGGCGGTCAGCAGCGCCACGGCGCCCGCCGCGAACAGGATGGTGATCAGGTGGGTGATCCGGACGTGGCCGTCGGCCGAGGCGTAGCGCTCGGTGAAGACGATCGAGAGCAGGAAGCCGAACAGGATCTGCACGCCCGCCTGCGCGACGCGCAGTTCCTGCAACAACTCGTTGAGGTTGCGGGCCAGTCGCCGTTGGTGTGACTCCTCAGCCTGGCTCACCGCACCCACGTACCCGATCGTGCGATCCACTAATCATCGTCGCGGGTGACGAAGGACAGGCCGAAGTGGTTCAGCGTGGCGGGCAGCGGCGCGCGCAGGGTCGGCACGGCCAGGTGGTCGCGCAACGCGTCCAGCATCGTGCCGCCGGCCACCAGCACGAGGTCGCGGCCGGGGCAGATGCCCGGACCGCCGCTGAACGGCACCAGGCCGGGATCGCTGGGCGCGGGCCAGTTCTCCGGCGCGTAGGAGTCGGCGTAGGGCAGCCGGTCCGGGTCGCGGTGGAAGTACGGCACGAACACGACGAACGTGGTGCGCGCGGGCAGCCACGTGCCGTGCCAGCGGGTCGGCTCGGTGCTCTCGCGCAGGATCACCGGCGTCGTGGGCCACAGCCGCGCCGACTCCCAGATCCCGGCCTCGCCCTGGCCGCCGATCGCCAGCGCGCGCATGGTCGCGATGCCGGCCGCGTCGAACGCGAACAGCCAGTGCGGCGCCTGCTCCACCAGCTCGTCGACGGCGCCGAGGCTCGCCAGGCTGCCCGGCTCGGCGCGCTCCAGGTGGCCGCGCAGCCGTTCCTCGAACCGCTTGCGCAGCGCCTCGCGGCGCGGGTGCAGGTACGCCCAGTTGGCGTTGCCCCGCAACGTCCGGAGCAGGTCGGTCAGCTCGACGTCCTCCCGCGCGAACGACCCGAGCACGATCCGCCGCGCCGCGCGCCACCACGCCTGCGCGAACGCGTCCCACGTCAACCGGCCGGTGCTGCGGACGTGCCGCAGCAGGAGATCCGCCTCGTCGGACACGACGCCCGGCACGTCGATCTTGTCCGGCCGCAGCACGTCGTCGTTCACCGCGCGCCGCCGCTCCCTCGCCGACCCCGTGGAGATCAGCACGCCGTGGGGCTGGAAGTGCTTGAGCGCCGCCCTCTTCTCCGGGGTGGCCAGGGCGAACGGCGTGGGCGACTCGGCCAGCAGCCGCGCCACGTCCGACGGGTCGAGCACGAGCGCGATGCTGCGCCCGGTCACGCGCAGCCGCAGCGGCTGCGGGCCGTACCGCTCCCGGAACCGCTTCATCGCGGCCACCGCCACCGCGTCGGCCCTCACCTTCCCCGCCAACGCCGTCGCCGCGTGCCGGCGCTGGATCACGCCCTTGGCCAGCGTCGGCAGCAGCACCTCGGCGAACGCCCTCCCGGTGTCGAGCCGGGAGGCTATGGCCACGATCCCTCCTCGGCGTGCGCGACGACGAGTTCGCGCACCTCGCACCCCTCGGGCTGGCGCAACGCGAACAGGATGGCGTCGGCGACCCGCTCGGGCGGGTTCAGCTTGCTGTCGTCCGGCGGCCGGTACTGCTCGGCCCGGTCGTCGAAGAAGTGCGTGCGCATCCCGCCCGGGATCACCAGTGTCACGCCGACGCGGCCCGCGGTCTCGGCCGCCAGCGCCCTGGTGAAGCCGACCACGCCGAACTTCGACGCGCAGTACGCGGTGGCGTCGCTGACGGCCTTGATGCCGAGCGTGGACGCGATGGTCACGACCCGGCCGCCGGCCAGCAGCGGCAACGCCGCCCGCACCACCGCGGCGGTGCCGAGCAGGTTCACCATCACCACCCGGTCCCAGTCCGCGCCGGACACCTCGTCCAGCCGGCCGCACGCGTCCGTGCCCGCCGCCGTGACGACGGCCCGCAGGCCGCCGTTGCGCTCGGCGATCGCCTTCACCGCGCGTTCCGCCGCCCTGGTGTCCGACAGGTCGACCGACTCGAAGTCGGCCACCTCCGGGGACGACGGGGCGGCCTTGTCCAGCACCAGCGGGCGCCCGCCCGCCTCGTGCACCGCGCGCACCACGGCCGCGCCCAACCCGGACGCGCCTCCGGTCACCAGCACCTGACCGAGCATCAGCCCCTCCTCGACAACATCTCGGTGGTCGAACGGCCCCGGTGGTAGGGCACGACGACGGTCCGCCCGCCCCACCCCCTGACCAAGTCCGCTTCCGGCAACGACTCGACGGTGTAGTCACCGCCCTTGACCCACACGTCCGGGCGCAGGGCGGCCAGCGCGCGTTCCGGCGTGTCGTCCTCGAACACGACCACGTCGTCCACGCAGCCCAGCGCCCGCAGCACCTCGACCCGGTCCTCCTCCTTGGTGACGGGGCGGTCCGTGCCCTTCAGCCTGCGCACGGACGCGTCGGAGTTCAGGCACACCACCAGGCAGTCGCCGAGCGACCGGGCGGCGCGCAACGTGCGGACGTGGCCCGCGTGCAGCAGGTCGAAGCAGCCGCCGGTGGCGACGACGACACCGCCACGCGCCCGCACGGCGTCCACCGTGGACAGCGGGTCGACCGGTCGGAAGCCGGACGCGCCGCCGTGGCGCAGGAAGTCGGCGGCGGACGTGACGCCGGCGGCGATCGCGTCGTCCATCGCCGCGCCACCCATGAGCCGGGCCGCGACCGTCGACGCGAACCTGTCCCCCGCGCCGCACGGGTCGAGCACGGGGACGCGTGGCGCGGGCACCGCGACCGGTGTGCCGCCGCCGTGCAGCAGCGCGCCGTCGGCCCCGAGCGTCACCACGACGGCCCGCGCGCGCCACTTGGCGCGCAGCGCTTCGAGGGCGTCCATCGGGTCGGCGTGACCGCTGAACGCCTTGGCCTCGGCCGCGTTCGGCGTGACGAGGCGGGCACCGGGCACCGGCTCCGGGCCGCGCGGGTGCGGATCCCAGACCACCGGCCGGCGGGCGAGCACGCCGCGCAGCCGTTCGTCGCGGACCAGACCGCGCCCGTAGTCGGAGACGAGGACGTAGTCGGCTTCCAGCACCGCGTCGAGCATGTCGTCGGTCGCCTGCGGCGTCCCCGCGCCGCCACCGCGGTCGAGCCGCGCGATCGACTGGTCGCCGCAGCGCAGCCGGGTCTTGACCGGGGTGGGCGACGGCGAGGGCCCCAGCACGGACGGCACCCGGGCCAGCTCCTCGCGCAGCCGGTGGCCGTCCTCGTCGTCGGCCACGGCGCTGACCAGCGTGACGTCGACCCCGTCGGCGGCGGCCAGTGCGGCGGCCAGCCCCGCACCACCGGGCCGGGCGCGTTCCTCCCGCACGTCCAGGACGGGCGCGGGTGCGTCGGGGCACAGGCGCTCGGCCGTGCCCAGCACGTCGATGTCGAGCAACGAGTCGCCGACGACGACCAGCTTCACGAGACCCTCCGTTCCGATGCCGGTAGAGCCGCTTCGAAGGCCGCGCACAGGGCGTGCACGGCCACCAACTGGGCTTCCTGCACGTTCGCGGGCTCGCCGGGCAGCGCCAGCACCTCGTCCACCGCCTCGGCCAGCGGGTTCGGGGCCGGGCCCGTCATCGCCCACACGTGCGCGCCCGCCTGCCGGGCCGCCTTCGCCGCCTCGATCAGGTTGGGGCTGCGCCCGCTCGTGGACAGCAGCACGACGACGTCCTGCGGCCGGGCGTGCGCGGTGACCTGGCGGGCGAACACCTGGTCGTAGCCGTAGTCGTTGCCGATCGCGGTGACGCTGGACGACTCCGAGCACAGCGCGATCGCCGAGAACGGCCGCCGGTCGTCGCGGAACCGGCCGACGAGCTCGGCGGTCAGGTGCTGCGCCTCGGCGGCCGACCCGCCGTTGCCCGCGGCCAGCAGCCGGCCGCCGTCGCTGAGCCTGCGGGCCAGCACACCGCCCCAGCGGGTCAGGCGCGGCGCCTGCGCGCGCAGCCCGGCCAGTGACTGGGCCAGTCCGTTCAGGTGCGTCTCGACGCTCATCGCGTGCCTCCCACGGCCACCGGCCGACCCGCCGTGACCCGCTCGTAGACGCGTTCGGTGTCCTCGGCGACCCGGTCCCACGTGTAGCGCACGCCCACCCGGTCCAGGCCCGCGAGCCCGCACGCCTCGCGGCGCGCCTCGTCGGACAGCAGCGAGTGCAGCGCGCGGGCCAGCGCGGACGGGTCGCGCGGCGGCACGAGCACGCCGGTGACGCCGTCCACGACGGTGTCGATCAGGCCGCCGACGGCACTGGCCACCACCGGCACGCCGCACGCCATGGCCTCCAGCGGCACGATGCCGAACGGCTCGTACCACGGCACGCACGCCACCACGTCGGCCGAGCGCAGCAGCGCGGGCATAGCGTCCCGCGACACCTGCCCCACCAGCGATACCCGGGTGCGCACGCCGGCGCGTTCGGCGTGCGCCGCCAGCCGCCGGGCCTCCGGGTCGGACTCGACGTCCACCGGGCCGCCCGCGATGACCAGCTCGGTTTCCGGCAGCGAGCGCAACGTCGTGATCAGGTCCTGGAAGCCCTTGCGCGGCACCAGCCTGCCGACGGAGACGATCCGGTGCGGGTAGCGGCGGCGGTCGACCGGTCCCTCGGGCCGGAAGCGCGCCGGGTCGACCCCGCACGGCACGACCGTGATCCGCGACCGCTGCACGCCCATGCGCATCAGCTCGGCCACCTCGTCGTCGCACGTCGCGGCGATCCGGTCGGCCTCGCGCCCGATCATCCGCTCGATGCCGATCCGCTCGGCCGGGCTGGTGTCGTCCGCGCCCTGGTGCCGGCGCTTGACCGTGCCCAGGGCGTGGTAGGTCTGCACGACGGGCACGCCGACCTTGCGCGCGGCCAGCACCGAGGCCAGCCCGGACATCCAGAAGTGCGCGTGCACGACGTCGGGCCGGTCCTCGTACCACTGCTGCTCCAGGAACCGGGCGAAGTCGCCCATGTGCGGCAGCAGCTCGTCCTTCGGCACCGCGCGGGCCGGGCCGGCGGGCACGTGCACCACGTCGTAGCCCTGTTCGGTGCGCACCCGCTCGGGCAGGCCGGGGTCGTCGCGACGGGTGTAGACCACCACGTCGTGCCCGCGTGCCGACAGCGCCGCCGACAACGCGGCCACGTGCACGTTCTGGCCGCCGGCGTCGACACCGCCCAACGCGGCCAACGGGCTGGCGTGCTCGGACACCATCGCGATCCTCATCCGCTCACTCCTGTCAACAACCGGTCCCAACTCCGCAGGAAGTCGTCGAGCCCGTACCGGGCCAGGGCGAACTCCCTGGCCTGCTTTCCCTTCTGCCTGGCCAGCGCGGGGTCCGCGACCAGCTCGGCCACGGCCCGCACCAGCTCGTCCACGTCGGTGGACACCACGCCCGCCTCCGGCGGCACCGCGCGCACGACCTCCGTGCACGCCAGCGCCACCACGGGCATCCCCAGGTGCATCGCCTCGATCAGCGACAGCCCCAGCGACGTCCACCGCACCGGGTGCAGGTAGAGGCGTCGCAGGGCCAGTTCCCGGTGCAGCGAGGCCAGGTCGTGGTCGCCGCGACCCAGGTCGCCCAGCTTCTCGGTCTTCATGCCGTACACGTCCAGCGGCGCCGCTTCGGCGAACCGGGGCAGCAGGTCCGTGCCGACCGCCCGGCCGCGCCGCACCGGGTCGTTGACCACGACGGCGGCGCGGGGCAGTTCGCCGGTGTACAGGGGTCCGGGGTCGACCACGCCGTGCTCCACGACGACCGTGCGGGCGGTGCCGCAGTCCCACATGAGGTCGTTGAAGTGGGTGACGTGGACGATCGTGCCCGGCCAGTCCTTGAGCGGGTGGGCCTGGTTCGGGTACTTGGGCGTGTTGTGCTCCAGGTACACGACCGGGATGCCGGTCGGCACCAGGCCGACCTCCTCCGGCCGTTGCAGCACCGCGACGTCCGCCTCGACCCCGGGCACGGCGACCTCGCGGGCGGCGGGCCAGTCGCGTCCGGCCAGGCCGATGCCGTGGGGCGGGCCCGGGATCAGGTACTCGTGACCGCCCCGGACGAAGGCGTTCGTCCACGAGCCGTGCACGTGCCACAGCAGGATCTTCACGTCCGCACCCCCGCGAGTTCGGCTACGGCGGTGACGACCTGGTCGGGCGTCACCCGATCGAGGCACGGGTGGCCGGGCACCGGGCACTCGCGTGCGCGCGAGTCGCGGCACGGCGCGTCCTGGTCGCCCAGCACCACGTGCGGCCCGTGCGGCGCCCACCGACTCGCGGGCACGACGGGTGAGAACAAGGACACGACGGGCGTGCCGACGGCGGCGGCCAGGTGCGCCGGCCCCGTGTTGCCGACCACGACGGCGTCCGCGCGGGCCAGCAGCCCGGCCAGTTCGGCGAACGTCGTCCGGCCGCCGAGGTCGACGCCGTGCGCGCCGGCCACGTGCCTGGTCAACTCGGTCTCGTTCGGGCCGCCGGTGACCAGGACGCGGTGCCCGGCTTCGGCGAGCGCCGTGACGGCCTGGGCGCACCGGTCCGGCGACCAGGCGCGGGCGGCCACCGACGCGCCGGGGTGCACGACGACGTACGGGCCGATCTCGTCCGGCTCCGGCGGATCGGTGATCGCCGGCCTGCCGTCGTCGCCGGGCGGCAGCTCGAAACCGGCGGCCCGGGCGACCTGCAGCGCCCGTTCGGCTTCCGGGATGTCCGGATCGTCGCGCAGCCGGACGTCGAGCAGCGAACCGGGGTAGTCCGTGGAGCGGGCCACGACCTTCGGCACGCCGGCGAGCTTCAGCAGCAGCGCGAGCGGCAGCGGGCTCTGGTGGTAGGACGTCAGGACCAGTGCGACGTCGGCGCGGATCCCCTTGAGCAGCGCGACGATCCCCTCGATGTCCGGCGTGCGGACGTCGGGCGGCGGGTAGGCGATCCACGGGCAGTCCCACCGCACGACCCGCTGCACGCCGGGCAGCAGCTCGGCGGCCTGCGCGCCGGAGTGCCCGCACAGCAGCACGACCTCGCCGGCGTGCGCGGCCGCGCGCACCGCCGGGCCGGCGAGCAGCACGTCGCCGTCGTTGTCGAGCCTGGCCACGAGCGTCCTCATAGGACCATCGCCACCGCGGCGCGGAGGTCGGGCGCCGTGTGGGGCGCGCGGTCGACCTCGTCGGGCAGGGTTTCCGGCGTGGGCACGAGGATCGGGGTGACGCCCGCGGCGAGGGCCGCCTTGACGTCCGCCTCGATGTCGCCGATGAAGAAGGTGCGCTCGGGGCGCGCGCCGAGCTCCTCGCAGGCCCGGAGGATCATGGTGGGCGCGGGTTTGCGGCACGCGCAGCCGTCGTCGGGGTGGTGCGGGCACACCTGCCAGGTGCCGAAACGGCCCAGCAGCGCTTCGACCTTGTCGTTCACCGCGTCCACCTGGGCCGGGGTGAGCAGGCCGCGGCCGATGCCGGACTGGTTGCTGACCACACCCGTCCGCACGCCGTGGGTCCGCAGCACGCGCAGGACTTCACGCGCGCCGGGCATCGGGCGCACCCGGTCCGGGTCGCCGTTGTAGGGCACGTCAGTGATGAGCGTGCCGTCGCGGTCGAAGAGAACCGCGTCGGGGTACTGGTCCACAGAGGAGAGTTAGCCGGTGCCAGGAGAAGCAAACACTTCCCGGCAAAGCGCTACTGTCCGTCACCTGCAGTCTCGCGGGGATGTGTGTGGGAGCCGTGTCGAGGGGTACCCGAGTGTCGAACTCGATTCCCCGAGGAGAGGTTGTTTGCAGTGACGACGATCGAGAAGTCCGTGGACGTCGAGGTCCCGGTCACGACCGCGTACAACCAGTGGACGCAGTTCGAGTCGTTCCCGCAGTTCATGGAGGGCGTCGAGAACATTACCCAGGTCACTCCCACCCGGACGCACTGGGTGACGAAGATCGGTGGGGTGACCAGGGAGTTCGACGCCGAGATCACCGAGCAGCACCCCGACGAGCGGGTCGCCTGGCACACCGTGGACGGCCCGCCGCAGGGCGGCGTGGTGACGTTCCACCGGCTCGACGACCGGCGCACGCGGGTGCACGTGCAGATGGAGTACGACCCGCAGACGCTGACCGAGAAGGCCGGTGCCGCGACGGGCGTGGTCGGCCACCGAGTTTCGGCCGACCTGGACCGGTTCAAGGAGTTCATCGAGGGGCGTGGTGCGGAGACCGGTGCGTGGCGGGGCGACGTGAGCCGCTCGCCGCAGGCCGGCGAGACGCGTCACGACCTGCCCGACGCCGGCCGTCCGGGAGATCCGCTGCGATGAGCCCGCGGGCGGTCCGGGAGCCCGGGGGACGGAGGCGGTCACACCCTCCGATCCCCTGCCCCCGGCCGCCGGTGGACGGCAGTTGACCCACAGCGGTCGACTGCGGTGAACGATCGCGAAAGCCCCGCGCTTCGGCTGCGGGGCTTTCGCACGTCGGGGCTTTCGCACGTCCGCGGAGGAACGGCTTTCGCACGTCCGTGGAGGAACCGTGGACGGCGTCCGTGGAGGAACCGTGGACGGCGAAAGGCCCGCGGGTGAGCCGCGGGCCTTTCGCCGTTCGTCCGTCCTCAGTCGCCCTTCACGCCCTAGCCGTCCTTCAACCGCTCGAAGAGCTGCCCCACCGAGCGCCGCAACGCCGACGCCGCGTCACCGAGCAGCGAACCCGCCTCGGCCTTCCCGTTCGTCCCACCCGCCTTCTCGGCGCGCGGGTCCACGTCCTGGTCCAGCAGCTCCCGCAGCACCTCCAGCACCACCTCCGGGTGCCCGAGCGGCACGGGGGCGGCGAAGGTCTGGGCGGAGCTGATCAGGTCCTCGTGCCGCCGGATCAGCTCGCCGACCTCCGAACCCGCCGCCGCGCCCGCCACCAGGTGCACCGGCACGGCGCGGTCGGCGAACTCGGACAGCACCTCGTCCACCTCGTACCACGGCTCGTCCGCCGCCGGCAGCCGGCACCACATGACCTGCAGGTACTCCGTCAACGGGCGCCACGTGCCGGGCAGGTCGCCGTGCCTGCCGACACCGGCCGGGTCGAGCACGACCACGACCGGCGCGTCGGGCGGGCCCGCCCACACCACCGACGGGCCTCCGGTCCGGGGCTCTTCGTCCATGCGGCTACACCTCCACCACTGCGGGTTCCACGCAGTAGACGGTGTATGCCGATCGGATGACCGGTTGCGCGACGTTGCGGACCCGCACGCCACCGGGCGTCATGCCGTGCTCGTTGCCGAAGTGCGCGTGCCCGTGCACGGCCAGGTGCGCCTCGTTGGCGTCGATCGCCTCGCCCAGCAGGTACGAGCCGAGGAACGGGTAGATCTCCGGCGGCTCGCCGCGCAACGTGTCCGGCACCGGCGAGTAGTGCGTCAACGCCACCTTCACGTCGGTGTCGAGGCTGCCGAGGGCGGCACGCAGCGACTCGGCGATCTCGGTGGTGTGCCGGATGAACGCCTTCATCTCGGGCTCGCCGAACGCGCTGCCGCACTTGCCCGCGAAGCCGCCGCCGAAGCCCTTCACGCCCGCGACGCCCAACGTGTGGCCGTCCACAGCGATGGTCGTCGTCTCGCCCTCCAGCACGGTGATGCCCGCGTCACGCAGCACGGCGGTCACCTCGTGCGGCTTGTCGTCGTGGTGGTCGTGGTTGCCCAGCACCGCCACGACGGGCACGGGCAGCCCGCCGAACTCGTCGGCCACCACCCGCGCCTCCGACACCGTGCCGTGCCGGGTCAGGTCACCGGCCAGCAGCAGCGCGTCGGCGCAGTCGCCGAGTTCCTCCAACGCGGGCCGCAACCGCCCGCGCGCGTCCTCGCCCAGGTGCACGTCACCCACCGCGGCGATGCGGATCATCGAAGCTCCTCTCGGCCGACCGGGGCTTCGGACGGCACCACCTTCACGTCGTCGAGCACGGTCAACTCCGGCGCCACGTCGTGGATCACGGCTTCGAGCTCGGCGCGGCGCTCCGGGCTGGCCACGTCACCGGACAGCAGCACGTGGTCGCCGCGCACGGTGACCCGCACGCCCAGTTCGGTGGTGCGCGGGTCCTCGGCCAACGCCTGGCGGAGCCGGGCGGAGAGATATTGCTCTGCGGTCATCAGGCGCTCCTGGTCAGCGGGGCGGGTAGGAGGTCGAGGCGTTCGACCAGCACGAGGAACGCCTCGGCGTACGGCGAGTGCTTGGTGACCTCGCGGACGTGCTCCCAGTCGATCTGCTCGCGCAGCGCGCGGGCGAACGGCAGCAGCTCGCTGAAGTCGCAGCGGTGCCCGTCCAGGACGAGCAGCTTGCTGATCATCACCTCCGTCGCGGGCATCACCGGCAGCGTCACCGAGCCCACGGCCAGCTCCTCGGCGCGGCTCAGCGTCTCCTCGGTCACGGGGATCTCGTTCGGGCGGAACAGCAGGTCCACCAGCGAGTCGCCGTCGTAGACCTTCAACAGCCAGTCCTCGGGCGGCGTCGCGGCGCGCATGCCGGCCCCGACCAGCGCGCTCACCGCCTCACCGGCGTCCTGCTCCCGCACCAGGATGTCCACATCGTGTTCGGTCGCGGGCCCACCTCTCGCGTACACGGCGCACCCGCCCGCCAGAGCGAACGGGATGTCGTGCGCGCGCAGGGCTTTCGCGACTTTGGTCAACGTGCGCAGCAGCTCGTCTTGGACACCGCTCATGCCTGGTGACTACCCGTACGGCTGGGTGTTCACACGACCGCGGGTAGCGCCGTCCGCACGGGGTAGTCCACTCGGCATGACTGCCACACCGCCCGACCCGGACCCGGACCGCACGCCCGGTCTGGAGCCCGGTGGCGGGGTCGCGCCCGGCGAGACACCGCCCGATTCCGGCCAGACCTCCGGCCTGTCCCACCCGCAGCCGATGCCGTCGCGCCGCGGCCCGATCATCACGCTGGTGGCCGTGCTGCTCCTGACGGCGCTGACGTTGGCGTTCGTCGTGGCCCAGGTGATGGGGTGGACGAACCTGTTCGAGGGGTTCTGAGCCTCACGGCCTCAGCGGCGGGCTCGACGGCACGCCTTCCTTGCGGGCCAGGCCGTCGAGCAGCTGCTTGAGGGTGTCGCGCGCGTTGTGCCGCGGCGTCCAACCCAATCGGGTGAACGCCTTGGTGGCGTCCAGCAGGGGCGCGGTGAGGGCCAGGTCGACCCAGCCGTGCGAGGTGGGTTGGAGTCGCAGGCGCCAGGTGACGCGGGCGGCGGTGCGCAGCGCGGTCGGCGGGATCGGCACGTGCCGGGTGCCCATGACCTCGGCGAGCACCTGGGGCGTCACGACCGGCTCGGAGACCAGGTTGAACGCGCCCTCGGCTCGGCTCGCGAGGATCGCGGCGACGGCGTCGGCCACGTCGTCGGCGTGCACGAACTGGAGCACCATCGTGCGCGGCAGGGGCAGGACGGGCAGCCTGACCCGGAACAGCGCGTGCGGCACGAACCGCCCGAGGAAGTACCGCTTGACCTCGGCGGCGGCGTCCGGTTGCAGGACCAGGCCGGGGCGGACGCGGGTGACGGTGAGGTGGGGGTGTTCGCGCTCGACGTGGTCCAGCAGGTGCTCCACGGCCGCTTTGTGCCGGCTGTAGTAGGAGTTCACCAGGCCGTCGGTCGGCCAGCTCTCGTCCACGGTGTGGTCTTTCGCGGCCGGCGAGTAGGCGCCGACGGAGGACATGTGGACGAGGTGGTGGACGCCTGCTCTCGCGGCGGCGGTGAAGACGCGGTCGCTGCCGGCGACGTTGGTGCGGTAGAGCAGGCGCTCGTCGTGGCCGGGTTGGATGCGCCAGGCGAGGTGCACGACGGCGTCGGCGTCGCGGAAGGCCTCGGCCAACGGCTCCTCCGCCCCTTCGCGGCTGATGTCGACGGGGCTCCAGGTGATGGCGTCGTAGGGCGGTCCGGCCTCGGGCGGGCGGCGGGAGATGCCGTGCGCGGTGACGTCCGGTTCGTCGGCGAGACGGCGCAGCAGGGCGGTGCCGAGATTGCCGGTGGCGCCGGTGACGACGATCCTCATGCGGCTCGGATACCCGCGCGGGCCGGTTCGACACAGCCCGCCGTCCCACCTCCGTGACCACCCGACCGGGCGAATGACGCAACCCAGGACAACCCGAATCGCATTACTCACGTTAGCCGGATAAAACGGCCGGCCCGGCGGCGAGGGGCGGGGTGGGCGAGGACGGGGTGGCGCGACGAGCTGAACCGTTCCAGCGCGTGCCTCAACTGCCCGACGGCGGCGGCGGGATCGGCGACCTGGCCAAGGCCTGCGCCACCGCGTGCAGGTTGGCCGCCATCGCCTCGCCCGTGCTCTTCGACCAGTCGTGGCCGTGCACGGTGTCCGGGTAGCTCGGCCCCGGACCGGGCCCCATGTTCCAGTACGTCCACGCCTGGCCGGGAACGGTGTAGCCGATGTCGCCCAGCGCGCCGGACACCTCGCTGATCACGTGGTGCGCGCCGTCCTCGTTGCCGGTCACCACGACGCCCGCCACGCGGTTGTACGCGACCGGGCGGCCGTCGTCGTCCCGCTCGGAGATCATCGCGTCCATCCGCTCGATCACGCGCTGCGCGACGGACGACGGGTGCCCGACCCACGTCGGCGTGGCGACCACGAGGATCTCGGCGTTCAGCAGCTCGTCGTGCAGCCCGGGCCACTCGTCGCCCTCCCCCAGGTCGGTGACCACGCCCGGCGGCACGTGGTGGTCCACCACCCGGAAGGTCCGCACCTCGACGTCGCGCTGCTCCAGCGCCTTGACGACGACGTCCGCCAGCAGCTGCGTGTTGGACGTGTCGGGCGACTTCTTCAACGTGCAGTTGAGCACCACGGCCCTCATCGCGGGCACCTCCGCCTCCGGTCGGCCCACCGCCCGGATACCCGCCGCGGACGCGAAAATGCGTTGCCGCGGCAGGCGGTGGGTGGGGAGGCTCGGGTCATGGTCGACATCCCCGACGGACCCGCCGACACCCGCGACGGGCGAGCAGGCATCGACGCCGGGCTGGTGAGGCGGCTGCTCGCGAGCCAGTTCCCGCGGTGGGCCGGGCTGCCGGTCACGCCGGTCGAGGTCGACGGGTGGGACAACCGCACGTACCGGCTGGGCGACGACATGACGGTCCGGCTGCCGACCGCCGAGGGGTACGCGCCCGCGGTGGAGAAGGAGCACCGGTGGCTGCGGGTGCTCGCACCGTCACTCCCCGTGCCGGTACCCGTGCCGCTGGCCTTGGGCGCACCGGGCGAGGGCTACCCGTTCCACTGGTCGGTCCGGCGGTGGCTGGACGGGCGGACGGCGTCACCGGACCGGGTGGACGACCTGGCCGGGTTCGCGGTCTCGATCGCCGACTTCATCCGTGCGCTGCACCGCGTCGACGCGTCGGACGGGCCGAAGGCGGGTGCGCACAGCTTCTACCGGGGCGCGTCGCCGGGCCACTACGACGACGGGACGCGGCGGGCGCTGGCCGCGCTGGAGGGGCAGGTCGACACCGCACGGGCGGCAGCCGTGTGGGAGGACGCGCTGGGTGCTCCGGAGTGGTCCGGGCCGCCGGTGTGGTTCCACGGCGACATCGCGAGCGGGAACCTGCTGGTCGACGGTGGGAAGCTGGTCGCGGTGATCGACTTCGGCACGTCCGGCGTCGGCGACCCGGCGTGCGACCTGGTGATCGCGTGGACGATGTTCTCGGGCGGGAGCAGGCGGGCGTTCCGCGAGGCGGTCGGGTTGGACGACGCGACGTGGGCGCGGGCGCGCGGGTGGGCGTTGTGGAAGGCCCTGATCACGCTCGCGAGTGGCGACGAGGACGCGCGGCGGGTGGTCGGGGAAGTGCTGCGCGACGCGCCATGACCAACGGGAGAAGGGGCCCCCGGAGCGGAGACCCCTTCCCGACGAACACGTCCCTACCGGTCGACGGTCAGGTCGCGGGCCGCGGCGTAGCGCTCCCGGACCCACGGGGTCGGCTCGGCCTCGACCGAGGTCGACGCCAGTTCCGACCAGTGCGGCGGGGTGTCCGCCCCGCCGACCGCCCACGCCGCCTGCCTGGCCGCGCCGTCGGCCACGTACTCGCTCGGCGCCGGCACGACGACCGGGCAGCCGAACACCGCGGGCGCGAGCTGCCGCACGGCGGGCATGCGAGACCCGCCGCCGATCAGCAGCACCCGTGACACCGGCATGCCCAGCGCCCGCAACGCGTCGATCGCGTCCGCCAGGCTGCACAGCAGGCCCTCGACCGCGGCACGCGCCAGGTGCGCCGGGGTCATGGTGTCCAGCCTCATGCCGTGCAGCGCGCCGGTCGAGTCGGGCTTGTTCGGCGTCCGCTCCCCCTCCAGGTACGGCACGAACACCAGCCCGTCGGCGCCCGCGGGCGCGCTCAGGGCCAGGTCGGAGAGGTCCGCCAGGTCGACGCCGAGCACCGCCGACGTGGACGTGAGCACCCGTGAGGCGTTCAGGGTGCACACGAGCGGCAGGTGGCCGCCTTCCGCGTCGGCGAAGCCGTTGACGATGCCGGTGCCGTCGGCGACCGGGTTCGGCCAGCGCGCGAACGCCGTGCCGGACGTGCCGATGGACACCACCACGTCGCCGGGCTGCGCCTGCACGCCCAGCGCCGCCGCCGCGTTGTCGCCCGCGCCCGCGCCGAACCGGCCGCCGACCAGGTCCGCCGGGCCGACCACGCGCGGCAGCGCGACGACCTTGCCCAGGGCCAGTTCGAGCAGGTCCGGCCGGTAGTCCTCTGTGGACGGCGACCAGTAGCCCGTGCCGCTGACGTCGCTGCGGTCTGTGGTCAGCGCGTCGAGCGACGTGGAGCCGGACAGCTTCCACGTCAGCCAGTCGTGCGGCAGGCAGACGGCCGCCGTGCGGGCGACCGACTCGGGCTCGTTGGTGGCGAGCCACCGCAGCTTGGTCACGGTGAGCGAGGCGACGGGCACGCTGCCGATCGCCTCGGCCCACTTGTCCGGACCGCCCAGCTCGGTGGTGAGCTCGGCCGCCGCCCCCGCGGAACGGGTGTCGTTCCACAGCAGCGCCGGCCGGACGACCTCGCCGTCCTCGTCGAGCGTCACCATGCCGTGCTGCTGCGCGGCCACCGACACGGCGGCCACGTCGTCCAGGCCGCCCGCGTCCGCGATGGCGGTCTGGAGCGCGTCCCACCAGGCGGAGGGATGCACCTCGGTGCCCGTCGGGTGCGTCGCACGCCCTTGTCGAACAAGGGCGCCGGTGTCCGCGTCGCGGACCACAACCTTGCAGGACTGGGTGGACGAGTCGACGCCCGCGACGAGCGCCATCAGCGCGCGCCCAGCAGGTGCTCGGTCGCCAGCTGCGCCAGGCGCACGAACCCGAAGCCGCGCTCGGCGGCGGTGGACGCGGCGAAGTCCTCGTCGGCCTTGAGGAAGTCGGCGATCGACTCGCCCTCGGTCAGGGTCGGCTCGGCCAGCTCGTACACGCCGCTGTACTTCATCGCCTCCTGCACCTCGGGGTCGGCGCGGAACGCCGCCGCCCGCTCGCGCAGCAGCGTGTAGGTGCGCATGTTGGCGGCCGCGCTCTCCCACACGCCGTCGAAGTCCTCGGTGCGCAGCGGCTTGTAGTCGAAGTGCCGCGGGCCCTCGTAGCCGCCGTTCTCCAGCAGGTCGACCAGGAAGAACGCGGACAGCAGGTCGCCCTGGCCGAACACGAAGTCCTGGTCGTAGCGCGGGCCCTTCTGGCCGTTGAGGTCGATGTGGAAGAGCTTGCCCTGCCACAGCGCCTGGCCGATGCCGTGCACGAAGTTGAGGCCCGCCATCTGCTCGTGGCCGACCTCGGGGTTCACGCCGAACAGCTCGTGGTGCTCCAGCGTCGAGATGAACGCCAGGGCGTGGCCGATCGTCGGCAGCAGGATGTCGCCGCGGGGCTCGTTGGGCTTGGGCTCCAGCGCGAAGCGGAAGCCGTAGCCCTGGTCGATCGAGTACTGGGCGACCGTGTCCACGGCCTCGCGGTAGCGGTCGAGGGCGGCGGAGACGGGCTTGCCCGCGTCGACCTCGGAGCCTTCGCGACCACCCCACATGACGATGGTCTGCGCGCCGAGCTCGGCCGCGAGCTCCAGGTTGCGCAGCACCTTGCGCAGCGCGAACCGGCGCACCGAGCGGTCGTTGCTGGTGAAGCCGCCGTCCTTGAACACCGGGTGGGTGAACAGGTTGGTGGTCACCATGGGCACGACCAGGCCGGTCTCGTCCAACGCCGCGCGGAACGCGGAGACCCGCTTGGCGGCCTCGGCGGCGTCCGCGCCGAAGGGCACCAGGTCGTCGTCGTGGAACGTGACGCCCCACGCGCCGAGCTCGGCGAGCTTGCGCACCGCGAGCGGCACGTCCAGCGGGGGGCGGGTCGCTTCGCCGAACGGGTCGCGACCCGGCCAGCCGACCGTCCACAAACCGAAGCTGAACTTGTCCACGAGGACACCTCCAATAAGTTTGATGCCTGAACTTATCGCACTCAGCCGCTACGATCCAGTGGTGTCCAGACCGCAGCCCGCGAGCCAGCACACCGTGCGACGGCACAACTCCGCACTGGTGCTCGACGCCATCGCCGAGGCCCCCGGGTCGTCCCGCGCGGCCGTGGCCGCCCGCACCGGCCTGACCAAGGCGACCGTGTCGAGCCTCGTCGACCGGATGATCGGCGCCGGGCTGGTGGCCGAGGGCGAGGCGCAGGCCAGGTCCGGTCCCGGGCGGCGCGGCACGGCGCTGCACCTGTCCCCCACCGGTCCGCACGGGCTCGGCGTGGAGATCGGGGTCGACTACCTGGCCACGTGCCTGGTCGACCTGACCGGGCGGGTGCGGGCGCGGTGGGTGCGGCCCAGCGACAATCGTGCCTCCAGCCCGGCGCGGGTGCTGGCCAAGGTGGCGACGGCGGTGCGCACGGCGGCGAAGCAGGACGTGCCGATCGGCGGGGTGGGCGTGGCCGTGCCGGGCCTGGTGGAGGTGGCAGGCGGGTCGCTGCGGGTCGCGCCGAACCTGGGGTGGCGCGAGGTGGACATCCGGGGTGAGCTGACCCGTCGGGTGGAGCTGGACGTGCCGGTGCTGGTGGGCAACGAGGCGAACCTGGCCGCGTTGGCCGAGCTGTGGCACGGGGACGTGGCGGCGGACTTCCTGCACATCTCGGGTGAGATCGGCATCGGCGCGGGCATCGTGGTGGGCGGCGCGCTGTTCGAGGGGCTGTCCGGGTTCGGCGGCGAGATCGGGCACCTGTCGGTCGACCCGCGCGGGCCCGCGTGCGCGTGCGGGTCGCGGGGGTGCCTGGAGCGGCTGGCGGGGCAGGACGAGATCGTGCGCGCGGCGGGCGTGGCGGGGGTCGACGAGCTGCTGGCGCGGCTGGCGGCGGGTGAGCGCACGGCCACGACGGCGGTGCGGTCGGCGGCGCGGTGGCTGGGCGTGGCGCTGTCCGGGGCGGTGAACCTGCTGGACCTGCCGACGGTGGTGCTGGGCGGCACGTACGCGCGGCTGGAGCCGTGGTTGCAGGAGCCGTTGCACGCGGAGCTGGACCGTCGCGTGGTGAGCGCCGAGTGGTCACCCGTCCGGGTGGTCGCCTCGTCGTTGGGCGCGGAGGCCGCCATGCGTGGCGCCGCGACCACCGCCGTGCGCGCGATCCTGGCCGACCCCGATCCCTACGTGACCTCGACGCTGACCTGAGCGTTGAATTCGGGGTACCTGAACGTAGGACACGCGCGTCCTGAACGTAGGACACGCGCGCGTGTCCTACGTTCAGGTCGGGTGTGTCGAACGCTCGGGTTGGGCGAGTTCTGCGTTCAGGACGGCCATGAGGGCCCGGTAGGTGTGGTCTGGGTCACCCTCCAGTGAGGGGATGACCTGCGGCGATCGGGTGGCGATGATCGTTCGCAGGTTGTCGTACATCGTGGACAGCTCGGCCGGGGTGGCTTGAACGGTGCCGCGCTCGGTGAAGCGGCGGATCGCGTTCTCCTTCGAGTCGAGCAGGACGATCTCCCGGTAGGGCACGTCGAGCTCGGCGGCGAGGGCGGCCAGGCGGTCCAGGAACTCCGGGCGGCCGAGGAACTGGGGCACGACGACGTCGTGACCGGACGTGAGGTGCACGCGGGCGGCGGCGATGGCGATGTCACGCGCCAGGACGCCGGCCCGGCCCAGGTCGCCGGCGATCAGGTCGCGGACCCGGTCGACGTCCAGCGCCAACGCGGGCGGGTGGTCCTCCGCGTAACGGCGCGCGATGGTCGACTTGCCGCACCCGGGCGGGCCGTTCAGGGCGATCAGGCGGGGCACCCCGCCGAGCTTAGCGACGGCGGACGTGCCCCTGGGGAACGCGCGCGAGCACACTGGCGGTGTGCGCCGGACCTCTTCACCCGAATGCCGTCACGCGAAGCGGGCACGAGCCGGCCGCTCGTCTGACAGCCTGGACGGCACGTTTGTCAGTGCGGACAATCGTCGAGAGACTGCCAGGGGGTGGATCGGTGCCGCGTGGTGAGCGCCCGTTGGACGTCGGTGACGGCCCGTTGCTCAGGTTCGCCGCCGACCTCAGGTCGCTGCGGGACAAAGCGGGCGGGTACAGCTACCGGCAGCTCGGCGCGCGCGCCCACTACTCGGCGACCACGCTGTCGGACGCGGCGGGCGGCCGGAAGCTGCCCACGCTCGCGGTGACGCTGGCGTACGTGCGGGCCTGCGAGGGCGACGTGGCCGAGTGGGAGGACCGGTGGCGGCAGGTCGCCGCCGAGGTGCTGCCCAGCCCGGACCCGGCCGCCGACGAGGGCCACCCGCCGTACGCGGGCCTGGCGGCCTACGGCACCGAGGACGCCGAGTGGTTCTTCGGCCGCGACCACCTGCTGGACGACCTGGAGCAGCGCATCGCGCAGCGCCGGTTCGTCGCGGTGTTCGGCGCGTCGGGCGCGGGCAAGTCCTCGCTGCTGCACGCCGGCCTGGTGCCGAGGATGACCGGCCGGGTGGTGGTCACCTCGCCCAGCGAGACCGCCGAGCCGGACCTCGACGGCGACCTGCTGATCGTGGACCAGTTCGAAGAGGTCTTCACGCTGTGGCCGGACGCCGACCAGCGCAACGCCTACGTCGACGCCCTGCTGACCGCCCGGTGCAAGGTCGTGATCGGGGTGCGGGCCGATTTCTACGGGCACTGCGCGCAGCACCCGGCGCTGGTGGAGGCGCTGACCGACGGCCAGTTGCTGCTCGGGCCGATGGGGCCCGAGGAGCTGCGCCAGGTGATCATGCAGCCCGCCGTGAAGGCGTCGTGCACGGTGGAGACGGCGCTGGTGTCGCGGCTCATCGCGGACGCCACCGGCCAGCCGGGCGTGCTGCCGCTGATGTCGCACGCGCTGCTGGAGACCTGGCGGCGACGGCGCGGCACCACGTTGACGCTGGCCGGCTACGAGGCGGCGGGCGGCATCCAGCACGCCATCGCGCAGACCGCCGAGCGCACCTACACGTCGTTGGAACGGCACCAGCGGGCGTTGGCGCGGCAGGTGTTCCTGCGGCTCACCGCGCTCGGCGACGGCACCGAGGACACCAAGCGACGGCTGCCGCGCGCCGAGCTCGACCACGACGTGGACGTGGACGTGGTGCTCGACCGGCTCGCGCACGCCCGGCTGCTCACCCTGGACCGCGACAGCGTGGAGATCGCGCACGAGGCGCTGATCCGCTCCTGGCCGCGGCTGCGCGGCTGGCTCGCCGAGGACCGCGACGGGCTGCGCACCATGCGCAGGCTCACCGAGGCCGCCGCCACCTGGGAGTCGCTGGGCCGCGACCCGGACGCGCTGTACCGGGGCTCGCGGCTGGACACGGCGGTGGAGTGGACGCAGCGCGACGGCGTGCGCACCAGCGCCCAGGAGCGCGACTTCCTGGCCGAGAGCCTCCAGGCGCGGGACCGCGAACGGCTGGTGGCGGCCCGGCGCACCCGCAGGCTGCGCCAGCTCGTGGCGCTGCTGGCCGTGCTGCTCCTGCTCGCCGGCACCGCCGTGGTGATCGCGATCACGGCGCAGAAGGAGGCCGCGGCGGGCTGGCGGTCGTCGGCCGCCTGGTACGTGGCCAACCAGTCGCAGAGCCTGCGCAGCAGCGACCCGCAGCTCGCCGACCAGCTCGCCATCGCCGCGCACTACCTCAACCCGAACGACGAGACGCGGGACGGCGTGCTGACCGCGAACGCGTCGAGCAGGCTGAGCCAGGCCAGCCGCGCGGCGTTCGGGTCCGCCCAGGCGCTCAGCCCGGACCTCGAGCCCGGGTCGGAGCGGAAGGCCCCGGTGTACGTGCTCGGGCCGGCCGACGAGACGGTGACCTCGATCGCCGTGAACCCCGCCGGCCAGGCGTTCGCCACCACGCTGGTGGGCGGGTCGGCGAAGGTCTGGGACGTCACCGACGTGACCGCCGAGGTGGTGCGCACCTTCGACTTCCCGGTGCAGCGGCTCGCGCTCGACCCGGCCCTGGCCCGCACGCTGGTCACCGTGTCGGGCACCGCCGCGGTGGTGTGGGACTGGTCGGACCCTGGCCACCCGGTCGAGGCCGCGCGCCTGACCGGGCAGCCGCGCCCGATCGTCGGCGTCGACTACGGCCCGGACGGCGGCATCCTGATCACCTACGACGTCATGGGCGTGGTGCGGCTCTGGGACGTGTCGGAGCCGAGGCAGCCGCGCCTGGTCGCGGAGCTGGACACCGCGCGGGACATCACCGCGGCGGCCCTGTCGTACGACCGCCGCGTGCTGGGGCTCGGCACCGCCAAGGGCGACGTCCGGCTGTACGACGTGGCCGACCGGTCGAAGCCGGTCGAGCTGTGGTCGGGCAAGGTGCACCGCGGCGCGGTCCAGGAGCTGGGCTTCCACCGGCTCGGCGGCGCGCTCGCCACGGTCGGCACGCAGGACAACGTGGCGCTGTGGGACGTGTCGGACCTCCGCAACCCGGTCGAGCGCGGCCGGATCAACGGGCTCACCGAGGGCGTCTACGCGGTGGGGTTCGGCAACACCCCGACCACCGTGGTGACGTCCAAGTCGAACGGCACCACGCGGTCCTGGGAGTTCGACTTCGCCACCGCGGTGCGCGAGATGTGCGACAACGTCACGACCCACCTCAGCCGCGAGGAGTGGCAGCAGTACGTGGGCGCGTTGGAGTACCACCGGCCGTGCAGTTGATTGGCGGACGGGCGGCGGCGGGCAGATAATCACCGCGTGACCACGCCGCGTGACGACGACCGGACCGAAGCGCTGCCGACGAGCCCGATCCCGGACGGGCCGCCCGCGGTGGGCAGGCTCGGCGACGGGACGGGCGCGCCCGGGTCGGGCGTCGTGGAGCCGTCGGTCACCGGCACGCCCGAGCGGCCCGCCAAGCTGAGGCCGACCAGGATCAGCGGCACCTGGGTCGCGGTGCTGGCGTCGATCCTGGTGCTGATCGTGCTGCTGGTGTTCATCCTGCAGAACCTCGCCGACGCCACGATCCACTTCCTCGGCGCGGAGGGCACGCTGCCGCTGGGCGTGGCGCTGCTGTTCGCGGCGATCGCGGGCGCGATCGTGGTGGCCCTGGTCGGCGCAGCCCGGATAATGCAGCTGCGCCGCCAGGCCAAACGAGGGCTGCGCTAGACCTCCCCGGTACTCAGCCCGAGGTACAGGACCTACCGTTCAGCGTGAAGCCGGTGGGTGCGACGTTGCTGCCCTGCCAGCTCGCCTGGAATCCGAAGTCCACCGAGCCTCCCGCTGCGATGGTCCCGTTCCAGCCCTCGTTGGTCACCGTCACGGCGGCGCCGCTCTGCGACGCCTTGCCGTTCCAACTGTTGGTGATCTGCTGGCCGTTCGCGAACGACCAGCCGAGGCTCCATCCCGTGATGGCGGTGGCGCCCCGGTTGGTGATCTTCACCGACCCGGTGAAGCCACCTCCCCACTGCGAGGCGACCCGGTACTGGACCGTGCAGCCGGGTGGCGGCTGGTCGGTGACCGTGGTCGTCGTGGTGGTTGTCGTGGTGGTAGTGGTGGTCGTGGTCGTGGTGGTCGACGTGTCCGTGGGGTGCGTGACCGAACTGGTGTCGCCGGGCTGCCCACTCGGCTCGGCGACGAGGATGCCCCGGCCGTTGGTGCCCAGGTACACGCGGCCGTAGACGCGCGGGTCGCCGGTGATGGCCTCGCCCGCGTTCCCGAACTGGTGCGCGTCGTCGTTGATGCGCACCCAGTGGCCGCCCTCGTCGTCGGACCGGTAGACGCCGGTCTTGCCGTCGATGGTCAGCACCGCGTACAGCGCGGGGTAGGGCTTCTCCAGCGCGGGCTTGCCGAAGCCGATGTTGACGCCCGAGGTCACGCCGGCGAGCGCGGTGACCGTCTTGCCGCCGTCGCTCGAGCGGAACAGGCCGCCGTCGCCGGCCAGCCACAGGTGGCCTTCGTGGCCGGGCACGGCGTGCAGCTTGGCCACGTCGGCGGTCGCGCCCTTGGTGAACGTGGCGCCGCCGTCCGTGCTGATGTAGATCGTGTCGTCGGCCAGCCCGTAGAACCTGCTCGGGTTGACCCGGTCGGACTCGACCACGGCGCCCGCCGGGATGCCGGTGGACGGCGCCCAGGAGTTGCCGAAGCCCACCGAGTAGTGCACGGCCGCGCCGGCCGGGCTCCACACGAACCGGCTGCCGTCCGCCGCCGCCGCGACCGTGCCGCCGCCCGTGACGCCGCCGGGGTCGCTGCCCGCGAACCAGTTCGCGCCGCCGTCGGTGGAGAACGCCACGTGCGCCGGGCCGTCCACGTTGCCGGAGCGGACCATCACCGAGGGGTTCTTCTCGGCGAAGTCCAGGCTGGTGGTCGTGGTGAGGTTCGGCTGCTGGAACATCAGCGGCGGCACCTTGGTGAGGTCGGTGTGCCGGAACCCGCCGATGTCGCCCAGGCCGCTGAGCAGCGGCGCGCCCGTGGGCGGGCTGATCAGGTCGAGCACCGCGGTCTCCTCCAGCCCCGCGGCGGTCGGCTTGATCGTGATCTGGCCGCCGGTGTCCCACTTCAGCAGGTCCGTGGTGCCGTAGACGGTCGCGCCGGTGCCGTACATCATCCGGTTGGAGTCGAACGGGTCGATCTCCATCGACTCCACCATCCAGCCCAGCTTGGGCGTGGTCTCCGGCGGCTGCGGGTTCGCGCCGAAGCTCAGCCACGGCGAGGAGCCGATGTCCATGGTGTAGCGGAAGCTGCGGTTGGGGTAGCTGGTGAAGTCCCAGGCCCGCGTCCACGTCGCGCCGCCGTCGGTGCTGCGGAACAGGATGATGTCCGGCCACCAGGAGATCTGGGTGGCGACCATCAGCGTGTTCGGGTTCTGCCGGTCGAGGGTCAGGCCGCTGTAGCCGAAGTAGTCGTCCGCGCTGGTCGACGGGACGGGGCTGATCCGGGTCCACGCGCCGGTGGCGGTGTTGTACTTCCAGACGTCGCCCTTGCCGCCGTCGTACGGGCCGCCGGTGTCGCTGGTGGCCAGGTAGAGGAACCCGCCCTTGGTGTCCAGCTCGCCCTGGTGCGCGATGTAGCCGGTGGGCTGGCCCGCGAGCCGGCTCCACGTCGCGCCCGCGTCCGTGCTGCGGTAGACGGTGTTCTCCTTGTCGGCGACGCCGACGTAGATCGTCTTGGTGGCGCTGCCCGCCGTCGAGGAGCGCGGGTCGTAGGTCACCCAGACGACGCCCTGGATGTCGTTGCCGTAGCCGTTGGCGTCGTTGGGGTCGGCGACGTAGTTGCCGGGGTTCGGGAAGCTCGCCACCTGCGCCCACGTGACGCCGCTGTCCGTGCTGCGCCACAGGCCCTTGCCGCTGGGCGCGCCGAAGTAGAGCACCCGACCGTCGTTGGGGTCGACCGAGAGCCGCTCCCCCATGCCGCGACCCGGCATGTTGCCACCGAGCTTGAACGGCAGCTCGGTGCGCTGCCAGGTCTTGCCGCGGTCCGAGGAGCGCAGGATCGCGCCGTTGTTCGGGTCCCAGCTGTTGGTGTACATGCCGACGGCGGCGTAGACCTTGTCGGCGTTCTTCGGGTCCGGCGCGATGCTCGCCACGCCGTTGTAACCCCACCGGTCCCAGCCCACCCAGTCGAGCAGCGGGATCCAGCGGCCGGTGGTCTTGTCCCAGCGGTACGCGCCGCCGATGTCGGTGCGCGCATAGATCAGGTCCTTCTCCGCCGGGCTGAACACGATGCCCGGCACGAACCCGCCGCCCGCGATCTCGACGTTGCGCCAGTTGTGCGGTTGCACGGGAACGGCGGCGGCGGCGGTCGGCGAGGCGGGACTCGCCGCGGCGGTGACCAGCACAACGCCGAGTGCGGCCAGGGCCGCGGTGGTCAGTGCGAGAAGCCGTTTCATGGCTCCACTCCCCAGACTCGTGACTGGACCCACCCGAACCCCCCGACCGCGGCCGAGCCCGCGGTGGAGGTGGTGTCCGGGTAGCTGTCGGCCCCGCGGCGAGGGCCGGCGGGCGCGGAGGTGGCGGCCCGCGCGCGGGGTTCGCCCAGGACGGCGCCCGAGGTCGAGGCGGAGAGGGCCTCGGCGAAGGCAGCGGGTCCGCTCAAGGCCGCGAAGGCGACATCCGAGCAGGATTCACCCAGGACGGCACCACGAGCGCGAGTCCCGGCCCGGACCGGATCCGGGAGGGCGGGGGCACCGGTCTCCACGAGGCGCGCGACTCCCGCGGGGCCCGGCGGGGTGGCCGCCGTGAGCGGGGTGCGTCGGGCCATCGTGCTGCGCTCCTTTGCGCGGGTGGGAGGAGGCGGTGGGCGAGAGGGATCCGCCTCCCCCCGGCTCTGAGAGTCGGGGTCGTGCACGTCGCACAGCCGATCTGGGAGCGCTCCCAGAACGTGCAGGATTGGACCGTAGCCAGGGCCGTCGGTCAGCGGCAAGGGTCGGCGTTAGGCCGTCCGAGTGAAGTGCGCTGCGTGATCACCGTCGGTGCGTCGAACCCGTCGAACCCGGAGTCGAATCGATTCGACATGCCGCGACCCGGACCGTGGGGGTCCGGGTCGCGGCAGTACTTCGGGGTCGGCTCAGGCGCTCGAACGGGCGACCATCGCCGTGGGCAGGAGCAGGAACGGCGGCAGGTTCTCCTCGCCGGCCAGCTCCGCCATGAGCCGCCACGTCATGGTGCGCCCCAACTGCTCCACGTCCTGGCGGATCGTGGTCAGCGGCGGCACCGCGGTGGAGGCGATCATCAGGTCGTCGAACCCGACCACGGCCACGTCGTCGGGCACCTTCTTGCCGTGCGCGTGCAGGGTCTGCAACGCGCCCAGCGCCATGATGTCCGCGCCGACGAAGACCGCGTCCAGGTCCGGCGCTCGTTTGAGCAGGTCGGCCATGCCGGCCGCGCCGCTCTCCGGGGTGAAGTCGCCGTACGCGACGAGATCGGTGTCGAGCCGTGCCTGGCTCAGCCCGCGCTTCCACCCGGACAGGCGGTCCATGCCCACCGCCATGTCCCGGGGGCCGGCGATGGTGCCGATCCGCTTGCGGCCCCGCGAGACCAGGTAGCGGGCCGCCTCCATGGCGCCGTTGAAGTTGTCCGAGTCCACATAGGGCACTCCACCGGCGCCCAGGGGCCTGCCGCCGACGACCGTCGGCAGGCCCGCGTCCGCCAGCGTGCGGGGCAGCGGGTCCTGGCCGTGGAGGCTGATCACCAGCACGCCGTCCACGTGGCCGCCGCAGAGGTAGTTGACCAGGTCCTGCTCGTCGCCCTCCTTGCTCATCATGAGGACGAGCTGGACCCGCTTGCCCGCGAGTTCGGCGTGCACACCGCGGAGCACGCCGGCGAAGAACGGGTCGGCCAGCACCCGGCTGCCCTGCTCGGACACGACCAGCGCGATGCAGTTGGCCCGGCTGCCCGCGAGCGTCCGGGCCGCCTGGTTCGGGCTGTACCCGAGCTTGCCGATGGCCTGGTGGACGGCTTCGCGCGCTCTGGAGCTGACGTACGGCTCGCCGTTGATCACCCGGGAGACGGTCGACTTGGACACCCCGGCTGCGCGAGCGACCTCCTCCAGCCGGGTGTTGGGTCGTCGCGCCTTGGGTGGGTCAACGGCATCTGTCACGGAGCGACCGTCGCCGCGAGAACGTTGCCACGGGCAACCTGCGAGTACCACATGGCACTCATCTTAGGCGTCCGCACCTGGGTCTCGTAGTCGACATGCACGATCCCGAACCGCTTGGCGTAGCCCTCGGCCCACTCGAAGTTGTCCATGAGCGACCACGCGAAGTAACCGCGCAGGTCGACACCCGCCTCGATGGCCGCATGAGCCGCCCTGAGGTGCGACTCGATGTAACCGAGGCGCTCGGTGTCCTTGATCGAGCCGTCGTCCTCGAAGGAGTCGACGTAGGCCGCGCCGTTCTCGGTCACGTACAGCGGGATGCTGGGGTAGTCCTGGTGCACCCGCAGGAGGACCTTGTAGAGGCCGTCCGGCTGCACCTCCCAGTCCATGTCCGTGCGCGGCAGGCCGCGGCTCGGGAACGAGACGTGCTCCGCGCCGACCCACGGTGACCCGGTCGGGCGACGCCCGTTGGTCTGGACCGGTGGTTCCGGCTCCGGGGTGCCGCTGACGAAGTGCTCGGCGTAGTAGTTGACGCCCAGCTGGTCCAGCGGCGCGGAGATGATCTCCAGGTCGTTCTCGCGGATGTGCTTCGAGAAGCCGTACGGCTCCAGGTCCTCCACGATGTCCGCCGGGTACTCGCCCTTGAACAGCGGGTCCAGGAAGATCCGGTTCTGCAGGCCGTCGAGCCGGCGGGCGGCGTCGAGGTCGGCCGGGTCGTCCGGGTCCGCCGGGATGATCGGGTACATGTTGAGCGTGATGCCGATCTTGGCGTTCGGCGCCTGGTCGCGGATCGCCGCGGTGGCCAGGCCGTGCGCCAGCAGCAGGTGGTGCACGGCCGCGACGGCGGCCTCCGGCTCCTGGCGACCGGGCGCGTGCACGCCGGCGGCGTAGCTCAGCAGCGACGAGCACCACGGCTCGTTGAGCGTGGTCCAGTTGTCCACCCGGTCGCCCAGCGCGCCGACGACCGACTCGGCGTACTCCGCGAAGCGGTACGCGGTGTCCCGGTTGGCCCAGCCGCCCTCGTCCTCGAGGGTCTGCGGGAGGTCCCAGTGGTAGAGCGTCAGCCACGGGGTGATGTTGTTCTCGAGCAGCTTGTCGACCAGCCGGGAGTAGAAGTCCAGGCCGGGCTGGTTCACCGGACCGGCGTCGGGGCGGATGCGGGGCCACGCGGTGGAGAACCGGTAGGCGTGCAGCCCGAGGTCGACCATCAGCTGGACGTCTTCGTCCACCCGGTTGTAGTGGTCGGCGGCGGGGTCACCCGTGTCACCGCCCACCACCGCACCCGGAAGCTTGCAGAACGTGTCCCAGATGGACGCGGTGCGACCGTCCGCGGTTGTCGCGCCTTCGATCTGGAACGCCGCGGTCGCGGCGCCCCACACGAATCCCTCGGGAAAGGAAATCGACTCCACAGCTACCCCTTCACAGCACCCTGCATGATCCCGGCGACGATCTGCCGACCGAGTACGAGGAAGACGATCAGAATCGGGACCGTGGCCATCGTGGTCCCGGCGAGCACGAGCGTTTTGTCGACGTAGTAGCCGCTCTGCAACTTCTCCAGGGCGACCTGCATCGTCGGGTTGTCCGCGTTGAGCACGATCAGCGGCCAGAGGAAGTCGTTCCACGACATCATGAACGTGAAGATGCCCAGCATGGAGGCGGCCGGGCGCACCGCGGGCAGGCACACGTGCCAGAACGTGCGGATCATGCTGCACCCGTCCATGCGGGCCGCCTCGATCAGCTCGTCCGGCACGGCGTCGGCGATGTACTGGCGCATCCAGAACACGCCGAACGCGGTCACCAGGTTGGGGACGATGACCGCGCCGAGGGTGCCGGACCAGCCGTACTCCGCCATCACCATGTACAGCGGGATGATGCCGAGCTGCGTGGGCACGGCGAGCGTGGCGACCACGAAGACCATCAGCGGGCCGCGGCCCTTGAACCGCAGCTTCGCGAACGCGAACCCGGCCAACGTCGAGAGCACCACCACGGAGATCGTGACGGTGCCGGAGACGATGACGCTGTTGCCCAGCGCCTTCCAGAACGGGATGGTGTCCAGCACGCGGCTCGCGTTCTGGAAGAAGTTCCCGCCCGGCAGGATCGGGGCGTCCCTGGTGAACTCGGCGTCCTCGTGGCTGGCCACCAGGAACGACCAGTAGAACGGGAACGCCGAGCCGAGGATGAAGGCGATCAGGATCCCGTAGACGACGAAGCTCGGGCGGCGCTCGGAGAGCGCCACCGCCTTCGAGCGCCTCCGACTGGTCCCGGTGGCGCTCGGCGCCGGGCGATCGGTGATGGTGGCCATCACGCCTCCCCACTGGACGCGAGCTTGCGGGTGAGCAGGAAGTTGATCCCCGCGATCGCGATGATGACGATGAACAGGACCCAGGCCATCGCCGAGGCGTAGCCGAGGTCCTGGCTCTGGAAGCCTGCCTGGTACATGTAGAGCACGACCGTCTGGTACTGGTTGGTCGCGCCGCCGTTGGTCCCCGCCGAGGGCGCGAACAGCAGCGGCTCGGTGAAGATCTGCAGGCCGCCGATGGTCGAGGTGACCACGACGAAGATCAGGGTCGGGCGCAGCATCGGCAGCGTGATGCTGAGGAACTGGCGCGACTTGCTCGCGCCGTCGACCCAGGCCGCCTCGTAGACGTCACGGGGGATGGCCTGCATGGCGGCCAGCACGATCAGGGCGTTGTAGCCCGTCCAGCGCCAGTTGACCATGGTGGCGATGGCGACGTGGCTCCACCAGCGGTCGGCCTGCCAGTCGATCCGGCCGAACCCGAGCGTCTCGATGATGTTGTTGATGGTGCCGTACTGCACGCCGAACAGGTCGCCGAAGATGATGGTCAGGGCGACGAGGCTGGCGACGTAGGGCAGCAGCACGCCCATCCGCCAGCCGGTCCGCCCGCGCAGGGCGGTGTTGAGCAGCGCGGCCAGCAGCACCGCGATGACGAGCTGCGGGATCGTCGAGATCGCGAAGATGCTGAACGTGTTGACCATCGCGTTCCAGAACTGCGAGTCGGCCAACAGCGCGGTGTAGTTGTCGATGCCGACGAACGGCTGCTCGTCCGCGCCCAGCTCCCAGTCGAACAGGGAGATGTAGGCGGTGTAGAGCAGCGGGAACAGGCCCACGACCGCGAACAGGACGAAGAACGGGGCGATGTACACGTACGGCGAGTACTTGACGTCCAGGCGGGTCAGCCGGTAGCGCCAGCTCAGCTTGCCCGGACCGATGTCATCGTTGTCGTCGCGCCGCGGCGGGCGGGGCTCGGCGCCCCGCCCGCGCGCGACCGAAAGCTCGGTCGTCATTACTTGGCAGCCTTCTTGGCTCCCTCGACGACCTTGGTCCAAGCCTCCGCAGGGGACGTGCCCTGCTCGACCGACTGCAGCGCCGGGGAGATCACGGTGTCCTGGATCTCACCGTCCTTCGGGCCCTTGTACTGGGCCTGCGCCACCTTGTTCGCCTGCTCCGAGAACAGCAGGCCGACCTTCTCGCCGCCGAAGTACTCGCTGGTCTGGTTCAGCAGCTCGGGGGAGATCAGGGCCTGCGTCTGGCTCGGGAACGTGCCCTTGGCCTTGAACGCCTTGATCTGCTGCTCCGGAGCGGTCAGCCACGCGGCCAGCTTGGCGGCCTCGGCCTTGTTCTTGCCCTGCTTCGGGACGGTCAGGTACGAGCCGCCCCAGTTGCCGCCGCCGCCGGGGAACGCCGCGGTGACGGCCCACTTGCCCTTGTGGTCGGGACCGGCGTTGCCCTCGATGACGCCCAGCATCCAGGACGGGCAGGTCTTGGTGGCGAAGGCCGACTCCTTGAAGCCCTTCTGCCACTCCGGGCTCCACGCGGCGAGCTTGGCCGACTGGCCGCGCGCGACCGCGCCGGTGACCTGGTCGAAGATCTTCTTGTCGGCGTTGGTCTCGATCACGAGCTTGTCGTCGCGGTCGAAGTAGCCGGTCTCTTCCTGGTTGTGCATCGGGTTGAAGATCTGGGCGGCCGAGTCGAACCACGGCTTGCCGGTCTTCTGCACGTAGGTGTCACCGGCCTGGAAGTACGAGTCCCAGGTGGCGAACAGGGCCTTGACGCCCTCGGAGTCGGACGGCAGGCCGGCGGCCTCCAGCAGGTCCTTGCGGTAGCACATGGCCAGCGGGCCGATGTCGGTGCCGTAGCCGATGAGCTTGTCGTCCTTGGTGGTGACCGCGTCGACCTTCCACTGCAGCCAGCGGTCCTCGCGGACGTCCTTCGGACCGATCTCCTTGAGGTTCTCGAACTGGCCGGACTTGGCCATGACCTGGCTCAGGAAGCCCTCTTCGACGGCTTCGACGTCCGCGAGGCCGGAGCCGGCGCCCAGCTTGGTGAACAGGTTCTGGTGGTGGGCCGAGGCCTGGCCGGTCTTGCGCTGCGTGACCTTGACGTTCGGGTTCGCGGCTTCGTACTCCTTGAGGAGGTCCTCGTACCCGAACTCGTTGAAGGTCGCGATGGTCAGCTCGACCTTGCCGTCAGACGACCCTCCGGACCCTCCCGAGCCACAGGCCGTGGCGACTGCGGCAAGCACTGCGGTGCAGGCCAGGACTTTGGCCAAGCCTGCTCGACGGTAGCGCACGAGAACTCCTCAGTTGATCGGCGGTGAACGTTCTGGGAGCGCTCCCAGGTTTTGGGGGAGTGTGGTTCGCGCCACGGAGTTGTGTCAAGCTCCCGTGTCCGCGCTGTTACCGACGTTGCGACGTTTGCCTTGCTGGACCGATTCTGCTAGCGGTGTGTCCAGTGGTCCGTTCAGGCACTGTTCGTAGACCGGTCGGACACGCTCGGTTCATCTCCGCGCCGAACGGCCCGGAAAAGATTCACGAGTCGCGAACCCACTCACCCGGCACCAGTCTGCACCGGAAGTGTGCGCCTGTCCCACACCACCCCACGGCGAGTCGCGCGCGGCGGGTCACCGAGTGGTCCGGTCGGGTAGCGCGAGTCGGCCGGCCGGGTGGTGGGCGCCGGCCGGCCGAGTCACGTCCGCCGCGTCCTCCGGGGACCGGCGAGTCGTCCATTCAGGACCGATGTTTTACCGCGGGGTTTCGTCACGCGCACAGGTGCGGTGGAATATAGGGGTACCCCTATTTACGGTCGCGTTTCCACGACGTTATAGACGGCGTTGTGGAGCACGCCCGGCGGTGCGGCGGATCAGCGGCCGTCCTCCAGGTCGCCCTCGGTTTCGAGGTACGCCTTTCGCAGCGCCTCCAGCGTCGCCGCCTCGGGGTGCTCCCACATGCCCCGCTCGGCCGCTTCGAGGAGCCGCTCGGAGATGCCGTGCAGCGCCCACGGGTTGGACCGCTCCAGGAACTCCCGGTTCACCGGGTCCAGCACGTAGCTCGCCGCGAGCTGCTCGTACATCCAGTCGGCGACCACGCCGGTGGTGGCGTCGTAGCCGAACAGGTAGTCGACGGTCGCGGCGAGTTCGAACGCGCCCTTGTACCCGTGCTTGCGCATCGCGGCCAACCACCGCGGGTTCACCACGCGGGCGCGGAAGATCCGGTTCGTCTCCTCGTGCAGCGTTCTGGTGCGCACCGCGTCGGGCCGCGTGCTGTCGCCGACATAAGCGGCGGGCGCTTTTCCGGTCAACGCGCGCACGGTCGCGATCATGCCGCCGTGATATTGGAAGTAGTCGTCGGAATCGGCGATGTCGTGTTCGCGGGTGTCGATGTTCTTCGCCGCGACCGCGATGCGCTTGTAGGCGCTCTCCATGGCGGGGCGCGCTTCGACGCCGTCGAGTTCACGGCCGTAGGCGTAGCCGCCCCACACCGCGTACACCTCGGCGAGATCGGCGTCGTCGCGCCAGTTCCGGCTGTCGATCAGCGGGAGCAGGCCGGCGCCGTACGCGCCCGGTTTGCTGCCGAAGATGCGCATTGTCGCGCGGCGCGGGTCGTCGTGGCGCGCGAGATCGGCTTGGGCGTGCGCCCGGACGTAGTTGTCGTCGTCCGACTCGTCCAGGTTCGCGACCAGTCGCACCGCGTCATCGAGCAGTGCCACTACGTGCGGGAATGCGTCGCGGAAGAACCCGCTGATGCGCACCGTGACGTCGATTCGCGGCCGGTTCAACTCGGTGAGCGGGATCGGTTCCAGACCGGTCACGCGGCGCGACTGGTCATCCCATTTGGGCCGGACGCCCAGCAGCGCGAGCACCTCGGCGATGTCGTCGCCCGCGGTGCGCATGGCGCTGGTGCCCCAGACCGACAGGCCGACCGACGGCGGCCACTCCCCCGTGTCGGCGCGGTAGCGCTCCAGCAGCGAGTCGGCCATGGCCTGGCCGGTTTCCCAGGCCAGCCGGGACGGCACCGCCTTGGGGTCGACCGAGTAGAAGTTCCGGCCCGTGGGCAGCACGTTCACCAGGCCGCGCAGCGGCGAGCCGCTGGGACCGGCGGGCACGTAGCCGCCGTCGAGGGCGTGCAGCACGTTCGTCAGCTCGTCCGTGGTGCGGGCCAGCCGGGGCACGACCTCCAGCGCGGCGAACTCCAGGATCCGCGCCACGTCCTCGTCGTCGGTGAAAGTCCGGGCCGCGTTCACGTCCCAATTGGCGTCTTCCATGGCTTGGACGAGCGCGCGGGCCCGCTCCTCGACCCGGTCGGTGGCGGTCCGGTCGTTGCCGTCCTCGGCCAGCCCCAGCGCCTCGCGCAGGCCGGGCAGCGCGGCGACCCGACCGGCCCACATCTGCTTGGCCTGCAGGATCGACAGCACCAGGTTGACCCTGGTCTCGCCGGTCGGCGCGACGCCGAGGACGTGCAGGCCGTCGCGGATCTGGACGTCCTTGATCTCGCACAGCCAGCCGTCGACGTGCAGGATCAGCTCGTCGAACTCCGCGTCGTGCGGCCGGTCGGACAGGCCCAGGTCGTGGTCGAGCTTGGCGGCCTGGATGAGGGTCCAGATCTGGGCCCGGATCGCGGGCAGCTTGGCCGGGTCCATCGCGGCGATGTTCCCGTGCTCGTCCAGCAGCTGCTCCAGGCGGGCGATGTCGCCGTAGCTGTCGGCCCGGGCCATCGGCGGCACGAGGTGGTCGACCAGGGTGGCGTGCGCCCGGCGCTTGGCCTGCGTGCCCTCGCCCGGGTCGTTGACCAGGAACGGGTAGACCAGCGGCAGGTCGCCCAGCGCGGCGTCCGGGCCGCAGCCCGCCGACAGGCCGACGGTCTTGCCGGGCAGCCACTCCAGGTTGCCGTGCTTGCCGACGTGCACCACGGCGTCCGCGCCGAACTCGTCGGAGAGCCAGCGGTAGGCGGCCAGGTAGTGGTGGCTGGGCGGCAGGTCGGGGTCGTGGTAGATCGCGATCGGGTTCTCCCCGAAGCCGCGCGGCGGCTGGACCATGACCACGACGTTGCCCGAGCGCAACGCGGCCAGCACGATCTCGCCGTCGGGGTCCTTCGACCGGTCCACGAACAGCTCGCCGGGCGCCTCGCCCCAGTGCCGCTCCATCTCCTGCCGGGTGTCCTCGGGCAGGGTGGCGTACCACTTCCGGTAACGGGCGGCGGGCAGCCGGACCGGGTTGCCCTCGACCTGCTCGTCGGTGAGCCAGTCCGCGTCCTGGCCGCCCGCGGCGATGAGGGCGTGGATCAGCGCGTCACCGTCGAGGTCGGCCACGCCGGGCAGCTCGTCGCCGATGTCGTAGCCGCGCTCCGCCATGGCGGCCAGCAGCCGCACGACGCTGGCCGGGGTGTCCAGGCCGACCGCGTTGCCGATGCGGGAGTGCTTGGTCGGGTACGCCGACAGCATCAGCGCGATGCGCCGTTCGGCCGGCGGGATGTGGCGCAGCCTGCCGTGGCGCACGGCGATGCCCGCGACCCGCGCCGCGCGTTCGGGGTCGGCGACGTAGACGGTCAGGCCGTCCTCGTCCACCTCCTTGAACGAGAACGGCACCGTGATGATCCGGCCGTCGAACTCGGGGATCGCGACCTGGGTGGCGGTGTCCAAAGGGGACAGACCGTCGTCGTTGCCGTCCCACGCGGCGCGGCTGCCGGTCAGGCACAGCGCCTGGAGGATCGGCACGTCGAGGGCGGCCAGCGCGCCCACGTCCCACGCGTCGTCGTCGCCGCCCGCGGAGGCCTCGGCGGGCTTGGTGCCGCCGGCCGCGAGCACCGTGACGACCAGGGCGTCCGCTTTGCCCAGTTCGGCGAGCAGGTCCCGGTCCGCCGCGCGCAGCGAGGCGCAGTAGATCGGCAGCGGGCGTCCGCCCTTGGCCGCGATCGCGTCGCAGAGGGCGTGCACGAACGCCGTGTTGCCCGCCACGTGGTGGGCGCGGTAGTACAGCACCGCGATGGTCGGGCCCTCGCCCTCGTCGTCGCGTTCCAGCAGGCCCCAGGTGGGCGTCGGCTCCGGCGGCGCGAAGCCGTGGCCGGTGAGCAGCACGGTGTCGGACAGGAACTGGTGCAGCTGGCCGAGGTTGGCCGCGCCGCCGTGCGCGAGGTAGGCGTGCGCCTCCGCGCAGACGCCGCCCGGCACGGTCGACAGCTCCATCAGCGGCGCGTCGGGGTTCTGCTCACCGCCCAGCACGACGACCGGCAGTCCGGAGGCGAGCAGCCGGTCCAGCCCCTCCTCCCACATCCGGCGTCCGCCGAGGATGCGCACGACGACCAGGTCGACGCCCTCCAGCAGCGCCGGGAGGTCGTCCGCGGCGGTGCGGGCGGGGTTGGCCAGGCGGTAGTCCGCGCCACTCGCGCGGGCGGACAGCAGGTCGGTGTCGGAGGTCGACAACAGCAGGATCACGTGCGGGCTCCATCCCTCGGGGGTCCTCGCCCCGGTCGTGGGGGACGGCGAGCGGAGTTCCTGACTCCCGGGGCCTCCCCCGGTCACAGTGGCGGGACCGCGCCGGATTCACACCGGCTTCCTCCTGCTGCTTCGCCGTTCGGAGGCCACCCTAACGGCAGTTAGCATCCAGTCCATGCCCAGCGAGCGAGTTCGCCCGGACGCCTGCCCCGGAGCCGTCGACGTGCACCAGGCCGCCGACGGCGGGCTGGCGCGCGTCCGGGTGCCCGGCGGGACGTTGAGCGCGGCGCAGGTCGACGTGCTCCGGTCCGCCGCGATCGAGTTGGGCGACGGCGCTCTCGAGCTGACGTCACGGGCGAACCTGCAGATCAGGGGCTTGGCGCCGGGGGCGGAGCACGAACTGGGCGCACGGCTGCGCGACGCGGGCCTGCTGCCCTCGGCGACCCACGAGCGGGTGCGGAACATCGTCGCCGCGCCGCTGGAGGACAACCAGGCGCTGGTCGACGCGATCGACGCCGCCTTGTGCGCGGCGCCGGAGCTGGCGTCGCTGCCGGGGCGGTTCCTGGTCACGGTGGGTGGCGCGGTCAGCGGCCTGTCGGGTGACGTCGGGCTCGTCGGTGACGCGTTGTTCCTGGCAGGCCACGATTCAGGGCTCCGCGTGACCGATCCCGTCGACGCCGTCGTGGCCGCCGCACGGCTGTTCGGGGAGATCCGCGGCGACGCGTGGCGGCTGTCCGAAGTGGACGGCGGTGTGCGGAAGATCACGGCGGCGTTGGGCGTTCCGGGTGACGCCCGGGTCGAGCCGGCTGTGACGCCCGTCGCACCCGGCCGGCACGGCCCGGTGGTCGTGGCGGGCGTGCCGCTGGGTCGCTGGGACGCGCGGCTGCTGGCCGGCGTGCCGGTGCGGCTGACGCCCTGGCGGAGCGTGGTGGTGCCCGCCGGCAGCGACACGGCAGGCCTGTTCACCTCGCCGGACTCGCCCTGGCACGGCGTCAGCGCGTGCACGGGCCGGCCGGGGTGCGCCAAGTCGCTGGCCGACGTCCGCGCCGACGCGGCCCGCTGGACCGACACCCGGACCGGCCCGGGCCGGGCGCACTGGTCGGGCTGCGCACGCCGGTGCGGACGCCCGGCCGGCGACGTGGTGGAGTTCGTCGCGACCGGCGACGGCTACGAGGAGATCAGGTGACCAGCTACGTCAAGGACGGCGCGGAGATCTACCGCCGTTCCTTCGCCACCATCCGCGCCGAGGCAGACCTGGCGCGGTTCCCGTCGGACGTGGCGCGGGTGGTGGTGCGGATGATCCACGCCTGCGGGATGGTCGACCTGGTGACGGACGTCGACCACTCGCCGGACGTGGTGCGCGACGCGCGGGCGGCGTTGCTGGCCGGCGCGCCGATCCTGTGCGACGCGCAGATGGTCGCGGCGGGCGTGACGCGGCGGCGGCTGCCCGCGGACAACGAGGTCGTGTGCACGTTGAGCGACCCGCGGGTGCCGGACCTGGCGGCGGAACTGGGCACCACGCGCAGCGCGGCGGCGCTGGAGCTGTGGCGCGACCGGCTGGACGGCGCGGTGGTGGCCATCGGCAACGCGCCGACCGCGTTGTTCCACCTGCTGGACATGATCGCGGCGGGCGCGCCCCGGCCCGCCGCCGTGCTGGGCGTGCCGGTGGGGTTCATCGGCGCGGCGGAGTCGAAGGACGCGCTGGCGGCCAACGCCCTGGGGCTGGAGTACCTGGTCGTGCGCGGTCGGCGGGGCGGCAGCGCCATGACCGCGGCGGCGCTCAACGCGATCGCGAGCGAGGAAGAATGACGGGCAAGCTGTACGGCGTCGGTGTCGGTCCGGGCGACCCGGAGCTGGTGACCGTCAAGGCGGCGCGGCTGATCGGCGAGGCGGACGTCGTCGTCTTCCACAGCGCGCGGCACGGTCGGAGCGTGGCGCGCCGGATCGCCGCGCCTTACCTGCGGGAGGGGCAGGTCGAGGAGCAGCTCGTCTACCCCGTCACGACCGAGGACTCCGACGACTACCAGGGCGAGATCGACGCGTTCTACGAGGAGTGCGCGGCGCGGTTGGCCGCGCACCTGGACGCCGGCCGCACGGTCGTGGTGCTGGCGGCGGGCGACCCGTTCTTCTACGGCTCCTACATGCACCTGCACAAGCGGTTGGCGCACCGGTACGAGGCCGAGGTGGTGCCCGGCGTGACGTCGGTGAGCGCGGGCGCGGCGGTGATCGGGCGACCGCTGGTGGAGCGGGACGAGGTGCTGACCGTGCTGCCGGGCACGCTGCCGGCCGACGCGCTGGTGGAGCACCTGAACGGCGGCGACCCGGTGGCGATCATGAAGCTGGGGCGGACGTTCCCGCGGGTGCGGGAGGCGTTGGCGCGGGCGGGTCGGCTGGACGAGGCGTGGTACGTGGAGCGGGCGACGACCGGCGCGCAGCGGACCGCACCGCTGTCCGAAGTGGACGCCGACGACGTGCCGTACTTCTCGTTGGCGCTGCTGCCGAGCAAGCCCGCCGCCCGGGCGGAGTCCGAGGGCCGGGCGGAGTCCGAGGGCCGGGCGGAGTCCGAGGGCCGGGCGGAGTCCGAGGGCCGGGCGGAGTCCGAGGGCCGGGTGGAGTCCGAGGGCCGGGTGGTGGTGGTCGGGCTCGGCCCGGCCGGGCCGGAGTGGTTGACGCCGCAGGCGCGGCGGGCGCTGGCCGAGGCCGACGACCTGGTCGGGTACGTGACCTACCTGGACCGGGTGCCGGTGAACCCCCGGCAGCGGCGGCACGCCTCCGACAACAAGGTCGAGGCCGAGCGGGCGGCGTTCGCGCTGGACCTGGCCAAGCGGGGGCGGCGGGTCGCGGTCGTGTCGTCGGGCGACCCGGGCGTGTTCGCGATGGCCAGCGCGGTGCTGGAGGTGGCGACCGAGGAGCAGTTCGCGGACGTGCCGGTGACCGTGCTGCCGGGGTTGACCGCGGCGCACGCGGTGGCCAGCCGGGTCGGCGCGCCGCTGGGGCACGACTACTGCGTGGTGTCGCTGTCCGACCGGCTCAAGCCGTGGGACGTGATCGAGGAACGGCTCGCGGCGGCGGCCGAGGCGGACCTCGTGCTGGCGATCTACAACCCGGCCTCGCGCAGCCGCACGTGGCAGGTGGACAAGGCGCGGGACGTGCTGCTGCGGCACCGCTCCCCCGACACGCCGGTGGTCGTCGGGCGTGACGTCGGCGGGCCGGAGGAGACCGTGCGGGTGGTGCGACTGGCGGACCTGGACTCGTCCACTGTGGACATGCGGTGCCTGCTGCTGGTCGGGTCGTCCCAGACGCGGGTCAGCGCGCGCGGCACGGTGTTCACCCCGCGCCGCTACCCCGGGTGATCCACTCGACGGCCTCGGCCACGGTCTCGACCAGCGGCGCGTCCGGCGGGTTGGGCCGGCGCACGACGACGACGGGGATGCCGAGGTGACGGGCGGCGGTCAGCTTGGCCGCCGTCATCGGCCCGCCGCTGTCCTTGGTGACCAGCACCTCGATCCCGTACTCGCGCATCAGCGCCAGCTCACCGTCCACTGTGTACGGCCCGCGGTTCAGCACCAGGTCCAGGCGCGGGTTCGGCGGGTCGGGCGGGTCGACCGTGCGCGCGACACCGCTCGTGAACGCGGCCAGCCCCTGCCTGCCGGTGGTGATGAACGCCCGGCGGCCCGCCACCAGCGCGGCGGCCTCGGCGACGCCGTCCACGTAGGTCCAGCCGTCCTCGGGTGGCCAGCCGGGGCGGCGCAGCACGAGGAGCGGCGTGCCGGTCGCGGTGGTGGCGGCCAGGGCGTTCGCGGTGATGCGGTCGGCGAACGGGTGCGTGGCGTCCACGACGGCGTCCACGCGTTCGGCCCGCAGGTAGGCCACGAGCCCGTCGACACCGCCGAAGCCGCCGACGCGCACCTCGCCGGCGGGCAGCCTCGGGTCGGCCACCCGTCCTGCCAGCGACGAGATCACCCGCACACCGGTGAGCGCGGCGGCGAGTTCGCGCGCCTCGCCCGTGCCACCCAGTACCAGCACGGTCTTCACGGCTGTTGCATCCTGTCGTCGTGAGCACGAACCTGCGCTTCGGCTGGACCACCGGCGCCTGCGCCACCGCCGCGACCACGGCCGCGTACACCGCGCTGCTCACCGGCGAGTTTCCCGACCCGGTCGGGATCGTGCTGCCGAAGGGCCAGACGCCGGCGTTCGCGCTGGCCCGGGAATCCCTGGAGCACGACAGCGCGTTCGCCGCGATCGTCAAGGACGCGGGCGACGACCCGGACGTCACGCACCTCGCCCTGGTCGGCGCCACGGTCCGGCACGGCGCGCCCGGCAGCGGCGTGGTGTTCGAGGCGGGCCCCGGGGTGGGCACGGTGACCAAGCCCGGCCTGCCGCTGGCGGTCGGCGAGCCCGCGATCAACCCCGTGCCGCGGCGGATGATGCGCGAGCACGTCGCCCGGGTCGCGGCCGAGCACGGCGGCAGCGGTGACGTGGTCGTGTCGATCTCGGTCGAGAACGGCGAGGAGCTGGCGCGCAGGACGTGGAACCCCCGGCTGGGGATCCTGGGCGGGCTGTCGATCCTGGGCACGACGGGGATCGTGGTGCCGTACTCGTGCTCGGCGTGGATCGACAGCATCCGGCGCGGGATCGACGTGGCCCGCGCGCAGGGGTACGAGCACGTCGCCGGGTGCACCGGCAGCACGTCGGAGAAGGTGGCGGCGGCGCTGCACGGGCTGCCGGAGGACGCGCTGCTGGACATGGGCGACTTCGCCGGCGCGGTGCTGAAGTACCTGCGCCGCCACCCGGTGCCCCGGCTGACCATCGCGGGCGGCATCGGCAAGCTGTCCAAGCTCGCCGACGGCCACCTCGACCTGCACTCGGGCCGTTCGCAGGTGAACCTGGGCTTCCTGGCCTCCCTGGTGGACGACCCCGCCGCGGCCTCGGCCGTCACCGACGCGAACACGGCCCTGGGAGCGCTCCAGGTGTGCCAGGCGGCGGGCGTGCCGCTGGGCGACCTGGTGGCGGCGAAGGCCAAGGCCACGGCCGACGACGTGCTGCGCGGCGCCCCGGTCACCGTGGACGTGGTCGTGATCGACCGCGCGGGCACCGTCGTCGGCCGTGCGTGACGCCGTCACGACCGGCAGCGGGCGGTGGAGTAGAGGTGGCTGTCCGGGAAGCCCTCGGCGGTCAGGACCCGGCCCACGACGATGACCGCGGTGCGCTTCACGCCCGCCGCCCGCACCTGGTCGGCGATGTCGGCCAGGGTGCCGCGCAGGATCAGCTCGTCCTCGCGGCTGGCCCTCGCGACCACCGCGACCGGGCAGTCCCCGCCGTAGTTCGGCAGCAGGTCGGCCACCACCTCCTCGATCCGCTGCACGGCCAGGTGCAGCACGAGCGTGGCACCGGACCGGCCGAGCGAGGCCAGGTCCTCCCCCGGCGGCATCGGGGTGGCGCGGGCCGACGTGCGGGTCAGCACCACGGTCTGGCCCACACCCGGCACGGTCAGCTCCCGGTTCAGCGACGCGGCGGCGGCGGCGAACGCGGGCACGCCCGGCGTCACGTCGTACGGGATGCCCAGCGCGTCCAGCCGGCGAAGCTGCTCGGCCATCGCGCTGAACACCGACGGGTCGCCGGAGTGCAGGCGCGCGACGTCGTGCCCGGCGGCGTGCGCGGCGGCCAGCTCCGCCGTGATCCGGTCGAGGTCCAGGTTCGCGGTGTCGACCAGGCGCGCGTCCGGCGGGCAGTGCTCGAGGACCTCGACCGGCACGAGCGCGCCCGCGTACAGGCACACCGGGGACTCGGCGATGAGCCGCGCCGCCCGCAGGGTCAGCAGGTCGGCCGCGCCGGGCCCGGCGCCGATGAAGTGGACGGTCACGCGTTCTCCTTGGTCACTGCCCACGTGGTCACGGGCATCTGCGGTCGCCAGCCGGTGAACCCGCCGATCGCGGTCGCGCGGCTCACCTCGATCCGGCTCAGGTCGCCGCCCAGCCTGCCGCGCCACCGGGTCAGCACGGCCTCCGACTCCAGCGTCACGGCGTTGGCCACCAGCCGCCCACCGGGTTTCACCGCGTCCCAGCAGCGCTCGACCACGCCCTCGGCGGTGAGGCCGCCGCCGATGAACACGGCGTCCGGCCGTTCCAGCTCCAGCACGTCCGGCGACGAACCGACCACGACCTCGACGCCCGGCACGCCGAACGCCACCGCGTTGCGGGTGATGCGCGCGGCCCGCTCCGGGTGCTTCTCCACCGCGATGGCGCGGCAGCTCGGGTGGGTCCGGCACCACTCGACCGCGATGCTGCCCGCGCCCGCGCCGACGTCCCACAGCAGCTCACCGGGGCGCGGCGCGAGCAGCGCCAACGTCACCGCGCGCACCTCGCGCTTGGTCAACTGCCCGTCGTGCTCGTAGGCCTCGTCCGGCCGGCCCGGCGTCGACGACGCCCCGTCCGCCCCGCACTCGACCGCGAGCACGTGCAACGGGTCGGCGTCGTCCAGCTCGCCGTGGATCCGCTCGCGCGGCCCGCCCAGTTGCTCCAGCACGGTCAGCCTCGCGTCCGGCGCCAGCGCGGCCACCTCACGCGGGTCGCCACCGAGCACCAGCACGCGCCGCCCGGGGTGCAGGTGCGGCACGACCAGCGCGGCGGGCTTGCCGACCAGGCTGACCACGTCCACGTCGTCCAACGCCCACCCCAGCCGCGCGCACGCCAGCGACACCGACGACGGGTGCGGCACCACCCGCACCGCCTCGGTGCCCAGCAGCCGCACCAGCGTGGTGCCGATGCCGTGGAACATCGGGTCACCGCTGGCCAGCACGCCCACCCGCCGTCCGGCGTAGCGGGCCAGCAGTCCGGGCAGGGCCGGCACCAGCGGCGACGGCCACGGCACCCGTTCGAACGAGCCCGGCACCAGGTCGAGCTGCCGGGTGCTGCCCATCAGCACCTCGCACGACGCGACCTCGTGCCGCGACGCGTCCGGCAGGCCGTCCCAGCCGTCGGCGCCGATGCCGATGACCGTGACGCTCACACCGTCCCCAGCACGCGGGTGACGGCGATCTCGATCACCACGCGCTCCGGGTTGGGCCGGGGCGTCCGGTAGCGCTCGGCGTAACGCCGTTCGGCGTCCTGGACCACTTCCGGCTCGTCGCGGACGACGGCCCGCCCCTCCAGCGTCGACCAGCGGCGTCCGTCCACTTGGCACACGGCCACGGGAGCGGAGCCCGCCGCCAGGATCTGCCGCACCTTGTGCGACGCGCGCGAGGTGATCACCCTGGCGGTGGCCGTCTCCACGTCCAGCGTGACGCCGACCGGCACGACGTGCGGCGTGCCGTCCGGGCGGATCGTGGTCAGCGTGCACAGGTGCCGCTCGGTCCAGAACGCGCGGAAGTCCTCGCCCTTGCTCGACAACATGCGTGCATCATGCGGCACGCACCGGCTAGGGTGGAAAACGTGACGCGCCGATTCAGCCGCCCCCGGCCGGGAGACCCGGTCATCGGGGCACGCTGCGTGCGCTAGTCCACGCGGTCCCGGTGGCGGACCGGCTCGGGGGGCACCTCAAGCCGTCCGATCCCACCGCTCGAAGGGACCACCGCGATGCACCGCGACCTCAGCGACCCCGCGTACGGGCCGCACGCCCTGCAACTGCTCCTCGACCACATCCTGGCCGCCCTCCCGGGTGAGCCGCGCGTGCTGCGCGGCCACCCGGAGGTGTCGGTCGACGACAACTACACCGCGCTGGGCTACCCGCCCGACGCCGTCACCCGCGACGCCCGCTACACGCGCTACACCGGCCCGAACCGCATGCTGCGCAGCCACACCACGGCCATGGTGCCCCCCGCCTTGCGGCTGCTCGGGACGCGGGACGACTGGGACGACGTGACGCTGGCGTGCGTCGGGGTGGTGTACCGCCGCGACGCGGTGGACCGGGTGCACTCGGGCACGCCGCACCAGCTCGACGTGTGGCGGATCTCCCACCACCGCGCCGACCTGGACGAGCTGGTCGACGCCGTGATCACCGCCGCCGTCCCGGGCCTGCCCTACCGCACGACCCCCGCCGCCCACCCCTACACCACGGCCGGACGGCAGGTGGACGTGCTGGTGGGCGGCGAGTGGCTGGAGGTGGCCGAGTGCGGCCTGGCCGCCCGGCACGTGCTGCGCCGGGCGTGGCTGCCCGACGACGTCCACGGCCTGGCGCTGGGCGTCGGCCTCGACCGGCTGCTGATGCTGCGCAAGGGCATCCCGGACATCCGCCTGCTGTCCTCCGACGACCCGCGCGTGGCCGCCCAGATGCTGGACCTGACGCCGTACCGGCCGGTGTCCAGGCACCCGGCGATCACCCGGGACATCTCGGTGGCGGTCCGCCCGGACGCGGACGGCGAGACCATCGGGGACCTCGTGCGCGCTGCCGTGGGCGACCTGGTCGAGGAGGTCACCGTGGTCAGCGAGACCCCGGTGCCCGACCTGCCGCCACCGGCCGCGGCACGCCTCGGCGCGCACCCGGACCAGAAGAACGTGCTGCTCCGCCTGGTCCTCCGCCACCCCACCAGGACCCTCACCGACGCCGAGGCCAACACCGCCCGCGACGCCGCGCACGCGGCCGTGCACGAGGGTGACCGGCCCCTGATGGGCAGATGAGACCGGCCTCCCCGGCCTGACGGGTGGTCAGGACCTGATCTCGTTGAGGTAGTTGTAGATCGTGTACCGGGTCACGCCGAGCACGCCCGCCAGGTAGTCGACGGAATCGCGGATGAGGAACAGGCCCGCCTCGTCCAGCACCCGCACCACCTGGGACTTGTGCGACTTCTTCATCAGCTCCACGGGCACGCCGACGGCCGTCACGGCCCGTTCGACCAGGAGCCGCTGGAGGGTGTCCACGTCACCGGGGAACGCCTCGACCGCCGACACCGCGCCGTCCGGTCGCCGGTTCGGGCCGGGGTCGCTGTTGACGCACAGGCAGCCGACCGCGACGCCCTCGGCGTCACGCAGGAACACGGTGGACGAGTGGATCACCCGGCCGTCCGGCGCGTAGGTCTCGTAGCCCGCCAGGTCCTGCGTGGTGCCCCGGCGGACGAGGCCGAGCAGCAGGTCGGTCATGGGGCCGCCGACCTTGCGGCCGGTGAGGTCGCCCGCGATCGCGATGATCGAGTCCGGCAGCGCCCCCAGGTCGTGCAGGACGACCTCGGTGCCCGGCCCCAGCGCCGCGGCCAGGCTGTTCACCGTCGGGACCAGGGCGGCGAGCACGTCCGACGTCACCGCCCCGGCCGGCGCGTCCACGGCGGTGGCGGCGGGCCTGCCGAGCTCCTTCACCGCGGCGGCGAACCGGGCGACGGTCTCGGGCGTGGTGGACGCGTGCGGTGACAGGCGGACGTGCTCCGGCCGCACGGTGGCCGTCACACCCGCTTCCGCCAGCGCCGCCCCGATCACCGACGGCGGGTGGTCGGGCAGGGTGAACGCCAGGATGCCCGCCCGGCGCCGCGCCGCGGACACGACCTCGCCGCCTGCCGACCGCACCACCTCGGCCAGCTCGTCGGCTCGTTCCGCGATCCCGGCCTGGATCGACTCCACGCCGGCCAGTTCGACCAGCTCCAGCGCCGCCGCCAGCGCACCCGACGCGATCGGGCTCAGGTTGGTGATCGACCAGCCCGCCGCGCCCTCGCCCACCGGGTGGATCGCGTCGTCGAACAGCCCGGGGTCGGCCGCGCCGGTCCACCCCGACAGCACCGGGTCCAGCCTGCCCAGAGCCCGGTCCGACAGCACCGCGAACCCGGTCGACCAGCCCGCCCGCAGCCACTTCTGACCGCCGACCACGAGCACGTCGGCCACCTCCCACGGCTCGTCCACCACCCCGAAGCCCTGGATGCCGTCCACGATGAGCAGCCGGTCGCCGACGACCTCGCGCAGCGCCGCCAGGTCCGCCCGGTGCCCGGTGCGGAAGTCCACCGCGCTCACCGAGAGCGCCTCGGTCCGCGGCGTCAACGCCTCCTTCACCACGTCGGGGGTCACCGGACCGGGTGGCAGCCACGCCACCTCGACCGACGGCGACCGGGCCCACGGGTAGGTGTTCGCCGGGAACTCCCCCGCCGACACCAGCACCTCGCCGGTCACGCCGAGCGCCGCCTGGAACAGGCCGGTGCTCGTGTTCGGCAGCAGCGTCACGTGGTCGGTATCGCCCCGGCACAGCCGGGCCACCGCCGCCTTCGCCCGCAGCTCCTGCCGCATCAGGTCGTCCACCGTGGACGGCCCGGCCGACGCCGACGCCTCCAGCAGCCGCGTGGAGGCCTCGACCACCGCGAACGACGGCGGCCCGAACCGGGCGAAGTCCAGGTACCCCTCCGGCTCGCGGAACTGGACGAGGTAGGACGACGGGATGCGCATGACCACCTAGAGCACCTTCGCGAGGAACTGCTGCGTGCGTTGCTGCCGCGGATTGTCCAGCACCTGGCCCGGCGGCCCCGCCTCGACCACCGCGCCGTCCACCAGGAACACCACCTCGTCGGCCACCTGCCGGGCGAACCCGATCTCGTGCGTGACCACGATCATGGTCATGCCGTCGCGGGCGAGGTCGGCCATCACGTCCAGCACCTCGCCGACCAGCTCCGGGTCCAGCGCCGAGGTCGGCTCGTCGAACAGCATCAGCTTCGGCCGCATCGCCAGCGCCCGCGCGATCGCCACCCGCTGCTGCTGGCCGCCCGAGAGCTGGTGCGGGTGGGCGTCGGCCCGGTCAGCCAGCCCCACCCGGTCCAGCAGGGCCCGCGCCTCGGCCAGCGCCGCCGCCCGGGGCGTCCGCAGCACGTGGACGGGACCTTCGGCGACGTTCTCGACCGCCGTGCGGTGCGGGAACAGGTTGAACCGCTGGAACACCATCCCGATGCCCCGCCGCTGCCGAGCCACCTCCCGTTCGCGCAGCTCGTGCAGCTTCCCGCCGCGCGAGGTGAACCCGATCGGCCGGCCGTCGACCCAGATCCGGCCCGCGTCGATGGTCTCCAGGTGGTTCACGCAGCGCAGGAACGTCGACTTGCCCGCGCCCGACGGCCCGAGCAGGCACACCACCCGACCGGCGTCGACGGTGAGGTCCACGCCGCGCAGCACCTCGACCGGCCCGAACGACTTCCGCACGCCGACCGCCCGCACGAGGCTCACCGGGCCACCCCCTTGCCGTAGTGCCGCTCCAGGTAGTGCTGCCCGACGCTCGCCACGCTGACCACGACCACGTACCACGCGGCGGCGGCCAGCAGCGTCTCCATGATCTGGAGGTTGCGCGAGGCGATGTTGTTGGCCGCGTGGACCAGCTCCAGGAAGCCGATCACCGACGCCATGGACGTGCCCTTGAGCATGTTGACGAAGTTGTTGCCGGTCGGCGGGATGATCACCCGCATGGCCTGCGGCAGCACGACCCGCCGCAGCGTGGTCGCGGGCGTCATGCCGATCGCCTTGGCCGCCTCGACCTGGCCGTGGTCCACGCTGTTCAGCCCGGCCCGCACGATCTCCGCCATGTACGCGCTCTCGTTGAGCCCGAGCCCGAGCAGCGCGGCCGTGAACGCGGTCATCAGGACGTTCGTCTTCTCCTCGAACAACCCGAACACGGAGATGTCCTCGAAGACCAGCGCGAGGTTGAACCACAGCAGGATCTGCAGCAGCACCGGCAGGCCGCGGAACAGCCACACGTACCCGGCGGCGAACCAGCGGGACACCGGGTTGGCCGAGCGGCGCAGCAGCGCGATCAGCACGCCGAGCACGATCGCGCCCGCCTGCGCCGCCAGCGCCAGCACCACCGTGTTCACCAGGCCGCGCAGCATGATGTCGTGGGTGAAGAACCCCGGCACGGCCGCGTAGTCGATCTTCGCGCCGGCCAGCGCCCAGGCGAGCGCGCCCAGGACCACCAGGACGACCGCGCCGCCCGCCCACCGCCCCCAGTGCCTCAGCGGGACGACCACCAGGTCCTCGGTGTCACCGGCCATTGACGGTCGCCTTCGTGACCGCGCCCTGCTCGACGTCCCAGGCTTCGAGAATCTTGCCGTAGGTGCCGTCCTCGATGAGCGCTTGCAGTGCTTTCTGCAACGCTGCGGTCAGTTCCGGCGTGTTCTTGTTGACGCCGATGCCGTACGGGCCGCCGTTGATCGGGGCCAGGTCCACGACCTCGAAGAACTCGCCGTCACCGGCGGTCTTGGCCACGTACACGGCGGTGGGCAGGTCGTTGAGGATGGCGGCGACGCGGCCGGTGCGCAGTTGGTTCTGGTTCTGCGTGTCGCTGTCGGTGGCGGTCACCGCGATGGGGTCGCCGGACAGGCACCGGAAGTCCTTCGCGTACGTCTCCTGGCTGGAGCCGAGGTTGACCGCGACGGACTTGCCGCACAGGTCGTCCGGGCTCTTGATGCCCGCCGGGTTGCCCTTCTGCACCATGATCGTGATGCCGGAGGTGAAGTAGTCGACGAAGTCGATCGCCTGCTGCCGTTCCGGGGTGTCGTTCATCGCGGCCATGGTCACGTCGATCCGGCCCGCCTGCAGGCTCGTGATGAGCGAGCCGAACGCCATGTCCTGGTGCTCGACGGCCAGGCCGAGCTTCGCGCCGAGCGCCTTGGCGAGGTCGACCTCCGAGCCGACCGGGGTCCTGCCGTCGGCGGCGTAGAAGTTGTTCGGCGGGTTCTGGATGTTCGAGCCGACGCGCAGCTCGCCCGCCTGCTTGACGGTGGCCGGCAGGGTCGAGGCGAGCGCGTCGTCCTTGGTGACCGCCTCCACTATCGCCGAGGTCGACGGCAGGTCGTCGGCGGGCCCGGCCGGTGCTTCCCCGGCGGGTGCACCGCACGCCACCAGCGCGAACAGGGACAGGGCCAGGGCTGCGGTCCGGCGCACGGAACACCTCCAGCTTTCGGGTGAATCGAAAACTACAACGTGTTGTTGAAGGCGTCCACACCCAGTTGAAGGGAATTGTCCGGGTGTCGCTGTCGTTGGTCCGGGTACAAGGGGGCAACCCCCGTGTCCACAGCAAGGAGGACCTATGGCCACCGTGGAGCTGACCGCGGAGAACTTCGACGAGGTTGTCGGCGGCTCCGAGATGGTCCTGGTCGACTTCTGGGCGAGCTGGTGCGGCCCGTGCGTCCAGTTCGCCCCGACCTACGAGAAGTCCGCCGAGAAGCACGGCGACATCGTGTTCGGCAAGGTCGACACCGAGGCGCAGCAGCAGCTCGCCGCGGCGTTCCAGATCCGGTCGATCCCGACGCTGATGATCGTGCGCGACGGTGTCGTGCTCTACGCGCAGCCGGGCGCGCTGCCGGAGTCGGCGCTGGAGGACCTGATCGACCAGGCCCGCAAGGTCGACATGGACGAGGTGCGCAAGCAGGTCGCGGAGCAGCAGGCCTGACCCCCGCGGGGTCAGTCCATCGCAGCCGTGTCGCGGGGCGGGGCCACCGGGTCCCGCTCCTCGGGCTGCCCTGCCTCGATCCGCCTGCCCCGCTCCAGCTCCGCGTCCAGCTCGGCGCCGAGCAGCAGGGCCAGGTTCGAGATCCACAGCCACACCAGGAAGATGATCACGCCGGCCAGTGAGCCGTACGTCTTGTTGTAGGCGCCGAAGTTCGACACGTAGAACGCGAAGCCCAGCGACGCGGCGACCCAGACCACCACGGTCAGCAGGCCCCCGGGCGTGATCCACAGGAAGCTGGGCTGCCGCACGTTCGGCGAGGCCCAGAACAGCAGGCCGATCGCCAGGCTCGCGAGCACGAACAGCACCGGCCACTTGGCGACGTCCCAGACCGTGACGAACGTCGAGCCGAGCCCCAGCACCTCGCCCAGCCACTCGGCCACGCCGCCGGTGAGCGTCACGCCCAGCGCGGTGAGCGCCAGCAGCACCACCACGCCGATGGTCAGGCCCAGCCGCAGCGGGATGACCTTCCAGAACGGCCTGCCCTCCTCGACGTCGTAGATCGAGTTCGCCGCGCGCATGAACGCGCCCACGTACCCCGACGCCGACCACAGCGCCGTCACCAGGCCGACGATCGCCAGCAGGCCGCTGGCCTGCGACTTCTGCAGGTTCTCCAGCGCGCCCGCGATGGTGTCCTTCGCCTCGCCGGGCCCGAGCGCGTCCAGGCTGTCCACAATGGACTGAGTGGCGTCCGGGCCGAGCAGCCCCAGCAGCGCGGTCAGCAGCAGCAGGCCGGGGAACAGCGACAACACCGCGTAGTAGGTGAGCGCGGCCGCCCAGTCGGTGAGGTTGTCGTCGCCGAACTCCTTGACCGTCCGCTTGATGACGGCCCACCACGAGCGCTTCGGCAGTTGGGTCGGGACCTGGGGTGCGTGCGCCATGGGCGACGGGTTTCCCCCGACCACGGTGCGTACACCACCGCGTTTTCGGGTAGTCGGTGGGCGAGTGGAGAGAGGAGACGGCCATGAGTCACGTCGCCGCCACCCGCGCGGCTGACCGCGGCACCGATCGGGTCACGGACCGGGTCACCGACCGTGGTGCCGACCGCGTCGGCGAACGGGTCACCGAGCGGGAACCGTCCACCGCGGAACTGGTGCACAGGCTGTCCGAGCAGGTGAGCAGGCTCGCCCGGGACGAGATCCGGTTGGCCGTGGCCGAGATGCGCACGAAGGGCAAGCGCGTCGGCACCGGGGCCGGCCTGCTCGGCGGCGCGGGGGTGCTGGCCTGGTTCGGCCTGATGACCGTGCTCGCGGGGGTGGTGCTGCTGCTGGCCACCGTGATGCCGGCGTGGATCGCGGCGTTCGTCGTCGCGGTGGCCGTGTTCGTCGTCGCGGGCGTGCTCGCGCTGATCGGCCGCAAGCAGTTGGAACGCGGGACGCCGCCGGTGCCGGAAGAGGCCATCGCGGGCGTCAAGCAGGACATCGCCACCGTGAGCGAGAGGGCACACCGATGAGCGGCAAGGACGTCCCCACGGACCCGGAGGAGTTGCGCGCCGACGTCGAGCAGACCCGGCGTGAGCTCGGGGACACCGTGGAAGCGCTGGTGCACAAGACCGACGTTCCGGCACGAGTGAAGAACAAGGCGCACGAAGGAGTGGAACAGGTGAAGGAGACCGCTACGCGGGCCAACGCGGCGGTGTCGGCCGCGGCGGGCAAGACCACCGCCAAGGTCGGCGAGGCCGCCGACAAGGTCGGCGAGAAGGCCGGCAAGGCGGGCGCGGCGGCCAACGCGGCCGGTGCGGCGGTCGGCGAGAAGGCCGCCGCCGTCGGCGAGAAGGCCGGCGCCGTGGCGAGCCAGGTCGGCACGAAGGCGGGTGAGGTGGCCGAGCAGGTGAGCCACAAGGCGAGCGAGGTCGCGGGCCAGGTCGGTGCGAAGGCCGGCGTGGTCGCCGAGCAGGTCGGCGTCAAGGCGGGCGTCGTCGCCGAGCAGGTCGGCACGAAAGCCGCGCAGGTGGTCGAGCAGCTGCCGCCGCCTGTGCAGGAGCGTGTCGAGCAGGGCGTCCAGCAGGCCCGTCGGCACCCGGCGGCGGTCGCGGCCGGTGTCGCGGCGGTCGTGGTGGTGCTGTGGAAGCTCCTGCGGAGGGGGCGGTGAACGTGAACAAGCTGTTGTACCGGCCCCTCGGCATGCTGTTCGGCGTGCTCGGCGGTCTGGCCGCCAGCGCGTTGTTCGGCCAGGTGTGGAAGCTGATCACGGGCACCAAGGAGGCCCCGACCCCGACCCAGAAGGACCGGGGTTGGGGCGAGGTGCTCCTGGCCGCGTCCGTCCAGGGTGCGATCTTCGGCCTGGTGAAGGCCGCGATCGACCGGGGTGGCGCGACCGGCTACGACAAGCTCACCGGCGAGTGGCCCGGTGACACGAACAAGTACGACGACTGACGTCCTTGGACTCCTAGGACGGCGGTTCGTCCTCCTTCCCGCGCCGCTCGCCCTCGTCGAGGAACTGCTCCGGGTCCACGTCGAGGTCGGGCGGCTCGGGCGTGCCCGGCGAGTGCGGCGGGTCGGGGTTGATGTGCTGGTCCGGGTCCTTCGGGTCGCCTTCGAGCGGGTGTTCGGTCATGTGCACGAGATACCCGCGCGTCGGCGTCTAGAACCTCGGGGTCCGCTTCTCCAGGAACGCCGCCACGCCTTCCGCGTACTCCGGGCTGTGCACCGCCTCGTCGTACAGCGCGCGCACGGCGTCGTCCTCGTCGTGCTGACCGTCCGTGACGCGGTTGACGATCTGCTTCGCGCCGCGGACGCTGACCTGGGCGCGTGCCGCGATGGTCTCGGACAGCTGCTTGACCCGCGCCTCCAGGGCATCGGCCGGGTGGACCTCGTTGACCAGGCCGATGCGCAGCGCGGTGGCGGCGTCGATGATCTCGCCGCTGAACAGGATCTGCTTGGCCCAGGCCGGGCCGACCACGTCGACGAGCTGCTTGGTGGACGTGAAGTTGTAGACGATGCCGAGCTTGGCGGGGGTGATGCCGAACCGGGCGTCCGCCGCGGCCAGTCGCAGGTCGCAGGCCAGCGCGATCTCGCAGCCGCCGCCGATGCAGAAGCCGGTGATGGCGGCGATGGTGGGCTTGCCGAGGGTGGCGATGGCGCGTTCGCCGTTGTGGACCGCCTCGCCGTACCGGGCCGCGCCGTCCGCGCCCTTGCGGAGGGTGGAGAACTCGCTGATGTCCGCGCCGGCCGAGAAGTGCTCGCCGCCGCGGACGACCAGCACCCGCACCTCGTCGTCGTCCTGGACCCGCGCCAGCAGGCCGGGCAGCGCCGACCACATGTCGTAGCTCATGGCGTTGCGCTTGGCCGGGCGGTCGATGGTCAACGTGGCCACCGGCCCTGCGGTGTCGAGCCTCAGCGTCATCACCGCAGCCTAATTCCCACCCCCGCGTGTCGAACCTCCAGGCCCCGCGTGTCGAACCTCCAGGTCCCGCGTGTCGAACCCTCAGGACCACCGTGTCGAACGTTCAGAACACGCGAGTTCAACGCTCAGGACGCGGCTCGCCGGCCTGAGCGTTGAACTCGGGGTACCTGAGCGTTCGACACGCGGGCGCTGAGCGTTCGACACGCGCGACGTGAAGGTTCGACACGCGGGACGTGAGCGTTCGACACGCGGGGTCAGCGGTAGGCGTTGCGGAGGTAGGTCAGGCTGAAGGTGCCGCGGTTGGCGAAGTAGACCGAGACCACGTAGGCCGGGTCGGTGGCGAGCAGGCCGCGCTGGATGTCGCTGCCGTCGTTGCCGTCGTCCCAGCCCCACGCGCTGTTCGCGGCGTTGTCCTTGCCGTTGTCACCCCGGAACGTGCCCCAGCTCGCGAACGTCGCGGAGCTGTTGCGCTGCGCCCACAACCCGCCGGCGGCGAAGGTGTCCACCAGCCGGTAGCCCACCGAGCGGTCGTTGCCGCCCGACGGCACCTCCCCCGTCGTGCTCGGCACGTACACCACGCCGTCGCCACCGGGGAACTCCGCGCCGTTCCACGCGTACAGCCCGTGCCCCTTCGCCTCCTGCCGCGTGGTCGGCCGGTCGCCCGACAGCCGCAGCGTGCCGTCGACGCTCTCCCGCCCGGACGTGAACGTGCTGCCGGCCGGCACGTACGAGTAGAAGTCGCTGTGCGCCACCGTGATCACGGCCTCCAACCGGCCGAACGTCGTGCCGTCCTTCCGCACGGTCGCCAGCAGCCCCTCCATGTCGTTCTCGTGGGTGAACTGCTCGAACGGGTCGGCGAAGTCCTCCCAGTCGCGCGGGTGGTAGAAGCTGTACACCAGGAACCAGTGCGTCGACGTCTCCACCACCGAGTAGTACGCGGCACCGGTGAGGCGCGCGACCGAGTCGTCCTGCGCCTCCCAGTTGTCCAGCGTGTTCCACTCGCCGTCGAAGTCCACAGTGGACAGGTAGTCGGCGTCGTAGTCGGACGAGTCGGTGTCCTGGTAGTGCACCGGGGCCCAGTGGAACGCCAGCTCGGCGTCGGTCGCCGCCTCGGCCGGGGTCGTGACGAACACCGAGAGCGCCGCCGCCGCGAACAGGGACGCGGCGATCTTGCGTGCAGGGGACATGCTCCACCTCCATCAGGGTTGCCCGTCGGAGCCAACGGGCCGCGCTGAACCCTGGGGTGAAGCGGTGGTCAACACAAGGGGTGAATCAGGTGATCATTCCCGGTGAGGCGGTGAACGGCTTCGGGACACCGCAGGCGGACCGGGGCGGTCGAAGTGCCCCGGTCCGCCCGTCGCGCTCATCCCGAGACGATGAGCGCGAGCACGGCGGTCAACATCAGCAGGCATCGCGTGCGCATGGGGCTACCCCAACTCCTTCTCGAACGGCAGGTGGGCGATCGTGAGCGGATCCGCGGTCAGGTCGAACAGCGGCGTGTAGCCCGTGGCCAGGTACAGCGCCCGCGCCTCCGGCTGCCGAGGCCCGGTGGTCAGGTACAGGCGCGAGTAGCCGAGGACGACGGCGTCACGCTCCAGCTCGGCCAGCACCCGTCGGGCGAGGCCGCGGCGGCGGTGCCGGGAGTGGGTCCAGATCCGCTTCAGCTCCGCGGTGCGCGGGTCGTGCCGCATGAACGCGCCACCGGCCACCGCCGCCCCGTGCTCGAACAGCAGCACCAGGGTGCCGTCCGGCGGCGCGAACGCGGCCGGGGCGTACCGCGTCAGCTCCCCGCGCGCGACGTCGCCGTAGCGGGACACGTACTCGTGCGTCAGCTCCTCCTTCAACGTCGCCGTGGCCGGGTCCTCCCAGCGGACCCGGCGGGCGACGAACGCCGTCACGCCACCTCCGACGCCGCGCGTTCCCGGTCGCGCTTGGCGACCTCCTCCCGCACGATCGGGATCACGTGGCGGCCGAAGTCGATCGTGTCGTTCACCATGTCGTAGCCGCGGGCGGACAGGATGTCCACGCCCAGGTCGTAGTAGTCCAGCAACGCCTGCGCCACGGTCTCGGGCGTGCCGACGAGCGCGTTGGAGTTGCCCGCCCCGCCGGTCGCGGAGGCCGTCGGCGTCCACAGGGCGCGATCGAAGCGCTCGCCGCGCTCGGCGATCGCCAGCAGCCGCTGCGAGCCCGTGTTCTCCGGGTTCCGCAACGAGTGCCGCCGGGTCAGCGGGTTCACTCCCCCGGTGCGGGCCTTGATCGCGTCCACGGTCCGGTAGGCCTTCTCCCAGGCCAGTTCCTCCGTCGCGCCGAGGATCGGGCGGAACGCCACCTGGATGCGCGGCACGTCGGTCCGCCCCGCGTCACGGGCGGCGCGCTTCACCGACTCGATCTGCGCCGCCGTGTCGGCCAACGGCTCGCCCCACAGGCAGAAGATGTCCGCCTCCGCCCCACCGGCCCGGTAAGCGGCGGCGGACGATCCGCCGAACGACACGCGCGGCCGGGGCTGCTGCACGGGGAACACGTCGCTCACGAAGTCGGCGAACCTGTAGTGCGCGCCCTCGTGGTCGAACGGCTCCCGTGACGTCCAGGCCTTCTTGACGATCCGGATGTACTCCTCGGTGCGCGAGTACCGCTCGTCCTTGGTCAGGTAGTCGCCTTCGCGCTGCTGCTCGTGGTCGGTGCCGCCGGTGATGAAGTGCACCGTCAGCCTGCCGTCGCTGATCTGGTCCAGCGTGGCGAACGTCTTCGCGGCGAACGTCGGGTACGACACGTTCGGCCGGTGAGCCAACAGGATCTGGATCTTGTCCAGCTTCGTGGCGACGTACGCGGCGGCCTGCGCGGGCTCGGGCGAGCCGGAGCCGTAGGCGAACAGCACGCGGTCCCAGCCGTGTTCTTCGTGCGCACGGGCCAGCCGCAGGGTGTAGTCCTTGTCGAACGACGCCCCGCTGCGCGGGCGCGTCTCGGAACCGTCGTTGGTGCCGCCGATCCCCAGGAACTCAACAGGCACGTCAGTACCTTCCGTCAGGAGGGAGAAGACGTCGACGCGCACACGACGTTGAGGGAGACGCGCGGGGTCGACGGTGAGCGGGACGTGGGCGTGGATCCACGATCCCAGTGCAACAGCGGCGCGAGTCACGCGTCAACGGCGGTCGGGCTCCGTCCAGATTGCGGAATGCCTTGACGCGCCTCGCCGATCCGCGCATACGATCACCGCGCGGCGTTGAGGGACGCGGCCGAACCCGTCGTGATCCCTCCTGCTCTGGAGCAGCCGAATGAACGTCGTCGTGGTGGTGGGTGCCGGGCCGCGTGCCTCCGGGATCCTGGAACGACTGGGAGCCAACGCGCCCGAACTCTTCGACGGGCCCTTGGACGTGCACCTGGTCGACCCGTTCCCGCCGGGCGCGGGGCGGGTGTGGCGGCACGAGCAGTCGCCGTTGCTGCGGATGAACTCCATGGCCGAGGACGTCACCATGTTCACCGACTCGTCGGTGACGTGCGAGGGTCCGATCCGACCCGGCCCGTCGTTGGCCGAGTGGGCCGCGTCACATCTGTCCACTGTGGACTTGGATCCGTCCGTCCGGGCCGAGCTGGAGGCCATGGAGCCGACGTCGTTCCCGAGCAGGCGGGTGCAGAGCGCGTACCTGACGTGGTTCCACGAGGTCGCGGTGTCGTCGTTGCCGCGCGGCAGCACGGTGTCCGCGCACCCGACGAAGGTGGTCCGGATCACCGGGTCCTCGCAGGTCAGGCAGCGGGTGTGGCTCGCCGGCCGGAGCAAGCCGCTGGTCGCCGACGTGGTCGTGCTGGCGTTGGGCCACCTCGACACCGCCGTCGCGCCCGAGCACCGGGAACTCGCCGACTACGCCGCCGCGCACGGCCTGACGTACCTGCCGCCGGACTACACGGCGGACACCGACCTGTCGGTGGTGCCCGCCGGCGCGGACGTCGTGGTGCGGGGCATGGGACTGGCGTTCGTCGACCTCGCGGTGTTGCTGGGCGAAGGTCGGGGCGGGCGGTTCACGCGGGTCGACGGGACGTTGCACTACGTCCCGTCGGGTCGTGAACCGCGCCTGCACGTCGGATCACGGCGCGGCACGCCGTACCACTCCAAGACCGGCTACCGGTTGCGCGGCGCCGCACCGGAGCCGCCGAGGTTCTTCGTCGCGGCGGAGTTGCTGACCCGGTCGGGCGACATCGACTTCCGACGGGACGCGTGGCCGTTGATGGCCAAGGAGATCGCTCACGGGCACTACCGCGAGCTGTTCACCGGGCACCCGTCACGGGTGCGGCGGTCGTGGGAGGCGTTCTCGGCCCGGTTCGCCGAGCTGGACTGGTACAGCGAGGAGATGCGGGCGCTGGAACGCGCCGCCGTGCCCTCGGACGCCGACCGGATCGACTTCGAGCGGCTGGACCGGCCCATCGACGGTGTGACGTTCCCGTCTTCGGAGGACTTCCAGGACTTCCTGCGCGACCACGTCACCGCGGACGTGGCGCGGCGTTCGGATCCCGCGCACAGCGCGGACCTGGGGGCGTTCCTCGCGCTGCTGGGCGTGTACGGCCAGTTCGCGGCGCTGTCCGCGTCCGGGCGCCTGCGCGGGGAGGACGGGTGGTGGCACGGGTTCTTCAGCTCGATCGCGAGCGGACCGCCGCCGGATCGGCTGGAGGAGCTGCTGGCCCTGTCCCGCGCCGGGATCGTGCGGTTCCTGGGCGCGGACACGTGGGTCCGGCCGCGAGAGGGCGTGTTCCTGGCCGGCAGCTCCAGCGTGCCGTCGCACGTGGTCAGGGCGACCGGCCTGATCGAGGCGCGGCTGCCCGTCCACACCCTGCCCCACACCGCCGACCCGTTGCTGCGGTCGATGGCGGCGGCCGGTGACGTCACCGACGTGGACGGCCTGGTGCTGGTCGACCCGTCCGACAGCCGGATCGTCGACGGCACCGGAACGCCGCACGCCCGGCGTTTCGCCGTCGGCCCCTACACGACCCGCAAGGCGTACGCGGCCTTCGCCCGGCCCGGCACGAACGCGCCGAACTTCCGGCAGAGCGACGAGGTCGCGCGGTCCGTGCTGCGCTTCCTCGCCGCCGCCGCCGATCGTGCGGACGAATCGGTGGCCTGAGGCCTCGGGCCGAGCCGCGTCACCCGGTCTTGGGCAGGCCCGGCGGGTTGATCTCGCTCTTCTCCACGGCCTCGCCGCCCAACCCCCACCGGTCCAGCACCTCCGCGTACTGGCCGTTCGCGATCAGGTGGTCGATGGCCTCGGCGATCGGTTCCACCAGGCCGCTGCCCTTCTTCGTGGTCGCGGCGATCTTGCCGACGATCGCGCCGCCGCCGGAGAGCGTGCCGATCACCTCGGTCTTGCCGGACGTGGCCACGTGGTAGGCCGAGGTGGGGTTCGGGCCGAGGTAGGCGTCGATCCGGCCGGACTCCAGCGCCAGGTAGTAGTCGGCGGCGTTCTGGTAGTACTTGATGTCCGTGGCGGGCAGGCCGCGCGCCTCGTTGGACCTGCTCCAGTCGACCAGGATCTTCTCCTGGTTCGTGCCCGACCCGACCGCGACGACCTTCCCGGCCACGTCCTCCGGCTTGGTCACCCGCCAGGTGCCGCCCTTCTTCGCCTCGAACGCCAGCGTGTCCAGCCGGTACGTGGCGAAGTCGTACTTCTCCTTGCGCTCCTCGGTCACCGTGATGTTGGACAGGCCCACGGGGTACGCGCCGCTGTCCAGGCCGATGAACAGGTTCTCCCACGACGAGGTTTCCAACTGCGCCTCCAACCCCAGCACGCCCGCGATCAGCACGGCGAGGTCGGTCTCCACGCCGATCGGGGTCTTGTCGTCGGTGGCGTAGAAGCGCAACGGCGGCGCGGTGCCGGCCGATCCGCCGACGACGAGCTTCCCGGTCGCGCGGATCCGCTCGGGCACCTTCGCCGCTATCGAGTCCACTTTGGACGCGGTGACACGCTGCTGGTCAGGACCGAGGTTCACGGTCTTGCCCGCGGCGACCACCTGGTCCTCGGTCGCCCCGTCGCTGACACCGCAGGCGGTCAACGACAGGGCAGCGGCGATCGCGACGAGGATCTTCGTGGGGGACAACGGTTCTCCCTGATGGTTCTAGAACACCTTGGACAGGAACGCGCGGGTGCGCGGGTGTTGCGGGTCGTCCAGCACCTGACCGGGCGGCCCTTGTTCGACCACGACACCGGCGTCCAGGAAGACGACGGTGTCGGCGACGTCCCGGGCGAACCCGACCTCGTGCGTGACGACGATCATCGTGGTGCCGCTGCGCGCCAGGTCCCGGATCACGTCCAGCACCTCGCCGACCAGCTCCGGGTCCAGCGCGGACGTCGGCTCGTCGAACAGCAGGACCTTCGGCTCCAGCGCGAGGGCGCGGGCGATCGCGACGCGTTGCTGCTGGCCGCCGGACAGGTGCCTCGGGTAGGCGGACTCCTTGTCGGACAGGCCTACCCGGTCGAGCAGCCGCCGTGCCTGCGCCCGTGCTTCGGCCGCGGACTTGCGGCGGGTGGAGACGGGTGCCTCCACGATGTTCTCCACCACCGTCAGGTGCGGGAACAGGTTGAAGTTCTGGAACACGAAGCCGACGTGCGCGCGTTGCCTCAGGATGTCGCGTTCGCGCAGCTCGTGCAGCTTGTCGCCGCGCCGGCGGTAGCCGATCAGGTCGCCGTCGATGCTCACCAGGCCGCGGTCGGCCTTCTCCAGGTGGTTGATCGTGCGCAGCAGCGTCGACTTGCCCGAGCCGGACGGCCCCAGCACGACCACCACCTCACCCGCGCCGACCCGGAGGTCCACGCCGCGCAGCACCTCGTTGTCGCCGAAGCTCTTGTGGACGCCGCGGACGTCCACCATCACCTCGCCCATTTCCACCCGTCCTCGTGCCTGGTCGCGCCCTTGGCGTAGTGCTTCTCGACGTAGTGCTGGACGATGGACAGCAGGGTGGTCAACGCGATGTACCAGGCGGTGGCGACCATGAGCAGCGCGACCACGCGCGCGTTGCGGCCGTAGATCACCTGGACCTGGTAGAACAGCTCGCCGATGGCCACCACCGAGACGACCGACGTGCCCTTGAAGAGGCTGATCACCTCGTTGGTCGCGTTGGGCAGGATCGAGCGCATGGCCTGCGGCAGCACGATCCGGCGCAGTTGGCGCGACTTCGGGATGCCCAGCGCGGCGGCGGCTTCGAGCTGGCCGTGGTCGACCGAGATGACGCCGGAGCGCACGATCTCCGCCGCGTACGCCGCTTGGTGCAGGGCGAGGCCGAGCACGGCCGCGCCCATCGGGCTGATCAGGTCCTTGGTCTCGAAGCCGATGAACGTCGGGCCGAACGGGATGCCGAAGTCCAGCCTCTCGTACAGGTAGGAGATGTTGAACCAGAACAGCAGTTGCACGATCAGCGGGATCGAGCGGAAGGCCCAGACGTAGGTCCAGCTCACCGTGGCCAGGAACCGGCTGTGGGACAGGCGCATCAGGGCCAGCACGATGCCGAGGGCGAAGCCGATGACCGTGCCGTAGAGCGTCAGCTCCAGGGTGACGAGGACGGCATCCAGGACGGATTTCGCCGTGACGAAGCGGGCGAAGGTGGCCCAGTCCCAGCCGGGGTTGGTGACCAGGCCGTGGACGAACTGGGACAGCAGGACCAGGACCACGACGATGCCCACCCACCGCCACGGGTGGCGGGCGGCGACGACCTCGGGCGGCGGCGGTGGCTCGAGGGCACGAGGGCGCGGTTGCGCGGACACGCTCATGGCGAAGTCCTTCCGTGGGCCGGCTCTGCCGTGCGGCGATGCCTCGGGCCGCTCGGGGCGGGCGGTGTCTCGGGGGCGGCGGAAACGTAGCCACTTCGCCGGCGCACGAACAAGAGCGCCCACGTGCTGAACCGCTGTGGTCAGGTGGTTGACAAACCGCCGACGTCACCCGAACCGAGCAATGGCCGGTGCACTGGTGTCCGGTCCACGTGGCCGGTCCACTGAGGAATGTCGTGATCCGATGGATCCGGGTGCCGCAACCGGAACTCCGCCCGTGCCGGGTCGGAGCGGTTCAGGCGGGCGGGAACATCCGGGCCATGCCCGGCGGTGGGGTGAAGGGCTGCCAGCGGTTCGGGCGTTGGGAGAGGCGGTCGGCGATGAGCCACAGGACGGTGGCGTTGTAGCCGTAGCCCAGGTGGCTGGAGTGCACCGCGACGTTCTGCTGGCGGGCGTTCGGGGCGGAGATGCACGTCTGCCAGGCGACGATGCCGTCCGACTTCGAGTAGACCGATGTGGCCGGCACCGGGAACGGGGGCCGGGTGTGCTCGGGCGGCGGCATGTCCGCGCCGGAGACGTAGAACCTCGCCAGCAGTTGGTACACCGGGTTCACCCTGGTCTGACGCAGGTCGGTCATGGCGTAGGGGCTGCCCAGCGTGATCACCTGGCGGACCATGCCGGGGTGGTCGCGGGCCAGCTCGCGGGCGAAGATGCCGCCCAGCGACCAGCCGACGACGCTGACCTTGCCGCCGACGGCCAGTTCCCGCAGCAGGTCCCGCATACCGCGCACGACGCCGACCGACGGGCCGATGTTCAGGCCGAGACCCCAGCCGTGGACGTCGTAGCCGAGGCCGGCGAGGAACTTGCGCAGGGTCGCGGTCGTCGCGTCGGTCGCGCCGAGGCCGGGCAGCACGAGCACGGTGTGGCCATCGCCGCTCGGGGCGGCTCGCAGGAGGGAACGGGTGGCGGCGAACTGGCCGATGGCGACGGCGGTCCGGGTCGGCTCGGTGAGGTACCAGAGCAGGCTCGGCGCGGAACCCGGCACGGGATTCGGCACCGACACGGGATCTGGCACGGCATCTGGCGGGGCAGCCGGCTGAGCCGCCGGGAGGGGAACTGCCCGGGGTGCCGCCTGGGAAACCGACGGGGACGTCGGCTGGGACGCAGGCCGGGAAACCGACGGCGAAACCGGCTGGGACGCAGGCCGGCGCACCGGCTGGGAAACCGGCTGGGAAACCGGCGCGGAAGCAGGCCGGCGCAGGTCGGGGTGGTCCGGTGGGATGTGCGGCAGTGCTGGCATGGCCCCTCCCCCGCTCCGCGTCGAGCGCGAACCCCAGGTAACCATGATGTTTCGTGGCGGTGGATTCCGCCAGTACCGGCAAGTCTCGATTCTTGCGCGGTTGATCCCCGGACCTCCCTGGACCTTCGGGATGGCGCAGGCCTACGGTCGGTCGATGGACCGGATGAGCGCCATGGACGCGGGCTTCTTCTTCATCGAGGACGAGAACGTCCCCATGCACGTCGGGTCGGTCCTCGTCTTCGAAGGGCCGGCACCGTCGTACGGCGACGTGGTCCGGTTGTTCGCCGCCAAGTTGGGCACCGTGCCCCGTTACCGCCAACGGGTGAAGGCGCTCCCCCTGCACGTCGGCCGACCGGTGTGGGTGGACGACGAGCACTTCCAGATCCTGTACCACGTCCGGCACACCGCCGTGCCGGCACCGGGCGCGGACGACCAGCTCCGCAACCTCGCCGGACGCCTCTTCGCCCAGCGCCTCGACCTGGCCAAGCCGCTGTGGGAGGTCTGGTTGGTGGAGGGCCTGGAGGACGGCCGGTGGGCGATCATCTCCAAGGTCCACCACTGCCTGATCGACGGCATCGCGGGCAGTGACCTCATGCAGGTGCTGCTGGACTGGCGCGAGGACTCGCCCCTGCCCGAGCCGGTCCGGTGGCAGCCCGCCACCAGCCCGTCGACCCTGGACCTGGTCGTGGACGGCGTGCGTGACGCGGTGCTCACACCGATCACGCACCTGGCCAAGTTCCCGGCGCTGGCCAAGCGCTTGCGCAGCGGTTCCGAGGTGGTGGACTTCGGCCGTGCCGTGCTGCGCAGCCTGCCGACGACCGCCCGACGGCTCGCCGTCGGCACCCCGAAGACCTTGAACGGGCCGATCGGACCGCACCGGCGGTGGGTGTGGGCCCGCGCGGACCTCGCCGAGATCAAAGCCGTTCGCCGGGTCACCGGTGGCACGGTGAACGACGTCATCCTCGCTGCGGTGACGCGAGGTTTCCGCGACCTGCTCGCCAAGCGCGACGACCTGGCCGAGGGTCAGGTGGTGCGCAGCATGGTGCCGGTGTCGATGCGGTCGTCCACCGAACGCGGTGTGCTGAACAACCGGGTCAGTGCCGTGCTGGTGAACCTCCCTGTCAGTGAGCCGGACCCGTTGACGCGACTGGCGTCGATCCGGGAACAGATGGACGACCTCAAGAGCAGCCGCCAGGCGGCAGGCGCGGACGTGCTCACGAACCTGTCGAACTTCGCCGCACCCACCCTGCTGGCGTTGGGTTCGCGCACCGCCGTGCGCTTCCCGCAGCAGCTGTTGCAGACGGTCACGACCAACGTCCCCGGTCCCCGCATCCCGCTGTTCATGCTGGGCAGGCGACTGTGCGAGATCTACCCGTACGTGCCGATCGCCAGCACCATGCGCATCAGTGTCGGCATCTTCTCCTATCTCGATCAGATCACCTTCGGCATCAACGCGGACTTCGACGGCGTGCCGGACGTCCAAGTGCTCGCCGACGGCATCCGCGCGGGCTTCGACGAACTGACCACCTCGGCCGGCGCTACCTCGGACTGAGGCGATCGGCCGCCACCGCGCCGGCCAACTCGGCCGCCTCCGCCGCCACCTCGCTGATCTTGGCCAGGGCTTTCGGCTCGATGTACAGCTCCACGTCCTGGCCGATCTTGAACACCACCGCACCTCCTCCCGGCTCCACCTCGTAGTTGATCCACACATCGCCTGGCACCTGCGCCCACAGGTGCACCTGAGCCCGACCCATGACCCCTCCATCTCCGCCTCTGCTACGATCGTGCCCAGGATCTTTAATATTAGCAAGTAGCACTACTCGATCGGGTGATAGATCATGGCTATGTCGCCGTCTGTGGCCGGCTGGGAACTGGGTCTGCGCCTGCGGGAGCGCCGCGAGCTGATGGACATCACCGCCGTGTCGGCGGGGAAGGCGATCGGCACGAGCCAGTCGTACATCTCGGGCATCGAGAACGGGAAGCTCAAGATCAACGCGAGCAAGCTGGCCGAGCTCGCCGCCGTGCTGGAGTTCGACGAGGCGGAGGTCGAGGAACTGCAAGCGCTTCGCGAGGCGGCGGGCAAGCGCGCCTGGTGGAGCCCCTACTCGGCCATGTTCAGCGCGGAAGTGCTGCGCTACTTCGGCTTCGAGGCCGGTGCGGAGAGCATGCGGACGTACTGCGCGGGACTGATCAACGGCCTGCTGCAGACCGAGGCCTACGCGATGGCGGTCATGCATGGGGGCGGACCCAGCATCCGACTGGCCGAGGCCAACCGCCGGGTGGAGGTCCGCATGAAGCGGCAGCAGCGGCTGTACGGCGACGACCCGCTGCAACTCACGGCGCTCATCACCGAGGCGGCGCTACGACAGCACGTCGGCGGACGCGAGGTGATGGCCGCGCAACTCCAGCACCTGGCGAACCGCATCGAGGAGCTGCCGGACACGCTGGATGTGCGGATCATCCCGTTCTCCGCCGACTACTACAACGCTCTCGGCGGATCGAGCTTCCACATGCTCGACTTCAACAGCAGGCTGCCCGAGCTGATCTGGCAGGAGACGATCACCTCCACCGATCTGATTGATCAACCGATGCGCATGCGCGAGTACAATCTCGCCTACAACCAAGCGATGAGCTACGCGCTCGATCGGACCGAGTCGCTCGCGATGATCAAGCAGGCCGCCAAGGAGTTCGCATGACGCGCCCGTCGGAGCGCACCGGTTGGTACAAGTCGAGCTTCAGCACCGACAACCCGTCGTGCGTCGAGGTCCGGTTCGTGCCCGAGGCGATCGACGTCCGCGACTCGAAGAACCCCACCGGTCCGGTGCTGTCGTTCCCCCGCAGCTCCTGGCGGAAGTTCATCAGCCCAGCGTCGTCAGCCACTCCTTGAGCCGCGCCGCCACCAGTTCGGGCACTTCCAGCTGCGGCACGTGGCCGACGCCTTCCAGCACGTCGAAGCGCCACGACGGGTTGCGCCGCGCCGCCTCGCGAGCCGACGCCACCGGCACCAGGCGGTCCTGGTCGCCGGACATCAGGTAGACCGGCACGCTGATCCTGCTCATCGCCGTGTAGTACCGGCGGCTGGTCGCACCCGTCCACACCACCGACCGCGCCGCCGCCAGGAACGCCTCGTCCAGCCCCGGGATCTCGGCCCGCTGCTCCAGCAACGACATCGACGCCAGGACCATCTCCTCCGGCACCGACCTGGGGTTCGCGCACACCAGGTTCAGCATCCGCTTGACCTGCCGCCGCGTCGACACCCCGGTCCGCGACTTCGCCAGGAACCACTGCCCCAGCCCCGGCACCGCGTACATCGCGAACGCCGCCGCCACCTGCGCGTCCGGCCGCACGCCGAACGGCATCGGCACGGCCGGGTCCAGCAGCGCCAGCGCGGTCACGGAGGCGGGACGGCGGGCCGCGTGCAGGATCGCGATCATCCCGCCCATCGAGTTGCCCACGAGCACCACGGGCTCGCCGACCACCTCGGCCAGGAAGCGCTCCAGCAGCCGCGCGTTGGCCGGCACCGTCGTGGAGCGCCCCTCGGGGTGGGTGAGCCCGAACCCGGCCAGGTCGACGGCCAGCACGCGGTACCGGTCGACCAGGTGCGGCGCGAGCAGGCACCAGTTGAGGTGCGAGCCGCCCAGGCCGTGCACGAGCACCATCGGCGGTCCCTCGCCGCCGAAGTCGACGTAGTGCACCGGAGCGCCGTCCAGGTCGACGTGCCGGCTCGTCCCGCCCCAGTGGTCGAGTGTGGTCATACCGGTCAGTATGTCCCGGACGGGTGGCCGTACAGACCGGGCCCCTCGATCCGCACGCCCGCGAGGAACGCCGCCGAAGCCTCGTAGGACGCCGCGATCAGCTCCGCGGTGTGCCCGAAGTCGAGCGGCGTCACGGGCTGCACGGGCGGTCCGGGCAGGTAGAGGACCGGCACGTCGACCGAGGCCAGCTCGGCTTCCAGCACGGCCTGGTTGCGCGTGCTCAGCGTGGCCCAGAACAGCAGGGTCTCGGCCAACGTCGCCGGCACGACCGGCAGGTGCCCCGGGAACGCGCAGTCCAGCACGACCAGCGACTTCGCCCCCAGCGCGAGCGCCTGCCGGATGGGCACGTTCGCGAGCACGCCGCCGTCGTAGAGCACCCGGCCCTCCCGCCGCACGGCCGGGTAGATGCCGGGGATGGCGCTGCTGGCCAGCACCGCCGACACCAGGTCGCCCGTGGTCAGCGCGACGGCCGTGCCGGTCACCGAGTCGACCGCCACCGCGCCGAACGGCAACGTCAGCTCGGCGAAGTCGAGCGCGCCGCCGAGGCCGAACTCCAGCACCCCGGCCAGCCCGGTGTTGGGGAACAGGTGGGTCTTGTGCTGCCGCAACGTCCTGGCCTGCGCCAGCAGGCCGCCGGGGAACACGCGTGCCCGGGTCATGTGCCGCCAGATCGCGGCCAGCCGGTCGACCGCGCCGGACGGGTCGAGGGCGAGCAGCGAGCCGTTGACCGAGCCGACGGACGTGCCGACGACGAGGTCCGGCGAGACACCGCGCTCGGCCAGCGCGCGGAGCATGCCGACCTGGCCCGCGCCCAGGCTGCCGCCACCGCCGAGCACGAACCCGACCGGTCCGGGGAGAACGAGGTCCACGGCCGGGATCGTCTCACCGCGGCGACGGGACGACGTCACCTAATGTGGTGAACATGATCGTGTGGATCAACGGCGCGTTCGGCGCGGGCAAGACGACCTTGGCCGAGGAGCTGCGACGCAGGCTGCCGGACGCGCTGTCGTTCGACCCGGAGCACATCGGCCTCCTGCTCCGCATGTCCGCGCCGCCGCCGGAGACGGGCGACTTCCAGGACCTGCCGCTGTGGCGCAGGATGACCGGCGAGTTCGCCGCCGGCCTGCACCACGAGTACGGGCGGCACGTCATCACGCCCATGACGCTGGTCGAGCCGTCCTACCGGGAGGAGGTCTTCAAGCTCCTCGCCGCCGCGGACGTCCCGCTGCTGCACGTCTTCCTCGACGTGCCCGCCGACGAGCTGCGCCGCCGCATCGAAGCCCAGGTCATGGACCCGCACAACCAGGAGGCCGACGACCGGATCCGCGGCTTCCGCCTCGGCAACGTGGACCGCTGCGTCGCCGCGCGGGCCACCCTGCCGCCGGACACCCTGGTCCTGCGAGGCGACCGGCACACGCCGGAGCAGCTCGCCGACCAGGTCATCGCCGCGCTGTAGCACGGCGGCGCCCGCGTCACGTCGCCGCCAGGCGGGACGCCGACGCGGTCCACGTGCCGAGCGCGATCTCCGCGGTGATGCCGGGGCCGAACCCGGCGATCACGCCGCGCGCGCCCTGCTCGGCGCCGCCGTCCACGAAGAGCCGTTCCAGGGCGTCGAAGACGACGACGCTGGCCACGTTGCCGCGCTCGGCGAGGGTCGCCCTGCTGTACCGGAACGTCTCCGCGGGCAGCCGCAGGTGCTCGCCCAGGTCGTCCAGGATCCTGGGCCCGCCCGCGTGCACGAGGTAGAAGTCGAGGCCGCCGATGTCCCAGCCGTGCGGCTCGGCCATGTCGCGCATGGCGGGGGCGAGCACCGACATGGTGCCGGGCACCCGCTTGTCCAGCAGGAAGTGGAACCCGGTCTCGCGGACCTCGTAGGCGATCCAGTCCTCGGTGCCGGGCACCAGGCGCGAGCTGTTGCGCTCGAGCCTCATCCCCTCACCGCCGTCGCCGCGCACGACGGCTGCCGCCAGCGCGTCGCCGAACAGCCCGTTGGACAGCAGGTTGCCGACGCCGAGGTCCGTCGGCTGGTACAGCAGCGAGCAGAACTCGCAGGCCACGACCAGCACGTTCGACCTGGGGTAGGCGGTGCAGAAGTCGTGCGCGCGGTTGATCGCCGCGCCTCCGGCGGCACAGCCCAGTTGTGCGATCGGGAGCTGCCGGGTGGACGTCCGGAAGCCCATCGTGTTGATCAGCCAGGCCGTCATCGACGGCATCATGAACCCGGTGCACGAGACGTACACGATCAGGTCGATGTCGGCGGCGGTCAGGTCGGCGTGGCCGAGCGCCCGCCGCACCACGTCCGGCACCCGTGACTTGGCCTCCTTCTCGTAGAGGGCGTTGCGCACGGCGAAGCCGGGGTGCTTGAGGGTGTCCTCGATCGGCTGGAGGACGTGCCTGGTCTGGACGCCGGTGTTGCCGATGAGCCGCAACGCGAGGTCGAGCTGCGGGTGGTCGCGGTGCAGGGTCCTGGCCAGTTCCAGGGTCTGCTCGCGGGTGACGAGGTGCTCGGGTACCGCGATGGCGGGCCGGCACAGCGTGGCCACGACCCGCCCTCACCAGGTGACGGGCAGCGCGAGCGGGTACCGCCAGATCGAGGTGGTGTCCCACCGCACCTGCTCGGCGGGCACCGCCAACCGCAGGGTCGGGAACCGGGTCAGCAGCCCGCCGATCGCGACCTGGATCACCATGCGGGCCAGGTGGGAGCCCAGGCAGTGGTGGCCGCCGTGGCCGAACGCCAGGTGCGGCGCGGGGTCCTCGCGGTCGAAGTCGATCTCGTCGGGCCGCTCGTAGGCCAGCTCGTCGCGGTTGGCGGTCAGGTAGGACACGTGGACCGCGTCACCCGCCCTGATCGTCACGCCGCCCAGCTCGACGTCCTCCAGCGCGACCCGCGGGATGCCGACGCCCTGGCGGAACGGGATGAACCGCAGCAGCTCCTCGACGGCCCGCGGCAGCGCACCCGGCTCGGACCGCAGCCGTTCCAGGTGCCGCGGGTGGGTGAGCAGCGTGTAGGCGATGTCGCCGATCTGGTAGGTGGTGGTGTCGTGGCCCGTGACGGCGAGGAGCATGGCCAGCACCGACAGCTCCGCGTCGGTGAGCACGTCGTCACCCGCGCGGGCCGTGGCGAGGGCGCTGACCAGGTCGGAGCCGGGGTCGCGGCGGCGTTCGGCGGTGAGCCGGTCGAAGTAGGCGCGCATCCCGGCCTTGGCCTCGGCCGCGGCGGTCCGGTCGGCGGCGCTCATGGACATCATCGCCATCGCCCACCGCCGCACCCGCGGCCGGTCCGGCTCGGGGACGTCGAGCAGCTCGCAGATCGTCATCAGCGGCAGCCGGTCGGCCAGGTGCTCGACCACGTCCGCGGGCGGGCCGTGCTCGGCCATGGCGTCCAGCAGGGTGTCCGCGGTCCGGCTCGTCCACGGTCGCAGCGCCTCGACCTGCTGCGTGGTGAACGCCCGGAGGACCAGCCGGCGGACCCGGTTGAGCGCGGGCGGGTCCATCAGGTTGATCGCCTCGCGCTGCGTGATGGGCGCGGGGGTGATGCGGGGGAAGTCCCGGCCGATCAGCGCGGCCCGGCTGAACCGCCGGTCCGTGGTGACCGCCCGGACCTCGTCGTACCGCGTCACCAGCCAGGCCTCGCCCTCCCCGTACGGCATCCGGACCTTGACCACCGGGGCCTGGATCCGCATCCGGGTCATGAACGGGTCGGGCTCCAGGGCCTCGTCGTGGCGGAAGGGGCAACTCGGCACGGCCTCGCGGTCGTGCGCTCGGACGTTCACAACGACGGTCCCCTCTGGGCGGCGGCACTCATCCTTTCCATGAGACACGCCGGCGCGCCGTCACGTCCCCGTCGGCGGGAGGGTTCATCAGTTGTCGCGGTTCTCCCACCGGTTCGTGACCGGCGATCGCCTGCTCCTTCACTCTCCGAGCCGGCGCGATCCACTCCATCAGGCGCTCGAACGCCTTCCTTGGAGCGCAGTCCGGCCGGCGCGGAGCAGGTCAGCGCGACCCGGTGAACGGGATCGGGCAGGACGGCGAGTGCGCGCACTCGACCAGGTCGTCGCAGCCGAAGTCGAGGGCGGTGCGCAGGGTGTCGCGGATGACGGCCAGGTCGGCGATCCTGGCCTCCACCTCGGCGAGCTTGGCCCGCAACCTGGGCTCACCACGCGGGCCGGGCCGGCGGCGGCGACGCACGTCGAGCAGGTCGGAGATCTCGTCCAGGGTGAACCCGAGCCGCTGCGCGGCCTTGATCACCCGCAGCACGGTGAGCGCTTCGGGCGGGTAGAGCCGGTGGCCGCCCGGCGTCCGCTCCGGCTCGGACAGCAGCCCCCGGCGTTCGTAGTAGCGCAGCGTCTGGTGGTTCACCCCGGCGGCCTCGGCGAGCTGCCCGCTGCGCAGCCCGGTCACGCCGCGGCCCGGTCGTGGAGGGCGTCGAGCACGGCGACGTGCCCGTCGGTGACTGTGACGTCCAGCCGCACCTCGCCCGCCGCGGCCACGACGGCGAACGTGAAGAACGAGCAGCACCGGGTCTCCCGCACGGCCAGCTCCGCCGCCCGTGCCGCGGTCTCCGGGGTCGCGTCGAGGGTGACGCGCAGGTGGGTCGGTTCCGGCCGCGCCACGCCTCGCGAGGTGGCGAACAGCCGGTCGAACTCGGCTTCCCGCAGCGGCCGTTCGGGGGTCGGGAGGGTGCACACGGCCGGCGCCCACCGCTGCAGGGACTCGTTCGTGCTCATGACGCCACGGTAAGCCTGTACCGCGGTACCGGATTCAAGTCAGAACAGCGGCGTGAAGACGCACTCGAAACCGGTTGTCATTCCCGGCCGGTGGGTGGCGACCATCCAGAACTCGCCGGGGCGCACGACGCCGCCCACGTAGGAGTTGAGGTCGGCGCTGGAGTCGGCGTAGCCGACGCTCGTCGTGGGCGGGCTCTGGGGCCCGACGAGCAGCCGCACCCGCGCGGTCCGCCCGCCGACGAAGTAGACGGCCACGTACCCGAACTCCTTGGCGTGGTAGACGGTGTCCAGCGAGACCTGGAAGCGCGGCCTGCCGATCCCGGCCGCCGTCGCCCGGCCCTCCAGCGACCGCAGCGCGCCGTCCGCCCGTTCGGCCAGCTCGTGCAGCCGCGCGTACCGCTCCTCGCCCTCGGCCAGCTTGGCCAGCAGGCCGCTCAGCCGCTCGACCCGGCCCTCCAGCTCCAGCACCCTGGCGTGCAGCGCCTCGTCCCTCGACCCGAACACGTCCTCACCCCTTTTTGGTCGAGCACGTTAGGGGCGGCGCGGTCCCCTACCGGTCCCAACATCGCGGCGGGGCGGTGCCCAGGTGGTGGTGAACGCGGCCCACACGAGCGGTGAGCAGGTGGGGTCGCCGGTCTCCTCCCACCGGGTGGCGGCGGCACGTTGCCAGTCGTTGAGGGCGGTCACCGGGTCGGGCGCGCGGTGGGCGGCGTCGACGGCCAGCACGGTCGGCGCGAGGACGGGGGTCGGCGGGAAGCCGGGGACCAGGCGGCGCAGGCCCTCGTCGGTCGGCAACGTCCACCGCGTCGCCGTCACGTGCTCCGCTCCGCCGTGCACCATGGCCGTGACCAGGCCGGACGGTTCGGCGAAGCGGACGTCGCCGCCGCTCTCGCACGCCACCAGGGCGACGCGGGCGGGGATCCGCCACGGGCGGACCGGGCCGGGGCGGTGGCCCAGCACGATGTCGGCGGCGGTCAGGGGGCGGTGGGAGCCGAGCGGTGCGGCCCGGCCCGTGGCGCCGGCCGTGCAGGACAGGTGCAGGCGCGCGTCCAGCCCGTGGCCGCCGGTGGTCACGTGCCCGACGTACAGCAGGCGCGCGGCGGTGGCCAGTGCCCGTTCGAGGTGGTCGCGGTCGATGTCGTCCCGCCGCACGCGCCCCAGCGCGGCCAGTTCCGGCGGCGGATCGCCCAGGACGGATCCGAGGCCGGAGTGGTCGGCGAACCCCGGCACCACGGGGTCCAGCACGGCGACGACCGTCCCTCGTGGATCGAACGTGGCCACCCGGCGGGACTCGGCGTTGCCCACGGTGGCGGGCGGGAGCACGGAGACGGTGGTGTCGTGCACGGCTCGCAGGCCGTCGTCGATCCGCAGCGCTTCCCAGGGCACCAGGGCGGTCGACGGTGACGGCTGGACGCGCAGGTGGGGCCGGATCCCCTGGACGAGGAACGAGTTCAGCTCCTGGGCCAGCCGGTGCGGGATCAACGCCCGCGCCATCCTGGTCGCCAGGTCGAGTTCGCGCGCGTGGTCGACCAGCGGGCCGTGCGTGAGCGAGCGCCGCAGGGCCCGGTCGGCGGTCTCCCCCGGCAACGGCGACGGCACCGCTGCGGCCCACTCGTCCAGCGTCGGCTGCACGAGGTCGCGCGGCACCGCGATGACGCGGGGTTCGGCCGGTTCGTGCTCCCACCGCCACGACACGTACAGGTCGCCCGCGTCCACCAGCTTGAGCTGCACGGTCACCACGACGGCACCGCCCGGTCCGAGCGCACGGGGAAGCCGTAGCGCTGCTCGGCCACGTCGATCCAGGCGTCCAGCGCGGTCGGCGTCGCGGGATCGAACCTGACCCTGGGCGGCAGCGCGAAGCCCGTGACGGGGAACGCGGGGTCGGCGCCCGTGGCGAGGCCGGCGGCGGCGTAGGGCAGGTGGGTCGTCGCGGGCGGCGGTTCGGGCAGCCGCGCCAGCTCACCGCGTTCCACGACGGCGGTCCCCTCGGCGTGGAGCGTCACCGCGCCCGCGATGTGGTCGACGTACTCGGCGGCCAGGCCCGTGTCCCCCACCGCGCGGATGGCCAGGAACGCGGAACGCGTGGCGGGCGCGGAGGCCAGGGCCACCCAGCGCTCGCGGAGGGGGCCGTGCGGGAACCGCTGCCGCACGGCCTCCGACGCCAGGGCGGCGGGCAGGGCCAGGTCCAGCGCGCGGTGGGCGAGCTCGCGGCGCTCGTCACCGGTCGCCGACGCGGCCCTGCGCACCAAAGCGTCCGCGCGCCACCACGCCATGCCCAGCACGACGTGCCACAGGCCGGCCGCCTCGCACACCCGCGCCGCCTCGGCGTAGCAGGACTCGGCGGCGGCGAAGTCCAGGGCCGACTCGAACGCCGATCCCCTGATCTGGTGAATCGCCACCGCGTCCAGCGGCGTCGTCGGCTCCGCCAGCGCGAGCGCCCGGTCCGACAACGCCAGGGCCTCCTGCGGCCGACCGCGCAGCACGGCGACGGCCGCCCGACCGTGCAGGCACACCGCCAGCCACCGGGGCTCGTCGGCGAGCAGGGCTTCGGCCTCGTCGTACAGCGCGTCGGCGCGGTCGCCGTCCGAGGCGAGGTAGGCCAGGCGGGCGGAGCTGAGCAGCGCGGTGGCCTCACCCGGGACGTCACCGGTGGCGGCGCTCAGCTCGCGGGCCAGGGCCTGGTGCTCGACCGCGCCGGACAGGTCGCCGGTCGCGCCCGTGACCTCGGCGAGGGTCTGGTGGACCGAGGCGGCGAGTTCCGGTGCGACGGAGTAGGCGAGGTCCAGCGCGCGCCCGGCTTCGTCGGCGGCTTCGGCGAACCAGCCGCCGACGGCGAGCACCCGGGCGCGCATGGCGCGGATGGTGGCCTCGTACGACTCGCCGTCCTCGGCGGCCGTGACGAGGTCGAGGGCCGCGTCCAGGTCGGCCAGCGCCTCGGGCAGCCGGGTCTGCGAGTGGTGCGCGGCGGACCGCGACACCAACGCGTTCACCAGGACCGTGGCGGACCCGTAGGCGTCGCCGACGACCTCCAACGCCGCCCGTGCCGCCTCGATCGCCTCGGTGCTCCAGCGCACGGCGTCACGCGGGTGGTCGGCGACGCCGGCGAGGTTGCCCGCGACGCCGGCGCGGCACACCACCGCCTCCGGGTCGGCCGGCTCGCCGAGCGTCTCGCGGTAGGCGGCTTCGAAGGCCGCTCTCGCGCCGGCCCGGTCGCCTGCCGACCGCAGTGCCGCGCCCTCGGCGTTCAGCTCCGCGAACCGGTGCCACCGAGGACCCAGGGGCTGCCTGCCGGGGTTGTCGGACAGCGTGCGGTACATCGCGGCGCGCTGCTCGTCGCCCGCCTCGTCGGCGAGGAGCGCCAGGTTCGAGTACAGGTCCTCCAGGTACTCGGGGGCGTGCCGCACGGCCAGGGCGACCGCGTCGGCGGCGTCCGCCTCGGCCTCCGCGAGCCGGCCGGCCACCATCAGCAGCCGCACGCGGGTGGTGCGGAGGACGACCCGGTGCTCCGGCTCGGCGTCCGCCAGTGCCGCCTCGACGTCCCGCCACGCCTCGTCCCACCGGTCCAGCCAGGGCAGCAGGTCGGCGCGCGCCGCGACGGCGATGGCCCTGAGCTGCCCCTCCGCTGTCGCGAGCACGCCGGTCAGCAGGTCGACGGCGTGCTGCCGGTCGCCCGCCAGGCCGATGACGTGCGCCAGGTTCAGCAGGACCCCCGCGCGGTCCTCCGGGGGTGACGCGGCCGCGGCCGCTTCGAGCGCCGCACGTGCGCCGGTCAGGTCGCCGGCACCGGCGAGCCGCACGCCCTCGTCGTTCAGCGCGGACCAGTCGCTCACCGGGCCGTCCGCTCGGTCACGGTCGCGGTCGGCGAGCCGACCCTGGACCGGGCGTAGGCGATGATCGCCGCACGGCGCGCGCCCGCGTCCGGGTCGGGTGCGACCGGCTCGGCGAAGTCCGGCGCGTAGACCGTCAGGACGCGCCGCTCCGGCGGGAGCAGCAGCACCGCCGCCGACACGGGCGCGGACCCGGTGAGGCGGCCCGCCTCGTCGACGCCGTCCAGCGCCACCTCGACGTCGCCGAACCGCGCCGCCAACCGCACGCCCGGCGTCGGTCCGGGCACCACCGAGACCTCCAGCACCGTGCGGCCCTGTCGTCGCACGACGGCCCAGTCGGCGGGCGCGGCGGCGTCCACGGCGCCGTGCGGCGTCCACGACCAGTCCACAGTGGACGACCCGGACAACGCGGTGGTGGCGGTGGCGCCGGAGCCGCCCGCGGCCAAGGCGAAACCCGCCCGGGACGGCAGCTCGGCGGGCGCGAGTTCCACCCCGTAGTCCTCGGCCAGCGCGACCAGCCGCCCGGCCACCGCGTCCACCTCGGGGTCGGCCGTCGGCACGTCGAGCGCCACGGCCGCCGCCAACGCCCGCTCCACCGCGTCCGGGTCGTCCAGCAGGTGCTCCACGGCGGACACCGCGACCGCCAGTTCCGCCCGCAGCACGACGGGATCCAGCGCGGGCACGCCGGCGGTCACCGACGCGGGCCACCACGCCCGCGCCCAGTTCAGCTGCGCCACCCGGCGGCAGGCGTCACGGACGCGCCAGTCACCCGGACCGGGCACCTCCACCTCCGACGCGCCACCGAGGACCGCGTCCGCCGCCTCGCCGTAGACCTCCCACAACCACTCGGACGCCCGCACCGGGTCGTGCACGCGCGCCGCCGGCACGGGGTCGTCGGCCAGGACGTCCCACGCGAGCAGCGCGCCGGAGCACTCGACCAGCGCCACCACCTCGGGCGACGCGGGCCACTCGCCGACGACGACCTCGGACCCGCGCGCCACCCTCATGCCACCGCCTCCCGCTCCAGCACCGACCGCAACCGGTCGCGCTGGTCCAGGATCACCGACCGCAGCACGCCGTCCAGCACGTCCCACACCTGGTCGGGCGTCACGGTGTCGTGGCGCAGCTCGCGGCCGTGCACGCGCACCCACAACCGCCGCAGGTAGGCCTCCCGCACCCCGCGCACGTCCGCGCGGACCTCCGCCGGCACGGCCGACGGCATCCTCAGCACCCGGTGCACGTACGCCTCGCGCTCCCACCTCGACCGCAACCTGGCCGCGGCCGAACCCGGCTCCCCCGCCGGCGGCCCGGCGAGGTCGGCGGACGCGTCGCGGCCCAGCACGAGCACCAGCCGGCTCTCCTCGTCGGCGAGCTGCCACGGCCCGGCCGACCGGGCGATCTCGCGCCGCACCAGCGTGGGCACGTCCGCCAGCCCTTCCCGCTGGAACGCGTTGGTCAGGGGCGCGAACAGGCGTTCCACGATCGACCGGTCGAACGGCCTGGGCAGGTTCCCCTTCGACGCGCCACGCCCCAGCTCGGGCCGCACGGGCACGTCACGCGAGGTCAAGCCGTGCGCCAGCGCCACGCCAGGCCGGTCGAGGCCCGCCGCGCCCGCGCTCCCGGTCGAGTCCCGGACCAGCGCGTCGAACAGCGCGCGGTCGGGCGTGACGGCGCACGTGGCCAGGAACGGCGAGGTCGACGTCGGAGCCGGTGCGGGCGGGTCGGCGGCGGCCCACGCGGCCGTGAGCAACCCGGTCAGCTCGCTCGCGTTGGCCGGGTCGGACACGTAGTCCCGAAGCGCGGCCACGGTCGGCCCTTCCCGCCCGTGGACCTCCTCCAGCACCGCGGCGGCGACGTCGGCGGCGTCCGGGCCGGGTTCGCCGTGACGGGTCGCGAGCTCGAAGCAGCGCTGGAAGTAGAGGTCCTGCGGGTTGCCGTCGGTGATCCACCGGCGGCGGCGCTCCTTCTTCAGCACCGCGAACCAGCTCGCGGTCGCGGCGAGCACCGGGCCCGCGTCGGCGATCCGGGCCACCAGGGCGTCGGCGTCCTCGACGGCGATCGCGCCGGCCGCGAACCCGGGGTTGAGCACGGGCCGCAGCACGAGCGGGTCGAGGATCAGCTTCACCGTGCGGGTCAGCGGGCGGCCCGCGGCGTTGCTCAGCGGGGCGACCGCGTCACCCAGCCCGGCCCACGCCCGCGCGACCAGCGCCCCGCGCGGGATCGTCGCCGTCGCGGCTCGGGCAGTGGTCACCGGCCCGAGCCTAGTCGAACCCGATCACCGCTGGTGGCGGACTCGTGAACCCCGTTCCTGGGACCGGTAGGCGAGGTGCGCGGCGGAGGCTTCCCCCATCACGACCGAACGGGGGAAGCGATGTACCAGACACCACCGCAGTACACGCCGGTGACGCCCTACGAGACCTCGCGGACCATTCGCCTCCGCGTCCCGCTGCTGTTGCCGTTGCTGCCACTGGTGCTGTTCGCGGCGCTGTTCTTCGGCGGGTCCTACGCGCTCTCGCCGGAGCCCGAGGTCGAGGTGCAGGCCGGGTTCGCGTTCGCCGAGGTCGACGGGCGGGACGTGGTGCTCGCGCCGTACTCGCGGCACGGCGTGCGCGGCATGTTCCAGATGATGACGCAGGACCTGTTCCAGGTGCGGCTCGCGGCGACCGATCCGGCGTCCGGCGAGGTGCTGTGGGACACGCAGCTGTCGGACGGGCTGGTGTGGGAGGCGTCGGTGCTGGCCGCCGGTCGGCGCTACGCCTACCTGGCCACCGATTCGGGGCTCGTCGTGGTCGCGCTCGCCGACGGCTCCGTGGTCGCCGAGGGGGCGGGGGTCCAGGGGCTCGGCGACGCGTTCGCCGCGGTGCGGACCGCCTACGCGTACGACCCGGAGGGCCGCCGCGTGATGGCCATGACCGCCACCGGAGGGGTGTTGGCGGTCGGGCTGGACGAGGTGGTGGCCGCGCCGGTCGACCCGTCGACCGCGGCGACCTGGTCCGGTCGGCTCTCGGTGGAGCGCGGACCCGGCGCGCCGACCAGCGCCACCGGCGTCGAGGCGACCTTGAACGCCGGGTCCGAGCGGATCGCGCTGCGGCAGGCGCCGGGTGGCGTGCCGGGCAGCGTGCTGGTCCGCGTCACGGCCGACGGCCGGGAGCTGCCGGTGGGCACGACCGCGTTCTTCGGCGCCCGGCTCGTGGTCGACGGCGTGACCGCGGTCGCCGCCGCCACCGGGCACGTGCTGGTCGAGCACCAGCGCTCGGTGAACGACCCCGGCGTCGCGCTGAGCCTGGTGTCCCTGGCCACCGGGCAGGTCACCGCCACCTTGGCGGTCGACTCCCGGGTGGACCGCGCCCTGGTCGGGCCCGACGGCGTCACGGCAGTGGCGGCCGGCGAGCTGCTCGCCGCGGCCCGCGGCGACGGCCGGGTCGTGCCGCTCGACGTCGGGTCGGCCGACTTCTTCGGCTCCCACCGCTGAGTCCCCTGCTCCACCGCCTCCGCCGACCCCGCCCGCTCCACGAAAGGAATCAAGACCATGAAGGTGTTCACCTGGCTCGGCCTCACCGCCGGACTCGCCCTCACCGCGGCCTGGGTCGCGGGCGGGCTGGCGGGCGACGACGTCTTCGCCTGGCTGAACGGCTGGCTGGTCGGCCCGATCATGCTGCTGTTCGTCGTGCCGACGCTGTTCTCGCTGGACAAGGTCTTCGGCGGCGGCCTGGCGGCCCTGACCGGCGGCGTGCCCAAGGAGTTCCGCGGCGCGCCGATCGGCATGGGCACGGTCGTCGGCGTCGCCCGGACCGGCCTGTCCGTCAACGACCAGCCGCAGTTGGACATCCGGCTGGAGGTCGACACCGCCGACGGCCGCACGTTCCCCGCCACCGCCCGGCAGGTCGTCGACATCACCGACCTGTCCGCCGTGCAGCCGGGCGCGATCCTGCCGGTCCGGTACCTGTCCGACGGCCGCGCGGTGCTGGCCACCGACGCGCCGCCGCACGAGCTCCAGGCCGCCCTCGACCGCGTGCACGTGGCCAAGGGCTACCTGACGCCGCACCAGTTGCGCATCACCGAGGAGGGTGTGGACACCAGCGCCCTCGTGCTGGACATGACCCCGACCGGGCAGGCGTCGGACGGGCGGACGGCGTTGCGGCTGACCCTGCGCGTGACCCGCCCGGACGGCACCACGTTCGACGTGACGCAGGACAAGAAGCTGCCGCCGACCTCGATCCCGCAGGTGCAGCGGGGCATGGTGGTCCGGGCGATGTACCTGCCCGAGGACGAGTCGGACGTCGCGGTCCTGACCACGCTGATGCCGTGACGGCGGGTGGCGGTGAGCCCGTCCCGGCGGGCTCACCGGGGCGTGCGCGTGATCCGGTCGGGCTACCGCCTACCCCACCGATCGGCGGGCCGGGCCGGTCGGGGTGCCCGAACGTGGCCCGGCGGGCAGGGCACAATGGCTCGCTGTGACCACAGCCATTCACCAGAGGATCGCCGACGAGCTCGGGGTGCGGGCCGGGCAGGTCAGCGCCGCCGTCGACCTGCTCGACGGTGGTTCCACCGTTCCCTTCATCGCCCGCTACCGCAAGGAAGCGACCGGCGCGCTGGACGACGCCCAGCTCCGCACCCTGGAGGAGCGGCTGGGCTACCTGCGCGAGCTGGAGGAGCGCCGGGCGGCTGTGCTCGAGTCGATCCGGTCGCAGGGCAAGCTGGACGAGGCCCTGGAGGCCTCGATCCTGGCCGCCGACTCCAAGGCCCGGCTGGAGGACCTCTACCTGCCGTTCAAGCCGAAGCGGCGGACCAAGGCGCAGATCGCCCGCGAGCAGGGCCTCGAACCGCTCGCCGACGGCCTGCTGGGCGACCCGTCGCAGGACCCGCAGGAGGTGGCGCGGGCGTTCGTGACCGAGGAGGTCCCCGACGTCGCCGCCGCGTTGCAGGGCGCGCGGGCGATCCTGGTCGAGCGGTTCGGCGAGGACGGCGACCTCATCGGCGAGCTGCGCGAGCGCATGTGGGCGCAGGGCCGGCTGGCGTCCAAGGTCCGGGAGGGCAAGGAGGAGGACGGGGCCAAGTTCTCCGACTACTTCGACTTCTCCGAGCCGTTCACGAAGCTGCCCTCGCACCGCATCCTCGCCCTGCTGCGCGGTGAGAAGGAGGAGGTGCTCGACCTCCAGTTCGACCCCGCCGACGAGGACGAGCCCACCGGCTACGAGGCGCGCATCGCGTCCCGGTTCGGCGTGGACGACCAGGGCCGGCCCGCCGACCGGTGGCTGTCCGACACGGTCCGCTGGGCGTGGCGCACCCGGATCCTGGTGCACCTGGGCATCGACCTGCGGTCGCGGCTGCGGGCGTTCGCCGAGGACGAGGCCGTGAAGGTGTTCGCGTCGAACCTGCGCGACCTGCTGCTGGCCGCACCCGCCGGCACCCGGGCCACGATGGGCCTGGACCCCGGTTTCCGCACCGGCGTGAAGGTGGCGGTGGTCGACGCGACCGGCAAGGTCGTGGACACCGACGTGATCTACCCGCACGTGCCCGCGAACCGGTGGGACGAGTCGATCGCCAAGCTCGCCGTGCTCGCGAAGAAGCACTCCGTCGAGCTGATCGCCATCGGCAACGGCACCGCGTCGCGGGAGACCGACAAGCTCGCCGCCGACCTGCTCAAGCGGCACCCCGAGCTGAAGCTGACCAAGGCCGTGGTGTCCGAAGCGGGCGCGTCGGTGTACTCCGCGTCGGCGTTCGCCTCGGCCGAGCTGCCGGGCATGGACGTGTCGCTGCGCGGCGCGGTGTCCATCGCGCGGCGGTTGCAGGACCCCCTGGCCGAGCTGGTGAAGATCGACCCGAAGTCGATCGGCGTGGGCCAGTACCAGCACGACCTGGCCGAGACGAAGCTGTCGAAGTCGCTGGACGCGGTGGTCGAGGACTGCGTGAACGCCGTCGGCGTCGACCTGAACACGGCGTCCGTGCCGCTGCTGACCAGGGTTTCCGGCATCACGGCCGGCCTGGCCGAGAACATCGTGCAGCACCGCGACAGCAACGGCCCGTTCCGGTCGCGGCGCGCGTTGAAGGACGTGGCGCGGCTGGGCCCGAAGGCGTTCGAGCAGTGCGCGGGCTTCCTGCGCATCCCCAACGGCGACGACCCGCTGGACGCCTCCGCCGTGCACCCCGAGGCGTACCCGGTGGTCCGGCGGATGCAGGAGCGCGCGGGCGGCGAGCAGCTGATCGGCAACACGGCGGTGCTGAAGTCGCTGCGACCGCAGGAGTTCGTGGACGACAAGTTCGGCCTGCCGACCGTCACCGACATCCTGCGCGAGCTGGAGAAGCCGGGACGCGACCCGCGACCCGCGTTCAAGACCGCCACGTTCGCCGACGGGGTGGAGAAGATCGCCGACCTCAAGCCCGGCATGGTGCTGGAGGGCGTGGTGACGAACGTGGCCGCGTTCGGCGCGTTCGTGGACGTCGGCGTGCACCAGGACGGTCTCGTGCACATCTCGGCGCTGTCCAACACCTACGTCAAGGACCCGCGGGACGTGGTCAAGTCCGGTGACGTGGTGCGGGTGAAGGTGCTGGAGGTCGACATCCCGCGCAAGCGGATCGGGTTGACCCTGCGGCTGGAGGACGAGCCGGGCCGCAAGCCGCCCCGCGAGCAGCCGCGCGAGCAGCGCGGTAACGGCCGGGGCGCGCCCCGTGGTGGCGGCAAGCCGCGCCAGCCGGAGCGCCCGCCGGCGAACGGGGCGATGGCCGAGGCGCTGCGGCGCGCGGGGCTTGGCGGCGGGAAGTAGGGGTACCCGGCGGCCATGAGGGTCGTCGTCACGGGTGCCAGCGGCAACGTGGGGACGGCCCTGCGCCGGGTGCTCGCGGACGCGGGCGACACGGTGGTCGGCGTCGCGCGGCGGATCCCGGTGGGTTCACCTGACTGGGTGAGTTGCGACGTCGGCGCGCCGGCGGCCGAGGTGGTGCTGGGCCGGGCGTTCGCGGGTGCGGACGCGGTGGTGCACCTGGCGTGGGCGGTGCAGCCCGCGTCGGGTGAGCCCGACCTGCGGCGGACCAACCTCGTCGGGAGCGCGCACGTGCTGCGTGCGGCGGAACGCGCCGGTGTGCCCCGGGTCGTGGTGATGTCGTCGGTGGCGGCCTACACGCCCTCTTCCGTGCACGTCGACGAGTCGTGGCCGTGCGGCGGGGTGGCCGGTAGCGCGTACAGCGTGCAGAAGGCCGAGTTGGAGCGGCTGGTCGACGGCCGGTCCGGGGTGGCGGTGCTGCGGCCCTGCGCGATCGTGCAGCCGGACGCGGGCGGTGAGCTGGCCCGGTGGGTGCTGAGCCCGTTGCTCCCCGCCCGGGTGCTCGGGCGGCGGTGGCTGCCGGTGCCGTTGTGGCGCGGGCTGCGGGCCCAGGTCGTGCACGCGGAGGACGTGGCGCGCGCGATCCGGGTCGTGCTGGCGCACCGGGCGGTGGGCGCGTTCAACGTCGCGGCCGACCCGCCGCTGGACGTGCGCGAGCTGGCGGCGGTGTTCGGCGGGTTCCTCGTCCCGGTGCCGTTGGCGGTGCTGCGGGCAGTGGCGTGGCCGACGTGGCGGCTCGGCGTGCAGCCGATGCACCCGGGCTGGCTGCGGTTGGCGGACGAGGCGTCCCTTGTGGACTGCACGCGGTTGCGGGCGTTGGGGTGGGAGCCGTTGCACCCGCCGCGGGAGGCGTTGGCCGAGTTCGTGGCGGCGATCGCCGAAGGGCGCGGCACGTGGGGTCCGCTCGCGCCGCGCCGGGTCGGACGGTGGCACCGGCTGGGTTTCGGGCGGCCGGCGCATCAGAGCCAGGGAGACGTGCGGTGAGCGATGTCGTGGACGCGGTGGTCATCGGATCCGGCCCGAACGGGCTGGTGGCGGCGAACCTGCTGGCCGACGCCGGGTGGGACGTGCTGGTGCTGGAGGCCGCCGACGAGCCCGGCGGTGCGGTGCGCACGGCGGAGCTGACCGAACCGGGGTTCCGGCACGACCTGTTCAGCGCGTTCTACCCGCTGGGCGCGGCGTCGCCGATCATCTCCGGGTTGGGCCTGGAGCGGCACGGGCTGCGGTGGCGGCGGGCGCCGGAGGTGCTGGCGCACGTGCTGCCGGACGACCGGGCCGTGGTGCTGTCGCAGGACGTGGACCGGACGGCGGCGTCGGTGGAGGCGTTCGGGGCGGGTGACGGTGACGCGTGGCGGGCGGAGTTCGAGCGGTGGCAGCGGGTCAGGTCGGAGCTGGTGGAGGGGTTGATGCGGCCGTTCCCGCCGGTGCGGGCGGGCGCGGGGTTGGTCGGCGTGCTGGGTGTGGGTGGGGCGTTGCGGTTCGCGCGGTCGTTCCTGCAGTCGGTGCGGGCGTTCGGGGACGAGCGGTTCACGGGTGAGGGCGCGCCGCTGTTGTTGGCGGGCAACGCGATGCACACGGACCTGGGGCCGGATCAGGCGGGTGGGGCGGCGTTCGGGTGGTTGCTGTCGATGCTCGGGCAGGACGTCGGGTACCCGGTGCCGGAGGGTGGGGCCGGCGCGTTGACGCGGGCGTTGGTGCGGCGGCTCGGCGGTGTGGTGGAGTGCGGCCGGGCGGTGGACCGGGTGGTGGTGGCCGGTGGGCGCGCGCTCGGGGTGCGTGACGCGGCGGGCGGGTACGTGCGGGCGCGGAAGGCGGTGCTGGCGGACGTGCCGGCGCCGGTGCTGTACCTCGGGCTGGTGGGTGCGGAGCACCTGCCGCCGCGGTTGGTGTCCGACCTGGCCGCGTTCGAGTGGGACGACGCGACGATCAAGGTGGACTGGGCGTTGGACGGGCCGGTGCCGTGGACGGCTCCGGAGGTGCGCGGTGCGGGGACCGTCCACTTGGGAGGCGACTTCGACGGGTTGGCGGTGTCGAGCACGGAGATCGCGTGCGGCCGGGTGCCGAGCACGCCGTTCGTGATCATGGGACAGATGACGACGACGGACCCGACCCGGTCACCGGCGGGGACGGAGACGGCGTGGGCGTACACGCACGTGCCGCGGGGTGAGCGGTGGTCGGCGGACCGGCTGCGCGGCCGTGCCGACGAGGTGGAGCGGTTGGTCGAGCGGCACGCGCCGGGGTTCCGCGACCTGATCCGCGCCCGCGTCGTCCAGGGCCCGGAGGACCTGGAAACCCGCAACCGCAGCCTGGTGGGCGGGTCCATCAACTCGGGCACGGCCGCCATCCACCAGCAGTTGGTGTTCCGCCCGACGCCGGGCCTGGGCCGTGCCGACACCCCGGTCGACCGCCTCTACCTGACCTCCGCGTCCGCCCACCCCGGCGGCGGCGTCCACGGCGCCGCCGGCGCCAACGCCGCCCGCGCCGCCCTGACCCGCAACGCCCTGGCCGGCGACGCCTACCACCTCCTCCTCCGCACCCTCCACCAATCCCTCTACTAACCCGCGTGTCGAACGCTCGCGTCCCGCGTGTCGAACCTCCAGGCTGCGCGTGTCGAACGCTCGGGACCCGCGTGTCGAACCTTCAGGACCCGTGAGTTCCACCTTCGCGTTGGGCGAAGCGGGTCCTGGATGTGGAGTTCGGGGGTCCTGAGCGTTCGACACGCGGGACGCGAAGGTTCGACACGCGGGTCCTGAAGGTTCGACACGCGGGTTAGAGGGTGCCTTTGCGGGTGGCCTGGTCGGCGAGGCGGCGGAGGGATTCGCGGTTGCGGGGGGTGAGGAAGACGGCTTGGGCGGCGGTGGGGAGGAGGGAGAGGGGGCCCTTGACGGCCTCTTCGGCCATGGTGACCGAGCAGCCGTCGGCGGTCGGGGTCAGGGTGAAGCGGATGCGCGCGGCGCCCAGGGGCCACATGCGGGCTTCCAGTTCCAGCATCCGGGGCGGGGCGACATCCAGGACCTTGGTCACGTCCTTCACCGCCAACGGCCACGCGCCCACGCTGTGGTGGATCCGCGTGCCGGTGCCCGGCCACCCCGGGTCGACCTCGCGGATGTGCGCCGCGCCCACCACCCAGCCCGCGTACGACCAGCCGTCGGCCAGCACCGCGAACACCCGCTCCACCGACGTGGGCACCGCCCAGCGCACCTCGATCATGCGCCCCGGATTCCCCGCGCGGACCGGCGGAAACGCCCCGTCAGGGCTACTTGGCGCGGGTGCCCTTCAGCTTCACCAGGTCGGATTCGAACAGGTCGGCGATCACGGCCAGCCCACCGGGTGTCGCCGGATCGGGTCGCGCGATGTACGACTGCGTCGCCGACGGCCGACCCACCAGCGAGAACCGCAACTGGCCCGTGAGGCTGCGGGTGTCCACCTTGTTGGTGTCCTGGAACGCCCGCAGCACGCCGTCACGGGTCAGGTCACGCTCGCCGCACGCCTTCTCCAGCACCGCCGCGAACGCCATCCCGATCACGTAACCGTGGTCCACCGACCCGGTCGGCTCCAGCTCCGGGAACTTGCGCGTGAACGCCTCCGCCACCGCGCGCGGCCCCGGCAGGTCGGTCGCGAACGGCGCGATGGGCGACACCACCTGCACCCGCTTCACCACCGCGGTCGCCGCGGGCGACCGGAGGATCAACGGGTCGTACCCCACCGCGTTGACCAGGAACGGCACGTCCCAGCCGAGCCGCTCGGCCGTCGCCACGGCGGTCGCGGTCTGCTGCGGCGACGTGCTCAGGAACACCACCTTCGCCCCCGCCGCACGCAGCTCGCCGATCTGCGCGGCCACGTCCGCGGTCTCCGGCACGGCCTTCGAGACCAGCGCCATGCCCCAGTGCTCGGCGGCGAACGCGCTGCCTTCCACCGCGTTGCGCCCGTAGTCGCTGTCGACGTAGACGTGCCCGATCGTGTCACCCTCGCGGATCGCACCGGACCGCTTCACGTGGTCCAGCCCGTTGATCACGTCGAGGTCGTACGTCGTGCCGACGATCATCATGTGCGGGTTGCCGAGCAGGCTCGCCGACCACGACGCGGGCGCGGCGATGGCGCGGGTCTGCATCAGGTCCGGCTCGATGGCCTCGGTCATCGGCGCGCCGGTGACGTCCATGAACCCGAGCACCTGCGGCTCCAGGTCGAAGTACGCGGTCAGCGCGCGGTTCACGTCGTAGCCGTGGTCGGCCTGCTTGAGCTCGACCTTGCGCCCGCAGATGCCGCCGCGGTCGTTCAGCTCGCTCAGGAACAGCTCGTAGCCCTTGATCCGGATGAGCGACGTCGCCGAGAACGGTCCCGTCATGTCGGTGAGCACGCCCAGCGAGATGGTGTCGCCGGTGACGCCCGGCCCGGTCTTGACCGGCGCTTCGTCCTCCGCACCGCACCCGGCGAGCAGCACGGCGAGGACGGTCGATCCGACGACGAAGTTGCGCACCAACGGGGACTCCCACCGCTCACGTTACCGACGGGTAAGGAGTATTGACAGAGGTCACCCGAATCGCCTAATCATGTGACATACCGCACGGTCGGTAACCTTTCCGCGCACGTTCGACGTACCCGTTCGCCGTGATTGCCACCCGAACAGCCCCTTATCGAACGATTCGGGTGGTCGAGGACGGCGGGCCGAGGACGTGGCGGAGCCGACGGAGGCGGAGACGCAGCGAGGACCGACGGGATTGCCCGCCGATCCTCGCGTCACTGCGTCCGACCGGTACTAGAGGTACGAGCGCTGGCCCCACGGCATCGCCGCGGCGAGCTGGGCCCGCCTGCCGATGTCGAGCTTGCGGTAGATGCGGGTGATGTGGAGTTCGACGGCCCGGGTCGACACCGAGAAGTGCTCGGCGATCTGCCGGTTCGTCATGCCCTCCAACATCATCAGCGCGATCCGGTGCTCGTGCGGCGTCAACGGCTCGCGCGAGCGCGCCTCGGCGCTCTGCCCGTCGCGCGGCCGGACGATGCCCGGCACGCGCTCACCTTCCGGCACACCCAGCAGCACGTGCCACTGGCGTATGCGCACCTCCGCGATCGACTGCGATCGCACGTACGGGTCACCGCGCACCAGGTCCCGGGCAGCGGCGTCGTCGGGCACCTGCACGATGAGCAGCACGCCGGAACCGTCGGCCCAAGGGCCGGTTCCGACGAGCACTCCCTGCTCGGCTAACGGACGCCAATATTCCCGGTGTGCGAGATGAATGGATCTCCGCACCTGGCGCGCATCACGAAATGTCAACTCAACGGCGAAAGCCACTGGACTGATCCCCATTTCATTCCGCGGCCGACTTTCGCCACATACTCAACTGGGGCGTTTATACACTGTCAAGTGAGACACATCACAACAGTGATATGGGAACCCAATGGCCCCTATAGCCGCTTTTCGAACCAGTGCTCCGCATAGCGGTCGTCGTTGAACGCGGGCACCTCACGGTAGCCGTGCCTGGCGTACAACGCCCGCGCTTCGACCAGGTCAGTACGGGTGTCGAGGCGAATGGCCGCAGCACCAAATGAGACGGCGGCCTCCTCGACCGCCGCGAGCAGCGCCGCTCCCCCGCCGGTGCCGCGGGCCGCCGGATCGACGAACATCCGCTTCATCTCCGCCGTTTCGCGGTCTACCAGGCGGAACCCGACGCACCCTCGCACCTCGCCGTCGCGGCGGCCGACGAAGAACCGGGCCAGGTCGTCGGTCGGGTCGTCGGCGATCGCCTGGTCGATCTCCGCGGGCGTGGCCGGGCGGCCGTAGTAGCGGGCGATGATGTCGGCCAGGTAGGTGCGGATCACGGCCACGGCGGTCGGGCTGTCAACCGGCTCCGGCTGAACGGTCCAGGAACTCATTGGCAGATTTTCACCCGCACTGGGCCATTCGGACACGTGGTTTTCGTCATTCCGGACGCGTGTAAAGTCCACGGCCGTGGCAGCGCAACAGGTCCGGCTGGAGCGGGACGCCGTGGGGCTCGCCGTGCTCACCGTGGACGCTCCCCCGCTGAACCTCTACACCGCCGAGCTGCAGGACCTGCTGGAGGCGGCGGTCGAGGACCTGGAGGACCGGCCCGCGCGGGCGCTGCTGATCCGCTTCGAGGGCAAGGTCGTCAGCGGCGGCGTCGACGTGGGGCTGTTCGCCGCGCAGAAGACGTCCGCGCAGGCCAAGGCCCTGTTCGACCGGATGCTGGAGCTGCCGGACCGGGTGGCCGCGCTGCCATTCCCGACTGTGTTCGCCGCGCACGGCCTGTGCCTGACGTGGGCGTTCGAGCTCGCGGTGGCGTGCGACCTCGTGCTGGCCGCCGAGCGGGCGAAGTTCGGCCTGGTGGAGAAGGTCGTCGGGCTGACCCCGACCATGGGCGGCACGCAGCGGCTGGCCGCGCGCGCGGGCGTGGGGCGGGCCAAGGAGTTCGTGATGACCGGCGAGCGCTACGACGCGGCCACCCTGGCGGGGTGGGGCGTGGTCAACCGGGTGCTGCCGGACGAGGGGTTCGACGACGCGGCGCTGGAGTTCACGCTGGCACTGGCGACCGGGCCCACGCTGGCGCACGCGGCGACCAAGCGGGTGCTGGCGCACTTCGAGAGCGGCGGCGTGGCCGAGGCGAACGAGCACGTCACCGCCATCGCGGCCGAGCTGTTCGACTCGGAGGACCTGCGCGGCGCGGTGCGGTCGTTCCTGGCCGACGGTCCGGGCAAGGCGACGTTCACCGGTCGCTGATCCGCCGGACCCACGACCCGGTCAACGGGCCGCGGCGGCTGAGGGCGCGCCTCACCGGGGGTCGTAGGCGGCCGAGCCGTACCAGGCCAGGGCGGAGCGCAGTTCGACCACGTCGCGGTCGCGGCGCTTGCGGTAGCGCTCGTGGGAGATCGGGTAGACGCGCAGGCCGCCCTTGTGCCGGGTGAAGCTGCCGCGTCCCAGCGTGTCCGGCGTCTTGGCGGCGCTCACCAGCCAGACCGTGAGCCACGGGCGGGCGTGGTGGGCCTCGACCTTGACCCGGGCGATGGCGTACCACGGGAGGCGGCGCGACTCGTCGCCGCTGGACAGCGTGATGCCGTCGGGGCCGACGTCGAGGGTGAGCGGGGCGCGGGCCGCGCCGACCAGGAGCCGGATGCCTGCCACCGCGAACGCCAGGAACCCGACGAACGCGGCTGCCCGCACGGCGTTCGGCGCACCGGAGGCCGTGTCGGCGATCGAGGCCGTCACCAGGGCGGCCAGCGCGTTCGCCCCGGCCCAGCTCAGGCCCACGACGCGGGAGGTCTTGAACCGGACGCCGGTGGGCCGGACCTCCTTCGGCTGAGGGGTGACCCGGACGGGCGCGGGCGCCGGCGCGGGGGTGACGAGGGTCGGCGGTTTGGGCGGTGGGTCGTCCACCATCACGCGGGTCGGCGGCTTGGCCGGCAGCTTGCTCAGCTCGGTGTGCCGCTGCTCGACCATGGTGCGGATGCGCGAGGGGAGCCAGGACGGCTCGTTGGACGGCGGGCCGATCGCTTCGAGCAGGCGTGCGGGCGTGGGGCGGTTCGCCGGTTCGCGGACGAGGCACGGCACGATCAGCGGCACCAGGCCCGGCGGCACGCGGGACAGGTCCGGCTCCTGGTGGACCACGCGGTAGACCAGCGCGGACGTGGCGCCCTCGCCGAACGGCCCACCGCCCGTGGCGGCGTAGACCAGCACCGAGCCGAGCGCGAACACGTCGCTCTGGGTGGTGATCTGGTGGCCGACGACCTGTTCGGGTGACAGGTAGCCGGGAGTGCCGAACACGATGCCCGCCTCGGTGAGCGCGGAGTGCTCCAAGGCGCGGGCGATGCCGAAGTCGATCACGCGGGGGCCGTCGTCGGCCAGCAGCACGTTCGACGGCTTGAGGTCGCGGTGCACCAGGCCCGCGCGGTGGATCGCGACCAGCGCCTCGGCCAGGCCGCCCGCGAGCCGGCGCACGGCGCGTTCGGGCAAGGGGCCGTGGTCCTGGACGGCCTGCTGGAGGCTCGGGCCGGGGATGTACTCGGTGGCCATCCACGGCCGGTCGGCGTCGGGGTCGGCGTCCACGACGGTGGCGGTCCAGAAGCCGCCGACCGCGCGTGCCATCTCGACCTCGCGGCGGAAGCGCTCGCGGAACTCCGGGTTGTCGGCCAGCTCGGCGCGCGCGACCTTGACCGCGATCGGCCGCCCGCCGCGTGACCGCGCCAGGTAGACCGACCCCATCGCGCCGCGGCCGAGTGCGGCGAGCAGCGTGTAGTCGCCGATCCGCGACGGGGCGTTCGGGGGCAGTGGCTGCACGACACCCACACTAGATGTGCCGGCCACCCCACTCGGGCAAGACGGCGAGGTTCGCGGCGCAGGCCACAACCGCGCAACCTCGGGCGGGGTCACGCAGTCGAGGGTGCCTCAGGACCCGGTCGGTGTGTTCCGAGCGTTGAACTCGGGGGTCCTGAACGTAGGACACGCGCGACCTGAACGTAGGACACGGTCGTTCTGAACGTAGGACACGCGCGTTCTGAGCGTTCGACACGCGCGGGTTCACGGGGTGGTCAGGGTCAGGAGGGTTCGGGTGCGGGCGTGCCAGGAGTGGGCCTGGACGGAGGCGCGGAGGTGGGTGGGAGGCAGGAGGGGGCCGGTGGCGAGGGTGGCGCGGAGGGCGTCGACGAAGTCGGCGTGGGTGCGGGCGGCGCGGACGCGGTCGGTGTAGCCGGCCAGTTCGGCGAAGTCCGTGCTGACGACCGGGAGGCCGAGGGACAGGTACTCCTTCAGCTTGATCGGGTTGGACCGTTTGATCCAGTCGTTGTCCTGCCACGGCATGATCGCCACGTCGAACGCCGAGCCGTAGGCCGGGATGGCGGTGTAGGGGCGGAAGCCCAGCCAGTGCACGTTGGGGTACTTGTCGAAGCGCTCCATCGGGTGGGTCGCGTCGCCGATCAGCACCAGTGACGCGTGCGGCAGCTCGGCGGCGACGCGTTCCAGCAGGTCGAAGTCGACCACGAAGTCGTCCAGCGCGCCGAAGAAGCCGATGCGCGGGCCGGGGATGGCGCGCACGTCGTCCGGCCACTCGTGCTCCGGTCGGGCGGTGAAGTGGTCGACGTCCACGCCGTGGTCGAGGAAGTGGGCGCGTGAGCCGGTGCGCGGCAGCTCCTCGTCCATCAGCGCGTGGCTGACGTACACGACGTGGTCGGCGTTGGCGAGCAGCCGGTTCTCCAGCGCCTCGATCGACGCGCGGTCGGCCTCGGGGAAGTCCGAGTGCCGGTCGGAGCGGTTGAACACCAGGCTGTGCCGGCGCATCGGGGCCACCACGTCCCACGCCGTCGGGATCGTCACCATGATCACCGGAGTGCGCAGGCCGAGCGCCCGCGCGACCACCCGGACCTGGAAGCGGACCAGCACGGCGTTGACCTTGCGCAGGAGCGGCGAGCCGTAGAACGGCAGCGGCAGCGGCGACATCACGTAGAACTCCGGCAACGGCCGGCGCACGAACTTGGCCACGCTGCGCAGCTTGCGCAGGATGCGGCGGGCCACGTGGGTGCTGTTGCCTCGGGTCGGCATCCGCATGCCGATGCTGTTGACCACCAGCACCCGGCGGTGCGCGGCCATGGTCCGCATCAGCTGGAAGTCCGAGTGCGCCCGGTTGTGGTACCACCAGTCCTGCGCGGAGAAGCAGACCCAGCCCGGTCCGCTCGTGCCGGGGCGTTCGGGCCAACGCCGCCAGCGCAGCAGGTCGCCCACGGCTTTGCGGTGCTTCGCGCCACGCGGCAGGCGCAGCAGCTCGTTCAGCAGCACGGCCCACCACATCGCGAACGCGGCCGGCCGGCCGCGGCGCTCGCGGACCATCCGCACGCGGTTCGTGGTGGCCATCGACCACAGCACCGGCGACGTCGACTGCTCGCCGCCGAGGTGCACGGCACGGGCCCGCGGCTCGTAGCGGACCGCGTAACCGCGCTCGCCCGCCCGCAGCATGTACTCGGTCTCCTCCGAGTACAGGAAGTACCGCTCCTCCAGCACGCCCGTCGCCTCACGCGCCTCGCGCGAGATCAGCCACACCGCCCCGGTCGCCCAGTCGGCGGTGCCCGCCGTCTCGTACCGGACGGGGTCGACCACCACCTCGCCGAGCGCTTCGGACCGGCCGGCCCGCGTGCCGCCGAGGAGTGCTTCGCCCAACGCGCGCAACGGGTTCGGCGCACGGCGCAACGAAGGCTGCGGCGTGCCGTCCGAGCCGGCCAGCCGGGGCACGACGACACCGGTGCCGGGCAGCGCCAGCGCGGCGGTCAGCAACGTGACCGCGTCGCGGTGCAGCCGGACGTCCGGGTTGAGCACCAGCACGTCGCAGTCCGGCGCGGCGGCGAACCCGGCGTTGACGCCCGCCGCGAAGCCGTCGTTGGACGCGCGGGCGACGACCCGGGCGTGCGGCGCGACCCGTGCCACGACCTCCAGGGTGTCGTCGGCGGAGGCGTTGTCCACCACCACGACCCGACTGTCCGGAATGGACTCCAGCGCGACGGCGACCGACTTCAGGCAGTCCTCGACGACCTCCGCGCTGTGGTAGGTCACGACGACGACGGCAAGCGGCACTTCTACTCCCCGGGCTGGGTGCCGACGACCGCGGCGGTCGTCTGATTGCCGACTCCGTCGGCGGTCGTCCGATTGCCGACCCCGTCGGCGGTCGTCTGATTGCCGACTCCGTCGGCGGTCGTCTGATTGCCGACCCCGTCGGCGGTCGGACGGCGGAACCGGGTGCGCAGCGCGCCCCCGAGCAGGCGGAACGCGAACGGCAGGTCGTCGCGCAGGTAGCGCTTGGCCAGCCGGCGCGGTTCGAGCGCGAGGCGGTGCAGCCACTCCGCGCCCATCTTCTGCACCACGCCCGACGCGCGCCGGAACTCGCCTGCGGCCATCGGGATGCCCGCGCCGCAGCCGAGGAACCACGCCCGCGGCAGTTCCGCGCGCAGCAGGCGGATCAGGCGCTCCTGCTTGGGGAAGCCGAGGCCGACCAGGACCAGGTCCGGCTCGGCGGCCACGACCTTGGCCACGGCCTCGGCGGTGGCGTCGGCGGAGGCGTCGAACCCGAACGGCGGCGAGTCCGTGCCCGCGACGCGCAGCCCGGGGAACCGGTCGCGCAGCACGTCGGCGGCCTTCTCCGGCACGCCCGGGTCACCGCCGAGCAGGTAGATCGAACGGCCTTCGCGCGCGGCGGCTCCGGCCAGCGTGAACACCAGTGACGACCCGGTGACGCGTTCGGGCACCGGCACTCCCGCCAGCCTGCCCGCCCACACCACCGGCATGCCGTCCGCGACCACCAGCTCGGACTCGGCGATCAGCGCGGCCAGCTCGGGGCGGCGGGTCGCGGCGCGCACGATGTCCACGTTGGCCGTGACGATCGCGCCGCCCTCGGCCCGTCGCCAGGCTTCGGCGACGTGGTCGGCGACACCGGACTCGCGGACGGACCACACGTCGACTGCGCCCACGCGGACGCGGGGCTGCGGGATGTCCGGCATACCCGCGTCATCGGGTTCGGGGTGGTCCCCGTTACGACGGGCCCGCACGGCGGTAACGGTCACCGCACGTGACCGATATCGGGTGCATGTACGTTGCGTCCGTCCGGCCTGGCGAGCGGGTCAAGGGCAAGGTCCCCGGCACCGTGGTGGCGCTGGGGGCGGTGAGCCTGCTGACCGACGTCTCGGCCGAGATGGTCACCGCGTTCATGCCGGTCTACCTGCTGTTCACGCTCAACCTGGGCTACGCGCAGTTCGGTGTGCTGGACGGTGTGTACACGGGTGCGACGGCCGTGCTGAGGCTCGTCGGCGGCCACGTCTCGGACCGCACGCACCGGCACAAGGCGGTCGCCGCGGCCGGTTACGGACTGTCGGCGGTGACGAAGCTCATCTTCCCGCTCGTGGGCGCGTCGGCGTTCGGGATCGGCGCGACGATGGCCGCGGACCGCGCGGGCAAGGGTCTGCGGACCGCGCCGCGCGACGCGTTGATCTCGCTGGCCACCCCGCCGGACCGGTTGGGCGCGGCGTTCGGGCTGCACCGCAGCATGGACACGGTGGGCGCGCTGCTCGGGCCGCTGGTGACGTTCCTGCTGCTGTACTGGGTCGGCACGGTCGCGGGCCCGGTGTTCGCGGTGAGCGCCTGCTTCGCCGCGGTGGGGCTGATCGTGCTGGTGGCGTTCGTGCGGGAGAACCCGAGGCCCGCGTCGGTCGGGCCGCGCCCGTCGCTGCGCGCGGGGTTCGCGCTGCTGCGGGAGGCGGGCTACCGGCGGTCGGCGGTGGGGGCCGCGGTGCTGGGCCTGGCGACGTTGTCGGACGCGTTCGTCTTCATCCTGGTGCAGAAGGCGACGAACGCGCCGCTGCACCTGCTGCCGCTGCTGCCGCTGGGCACGGCCCTGGTGTTCCTGGTGGCCGCCGCGCCGGTGGGGCGGCTGGCGGACCGGATCGGCCGGTGGCCGGTGTTCCTGGGCGGGCACGTGCTGCTGCTCGCGGTGTACCTCGTGCTGTTCGCGCCCGGCACCGGTTACTTCGGGGTCGGCGCGGCGTTGCTGCTGCACGGCCTCTTCTACGCCGCCACGGACGGTGTCCTGTCGGCGCGCGTGAGCTCCCTGGTGCCGGAGTCGTTGCGGGCGTCCGGCCTGGCGGTGGTGCAGACGGGGCAGGCGCTGGCCCGCCTGATGTCGTCGGTGGCGTTCGGCCTGCTGCTCCAGTTCGCCGCCTTCGGCACCGCGGTGTCGGTGGCGATCGGCTCGCTGGTGGTCGCGGTCCTGGTGGCCTGGCGGCTCAACGGCGGTAGTACCTCTTCCGCGCCTTCAACGCCAGCCGGGCGATGAGCACCATCGAGCCGATCACGAACCCGAGGTAGCAGACCAGCCGGAAGACGAACTTCTCGCCCCCGGAACTGTTCAGCAGCGCGAACCACACGATCAGGCCCATGCCCACGCCGGTCAGCAGCGTGATCAGCACGGGGTGGCGGCCCGACCAGCGGTCGATGCCGATGGCCCGGCGGCGCGACCGCCGGGTCGGGAAACTGCCGGGATCCGCGTCCTCGGCCAGTTCGAGGTCCTTGTCGGAGCGCGAGCGCATGTCACTCCCCCAGGAGGTCGGTTCGGTCCTCCTGGGGGAATTCCCCTCAACCCGGCTCGCTACACGTGGTTCAGATCAGGCCGATCGGACCGTGCGCGACCGAACGGCCGTGGGTCAGGTCGCCCGCGTAGCTCGCCGTGTAGCCCTGGAGCAGGGTGGCCAGGCCCACCAGCAGCGGGACGTTGGCGTCACATTGCGCCTTGCCGTAGGCGTTCGTGGTGGCGGTGCACAGGGGGTGGCCCTTGACCGTCCGGAACGAGATCGTCTTGCCCGCCACCGGCTTGCCCGTGTGCGACTCGACGAGCGTGGCGTCCAGGCCGCGCGCGGTGAAGCCGAGGAGGCGCAGCTGGAGCTGGGCGTAGCCGGCGGTGAGCTTCGTCGGCGCGGGCGGGACGGCGTGGATCGCGATGCCGACCGGGTTCACGCCCACCGGCACCGTGCCGACCACGGCCAGGGTCACCGTGTCCACAATGGACACGGTGCCGCTGTTGAAGTTCGTCACGTAGGCCTTCGCGCCGTCCGGCGTGAGCGCCACGCTGATCGGCCTGCTGCCCACCGGGATCTGCGCCACGGGCGCGAGCGCGGCGATGTCCACCACGGACAGGCTGTGACCCTCGCTGTTGGTGACGTACGCCCGCGTCCCGTCGGGCGAGATCGCGACGCCGTGCGGGATGAAGCTCACCGGGACCGCGCCGAGCACGGCGTTGGACGCGGTGTCGATCACGGACACGTTGTTGGACAGCTTGTTGACCACGACGAGCTTCGCGCCGTCCGGGGTGACCGCCACGGCGGTCGGGGTGTTGCCGGTGGGGATCTCGGCGATCTCGGCGTTCGTCGCCGTGTCCACCACGGACACCGTGCCCGGTCCGGCGACGTCGTGCGCGACGTAGAGCCGCTTGCCGTCCGGCGTGATCGCGATGCCGTCCGCGTTCGGGCCGACCGGGATGGTCTCGGTGGTCGCCAACGTCGCCGCGTCCACCACCGACACGGTGCCGGCCAGGTAGTTGGACACGTACACGTGCCCGCCGGACGGCGACACCACGACACCGGCGGGCCCGTCGCCGACCGGCACCGCCGCGTCCACGGTGTTGGTCGGCGTGTCGATCACGGTCAACGTGTCGTCGCGGACGTTCGTCACGTACCCCCGGCCGCCGTCGAACGCCACGCCGACGCCGTAGGGCGAGTCGCCGGTGGAGTCGATGAGGGTCGTGGTGACGGCGTTCGTGGCGGTGTCGAGCACCGAGACGCCGCCACCGTTGTTGGCCACGTACCCGAGCACGCGCACCGGGTCCTGCGCCATGGCCGTCCCGGGCGGCACGAGCAGCAGCGCCGCTCCCAACGCGATCGCGCCACCCGCTGCCGGCGCCTTGCGGATCTGTCTGAGCAGCACTGTCGGCCTCCAGGGGTTCGATTCCCGCAGTGCTCCAATCGACCTGGGGAGCTGCGCCGTTAGCCGGTCAGAACCGGTACGCGCGAACTTGGTACGGACCGAAGTCGTCCACGATCCGGCCGTCGACGATCGGCACGGTCCGGTTCTCGTCCACGACCGTCGCGGTGCCCGACGTCACCGGCACGGTCAGCGTGACGCGGGCGGCGAGGCTGCGCGGGTTGGCCTTGGTGCCGTCGGTCTGCGCCAGCACCCACCGCGAGCCGCCCACCTGCTTGTGGAGCACCGCCACCGGGATGCCGTTGTCGCTCGACGCCGTCACGCCGGGTTCGTTCGGCGCGTTGAGCACGGGCGCGAGCGACTTCAGCCGCGCGTTGACGGACGTGACGCGGGCGGTGATCTCCGGCCGGGTCAGCACGCTGGAGTACTCGCCGGTGCCGTCGGTGTAGAAGCTGTGCGCGAAGTAGTTGATGCCCGTCGCGCCGTGCAGCACCGTGTTCCACACCGCCGATTCGAGCTGGTCGGGCCCGATGATCTCGCCGCGGTCGTGCGGGTGGCCGGTCTCGACGAACCCGTACAGCGGCTTGTCCGGCCCGCACCACTTGCGCATGGTGTCGATCACCTGGCCGTAGCTGTACGCGCCGACCGTGTCACCCCGGTCCGGGTGCGTCCAGCCGTAGTAGTCGGCCGAGGCGATGTCCGCGGCCGAGCAGTACGTCCGCATGTCCTCTTCGTAGGACCTCTCGATGTGGCCGTAGCCGACCTCGCCGGTCGGCGTGCCCATCCACGGGCTGAAGTTGAGGTACGTCGGCCGGGAGGGGTCCTTGGCGCGCACCGCGTCGGCGGCCTTCACGATCGCCGACGGCTGCATGTCGGGGTGGAAGACGTCACCGTAGACCTTGGTCATGTCCGGCTCGTCCGCGATCAGGTAGCCGACGTAGTTGCGGGCGTGCGCGGTGTCGGCCAGGACCGCGTCGACCCGCGTGCCGTCCACGTACACGCGCCAGTCGGTCTCGTGCAGGCCTTCCTGGCGCAGGTGCCACCACTCGTCCTCCCACAGCCCGATGCCGGTGTCGATGCCGATCTTCGGGAACGCCAGGCCGAGCTTCTCGCCGTTCTCGATCCCGGACGGGTCCTGCATCCAGACGTTGATCGGGAACACGGCCGGGTCGCCGGCGGGGTTCGGCCCGTTGACCCACTTCTTGTAGTAGTCGACGGACGGGCTCGCGGGAATGGGCGCTGGCGTCGGGTCGGCCTGCTGCGGTAACTCCGCGGTGCACGCGGTCAGGGCGAGCGCGAGCGCCACCGCCGTCGCGGTCCGCCTCACCTCGTCGTCCGGACGCGGCCCCGCGCGGCCAGCACCTGCTTCGCCTTCTCGAAGCCGCCCGGGCCGAGCAGCCGCAGCGCCGTCGTCTTCGCCAGGTACCGGGCCCCGTCACGGGCCGTGCGCAGCGGGTGGCCGACGAACCGGTCGCGGGCCAGCACGCCGCCGGCCGGTTCGGGCACGTCGTCCAGCGCCGCGCCGAACAGCGCCCGGTACGGCGCGGGCGCGACCAGCCTGCCGCGGGTGCGGTTGCTCACGTTCCCGCCGTGCACGACCTGGAGCCAGCCGGGCGGCCCGCCCAGCGACACCACGTCGGCGTGCCGGTGCAGCCGGTTGTGCCAGTCGGCCCAGCACGTCACCGGCGCGTCCCAGCTCTCCCGCATCGACGCGAACGCGTTGTCGCGGTCGTGGTGGGCGAACAACCCGGTCGGGCTCTTGACCAGCCCGTTCGCCAGGTAGAGGGCGGTGCGGCGGCCGGTCGGGCGCTCGGCCTGGAGCCGGGCCACGAAGTCGGCGGCCAGGCCGTCGTCGTTGTCGAGGTTGGTGGTGATCAGCACGTCGCCCTTGACCGGGAAGAGCCCCGAGACGTCCTCGACCAGCTCGTCCCGGCTGACCTGCGTGCGGAACACCGGCGTGTACGCGTCGCCGTGCGCCTCGATGCGGTCCTTGAGCCACTGCGGGCTCTCCGGGTCGAAGTAGATGAGCCACCGGAAGTTCGAGGACGTCTGCGCCGCCACCGAGGGCAGGCAGTACCGCTCGAACAGCCCGACGCGTTCGGTCAACCACCCCTCCCGCGCCCGCACGACGCTCTCCGCGCCCACGGACGGCAGGTTGAAACGCGTCAGCACGACGTGGTCCATGGAACCCCTTCCCGTATGTCCTCCTACATCGGGATCGGAGCCGCGCCGTTAACGATCCGCGTTCGAACACGATGAGTAGAGCGTGACTGAGCCCCCGGCACGACCAACGGTCGACGTCGTCATCCCCTGCTACAACTACGCGCGGTTCCTGCGCGCGTGTGTGAAGAGCGTGCTCGACCAACCCGGCGTGGACGTCCGGGTGCTGATCATCGACGACACGTCGAGCGACGAGACGCCCGAGGTCATGGCCGAGCTCACCCTGGACCCCCGGGTCGAGGGCCGCAGGCACGAGGTCAACAAGGGCCACATCGCCACTTACAACGAGGGCCTGCTGGAGTGGGCCAAGGCGGACTACACCGTGCTGCTGTCCGCCGACGACCTGCTGGCGCCGGGTGCTCTCGCCCGTGCCGCCGAGGTCTTCGAGGCGCACCCGAACGTCGGCATGGTGTACGGACGTGTCGTTTATTACACCGCCGACGGAGTCGGCAATCAGACCACGGGCCACGACGACCCCGTACTTCCACGCACAGTCGCGCCACCCGCCGGTCGCACGGTGTGGTCCGGTGTGGACTGGATCGAGGCGCGCTGCCGCACCGGGCAGAACGTGCTGTCGTCGCCCGAGGCCGTGGTGCGCACGTCGGTGCAGCAGGAGGTCGGCGGCTACCGGCCGGACCTGCCGCACGCGGGCGACCTGGAGATGTGGATGCGCATCGCCGCGGTGTCCGACATCGGGTACGTGCGCGGCAAGCCCGCCGCCTACTACCGGGTGCACCAGCAGAGCATGATGCGCACGCGGTTCTCGTCGCTGTTCGCCGACCTGGAGCAGCGGCAGGCGGTGTTCGAGCGGTTCTTCGGCGAGCACCCGGACCTGCCGCCGCGGCTGCGGTCGCTGGCCAACCGGTCGATCGCCAAGGACGCGTTGTGGCGGGCGGTGCGCGCCTACGACCGGGACAAGCTGGCCGAGATCCCGGTGGACGAGCTGGAGGCGTTCGCCCGGCGGGTGTGCTCCGACGTGGAGCGACTGCCCGAGTACCGGGCGTTGCGGCGGCGGCGGGCGCTGGGGCCGAAGGTGTGCAGCCGCACGCAGCTGTTCGTGGGCAGCCACCTGGCCAAGCGGGGCGCCGGCCTGGTGGGCAAGCAGGTCTGGAAGTGGCGCGGCCAGTGACCGCCGAGGTGGAGCCGCCCGACACCGAGCGCCCCGAGTTGCGGCGCAAGGTCGGTTCGGCGATCCGGTGGAGCGCGGTCAACAGCCTGGTGCAGCGGTTCAGCCAGGTCGGTGTGGGCGTGCTGCTGGCCAGGCTCATCGCGCCCGAGCAGTTCGGCGTGTTCGCCGTCGCCCTGGTCGTGCTCAACATCGTGATGAGCGTCAGCGAGATGGGCGTCAGCGTCGCCCTGGTGCGCACCGAGCGTCCGGTCGGCGAGCTCGCGCCGACGGTGACGACGCTGTCGATCGCGTCCGGCGCGCTGTTAGCGCTGCTGTGCGTGGTGGGCGCGCCCTGGTTCGCCGAGGCGATGGGCACGCCGCAGGCGACCGGCGTGATCCAGCTCATGTCGCTGTCGCTGGTGATCGCGGGCGCGTCGGCGGTGCCGGGGGCGTTGCTGCAGCGGGAGTTCCGGCAGGACCACAAGTTCGTCGCGGACACGTCCGCGTTCGTCGTCGGCACGGCCGTCGTGGTGGTGCTGGCGCTGCTCGGGTTCGGCGCGTGGAGCCTGGCGTGGTCGCGCATCGCCACCAACCTGGTCGCCGCCGCGGTGATGTTCGCCTACACCCCGAAGCGCTACCGGCCGGGGTTCGACGCCGTCCAGGCACGCGGGCTGCTGGCGTTCGGGCTGCCGCTGGCGGGCGCGAGCCTGCTGGTGTTCGGGGTGCTCAACGTCGACTACATCATCGTCGGCGGCGTCCTGGGCACGGTGCCGCTCGGCTTCTACCTGCTCGCGTTCAACCTGGCGAACTGGCCGGTCGGCGCGTTCTCGCAGCCGGTGCGCAGCGTGTCGCTGGCGGCGTTCTCGCAGGTCAGGGACGATCCGGAGCTGTTCGCGCGGACGTTCGCGCGCGCGTTGCGGCTGCTCGCGCTGGTGACGGTGCCCGCGTGCGTGCTGCTGGCGGCGTTGGCCGACCCGCTCGTGCGGACCGTCTACGGCGACCGGTGGGCGCCGTCGGCGCAAGCTTTGGCGCTGCTGGTGCTGCTGGGCGCGCTGCGGGTGGCGTTGGAACTGGGGTACGACTACCTGGCCAGCGCGGGGCGGTCGCGGGCGATCCTGGTGATCCACCTGGTGTGGTTGGCGGCGCTCGTGCCGCTGCTGGCGCTGGGCGCGCACCTGGACGGCATCCGGGGCGTGGCGCTGGCTCAGAGCGCGGTCGTGCTCGTGGTGATCGTGCCCGCGTACCTGATCGCGTTCCGGCCCTACGGGCTGCGGGCCCGCGCGCTGGGCGCGGCGGTCGCGCGGCCGGTGCTCGGCGGCGTGGTGATGGTCGTGGTGGCGTCGGGCGTGCAGTGGCTGGTCGACGGCGCGCTGTGGCGGCTGCTCGTCGGTGGCGCGTTGGCGTCGCTGGCGTACGCGGCCGTGGTGTTCCCCCTGCGCCACGAGGTGCTGGGCCTGTTGCGGAGGAGTGGCGCGTGAGGGTCGTCCAGCAATTGCGGCGTCGGGCGCACCAGGTCACGCGCATCGTGCGCGAGCAGGGTGTGCGCCAGGTGGGAGCGCGTGCGCTCGCCCGTGCGGCACGGCGGATCGGCACCGACGCCGAGGTGTTCCCGGTGCGCCTGGAGGACGTGCGCGCGGCGGACATCGGCGCGCGGCGGCCGGTGGTCGTGCCGCCGATCCCGGCGGGCGGTCGGCTGACGGTCAACTGGATCAGCACGCCGCCGTCGCCCGGCTCCGGTGGGCACACCACGATGTTCCGGCTGATCGAGCACCTGGAGTCGCTGGGGCACGAGTGCCGGCTGTACCTGTACGACGTGTACGGCAGCCGTGCGGCCGACCACGAGCCGGTCATCAGGTCGGCGTACCCGGGGTTCCGCGGGCCGGTGCACGACGTGCTGGACGGGATGGCCGACGCCCACGCCGTGTTCGCCACCGCGTGGATGACGGCCTACCCGGCGTTCAACGACCCGTGCGCGGGCCGGAGGTTCTACCTCGTGCAGGACTACGAGCCGTGGTTCTTCCCGGTCGGCGGGCTGTCGGCGTTGGCGGAGAACACCTATCGGATGGGGTTCCACGGCTTCACCGCGGGCCGGTTCCTGGCCTCGAAGCTGCGTGACGAGACGGGCATGGCGGCCGACTCGTTCGACTTCGGCTGCGACGCCGACCGCTACCACCTGCGTGACGGCGTGCAGCGGGACGGCGTGGTGTTCTACGCCCGCCGGCTCGCGCCCCGGCGGGCGATCGAGATCGGGTTGCTGGCGCTGGAGGTCTTCGCCGAGCGGCACCCGGACATCGCGATCCACACCTACGGCGAGAAGATCGGCTCGCTGGGCCCCCGGCACGTCGACCACGGCCTGGTCACGCCCGACCGGCTCAACGACATCTACAACCGGTGCTACGCGGGCCTCACGCTGTCGATGACGAACGTGTCGCTGGTGCCGCACGAGATGCTGGCCGCGGGCTGCCTGCCGGTCGTCAACGACGCCGTGCACAACCGGGTCGTGCTGGACAACGACCACGTCCGCTACGCGCCGCCGACACCGCACGACCTGGCCCGCGTGCTGTCCGACGTGGTCACCTCGCCGGACTTCGACGCGGTGGCGCGGGCCGCGTCCGCCAGCGTGGCCGGCCGGTCGTGGGACGCGGCCGGGCACGAGCTGGAGAAGGTGCTCAGGCGGGAGCTGGGGGCCTGAGCACGCCGACCGCCGTGCGGTCCGCCTTCAAGAGATCAGAGCGGGGACGGCGAGGTGGCGTCGGGGATCGTCGGCACGGCCGGCCCCGACCCGTCGGCGGGCACGACGTGGATCGACGCGAGCTTGGCGTCCTTCGGCACGGCGGCGAACGCGAGCCGGCCGTCGTCCAGCCAGGTGGCCTGGTCGTCCACCCCGGCGGTGCCCGGCAAGCGGCGCTCCTCACCGGTCTTCAGGTCCAGCACGGCCAGCTCCCACGGCCCCAGCCGGCCGATGCGCTTCTTGTACGCGACCCTCGTGCCGTCCGGTGACAGCGACGGGCACTCCGCGTCGCGGCGCAGCGACTCCAGGCGACGCTCGACCAGGTCGCCCTTCACCAGCCACGTGTACCCGCCGGAGGCCAGCGTGGCGTAGAACGTGCGGTCGTCGGCGGCCACCGTGAGGCCCCAGTAGTTCACGTCCTGCGCGCCGTGCGGCTGCCCCTCGATGACGGCGGCGAACCCCTCCAGCGACTCCACGGCCTCACCGGTGCGCAGGTCCAGGAACCCGGTCCGGGTGGAGAACCCGCCGGGCACCGAGTACGAGTCGCCGGTCACGAACGACGTCCACGAGACCACCTGCCCCGACGCCGACACCTTCGCCCGGCTCGGCACGCCCGGCAGCGGCACGGTCCGCACCACAGCGCCGTCCCGCGACACCTCGGCCGCGTAGGTGGGGCCCGGCCCGGCCAGCTTCAGGCACACCGTCGTCCCGGCGGCCCGGTACACCCGCCGGCACGTCAACGGCGTCGCGGTGCGGGCGGCGGGGTCGGCCAGGCGCACCTGCTCGACCCGGCCGCGCCCGTCGGCCAGCGACACGAACATCAGGTCGCCGTCGACCGAGGCCATCGGGACGGGTGAGGCGTCGCGCACGACCGACGTCACGTACACCACCGCGGCCCCCACGACCAGTACGATGGCCGCGACGGCGAACACGACCCGCCGGTAGCCCAAGTCCATCACCACCTGTAACGACTAGGCGCGAGTCGGCCGATTGCAGAGTAACAAGACCGTGCGCGCACATACGCAGGGTAAACGTGGATCGGGGAGCGGATGGATTTCTGGGGCGCTGTGCGAACGCTGCGCAGGCGGTGGTACATCGCCCTGCCGGCGGCGCTCACGGCAGTCGCCGTGGCCGCCGGGGTGTTCCTGTCCATCCCGACGCGCTACCAGTCCTCCGGGGTCATGGTGCTCACCTCGCCGTCGGCGGGCGGCACGTTCTCGGAGAAGCTGTCGCCCGAGGACGCGGTCCAGGTCAACCCGCTGCTGGCGTTCGACGGCAGCCTGACGACCACCGCGCAGATCCTGGCGCAGATCCTGGCCGACCCGAAGACCCGCAAGGAGTCGCTCGGCCTCGACAAGGACTCGACGGAGAACTTCACCGCGGCCGGTGGCGGCATGAGCGGCCCGTTCCTGTTCGTGACCGCGGACGGCAGCACCCCCGAGGCGGCCGAGCGGCTCGTCACCACGGTGATGGAGTTCGCGACCAAGGAGCTGGACAAGCAGCAGACCGCGCTGAAGGCGCCCGCGTCGACGTTCATCACCTCGCAGGTGATCGTGAACCCGACCGAGGCGGAGGCGCAGATCGGCGGCAAGGTCCGGTACGCGGGCGCGGCGTTCGTGCTGTTGATGTTGCTGACGACGGCGGCCACGTTCGGCGGGGACAGCGTCCTGAAGCACCTGCGCCGCCGCCGTGAGGCGCGGGAGGGGAAGGGTGAGGCGGCGGAGGACGCGGCTGCCCCGGCTCCTTCGGCTGGTCCGGCTGCTCCGGCTCCTTCGGCCGGTCCGCTCGGTCCGCCCGGTCCGCCCGGTCCGGTCGCTCCGGCCGCGAACCAGGTCGGGCCGCCCCCCAACGGCGCGCCGCGACGTCCGCCCGGCCCGCCGGTCCGCCGCCCGCAGCCGACGGCCAGCGAGCAGACCGTGAAGATCGCCGCCCCCGGTCCGCGCAACGTCGGCAAGCCGGGCGCGCCGGCGTGGCCGACCGGCGAAGACAAACCCTGACCGTGACCGAGCAGTTCCTGCGTGAGCGGCCCGTCCGGCGGCGGGCGGACGGCGCCACGCTGGTGAGCCTGTTCCTGTTGGCGCTGCTGATCATCCCGGCCCGGCTGGTGCTGTCGTTCGTGCCGATGACCCTGCCGCCCGCGCTGGTGGTGGCGTTGCTGCTGGGCGTGCTGTGGGTGTCCGGGCAGATGGTGGACGACGTCGGCATGGGCAAGGGGCGCAACGTCGTGCGCACGGCTGTGGCGCTGTACCTGGCGTCGCAGCTGGCGACCTACGGCGTGGCGACCCGGCGCTGGCTGCCGACCGACGAGCTGACCGTGGCCGACAGCAGCATCATCCGGATCACGTCCATGATCGCGGTGGCGGTGTTCGTGTGCGACGCCGTGCGCACCAAGGAGCGGCTGGACCGGGTGCTCAAGCTGCTGCTGGCGTGCGCGGCGGTGATCGCGTTCGTGGGGCTGGTGCAGTTCGGGCTGGGCGTCGACCTGGCCTCGTACGTGTCGCTGCCGGGGCTGCGGGTGCAGGACAACGGGTACTCGGCGATGGAGGCGCGGTCGATCTTCCGGCGGCCGACCGGGACCACGAACCACCCGATCGAGTTCGGCCTGGTGTGCGCGATGGCGGTGCCGCTGGGCGTGCACTACGTGTTCAAGGCGCGTGATGACGGCACGCCGCACGTGCGGTGGTTCGCGTGCCTGGCGCTGGTGGGGCTGGGCGCGCTGACGTCGTTGTCGCGGACGGCGCTGCTGTGCATGGCGATCGGCGCGGTGATCATGATCGCCACCCTGCCGCGGCGGCGCAAGATCACCACGGCGGTGGTGGGCGGCGGGTCGTTCCTGGGCGCGAGCCTGGTGGTGCCGGGGCTGTTCGGGACGTTGCGGGGGATGTTCTCCAACATCGAGGACGACCCGAGCGTGAAGGCGCGCACGGCGGACTACGAGGCGGCGTGGCACCAGATCGACCTGAACCCGTTGCTGGGGCGGGGGTTCGGCACGTACCTGCCGACGAAGTACACGATCCTGGACAACCAGTTCCTGCTGACGTTGATCGAGAACGGTTACCTGGGGCTGTTCGCGTTGATCGGGATGTTCCTGGCGGCGGCGTTCGCGGCGATCCGGGTCCGGATGATCAGCAAGGACCAGCAGTTGCGGAGCCTGGCGAGCGCGCTGCTGGCGGCGGTGGTGTCGGGCGGGATCGCGTCGGTGACGTTCGACCTGCTGGGCTTCGGCGTGGCGACCGGGTTGGTGTTCACCATGATCGGCGTGACGGGGACGTTGCTGCGGGTGGCGAAGGAAGAACGCCGACGCGCGCAGTCCTCGGAGGCGTGAACGCCCGGGTCGTCAGATGCCGACCTGCTCCCCCCTGACGCCGCGGAGCAGATCCTCCATCCCATCGGCGCCCGCGCCGAGCTTCGTCAGGAAGTCGGCGACGACGTAGAGGAAGCCGTTCTCGTCGATGCCGAGGAAGAACCGCCCGTGGTCCAGCTCTCCGAGCGGGAACAGCGACCGGTCGACGTGCTCGCCCCACCCCCTGAACCGGTCGTCCTCGCCGTCGCACAGCGTCGGGTCGAGCTCGAACGGCACCTTGGCACAGCCGATCCCCGGGCCGCTGATGTCGAACGTCAAGCCGCCGAACTCACCGAGGAAGCGCTGGGCCGCCTGGTGCATGGGTAGTCCGACGGGCTCGAAGCACGCCCGCCACGACGTGGTGTCCACCCGCCGTCCGGGGTGCCACCCGGCCGCGTGAAGGGCTTGCTCGGCCTCTCTCGACCACTGGTGCACCGCGCGACCTCCCAGGAGACGTGAACGCCCAGGTCGCGTGTTCTGAGCGTTGAACTCGGGGGTCCTGAACGTAGGACTCTCGGGTCCTGAGCGTAGGACACGCGCGACCTGAGCGTAGGACACGCGCGGGTTGGGTGTAGGACTCGCGCGGGTCCGGGGGTTAGGGGGTTGGGGTCAGGCCCGTCGGGGTGGTGGTGTGGGTGGTGTGGCAGTCGGGGCAGGTGAGGGTCGGGTCCAGGCGTTGGCCGCACGCGCAGACCCAGCCCTTGTGGGTGGCGGGGTTGCCGGCGACGAACGCGTGCGCCGGGACGTCCTTCGTGATCACGGAGCCGGCGGCGGCGAAGGCGTGCGAGCCGATCTCCACGCCGCAGACGACCACGGTGCCGGCGCCGAGGGTCGCGCCCCGGCGGACGACCGTGGACAACAGGGCGTCGCCGGTGCGCTTGATCGCCGCACGCGGCCGCAGGTCGTTGGTGAACAGCACGTTCGGGCCGAGGAACACCTCGTCCTCGCACACCACGCCGTCGAACACCAGGGTGCCGTTCTTCACCGTCACCCGGTCGCCCAGCACCGCGCGGCTCTCCACGAACGCGCCATCGCAGATGTTGCAGTCCCGGCCGATCCGCGCGCCTGGCAGCACGTGCGCGAACGCCCACACCCGCGTGCCGTCACCCACGTCGGAGCTCTCGCACAGGCCCTTCGGGTGGACGAAGACGCCGCTCATCGCACGGCCTCCACCAGCGCCGCGACCACGCGCTCCTGCTGCGCGGGCGTGATCTCCGGGAACAGCGGCAGCGACACGATCTCCCCCGCCACCTCCTCGCTGACCGGGAAGTCGCCGGGCGCGTGCCCCAGGTGCGCGTACGCGCCCGTCAGGTGCACCGGCGTCGGGTAGTGGATGCCCGCGCCGATCCCCGCCTCGTGCAACGACGACAGCACCCGGTCGCGTGACGCCACGCGCACGACGTACAGGTGCCACACCGGCACGTTGCCCTCCAGCACCACCGGCAGCGTCACGCCCGGCACGTCGGCCAGCAGGGACGAGTAGCGGTCCGCCGCCGCGCGGCGCTGCTCGTTCCACGCCTCCAGCCGCCGCAGCTTCGCCGACAGCACCACCGCCTGGAGCGTGTCCAGCCTGCTGTTGAAGCCGACCACCGAGTGCTCGTACTTGCGCGGCGAGCCGTGCTCGCGCAGCAGCCGCACCGCGTCGGCCAGCTCCGGGTTCGTGGTCAGCACCGCGCCGCCGTCGCCGTACGCGCCGAGGTTCTTGCCCGGGTAGAAGCTGGTCGCGGCGAGGTCGCCGAGCCCGCCGACCGGCACGCCGTGCCGCCGCGCGCCCTGCGCCTGCGCCGCGTCCTCCACGATCGGCACGCCGAACGACCGCAGCTCCTCGACCGGCGCGGCCTGCCCGTACAGGTGCACCGGCAGCAACGCCCTGGTGCGCGGCGTCACGGCCTCCCCCACCTGCGCCACGTCGATCAGCCCGGTGTCGGCCACGCAGTCGACCAGCACCGGCGTGGCGCCGGTCCGCGCCACCGCGCCCGCGGTGGCGATGAACGTGTTGGCCGGCAGCACGCACTCGTCGCCCGGGCCGATGCCCAACGCGCGCAGCGCCAGCTCGATGGCGTCGGTGCCGTTGCCGACCGCGACGCAGTGCGGCACCTCCTGGTAGGCGGCGAACTCCGCCTCGAACCCGGCGACCTGGCGACCGCCGACGAAGGCGGTGTTCTTGAGCACTTCCGCCCAGCCCTCGGCTACCTCGTCGGCCACCTGCTCGTGCTGGGCACGAAGGTCGACCAGCGGGATGTCGATCACGAACCGTTCCCCTCTCGCAGTCGCCGGGCGGGGTTGCCCGCCCAGACCTCTCCCGCGGGGACGTCGGCGAGCACCACCGAACCCATGCCCACCACCGCCCCCGCGCCGATCGACACGCCCTCCCGGACCGCACTGCCCTGCCCGAGGTACGCGCCCTGCCCCACCCGCACCGACCCGCCCAGCGACGCGCGGCCGGCGAACGTGACACCGTCACCGACCTCGTCGTCGTGGGTGATCAGCACGTGCGGCATGGCCACGACGTGCGCCCCCAAGCGCAACGGCGTCGTGACCACCACACCGGCCAGCAGGACCGTCCCCGGTCCCACCTCCGCGCCGGCGGCCACCGAGGCCGCCGGGTGCACCACGCTCGCCCACCGGTCCGCCGGCAGGCCGAGCCGGGCCACCACGCCGAGCCGGCCGAGCGGCCGGTGCGCGTTGGCCACGCACACCACGACCGCCGCGTCCGTCGAGCGCACGAGGTCCGTGCCGCCGAGGACGGGCAGGCCGTCGAGGTCCGCGCCGTGGCGCGCCGGGTCGTCGTCCAGCGCGCCCACCGGTCGCCAGAGCTCGGGGGTGAGGCGGACGGCCGCGAGGACCTCGCGGGCCAGTCCGCCGCCACCCACCAGCAGCAGTGGCCGAGGTGCCGCGCTCATCCGGTGGTGAACACGACGTCGACCCAGTAGTTGCTGCCCGCGTAGGACGACTCCGGGAACCCGGGACCGGACCGGTACACGCCGTTGCGGGTGCCGTCGGACGTCGCCGGGGCGCTCAGCGGCGGGCTGGTCACGGCGTTGCCCGTGAAGTACCCGGTGTCCACGGAGTACCGGCCGTTCGGCGCGGTGTAGGACGCCACGTAGGTCGTCCCGCCGCTGACCGCCACCGGTGAGGAGAACGTGAGCGTCTGCCAGCCGGTGGCCGTCTCGGCGCCAAACGTGCCGGTGGCCAGCGGGTTGCCCGCCGCGTCCCACAACGTGCCGGTGTGCGTGCCGGTGTTGCCCGCGCCCTTGTAGAACCTGACCCCGGTGACGGACCCGCTCACCGACGGCACGAACCGGACGCCGAGCTCGTAGGAGCCGGTGTCGTCGGCCGCCGCCACGGTGGGCACGGTCGCCGCGCTGAACAGCGAGCACGGGCAGTTCCCGGCCGTGGTCGTGGTGAACGACCACGTCGTGGGCGCGGTCATCAGGTTGCCGTAGACGTCGGCGACGCGCAGGCTCGCGGTGTAGGTCATGCCGCCGCCCAGCGCCGCGGCCGGCGTCCAGGTCACCTGCTGCTGGTTGGCCGACAGCGACAGCGTGCCCGAGACCTTCGCGCCGCCCGAGTCGGCGAGCGCGAACTGGGCCGTGCTGAGGTCGACCGGCTCGTCGAACGACGCGGTCAGCGGCGCGGTGCGGGACACCTGGCTCGCGCCGTCGAGCGGGGTGCGGCCGTTGACGACCGGCGGGGTGTTGTCGTCGTTGGGCAGGAAGACGACGTCGACCCAGTAGTTGCCGCCCGCGTAGGAGTTCGTCGGGTGGCCCGCGCCGGCGCGGTAGACGCCGTTGCCGCCGTCCGCGCCTGCCGGCGCGCTCAACGGTCCGCTGGTCACCGCGTAGCCGTCGAAGTACCCGGCGTCGACGGCGTAATGGCCGGTGGTCGTGGTGTACGACGCGGTGTAGGTCTGGCCCGCCGAGACGAACACCGGCGCGGCGAACGTCAGCGTCTGCCAGCCGCCCGCGGTCTCACCGGCGAACGTCCCCGTGGCCAACTGCTGGCCGCTCGGCGACCACAGCGTGCCGGTGTGCGTGCCGGTGTTGCCCGCGCCCTTGTAGAACTTCACGGCGGTGATCCGGCCGCCCGAGGTCGGGGTGAACCGCACGCCCAGCTCGTAGGCGCCGCCGTCGTCGCTGGAGGTGATCGTGGGCAGGGTCGCCGCGCTGAACAGCGAGCACGGGCAGATGACGTCCGCGCTGGTGGTGAACGACCACGTCACCGGGTCCGGCATCGGGTTGCCGTTGACGTCGGCGATCAGCACGCTCGCGGTGTAGCGGGTGTTCGGCATGAGCTTGCCCGACGGCGTCCAGGTGACGGTCCGCTGGTCACCCGACAGCGACACCGAACCGGTCAGCTGCGTGCCGCGCGGGTCGGTCAGCCAGATCTGCGCGCTGGCCGGGTCGACCGGCTCGCTGAACGTCGAGGTCACCGGGGCGGTGGCGACGACGTTCGTCGCGTTGGCCGCGGGGGCGCGGTTGGTCAGCGTCGGCGGGGTGGTGTCGCCGTTGAGGCCGTTGCGGTAGACGACGTCGACCCAGTAGTTCGTCGCGTTGTACGACGAGGTCGGCGCGAAGCCTCCGGTGCCGTAGCGGAAGACGCCGTTGGTCCCGTCGACACCGTCGGCCAGCGCGCGCAGGCCCGCGTAGCTCGCGCCCTTGCCGCTGAAGTAGCCGCCGGTGACCGAGTAACGCCCGTTCGGCGCGTGGTAGGACACGATGTAGGTGGTGTTCGCCTGCACGACCACCGGTGAGGCGAAGGTCAGCTTCTGCCAGCCGCTCGCGCTCTCGTTCGTGAACGTGCCGGTGGCCAGGAGCAGGCCTGTGGACGACCACAGCGAGCCGGTGTGCGTGCCGGTGTTGCCGGTGCCCTTGAAGAACCGGACGCCCAGCACCTCGCCCTTGCCGTTGAAGCGGACCTTGGTGCCGACCTCGATCGCCGTGGTGTCGTTCGCCGCGTACTCGGCGGGCCGGGCGAAGTCGTCCCAGATCGTGCACGGGCACGTCGCGGGCCGGGTCGCGCCGGTGGTGAACGACCACGTGGACTGCGACGCCTGGTTGCCCGCCGCGTCCGACGCGCGCACCGCCACCGTGTAGCCGGTGTTCGGTGTGAGCGCCTGTCCCGGGGTGAACGTGATGGTCTTGTTCTGGTTGGACAGCGCCAGCGAGCCTGACACCGCGCCGGTCGGCCCGGTCACGGTGAACTGGGCGGAGCCGGGCACGACGGCCTCGTCGTAGGTGGCCGAGATGACGGGGGTGAGCGCGACCGTGCCCTCGCCGTTGACCGGCGTGGTGGACGCGAGCAGCGGCGCGCGCTGGTCGGGGCCGGGGTCCGGCGCCCACACCACGTCCACCCAGTAGTTGCTGCCCCAGGACGACTGGGTGGGGAAGCCCGGCCCGCCGAACCGGAACACGCCGTTCACGCCGTCCTCGCCGTTCTTGAGGCCGGTGAGCGGTTCGAGGTAGCGGGACTGCTGGAAGAAGTACTCCAGGTCGTACGAGTAGCGCCCGTTGGGCGCGAAGTACGACACGACGTACGTGACGCCCGCCGCCACCTGCACCGGCATCGCGAAGGTCAGCGTCTGCCAGCCGTTCGCGCTCTCGTTGGTGAACGTGCCGGTGGCGAGCTGGTTGCCGTTCCTGTCCCACAACGTGCCGGTGTGCGTGCCGGTGTTGCCCGGGCCCTTGTAGAACCGCACGCCGCGCACGTAGCCGGCGCCGTTCGCGCGCCACTTCACGCCCAGCTCCAGCGGCGAGGCGTCACCGCTGTCGGGCACGTCGGGCGTGTCGGCGTTGGTCCACAGGCCGCACGGGCAGGTGCGCGGGTTGACGCCGGGCGTGGCCACCACGGGGGTGGACAGGTTCGCCGAGTCGTCCACCGCGCGCACGCGCAGGCTCGCGGGCCCGGACTTGGCCGGGGTGTAGGTGTAGCTCCACGCCGTCTGGCCGGCCTGCCACACCGCCGGGTGCCAGCGGGTGCCGCCGTCGGTGGACACCTCGACGCCGCCGACCTGGCCGCCCACGTCGGTCACCGTGCCGGAGAACGTGTACGCCGTGCCGACGCTCGAGATCGCCGGCACGCTGGTGAACGCGACCGCGGGCGCCTGCGCGTCGGTGCTCTTGGTGGCCTGCACCAGGCCGGCCTGCAACGTGGTCGCCTGCACGCCCATGTCGGCCAGGAAGTTGACCGTGGCCTGCTTCATGCGCACGTCGGAGGTCGGCGTGTTGGTGAGGAACGCGTGCTCGTCGTCCAGGCCCCACGCCCACTGGACCGTGCCCGCGCCGAACACCAGCGACCCGCTCGGGTGCTTGTAGTAGGTGATGGCGTGGGTCTTGGTGTCGGGCGTGTAGAGGTCGCCGTGGTTCTGCAGCACGTACGGGCCCTCGGGCATGTTCACGGTGGTGCGGGACAGCTGTGCCACACCCGCCGGCTGGTAGCCGTTGTCCTCGACCGAGTTCCACTCGTAGCCCAGCGTGCCGGGCTGGAACGTGTAGGTGGTGCCGGCGGCCATGCTCTGCAACGACGTGTGCCGCCACAGCCGCATCTTCCCGTGGGCGGCCGGGACCTGGAGCGAGTCCTCGCGGCGGCCGTTGACGGTGAAGAGGTTGCCCAGCAGTGCGTTCTCCGGCCGCCCGCCGTCCTGCTCGGGGTAGCGCGGGTCGCGCCAGGTGCCGGTCCAGTCGCTGAGGTTGTCGTTCTGGGTGCCCTTGGTCTCCTTGTAGCAGGCGACCGTGCGCCAGTCGGTCCTGGAGGAGTCGATGCTCTTCTCCCACCGGGTCTTCCAGAAGATCTCGTTGCCGGTGAGGAACGCCAGGTGCACGCCCGCGTCCCGGGCGGCCTCCACGTTGGCGCGCTGCTCGTTGGACCAGTACTCGTCGTGGCCGACAGCCATGAACACCTTGTGGTTCTTGATCAACTGGCCGCGCCGGGCCGAGTCGGCGTCCGTGGTGTAGCTGACGTCGTACCCGTTGGCCTCCAGGAAGCGCAGCATCGGGTACTCGGCGTTGAAGATGAAGTTGTCGTCGCCGTCGCCGCCGGTGTACGGGCGGTTGTAGCTGACCTTGTACGCCTGCCCGCCCTGGCCGGGGCCGTCGCCGAAGTACAGGCTGTTGCCGCCGTAGCGGTTGTAGGCCACCCAGGTCGAGTCGGAGGTCTGGAACAGGATCTTCGAGGTGCTGGTGTCGTCGCGGACGACGAAGACGATCTCGTTCTCGGCGCCGTTGTCGTTGCGGTGGGTGCGCGCGTAGTAGATGCCCGAGACGGCGGTCGGCGGCACGTTCCAGCTCAGCGACACCTGCCAGTTGCCGCAGTCGATCAACGCGCTGCCGTCGGTGCCGCGCAGGCACGGGTCCTGGTTCTGCGCGCCGTTGCGGGTGATCCGCTCCTGGAACCGCGCGCCGACGCCGCCGTAGTAGCCGAGCCGGTAGATGTCGATGTAGTACGACGACGCGCTGGTCAGCATCTTGAAGTCGACCCGGCCGCCCGGGACGGCGCTGATGTCGGTGGTGTAGCCCAGGATGCCGTCGTCCCGGTAGGACACCTGCCAGTCGGGCGTGCCCGCCTTGGTGTTCTCGCACGCCACCTTGTTGACCACGGGCGCGTCGCACGGCGCGGCGGACGCCTCGGGTGCCCGCAGCAGACCGACGACCGCGATGGTGGACGCCACGAGGGCGACCACCATCGCCACGCGCAGCAGTGTTACCGCGAGAACGGGTCTGGCCCGCTTCCGGTCGGCGGTCATGGTTGCACCTTTCGAACACAAGCTGTCGTGACGGGTGGTGATCGCGTGCGCACCGCATCGACCAGCGGAGCCTCGTTGCTCCGATCGTCGCTGGAAGTCGGCTTCGCGTTACACCACAACGGAAGAGTCCGTACCGCCGAACGCAGTCTGTGTCGGGCGAACTCTCTAGTGCGACGGAAGCGGCAGCCGCAGCGCCGCTTCGAGCTCCGCCACCACGGTGTCCTGCTGCTCGGAGGTGAGGTCGTGGTAGAGCGGGAGGATCAACGACCTGGTGGTGAACGCCTCCGTGACCGGCAGCTCGACGTGGGGGTGTCCCGCGTACGCCGGTTCCAGGTGCGCGGCCATGATCCCCCGCCGCGCCGACACGCCGCGCTCGGCCAGGCGGGCCAGCACGTCGTTGCGCGTCACCTCGAGCTCGTCGGGGAGCATGACCCAGAACGACTGGTAGTTCGTCGTGCCGTGCTCCGGGTCGCGCACCGCGCGCAGCCCCGGCACGTCGGCCAGCAGCTCGTGGTAGCGCGCCGCCAGCTCGCGCCTGCGCCGCACGATCGCGTCCAGTTTGGACAGCTGCACCAGGCCGACGGCGGCCTGGATGTCGGTCATGCGGTAGTTGAACGCGGTCTCCAGGTAGCTCTCCACGACCGCGCCGCCGCCGCTGTGCCGCTCGGCCGCGCTCACGCTCATGCCGTGCTCGCGCAGCCGCTTGGCGCGGGCGGCCCACTCGGCGCGGTTCGTGGTGAGCATGCCGCCCTCACCCGTGGTGATCAGCTTGCGCGGGTGGAACGACCAGGCGGACATCTCGGCGTCCGCGCCGACCGGCACGCCCCGGTAGGTGGAACCGGCCGCGCAGGCCGCGTCCTCCACCACCGTGACGCCGCGCGGGCCGCACAGGGCTCGGATCGGGTCGACGTCGGCGGGCACGCCGGCCTGGTGCACCAGGATCACCGCGCGGGTGCGCTCGGTGAGCACCGCTTCGACCGTCGCCGCGGACAGGTTGCCCGTCTCCGGCTCCACGTCGGCGAACACCGGCGTGGCGCCGCAGTAGCGCACCGCGTTGGCGGTGGCGATGAACGACAGCGACGGCACCACCACCTCGTCGCCCGGCCGCACGTCGAGCAGGTGCAGCGCGACGTGCAGCGCGGTCGTGCAGGACGACACGGCCACCGCGTGCAGTGCGGCGACGCGGCGGGCGAAGGCGTCCTCGAACGCGGCGACCTTCGGTCCCTGCGCGACCCAGCCGGACAGCACGGCGGCGGACGCGGCCTCGGCCTCCTCCGCGCCCAGCCACGGCTTCATCACCGGGATCATCGCGACACCCCGGCCATCTCGGACTGCCACCACGACACCAGGCCGCGCAGGCCGTCCACGAGCTCGATGTCGGGCTTCCAGCCGAGGTCGCGGGCGGCGGCGGAGATGTCGGCGAGCCGGCGCGTGACGCCGTTGACCGCGCGCTCGGGGCCGTGCTCCAGCGGCAGGTCGGAGTCCATCGCGACGAGCAGGGCGTCGGCCAGCTCCTTGAGGCTGGTCTCGCGGGCGCTGGCGATGTTGTAGACCTCGTCGGTGACGGACGCCTTGGCGGCCAGGATGTTGGCGCGGGCGATGTCGTGCACGTGCACGAAGTCCATGGTCTGCGCGCCGTCGCCGAAGATCAGCGGCGGCTTGCCGTCGGCGATGCGCTCCATCCAGCGGATCAGCACCTCGGTGTACTTGCCGTGCGCGTCCATCCGCGGCCCGTAGACGTTGAAGTAGCGCAGGGCCACGTAGTCCAGCCCGTTCATGGCGTGGAAGCTGCGCAGCATGCCCTCGTTGAACGCCTTGGCCGCGCCGTAGAACGTGTCGTTGTTGTACGGGTGGTGCCGCTCGGTGGTCGGGAACTGCTCGGCCAGCCCGTAGACCGACGCCGACGAGGAGGCGACGACCTTCTTCACGCCGGCCGCCGCGGCGGCCTCGATCACCGTGAACGTGCCGTCGACCAGGCACTCCAGCGCGAGCCGCGGTTCCTCGGCGCACTGGGTGATCCGGATCGCGGCGAGGTGGAACACCAGGTCGGTGCCCCGGCTCAGCTCCGCCAGCAGCGCCCGGTCGTTGATGTCGCCCTCGACCACGGTGAGCCGGTCGCCCGCGAGCGCGGTGGCGTCGGTCAGGTTCTCCCGGCGGCCGCGGACGAAGTTGTCCAGCACGACCACCTCGGCGGCTCCGGCGGCCAGCAACTGGTCCACCACCGCCGAGCCGATGGTGCCCGCCCCTCCGGTGACGAGGGCGCGCTGGCCGGTGATCGGCTGGGCCGCGTCCGACATGGTGCTTGTTCCTTCCGTGCGGTCGTGCTGCTGGTGGGTCACGCGGTGGCGAGCTGGACGAGGTCGGGCCGGAGGTCGAGGTCGGGCCGGTCGACCTGGGCGACGGTGACGAACGCGCCGTCCGCGGCGAGGCTGGCGGACGCGGCTTCGAGGGTGGCCAGCACGCGCAGGCCGGACCAGCCGTCGGTGAGCGGCGCGCGCTTCTCGGTGATCGCGGCGGCGAACTCCGCCATCATCCCGCGCAGCGCCTCCTTCTCCGGCAACGCGGGCGCGACGGTGTCGCCGCGCCGGTAGGAGATGATCGCCTGGCGGCGGTCCTCGTCGTCCTCGATGCGGTCGGCGCCCCGGTCGTGCACGGACAGGCGCTGCACGGCGTTCACGTCGTCCCACACGACCGTGCGGCGGGAGCCCCCGACGATCATGGTGCGGATCTTGGTCGGCGAGAGCCAGTTCACGTGCACGTGGGCCAGCGCGCCGTCGGACAGCTCCAGCGTCAGGTGGCCGACGCACGCGCGGCCCGCGCCGATCGGGTCGGAGCCGTGCGCGGCGACCCGCGTCACGCGCACGCCGTCGGGCAGGATCGCGTCGAAGATCGACAGGTCGTGGGGCGCGAGGTCCCAGAACACGTCCACGTCCGGCTGCACCAAGCCGAGGTTGACCCGCACCGAGTCGAGGTACTGCACGGTGCCGATCTCGCCGCTGCGGACGAGGTGCCGCAGGTGCTGCACGGTCGGCGTGTAGACGAAGGTGTGGTCGAGCATCAGCGTGAGGCCCAGGTCCTCGGCCTCGCGCACGAGTCGCAGGCCGTCGGCGTAGTTCGCCGCCAGGGGCTTCTCCACCAGCACGTGCTTGCCCGCCCGCAGCGCGGCCAGCGCGACCGGCAGGTGCGTGGCGGCGGGGGTCGCGATGGCGACCGCGTCGACCGCGGGATCGGCGAGCACGTCGTCCAGCGAGCCGGACACCCGGACGGTGGAGTAGTCGCCCAGCACGCGCCGGGCCCGTTCCACGTCCAGGTCGCACAGGTAGCGCAGCTGCAAGCCGGGGGTGGCCTGGGCGTTGCGCACCAGGTTCGGCCCCCAGTAGCCGGCGCCGATGACGGCGATGCCGATCGGCTGGTCCATTCCGTTCCCCATCTCAGTAGGCCCCCTGACCGCCGAAGACGGCGCGGAAGGTCTTCCACAGGATCAGTGCGTCGAGCGCGAGCGACCACTCCTCCACGTAGCGGAGGTCGAGCCGCACGGACTCCTCCCACGACAGGTCGCTGCGCCCGGAGACCTGCCACAACCCGGTCAGACCCGGCTTCACCAGCAACCGGCGGCGCATGTCCGGCCCGTACTTCGCGCTCTCCTCCGGCAGCGGCGGCCTCGGGCCGACCAGCGACATCGGACCGGCCAGGACGTTGAACAGCTGCGGCAGCTCGTCGAGCGAGTAGCGCCGCAGGATCCGGCCGACCGCCGTGACGCGGGGGTCGCGGCGCATCTTGAACAGCACGCCCGCGCCCTCGTTCACCGCTTGCAGCTTGGCGCGCAGCGCGTCGGCGTTGGTGACCATGGTGCGGAACTTCAGGATGGTGAACGGCGCGCCGTCCTTGCCGACGCGGCGCTGCTTGTAGAGCACCGGCCCCCTGGTGTCGACCATGATCGCCACCGCGACGGCCAGCAGCACGGGGCTGAGCAGCGCGACGAGCAGGGCGGCGCCGACCTTGTCCACGGCCGTCTTGACCACGCGGCGGAAGCCGGTGAAGGACGGCTCGCTGACCCGCAGCAGCGGCATCCCGAGCACGCCGGTGACGTGCAGCCGCGGTCCGGCGAAGTCCATCAGGGCGGGTGCGACGACCATCTCGGTGCCGGTGCCCTCCAGGTCCCACGCGAGCCGCTGGAGCCGGCGCGGCGTCCAGTAGGCGTCGGCCGTGACCGCGACGATCCGGTAGCCGCCCCGGCGGACCTGCTCGCCGAGGTCGCCGAACCGGCCGACGACCGGCACGCCGTCCAGTTCGAGGCCGATCTCGGCGCGGCCGTCCACGGTGCACACGGCGTCCACGCGCCAGCCCAGGTGGGGCGCGCGGCGGGTGCGGCCGATCAGGTCGGTGACGGTGTCGATGTTGCCCGCGGCGAGCACCGGCATCAGGTAGCGGCCCTCGCCGCGGGCGCGGTGCAGGGGGCGGCGGAGCAGGTAGCGGACCGGGAAGGCGACCAGCGCGACGGCAGGTCCGACCAGGAACACCCACAGACGGGCGCCGGGCAGGCCGGCCGCGAGCGCGCCCAGGCCCAGCGCGACGACGGCGCCGAACAGGCCGCGGCCCAGGCGGCGGAACTCCTCCGCGCCCTGGCCGAGCACCATCGGGTTCCACACCCGGTTGAGGAACAGCGATCCGGCGAACACCGCGACGGTGACCGCTTCCAGCGCGAGCAGGGGCAGCGGGCCGAACGAGGCGTGCCGGGAGGAGAGGAAGAGCCCGGCCAGCACGACGACGAGCACCGTGCAGAGGATGTCGGCGGCGACGACGCCGTAGCGGTAGGCGGGTTCCCAACTGCCCACGGTGGGGCTGGTGGTGCGGTGTGTGGCGCCGACCCCCGCGACGGGTCTGTGTCGCGTGGGCTGGACCTGCTCGCTCATCGTGGTACTCCCCGGGTTGGGCCGGTTCGGACGTGCACGTTCGCAGGGCATCCCCGACGGACCCGCGTGGTGTACGGCAAATGTGCCGGCCGGCGATTTCTCGCCTCGCCAAACCGTCATTCGTCGCGCCGACCGCGCGCGTTACACGGACAGTGAACAGCGACCGGACGGCCATTCCTCGGTACGACAGTCGGCGCACACCCAGACGAGCCGGCAGGTGACTTCGGGTCACCGTCGCGTTCGACGGAAAAGGCTTGCCGGGTTACCGGGATGCGACGGTCCACAGTGGTCGAAGACAGGTCGCGCGGGCACGCGGACAGGTCCATCGAATCTGGGACGGCTTCCGTTACAGGGAGTTTTCGACGGCCGTCGAAGCTGGGCTTCGAATGCGCCCCGAAAGGACTTTCGACCCGCTCCCGAGACCGCACCGCGGCGGACTGCCATCACCCATTCACAGAGGGGTGGCGACTATTCGGCGCAACGGCCGGGACACCTCGGCGGACGGGAGGGCGGGTATTTTCCCCGACCCGGGCCGTCAAGAGTGACCACCGCCACTTCCGGCGCGACAATGGACGCGTGGTCGTCGTGTCGGTGATCGGCGGGCTGCTGGGCGCGTTCCACGGGGTGTGGGCGTGGCGGACCCGGCTGTACCCGCGTGGCCGCCGGGGCGTGGGGCTCGCTGTGGTGGACGCCACGTGGAGCCTGCCGAACACGGTGGCGGGCGCGGTGTTCCTGGCTTGCGCGCTGGCGCGCGGCAACCGGGTGGACGCGGCGTTCAGCCGGCACCGGGGCACGCTCGGGTTGCGCGACGGCGTGATCAAGGGCTTCGCCACCACGGTCGGCCCCGTGCAGGCGGGCATCGCGATGGGCGTGGACGACCACGAGGCCGTGCACGTGTTCCAGGCGCGCCTGTTCGGCCCCCTGTACCTGCCGCTGGTGGTGGTGAACTGGGTCGTGGCCACCGTCGTGCCCTACTGGCTGCTCTACCACGACCGCGCGGCGGCCCCGATCGACGGCGTGGCGGCCTACTTCCGCCACGGCGTCTACCCCCACTGCTGGCACGAGGAGTGGGCCTACCGCACCACGCCGGCTAGCGACCGGTAACCAGGCGGGCCTTCTCCTCGCCGACCGCGATCACGTCGCCGTCGTGCAGCTGGGCCCCGCGCCGGGTCTCCAGTCGGCCGTTCACCGTGACCTCCTCCGATTCGACCAGGTCACGGGCGTGCGCGCCGTTGTCCGCCAAGCCCGCCAGCTTGAGGAACTGGCCCAACCTGATCATGTCGTCGGAGATCTCGACCTCGCGGATGCGCATCGTCCCATCATCCTCCAGGCCCCCTGGAGCCGCGCATGTGCGGTGGTTAACGAGGATTGCACGGACTCGAAACACGCCCGACATCATCCGAACGTGGTTCGGTCTACGGTTCCCGGAATGTGAGCACAGGCAGCTCTGACCCGGAGCCGACCGGCGGCGAGCGCAGACGCCGCCGGTCCCTGCGCGGGGACGTCGGCACGACCGGCGCGAGGTTCGGCTCCCCCGCGCTGCGGCGCAGTCTCGAGGAGGAGCCTACGCAACCGCCGAAACCGCCCCGGCGGCGGAGGTCGTTGCGGGGCGAGGTCGGCGCCACGGGCGCCCGGTTCGGCTCCGCCGCGCTGCGGCGCAGCCTGGACGAACAGCCGGACGACCCCGGCGAGGACACCGCGCCGTTCGACCGCGAGCTCTTCTTCGACCCGCCGCCGATGCCGGTGGTCCAGCGCGAGCCCCAGCCGGAGCCCGAGCCGGCCGTGGAGGAGTTCTCCGGTCCCCTGGTCCGCCCCTACGCGTGGACGGGTGGCCGCACGGCCTCCAGCTACGACCTGCGGCTGGAGACGCTGGTGTCGCTGGAGGAGGACGGCATCGCGACCGCCATGCGGGAGAGCACCGCCGAGCAGCGGTCGATCGTGGAGCTGTGCGCCAACTACCCGAGGTCGGTCGCCGAGATCTCCGCGCTGCTGGCCGTGCCGCTCGGCGTGGCGCGGGTCCTGCTCGGCGACCTCATCGCGATGGGCGTGGTCGCGCTGCACGACAACGCGACCGCGCCGGGCGGCGCGGACCTCCCGCTGCTGGAACGGGTGCTGGTCGGCCTGCGCAACCTCTGAGGTCGCGCGACCTCTAGAGCCGCGCGACCTCGGACCGGAGCCGACCGAAGACCTCGGCCAGGGCGGGCAGCTGGTAGTGCGCGTTGAGCCCGCTCGGGTTCGGCAGCACCCACAGCCGCGACGACGCGATCGCCTCCTCCTGCGGGCCGACCGCCGCCGCCTTGCGCCCGAACGCCGCCCGGTACGCCGTCACGCCCACGACCGCCACCACCTTCGGCCGGTACCGCCGCGCCACCTCGGCCAGCCGCACGCCGCCGGCCCGCAGCTCCTCCGCCGTCAGCTCGTCGGCACGCGCCGTCGGACGGGCGACCAGGTTCGTGATGCCCAGCCCGTACGTCAGCAGCTCGTCCTGCTCGGCGGGCTTGAGCAGGCGCGGCGTGAACCCCGACAGGTGCAGCGCGGGCCAGAACCGGTTGCCCGGCCGGGCGAAGTGCTGCCCCTTGGCGGCCGACAGCAGGCCGGGGTTGATGCCGCAGAACAGCACGTCCAACCCCGGCCCGAGGACGTCCGGCAGCGTCACCCGACCACCACCGGCGTGCCGTCCACGACCAGCCGCCAGTCGACCCGGTGGAACGCGGCCGGGTCGATCTCGCCCTTCTCCCGCACCCGGTCGATGATCAGCTGGCGGATCTCGAGCTGCCGGTTGTGCAGCACGGGCGCGGTCGCGATGTGGGGGAAGTTGCCGCCGCCCGACTGGCGGTAGTTGTTGACCGCCACCGCGAACGCCTGCTCGGCCGCCACCGGCACGCCGTCGTAGGCCAGCCCCGTGATCCGCTGCCCGACCGGCCGGGCCAGGTCGATGTCGTAGGTCAGCGGCGCGTCCAGCCCGCCGGCCACGTCGTACAGGTAGTCCGGCGTGCCGCCCGCGTTGGTCAGCGCCTCCGGCCGGTGCGGCCCCGGCGTCGTCACGGCCTGGAAGTAGCCCGCCGAGCGCTCCAGGTAGTCCTTGAGCTGCGCCCCGGTGAGCCGGACGCCGAACAGCGTGTTGTCGTAGATGTAGAGCCCGGCCACGTCCCGCACCGACACGTCGCCCGCCGGGATCGCCGCGGCCTTGTTGAACGGCGAGGCCAGCGACAGCACCGGCAGCGGCTCGGTCAGGGACGCCTTCAGCGCCTCGCCCTGCACGAGGTTGACGAAGTCGAGCACGGCGGTGTCCTCGTACCGGGCGGTCGCGGCGGACATCGCCGACTTCGACGTGCCGATCTTGGAGTTGACGTAGGCGACCACCTTGTCGTGGTCCTCGCGCAGCCGGCGCACGACGGCCGGGTCCTCCGGCACGGTGTTGGTGTCGAGCACCTGCGAGCGGGACGCCTCGGTGCGCCAGCCGCGCCCCGGCGACCACACCAGGTCGAACTCCATCAGGCTCAGCCGCTTGCCCCAGAACAGCGGCTCGGTCAGCAGCACCTGCGCGCCGGTGGCCTTGTTGGTCACGAACCGCTGCGCGATCTCGGTGTGCGCGTGGCCGACCAGGATCGCGTCGATGCCCGGCACCTCCTCCGCGACCAGCGCGGAGCAGTTCTCCGGGAACGGCAGCAGGTCGCCCAGCGACGACGACAGGTCCGCGCCGGAGTGCGCGGCGACGACCACGACGTCCGCGCCCGCCGCGCGCACCTTCGGCACCCACTCGCGGGCCTGCTCCAGCACGCCGGGGAACGTCATCTTCCCCTCCACGTGCGCCTTGTCCCAGATCGCGATGCCGGGGTTGGTCAGGCCGAGGATGCCGACCCGCAGCGGCGCCGCGCCGGTCCGCCACACGGTCTTGACCACGTACGGGCGGAACGCGGGCTTCCCGGTGGCCGAGTCGATCGCGTTCGCGGCCAGCAGCGGGAAGTCCAACTGCTTCTCGAAGGCCCGCAGCAGGGGGATGCCGTAGTTGAACTCGTGGTTGCCGAGCGCGGCGGCGTCGTAGCCGAGCTCGTTCATCGCGGCGGCCATCGGGTGCACGCGGCGTCGTCCGATGGGCTCGACCTTGGCGTAGTAGTAGGCCAGCGGGGTGCCCTGGATGGTGTCGCCCGCGTCGACGAGCAGGGTCCGGTGCGCGCCGCGTTCCTGCCGCACCGCCTTGACCAGGGTGGACAGCTTGGCCAGGCCGACGTCGTTGTGCGCGGAGTCGTCGAACTCGCGGTCGGCGTAGTAGTCCCAGTTGAAGACGTTGCCGTGCAGGTCCGTGGTGCCGAGGACGGTGAGGGTGAACCGCCGCCCACCGGCCCGGTCGTCCGGTGCGGCGTGTGCCGCCGTGCGGAACCCGGCGGCGGCGAGCACGGCCGCGCCACCGCCCGCGAGCAGGGCGCGGCGGTGCAGAGGAGATCCGGTCATGCGGCGACCGTAGCCATTGACCGTTGACTACTCGGCCGGTTCGTCGGCCGTGTCGCCCTTCGCCCGCCGGTTCAGGCCGACGCCCACGGCGATGCCGATCACCGCCAGCACCGCCGCGACCAGGATCCACACCCACAGCGGCACGCCGCCGTCGTCGTCCGCGCCGGTCGACGCCGACGGGGTGGAGGTCCGGGTGGGCACGTCGGTGAGGGTGGCCACCGAGCCGGTGGGTGCGGCGGACGACGTCGGCGGCACGTCCCCCGACGTCACGGCGGGCGGTGCGGCGGGGGTGGTGGCGGCCGGCGGCTGCTGCGCGGAGGCCGGCGCGGTGACCGTGAAGCCGAACGTGCCGTCCGCGAAGTCGCCGTCCAGCGACTCGACCTTCCACGACACGGTGTGCGGGCCGGCCGGTGACGCGCCCGACAACACCGGCACGGACAGCGTCGCGCCGTCGGCGACGATCTCGCCCAACGACCAGGCGCTGCCGTCGGGCGCGAGGACGGCCACGGTGGCGCTCTCGGCGGGCACCGGATCGCTGAACACCAGCGTGAGCCGGGTGGGCCGCTGCGGCAGCGACGCGCCGCTCGCCGGGTCGCTCGACACCAGGTCGGTGTGCGCGGACGCCGGGGCCGCCGCCCCGAGCAGGGCCAGGGTCGCCAGGAGTGCCGAGAGCGCCAGTCGGGTCATGCCTGATAGTTCTACCGGGTCGGCGGGGGCCCCTGCTGGTCGGGCGAGCCCTGCCGGACCGGTGGCTGGCCGTTGCCCTGCTTCTGCGGCCCGCCGCGCTGCACGTTGCCCTTCATGATGCTGTCCACGGTCGCCTCGCCGTCGCCCTCCGCGTCCGCCACGACGGTCACCACGTCACCCTTGGCGATGTCGTCCAGGCGGCCCTGACCACCGTTGACCTTCGTGTCGCCGTCGATCTTGTAGGTCTCGCTGAACCCGTCGGTGCTCTTCACCGTGATGGAGGAGTCGCTGATCTCGGTGACCTCGCCGTTCTGGAACTCGCCGTGCTGGGTGTCGCCGAACGGGCCGCCCATGATCACCAGGCCGCCGTTGGGGCGGCCGTAGCCGCCGGGCCCGCCCATGCCCTGGGCCGCGTCGGAGTTGCTCGCGGCGTAGATGACACCGCCCCCGACGACGGCGATGCCCGCGGCGATCGCGAGCGCGGCGAGGGTCTTGCGGCCGTTCCAGCCGGTTCCCGCAGCGGCGGCCTGCGGCGGCGGCTCTTCACCCCAGGTCGGGTGCTGCTCGGTTTCGGTAGTCATGGCGACCACGGTCTCGGGCGAGCCTGTGAGCGGGCTGTGCGGCCCTTGGGCGGCGGCTGTGCGTGCGCCACGACGGGTCGTCCCGCTTCACAGGTGGTACACAGGGTCGGCACAGGTCCGGCTCAAGGGCCGGGTCCAGGATGGGAGCATGCGCCCAGTGTCCGCTTCGGGGACGTCCCCTGAACTCCGCCGCCCGGACGGGAGTCCGGTGCGGGTGCTCGTCGTGGACGACGAGTCCACGTTGGCCGAGCTGATGTCCATGGCGTTGCGGATGGAGCGCTGGGAGGTCCGCACCGCCCTGGACGGCACGTCCGCCGTGCGCGCCGCGCGCGAGTTCCGGCCGGACGTGGTGGTGCTGGACGTGATGCTGCCCGACTTCGACGGCCTGGAGGTGCTGCGCCGGATGCGCGCGGACCTGCCCGGCCTGCCGGTGCTGTTCCTCACCGCCAAGGACGCGGTGGAGGACCGGATCGCCGGGCTCACCGCGGGCGGCGACGACTACGTCACCAAGCCGTTCAGCCTGGAGGAGGTCGTGCTGCGGCTGCGCGGCCTGCTGCGCCGCACCGGCGTCACCGAGGCGAGCGCGGGCACCGAGCTCGTGGTCGGCGACCTCGTGCTGGACGAGGAGACGCGCGAGGTCCGCCGCGGCGGCACCGCGATCGACCTGACCGCGACCGAGTTCGAGCTGCTGCGGTTCCTGATGCGCAACCCCAAGCGGGTGCTGTCGAAGGCGCAGATCCTGGACCGGGTGTGGAGCTACGACTTCGGCGGCCAGGCCAACATCGTCGAGCTGTACATCTCCTACCTGCGCAAGAAGATCGACGCGGGCAGAACGCCCATGATCCACACGATGCGGGGCGCGGGCTATGTCCTCAAGCCCTCGTCCTGAGCGCACGTCCGAGCCGAGGAGCTGGCCGCTGCGGACCAAGCTGGTGGCCGCCCAGGTGGTCCTGCTGGCGGTGGTGTGCGCGATCATCGGCGTGGCGACCGGGCTCGCGCTGCGGGACACCCTGGTCGCCCGGCTGGACGACCAACTGGTCGACGCGGCGGCCCGGGTGGGCCGGGACATGCCCCCGCCGCCGATGTCGCACCGGTTCGACAACCCGCTGGAAGGGCCCGGGTTCGGTCCGGGCACGCTGGTGCTGATCAAGCACCCCGACGGCGGCCTGAACGCCGAGCGGATCACGCCGGACAGCGGCGACCGGACCATGCTGACGAGCGAGGTGACGACGCGGGCCGAGGCGGTGCCCGCGGACGGCAGGCCGCGCACGGTGTGGCTGGGCGACCAGCTCGGCGACCACCGGATCATCGCGACCACCACGCCGACCGGCGCGAAGGTGATCACCGGGCTGCCGATGGCCGACGTGGACGGCACGGTGTGGCGGATGGGGTGGATCCTCGGCGGCGTGGCGCTGGCCGGGCTGGTCGGGGTGAGCCTGGCCGGCGCGCTGATCGTGCGCCGCACGCTGCGCCCGCTGGAACGGGTCGCCGCGACCGCGAGCCGGGTGGCCGAGCTGCCGCTGCACCAGGGCGAGGTGGCGCTGGCCGAGCGGGTGCCCGACGAGGACGCCGACCCCGACACCGAGGTCGGCCAGGTCGGCCTCGCGCTGAACCGGATGATCGGGCACGTCGGCAGCGCGTTGGAGGCCCGGCACGCCAGCGAGACGCGGGTCCGGCAGTTCGTCGCCGACGCGAGCCACGAGCTGCGCACGCCCCTGACCGCCATCCGCGGGTACGCCGAGCTGACCCGCCGCTCGTCCGACGAGGTGCCGCCCCAGATCGCGCACGCGATGGGCCGGGTGGAGTCCGAGGCGGTGCGGATGACATCGCTGGTGGAGGACCTGCTGCTGCTGGCCCGGCTGGACGCCGGTCGCCCGCTGGCGCGCGAGCCGGTCGACCTGTCGCGGCTGGTGGTCGACACGGTCAGCGACGCCCGGATCGCCGGCCCGGACCACGAGTGGCGGCTGGAGCTGCCACCGGTCGCCCTCCAGGTGACCGGTGACGCGCACAAGCTGCACCAGGTGCTGGCGAACCTGCTGTCCAACGCGCGCACGCACACTCCGCCCGGCACGACGGTCACCACGTCGGTGTCCACTGTGGAGGGTGGGGTGCGGGTGTCGGTGAGCGACGACGGCCCGGGCATCCCCGCCGGGATGCAGGGCGAGGTGTTCGAGCGGTTCAGCCGGGGCGACACGTCGCGGTCGCGGGCCGCCGGGAGCACCGGCCTGGGCCTGTCGATCGTGGCCGCCGTCGTGGCCTCGCACAACGGTTCCGTGCGGCTGGCCAGCAGGCCGGGCCGGACCACGTTCACCGTCCACCTGCCGCGCTGACCCGGCCCGTCGCGCACAGCCGGCTCACAGCCGGTGCACAAGGGCCGCCCAGGGTTCGCCGACAGGCTCGACCCCATGCGAGCGCGACTACCCCTGTTGCTGTTGTCGGCCGGAACGGCGGTGCTGTACCTGTGGCGGCTGGGCGACTCCGGTTGGGCCAACGCCTACTACTCCGCCACGGCCCAGGCCGGAGCCGAGAGCTGGCACGCGTGGTTCTTCGGCGCGACCGATCCCGCGGGCGCCATCACCATCGACAAGACACCCGCCGCCACGTGGGTCATGGGGCTGTCGGCCCGGCTGTTCGGCGTCAACGCCTGGAGCATCCTGGTTCCCCAGGCGTTGATGGGCGTGGCGAGCGTGTGGCTGCTGCACGCCGCGGTGAAGCGCACGGCCGGTGAGGCCGCCGGGCTGGTCGCGGGCGCGGTGCTGGCGCTGACGCCGGTGGCGGTGCTGATGTTCCGGTTCAACAACCCCGACGCGCTGATGGTGCTGCTGCTCGTGGCGGGCGCGTACGCCACGGTCCGCGCGACCGAGAAGGCGTCGGTGCGGTGGTTGGTGCTCGCCGGCGCGGCGGTGGGTTTCGCGTTCCTGGCGAAGATGCTCCAGGCGTTCCTGGTGCTGCCCGCGTTCGGCTTGGTGTACCTGGCGTTCGCGCCCGCGCCGGTGCTGCGCAAGGTGTGGCACCTGGGCGCGGCGCTGGGCGCGGTGGTCGTCGCCGGTGGCTGGTGGGTGCTGGCGGTGGAGCTGGTGCCCGCCGCGTCACGGCCCTACATCGGCGGCTCGCAGCGCAACAGCGTGCTGGAGCTCGCGCTGGGCTACAACGGCCTGGGCCGGTTGACGGGTGACGAGGTCGGCAGCGTCGGCGGCGGGCGCGGGTGGGGCTCGGCCGGGTGGAGCAGGCTGCTCGGCGACGAGATGGGCGGTCAGATCGCCTGGCTCCTGCCGACCGCGGTGGTGCTGCTGGTCGCCGGGTGGTGGGCCGGGCGCGCCGCCGAACGCGTCGGCCTCGCGTTGTGGGGCGGCTGGCTGGTGGTCACCGCCGCGGTCTTCAGCTTCATGAACGGCATCATCCACGCCTACTACACGGTGGCGCTGGCGCCGGCGATCGGCGCGGTGATCGGGATCGGCGCGGTCGCGCTGTGGCGCAGGCGGCACGAACCCGCAGCGGCGGCGGCGCTGTCGGGCGCGCTGGCCGTGACGGCGCTCCAGTGCTACCTGCTGCTGCTGGACTGGTCCACCGCGCTGGCCGCGGTCGTGCTGATCCTGGGCCTGATCGGGGCGGTGGGGCTGTTCCTGTCCGCCGCCGCGCCGGCCGCCGTCGTGGTGCCGGTCGCCGTGGTCGCCGCGCTGCTCGGCCCGGGGGCGTACTCGGTGGCCACCGCCGCGACACCGCACTCGGGCGCGATCCCCAGCGCCGGACCCGCGATGGCGAACCGACCTGGCGGCGGCCTGGTGCTCATGGGGACGGGCGGCGCTTCCCCCAACGTCATGCGCGGCGGCGGGATGGGCGGCCTGCTCAGCGCTCCCACGCCGGGTGACGGGCTGGTGGCGCTGTTGCGGGACGACGACGGCTTCACCTGGGCGGCGGCGGCCGTGGGGTCGAACAACGCGGCCGGCTACCAACTGGGCAGCGGCGAGCCGGTGATGGCCGTCGGCGGGTTCAACGGCACCGATCCCGCGCCCACGCTGGAGGAGTTCCAGGAGCTGGTCCGGAGTGGACGGATCCACTACTTCCTCGGCGGCGCCATGATGCCCGCCGAGACCGGCAGCGACGCGGCCGAGCGGATCGCCGAGTGGGTCGCGGAGACGTTCACCGCGACGACCGTGGACGACGTCGACGTCTACGACCTCACAGCCGGGGCACAGCGATGACACACGAGCCGCCCAGCCAAGCGCCCGAGGGTGGGGCCATGACCTTCGCGACGCTCACGACGACCACCGTGCTCGACGTGGTGGTGCCCGTGTACAACGAGGAGCGCGACCTCGCGCCCTGCGTGCGCAAGCTGCACGCCGACCTGACGCAGACGTTCCCCTACACGTTCCGGATCACCATCGCCAACAACGCGAGCACGGACGGCACGCGTGCCGTCGCCGACGAGCTGACCCGCGAGCTGCCCTCCGTCGCCGCGGTGCACCTGGCGGAGAAAGGACGCGGCCGGGCGCTGAAGGCCGTGTGGACCGCGTCGGACGCCGCCGTGCTGGCGTACATGGACGTGGACCTGTCCACCGACCTGGCCGCCCTCGCGCCGCTGGTGGCGTCGCTGATCTCCGGGCACTCGGACCTGGCGATCGGCAGCAGGCTGGCCCGCGGCGCGCGGGTGGTGCGTGGGCCGAAGCGCGAGTTCATCTCCCGCTGCTACAACCTGATCCTGCGCGGCGCGCTCGCCACCCGGTTCACCGACGCGCAGTGCGGGTTCAAGGCGATCCGGGCCGACGTCGCCCGCAGGCTGCTCCCCCACGTCGAGGACACCGGGTGGTTCTTCGACACCGAACTGCTGGTGCTCGCCGAACGGGCCGGCGCGCGCATCCACGAGGTGCCGGTGGACTGGGTGGACGACCCGGACAGCCGGGTGGACATCGTGTCGACCGCGGTGGCCGACCTGAAGGGCGTCGCCCGGGTGGCGCGCGGCCTGGTCGGCGGCCGGATCCCGATCGGCGAGCTCCGCGCCCAACTGGGGAGGGAACCGTTGGAACCGCAGACGCCGGGCGTGCCCGCCGGGTTGTTCAAGCAGCTCGTCCGGTTCGGCGCGGTGGGCGTGATCAGCACGCTGGCCTACCTGCTGCTGTTCGTGTCGCTGCGCGGCGGGCTGGGCGCGCAGGGCGCGAACCTGGTGGCGCTGCTGGTCACCGCGATCGCCAACACCGCGGCCAACCGCCGGTTCACGTTCGGCGTGCGCGGCAGGCGCGGCGCGGGCCGCCACCAGTTCGAGGGCCTGCTCGTGTTCGGCCTCGGCCTCGCGCTGACCAGCGGCTCGCTGGCCCTGCTGCACCTGTTCGCCGCGCCCGGCGGCCCGGCCGAGCTGGTCGCGGTCGTCGGGGCCAACCTGCTCGCCACCGTGCTGCGCTTCCTGCTGCTGCGCAACTGGGTCTTCCGCCCCCGCCGCACCGCGCAGGCCACCCCATGACCACACCGCCGACCCTAGGGACCCCTTCCATGACCACCGCAACCCTGACGGCACCCGCACCCACCGCGGCCACGCCACCGTCAGGCCGGACCTGGACCACGCCCGCGCTGGTCGTGCTGCTCGTCGGCACGGCGGCGCTGTACCTGTGGAACCTCACCGCGTCCGGCTGGGGCAACAGCTACTACGCCGCCGCGACCCAGGCCGGCGCGCAGAGCTGGACCGCGTGGCTGTTCGGCGGCCTGGACGCCGGCGGCGTGATCACGGTCGACAAGCCGCCCGCCGCGCTGTGGGTGAGCGGGCTGTTCGCCCGCGTCTTCGGCTTCTCGAGCTGGACCGTGCTGGCGCCACAGGCCATCGAGGGCGTGCTGGCCGTGTGGTTGTTGTACGCCACGGTGAAGCGCACGTCCGGCGCGGTGGCCGGGTTGATGGCGGGCGCCGCGCTCGCCGTGACGCCGGTGGCCGTGCTGGTGTTCCGGTTCAACCTGCCCGACGCGTTGCTGGTGCTGCTGATGGTCGCGGGCGCCTACTGCACCGTGCGCGCGCTGGAGAAGGGCTCCGGCTGGTGGCTCGCCCTGGCCGGCGTGGCGATCGGGTTCGCGTTCCTGGCCAAGATGGGCCAGGCGTTCCTGGTGCTGCCCGCGTTCACCGCGGCCTACCTGCTGGCCGCGCCGACCACGCTGCTCAAGCGGGTGCTGCACGTGCTCGGCGCGGGCGTGGCGGTGGCGGTGTCCGCCGGGTGGTTCATCGCCCTGGTGGAGCTGTGGCCGACCGCGTCGCGGCCCTACATCGGCGGCTCGTCGAACGACTCGCTGTGGGAGCTGGCCATGGGCTACAACGGCCTCGGCCGGATCTTCGGCGGCGGCCGGGGCGTCGTCGCGGGCGGCGGCAACGCCAACATCGGCTTCGGCGGCGAGACCGGCATCGGCCGGCTGTTCGGCGCGAGCATGGGCGGCGAGATCTCCTGGCTGCTCCCGGCCGCGCTCATCGGGATGGTGGCGGGGCTGTGGTTCACCCGCAGGCTGCCGCGCACCGACCGCACCCGCGCGGCGCTGGTCCTATGGGGGCTGTGGGTGCTGGGCAACGGGATCGTGTTCAGCTTCATGAGCGGCATCACGCACCCCTACTACACCGTCGCGGTCACGCCGGGCGTCGCCGCGCTCGTCGCCATCGCCGGCCGGGAGCTGTGGCGCGGCCGCAAGCACCTGCCGGTGCGCGTCGCGCTGGCGACGGTGGTGGCCGCCGCCGGGTTCTGGGGCTTCGCGCTGCTCCAGCGGTTCGGCGAGTGGCTGCCCGCCCTGCGCTGGGTGGTGGCGGTGCTGACCGTGCTGGTGGCCACGGCGGTCGTGATGGGCGTGCGCCGGGTGGCCGCCCTCGCGCTGGCCACGTCCGTGCTGTCCACGGCGGCGTTCGGCGTGGCGACCGCCGCCACGCCTCACTCCGGTTCCATCCCGATGTCCGGTCCCCCGTCCTACGCGTCCGACGACGGCGGCATGGGCCGCGGGCCGATGGGCGAGGCGTCACCCGAGCTGATCGACCTGCTCAAGGCGACCACCGGCACGTGGGCGGCGGCGACCGTCAGCGCGCAGAGCGCGGCGAGCCTGTCGCTGGCCTCGGGCAAGGCGGTGATCGGGATCGGCGGCTGGAGCGGCGGCGACCCCGCGCCGACGCTGGCGGAGTTCCAGGAGTACGTGGCGGACGGCCGGATCGGCTACTTCGTCGGCGGCGGGGGCATGGGCGGACCGCGTGGCGACAGCGAGATCGGCGAGTGGGTGGCGGCGCACTACGAGCCCATGACCATCGGCGGGTCGACGGTCTACAAGCTCGGCTGACCTCACCCGGGGGAGGCGGTGGTCGGCACGGCCACCGCCTCCGCCCCGGTGGCGTCCGCGACGTAGCGCGGCGGCTCCGGCAGCCCCGCCCACGAGCGGTACACGATCGCGGCCGCGTAGGGGACCAGGTCGCGGCCGCGACGCCAGAGCCAGGGGATCCCCTTCACCACCAACCACCCCACGTGGTGCAGCGGCGTCACCTCCAGCCCGCCGGTGCAGGTCAGCGACACCCGGCCCGGCACCTCGCAGCCCGCCCGCGCCAACCGCGCCGCGAACGCCGCCGCCAGCCGCCGGTGCCCGGACTCCGACGGGTGCAGCCGGTCCACCGCCCACGTCCGCGGCGAGTACGCGCCCTCCATCAGGTCCAGGTCGACGCACTCGACCCCGTGCCGCCGGACCACCGCGTCGATGATCCCGTTCAGCTCCGCGATCCGGGCCCGCAGCGCCCGCCGCAACGCGCCGGGGAGCCGGAACACCCGGCTGTGGTCGTGGAACCGCACCGTGACGACGACGGAACCGGCCGCCGTCAGCGCCCCCACCACCGCGTCCAGGTCGGCGTGCAGCCGCCGTCCGTCGAAGTCGGACCGCAGCGTGTCGTTCATGCCGACGAGGAGAACGGCCGCGTCCGGCCGCGCGGCGAGGGCTCGGGGCAACTGCTCGTGCCGCACGGACGTCACCCGCGCACCCGTGAACGAGACGTTCAGGTACCGCGCGTGCGGCATCGCCGCCGCGAGCAGCGGGCCGACGCCACGCCACCCACCGGGCACGGGATCGCCCACGCCCACCGTCGTCGAGTCACCCAGGACCACCAGGCTGCGCACCGTCTTGGCCACACCGGAACGATCGCGCAGCGACGTGACGCGCCGAGGACGAACAGCTCAACGCCAGCGGAATGCCGGGTACAGCGGCAGTTCCGCAGCGCGCGACCCGCCACCCACCAGCCCGGCGCTGCTGCGAATGCCGGTACAACCGCAGTCCCGACCCCGGCAACCCACCGGCCCGGCCTACGACTGCCGTTGCGACCCCGACAACCACCAGCTCAACACCACCGGACGCCGGTACAACTGCCGTTCCGACCCCGACAACCCGGCACCACCAGACACCGGTACGACCGCCGTTGCGACCCCGGCAACCCACCGGCCGGCGCAGTGCTACCGGAAGGCCGGGTACAGCGGCAGTTCCGCGGCACGCCGCCCGTACCGCGCCACCAGCGCCGAGATCACCTCGTCGGCGTGCGCGGCGATGTGCTTGGCGCCCGCGGCCACCGCGTCCGACCGCAGCCGCACCCACCGCGCCGTCAGCACGACCACGCGCGGCGGGGAGTCCAGCGGGCGGTGGCCGGACGGCAGCGCCGAGTCCAGCCCCGGCAGACCGCGCCACGTGCCCAGCCACACCCACAGCAGCTGCGCCTCCAGCAGCCGGGGCAGGAACACCGCGTCGTCGTCCAGGTCCGGCCACACCGACGACACCTCGGCCCGCCACGCCGCGACCATCGCCTCCGACATGCCGGCAGGCAGCCCGTAGGCGCACCAGCACGACGGGAACGGCACCCGCAGGCACGCCGCGTCGAACACGATGTCGCGCACGCACCCGCCCTCGAAGTCCAGGAAGCGCACGCCCTTGCTGGTCACCAGGTGGTTGTCCGGGCACGACGTGGACGGGCTGAACGCACGCCGGCGGGACGTGACGAACCCTCGCACCGCCTGCTCGGCGAACGTGCGCACGGACTCGGGCGTGTCGACTTCCAGCTCGTCGAACAGCAGCTCGGGCAGGCCCGACAACGCCGTGTGCACGTCCACCACGATCGGGTCGGCGCAGCACTGGGAGCCCTGGCGGCGCATCAGCGCGTCGAAGTCCGCGTCACGCCCGGCGGTCGTCGCGTGCAACCGGCCCATGGCGTGCGCCCACGACAGCAGCCCGCGTTCGGCGGCCCGCGCGTCCGAGCCGAGCAGCTTCTCCGCCAGCCGCGGCGCCTTGCCCAGGTCCTCCAGCACGACCAGCCGCTTGGCGTTGTCCTGCGCCACCAGCTCGGGCGTCAGGCGCTCCTCGGACGGCAGCGCGGTGAGCAGCTTGTGGCTCACCACCTCGTGCGCGAACGGGTCGCGGTCGGCGACGGGCGACGGGTAGCGCTTGACCACCAGCGTGCGGGGCAGCGAGAACGGCGTGTGGGCGACCCGGACGCGCGCGACCACGGACCGGCCCGCACCCCCGAGGTCCTCGGGGTCGGCCAGCCGAACCGGTGCGCCGAACCTCTTGCTCAACACCGACTCGGCCGCTGCCACCGCGTCGTCGAGCTCGGAGGGGGCAGCGTCGTCGATGTCCTGCGGGCCGGCGGTGATCTCCACGCTCATCCCCTCCGACCCTACTCCCGGTGCCGACCGTCCTGACAGAACCCGTCCGGGCACCGTGACGGTAGTGCTCACGGGCGGTCCGTCTCCACCTTTTGTGGAAAACCGGCCCCGGTCAACCGTCGGCGAGCGGTCTGCCCAGGTCACGAGCCTGGCCGCGCCGGTTGCGCAACGCCAGGACCAGCGCCGCCGCCGCCACGATGCCCACCAGGTTCACCGCCAGCTGTGCAATCGAGTGGAGGCATATGTCCCACTCAGCGAGAACCGCGGCGACCGCCGCGTAGCCGGCGGCGGGCACGGTGGTGACCGAAATGAACACCCCGACGAGCGCCGCGGACTTGGCCGACGTCATCGACAGCATCCCGGCCGCGCCCGCGAGCAGCGCCACGATCAACGAGAACGGCCCGACCTGGAACACGAAGTCGACCTCGTGCGCGCTCAGCACCATGTCGCGGTCGAACAGCTCGGTGAACGAGCCCGCGAACGCCGCGCCCGCGGTGACCGTCATCGCCACCGGGAACCCGATCGCGAGCGCCAGCGCGGCCCGCCGCACGAGGTCCCAGCGCCGCAGCACCAGCCCGACCGCGATCGCGGCCAGCGGGCCGAACTCCGGTCCGACGACCATCGCGCCGACGATCGTGATCGGCGAGTTCGTCACCACGCCGACCGCCGCGAGCAGGCACGCGATGGTCAGGAACGACAGGAACGTGACGTTGAGCCGGGACTCCTCGCCGGTGCGGGACAGCAGCTCCTCCCACACCACGGCGTCCGCGCCGTCACCGGGCGCGGCCTCCTCGGCGCGGTCGGCCGCGTCGGACAGCGCGGTGTCGATCTGCTCCAGCGTGACGCCGCCGTCCCGGTCGACGCCCAGCTCGCACAGGGAGGCCACCACCGCGTCGGTGGCCTCCCGGGCGACGTCGGCTTCCACCACGTCACCGGCCGGGTCGACGGCCGCACCGCGCAGCACCACGACGTGCGTGACGCCGGGTTCCCGCTTCAACGCGGCCAGCACCGCGTCGGTGCGGTCGACCGGGCTGATGGCGCGCAGGTGCAGCACGGTGCTACTTGGTCGACTTCTCCGCCGGCGCGGGCTTGAAGTCCACGCCGGCCTCCTTGCGCTGCTGCGCGGTGATCGGCGCGGGCGCGGCGGTCAGCGGGTCGTAGCCGCCGCCGCTCTTCGGGAACGCGATGACCTCGCGGATCGAGTCGTACCCGCCCAGCAGCATGGCGATCCGGTCCCAGCCGAACGCGATGCCGCCGTGCGGCGGCGCGCCGTACTTGAAGGCGTCGAGCAGGAAGCCGAACTTCTCCTGCGCCTCCTCGGGCGTGATGCCCATGACCTGGAACGCGCGCTGCTGCACGTCGGCGCGGTGGATACGGATCGAGCCGCCGCCGATCTCGTTGCCGTTGCAGACGATGTCGTAGGCGTAGGCCAGGGCGTTGCCCGGGTCCTCCTCGAACCGGTCGATCCACTCGGGCGTCGGCGAGGTGAACGCGTGGTGCAGCGCGGTCCACTTGCCGCTGCCGACCGCGACGTCGTCGCCGATCTTGTCGACCGCCTCGAACATCGGGAAGTCCACGACCCACACGAACGACCAGGCGTTCTCGTCGATCAGGCCGACGCGGTGCGCGATCTCCACCCGGGCCGCGCCGAGCAGCGCCCGCGCGCCGTCCGGGTCGCCCGCGCCGAAGAACACGCAGTCGCCGGGGTTCGCGCCCACGGCCTTGGCCAGGCCGTCGCGCTCGGCGTCGGACAGGTTCTTGGCGACCGGGCCGCCCAGCGTGCCGTCCTCGTTGACCAGCACGTACGCCAGGCCCTTGGCGCCGCGCTGCTTGGCCCACTCCTGCCACGCGTCGAGCGTGCGGCGGGGCTGCGACGCGCCGCCGGGCATGACGACCGCGCCCACGTAGGCCGCCTGGAACACCCGGAAGGGGGTGTCCTTGAAGTACTCGGTCAGCTCGGTCAGCTCGAGGTCGAAGCGCAGGTCCGGCTTGTCGGTGCCGTACTTGGCCATCGCCTCGGCGTAGGAGATGCGGCGGAACGGCCGGGCGATCTCGTGGCCGGCCAGGTCCTTCCACAGCGCGGAGACGATCTTCTCGCCGAGCGCGATCACGTCGTCCTGCTCGACGAAGCTCATCTCGATGTCGAGCTGGGTGAACTCGGGCTGCCGGTCGGCGCGGAAGTCCTCGTCGCGGTAGCAGCGGGCGATCTGGTAGTACCGCTCCAGCCCGCCGACCATCAGCAGCTGCTTGAACAGCTGCGGCGACTGCGGCAGCGCGTACCAGGAGCCGGGGCGCAGGCGCGCGGGCACCAGGAAGTCGCGTGCGCCCTCCGGGGTGGAGCGGGTCAGCGTGGGGGTCTCGACCTCCACGAAGTCCTCCGCGTGCAGCACCTCGCGGGCGATCCGGTTGGCCTCGCTGCGCAGCCGCATGGCCTTGGCCGGGCCGCTGCGGCGCAGGTCGAGGTAGCGGTGCCGCAGCCGGGCCTCCTCGCCGACCTCCAGGTGCTCGTCCAGCTGGAACGGCAGCGGCGCGGCCTCGTTGAGCACTTCCAGCTCGGTCGCGTAGACCTCGATGTCGCCGGTGGGCAGGTCGGGGTTCTCGCTGCCCTCGGGGCGGCGGGTGACGTCGCCGACGACCTTGACCACGAACTCCGAGCGCAGCTTGTGCGCCCGTTCGGCCATCTCGCCCTCGCGGAAGACGACCTGCGCCACGCCGGAGGCGTCCCGGAAGTCGATGAAGATCACGCCACCGTGATCGCGCCGGCGGGCCACCCACCCGGTCAGGGTGACGGACTGCCCGGCGTGCTCGGCGCGGAGCTTCCCGGCCTCGTGCGTGCGCATCACGGGAACTGCTCTCCTCGGTGTTAGCTCAACTGGGGTAGGTCGACGGACGACTGGTCGTCAAGGCTAGCCAACGGCCCGGCACCCGCCGCCACCAGGTTTCCCGACGCGCGACGCCGCCGCGACGCCGACGGCCGCGGCGATGTCCCGGCTGACCCGTCACGCCACCCCTCAGTCCACCCGGAAGGGTGACGACCGGCGTGGGGCGGGCGCGTCGGGAGTCGACCCGCGCGGCGCCTTCCCACCAGCGCGAACCCGTCGCCGGCGTGGTCGGTCCACGTGTGAGGGCGGCGGCCCTCCCCCCTCGGCCCACCTACCGGGCTCCCCCCGGGCCGCCGCTCCACCAGTGTGCGCAGACGGCGTTGAACGAACGTTGAGCAAACCATTAATCCGCAGGTCAGCGCACACAAAACGGCCGGGGCCGCCCCCGTGGGGGACGGCCCCGGCTCGCGATCAGCGGGCGATCAGGCGGACGGGGACAGGAAGAGCAGGCGGTTCGGGGAACCGGTGCCCGGGCTGGTCACCTTGTTCGCCGTCGCCTGGCCGACCAGGTAGCTCGCCACCTGGGCCGGGGTCGCCGAGCGGTTGTTCTGCAGGTAGCGGGCCGCGGCGCCGGCGACGTGCGGCGTCGCCATCGAGGTGCCGCTGATGGTGTTGGTCGCGGTGTCGCTGGTGTTCCACGCCGACGTGATCGACGAGCCCGGCGCGAAGATGTCCAGCACCGAGCCGTAGTTCGAGTAGCTGGCGCGGGCGTCGGTGTTGGTGGTCGCGCCGACCGTGATGGCCGCGGCCACCCGGGCCGGGGAGTAGTTGGACGCGTTGGCGTTGCTGTTGCCCGCCGCGATGGCGTAGGTGACGCCCGCCGCGATCGAGCGGCTCACGGCCGAGTCGATCGTGCTGGACGCGCCGCCGCCGAGGCTCATGTTCGCCACGGCCGGCTTCACGTGGTTGTTGGTCACCCAGTCGATGCCCTCGACCACGTCGGCGGTGGTGCCGCTGCCGGCGTCGTTCAGCACGCGCACGCCGTACACCGTCGCGCCCTTGGCGACGCCGTACTGGCTGCCCGCGATGGTGCCCGCGACGTGCGTGCCGTGGCCGTTGCCGTCCTGGGCGACGCTGTCGTTCTCCACGGCGTCGTAGCCGTTGCGGGCCCGGCCGCCGAACGTGCTGTGGGTGACCCGCAGGCCGGTGTCGATGATGTAGACGTTCACACCGGCGCCGGTGGAGGTGTAGCTGTACGAGGAGTTCAGCGGCAGGCTGGCCTGGTCGATCCGGTCGATGCCCCAGGACGGCGGGTTGCTCTGCGTGGTCTGGATGCTGAAGACCTGGTCCTGCTCGACGTACTCGACGGCCGGGTTGGCCGCGAGCCGCTTCGCCGCCTTCTCGGGCAGCGACACGGCGAACCCGTTGAGCGCGCTGCGGAACACGGTGTCGACTTTGCCGCCGTACTGGCCTGCGAGGCTCTCGGCGGACGCGGACGCGCCGTCCTTGAGCTTCACGATGAAGTGGTCCTGCACCTTGTTGGTGGCGTCGGCGGCGCGGATCTCGCCCTCGGCGGCCTGGGCCGGGGCGGCCAACAGGGAGGACGCGGTGACGGCGAGCGCCGTCGCCCCGACCCCGGCCAGGAACCGGACCTGTCGTGACTGTCGCATGCGGATTCCGTTCTTCGAACGGTGACCCCAACGCACCCCGAGGAGCTTCGCAGGGCTCGGGGGTGACATTGGGCCACCTTGCCCTCGCTGACAGTCACCACCGTAAGCAACCTCGGCGTTAACTCGGAAGTGTGAACATTTGCCAGTTGAGCGCAGAGCGTCAATAAACCGCCTGACCTGCGTCTTCCCATAATCCGGGCGCGCCGGAGTAACCGTGGCGCTACCGTCCGGACATGCGCTTGGAACCGGTCACCGAGGACAACTACCGGGCCGTCATCGGCCTGGAGGTGCACGAGGAGCAGCGGGCGTTCGTCGCGACGAACCTCAAGTCGATCGCGGACGCGTGGATCCACCGCCCGAGGATGCAGCCGCTTGCGCTGTTCAGCGGAGCGGAGCTGGTCGGGTTCACCCTCCTGGAACGCGACCGGCCGGAGGCGCTGCACATCGTGCGGTTCATGATCGACCGGCGCGCGCAGGGCCGCGGCCTCGGCCGCAAGGGCCTGGCCGCGATCGCCGAGGTGGCGCGCTCCGAGGGCCGCTCCGAGCTGGTGCTCAGCGTCGTGCCGGGCAACGCGGTGGCCCGCGGCCTGTACGCGGCGTTCGGCTTCACCGACACCGGCGAGGTGGACGGCGGCGAGCTCGTGATGCGCCACGAACTCGCCCCGTCGGCCCACCTCGCCGAGCAGTAGGCCCGGTCAGGCGCGGCCGGTCACCGGAGCGGCGACCAGTACAGCAGCCGTCCCCACGACAGCGGTGTCGCCTCGGTGACGACCGCCGAGTGCACCTGCGCCGGGGTGGCGGTCGGGTTGAGCTGGAGGAACCGCAGCGTCACGCCGGTGACGTACGCCGTGGCCAGCGACGTGCCGCTGATCGTGTTGGTCGCGGTGTCGCCGGTGTTCCACGCCACGGTGATGTTCGTGCCGTAGGCGTAGACGTCGACCACCGAGCCGTAGTTGGAGAACGTGGCCCGGGTGTCGGTCCTGGTGGCGGCGCCGGACGTGAGCGCCTCCCGGACGCGGGCCGGCGAGTAGTTGGCCGCGTCGGCGTTGCTGCCACCCGCCGTGACGGACGCCGTGACGCCGGCGGCGATCAGCCGGCGCACCGCGTCGTCCATCGCGGTCGACGCGCCGCCGCCCAGGCTGAGGTTGGCCGAGGCGGGCTTGACGTGGTTGCGCGCCACCCAGTCGATGCCCGCGATCACGCCGGCGGTCGTGCCGCTGCCGGAGGCGTCGAGCACCCGGACGCCGCACACCAGGCCCTCCTTGGCGACACCGTTCACCCGGCCCGCGACGAGGGACGCGACGGCGGTGCCGTGGCCGTTGTCGTCCTGCGGCACGGTGTCGTTGTCGACCGCGTCGTAGCCCGCGCACGTGCGGCCCGCGAACTCGGTGTGCGTGGCGCGGATGCCCGTGTCGATGATGTACGCACGGGTGCGCAGCCCGGTCGACGTGTAGCTGTACGTGGTGTCGGCCGGCAGCGCGCGCTGGTCGATCCGGTCGAGGCCGAACGGCGCGTTGGTCTGCGTGGTGTGCGCCCGCACGACCTGGTCCTGCTCGACGTACTCCACCGCCGGGTCGGCGGCGAGCCGGCGGGCCTGCGTCGCGGTCAGCGTGGCCGAGAAGCCGTGCAGCGCCGGGAACGCGCGGGTCACCCGGCCGTCGAACCGGGAGGTGACCGCGTCGGTGGCGGTGGCGTCCTTGAGCTTGACGATGTAGCTGCCGGGCACGGCGGTGGCCGAGCCCGCGTGCAGCACCGCGCCTTCGGCGTGCGCCGGCGCGGTGAGGGTGACGGCGGCGAGGGCGGCGACGCCCAGGCCGGAGAGCAGTGTTCGCATGGCGTGGTCCTTTGCAGGGAAGGGACGTGGGCTGTTACCTCGTGGGCGGCCAGTGCAGGAGCCGCCCGCCCCACGGCACCGGCCCCGGCTTGGTGAGCTCGGTGTGCACCAGGGCCGGGGTGGCGGTGGGGTCGGACTGGAGGAACCGGGCGGCGACACCGCTGACGAGCCCGGTCGCCATCGACGTGCCGCTGAGCGTGGCGGTGGCGGTGTCGCTCGTGTGCCACGCCGACGTGATGCCGACGCCGGGCGCGTACAGGTCCACGCCGGTGCCGTAGTTCGAGAACGGAGCCCTCGCGTCGGTCGGGGTCGTCGCGCCCGAGGTGACCGCCTCGGCGACCCGGGCGGGCGAGGTGCCGCCGACACCGGCGTTGCCGCCGCCCGCCGTGACGGACGCCGTGACGCCCGAGGTGATCAGCCGGCGCACGGCGTCGTCCAGGGCGGCCGACGCCGGGCCGCCGAGGCTGAGGTTGGCCACGGCGGGGTGGCGCGCGTCGAGCCGCACCCACTCCACGCCCGCCACGACGCCGGCGACCGTGCCGCTGCCCTGGCCGTCGAGCACCCGCACGCCCACCACCCGCGCGCCCTTGGCCACGCCGTACGTGCTGCCGGCGACGAGGCCCGCGACGTGCGTGCCGTGCCCGTTGTCGTCCTGGGTGACGAAGTCGTCGTCCACGGCGTCGTAGCCGTGCACGGCCCGGCCGCCGAACTCGGCGTGCGTGACCCGGATCCCGGTGTCGATCACGTAGGCCGTGACGCCCGCGCCCGTGGTGGTGTAGCCGTACGCGGTGTCCAGCGGCAGGGACGGCTGGTCGATCCGGTCCAGGCCCCACGGCGCGTCGGGCTGCGTCGCGTTGGCGTGCACGACCTGGTCCTGCTCGACGTACTCGACCGCCGGGTCGGCGGCGAGGCGACGGGCCTGCCGCGCGGTGAGCGACGCGGCGAAGCCCCCGAACGCGGCGAACCTCCTGGTCACCCGCCCGCCCAGGTCCGCCGCCACGTCGTCGGCCGAGGCCAGGTCGTTGAGCTTGACGATGTAGCTGCCGGGCACGGCGGCGGGCGAGCCCGCGTGCAGGACGGTTCCCCCGGCGTGGGCGGGCGTCACGGGCAGGACGGCGGTCAGCGCGGCCACGGCGAGGCCCGGTAAGAGCTTGCGCATACGGCTTTCCTTTGCGGGGTAAGGGTTCCCGTCCCGGATCACGGGCCGGGCTGCCAGTGTGCCCAACTCCGCCCGGCCGGAGGTGGTCCGGCGGGCGGTCGGTTCGGGTAACCACCGTCGCGATGTGGGCGGTCGTGACCGCACAACGGCGGAGAGAGGCGTCGCACTCGGCCGACAACGTGATTGAGATGCGATTCAACGCTGTGGAGAAAATACGGCCGGGAGCCGCGTCGAAACGAGAGGCGACCGCGCCCGGGGCCACTCCGGAGAAGTTCTTCGGGGCGACTATGCGACCGAAGGACGCCCGGTGTGCCCGGCCGGCACGGCGCATGCCACCCCCGATGACCGGGACAGGTGCCGCCACCAGCGCGGACACCGCCGTGCGCGGTATTGTCCCGCCGGTCAACGTGAGCTTCGGCATAGGGGTTCCGCTCTCGCATGCGACGGACGTCCGACGCCCGATCGGGACGGCGGCCGGAGCCTGCGAGTGTGCCGTGCATCACCCCCCTCACCAAGACCATCGGCCGGTCCGCGTACCGGGACGCGGCCGGATGACCGAACGCGGTGCGGCGATCGCGGGTACCGGGGCCTTCACACCCCCTGTGTTAATGAGAATTCAAACATTCCACAGCCGACCGGATTTTGCCGTCCGATTCGGTTAAATTCGCGGCGGGAAACCCGATCGGCTGTACCGCGGCGGCGATTTCGCACGATAACGTCGCTCGCCTTGTCCTTGGGAGAACGGAGCGAAGATGCCTACGCCAGTCGTCGGACCGGAATCGCGGACGCGCGATCCCCGACGGATCGACGCGGGGACCGACCCCTTCGCGGACGCATTGCGCGCGGCGATCCGCGCCAAAGGGCTCAGCCTGGAACGCATCCAGCACAAGCTGCGGGCGCGCGGCGTGGCGGTCAGCATCGCCGCGCTCAGCTACTGGCAGTCCGGTCGCAGGCGGCCGGAACGACCGGACTCGCTCACCGCCGTCAGCCACCTGGAGGAGATCCTCGACGTCGGCGCGGGTGGGTTGAGCTCGCTGCTCGGACCGCCGCGGCCGCGCGGCAAGGCCCGGCCCAAGGCACGCGTGTCCGGCCCGGAGGGCTGGGTCGGGGAGAACGACTACGCGACCATCGCCGAGCTGCTGGCCGACGTCGACACCAGCACCGACCAGGACCTGACCCGGCTCAGCCTGCGCGACCAGGTGGAGCTCGCGATGGACGGCAGCACCCGCCGGGTGCGGTCCCGGCAGGTGCTGCGCGCCGAGCGCTCCGGGGTCGACCGCGTGCTGCTCGGCTACGACACCCGGCTGCCCGGTGACCCGCTGCCGGTCATCGGCACGCTGCGCTCGTGCAGACTGGGGCGGGTTTCCGCCGACCCGCGCAACGGTCTGATGGTCGCCGAACTGCTGCTAGACCGCCCGCTGCGCCGGGGCGAGCGGACCGCCGTCGAGTACGAGCTGATCCACGTGGCGCCGCACCACCCCACGTTCGACAACACGCACTCGCGGCGCTTCCGCCACCCGGTGCGCGAGTACGTCCTGGAGGTCCGGTACGACTCGCGGTGCCGGCCCGCGCGTTGTGAACAATTCACGACCGGTTTGACCGGTGGAGAACCAACCGACGTGCGCGAGACCCCGGTGGACACGTGGGGCTACGCGTACGCGGTCGCGCTCGACTTCGGTCCCGGCGTGGTCGGCTTGCGCTGGGAATGGGCCTGACTCAATAGGAGCGCGGCAACTTCAACGTGTGCTGCGCCACGTAGTTCAGGATCATTTCCCGGCTGACCGGGGCGATGCGGGACAACCGGGACGCGGCCAGCATGGCGCCCAGTCCGTACTCGGACGACAGCCCGTTGCCCCCGTGGACCTGGATGGCCTGGTCCACCGCCCCCGCCACGGCCTCCCCCGCCGCGTACTTGGCCATGTTGGCCGCCTCACCAGCAGCCCGGTCCTCCCCAGCGTCGTAGAGAGCCGCGGCCTTCTGGGTCATCAGCCTCGCCAGCTCGACCTGGATCGCGCACTGCGCCAGCGGGTGCGCGATGCCCTGGTGCGCGCCGATCGGCGCGTCCCAGACGGTCCTGGTGCGGGCGTACTCGCTCGCCTGGTCGAGTGCGCGGCGGGCCATGCCGGTGGCGAAGGACGCCGCCATGATCCGCTCCGGGTTGAGCCCGGCGAACAGCTGGGCCAGCCCCGCGTCCGCCGAGCCGACCAGCGCGTCGGACGGCAGGCGCACGTCGTCGAAGAAGCAGGTGAACTGCTTCTCCGGCGACACCACCTCCATCGGGATGTGCCGGTAGGTGAAGCCGGGCGCGTCCGTCGGCACGATCAGCAGGGAGGGGAGCAGCCGCTGACCGGTCGCGTCCACGTGCCGGGCGACGACCATGACCGCCTCGACCTCGTCCACGCCCGAGATGAACGTCTTGCCGCCCTTGAGCACCCACTCGTCGCCGTCGCGGTGCAGCGCGGTGGCGAGCTTGTGGGAGTTGGAGCCCGCGTCGGACTCGGTGATGGCGAACGCCATCTTGGTGGTGCCGTCGGCGAACCCGGGCAGCCAGCGCTGCTTCTGCGCGGCCGTGCCGAAGCGGGCGATCACGGTGGCGCAGATGGCCGGTGAGACGACGGTCAGCAGCAGCGGGCAGCCCGCCCTGGCCAGCTCCTCGCACACGGCCGCCAGGTCGCCGATCCCGCCGCCACCCCCGCCGTACTCCTCGGGCACCGCCACGCCGAGGTAGCCGAGCCTGCCCGCGTCGGCCCACAGCTCGTCGGTCTTCTCGCCCGCCTTCGCCTTGGCGGTGAAGTACTCGGACCCGTACTCGCCGGCGAGGGCGGCGACCGCCGCGCGCAGCGCCCGCCGCTCTTCGCTCTCGGTGAAGTTGATCGTCACGACCCGGCCTCCCCCACTACCGCGAGCACGTCGCCCGCATCGACCTGCTGCCCTGCCCGCACCAGCACTTCCGCGACCGCGCCGCCGGTGGTCGCCAGCACGCGGTGCTCCATCTTCATCGCTTCCAGCACCAGCAGCTCCGCGCCGGCCTCGACCCGTTGCCCCGGCTCGACCGACACCCGCACCACCGTGCCCGGCATCGGCGCGACGGTGGCGCCCTCGGCCACCTTCGCCCGCGGCTCGGGGAAGCGCGGCCGGACCCTGAGCGACACCGCGCCCACCTCGACGCGGTCGCCGTACACCGCCACCGGGTACGTCATGCGGACCCCGTCGCGCTCGAACGTCACCGCGTCCGGCGAGGCGGCGACCACCGCCAGGTCCAGGCTCGTCTGCACGCCCGCGCGGGTGTGCCGGTAGTCGACCTCCACCGTGCCGTCGCCGTGCTCGAACGCGGTCCGCTGCGGTTGGGACGGGAGGTTGCGCCAGCCCGGGGGCAGCGTGGTGCGCCGCCGTTCGGCCAGCGCGAGGGCGGCGGCCAGCGCGGCGGGTCGGACATCGACCGGCTCCGGCGCGGTGAGGCCGTGCCGGTCCAGGAAGTCGGTGTGGGTGTTGCCCGCGCCGAACTCCGGGTGCCGCAGCGTGCGGACCAGCAGGTCGCGGTTGGTGACCAGGCCGTGCAGCTCGGCGCGCTCGAGGGCGGCGGCGAGCTTGCGGACGGCGGCGGACCGGGTCGGCGCCCACGCGATCACCTTGGCCAGCATCGGGTCGTAGTGCACGCCCACCTCGCTGCCGTCCTCGACGCCGCTGTCCACGCGCACGCCGTCCGGCACGGCGAACCGGTGCAGGGTGCCGCTCGCGGGCCGCCAGTCGTGCGCGGGGTCCTCGGCGTACAGGCGGGCTTCGACGGCGTGGCCCGCCGGGGTCGGCGGCTCGGCCGGGAGGCGGGCGCCTTCGGCGATGGCGAGCTGCCAGGCGACCAGGTCGACGCCGAACACCTCCTCGGTGACGGGGTGCTCCACCTGGAGGCGGGTGTTGACCTCCAGGAAGTGGAAGTCGCCGTCGTCGGTGAAGAGGAACTCCACCGTGCCCGCGCCGACGTAGCCGATGGCCCGGGCGGCCTTGGTGGCGGCGTCGACCAGCCGTTCCCGGGCGCTCGCGGACACGGCCGGGCTCGGCGTCTCCTCGATGATCTTCTGGTGGCGGCGCTGGATGGAGCACTCCCGCTCGCCCAACGCCCACACCGTGCCGTGCGCGTCGGCCAGGACCTGCACCTCGACGTGCCGGGCGTGCTCCAGCAACGGCTCGCAGAACACCGTGCCGTCGCCGAACGCCGACTCGGCCTCGCGGCGGGCGGCGGCCACCTGCCCGGCCAGCTCGGCGGCGGACCGCACCACCCGCATCCCCCGCCCACCGCCGCCGGCGGACGCCTTGACCAGCAGCGGGAACCGGTCGGCGGACTCCGGGTCGAGCTCGGGCAGCACCGGGACGCCCGCCGCGGCCATCCTCTTCTTCGCCGCGACCTTCGACCCCATCGCCTCGACGACCTCGGGGTCCGGCCCGACCCACGTCAGCCCGGCGTCCAGCACGGCCCGGGCGAAGGAGGCGTTCTCGGACAGGAACCCGTAGCCGGGGTGGACGGCGTCGGCACCGGCGGCGAGCGCGGCGGCCACCAGGGCGTCACCGCGCAGGTAGGTCTCGTGGGGCGCGGCGCCGGGCAGCCGCACCGCGGCGTCGGCCTCGCGGACGTGCGGCGAGCGCTCGTCGGGGTCGGAGAACACGGCGACCGGCGAGATGCCGACCTCGCGGCACGCGCGGATCACCCGGCGCGCGATCTCGCCCCGGTTGGCGATCAACAGCTTGCGGATCATCGCGCCCTCACATCCGGAAGACGCCGTAGCGGTCGGCGCCCTTGATCGGTCCGCTGTGGATCGCCGACAGGCACAGGCCCAGCACGGTGCGGGTGTCGCGCGGGTCGATCACGCCGTCGTCGTAGAGCCGGCCGGAGAGGAAGGCGGCCAGGGACTGCTGCTCGATCTGCCCCTCCACCACCTCGCGCATGGCGGCGTCGTGCTCCTCGCTGTAGTCCTGCCCCTTCGCGGCGGCGGCCTGCCGCGCCACGATCGACAGCACGCCGGCGAGCTGCTTCGGCCCCATCACGGCCGACTTGGCGTTCGGCCAGGTGAACAGGAACCTCGGGTCGTACGCCCGGCCGCACATGCCGTAGTTGCCCGCGCCGTACGACGCGCCCATCACCACGGTCAGGTGGGGCACGCGGCTGTTCGACACCGCGTTGATCATCATCGCGCCGTGCTTGATGATGCCGCCCTGCTCGTACTGCGCGCCGACCATGTACCCGGTCGTGTTCTGCAGGAACAGCAGCGGCGTGTCGCTTGAGTTGGCCAGTTGGATGAACTGCGCGGCCTTCTGCGCCTCCTCGCTGAACAGCACGCCGCGCGCGTTGGCCAGCACCCCGATCGGGTAGCCGTGCAGGTCGGCCCACCCCGTCACCAGGCTGCTGCCGTAGTCGGGCTTGAACTCGTCGAACCGCGACCCGTCCACGATCCGGGCGATCACCTCGCGCGGGTCGAACGGCACCCGCAGGTCCGTCGGCACCAGCCCGAGCAGGTCCTCCTCGTCGTGCAGCGGCGGTTCGACGGCCTTCGGGGCGGGGCCGAGCTTGCGCCGGTTCAGCCGGGCCACCACGCGCCGGGTGAGCCGCAGCGCGTCCACCTCGTCCTCGGCCACGAAGTCGGCCAGCCCGGACGTGGCGCCGTGCATCCGCGCGCCGCCCAGCGACTCGTCGTCGGACTCCTCGCCGGTGGCCATCTTCACCAGCGGCGGCCCGCCGAGGAACACCTTCGAGCGCTCCGCGATCATCACCACGTAGTCCGACATCCCCGGCACGTACGCGCCGCCGGCGGTGGCGTTGCCGAACACCGTGCTGATCGTCGGGATGCCCGCCGCCGACAGCCGGGTCAGGTCGCGGAACGCCCGCCCGCCGGGGATGAAGATCTCGCTCTGGCTGGGCAGGTCCGCGCCGCCCGACTCGACCAGCCCGATCAGCGGCAGCCGGTTGGCCAGCGCGATGTCGTTCGCCCGGAACGTCTTGCGCAGCGTCCACGGGTTGCTCGCGCCACCGCGCACGGTCGGGTCGTTGGCCACGATCACGCACTCGACGCCCTCGACCACCCCGATCCCGGTCACCACGCTCGCGCCGACCGGGTAGTCCGTGCCCCAGGCGGCCAGCGGCGACAGCTCCAGGAACGGGCTGTCCTGGTCCACCAGCAGCTCGATCCGCTCCCGTGCCAGCAGCTTGCCGCGCTTGTGGTGCCGCTCGGTGTACTTCGGCCCGCCGCCCGCGAGCGCCTTGGCCTGCTCGGCGTCCAGCTCGGCGATCCGCGCCAGCAACGCCTCCCGGTTGGCCGCGTACTCCGGCGACCGGCGGTCCACCGCCGTGCGCAACGTCGTCATGCCGTGTACCCCAATCGCCGTGCCGCCAGCTCCGCCATCACCTCGGTCGCGCCGCCCCCGATGCCGAGGATCCGCGCGTCCCGGTAGTGCCGCTCGACCTCGGTGTCGCGGAGGTAGCCGGCCCCGCCGTGCAGCTGGACCGCCGCGTCCACGACGAACGAGCACGCCTCCACGGCCGCGTTCTTCGCGAAGCACACCTGCGCCACGACCTCCTCGCCGGACAGGACCCTCGCCGCCACCTCCCGCGTGTGCGCGCGGACGACGTCGATGCGCTGCGCCATCTCCACCAGCCGGTGGCGGACCACCTGGCGCGCGATGAGCGGCTTGCCGAACGTCTCCCGCTGCCGCACGTAGGACAGCGCCAGGTCCAGGCACCGCTGCGCGGTCGCGTAGGCCTGCACGGCCAGCGAGATCCGCTCCACCTGGAACTGCCGCATGACCAGCGCGAACCCGCCGTTCTCCGGGCCGACCAGGTTCGCCGCGGGCACCCGGGCGTCCACGAAGGACAGCTCGGCCGTGTCGGAGCAGTGCCAGCCCATCTTCTCCAGCCGCCGGTCGACCGCGAACCCGGGCGTGCCCTTCTCGACCACCAGCAGGCTCACGCCCTGGTGGCCGGGGCCGCCGGTGCGCACGGCCGTGGTCACGAAATCCGCCCGATCACCCGAGGTGATGAACGTCTTGGTCCCGTTCACCACGTACGAGTCACCGTCACGACGTGCCGTGGTGCGCAACGCCGCCACGTCCGAGCCACCACCCGGTTCGGTGATCGCGAGCGCCCCGATCAGCTCACCGGCCAGCGTCGGCCGCACGAACCGGTCGACCAGGTCCGGGCCACCGGCGTCCACGATGTGCGGCAACGCGATGCCGTGCGTCAGCAACCCCGCCACCAGCCCCGACGACCCGCCGGCCTGGATCAGCTCCTCGGTGGCCACGATCGTGTCGAGCAGGTCGCCCGCGCCACCGACCGACTCCGGGAACCCGAGCCCCAGCAACCCGATCGGGGCCGCCGCGCGGTGCAGCGACCGGGGCAGCTCACCGGCGCGCTCCCAGTCCGACAGGTGCGGCACGACCTCCTGCTCGGTGAACTTCCGCACCACCGCCCGCAGGTCGCGGCGCTCGGGCGTCTCGAACAGCTCCGACGTGGTGCTCACAGCAGCGCCTCCGGGATGTCGACGTGCCGGGAGCGCAGCCACTCCCCCAGCGCCTTGGCCTGCGGGTCGAAGCGGGTGGACGAGGCGACGCCCTCGCCCAGCAGGCCGTGCAGCACGAAGTTGAGCGCCCGCAGGTTCGGCAGCTCGTACCGGTCGACCTCGCCCGCCTCGGGCAGCAGCTCCTTCAGCCGCGCGACGGTCAGCTCCGCGCGCAGCCACTCGTACTGCGCGTCCGTGCGCACCCACACGCCGAGGTTGGCGTCACCGCCCTTGTCGCCGGAGCGCGCTCCCGCGATGACACCCAACGGGACCCTCATACCTCGACCACCTCCCCGCCGGGCAGCACGGCCCGGTGCGGCACCGACGAACGCGGCACGTACGCGGCCCGGTAGACGCCGAACGGCGTGCCGTCGCCGGGCGGCGCGGTGACGTGGAAGCCGGGGTAGGAGGCCAGCGCGAGCTCGATGCCGGCCCGCGAGAACGCCTTGGCCCGCTTCGGGTCCGCCGTCTTGACGGTGACGTGCAGCAGCGCGCTCGCCGTCTCCTCGGTGTCCGCGTCGGGGTGGTCCGTGCGGGCCAGCGTCCACGTCAGGCCCTCCGCCCCGATCGCCGCCTCGAGCTGCCGCCGGACCAGGTCCGCCTTGGCCTCGACGTCCAGCCCGGTCAGCACGAACGTGGTGGCGTTGCGGAAACCGCCCAGCGCGTTCAGGCACACCTTGAGCGCGTCCGGCGGCGGCGAGCCCTTCACCCCGGAGATCCGCACGCCCCGCTCGTGCGGGTCGAGCCGGATGGTGTCGAAGTGGCTGACCACGTCCGGCCCGGGGTACGCGGGCGCGCCGATCTCGTACAGCAGTTGGGCGGTGACGGTGTCCACGGTGACCGCGCCGCCCGTGCCGTCGTGCTTGGTGATGACCGACGAGCCGTCCGCCTCCACCTCCGCGATCGGGAACCCCGGCCTGGTCGCGTCGATCGACGTGAAGGACGAGTAGTTGCCGCCGGTGGCCTGCGTGCCGCACTCCAGCACGTGGCCCGCGACCGTCGCGCCCGCCAGCGCGTCGAAGTCCTCCCGGCCCCAGCCGAAGTGCGCGGCGGCCGGCCCGACGACCAGCGACGCGTCCGTGACGCGGCCGGTGACCACGACGTCCGCGCCGGCCTTCAGGCACTCGGCGATGCCCCACGCGCCCAGGTAGGCGTTGGCCGTCAGCGCCTCGGGGAACCGGTCGCGCACGTCGTCGCCGGTCACGTAGGCGACCTTCGCGCCGAGCCCGAGCCGGTCGATCGCCTCCGCCAGCCCCTCCGGGTTCAGCCCGCCCGCGTTGGACACGATCTTGACGCCGCGGTCCAGCGCGTCGGCCAGGTTCTCCTCCACCTGGCGCAGGAACGTGCGGGCGTAGCCGAGGGTGCCGTCCTTCACCCGGTCGCGGCCCAGGATGAGCATGGTCAGCTCGGCCAGGTAGTCGCCGGTGAGCACGTCGAGGTCGCCGCCGGTCAGCATCTCGCGGACGGCCGAGAACCGGTCGCCGTAGAAGCCCGAGGCGTTGCCGATGCGGATCACGACCGGCCCTCCCGCCCGCGACCCGTGCCGGGCGGGCCGGCGAACGCCTGCGCGATGGGCAGCCACGCGGTGGCCGCCGCGCCGACCGCCGTGACGGCCAGGTCGTCGCGGTGCCGCCGTTGGGTGGCCAGCAGGCAGAAGTCCAGCGCCGGTCCGGTGATCCGGTCCTCCGCGTCCTCCGGGCCCCACGCCCACCGCTCGCCGTCCGGCGCGACCAGCTCGACCCGGACCGGGACCTGCGGCACGGCCAGCCCGTTGACCAGGAACGACCAGCCGAACGTGCGGACCGCGAGGTGCGCGACGTGCTTGAGCCGGCGCGTGGGCTCCCGCGTCACGCCGAGCGCGTCGGCCACGTCCTGGCCGTGCGCCCACGTCTCCATCAGCCGGGCGGTGGCCATGGACGCCGCGCTCATCGGCGGCCCGAACCACGGCATCTTCACGCCCGGCGGCAGCGCGGCGAGCGCTTCGGCCAGCTCGGCGCGTCCCGCCCGCCACTGGTCGAGCATGATCGGCTCCCGCGCGCCCTCCTCCACCATGTCCGCCGTGGCGCGGGTCAACGCGGCGGTGAACGCGTCCGGGTCGCGGGCGGCGAGCGCGGCCACGCGGTCGGTCCAGCGCAGGTGGCTGATCTGGTGGGCGATGGTCCAGCCCTTGGCGGGCGTCGGCGCGGTCCAGTCGGGCAGCGGCGCGACGAGGTCGTCCAGCACCCGGCTCTCGGCGCGCAGGTCGTCCAGGAGTTCGTCGATCACAGCGAGTCCTCCAGCATCCGCGCCCAGTGCCGGACGATCCGACTCCGCCGCTTGCCGTCGTCGGTGAGCTGGTTGGCCAGCGCGAGGCCCCGCACCAGGTCCAGGGTGAGCTGCACGCTCTCGCGGACGCCGGGCTTGGACTCGTCCGCGCCCAGCAGCTCGACGGCCAGGCGGTGCGTCTCCCGGCCCAGGCGGGCCTCCAGCGGCACCACCACGGTCTTCAGTTCCGGGTCGGTGCGCGCGGCGACCCACAGTTCGAGGGCGGCGGTGAACAGGTCGCTGGCGTAGAAGTCGGCGATCAGCTCGACCACCGCGACGGTGCTGCCGGTGACCTGCTTCGCACGTTCCTTCAGGTCGAGGACGCTCTCCGCGCCCAGGTGCTCGACCGCGGCGGCGACGAGCTCGCCGCGGGTGCGGAAGTGGTGCAGCTGCGCCCCTCGGGACACACCGGCGCGTTCGGCCACCACGGTCGTCGTCGTGCCCGCCCAGCCGCGCTCGACCAGGCACTCGACGGTGGACTCCATGAGCTTGCGCCGGGTCTCGCGGCTGCGGTCGGCCTGCCGCCTCGATTCCCGCTGCCCGGTGTCGGTGGACATGCCACCGAGTGTTCCGCGCCAACTAACAAACAGTCAAGACTGATTGTTAGTTGGCGCGGACGGGTCACCCGGTGGTCACCAACCGCCCTGGACCATCGTCTGGAACAACCACTTCCCGTCGGCCTTGACCAGCAGGTCGCCGTATCGCACGACCTGCGAGAAGTCACCGGCGGTGATGGTCGCGTCGGTGATCACGAACACCAGGTCGGCGTTGACGAACACCGGCGTGCGGACGGACTCCATCCGAACGTCCCCGTCGCCCAGGGTCGCCGCCATGTCGCCGAGGAACCGCGCCCGGTCCCACGACTGCGCCGACCCGTCGGTCACCGCGTTGACCGGGAACAGCGCCATGTCGGCCATCGCCTCGACGTCCTTGGCCACGGCCAAGGCGTCCCACTGCTCGAACCACGCGAGCACGCCCGCCACGTCTTCGTCGGTCGGCACGAACCCCGCTCCACTCCCCGGCACAGCACTCATGTCGTACAGTGTACCGTACGCCGTACGACGATGGGCGCGTGATCGACAACGGACTTGCCCGGAACTCGGCCCTCCGCCGAGCGGGTGCGCGAGTGACGAAGACCGGCAGGCCGGCGAGGCGGGTCGGACAGACAGGGGCCGAGGCGGCTCAGGCAGGCCAGGCGGTCAGGGCGAGGTCGACCAGCCGGTGCAGTTGCTCGCGGCCGACGCCGTCCGCCGCCTGGACCGAGATGCCCTGCGCGACCGCCACCACGAACTTGGCCAGGTCCCCCGGATCGGTGCCGGCCGGCAGGTCGCCCTCGTCCCTGGCCCGCTCGAACCGCTCCCGCAGCCCCGCCTCACCCGTCCGGCGCCAGTCGGCCAGCCGCTCCCGCGTCGCCACGGCGTCCTCGCTCATCGCCAGGCCGGCCTGGAGGCTCAGGCACCCCGCCGGGCAGTCGGCCTGGGTCGACACCTCGACGGCACCGCGCAGCATCCGCTCGGCGGCGGCACGGGCGGTCGGGCAGCCGAGGGCGTCCCGGACGTGGACGGCCTGCCGGTCGGTGTAGCGCTCGAGCGCCTTGCGGAACAGGGACTCCTTGTTGCCGAAGGCGGCGTACAGGCTGGGGCGGTTGATGCCCATCGCCTCGGTCAGGTCGGACAGGGCCGCGCCCTCGTAGCCGCGCTGCCAGAACACCCGCACGGCCTGGTCCAGCGCCACCTCGACGTCGAACTCGCGCGGTCGGCCGCCGGCCATCGGGTCACCACCTCGGTTCTGAACCTCTCAGTACGGTACTCGATTCGCGCCGGTGAGGGCCGTCACAGGTTCTTGACCAAGCGGTACAGAACCCGAATTGTGTACCTCATGGTAAATAACTCGGGCAGGTTGGCAGGACGGCGTGCGGTGGTCACCGGCGGCACGCGGGGCATCGGTGCGGGGATCGTGCGCAAACTGGCCGCCGAGGGCGCGGTCGTGCTGACGACCGCCCGTTCGGCAGGGGGCGCGGAACTGCCGCCGGGCGTCCTGTTCACCACGGCGGACGCGGCCGATCCGGACTCCGCGACGCGGTTGGCCGCCGAGGCGACCAGGCAGCTCGGCGGGGTCGACATCCTGGTGAACAACGCCGGCGGCGGGCAAGCGAGGCCCGGCGGCTTCGGCGACATCGACGACAAGGCGTGGCAGGAGGTCCTGGAGACGAACCTGCTCGGCGCGGTCCGGCTCGACCGCGCGCTGCTGCCGGGGATGGTCGAGCGCGGCTCGGGCGTCATCATCCACATCTCCTCGTCCTCGGCGCACGTGCCCGTCGGCCCGCTGCTGCACTACTCGGCCGCCAAGGCGGCGCTCTCGAACTACAGCAAGGGGTTGGCCGAGGAGGTGGCGCCCAAGGGCGTGCGGGTCAACCGGGTCTCCCCCGGCATGACCGAGACCTCGGCGGTCGACGCGGTGATCGGCGACCTCGCCGCGTCCACCGGCGGCGGCCACGACGACGCCCGGGCCGCGTTGGTCGAGCTGATCGGCGGCATCCCGATCGGCCGCACCGGCACGCCGGAGGACATCGCCAACCTGGTGGCGTTCCTGGTGTCCGACGAGGCGTCCTGGATCACCGGCGCCGACTACGTGATCGACGGCGGCACCCTCAAGGCCGCCTAGCCCCGGGTCGACCGGTCCGAACAGCGGTTCCGCCTTGATCGGGTTCCCTGTTCGATGGGGCGGGTCTGACGAGGAGGTCGGGGTGACGGTGTCACGGCGGGACGTGTTGCGGTGGGCGGGCGCGGCGGCGGTCGCGGGCGGCACGGCGGTGGTGGGCGGTGCGGGGGCGGGGACCCGGCCCGTGAGGTGGGCGCGGCTGCGCGCCCACCTGGCCGGTGAGCTGCTGTTACCCGGTGACAGCGGCTACGACGCCGCACGGCTGCCGTTCAACTCGTTGTTCGACCACCACCGGCCCGCCGCGATCGCCCGGTGCGTGCGGGTCGAGGACGTGCAGCGGTGCCTGGAGGAGGCTCGACGCGGCGGGATCCGGGTGGCCGCGCGCAGCGGCGGGCACAGCTACGCCGCCTACTCCACCCCGCACGACGGCCTGGTCGTCGACCTCGAGCCGATGAACGGGATCGAGGTGCGGCCCGACGGCACCGCCGTGATCGGCGCGGGGGCCCGCCTCGGCGAGGTCTACGCGGCGCTGGCGGCGGCCGGCCGGTGCCTGCCGCTGGGCAACTGCCAGTCCGTCGGCATCGCCGGGTTCACCCTGGGCGGCGGCCTCGGCTGGGTCGACCGGGCGTTCGGCCTCGCCTGCGACCACCTGCGGTCCGCCCGCGTGGTCACTGTGGACAGCCGCGTGCACACCGCCTCGGAGGACCGCGAACCCGACCTGTTCTGGGCGCTGCGCGGCGGCGGTGGCGGCAACTTCGGCGTGGTCACGTCGTTCGAGTTCGCCACCGCGCCCGTGCCGGAGGTGCTGACGGTCTTCCGGATCCGGTTCCCCGCCGGCTCGGCGGCGGACGTGCTCGGCGCGTGGCAGCCGTGGAGCGTCGCGGTCCCCGACCACCTCTCCAGCACCCTCGTGGTCCTGCCCGACGGCTCGGTCTCCCTCACCGGCTGCTCGGTCGGCCCGCAGGGCCCGCTGCTCGCCGAACTGGCCCGCCTGGGCGTCGACGGTCCGCTGGAGCACGCCGAGGTCGACTACCCGACCGCGATCGCGATCATGACCCAGGGCCAGCCGTCCCGCAACGCCTTCCGCGCGTCCTCGCGCATCTCCGACGGCCTGTGGGACGACCCGGCGGCGGTCGCGGACACCGTGCGCGGCAAGGACAGCGCGCTGCTCATCATCGGCGCGCTCGGCGGCGCGATCGACCGGCTGGGCCCGACCGACACGGCCTACCCCCACCGGGGCGCGCCGACGTCGGTCGAGGTCTTCGCCAACGTCGGCGACCTGCCACCCGCGCAGGTCACCCGCGAGGTGGACGACGCGCAGACCGCGTTGGCCCGCCTGATCGGCACCGGCACGTACATCAACTACCTGGACCCGGAGCAGGAGGACTGGGCCGAGACGGGCTACCGGCACAACCTGCGCCGGCTGCGCGCGATCGCCCGCCGCTACGACCCGGACGGCGTGCTGCGGTTCCCGCAGGCCGTGCGCTGACCGGCGCTAGAGGAGGGTCAGCTGTTCCTGGACCACCGGCCCGGCGGGCGTCGAGGACGGCAGGCTGCCCTCCGGCCACAGCCCCTCGTCGTCACCGGGCACGCCGACCGCGTCACGCTTGCCGCGCGCGTCCAGGCCGTGCCGGCGCAACAACGGCTCGATGCGCGCCGTGAGCCACCGCCGGTACCGGGCGTCCACGTAGGACCCCCGCGCGTACAGCTTCCGGTAGTCGTCCACCAGGTCCGGACGCTCCCGCACCAGCCAGCGGGCGAACCACTCCCGCGCGCCCGGCCGCAGGTGCAGCGGCAGGACCGTGACGCCGGTCGCGCCCGCGTCCGCGACGGAGGCCAGCAAGGCGTCCAGTTGCTCCTCCGAGTCGGTCAGCTTCGGCAGCACCGGCGCGACGAACACCCCGCACGGCAGGCCCGCGTCCCGGACCCGGCGCACCAGCTCCAACCGGGCCTGCGGACTGGGCGTGCCCGGTTCCAGGACGGCTTGCAGCTCGCGGTCCAGCAGGGCCAGCGACACGCCGATGCCCACCGGCACCGCCGACGCGGCCCGAGCCAGCAGCGGGATGTCCCGCGACAGCACGGTGCCCTTGGTGAGGATCGAGAACGGCGTGCCCGAGTCGGCCAGCGCGCCGATGATGCCCGGCATCAGCCGGTACCGGCCCTCGGCCCGCTGGTACGGGTCGGTGTTCGTGCCCATCGCGACGTGCTCGCGCCGCCACCGCTTGGACCGCAACTGGCCCTTGAGCACCTCGACCGCGTTGACCTTCACCACGACCTGCGTGTCGAAGTCGCGCCCGGCGTCCAGGTCGAGGTAGGTGTGGGTGTTGCGGGCGAAGCAGTTGTGGCTGACCAGGCCGTTGGCCACGAAGTCGCCGGTGCCGGTGGTGATGTCGTACAACGTGCGCGTCACGCCCAGCGACTCCACCGACACCACGGCCAACCGGGACGTCACCGGCACCGCCATGCCCTCCACCGCGTTGCCGCGCGGGATCGCCGGGCCCACCAGGTGCAGGAACCGCAGCCGCTCGGCCAGCCCGCCGACGATCCGCACCCCGCGCACCTCGACCACGTGCGACACGCGCAGCCGCGTCAGCGCCGCCACCGCGGCCTCGAACATCGCGCTGTCCGAACTGGACAGCACCAGCTCGCCGCCGGTCGCGCTGCCCCGCGCGTCGAACAGGCCCGCGAGGAAGCCCTTCGACCACTCCTCCCCCGGCGTGGCGGGCCACTCGGCCAGGTCGTGCTCGCGCGGCACCCGTCCGCCGCCGAACTCCCGCACCCGCGCCAGCACGTCCGGGTGGCTGGGCAGGCCGCCCCGCACCGCGCCCCACAGGTAGCCGGCGCGGTACTCCTCGCCCTGCGCGGGCGGCGCGGCGAACCGGCCCGTTCCGACCAGCCGCGCGCCCTTGACCAGGAACGGCCGCTCCTCGAAGTCGTCGCACCGGCCGGGCGTGACGTGCTGCCAGCCCTCGTCGGTGAGGAACCGGTGGTCGCCGCCCGCCACGACCTGCGTGCCGTCGCTCAGCGTGAGCCGGTAGGCGGGCTTGGAGGTCTTCCAGTGCGCCCGCACCCGGGTGACCACGAACCGGCCCTCCGAGGTGCCGAACACCTCCTCGCCCACGGCCAGGTCGGCGATGGGCTTGGTGCGGCCGTCGGCGAGCAGCACGGGCGTGTCACCCGTCAGGCAGTACGTGCAGCCGTGCGTGCAGCCGCGGTACGGGTTGACCGTCCAGCCGAACGGCAGGCCGCCGCCGGGCACCTTGTTCAGCACGGATTTGGCGTTCACCTCGTGGAACACGACGTCGGCGAAGTCGGGAGTTCGTACGCTGCGCAGCAGCCCCGGCAAACCCGGCAGAGCCTGCTGTCGGTCCGCCCCGTCCTTCTGCCCGTCCCATCGCATGTCCACATTCGAACACGTGTTCGATAACTGGTCAAACGGAGTACCTGTGTCAGTGCTGGACGTCATCCTGTGGCCCTTCAACACCACCGCGTTCACGTTCGCGGGCGTCGCCACGAACTGGGGCGAGGTAGCGGGTTTCGTCACCGGCGCGCTCTGCGTGTGGCTGGTGGCCCGGCAGAACCCGTGGAACTGGCCGATCGGCATCCTCAACAACCTCGCCTTCCTCGTGCTGTTCGCGACCAGCGGCCTGTACGCGGACTCCGGCCTCCAGCTCGTCTACGTCGCGCTCGCGCTGTACGGCTGGTGGGCGTGGCTGCGGGGCGGCGTCGAGCACACCCCGCTGCCGGTCAGCCGCACCACGCGCGAGCAGTGGTGGTGGCTGCTCGCGGCCGGCGTGGCGGGCACCGTGCTGCTGGTGTGGGTGCTCACCGCGTTCAGCAACTCGACCGTGCCCTGGGCGGACGCCGTGACCACGGTCCTCTCGCTGCTGGCAACCTGGGGCCAGACCCGCAAGAAGGTCGAGTCCTGGTGGCTGTGGATCGCCGCGGACGTGATCTACGTCCCGTTGTACGCCTACAAGGACCTGTGGCTGACCGCGATCCTCTACGTCGGCTTCATCGCCCTGTGCGTGCTCGGCCTGCGCACCTGGACCAAGGCGCTGCGCGCGGACCGGGTGGTGGCGGCGTGACCGAGTTCGACCACGCGTTGGTGCTGGGCAAGTTCTACCCCCCGCACGCCGGTCACCACCACCTCGTCCGCACGGCCGCCGCGCGCAGCAGGCGCACGACCGTGACGGTGCTGGCGTCGAGCGCGGAGTCCATCCCGGTCGCCGACCGGGTGGCGTGGCTGCGCGCCGAGCACGCGGGCACGCCCGGGCTCGTCGTGCTCGGCGACGTGGACGACCACGAGATGGACTTCCACAGCGACACCGTGTGGGAACTGCACATGGGCGTGGCGCGGGCGGTGCTCGCGCGGCGGGCCATCATGGACGGGGATCCCGCGTCGGCGCCGGTCGACGCCGTGTTCTCCAGCGAGCGCTACGGCGACGAGATGGCGAAGCGGCTGGGCGCGCGTCACGTGCTGGTGGACTTGGACCGCAAGGCCGTCCCGGTGTCGGGCACGGCGGTGCGGGCCGATCCGCGTGGCCAGTGGGGGCGGTTGGCGCGGGCGACCCGGGTCGGGCTGTGCGCGCGGATCGTGGTGGTCGGCGCGGAGAGCACCGGCACCACGACGCTGTCGCGCGACCTGGCCGAGGCGTTGGGCGCGCCGTGGGTGCCCGAGTACGGGCGCGAGCACACCGAGCTGAAGCTGGCGGCGGCGCGGGCGTTCGACCCGGCGGCGGGGGTCGAGGGTCTGGTGTGGACGGTCGGCGACTTCCAGGACGTCGCGCGCAGGCAGCGGGAGCTGGCCGACGCGGCGGTGGACGGGCCGGTGCTGGTGTGCGACAACGACCCGTGGGCGGCGACCGTGTGGGGTCACCGGTACCTGGGCGCGCCGCACCCGGACATCGCGCCGGACGCCCACCGCCCCGCCCTGTACCTGCTGACCGATCACGTCGGCGTGCCGTTCGAGCAGGACGGGTGGCGGGACGGCGAGCACCTGCGGGAGTGGATGACGGGGTTGTTCCGTACCGGGTTGGCGCGGCGGGGCGTGCCGTGGCGGCTCGTCACGGGGTCGCCGGAGGAGCGGTTGCGGCAGGCCCTGGCGGCGTGCGAGGAGGCGGTCGCGGCGCACTTCCGGTTCGCCGACCCGCCTGCGCCGTCAGACCGTGACCACGACCTGGTCGAGTGACTTGCGGACCAGGTCGGGCACCACGCAGTCGTCGGCCGGGTAGCCGATCGGGATCACCGCGAACGCCTTCTCGTTGCGCGGGCGGCCCAGCACCTCGCCGAGGAACCCCATCGGCGACGGCGTGTGGGTCAGCGCGGCGAGCCCGGACAGGTGCAGCGCGGTCAGCATCATGCCGACCGCGATGCCCACCGACTCGTCCACGTAGTAGTGCTTGTGCCGGGTGCCGTCGGGCTCCAGGTAGTACCGCTGCTGGAACACCACGACCAGCACGGGCGCGTCGGTCAGGTGCGGCTTGACGTCGTCGGTGCCGAGCGGGCGCAGGGCGTCCAGCCACTCCTCGCCGAGCCGGCCCGCGTACGAGACGCGCTCCTCGTGCTCGGCCGCGTCACGGATGCGGCGGCGCACCTCGGGGTCCTTGACCAGGACGAACGTCCAGGGCTGCTGGTGCGCGCCACTGGGCGCGGTCGAGGCGACCCCGATGGCGTCGAGCACCACCTGCTCGGGCACCGGGTCGCCGGAGAACATCCGCACGGTGCGGCGTTCCCGCATGCGGGCGCGCAGGTCGGCCGCCGCGCGCAGGGACTCGTCGACCGGCATCCTGGCCGGTCGGTACGGGACCGGCTCGAAGGACCGGCCGTGGATGGGTGTCCAGTTCGTGGTCACGCGGCGAGCGTGGCACCCACGGCGGCCCGGCTGAAGGGTCCGCCCCGAAATTCGCACCGAACCGTCCGACATGCGGACGTCAGGGGTGGGCGGGCAGTATGTGCGCGTGCGCGCCAAGGACCTCATCGCCGCCCATGGACACGGTCACGGGCACGGCCCCGCCGAGCCCGCCTCCCGACCGGTGCGCAAGCTGCTGCTGGTCCTGCTGCTGCCGCTGGTGCTGGCGACCGTGGTCGGCGCGCTGGTGCTGTACCCGTTCGGGCACGAGCAGCGCACGGGTGCGGCGGCCGGGCTGGCGCAGGTGCCGGTGCGCGGTGACGTGACGGCGGTGGCGCGGGGCGGGTGCGGTCCGGACGCGACCGATCCGGGTGCCACCGGGTGCGTGCTGGTGACCGTGAAGATGAGCGACGGCGCGGCGGCGGGCCGGGAGGTCCGGGTCCCGGTGCCGGACCAGCCGGGGACGCCGACGTTCACCGTGGGTGACGCGGTGGTGCTGTCGTTCGGCGGGGGCAATCCCGCCGACAGCACGTCCTACCAGTTGGCCGACTTCCAGCGCGGGGTGCCGTTGCTGCTGCTCGCGGTGCTGTTCGCGGCGGCCGTGCTGCTGCTGGGCCGGTGGCAGGGGTTGGCGGCGCTGGGCGCGCTGGTGCTGAGCTTCGTGGTGCTGGTGCTGTTCGTGCTGCCCGCCATCCTGGCCGGCGAGAGCCCGTTGGCCGTGGCCGTGGTCGGCGCGGGGCTGATCATGTTCGTGGTGCTGTACCTGACCCACGGGCTGTCCGCGCGGACGTCCACGGCGGTGCTGGGCACGCTGGTCAGCCTGGCGCTGATCGGCGTGCTGGGCGCGGTGTTCTCGGCGTTCGCGAAGCTGACCGGGCTGGACCAGGACGCGGCGAACCTCGTGTCGCTGCTCGGGCACGGCATCGACACGCGCGGGCTGCTGCTGGCGGGCACGATCATCGGCGCGCTGGGCGTGCTGGACGACGTGACCGTGACGCAGACCAGCGCGGTGTGGGAGCTGCGGCGGGCCAACCCCTCGCTGGGGTTCCGGGAGCTGTACGCGGCGGGGTCGCGGATCGGCCGCGACCACCTGTCGTCCGTGGTGAACACGCTGGTCATGGCCTACGCGGGCGCGGCGCTGCCGTTGCTGCTGGCGTTCACCCTGTCGGGGCGCAGCGTGGGCGAGATCCTGACCGCGCAGGAGGTGGCGCAGGAGGTCGTGCGGACGCTCGTGGGCAGCATCGGGCTGGTGGCGGCGGTGCCGATCACGACCGCGCTGGCGACCTTCGTGGCCGGTCGCGAGCCCATGCCCGTGCCCGCGCCGGCGGAGGTCGAGGCGGAGGTCGACGGTGAGGACGAGCCCGAGGTCGAGGCCGCCGCCGCCGCCGAACCGTCGTGGCGCAAGCGGGTGACCGGTGACCTGCGCACGGGCTACGACCCGGCCAAGGGGCCGTGGCGCCGTCCGGCTACCGGGCCAGCAGGACCAGCAACAACGCGAGCGCGGCGGGCACGGCCTGCACCACCAGGATCCGACGACTGACCGTCGCCGCGCCGTACAGACCCGCGACGATCACGCAGATCAGGAAGAACACGGCGAACGCGAACCCCGTCGTGCCGCGCACGATCAACGCGAAGATCAGGCCGGCCGCGAGGAACCCGTTGTAGAGCCCCTGGTTGGCGGCGAGCACCTTCGACTCGGCGGCGAACTCGGGCGTCGTGCCGAACGTCGCACGACCGCGCGGTGTGTTCCAGAGGAACATCTCCAGCACGACGATGTAGAGGTGGATGGCCGCGACGAGCGCGGTGAGTACGTCTGCGGCGATCTGCACGGATCGGTACCGTACCGGCATGGTGCGGACCGTGCTCGGCCTCGCCGCCCGTGTCGCCACCGGGCTGGTCCCGGCTGTGCTCGCGCCGGCGGGCGACACCGGGCAGTTGGACGAGTCGATCAGGGTGCCGGCCGCCGCGCCCGGCCCGTTGCAGGGCACGACGGAGCGGCTGGGCCGGTTGGTCGACCGCCGGCCGGACCGCGGGCGCCGCACGCAGGGGCTACCGGGATAATCGACGGGTGGGACGGATCCGGAAGGCCGACGAGACCATCAGCAGGGAGGTCGACTCGGGCATCGCCGAACTGATCCCCGATCCCGACGTGCCCAGGGCGTGGATGCTGCGCCTGAACGGCACCCCGCAGTCCCACGTGGACCTGGACGACCCGACGCACCTGGAGTTCGAGTACCTGCGCAGGCTCGGGCACGTCGCCGACCTGGTCGCGCCGGGCAGCGAGCCGATCCGGGCGCTGCACCTGGGCGGCGGCGCGCTGACGCTGCCCCGCTACATCGCCACCACGCGGCCGAGGTCGAGCCAGCAGGTGGTGGAGATCGACTCGGCGTTGGTCGACCTGGTGCGCGGCGTGCTGCCGCTGGACCGGAACTGGCGGCTGCGGATCCGCAACGGTGACGCGCGGGCGGTGCTGGAGAAGGCGCCGGAGGGTGCTTTCGACCTGGTGGTGACGGACGTGTTCGCCGGGTCGCGGACGCCCGCGCACCTGACGTCGGTCGAGTTCGTGGCGCTGGCGTCACGCGTGCTGCGCCCGGGCGGGGTCTACGCGGCGAACATCGGTGACGGCGGGAAGCTCGCGTTCGCGAAGGCGCAGGCCGCGACGGTCCGGGCGGTGTTCCCGCACGTGTGCGTGCTGGCCGAGCCGGCGGTGTTCCGCGGTCGGCGGTTCGGGAACTTCGTGCTGGTCGCGTCGCACGCGGAGCTGCCGGTGGCGGCCCTGACGAGGCTGACGGCGGGCGACCCGTTCCCGGGTCGGGTCGAGCACGACGACTCGCTGATCCGGTTCATCGGCGGGGCGCCGGCGACGACGGACGCGACGGCGACCCAGTCCCCCGCGCCACCGAAGGGGACCTGGGGTTTGCCGGACGACTAGTTCCAGGTCGGTCTCCGCGTGGGTAGTTCCGGGTGCGATCCCCTGGCATTCTCGGGAAAAGCCAAAAGATTAAAGAAGAGCCAAAAGATCAGAAGAGTCCTCGCCGGACGGGCAGATCAGCAGGATGACGGGGAAGGCGGTCATGCTGCGGGTCCGTTGTGGGTCGGGTTTCGTGTCATCCCGCCGACCTCCACAAGGGCTACCACGCGTATCAAGGGGGCGGTTCCAGCCTGAAGTGCGGTTGGGGCGGGAAGTGCCCCCTTGACACGCGCGGTAGGGCTGCGCCAGGTCGGCGGGATGACACGAAGCCCTTGTTCTGGGAAGGCGGGGTGCCGGTTGGCGGTCAGGGCTGGTCGAGGGTGGAGACGAAGCGGGAGATGGCCTCGGGGTTCAGCTTCTGGGCCAGCCGGCCGGTCGGGGCCATCGAGCCGAGCCGGTAGAGCGGGCGGTCGGCGGCGGCCAGGCCGCGGGCTTCGGCGCGGAGTTGGGCGACCAGGAGCTCGGAGAACACGAGGCCGGGAGCGTCACCTCGGCCGGCCAGGAGGTCGGCCAGTTTCCGCAGGGGGAGGATGCCCTGCTCCCGGCCGCCCGTGCCGGCGTAGATGGCCAGCGCCAGGTTGATCGCCTTGCCGCCACCCCGCACGAACAGGCCGACCGTGCGGGCGCCGCGGACGTCGGTCACCAGGAGGTCCAACTGGTCGGCGGTGTGGAGGTCCACCGAACGGGTGCCGAACGCCCGCACCGACAGCACGTGGCCCTCCAGCCACACCCGTCTCCTCGCCTCCGACCACGCCAGCATCAGCAGCGGCACGGCGAAGATCGCGGCCGTGACCAGGCCGGTGGTCCGGCCCGCGAGCAGCCCCAGCAACCCGCCGAACGCGGCGGCGACGATCAGCGCGCCGATGGCGACCGTCCGCGCGCGCTTGCGCACCGCCTTCGGGTCGAGCAGGTCCAGGGCAATCCGCTCGCTCACCGGCCCAACGCCTCCAGCACCGAGATCACCACGTCCGCCAGCGGCACCTCCCGCTGGTCGCCCGACGCCAACTCCTTCAACTGCGCGACCCCGGCCTCGATGTCGCGCTCGCCCAGCACGAGCGCGAACCGCGCGCCCGACCGGTCCGCGCCCTTCATCGCGCCCTTCAGCCCCCTGCCACCATAGGACAGGTCGAACCGGACACCGGCGGCCCGCAGCGGCGCGGACAGCGCGACCAGCCGGGACTTCGCGGCCTCGCCCAGCGGCACGCCGTACACGTCGCACCGCGTCACGTCACCGGGCGTCACGCCCTCGACCTGGCACGCCAGCAGCGCGCGGTCGACGCCGAGGCCGAAGCCGACGCCGGACAGCGGCTGGCCGCCGAGTTGTTCCATCAGGCCGTCGTAGCGCCCGCCGCCGCCGATGCCGGACTGCGCGCCCAACCCGTCGTGCACGAACTCGAACGTCGTCTTCGTGTAGTAGTCCAGCCCGCGCACCATCCGCGGGTTCTCCACGAACTTCACGCCCAGCTCGTTGAGGTAGCCCTTGACCTGCTCGTAGTGGGCCAGCGACTCGGCCGACAGGTTGTCCACCATCAGGGGCGCGTCGGCGACGAGCTCACGCACCTCGGGACGCTTGTCGTCCAGCACGCGCAGCGGGTTCAGCTCCGCCCGCCGCCGCGTCTCCTCGTCCAGCGGCAGCTCCGCCAGGAACGCCTGGAGCTTCTCCCGGTACTGCGGCCGGCACGTCGAGTCGCCCAGCGACGTCAGCTCCAGCCGGAACCCGGTCAACCCCAGCGCCCGGAACCCGGCGTCCGCCACCGCGATGACCTCGGCGTCCAGCGCCGGGTCGTCCACCCCGACCGCCTCGATGCCGACCTGGTGGAACTGCCGGTACCGGCCGGCCTGGGGCTGCTCGGCCCGGAAGAACTGGCCCGCGTACGCGAGCTTCACGGGCAACTGGCCCCGGTCGAGGCCGTGCTCGATCACGGCCCGCATCACGCCCGCCGTGCCCTCGGGCCGCAGCGTGATGGACCGCCCGCCCCGGTCGGTGAACGTGTACATCTCCTTGCTGACCACGTCGGTCGACTCGCCGACGCCCCGCGCGAACAACGCGGTGTCCTCGAAGACGGGCAGCTCGATGTAGCCGTACCCGGCGCGGCGCGCGGAGTCCACGAGCGTGTCCCGTACCGCCAGGAACGACGCCGAGGTGGGCGGGAAGTAGTCGGGCACGCCCTTGGGCGCGGCGAAAGGGGTCGTCACTGTTCTCTACAGTCCTCGGTGCGGTGCTGCCGGCGCGTCCGGTGAGCCCAGTTCCAGCAGGAACGGGTTGCTCACGCGCTCGCGGCCGATGGTCGTCGTCGGTCCGTGGCCGGGCAGGACCACCGTGTCGTCGGCCAACGTCAGCACCTTGGTGCGCAGCGACGTCAGCATCTCGCGGTGGTTGCCGCCCGGCAGGTCGGTGCGTCCGATGGAGCCGGCGAAGAGGGTGTCCCCGGACAGCACGAGCCGTCCCTCCTCGGCGCCGGCGCGGAACATCACCGACCCGCCGGTATGGCCCGGTGTGTGGTCGACGGTCAGCCGGAGGCCGGCCAGGTCCAGCTCGGCGCCGTCGGCCAGCTCGCGCACCTCGCGCGGCTCCCGCATCTCCAGGTTCCCGCCGAAGAAGGCCCGCGACTGACCGCTCATGCCCCTGAGCGGGTCGGACAGCAGGGCGCGGTCGTCGGGGTGGATCCACGCGGGGATGTCGTTGCCGTCGCAGACGGGCGCGACGGAGAACGCGTGGTCGAAGTGCCCGTGCGTCAGCAGCACCGCGACCGGCGACAAGCGGTGCTCCCGCAGCGCCTCCGCGATCGGCTCGGCCGCCTCCTGGCCGGGGTCGACCACCACGCACGCCTCGCCCGCACCCGCGGCCAGCAGGTAGCAGTTGGCCTGGAGTGCCCCGGTCGGGAACCCGATCACCAGCACGGGACTACCTCTCGACGGCAACGGATCGACAACGGATCCCTGTGGACCACGTCAAGCAGCCTATCCGGCATACACCAGTCACATACCTGCCCCCTAGACTGCTGACCGATCGTCGCCGTCGACGCAGAGATCAGGGAGGTTGCAGGTGCCGACCAACGTGCAGCGCCGCGAGCAGGCCAAGCGGAAGCTGGAACGCCAGCTCGTCCGCAGGGCGGAGCGCGCGAAGCGGCGCCGGGTGATCGCAGTGGTCGCGACGGCGGTCACCGTCGTCGTGGTCGCGGGCGGTGTGTACTTCCTCGCCACGACCGATTTCAGCAAGACGGGCGACGACGCCGCCGCGGCCAGCTCGAACAACCCGGCCCCGATCCAGATCCCGACCGAGGTGAAGGCGCTGCCGACGCGCCCGACGCCCATCGCGGACCCGGCGACGTGCGAGTACCGGCCGTCCAAGGAGCCCGCGTCCAAGGAGGGCACGAAGGCCCCCGAGGCCAGCGCCCCCGCGACCGGCACGGCCACCGCCACCATCAAGGCCAACATCGGCGAGCTGAAGCTGACCCTGGACCGCGCCCTCGCGCCGTGCGCCGTGAACAGCTTCGTGAACCTGGCCAAGCAGGGCTACTACGACGGCAGCACGTGCCACCGCATCGGCACCGAGGGCCTGCAGATGCTCCAGTGCGGCGACCCGACCGGCACCGGCACCGGCGGCCCCGGCTACGCGTTCGACAACGAGACCTGGCCCGAACTGACCTACGGCCGCGGCTACCTGGCCATGGCGAACGCCGGCGCCGACCCGGAGACCCAGAAGGGCACGAACGGCAGCCAGTTCTTCATCGTCTACGGCGACGCCCAGCTCTCGCCGGACTACACGGTCTTCGGCAGCCTGGACGAAGCCGGCCTCAAGCTGATCGACGAAGTGGCCCGCGCCGGCCACGACGGCTCGTTCGACCCGTCCCCCGGCGGCGGCAAGCCGAACAAGGAAGTGAAGTTCGAATCGGTCACCGTCGCCTGACCGACGAACACGCAGGGGCCGGCACTCGGGAGAGGAGTGCCGGCCCCTGCGTCTTCCCCGTCGACCAAGGCCGACTTCCGGATAGTCCCACCGGCCTCTTACGTTTCGCTGACGCCACCCCCGCCCTTCCCCAAAGAAGGGCTTCGTGTCATCCCGCCGACCTGGCGCAGCCCTACCGCGCGTGTCAAGGGGGCACATCCATCCCAACCGCACCTTCAGGCTGGAACGG
>JBFBCZ010000005.1:6877-389085 GCA_040689555.1 Actinosynnema sp. NPDC051121 | reverse complement strand
TCCCACGGCCTGGACGAGGTCTTCACCGTCGTGCGCCCCGACAACACCCGCACCGCCGCCGCGGTGCGGCGCAACGGCATGCACTGGGTGGGCGAAACCGGCAAGTACTTCGACCTGGACCTCCAGGTCTTCCGCCTGCGCGCGAGCGACCTCGACCGCACCGCACCCGAAGGACACCGTCCCCCGGACTACGCCTGACCATCCCCGCCGGCCCGCGGACCGGCACCGCCGGTCCCGGGAGCGGCTCCCGGAACAGCGGCTGGTCGTCGTGGCGAGGCGGTCCGCGCCGGCCGGCGGACGTCGGGGTGGCTGAACAAGCCGTCGCGGACGTGCTTCAGCGGATGGTTTCCGGCAGGTGGTCCAACACGTGCACAACGCGAACCGCGACCTCCTGCGCCGTCTTACCGTCCAGGTCGGACAGTTCCTGAAGCGTCTTCCGCACGAGGTCGACCCGTACTTCGTAACGTGAAACATATTGCACTGGCATGGTTTCCGTCCTCTTCCGCGTCCTCGCGGCTCAACGCGAACGATGTCGGAGCCGTCTCACGACACGGGGTATTCGGGTGACCGCACGACGGCCTTGCCCGATGAGGACGACGCTACACCTCGGATCCCGGTGTTCCTCCTGGCCGGCGCGGCGGGTTTCATCCCGTGGCTGGTGACCGACTACGACGGGCTGCGGTTCGCGGGCCGGCACTCGCATGCCCTCCTGCTGGGGGTGTTCGAGGTGTTGATCGTGCACAACCTCGTCCACCTCGCTTTCAGTGCCGCCGGTGCGCTCGTGGGCAAGACGGTGCGCGGCGCGACCCTGTTCCTGGTCACCGGCGGCGTGATCTACCTGCTGGTGTGGGTGTACGGATTGTGGATCGACGAGGACGGCGTCGCGAACGCCCTGCCCGTCACCGAGGCCGACAAATGGCTGCACCTCGTGTTCGGCGTCGGCATGATCGCGCTCGGGTTGAGGCTGGGCAAACCGGCCAAGCCCGCGCGCACCCGTGCATGACGCCCGCCCACGCCCTCACACCCCCGCCACGCCCGTTCCCCTCGGACGCTCTGCACGGTGCCATCCGGGTTTGACCGGCTCGGTGGAGGACAATTCCAGGTAGGTCGACCGGCCGTCGGGGCAGGTCGGCGAGAACAGCTCGGCCACGGTGGCACGTCCGCAGCCGACCAGGGCGTCGCGACCGGCGAAGGGCTTGGGGACAGGCCCGGCTCGGGTGTCGGGTTCAGGAGGCGAACATGCTGGTACTCGTGATCATCCTGCTGGTGCTGTGGCTCATCCTCTCGATCGTCGGCTTCGCGTTCGAAGGACTGGTGTGGCTGGGGATCATCGGCGTCGTCCTCTTCGTCGGAACGGCCGCGGTCGGAGCGATTCGACGCCGGGCCATCCGACGCTAGCCGCGGCCCTCCCCGCCCAACCGTCTCCCGATCACCCGCACCGTTCGGAGCAGTCCCGCCGGCCGCCCCTCGGCACGCGAACCCGTCGCTGCCGGCCGGCACTGATGCACGTCGCCCACCTCGCCCCGCCGCGGCAGGTGGCCCGGCTGCGCCGACTTTGGCGAGCGCCGGCCGCCGCGTTCGCCTTCCCGTCGCAGCTCGGCGGCATCCGGCTCGGCGCCTCGCACCTCTACCCTCCAGGCAACTCGGTGCCCGAAGTGGTCGCCGACGCCGCGCTGCCGTCGACTTGGCGGTACCGGTGGTCTCAACCACAGCAGAACGACGGGCGGCCAGGAGTCGCTTTCCTACCGGTATGTGGACATGGCCACCGGCATGGCACCCGACGGCGCCAAGCAACTCCGACGCTGACACCGACCACCTCGCGCCCCTCGGCGAGGCCGTGTGCCGGACGAGATCAGTGTCCTTAACAGTCCGCCCCGACACGTGCGGGTCCCCGCCGGTGGTGGCCGGCGGGGATCGCGTCGGTCGCGGTGCGCGGTCAGGGCAGTTGCGGTACCGCCGGTTCAACGGGCAGGGGTGCCGCCGACGGTCGGTCACCCGGTGCAGTTGGGGACCGCGGGGGTGCTGCCGACGCAGTTGTTCGGGGTGTTGGCGGTGATGGGCGAGTTCGTGGTGGTCATGGTGCCGTTGCGGCGGTAGACGCCGCCGGACTGGCCGAGGGCCGCGAGCGCGTGGTTGTCGGTCACGGCGGTTTGGGTGAGCGTCGTCGCGGTGGCGTCGACCGCGGAGATCCCGCCTCCCCGGCCGGCGCTGTTGCCGGTGACGAACAGCGGGCTGCCGGAGACGCCGGTGACCGTGAGCGTGCCGCGCCGGCCGTTGTAGAGGCCGCCGCCGTCGCCGAGCAGGGTGGTGTTGTTCGACACCGGGCTGTTGGTGAAGGTCGCGGCAGGCGCGGTGCCGGTCGGGGTGTCGGCGTTGGCCAGGCCGCCACCGTTGCCCGTGGCGGTGTTCCCGGTCAGGGTACTGCCGGTGAGGGTGACCGCGCCGCGGTTGAGGATGCCGCCGCCGTGGCCGACGACGTTGCCGCCGGTGAAGGCGACACCGGTGGTCAGGGTGAGGTTGCCGGTCGGGGCGACCTCGGCGATCCGGAGCCCGAGGCGGAGCAGCGAGGCGTTGGTGACGGTGGCGGGGCCGACCATCTCGATCGGGGTGGTGATGACCGGCAGCGCGTTGGACGCGCCGCCGTGGGCGGTGGTCATGCGGTAGGTGCAGCCTCCCGCCAGGACGAGGGTGTCGGCGGTGGAGGTGGAGTTGGCCAGGTTCACCGCGGACACCAGGGCGTTCTCACTGCACGCCACCGGAATGGTGATGGCCTGCGCCACCAGGGGCGCGGCGACCAGGCCGCCGGCCACGACAGTGGCGCCGAGCAGAGCTTTGGCGGTAGTGCGGGTGTGGTGCATCTCGATTCATTTCCTGGAACATGGTGGTTGATGACCCGAGCGGCGCGCCGCGAACGCGAAATGAGCGTCGTGCGCTCACTTGAGCGCGGTTCGAGCCGGAAGGAGTGGTGCTCATCCGCCCGAAGCAGAGACCCCGGCTCGCGATCTTCCTCCGTGGTCGAAGCTGGAGGTGTCGCGCCACCGGGGTCCGGGGTAACGGAGTTCAGCCTATACCCCTGTCCGAGCGATCGGCGTCATGTCGCCCGAACGGGTGTATCGCTCGCTTTGTGAGCTCACGAATGCGAATCGTCCTCGATAAGGATTCGATCGCGGGGTCGGTGGGCCGCGGCCACCAGCCGCCGTCGAGCCGGACCTCCGCTCCGGAGCGCGGTTCCAGCACCCACCCGCACGCGAACCCGTGCTCGGCTCGGACCGGTCCGCAGGTCGTCTCGGTGTCCCCGCCCTCGCCGGTCGAGCCCCGCCGGTCATCGTGGTGCGCCCGGGGCGGCGGCTCGGGCGGCGACTCGCGATGTGCGCGGGCACGCGCCGCACACTACGCCGAGAAATTGCCGGGAACCGGTATCGGTCACTTTCCCCACGGCCGCTCGCCGAATCGGTCGAAATTTCTTGGAGATTTCACCCGGGGAGGTTTGGACCGGTCTGGTGCGGTGTTCTCCCCTGGTCCATCCTCAAGGCAGCAGTTCCTCCGCCCGGACCCTGCGGACGCCACCTCCAGGTGAGAGGACCCTCATGGCCGTCCCCGTCCGAAGCCCCGCTCGTTCACCGTCGCCCGGCGTCGTGCTCCCGCGGTCCGCGACGGTCGCCGGGAGCCACCACGGCCCCGCCACCAGGAGCAGTGTCGCGCCGAGGTGGAACGCCGTGGTCGTGGCGCCCCGGAGCAGGACGTGCAGGGGGTGGGTGGCCATGACCCCGCCCTCTGCGCCCAGCAGCTCGGCCGCGCGCGGTCCGAGGGCAACGGTGGGCTGGGACAGGCCGGTGGCGGTGACGAAGACCAGTTCGGCGACGGCCCAGCCCAGGCCCGCCCACAGGGCGGGGGCGAGCCCCGTGACGCCGACCAGCACGAGCAGCAGGCGCACCACCTCGTCGGTCACCGCGGACGCGAAGGCGAGCAGGGCGCGGCCGCGGTCGAGGTCGCGCAGGCGTCCGGCCGAGGCGACCGCGGGCACCCGGGCCGCGAGCGCGACCAACCACCCCAGCGCGCCCAACAGCGCCGTGCCGGCCTGTCCCGCGCCGACCAGGAGCGTGAGCACCACCGCGAGGCCCGCCAGGACGACCAGGAGCAAGGCCGCGCCGGACCGAAGCCTCCTGCCCACTCGGTCGACCCCACCCCGGTCACGTGCCTGTCGGTCGATGCGCCAACTGTACGTCCGGAGCGGAATCGCAGCGCGCAGTAATCGGTGCCGGGTGGTCGAGCGGTGCACCGTCAGGGTGTTCGCGGAAGCCGCTGCCAGACTGGTCGGCACGCCGCTTCCCCGTCTTCTCCGGCCGGCCGTCTCGGTCCGGACGTGCTTCGCACCGACCCTGGACCGACCTGGACCCACTCGGCACGGTGTCGCTCTACCAGTCAGGTAGTGCCTCAATGACCTCGTCGACAACCGCCGCACCGAAACCGCTGCTGGCGCAACCCCGTACCGAAACCGAGATGGTCGTCATCCGGTTGTTCCTGGTGATCCCGTTCGCCGCGTTGATCGCCGCCGTGCCGTTGACCTGGAGATGGGGGCTGAGCTGGGTGGACGTGACGCGTCCCCACAGGGTCTCGTAGCGCTTGCGGGTCAGCGGGGTGCCGTCGTGGTAACGGAGCACCGGGCTGTCCTCGTCCCGTGCGCCGCGCTGGTGGGCGTGGTCGACCAGGGTGTCCATCAGCGTCGGTGACACCGGCTGCCACCGCGACGTCATGCCCTTCTCCCGTAGCAGCACCAGGCACTGCTCCCGGTCCAGGTCCCGCAGCCGCAGTCCGAGCGCGCCGCCGCGTCGGGCCGCGGTCCCGATATGCAACCGCAGCAGCAACGCGTCCAACCCCAGGTCGTTGCCGGTGGTCGAGGCGACCTCTTGGATCTTCGCCACCAGTTCGGGGTCCAGGCTGTGGCGGCGTGACCGGACCCGTTTCGGTTTGGTCACCCGTAGCATCACGTTCTGCCGGACCGAGAGCAGTTCCTCGTCCATCGCGTATCGGTACAGGCACAACAACGCGTTGTAGGTGTGCTCGGCCGCGCCCTGCCCGCCGTTGCCCGACCGTCGCACCACCACCCCGGCCTTGACGAACTCGAACAACCCTTGGACGTCGGAGACGGTGACCTTGTCCAGCCTCCGCTCGCCCCAGACCTCGACGATCTTGCGCCAGTAGGTGCCGTACACCCGCCGCGAGGGCGCCGGAACCGCACCCTCGATTACCGGCACGAACTCCGCGAACGTCGGGATGCGCCGCACCGTCGGAACCTCACCGCCGGCTCCCGCGCGCTCGGCCACCAACGCGTCGAGGTCGACCAGGTCCTCGATGCGCAGGTTCATCCGCCAGCAGCTGCGTGGCCATCGCCACGTCGGCCGGGTCGGGAACAGCCTCAGCCACGACGCCCACCTCCCGACTCCACGGATCCGGACACGGGCGACGTCGACGCCCCTGCCTCCGCGGCTCGATCAGAGGGGCCATCGCCGGGACCGCCGACTTGGACCCCGACGGCGCGAGCCGCGTCCACGAGTCGCCGTGGGTCGGGCAGGGCGTGGTTCAGCCGTTCCTGGCCGAAGATCGGCAGCGTCGACAGCTCCGGCACCGCCCGCAGCAGCACCAGTTCACGCTGGCCGAAGGAGCACCGGTGCCGGACGGTCGCCGGGATGTGCAAAAACCGGCGGCTCTTCACCTCGTACTCGTCAGCGCGGGCGCGGCGCACCACGACCCTCCCGGCCTGCGCGGCGATGTCGATCCGCGTTCCCGCTTCCCAGCCGAGAACGTCGAACAACATCCCGCACGTCAACCGGCCCTTGTGGTCGAACACCGACGTGGAATACCGGCGCAGGTGCCGCATCCGAATCGGCGCAGCTCACCCGGAGCCGGTGCCGGAGTGCGCCGCAGATCCAATTCCCGGGATGCGAGCGGTTCCGCCGCAGGGATGCCCGTCCCCGCTGCCGAGGGCGTCCGTCCGGGATCCGAGGGCGCGCCGACTAGAACGCGGCGGGTGGTTCGGCCGGGTACGAGCGCGGGGATGATCCGGTCACTCAAGGTGACCACCGCGCAGGGCGGCGGAGCGCCATCGAAGCGACTTGACCCCCGAGCGCGTGCTGTGGTCGAGGGCCTGTAGTGCCATGATGTGGAGTGGGAAATTCCCCACGTTTGAGTGTCCGAGGAGCGACTTGTTCACTATCCACACGCCTCGCTCTCGCGGACACCGACTCTCGGCGACAGGATGTTTAATTGCATCGTACGTTTGAGTCGGAAGCCGAGACACGGTCAAATGCGCATCAGAACTCCGATAGCTCACTTGTCTTTGGTTCGATAACGCCGCCCTCCAACTTTTTGCGGCCGCATTGCTTAACAACCTAGTGTGGGTTCCCCTGCCAGACGAAAGCGTAAGAGTGCATATGCATCTTGGTTGCTTGCACTTTTGGCGCTTATCGCGTTCTTATCCGGAGAGTGGCTGCGTGGCGCTGGCTGTCTTGGCATGATGTCAGTATGTCGCTGAGATGGGATGAGACCTGGCATCGTCTACGTGAGTGGACGCAGGGTCAGGGGCCGTCAGAACGTCTTGCTGCTCAAGTGCTGCTTGCTGATGGCTACCGCAACCTCGATCCGAGTCTTCCTCTTGGAGGACCCGATGGGGGAAGAGATGCCTTGGTGGAGCGTCACAATGAAAGGTGGGTGATGGCTGTCTACTTCCCTCGTGGGAAAGTCTCTTTCGGTCAGATCCGACGTAAAGTAATTAGTGACTACGCTGGAGTGTCCAAAAACTCGGCATCCGGGATGGTTTTCGTTACTAATCAAGAACTAACGCCAAGTGAGCGAGACGATCTCAGAAGTCGTGTTAAGGGTCCATTGGATGTGTATCATCTTGAACGAGTGGTGGCTGTCCTGGACCAGCCGAAAATGCGCGCGGTACGTGAGCAGTACTTAAAGATTCCGGGCGGTATAAGCAGTGCCGAACACTATGATGACGTCACCACCCCTGCATTTGTTCGCGCGATGGTTTCAAGTCAGATAGACGATACGATATTGTTTGGCCGCGATGAACACATTGCACAGTTGGTTGCACTGCTTGATGGGACCGCCCTCGATCGCAAGGGTGATGCTGTCACAGTCGTATCGGGAATGGCTGGCTCCGGCAAAACAGCTCTTGCGCTCAAGGTTGCTCTGCGGTCTATGCAAAACAGTTCTTTCGCAGGCGGCGCGGTGCAAGTAGACTTCCGTGGTTACGATGCTAGTCCCGAGAATCGGGTACATGCAAGTCAAGTGCTTCCAGCCGTCTTGTACGCACTGGGGGAAGAAAATGTAGTTCACGACAGGTCAGGCCAGATTGCGCAGTTTCACTCTCTACTAACTGAGAGAAGTGAGGCGGGAACTCCTGTACTTCTTCTATTAGACAATGTCTCAGAGGTGTCCCAAATTGCAGATATTTTACCCCGCGATATCGGACACAAGACGATAGTGACAACCCGAAATACTCTTGGGCCGCGGATTGAAAACTCCTTTAGTGTGCGCATCGAGGCCCTCGACGAAGACTCGGCTTTCGCACTACTCGTAAGTCAAAGGAAGGTTACAGGACAAGCCGCAGGTACTGATGATAGCCAGGTAGGTTCGCAGACCGAGAGTGAAGACTTGCGACTCTTGGCGCAGTTGTGTGGACGCCTTCCGCTCGCCTTGCAAATCGTCTCCGCAATATTGGAATCCGATAAAGAGCTCACGGTGCGTGAACTCACCGACGAGCTTGCTGACGAAACTGAGCGGCTCAGCGCCCTAGAGTATGAGGATCTTCAAGTCGTCTCAGCGCTTAATTTGTCTTATATTCGACTCAAGAATGACGTCGCTCTGTGCTTTCGATACCTTAGTCTTCATCCGGGAAGTCAGTACTCCGTCGAAGTGGTCGCAAGGCTCACGGATCGGAGCTCTGAGTATGCTCGGAGAACGGTGCGAGTGCTTGAAAATGCGCATCTTCTTGAGAAAGGGTCTGAGCGTGGCTGGTGGAGGATGCACGACTTGGTCCGGCTATACAGTCGAGAGCAATGTGTCCGCGAAGACGCTGACGACGAAGTTGACGCCGCGATTTTGCGGATGATAACTTATTATGAAGATGCAGTACAAAAGGCTTCATCTGTCGTTGAGTGGGGTGCCGAAGCTGCGGTAGACGACCGGAAGCGATTTCCTGATCGCGCTCGGGCAATGAATTGGCTGAACCAAGAGATCGAAAATGTAATCGGTGTCTCTCAGGTGGCAAGCAGTCGAGCGCTTCACGAACAGGCATGGGTGCTCTCGATATCGTGCGGTCGTTACCTTTCAACTATGGGGCAGTATAGCACTGCGCTCCACGTCGCTGGAGTTGCGGTATCATCTGCTGAATCAATCCCCGACCAGGAAAAAGTCGCTTCAGCGTTGAATAACGTAGGACTTGAGCAGACAGCTCTCGGGCTTTACGAAGATTCAGTATCAACCTTCAAGCGTGGTCTCAAGATATGCCGTGATCTTGGTGATGCGGGACTTGAGGCACAGTTACTCATTGGATTCGCCGAAGCACTTCGCCGTAGAGGCAACGTTTCGGCTAGTGTCGGACCGTTGCTGCGTGCGGTACGCCTCACCGAGAAGACCAAAGACGTCGAGCGGCTGGGATTCATACTTACCAATCTGGGTATCAGCTACCGGGAATCTAGCCGGTTCGCTGAAGCTATCAGCGTGCTTCGAACCGCCCTGCCTATCCATAGGAGATTGGGTGCCAAGGCGGCCGAGGCTTCTACTCTTGGTCAATTGGGCACTGCTCTCAGCCAGCGCGGACAACTTGAAGAAGGCGAAGAGATGCTGCGGCTTTCGATTGACGCGGCGGCTGAAGCTGGAGATCAGGGTAATCGAGCGATGATGATTGCGAACCTCGCTAACATATATTTGCAACGTGAGCAGTTTGGTAAAGCGGCCGAATTGTATCAAGAGAGTCTTGCGATATTTCGAGACTACAAACGTGTGGATGGACAAGTGCTTGCTCTCCATAATCTTTGTATTGTGTATCGGGAGATGGGGCAGTCGGCTCTCTTTGAACGCGCTGTTGGTGAACTCCGAAAGTTGAAGCCTTAAAGCGTTACCTTTGTGCGGAGCGGATTTGTCGCTATCAATGTATTGACATGGGAGGTCAACGTAGGTCACTTGACGGTCATCCCGTTTTGTTGGGCCGTCGGCCAGGTTGGATGCCAGCGGATCGCCGGAGGTGATGACGGTTGTGATGTGGAGTGAGTTGGCGAGTGATCTCGGCGGTGTCGTGCTGTTCCTGGTGTGGCTCGTGATCCCTCTGCTCTACCTCGTCGCTGTCGGTAGGCGGTACGTGCGGCAGTGCCAGGAGAACGCACAGGCGGCGGTTTGGGCGCGGGATGAGGTGCGTCTGATCCGTGAGGAGCAGAGGGAAGGCAGTCATGACGGTGACGCTGGTGAGTGATGGCGAACAAGGAGAGGGTGGGGAGGTGCCCGTCTCGCTGTTTGATGACCCGAAGGTCGTCGGTGAGGTTCAGGAGTTCGTGGACGATCAGGCTCCGCGGGTGTTCGCTGTGGTGCAGGAGACGTTCGGGCCTCCGGAGGATTTGAACATCGTGGCGTGGGGGATGACCACCAAGACGGGGGTCGAGGTGATCAGCGTGCACGGTGGGATGCGGATGGGGCTGCAGTCGGCGGAGAACGCGCTGCTCTTCTACCGGGCCGGTGGGAGTGCGAATCCTCGGATCTTCTGGGTCGGGGGCAATGGTGGCGAGTAACGGGCTGGAGACCGCGCTGGAGTGCGTGGGGCGTGGGTGGCCGGTGGTGCCGGGTGCGCTGTGGGTCGGTGACTCCTATGTCGACCCGGTGACGAACGCTGAGTGCGATGCGCTGGCCTTGTCGTCGCCTGCGTTGGCGACGCTGGACCCGGAGGAGGTTCGGCGGTTGTGGCCGGTGTCGGACGGCGGGGTCACGCGGTCGGCGTTGGTGGTGCTGGGGAAGCTGATGGCTGCGGTGGTGGTCGAGCCTGAGCCGGCGCGGCGGGTGGTCGAGTCGGAGGCGTTCCGGGCGTCGCCTACGCCGGTGGTGATGCTTCCGGTTCCGACGCTCGGTCTGATGATCGAGTCGGCGGTGTTCGTGGTGTCGTCGGCGGAGGGGTTGGACGAGAGGTTGGTCTTCCCTCGGGGCTCGATGCTGCCGCTGCCTCCCGCCGTGGTGGAAGGGCACGAGGCAGAGTGGCTGGTGTCGCCTGCCGAGTGCGGTGGGCTGATGAGCGGACCGGAGTTCGCGGGGCTGTTGGCGCTGGAGACTTCCAACCGTCGTTGACCGCGCCCTGACGGTTGGGCATGGGGTGCCGGACGCCTCCCCCGGCACCTGTGGGACGGGACGGCCGTGTACGAACCATCCATTCGGATGGCGTCGCGCACGGCCGTTTCGTGCGTCTGGGACGGGTTGGAGTGTCCCGTCCCAGACGTTACTGCGGCGTGTTTGCGCTGGTCAGCGCCAGTGCTTGAGGTGTCCCGTCGGTTGGGACGGGCTGGCGTGATGGGACGGGGCTCGGGACGGGTAACGGCTACGTCGTGACACACTGAAATCAACGGCTTGTCAGCGTGGAATCAGCCGGTGAGAGGTGGTCATGCGGACGGCGCGGACGGTGCTTGAGCAGAAGATTTGGGACCGACAGCAGACGCTGGAGGAGTTCGCCGAGTACGTCGAGGTCTTCGCGCGGGAGGCTGGAGAACCCGGCACGATCAGCTTGCGTCACCTCCACAGGCTCGCTGCGGGGCGGAGGTCGTCAGGTCAGCCGCTCGGTCCGGTCCGGCCGGTGACTGCTCGGCTGTTGGAGAAGATCTTCCGGACCAGCATCCACGAGCTGTTGGCGGAACCTTCGGCTGCTGGGTCCGCGGGGAACGACGTCGGCAAGTTGGACGTGCGTGCGAACGCCGACTTGGCTGACATGGCCGATTGGTTGGACGAGCGGGCCGGGTGGGCACCAGAGGAGAGCCGAGCGAGGGTTCACGCCAAGCTCTCCACGTTCGAGGCAGGCGCGCTGGTCGACCGGCGGTATCGGCGCGCGAGGGTGAGTCGGGAGCAGATCGTTCGTGCGCTCCGCGCGTACTACCGACGTGGAGTCGCTGGGCACGACATGTACCGCGTGCGTTGTGGCGGCGAAGACGTCAGGACCAGCATCCTTGCTCGTCCCGAGTGGCTTGATCAGCCCGTTTCGTTGACGGCGGAGAACGACCGCACGGTGCTCGCCGGCCGCCGTGATGGTCCGCGCGCTGCCCTGAGTGAAGTGGCGGCGGAAGCGGCTGTGGACCGGCTCGCTGAGTGGGCCGCGTTGGACGTGCGGGTCATGAACCTGCCGCTCTACCGGCTGCTGCGTGTGGACATCGGTTCGGCCATCGAGGGCACGGCGGGGCTGGTGGACTTCGCCGAGTACGCCTTGACGGCGGACCTGCTCGAAGGCGAGCTGGTCGAGGCGGTGGTGTCTGGCGCTGGGACGGGTGCGCTGCCGCTACGGGACGAGTTCTTGCCGAATCTCGATGCCGTGCTCGACCTACCGGGACGCGTGTGCGCAGGCGGTGTGCTGGCGCTGTGTGCCATCGCTCGTCCGCGTGATCCGTACCGTGGGGCGTCGGACTACGCGCTGCTGGTGCAGGAGCGGTCTGGACATGTGCTCAACACGTCCGGGCGGCTGGCTGTTGTTCCGAAGGGCTTCCACCAGCCGTTGACCGATGTGCGTGCAGACGCTCGGGTCAGTGCCACGCTGCTCCGTGAGTTGGAGGAGGAGCTGTTCGGCCGCGACGAGGTGGACACCACGGTGGGGGAGGTGCGCGCGGCTGTGCCGATGCACTCCGGGCGGTGGTCTGCGCCGATGAGGTGGCTGCGCGAAGATCCGAGCAGGATGCGGATGGAATGCACCGGGTTCGGGTTCAACCTCGTGAGCGGGAATTACGAGTTCGCCAGTCTTGTGGTTATTGAGGACGAGGAGTTTTGGACGCGCTTCGGCGGGGCGGTTGAGGCCAACTGGGAAGCCTCTGGGTTGCGGTTGTATTCGAGCCTTGATGACGAATTGATCGCCGATTTGGTGACGCACGAGTCCTGGAGCAACGAAGGGCTGTTCGCGTTGCTCCAAGGACTTCGGCGGCTTGCGGAGATCGGTGGTCTGCGGGTCAAGCTGCCGGCGATCGAGGTGTCAGGTCTGTGACGGCCACCGGACCGTGAGGACGGTCGAGTCTTCGAGCGCTTCCCAGGAGTGGTCGACGCCAGCGCCCCACATCACGTAGTCGCCGGGTCGGGTCATGGTGGTGTTGCCCTCGGTCGTGTCGACCCGGAAGTTGCCCTGTACCAACAGAACCAGGGTCGTTCGCTGGTCGTCGGAGGTCCACTCGACACGCTTGTCGCCAGCCGGGTGGTTGAACCACTTGACCTCAACGTCCTTCTGGGACCGGACGCCCTCGGACGGGTCGATGAAGTGGCCTACCAGCCAGCCGCGGGTCACCGCGCCGTCTTCGTTGGCGTTTCCGGCTTGCCAGTTGGCGGTCACTCTGTCTCCCATTCGATCGTTGGCAGGTTCACGCGGTTTCCGCCGATTTGCTGTAGGCGGCGGAGACCTTGGAGGAGCGCGAACAGTCCTTCGTTACTCCACGCTACATCGCTGGTCAGTTCTTCGAGGCTGTCGGTGTCGAGGCTGGAGAACTGACGGAGGTTCGCTGCTTCCCAGTTCGCTCGGACTTGTCCGCCGAACTCGGTCCAGAACTGTTCGTCTTCGATCACGATCAGACTGGCGAACTCGAAGTTGCCGCTGACGAGGTTCAGTCCGAAGCCGGTGCACTCCATCCGCAGACGACCTGGTTCGGCGAGCAGCCAGCGCATCGGCTCGGATAGACGGGTCGGGTGCATCGGGTCCGCGTGGCGCTGGTCGCCGACCGTGTTGTCGATGTCGTCGCGGCCGAAGAGTTCCTCTTCCATCTCGCGGCGGAGCGTCGCGCCGATCTGGGCGTCGGCTCGGTAGTCGGTCAGCGGCTGGTGGAAGCCCTTGGGGATCACGGCCAGGCGGCGAGCGGCGTTGATGACGTGGCCTGAGCGTTCCTGGACGAGCAGGAGGTAGTCCGCTTCGCCGCGGAACGGGTCGGCTGGTCGTGCGATCGCAGTCAAGGCGAGAGTGCCGCCCGCGCACATGCGGCCGAAGACGTCGAGGACCGAGGACAGCGTGGGTAGGTAGGCGTCGCGGAGAGGTAGGGCACCGGGGCTGATCGGTTGGCCGGTGGTGAGCGCGTCGACCAGCTCGCCTTCGAGCAGGTCCATTGTCACCACGTACCCCACGAAATTTGTCACGCCGACGCTTCCGCCGAGCTTGTGCCGCTGCACGCCGACATCGAGCAGTCGATACAGCGGCATGTTGACCATCCGGTTGCCGAGCGCCAAGGCTTCGGCCAGCCGTTGGGCCGCACGTCCGGCGCTCTCCTCGTTCATCGGCTGGTGATCGTCCGGGGTTACGGTCGACAGCTTGAGTCGGTCGTGGGCCGGGATGAGCGGGCAGTCGAGGTCGAGCCAGTCCGGGTGCGTGAACACGGTCGTGGTCGCGCGGGTGGTGGAGCCGAAGCGGGCGGCGTAGCGGCCGTGGTCGGTGGTGGTTGTGCCGTAGTAGTCGGCGAGCGCGCGTGCGGTGTCCCGTTGGTTCACCCGGTCTCGGCGGACGCCTCGGTCCTGTAGTGCGCGGACGTCGAGGCGCACGAGACGGGCGGCGACGTCGCGCCGTGCCGTTCCCGGCTCCCAGCCCGCGTGCTGGTCGAGCCAGTCCAGCGCGGCGACGATGTTCGGGTCTGCGCTGAGCCGTAGTTCGGCGTCGGCGGCCGAGCCGTCCGGGAGGTCGAGCTTCGGTTCGGCGATCAGGCCGGCGAACCTGGCTTTGACGGCGGCGTCGGCCTGGTCGTGGGCGGTGTCGAGGAGCTGTTGCATCTCGGACTTCGGCTTGAGGTCCGGTTTCTGGTGCCAGCCGGCGACCGTGCGCACGGCGATTCCCAGGTGCTCGGCGAACGCTTCGTTGGTGAGGCGCATGGCTGCCTGAAGGGCACTGGCGGTTCGGCCGGTCCAACCCTCGTGCTGGCTCATCTTCTCGCTATCCCCCGGAGCGATGTGCACTGGTGGTGCACTGGATGTGCATCGGTGATGCATGGGGCCGAAGGCGTCTCCGCTGTGGAATTGAGCCTATGGAAAGCAGCTCGCTCTACCAGCGGAAATGCATCGCGCTAACGGCGGTCGCGGACGTGCTCGATCACGGTCGAGAGGTCCGACTTGAGGTCGTCGAGGCGGTCGGTGATGTCGTTGAGCCGCTGCTCGAAACCGTCCAAACGGGACCAAAGGCTGTCGGTCGGGTTGGTGATCGGCTCGTCGGCTTCCGGTGGCCTTCGGCCGTGCAGCACGGCGTCCAAGTGCTGGGGGTGCCAGCCGAGCGTTGTCGACAGCGACTCCAGGGTCCGCGGGCTGCGGCGGCGCTCGACGGTGTGGTGCTGGATCTCGCGCACGATCGCCTGCGAGACGTGCGAGCGTTCCGCAAGCTCCCGTTGACGCCAACCCAGCTCATTCACGCGCTGGTTGATGGCCTTGGCGACTGCCGCCCAATCCTCCGACACGTATTCCTCCGCGCTCCGCCTCAGCGCTGAGATTAGCCGTCTTCCGCTGTTCCGTGACGTGACACGGCGCATTTCGCGCCGGGTGCGATCAAACGCGCCTTCTGTTGCGCTGAAATCAGCAATATAGAGCTGAAATCGTCAGCTCGATTAGTCGAAGGGCTTTTCTGATGCGTACTTCTCCGCCTACTTCCGGTTACACCGTTCGTCAGGCCGCTTGGCTGCTCGGTGTCGAGGCCGCGACCGTGCACCGGGCCGTCCGGCTCGGGCGGCTGCCGCTGGTGCAGCGGCGTGGCCGGTTCGTCATCCCGACGAACGTGCTCGTGCGGTTGCTCGGCGAGCCCCGTTCGGGAGGCACGCCGTGAACCTGATCTTGATCGCGTGGGAGCTGGACCGGCTCCGGTGGGTGCCAAGCGAGGTGTTGGCCGAGGTCGTCGGGCGTGACGGCCTGTGCATGTGGGCGTTCACGGCCTCGCCACCGTGGGCCGATGAGGAGTTGACCGATCGGGAGCTGGCCGCGCGGATGTGCGCTGGCTGCCCGGTGCGGGACGAGTGCTTGGAACTGGAGTTGCGCACCGCCGGTGAGGACACCGTGGGGGTGTGGGGTGCGCTGGCTGCCGAGGACCGGCGGGAGCTGTACCCGCACTGGCTGCGACGCGGTGAACGGGTGGAGAGGGGGCCGCGTTCATGAACGCTCTCAGCCTCACTCCGACGCAACTGCTCGCTGGGCTTGGCGTGGTCTTGGTGTTGCTGCTCGTCTGGCGGGCTGGTGCTCGGCGAGCGAAGGCCGCCGCGAATGCGGCACGGACGAGTGCGCGGCTGGTGTCGCTCGCCGGTCGGGTGGCCGTGAACGCGGTGTTGATCGTGCTCGTGCAGTGGGTGGTGATCACCCATCGCGGTGATGGGTGGTTGCTCCTGGCGGTGCTCGCCGTGCCTGCGCTGTTCGCGTCCTACACGCTGACGCGGGCGCTGACCGTGACCACGTATGAGCCGTCTCGGCGTCGAGGTGAGCGGCGATGAGTGAGTCGGTCGAGCGGGTGGCGCGGCAGGTCGACCGACTGTGCTGGACGGGGATCTTGCTCGGGTTGGCGTTCACGATGACCAACGTCCAGCAGTTCGCGGCGGCCGGTGCGCCGGTGTGGTCGCTCGCATGGTGCGCGGCGTGGCTGCTCGATCCGATGGTGTCGCTGGTGCTGCTGGCGATCCTGCGGGCCGAGCAGGTCACCGCTCGGTACGGCGTTCGGATGGGCGGATGGGTTCGAGCGGCGAAGTGGTTCACGCTCGCAGCCACGTACGTCATGAACACCTGGAGTGCGTTCGTGGCCGGCTCGGCGGCACTTGTGGTGCTGCACTCGGTGCCGCCGTTGGTCGTGTTCGTGGCGGCGGAGGCGGTTACGGAGTTGCGGGACAAGCTCGGCGCGGCCGTGAACGCCGCGCCGAGCGCTCCGCCGGCACCGGCGCCCTCGGCTCCGCGGACGTCGTTCGCGGACTATCTCGCCATGGCTCGGGCGGCGCGGACGCCGGACGTGAAGGTGACGCCGGCGTGGGTCCGGGAGGTCACCGGATGCTCGCGTGGGCTGTCGTCACGGCTTGCTGCGGCGCTCATGGCGGACGGGGGCCGTTCATGAACGGCGACCTGGTGCCCACGGAGCCGGTGCTCGATGGCGAGTTGGTCGGTGAACCGAAGACATTGGTTCGGCGGTTGGGGAGCGGCTGGCTGCGAGCCGGTGTTGTACCGCCGAGTTTGAAGTGGTCACAATTGTTTCAGTGCTGGTTAAAAGACTCGCTCGGATGGCTTGTGCGTCTGCCGAGCCGGTTCGTCAGCGGAGTCGGCAGGGGAGTGGTAGTAGCCGCTCGCGTGTGGCGGCGCTGGGTTCGGGTGCGGGACTACCGGGAGGCTGCGGAGCAGTCCGAGAAGTTGGCGGACAAGTTCGTGGAGATCCGCGCGTTGACGCTGTTCCGGTGGAAGGTCACCGGTGCTGTGGTCGGGGCTGTCGCGGCGGTGCTGCTCGTGCTGCACGTGCTCTACGGCGGGGTTGTCTTGTGGAGTGCGGCTGGGTTGGCGTCGGTGGTGCTGGCGATGGTGGGGCGTCGGAAGGACGGCTCGCCGGGACGTAAGGCGGTGTTGGGCGGGCCGCGCACGCTGGCTTGGACGATGGACTCGCAGCTCTTGGTCGACGCGTTCCGGGACGCGAAGCTGATCGGCAAGGACGAGACCTTGCGGTTGGTCGAGCGCGCGGCACGTGTGGGTGAGGGTTGGGCGGTCACGGTCGATCTTCCGGCTACCCGGAAGGCTGCGGACGTCATCAAGCACCGGGACGCGCTGGCGTCGGCGCTGGCGGTGGACGAGGTACAGCTCATCGTGGAGCGGGTCCGTGGGCGCGGTGGGCACGCGGGGCGGGTGGCTATGTGGGTCGCTGACGAAGACCCGTACGCGGGTCCGCCGTTGCGGACGCCGTTGCTCGATGCGGAGTGGTGGGACGCGTGGCGGCCGGTGCCATTCGGGCGGGATGCGCGGAACCGGCGCGTTGACCTTCCGTTGGTGTGGACGTCGTTGCTCGTTGGTGCGATTCCTAGGCAGGGCAAGACGTTCGCAACACGGTTGGCTGCTGCCGGGTTGGTACTGGACCCGTACGCGCGGATGTACGTGTTCGACGGGAAGGGCGGCAAGGACTGGGAGGCTGCCGAGCAGATCGCCTACCGCTACGTGTGCGGGGACGAGCTTGAGCACGCGTACGCCGTGCGGGATCACCTCGTGGAGTTGGTGGCAGAGGTGCAAGCTCGGTATGCGCGGATGGCCACTTTGGACGATGAAATCTGTCCGGAGTCGAAGATCACGCCGGCCATCTCACGGGACGTGGACCTTGGGATGCCGATCACTGGAGTGGTGATCGATGAGATTCAGGTGTTCCTGGAGAACCCGGCGCGTGAGCAGGTGGGAGGCAAGAAGACGACTCTCGGCGCGTACATCGCTGACCTGTTGACCTACCTCGTGCGGAAAGGGCCGGCGGCCGGTGTGGTGGTCATCCTGGCGACTCAGCGGCCGGACTCGAACACCATCCCGTCGCGGTTGCGGGCGGTGCTCGGCTCGCGGTTCGCGTTGCGGGTGATGGACTGGCGTGACTCGAACATCGTGCTGGGCGAGCAGATGAACACGCGTGGGTATGACGCTTCGACGTTGCTGCCGAGTCACAAGGGCGTCGGCATCCTGCGGCCGGACGGCGAGACGGACGCAGGGGCGGACACGGTCGCCATGACCGTGCGGACCTACTACATGCCCAACGCCGAGTGGCGGGTGATCTGTGCACGTGGCCGTGCGCTTAGGGAAGCCGCGGGGACGCTCGCTGGTCATGCTGCTGGCGACGATGCTCCGCGGCCGATCGACTCGACGTCGGTCGTCAAGGCGGTCGTGAGCGGGACTTCGGACGGATGGGTCGTGGACCTGCCGGAACCGTTGGCGGCGGTCGTGGACTACCTCGGCGAGGAGCTGGACGAACGCGAGTTCGTGCCCACGTCGGAGCTGGTAGAGGCGCTGGAGGTCGAGGCGGTCACGTTCGCTCGTGAGATGAGCGAGCTGGGGTGCAAGCCGCTGCGGCAGTACGTGCTGGACGGGGAGACCTCACGGCGTGTTCGTGGCTACCTGACGGCGGACATCCGAGCGGCTGTCGAGCGGGTGGCGGCTGATGAAATCGGCTCGCAGGACGGTGATCAGGGATGACTGATGACGGCCGTGTCTCTGTGCGCCTGCCCGATGAACTACCTGTGCTGACGCGTGCCACCAGCCGCATACTGCTTGCCATACTGGTCGAACTGACCGAGGTGGAGGTCTTGGACGGACCTCCGGGAGGAGGTGACGATGACTGTTGAAATCAGCCGAGACCCGTGGGCGACGCTGGACGAGCTGCTGGGTGTCGAGGTGGTCGAAGCGATCGAGGACGGTATCGGGCCGGTAGCGGTCTACGGGCGGTGCTCGACCGAGGACAACCAAGATCCAGAGACGTCGCGCGGCTGGCAGTTCGGCAACGCGCGGAAGTTCGTGGAACCGCTCGGCGGGCATGTGGTCGAGGAGTTCTTCGACGTCGGGCAGTCGCGGTCCGTGCCGTGGGAGCGTCGAGAGGAAGCCAGTCGACTGCTGGCGGCGCTCAAGAACCCGAACCGTGGGTGGAACGCGCTCGTCGTCGGTGAAGGGACGCGGTGTTGGTTCGGTAACCAGTTCTCGCTGATCGCTCCACGGTTCGCCGCGTACGGAGTCGACTTGTGGGTGCCGGAGCTGGGCGGCAAGTTCGATCCGCGCAACCCTTCGCACAAGATGCTGATGAGCGTGCTCGGCGGGATGAGCGAGTCGGAACGTCAGCACGTGCAGGCGAGGGTCCGAGCCGCGATGGATGCTCAGGTGGTCAACGAAGGTCGGCACCAGGGCGGCCGTACACCCTACGGCTACGTGGTCGTGGACGGTGGTCCCCATCCGAACCCGCGGAAGGCGAGTGAGGGCTACCGGCTCAGGGTGTTGGCGGTGGACGAGCCGTCTGCCGAAGTGGTCCGGCGGATCTTCGCCGAGTACCTGACCGGCGAGAGGGGCGACCGGGCGATTGCCAACGGGCTCAACCGGGACGGCATCCCGTGTCCTTCGGCACGACGGCCGGACCAGAATCGGCACCGGATCGCGGACGGCTGGCAGGGCAGCACCGTTCGGGCGATCTTGGAGAACCCTCGGTACACGGGATTCGCGTTCTTCGGACGGTGGGCGAGGCAGGAAACGCTGCTCGACCCTGACGACGTGGCTGCCGGTCACGTGATCCGGTTCCGGCGTGCGGCACCTGAGAAGGTGGTCCGCTCGCGGAAGCCGGCGCATCCGGCGGTCGTGTCGGTCGAGGAGTTCGTGGAGGCCCAGTTGCTGCGGCGCTCGCGGGCTGCCGGTGGGCTGGCGGCGAGCAGGAAGCTGGAGCGCGGCCCGAAGGCCACCAAGCGGCCCTATCCACTCCGGGGACGTGTCCGGTGCGCGTACTGCTCACGGCGAATGGAAGGCACTCCGCGGAAGACACGCACCTATTACCGATGCTCGGCGCGAACGCTGGTACCGGGTTCACCAGCGCTGAACGGCCACCCGAACAATGTCTACCTACCCGAGGCGGCGGTGCTGGGTCCGCTGGGTAAATGGCTGGACGGGCTGTTCGCTCCAGAGAATCGGGACCGGACCGTCGCTGCGTTGGTCGAGTCTCAGCGGGAGGTGACTGCGGCATCGGCCGCGCACGATGCGGCGAGGAAGCGGCTGGAGGTTGCCGAGGCGAGCTTGAAGCGGCTGCAAGCGGCCATCGCTGCTGGTGTGGAGCCTGCGGCGTTGGTCGAGGCGATCAACGAAGCTCAGGCTCAGCGCAGTGCGGCACGGGCCGAGCTGGACGGCGCGAGTCCGGTGACCGGCGTCAGCGATGCCGAGGTCCACGCGATGATCGACGCGCTCGGAGATGTTGGAGAGATCATCGGTCGAGGTGATCCGCAGAAACTGGAAGACCTGTTCGCCGGGTTGGGGCTGGAAATGCTCTACAACGCCGAAGGGCGGACGGTCGATGTGACCATCCGCCCTGTCGGTAGGGTTAGTGCGCGTGTCCGAGGGGGGACTTGAACCCCCACCCCCTTTCGGGGACTAGCACCTCAAGCTAGCGCGTCTGCCATTCCGCCACCCGGACTCGGCTCTCGCCGTGGTGTGCGCATAGATTACATGATCGTTCGCGGTAGCCAAAATCGGGGTGGGTGGAGGGGGTTGGGGATGGTGAAAGTGCTGGTAGGAGGGCTGAGAGGGGCTAGCCGGGGGGCGTGAGCGGGGTCACAGGTAGTGGTTGTTGGATGTTGCTTTGTCGCACGGTGGGGGAGGTGGGTGGTGAGGGGGCGGGAAGGTCGGCTTTGGGGAATTGGGGGGTGATTCGGCGGTCGGTGTATCGGTTCAGTGAGGTGGTTGGTCGTCGGTTCGTTGGGAGCAGGAGCACCAGTCGCCGTCGCACGGTTGGCCGACTTCGCTGCCGTAGGGGCCCAGGCCGCGCATCAGGGCCAGGACTTCGACACGTTGTTCGGTGGTCAGCGGTGGGTTGGTGGGGTTGAGGTTCCAGGCTGGGGCGTTGGTTCGGAGGTCTTCCACGTCGCAGACCACGGCCGCGTCGACGAACAGCGTGTAGAGCGGGTGGTCGGGGAAGCTGTTGAGGCGCAGGACCCACCACTGGTGGTCGATTCGGGCGGCGAAGGGGTAGATGGCGGCGGTGGTTGGTTGCCAGGTGACGGGAGTTGCCAGGGCGTCGGCCGGTTCGGGCATGGGGTCAGGATCTGGTGGGTGGCGGTGGTGGGCAAGGGTGGGTTGCGTTCGGGGGACTTCCGCTACGTTGGCGATCGGCCATCGCTGTGCGGTTCGCCACGGAACCGCGGGCGGCGCGGAAGGGTGGACGGATGGATGCGGCGCAGGCGTTATCGCTGGTGTTGGAGCGGATTCGGGCCGATGGGCTCGACTATCCCGCGGCGAACTTGACGGTTGATCGCTTCTGGGGCGGTTGGTGCGTCTTCGCGCCGGAGATGGTGGCGGACGGCGATCCCGAGGAGCCGGTGGCGCGGTCGGTGTTCCTGGTGGGGGAGTCCGGGCGGGTCGAGGTGGTGTCGTCGTACGACCCTGCGGAGGACGCACGAGCGCAGTTCGAGGAGGCGTGTATCTGGTTCGGCGCGACGGAGTCCAGGGCGGAGGAAAGTGGCCCGTCGCACCCCGATTTCAGCAGGTTCGCCCGGCCGCGCGGGCCTCGCGCGGCGACCGACTACGACCGCCAGGCCATCGAGGCGTTCGCCCGGGCTTTGGTCCGCGAGCGGGATTTCGCGGGTTGGTTGAGCGGGCGGCTGCGGGAGTTGGGTGACCTGGTGGGCGGCGCCGGCCAGTTGACCGCACGGCTCCCGGACACCGAGGCGGCCCAGCACCTGATGGAGTTCGTCGAGCCGGACGACGAGGAGGACTTCCGCGGGCAGTTGCCGACGGCGGTGTGGCGGACGTGGCCGCCGGTCGACCCGGCGAGCTTGCCGGACGTCGACACGACGGGATGGGTGCTCGTGCTCGCCGAGGTGGCGTGCGACTTCCTGGAGACGGTGGAAGCAGAGTCGGATGCGGCGGGGCGCTTGGCCGACACCATCGCCGACCGCGCGCGGGAGGCGCCGCCGTGGCGGGCCTGCGGGGTGGCGGAGGTGTTCCCGCCGATCGTCGCGATCCGCCGGGACGGGCAGGTGGCCGCCGATCTGGACGCGGTGCGGCGGTTCGTGGCCGAGGACGCGCCCGACGACTTCCTCGACCAGTTGCTGATGACGCCGTCCGGGGACGATCCGGACGGGCAGGCGTTGTTGCGCATCGCGATCGACGCGGCGGAACGCCCCCGGCACGTGGTCAACCTGGACGTGGCGGGCACGGCGGCGTTCCGCCGAGTCCTCGAACGGCTCGGCATCGGGTTCGAGAACGACTGGTACGGGCCGATGTTCGCGGCGCCGGACCCGGAGTCGGATCGGTTCGAGGGGCGGTCGGAACGGGATCGACCGGCCGGACGGGGAGACGACGGGGCGGTCGTCACGGAGCCGGAGGACGCGATCGCGTCGGTGGTGGAGTGGATCCGCTCCCGTGGCCTGGACTACCCCACCGAAGGGCTGGTGGCGGACCGGTTCGCGGTGGGCTGGGCCGTGTACGCGCCGGTGGAGGTGGACGAGAGCGACCCGATGGCGTTCCTGGAGATGCCGGTCGGCCGTTCGGTGTTCCTGGTGGGCGACTCCGGGCGGATCAAGGAGACGTCGAGCTCGGTGCCGCCGGAGCAGGCGGAGGCGGAGTTCATCGCCGAGGAACGCGCCGCGGACGGCATGATCGACTTCGAGTGGGCGGCGATGCAGCTCAAGGAGGAAGGCGAGATCCAGGACTTCACGATCGTCGACACCCCTCCCGAGGAGGCGATCGCGGCGGAGGCCTCGGAGTTGGTCGAGCCGATCGTGCAGCAGTTGGCGCAGTGGGGACCGCCGGGGTGGCGGCGGTTCGGGGCGGTGCTCGTGGTCACGGTGTCCGCCGAGCAGTGCCGGGTGCGGTTCTGGACCGACCGGCCCGGCGACGTCATGCCGGTCCCCGAGCCGGTCATGGAGTTGGTGCGCAGGCAACGGGAGGTCGCCGCCCGGATGCCGGCCGGGCCGTGGTGGCGCCTGCTGCTGAACGTCACGCACCTCGGCGAGACGACCGTGAGCTACGACTACGGCGACCAGCCGTTCCCGAGGGAGGACCTCCTGCCTCCCGAGCACTACCGCAACGACCTGGCCGCGTACCCGCGTCGCGAGGTGCCGGCCTGGCTCGCGGAGTACATCGGCGGTCAGGGGACGTTGGACGTCGAGGTGGACAGGAAGCGGCTGCACGTCGACTCCCGGGAGATCACCCACGGCGACCGGACGATCGCGCTCGACCGGGTGGAGTGGGTCCGGTATGAGAGCACCAACGTCACCACGAAGCGGTTCCTGGGGCTGAGCTCGCACCGCGTGGTCTGGCACTTCGCGGTGGGAAGGCCGGGGGTCACGATCGAGCTGGAGTTCCCGACCGACGGCAGGGACGCGCCGCCGCCGGACGCGTGGACGTTCCTGGTGGACCTGTCCCGGCGCGAGCTCGAACCGCGGCTGGTCGACCGGCTCGCCGAACGGGTCCGCCGCGGTGAGCCGGTCGAGGTTGGCGGCCTGCGACTGCACCGGGGCGGTGTCGTCACCGGGGCCGGTGTCCTGCCGTGGTCCGCGATCGGCGATGTCCGGGTCGTCGGCGGTCAGGTGTCGCTCTACCGGGCGGGTGCGTCGGAGTCGGCGGTGTCGGTGCCGTTGTCGAACGCCAACGCGGTGCTCATCCAGCCGCTGGTCGCGGCGGTGATGTCATGACTCGGCCAGGACGCCGCGCACGAACGCGGCCTGGCCGACGTGCTGGAGGTCGTCCTCGATCACGCTGACCAGCCGCACGGCCAGGGTCACGGGCGGGTCCCAGGACTCGTCCACGACCCTGGTCAGGTCGGCGGCGTCGAGGCCGCGCAGGTAGGCGGTGGTGCGGTCGTGGACGGCGACGGTGGTAGCCGAGGAGCAGGTCGGCCGGCGCGGTGACGGCGGCGACCTGGTCGGCGCGGTGGCCGTAGCCGGTGTCCTCGACGGGCAGCGGCAGGTCGAAGCGCGCCGCCCAGCCGTCCGCCGTCCAGGCCTGCTCGGTGCCCGCGACCTCGGCCACGTGGTCGTCCTGCACCCGGGACAGGTGCCAGACCAGCCAGGCGATCGGGTTGGCGGTGCCGCCGACCCGGTGGATCAACTGCTGCGGGGTCAGGCCGTCGAGGACGCGTTCGACGGCGTCGCGGACCCGTCCGAACCCGTCGGCCAGCACGTCGATCGCGGTCAGTTCGCTCATGAACGTCATTCTGGCCCCGGGAACGGTGGGGCGCGTCGTCACCCCGTCGTGTCGAGCAGGCGACGCAGGTCCTCCGCCTGCCGAACGCGGTTCTGCGCCGCGTAGAGCTCAACGGCCTCCAGCCGGACCGCTCGGGCCTCGCCGAAGCGGTCGAGCCCGGCGTAGGCGTGACCGAGTCCGTCGAGGACGTCGGCGACGCCGCGCTCGTCGTCGAGTTCGCGGTACAGCGCCAGCGCTTCCGAGTAGTGCGCCAGTGCGTCGTGGTAACGCTCGGTCTTCTGGGCAATGTGCCCGAGGGTTTTCAAGGTGTCTGCCGCGCCGCCGGTGTTGGCGTGCGCGCGGTGCAGTTCCAGCGCGGTGACGCAGTGCTCGAACGCCATGGCGTGGTCGCCGAGTCGTGCCGCGTGCCGTCCGATGTCGCCCAACGCGTCGGCTTCGCCCGCCGGATCGCCCAGGCGCCTGCTCAGGCCCGCGGCGGTGACCGCGTGGTCCAGGGCCTGCCGGTCGTCATCCTGGTTGCCCAGGACCCGGGCGATCGCCCGGTGAACGGCGGCCAGCGCGCGCGGGTCGTCCACCTCCTGGGCGGTGGCCAGGGCGCGGCGCAGGTGTGCGAGGGCCTGCTCGTGGCGGCCGGCGAGGGTGAGCGCGACGCCGAGGTTGCGGTGTGCCGTGATATCAGCTGGCGGGTCGAGGTGTCCGGCGGCGTCCGCGGCCAGCTGCCACACGTGCACGTCGTCGTCGGTGAGGCCGTTGCGGCGGTGGAACGCCGTCATCGTCTCGGCCAGCTCGCACACGACGTCGTACCAGCCGTTCGAGAGGGCCGTTCGTTGGGTGGCGAGCAGGTTGTGGCTCTGCTGCACGAACCACTTCTTCGCGTCCTCCGGGCTCGCCGCATGGTCGCTCTCGGGGACGGAACGCGGGTCGAGCGCCAGGTGGGCGGTGCGCGCGGCGCGCGCGTAGAAGTCGACCACCCGCCGGGCCGCGGCGACCCGTTCCGGCGTGGGCATGTCGTGGCGGGAGAGATCCTCGGCGTAGGTGCGGACGAGGTCGTGCATCGAGTAGTGGCCGTCCGGGTGCCGCGTCAGCAGTGACGCGTTCTCCAGGGCGTCGAACGCTGCGCGCGTCCGGGCCGGGGGCAGGCCGGTGAGCGCGGCGCCCGCGGCGACGTCGACGAAGAGGCCGGGAGCGATGCCCAGCATCGTGAACACCCGTCGCGGCTCGGTGTCCAGCTTGTGCATGGACCAGGACAGCACGGCGGCGAAACTGACGTCCATCTCGCCGAGGCCCAGTGACGCCACGCCCGAAGCCCTCACGTCCGCGACGAAGTCGGACAGCCGCCCGGCCGGTTGCTCGTTGATCCGGACCGCCATGATCGACAGGGCCAGCGGGTGGCCGCCGCACAACTGGAGCACCTGGTCGACCGCTTCGGGCTCGGCCGCGACGCGTTCCGGCCCGATCCTCTCGACCAGCAGGGCATGGGACTCGGCGTCGCGGAGCGGTGCGATGGCGAGGTTTCGAGCGCCGTCGCGGAGTATCAGCCCGGTGAGCCGGACCCGACTCGTGATCAGCACCCGGCAGTGGGGTGCGCCGGGCAGCAGGGGTCTGACCTGAGCACTGTCGGCGGCGTTGTCCAAAATGATGAGGAGCCGCTTGTCCGCGAGCAGGCTGCGGTACAGGGAGGTCAGGGCGTCCGGGTCGGTCGGCACGTCGCCGAGTCCGAGGTCGAGGAGGAACCTGCGCAGCACCACGGCCGGGTCGAGCGGCGCTACGTGGGGGCTGAACCCCCGCAGGTCCACGTACAGCATCCCGTCCGGGAACCGGTCGCGGTGCCGGTTCGCCCAGAACACGGCCAAGGTGGTCTTGCCGATACCCGGCATACCGGTGATGGAGGTGATCGTCGTCGTGCCGTCTTCCGGGTCGTCGCTCAGGCGCCGAAACTCCTCGTCGCGCCCGATCAGGGACCTGGGTCTGGAGGGCAGCTGTCGCGGCACGACGTCCCGGCGCGTCCGGACAGGATCCGGTGGGCGGGGGCGCAGGGTGACCGTGATGACGCCCTGGTCGTAGCGCACGGTCGGGGGTTCGGCTTCGGCCTTCGCGCAGTCGCGCAGGCTGGTGGGGATGCCGCTGCCCTCGCCCTCCACCAGCCGGACCCATGACAGGACGTGCGCGAGGCGGAAGTTCCGCTTGATCGACTGCCCGTCGAGGTCCGCCAGGCTGAGCCGGTCACCGTCCGCGATCTCCCGGCCGGGCCAGGCGCCGGGGCTGCTGATCTCCAGGCGGTCCTGGAAGACGCGGACGTGCACGCAGATGTCGGCCGTGCCGTAGTCGCGGTGCACGAGGGCGTTGGCGATCATCTCCCGCACGGCGATCATCGGGTAGTCGTGCACGTCGACCGAACGCGCCTGGTCCGGGCTGGGGTGCTCGCCGCGGCGCACGTGCCGGGCGATGAAGTCGCGCGCCGCGGCGATCTGCTCGGGCACGGGGCCTTCGAACGTCTCCGCGTCACGGGTCGCCGCCCGGTCCGGGCCGTGGTAGCGCACGCACTTGACCACCGCGGCCGGGAACACCGCGGTCGGGTTGCGCCCGAACAGCAGCACCCCGGTCGCGGTGAGGGCGTCGTCCACGACCAGCCCGGCGCGTTCCAGGAACTCCCAGGGTTGGAGGCCGGCGGGATGGCGCGCCACCACTTCCGGCCGCAGGTGGTTGCGGAACCGCCGGACCGCGTCGAGGTCCAGGTCGGTGCGGCCGGTCGGGGCGTCCAGCGGTTCGCCGACCCACTCGACCCGGGCCGGCGCCGGTCGGGTGGTCGGGGGGAAGTGCTTGGCGAGCGCGGTCAGCAGGTCGCGCACGGCGGCGGTCGGGTCGTCGCAGTAGCGGGCCACCTTCCGGCGCAGTGCCAGGTGCTCGACGTAGGCCTGCCGTTCCATCTGCACGACGAACACCCGGGTTGGTCCGTCGGCGTGCCCGGCGTTGACGATCTGGTGCGCCCATGCGCTGCCGGTGGCCCTCGCGGTCGCGCACAGCACGATCGGCGCGCCGCCCGTCACGGCTCGCATCGCCGAACCGATCAGCGACTCGCCGACGACCACGGTCCCGTTGTGGGTGACGTCGTAGCCCGCCTCCCGCAGCGGGTGGGCCAGCAGTTCGGCCTGTGACTCCTCGCCCTCGGCGTGGACGATGTACACCGGTTGTCGGTCCACGAGGTCACCTGATCGCCGCGCACAGGGCGGCCACGCCGCCCGCCCAGTCCGCGGTGAGGTCGGCGTACTTGACGTCGGCGAGGATCGCGGGCGGCGTGCCGCCGGTCAGGCGCACGGGCAGGACCCGGACGCCGGCGCCGTCGAGCTGGCGGGCCAGGGCCGACATCCACTCCCGGCTCGCCCACGGGCTGTCCGTGCCCGCGGCCGAGTAGCACAGGACGAGGTAGGCGGAGGCGGCGAGGCCTTCGTCCATCTTCGCGACGATCGAGTCGCCGAGGCCGATCGCCCAGTCGTCCAGCCACACCCGGTGGCCCCGGTTACGCAGCTCGACCGCCAGTCGCTCGGCGACGGGCGCGTCGACCAGCCGATGACTGACGAAGACCGCGGCCATCGGACTCCTCGCTGCTCGGCGGGCGTGACCCTGATGGGGTGGTTCGGGACCTGTGGAGCGTGGACCGGCGTGTTGTCAGCCTATCGGGCACTGGCGGTCGGTGATCGGAACCGCGACGCTGGCGCGGTGACGAATGAGCTTCCCCCTCTCCGCTACGACGACGTGACGGACCTGGTCCCCGTGATGCTCCCGGCCGATGTCGCCACCCGGCTCGACATCGAGACCGAGCGCACCGCACGGGTGCTCAACAACCGCGTGCCCGTCTCGGTCATCCGGGCCACGCTGCTCGCCGTGGGCCTGGACCAGGCGCACGTCGCGGCGCGGGCACTCACGGCGCGAGCCGCCAGTTCGGAGTAGGGCACGTCAGGGCAGTGGCGGCAGTTGTCGCTGCTCGGCCAGGACTTCGTCCAGCCGTTGGTCGGCGAGGCGGTCGCGGCGCCAGATGGTGCCGGCGTCCTTCGTGCCGAGCGGCTGGAAGCGGGTCAGGGTCGGCTGCCACCGGTCGTCGAAGGTGATCAGGGCGCGCACGGGGTGGTTCGAGTCGAGGTCCGGCGGCAGCGCGGTGTAGTCCGGCAACGCGGGCAGCGGCCGGTCGGTGGGTGTTCTGGTGGCGTGCTCGTCGGCGACGGCGGTGCGGAACGCGGTGTAGTCGGCCGGGTCGTCGTGGATCAGTAGGACGAGTCGCCGTGGTGACTCGATCGTGTGAACGGCTTCGACGAACTCCCACACCGTGCCCGGTGTCGGGGTGGCGGACAGGACGACCAGGTGGGCGCCGCGGATCAGCCCGCTCACGGTGGCCTGCCAGTCCGGTCCGGTGACGTAGCCGCGCCGGGCGCCCAGTTGGGGCGCGGGTTCACCGGGCCGGCCGATGGCGACGACCTCGCCGTAGCCGCCGAAGTACCGGATCAAGTGTTCCTCGCGGGTGAGGCCGCGTCGGGACAGCAGCGAGCCCACGGGGTTGCCGGGCAGCTCCGGGGGCGTGGCCAGGGCGGTGTCGGTGCGGAACGAGCGGAGGTAGAGCACGTACCGGGTGCCCGGGAGGCCGTCCAACGACGCCACCGTGCGTGACCGGAACCGCTTGCCCCACACCACGATTAGGTGACCGACCTCGAAGACCACGGCGGCGACCACGGCCGTCGCGATCTTGATCAGGATCGTGGTCGGCCAGCCCAGGTCGGGATCGTCCAGCCAGAACCCCAGGTTCTGCCGCGACAGCACGAACGCGCCGATGAACAGCACCACCCCCACCGCGCGCAACACCCAGCCCACGACGGTCAGCGCCACCCCTGTGGCCACGTGCCCGGCCGATAATCGCCGTCCCTCACCCATGATCGCGATGGTACGGCGGCCGGCGCTTCGCGCTGCGGGATCCGGGCGACGTGCTTACGGTCGTCGGGCCAAGCCGACGGGCCGACCGATGGGCCGGTGATGAGCGAAGAACGTGTCGGGACCACCACGCCGTACCTGATGCTGGGCGTTGCCACGGTCGGGTTCGCGGTGAACTTCTGGGCGTGGGCGCTGCTGAGCCCGCTCGGACCGCTGTTCAAGGACCTGCTGGGGCTCAGCTCGTTCCAGCAGGCGCTGCTGGTGGCCGTGCCCGTGGTGGTGGGCTCGTTGGGCCGCATCCCGGTGGGCGCGTTGACCGACCGGTACGGCGGGCGGCTGATGTTCCCGCTGGTCTCCGCCGCGACGATCGTCCCGGTGCTGTTCCTCGGCCTGGTCGGGCACGACTCGCTGGCCGGGCTGCTGGTCGGCGGCTTCGTGCTCGGGCTGGGCGGGTCGTCGTTCGCCATCGGCGTGCCGTTCGTCAACGCCTGGTTCCCGCCACGCCGGCGGGGCGCGGCGATCGGCGTGTTCGGCGCGGGCATGGGCGGCACGGCGATCAGCGCCCTCACCACGGTCCGGCTGGTCGACGCCGGGGGCGTGGCGACGCCGTTCGTCGTCACGGCCGTGGCGCTGGCGGTGTACGCGGTGCTCGCCTACCTGGTGCTGCGCGACGCGCCGGGCTCGTCGCCGCCCTCCGAGCCCGCGCTGCGGCGGCTGCGCGGCACGCTGCGGCTGTCGGTGACCTGGCAGGCGTCCGCGCTGTACGCGGTGGCGTTCGGCGGGTACGTGGCGTTCTCCGTGTACCTGCCCGCCTACCTGCAGACCGCCTACCACCTCGGGCAGGCCGACGCGGCGAACCGCACGGCCGGTTTCGTGCTGCTCGCGGTCGTGATGCGGCCGGTGGGCGGGTGGCTGTCCGACCGGATCGGCGCGGTGAGCGTGCTGGCGTGGGCGTTGGGGGTGACGGCGGTCTGCGCGGTCGTGCAGGCGTTCACGCCGGAGCTGATGCCGGTGGGCACGGTGGCGTTCCTGGCCATGGCCGCCGCCCTCGGCGCGGGGAGCGGCGCGGTGTTCGCGCTGGTGGCGCTGCTCGCGCCCGGTGACCGGGTCGGCTCGGTGACCGGTGTCGTCGGCGCGTCCGGCGGCCTGGGCGGGTTCATCCCGCCGCTGCTCATGGGCGCGCTGTACGGCGTGTTCGAGTCCTACGCGCTGGGGCTGGCCGCGCTCGCCGTGGTGGCGGCGGCGTCCCTGCTCTTCACCACGACCGCCGTGCGACGGGCCACCGCCCACCCGGCCGCGACCTCGGGAGGAACCGCACCGTGAGCCCCGAGCCCGGTCTCGACTCCGAGCTGACCGACGCGCTGGTCCGGACCCGCCGCTTCTTCACCCGCGCCGAGGTGTCCGACGACCTGCGGACGCTGCACCGGATCGGCGGGCGCGACGCCGACGAGTTCTACCGGGACCGCTGGAGCCACGACAAGGTGGTCCGCTCCACGCACGGCGTGAACTGCACGGGGTCGTGCTCGTGGAAGGTGTACGTCAAGGACGGCATCATCACGTGGGAGACGCAGCAGACCGACTACCCGTCGGTGGGCCCGGACCGCCCGGAGTACGAGCCGCGCGGCTGTCCGCGCGGCGCCGCGTTCTCCTGGTACACCTACTCGCCGACCCGCGTGCGCTACCCGTACGTGCGGGGTGTGCTGCTGGAGATGTACCGCGAGGCGAAGGCGCGCACCGGCGACCCGGTCCTGGCGTGGGCGGACGTCGTGGAGGACCCGGTGCGGGCCGCGGCGTACAAGGCGGCCCGGGGCAAGGGCGGACTGGTGCGCGCGTCCTGGGACGAGGCGACGGAGATGGTCGCCGCCGCCCACGTGCACACGATCAAGCGGTACGGGCCCGACCGGGTGGCGGGCTTCTCGCCGATCCCGGCCATGTCGATGGTGTCGCACGCGTCCGGCGCGCGGTTCGTCTCCCTGCTCGGCGGCACCATGCTGTCGTTCTACGACTGGTACGCCGACCTGCCGGTGGCGAGCCCGCAGGTGTTCGGAGACCAGACCGACGTGCCGGAGTCCGGCGACTGGTGGGACGCCGGGTACCTGGTCATGTGGGGCTCCAACCTGCCGGTCACCCGCACCCCGGACGCGCACTGGATGGCCGAGGCGCGCTACCGCGGCCAGAAGGTGGTCGCGGTCGCGCCGGACTACGCGGACAACGTCAAGTTCGCCGACGAGTGGCTGCCCGCCCGCCCCGGCACCGACGGCGCGCTGGCCATGGCGATGGGGCACGTGGTGCTGCGCGAGTTCTTCGTGGACCGGCAGGTCCCGTACTTCACCGACTACGTCAAGCGGTTCACCGACCTGCCGTTCCTGGTGCGGCTGGAGGAACGCGGGGACGTGCGCGTGCCGGGCAAGTTCCTCACCGCCGCCGACCTCGACGGGCACGCCGACGCCGAGCACGCCGCGTTCAAGACCGTCCTGCTCGACGCACGATCGGGTGAACCCGTGGTGCCGGGCGGGTCGCTCGGGTTCCGCTACGGCGAGGCGGGCGCGGGGCGGTGGAACCTCGACCTCGGCGAGGTCGACCCGCTGCTGTCGGTGGCGGGCGGCGAGGCGGTGGAGGTGGAGCTGCCGCGGTTCGACGTGACCGGGGCGGTGCGACGCGGGGTGCCCGTGCGGCGGGTCGGCGGCCACCTGGTGACCACGGTGTTCGACCTGCTGCTGGCGCAGTACGCGGTGGGCCGCCCCGGCCTGCCCGGCACCTGGCCGTCCGGGTACGACGACGCGCGGGAACCCGGCACGCCCGCGTGGCAGGAGGGGATCACCGGCGTGCCCGCCGCTGCCGCCGCGCGCATCGCCCGCGAGTTCGCCGCCAACGCCGAGGAGACCCGCGGCCGGTCCATGATCATCATGGGCGCGGGCGCGAACCACTGGTTCCACTCCGACACGATCTACCGCGCGTTCCTGGCCCTCACCACGCTCACCGGCTGCCAGGGCGTCAACGGCGGCGGCTGGGCGCACTACGTCGGGCAGGAGAAGTGCCGCCCGGTCACGGGGTGGTCGCAGCTCGCGTTCGCGCTGGACTGGACCCGCCCACCGCGCCAGATGATCCAGACCGCGTTCTGGTACCTGCACACCGACCAGTTCCGCTACGACCCGTTCGACGCGGACACCCTGGCGGCGGCCACCGCGGGCGGCGCGCTCTCGGGCCGCACCACCGCCGACGTGATCGCGCTGGCCACCCGCCTGGGCTGGATGCCGTCCTACCCGACCTTCGACCGCAACCCCCTCGACCTGGCCGACGACGCCGAGGCCGCCGGCCTGCCCGCGGCGGTCTACGTCGTCCGCGAACTGCGCGCCGATCGGCTGCGGTTCGCCTGCGAGGACCCGGACGCGCGGGAGAACTTCCCCCGGGTGCTGAGCATCTGGCGGGCCAACCTGCTCGGCTCGTCCGCGAAGGGCGACGAGTACTTCCTCCGGCACCTGCTCGGCACCGACTCCTCACTGCGCGCCCAGGAGACCGCGAACCGGCCGCGGGACGTCGTGTGGCGCGACCGGGCGCCGGTCGGCAAGCTGGACCTGCTGCTGACCCTGGACTTCCGGATGACCAGCACCACCGTGTTCTCCGACGTCGTGCTGCCCGCCGCGACCTGGTACGAGAAGCACGACCTGAACACCACCGACATGCACCCGTTCGTGCACTCGTTCAACCCGGCCATCGCCCCGCCGTGGCAGACCCGCACCGACTGGGACGCCTTCCAGGCGATCGCGCGGGCGTTCAGCGCGCTGGCGGAGAGGCACCTGGGCGTGCGCCGGGACGTCGTCGCCACCGCCCTGACCCACGACACCCCCGACGAGCTGGCCACCCCGCACGGCCGGGTGCGGGACTGGCGGGCGGGGGAGTGCGAGCCGGTCCCCGGCGTCACCATGCCCCGGCTGACCGTCGTCGAACGCGACTACCCCGCGGTCGCCGCCAAGATGGCCGCCCTGGGGCCGTTGGCCGAACGGCTCGGCGCCACCACCAAGGGCATCACCTACCGGCTGGACGACGAGGTCGAGCACCTGCGCCGCAAGAACGGCGCAATCCGCGGCGGACCGGCCGACGGCAGGCCGTCGCTGGTGCGGGACCTGCACGCGTGCGAGGCGATCCTGGCCCTGTCCGGCACCACCAACGGCCGCCTCGCCACCCAGGGCTTCCGCACCCTGGAGCAGCGGACCGGCACACCGCTGGCCGACCTCGCCGCCGAGCACGAGGGCAAGCGGATCACGTTCGCCGACACGCAGGCCGCGCCCGTCCCGGTGATCACCTCCCCGGAGTGGTCGGGCAGCGAGACCGGCGGCCGGCGCTACTCGCCGTTCACCATCAACGTCGAGCGGCTCAAGCCCTGGCACACCCTCACCGGCCGGCAGCACTTCTACCTCGACCACGACTGGATGGCGGAGCTGGGCGAGCAGCTGCCGGTGTTCCGCCCGCCGCTGGACATGACCGCCCTGTTCGCCGAACCGCGCGTCGGCGAGCAGGGCGAGCACGGCCTGGCCGTGCGCTACCTCACGCCGCACTCCAAGTGGTCGATCCACTCCGAGTACCAGGACAACCTGCTCATGCTCAGCCTGTCGCGCGGCGGCCCGACGATCTGGCTGTCGCGGGAGGACGCGGCCAAGATCGGCGTGGCCGACAACGACTGGATCGAGGCCGTCAACCGCAACGGCGTGGTCGTGGCGCGGGCCGTGGTCTCCCACCGGATGCCCGAGGGCACCGTCTACATGCACCACGCCCAGGACCGGCTGGTCGACGTGCCGATCGCCGAGGCCTCGGGCCGGCGCGGCGGCATCCACAACTCGCTGACCCGGCTGCTGATCAAGCCGTCGCACCTGATCGGCGGGTACGCCCAGCTCACCTTCGCGTTCAACTACCTCGGCCCGACCGGCAACCAGCGCGACGAGGTCACCGTGATCCGTAGGCGGAGCCAGGAGGTGACCTACTGATGCGCGTCATGGCCCAGCTCGCGATGGTGATGAACCTCGACAAGTGCATCGGCTGCCACACCTGCTCGGTCACGTGCAAGCAGACGTGGACCAACCGCTCCGGCGTCGAGTACGTGTGGTTCAACAACGTCGAGACCCGGCCCGGGCAGGGGTACCCGCGCAACTACGAGGACCAGCAGCGGTGGCGTGGCGGGTGGGAGCTCGGGCGGCGCGGGCGGTTGAGGCTCAAGGGCGGCGGACGGCTGCGCAAGCTGCTGACCATCTTCAGCAACCCCAAGCTGCCCGGCATCGACGACTACTACGAGCCGTGGACCTACGACTACGACACCCTCACCTCCGCGCCCCGGCAGGAGCACACGCCCGTCGCCCGGCCGCGCTCGCTGCTCAGCGGCGAGCCGACGGCCATCACCTGGTCGGCGAACTGGGACGACGACCTCGGCGGCGCGCCCGACCACGGCCACCTCGACCCGATGCTCAAGGGCATCGAGGACAAGGTCCGGTTCGAGTTCGAGCGGACGTTCATGTTCTACCTGCCCCGCATCTGCGAGCACTGCCTCAACCCGTCCTGCGCGGCGTCCTGCCCGTCCGGCGCGATCTACAAGCGCAGCGAGGACGGCATCGTGCTCGTCGACCAGGACCGGTGCCGCGGGTGGCGCATGTGCGTGTCCGGCTGCCCGTACAAGAAGGTGTACTTCAACCACCGCACCGGCAAGGCCGAGAAGTGCACGTTCTGCTTCCCGCGCGTGGAGGTCGGCCTTCCGACCGTGTGCGCCGAGACGTGCGTCGGCCGGTTGCGCTACATCGGGCTGGTGCTCTACGACGCCGACCGGGTGCTGGAGGCCGCGTCCACGCCCGACCCGCGCGACCTGTGCGAGGCGCAGCGCCGGGTGTTCCTCGACCCGCACGACCCCGAGGTGGTCCGCGAGGCCGAACGCGCGGGCATCCCGCGAGACTGGGTGGAGGCCGCGCAGCGCTCACCCGTGCACGCGCTGATCAGCACCTACCGCCTCGCGCTGCCGTTGCACCCGGAGTACCGGACCCTGCCGATGGTCTGGTACATCCCGCCGCTGTCACCCGTCGTGGACGTCGTGCGGGACACCGGGCACGACGCCGAGGACCACGGCAACCTGTTCGCCGCGGTGGAGGCGCTGCGCATCCCGGTCGAGTACCTGGCGAACCTGTTCACCGCCGGGGACGTGCGGCCGGTGGACGCGGTGCTGCGCCGCCTGGCGGCGATGCGGTCCTACATGCGCGACATCAACCTGGGCCGCGAGCCCCGCGAGGAGATCGCGGCCAAGGTCGGGATGACCGGCGAGCAGATCCACGACCTGTACCGGCTGCTGGCGCTGGCCAAGTACGACGAGCGCTACGTCATCCCGCCCGCGCACGCCGAGCAGGCGCACGGGCTGGAGGAGCTGGCCACCGAGTGCAGCCTGGACTACGAGGGCGGCCCGGGCATGGGCGGCTCGGGGCCGTTCGGCGAGAGCTCCGGCGGGCCGTCGCCGATCGCGGTGGAGAACTTCCGCATGCTGCGCGACCGGCAGACCTCCGACACCACCGCCGCGCCCGTCGACAAGGGCAGCCGCGTCAACCTGCTCAACTGGGACGGCAAGGGCAGGCCCGAGGGGCTGTTCCCGCCGCGCCGGGAGCCGTGATGGACACCGTCGCCTGGCAGGTCCAGTCGGTGTCGCTGGGCTACCCGGACCCCGTCCTGGTGTCACGCGTGCCGCTGCTGCGGGCGGTGACGCGGACGTTGCCCGAGCCGGTCGCCGCGCCGCTGCGGACGTTCTTCGAGCACGTCGAGGCGACGCCGCCGACGGCGCTGGCCGCCGACTACGTGGCCACCTTCGACCACCGCAAGCGGTTCAGCCCGTACCTGACGTACTTCGCCTACGGCGACACCCGCAAGCGCGGCATGGCGTTGCTGCGCTTCAAGCACGCCTACCGGGCGGCCGGGCTCGAACCCGACGACGGCGAACTGCCCGACCACCTCGCCGTGGTGCTGGAGTTCGCCGCGACCGGTGACGCGCGGGTCGGCCGCAGGCTGCTGCTGGAGCACCGCGCCGGGGTGGAGCTGATGCGGCTGGGGCTGCGCGAGGCGGGCTCGCCGTGGGCCGGGGTGCTGGAGTCCGTGTCGGCCACCCTGCCGCCGCTGGCCGGGCGCGACCACGAGGCCGTCGCCCGCCTCGCCGCCCAGGGACCGCCCGAGGAGGAGGTGGGCCTGGCGCCGTTCGCCCCGCCCGAGTTCATGCCGGGAGGCCGCCGATGAGCGCGTGGGACCTGCTGCTGTACGCCGCCGTGCCGTACGCGGCCATCGCGGTGTTCGTGGTGGGGCACGTGTGGCGGTACCGCTACGACAAGTTCGGCTGGACCACGCGGTCCTCGCAGCTGTACGAGAACCGGTTGCTGCGGCTGGGCAGCCCGCTGTTCCACTTCGGCATCCTGCTCGTGCTGCTCGGGCACGTCGGCGGCCTGCTGATCCCCAGGTCGTGGACCGAGGCGGTCGGGGTGAGCGACACGGCCTACCACGTCGTCGCCGTCGCGCTGGGCGCGGCGGCCGGGTTCTGCACGCTGGTCGGCGCGGCGATCCTGGTCTACCGCCGCCGCACCGTCGGCCCGGTGTTCTCCGCGACCACCCGCAACGACAAGGTCATGTACGTGCTGCTGGTCGGCACGCTGGTGCTGGGCCTGGGCACGACCGTGCTGGGCAACCTGACCGGCCACCCGCACGACTACCGCGAGACCGTCGCGCCCTGGTTCCGCTCGATCTTCTCCTTCCAGCCGAAGCCGGAGCTGATGGCGGACGCGCCCCTCGGCTTCCGCCTGCACGCCCTGGCCGCGTGGGCGCTGTTCGCGTTCTGGCCGTTCAGCCGACTGGTGCACGTCTTCTCGATGCCGCTGGGCTACCTGACCCGCCCCTACGTGGTCTACCGCAGCCGTGACGTCAGCCGGACCGGTCAGTAGTCGACCGGGTCGCGGGAGATCGGGCAGGTCATGCAGTGCCCGCCGCCGCGACCCCGGCCCAGCTCCGCGCCGACGATCGTGATCACCTCGATGCCCGCCTTGCGCAGCAACGCGTTCGTGTGGGTGCTGCGGTCGTAGGCGACGACCACGCCGGGTTCCAGCGCGACCAGGTTGTTGCCGCTGTCCCACTGGCCCCGCTCGGCGGCGTAGGCGTCGCCACCGGTCTCCACGACCCGCAGCTTCGGCAGGTTCAGCGCGTCCGCCACCACGTCCACGAAGGACTGCTTCTCCTCCGTCACCTCGATCGGGTCGCCGGGGCGCAGGGTGAACGGGTGGATGCCGTCCACGATGTCCGGGAACGTCGTCACGCAGTCGAGGTCGGCGAAGGTGAAGATCGTGTCCAGGTGCATGGCCGCGCGCAGCTTCGGCATCCCGGCCACGATCACGCGCTCGGCGGCGCCGCGCTCGAACAGGGTGGCGGCCAACTGCGTGATGGCCTGGCGCGAGGACCGCTCACTCATCCCGACCAGCACCACGCCGTTGCCGACCGGCATCACGTCACCGCCCTCCAGCGTGGACAGCCCCCAGTCCCGCTCCGGGTCGCCCCACCAGACGGTCGAGCCGACGAAGTCGGGGTGGAACTCGTACACCGCCTTCATCAGCAGCGTCTCGTCGTGCCGCGCCGGCCAGTACAGCGGGTTCAGCGTCACGCCGCCGTAGAGCCAGCACGTCGTGTCCCGCGTGTAGAGCGTGTTGGGCAGCGGCGGCATCAGGTACTCCGGCACCCCCGTCGACTCGCGGGCCAGTGCCAGGTAGCCCGGTCGGAAGTCCGGCGGCAGGTCCGCGGTGGACAGCCCGCCGATCAGGTACTCCGCCAGCCTGCGGTGCTCCAGCTCCTCCAGGAACGCGCGGGTGTCGTCCACCAGGCCGATCCCGACCTCGTCGGCGACGATCTTCCGGTCCAGCAGCCAGCTCTTCGCACCCGGCACGTCGAGGGTCTCGGTGAGCACGTTGTGCAGCTCCACCACGTCGACACCGCGGTCCCGCATCTTGGCCATGAAGTCGAAGTGGTCGCGGCGGGCGTTCTGCACCCACATCACGTCGTCGAACAGCAGGGCGTCGCAGTTGCTCGGGGTGAGCCTGGCGTGGGCCAGGCCCGGCGCGCAGACGAGCACCTTGCGCAGCGCGCCGACCTCGGAGTGCACGCCGTACGCCGCGGACGGGCGCGGTGCCGTGTCGGTCATGTCCTTGTCCCTCTCGCTAGATGACGATCAGACCGGTGGCCAGGCCGACCACGCCGAGCACGGCCAGCACGACCGCGAGGACGAACAGCGCCAGCTCGCCCGGGGAGAACACGCGCCTGCCCCGTTCCCGGCGCGCCATCACGAACAGGATCGTGCCCGGCGCGTAGATGATGAACGACAGCAACAGGAACTCGATGCCCGCCGCGAAGATCAGGAACGCGGTGTAGAGCACGGCGACGGCCGCGATCGCCACCTCCTTGCCCCGCGGGCCGCGGTCGTGCTCGTAGGTCTCGCCCCGGACCCCGATGCGCAGCGCGTACCCGGCGGCCAGCAGGTACGGGATGAGCGACAGCGAGCTGCACAGCTTGAGCGTGAACGTGAAGGCGTCGTCGGAGAACACGGTCACCACCAGCACCGCCGTGATCAGCGCGCTCGTCATCACCAGCGCCGAGATCGGCACGCCCTGGCGGTTCTCGCGCTTGAGGAACCGCGGCATGTCGTCGTCCTTCGCGGCGACGAACAGCACCTCGGCCGCCATCAGCGTCCACGCCAGGTACGCGCCGAGCACCGACACGATCAGGCCGATGCCGATGAACGCCGAGCCCCACGCGCCCACGACCGACTCCAGCACGCCCATCATCGACGGCTGCCGCAGCCCGGCGATGTCCTCCTTGCCCGCCGTGCCGTAGGACAGCAGCGTCACCGACGCGAACAGCGCCAGCACGCTGAGGAACCCGAGCACGGTCGCCCGGCCGACGTCGGTGCGCTTGCGCGCGTACCGGGAGTAGACGCTCGCGCCCTCGACGCCGAGGAACACGAACACCGTGACCAGCATCGTGGACCGGACCTGCTCGAACAACGCGCCGGGCGACGGGTCCGAGCCGCCCCAGAAGTTGTCCGCGAACACGTCGGCCTTCAACGTCACGGCGAGGATCACCACGAACGTCAGGATCGGCACCAGCTTGGCGATCGTGACGATCCGGTTGATCGCCGCGGCCTCCTTGACGCCACGCGTGATCATGTAGTGGAACGCCCACACGCCGACCGCCGAGATCGCCACCGCGAGCACGGTGTTCCCCTCGCCCAGCGCCGGGATCACGGTGCCGAGCGTCGACTTGATCAGCACCCAGTAGCTGACGTTGCCGACGCACGCGCTCGCCCAGTACCCGAACGCGGAGAAGAAGCCGGGGAACTCGCCGAACCCGGCCTTGGCGTAGGCGTACACGCCGGCGTCGAGCTCGGGCTTGCGCACGGCGAGGGTCTGGAACACGAACGCGAGCATCAGCATGCCGACACCCGCGACGACCCAGGCGATCACCGCGCCGAGCACACCGGTGGCCTGGGCGAAGTTGCGCGGCAGCGAGAACACGCCCGCGCCGACCATCGAGCCGACCACCATCGCGGTCAGCGTCAGCAGCGGCAGCTGCTGCGACTTCCTGGTTTCGGTCACCGTCATCGTCGTCACCTGTTCACGCGTCGGCCGGCTCGGCGCCGGTCGGTCGCACCCTTTCGATCCGGAAACCGGTGAATCCGTAGACCACGCTCAGCAGCGGGCTGGCGATGTTGAAGAAGCAGAACGGCAGGTACAGCAGCGTCGACACGCCCAGCGCGGCGCTCATGAAGGCGCCGCACGAGTTCCACGGCACCAACGGCGAGGTGACCGTGCCGCTGTCGGCGGCCAGCCGGGACAGGTTCGTCGGCGCGAGCCCCCGCCGGGCGAACTCGGCCCGGAAGACCTTGGACGGCAGCACGAGCGCGATGTACTGGTCACCCGCGACGACGTTGAGCCCGAACGCGGTGGCGAACACCGCAGCGAACAGCCTGCCGGTGCCCTCCGCCGCCCGGATCATCGGCCCGATCAGGCGGTTGATCAGGCCGAACTCCTCCAGCACGGTGCCGAAGGTGACCGCGCCGATGATCAGCCACAGGGTCAGCAGCATGCTGTCCATGCCGCCGCGCGACAGCAGCCGGTCCACGTCGCCGAGCCCCGAGTCGATCGAGAAACCCGTGGCCAGCGCCTGCCACACGGCCCGGATGCCCGTCCGCACCGGGTCGAGGCCGGGATCGGCGACGAAGGCGCGCACCACGTCGTGCTGGGTGAACACGGCGAGGACCCCGGCGAACAGCGCCGACGCCATGAGGGCCAGCGACGCGGGCGCCTTGCGGATCGAGAGCACCGCGAGGAGCACCAGCGGCAGCAGGTTGAGCGGGGTGATCCAGTAGATGTCGCCGAGCGCGTCCAGCTCGGACGCGGTGTCGCCCGCGTCGGTCGGCGCCGGTCCCCAGAACAGCCCGATCAGTCCGAACAGGATGAACGCGAGGCCGAACGCGGGCAGCGACGTCCACGCCTGGCGCTTGATGTGCTCGTAGACGTCGACCTCGGCCAGCTGCGCGGTGAGGACGGTCGTCTCCGACAGCGGCGAGAGCTTGTCGCCCAGGTAGGCGCCCGAGATCACCGCGCCGGCCGTGATCCCCGGCGACAGGCCGAGCATCAGGGCGATGCCGACCAGGCCGACGCCGATCGTGCCCGCCGTCGTCCACGAGCTGCCGATCGACATCGCGACGACGCCGCAGATCAACGCGGTCGCGGCGTAGTACCAGGTGGGGGAGAGCGCCTGGATCCCGTAGTAGACCAGCGTCGGTATCGTGCCGGACAGGTTCCACGCGCCGATCAGCGCGCCGACCGCCAGCAGGATGAACACCGCGCTGGTGATGGAGGTGAGCGCGCGCTGGCTCGCGGCCTGGACGTCTTCCCACCGGTGGCCGTTCTTGAGCGCGACGAGCGCGGCGATCATCGCGCAGACCACGAGCGCCACCTGGATCGGGCCGTCGAGCGCGTCCAGCCCGAACAGCGCCAGCGAACCGCCGATCAGCACCACCAGCGCGACCAGCGGCCCGGCCGCGTCCACGAGGGACGGGGCGCGGACGTGCCGGTGGCTGCCGGAGCGGGTCATGGTTGCCTCTGGTGGCGGGACCGGGGCACGGCGACGATCGACGGCGGAGGCAACCGCGGCCGGCCTCGGGTGCGCCGCCGGTCGGGGCGGCGGTTCCGGCACGGGGGTCCCCGGTCGCGGTGCTCGCGGCCGCTGGTCGTCCCGAGCGGAATCCGGCATGGCTCACCCACGGTAGGTCCGGGCCCGGGGATGCGCAAAGGGTCGCCGCGGTCCCTGCCTGCGACAACGACAAGTCGCACCGATCGGGTGACGTCACGGGATTTCACCCGATCAGGGTTGGCACGTCACAGCCGCGCGGTGATCAGCCAGGTCGTGTAGAGCACGTAGGTGGCCACGAAGACGCCGCCTTCCCAGCGGCTGAGCCGCCTGCGGGTGAAGAACGCGGGCACGCACACCAGCGCGGTGGCGACCATCAGGACCAGGTCCAGGGCCAGCACGTCGTCGGGCACCTGCACGGCGCCGGGCGCGGCGATGACCGTGGGGCCGAGGATGAGGGCGATGTTGAACACGCTGGAGCCGAGCAGGTTGCCCAACGCGAGGGACCGGTCGCCGCCCCGCACGGTGGACACGACCGTGGTGACGAGCTCCGGGGCGGAAGTGCCGATGGCGACGACGGTCAGGCCGATGAACGCGTCGGTCGCACCCCACGCGCGGGCGATCCGCACCGCACCGTCCACCAGGAACTCCGACCCGACGACGATGACGGCCAGGCCCACGACCAGCAGCACCACCTGGAGCGCGACCGGTCGTGCCCGGGCAGCGGCCACCACCGCGTCGTCCGGCACGGCGGGGGAACGTCTCGTGTGGACGATCATGAGCGTGAGGTAGCCCGCGCCGTAGGCGCACAGCCCGATCCCGTCCGCCGTGGACAGCGAGCCGTCGTGGGCCAGCACGAGCAGCAGCACCGCCGCGCCGGCCATGACCGGCAGGTCGAAGCGCAGCGTCCTGGTCTCGAACTCGACGGGCCGGATCAGCGCGCTCAGCCCGAGGACGAGCAGGACGTTGACCAGGTTCGTGCCCACGATGTTGCCCACGGCGAGGCCCGCGTTGCCCTGCTGGGCGGCGTTGATGCCGATGGCCAGCTCGGGCAGGCTGGTGCCGAGGGACACGACGGTCATGCCCACCACGAGCGGGCTCACGCCGAACCGGCCGGCCAGCGCCGTGCCCTGGCGCACCACGAGGTCGGCGCCCCCGACCAGCATGGCCAGGCCCGCGAGCAGCGCCGCCGCGGAAGTCGCCACCGCACCCTCCTCGGTGGCCGGCGGTTCCGCACGACGACGCCACCGGTCCGTGCCCGATGGTCGGGGGCCTGCCCGCCGCCCGCAACCGCCGGCTCAGAGACGGCCGGTGGGCAGGCGTCCGCTCGTGAGGTCCGCGACCTGCTCGGGCGTGAACGGCGGGTCGAGCAGGTCGGCCCGGTCCGCGTGGCAGCGGAACATGTCGGCGATGTAGTGCATCCGGTCCGGGAGGTCCGACCAGTCCCGGGCGGCGGTGTCGAGCAGGCTGTCGGCGGTCGGGTCGACGGTCGCGAGCAGCGCCAGCAGCTCGGGGTTGACCAGGTGGGTGAGCAGCGGCGGGAACTCGGCGGACAGGTCCACGCTCAGGTCGAGCAGCTCGCCGCCCGGCAGCGCCAGCGTCATCAGGTGCTCGGTGACGGCCCGGCGGGCCAGCGCGCGGGCGTGGACGGCCACCTGCTCGCTCGCCACCCGCACCGGCGTGCGGCGGCCGAGCACGGTCAGCAGCACCCGCCGCAGCCACTTCACCACCCGGTTGCCCGGCAGGAGCAGGTCGAGCAGGCGGCGTTCGAGCTCGCGCGGGTCGACCAGCGGCGCCTCCAGGGCGGCGGTGATCTCCGGTTGGAGGCGCGTCTGCTCGTGCAGGCCGATCTCGACGTTGGCCAGGAGCAGGAGCTCGGCCCGCTGCTTCGGGTCGGTCGTGGACGTCGCCTGGTGGTAGCGGGTGAACGCCTGCCGGAGGTAGCGCTGGCCCTCCGGCGGCTCGCCGGGGCGCAGCGCGGCGCAGAACCCGTCGATCGAGCCGCCGCCGTCGGCGACCTCGGCCAGGAAGCGGGCGAACTCGCGGGCGATCTCCTCGAACACCTTCAGGTTGCCCCGCGCCGAGGCGTCGGCGGCCGCGTCGAGCCGCGCGGTCGCCACCACGGCCTGGCGCACCGACCGCTCGACGTGGTCGAGGGCGGCCTTCGGGACGGCCCGCCGCAGGCTGCGCGTCAGCAGGTCGACGGCGGCCACCGCACCCGGCGAGGACGTCAGCAGCCGTTCCAGCAGCCGCGCCGGGTCCTCCTGCCGGATGGTCTGCCCGACCTGCTTGGACGCCCACACCGCGAACGTGCACCAGTTCGCAGACCCGCCGGTCCGGTCGGCCACCGCCCGCGACAACCGGTGGTAGCAGTGGGTGATCATGAGGTTGCGGACGATGGGATCGGCGTGCGCGGCGATGCGGTCGACGTCGGCGACCGTCGGCGGCACGCCGTCCACCGCTCGCACGTCGCCACTGGTCTGGGTCATGGACGCCTGGCCTTCCTGCCCGGGGTGTACACCTCGTTGGTCGTCACGAGGGCGACGAATGTGACACCCCGGTCGAGGTCAGGGCCTCCAGGTCCGCACGACGTGCCGGCGCAGCTTCCCCGACCCCGTGCGCGGCAGGGACGGCACGAACACGACCTTGCGCGGCACCTTGTACGCGGTGAGGTGGCGACGGGCCAGGGTGATCAGCTCCCCGGCCAGGTCGTCGTCCTCGACCGGGCCGTCGGCGCGCACCACGTACGCCCGCAACTGGACCGAATCGTCGTCGTTGGCCACCGCGCAGACCGCCGCCTCGCGCACCAGGGAGTGGCTGCCCAGCAGGTGCTCGACCTCCAGCGGGTGGACCTTGATGCCGCCGACGTTCTCGATGTCGTCCAGCCTGCCCGTGACGCGCACGTAGCCGTCGGCGTCGATCGAGGCCAGGTCACCGGTCGCGTACCAGTCGGCGGTGCGCAGCGCCGTGCCGCCCTCGTCCACGCCGAGCGTGATCGTCGGCCCGCGCACCTGGAGCCTGCCGGTCACGTCCGGCTCCACGGGATCGCCCTCGTCGTCCACCACGCGCACCTCGAACGGCGGCAGCGCGCGCCCGGCGGTGCCGGAACGGCGCGCGGCGCGGGTGTTGTGGGTGAACGCCTGCCCGACCTCGGTGGTGCCGATGCCGTTGAGCAGGCGGTCGCCGAGGACCTCCGTGAGGCGTTCTTCGAGGGCGGGCGCGAGGACCTCCCCGCCAGTGGCCGCGAGGCGCAGGCTCGCCAGCCGGTCGCTGCCGGGGTGGGCGATGAGCCTGCTGTAGAACGTCGGCACCGCGAACAGCGCGGTGACGCTGTACTTGTCCACGATCGCCAGCACGTCCTCCACCAGCGGCGCCTCGGGGTTGAGCACCACGCGGCTCCCGCTCAGCAGCGGGAAGAACAGCGAGTTGCTCAGCCCGTAGGCGAAGTACATCTTGGACACCGAGTGCACGACGTCCGCCGGCCCCAGCTCCAGCGCGGGCACGGCGAACGAGCGGTGGTGCACGACCGGGTCGCCGTGCAGCTGCGGCACCAGCCGGGGCACGCCGGTCGTGCCCGAGGTGAACGTCGCGTACACCTGGTCGTCCAGCGCACGCGGCGTCACCGGGACCGGCTGCGCGCCGTCGAGGTCGGCGAACGCGGTCGTGGGGAAGTCCGAGGAGAAACCGGGACGGCCCACGACCAGCGCCGGACCGGCTGCGCGCAGCACCTGCCGCAGCTCCTCGGGGTGCAGCCGGGGGTTGACCGGGACCGCCACCGCACCGGCGTGCGCGGCGCCCAGGAACGTCAGCACGAAATCCGGCCCGTCGTCGAGCACGAGCGCCACCCGGTCGCCCGGCCGCACGCCCGAGCCGACCAGGGCGCCGGCCACGCGGGCCGCCCCGTCGTACACGTCGCCGTGCGTCAGCATGGCGCCGTCGAACTCGTAGGCCGGGCGGTGCAGCCACCCTCCGGCGTCGGCTCCGGCACGCAGCGCGTCGACCAGGTTCATCCCAGGGCTCTTCCTGCTCGGGCCCGCCCGCGGGCGGGCGGGGTCACGGTCTTGCCAGGAGCGCGGCCACTTCCGAGCGCCACTCCAGCACCACGTCGAACAGGCCGGCGACGGCGTCCAGCTCCGTCAACGGCGTCGGACCGCCGCGCAGCGCCCCCACGAAGTCCGCGTACGCGCCGCTCACCGCGGGCGCGACGAGGTCGACGGCCGGCGCGACGCCCGTGACCGCGAGGCGCAGCCGCGGTTCGCCCCAGCCGAGCTCGATCGTGCCGGTCAGCCCGCCCGCCACCGCCACGGCCCGCACCCGCGACCCGGTCGCCGCCACCGTGCGCACGTCGGTCACGGGCACGCCCAGCACCCGTTCGACGGCGTCCAGCGCGTCCGGGCCGAGCTCGGCCACGACGTCGCGACCCTCCGGCTGCTCCAGGTGCGCGGTGAAGCCCTCCGCGCGGCCCTCGGCGACGGCCTTGCCCACCTCGACCAGCTCCGGGTGGTGAGCCCACGGCAGGTCGACCGAGCACCGGCCGGGCGCCTGCCGCGCGGCCTCCACCAGCCGCGCCAGGTCCTCCACGGCGTGCTTGCCCAGCAGGACGTGCAGCCCGCGCCGCAACGCCGTCAGCGCCGCGGCGGTGTCCGGCGCACGCACCACGACACCCTCGGCGGGCACCGTCTCCACCAGGCGCGTCCCGTCCCGCAACGCCCAGGGCGCACCGTGGGCGCGTGCGGCGGGCAGCACCACGCGCACGTCGGGATCGGCCACGCCGACCACCCGCACACCGCGCACCGCCGGCACCGGGCCCCCGCCGACGACCAGGACCCGCACGTCGGCGGGCCCGGCGGTGGCCAGCACGCGGTCGCTGGCGAAGAAGCTCAGGTCGGCCGAGGCCGCGTCCGGGTCGGCGAGCACCGCCACCCGCGGCCGGTCCAGGTCGGAGTAGTCCTTCTCGACCGGCACCCACTCCAGGTCCGCGGCCCGGTGCGCCGGCCCGGCGGCGAACAGGTCGGCCCACCGGCTGCGGATCACCCGCATGTGGCGCTTCCAGATCGGCAGCTTGTCGTGGCCGACGTGGTTGAACGTGGTGCCCTCGAAGTGCCGCATCGCCACCGAACCGAGGTAGCGCAGCCGTTCGCCGTCGGCACGCAGGCGGCAGCACAGGTCGACGTCCTCGCACAGCGACACCGGGTCGAACGACTCGTCGAACCCGCCGACCCGCCGGAACGAGCTGTGCCGCACCATCAGCGCCGCGGTGGGCGCCCACGACTGCTCGCGCGGCTCGCGGTGCTCCGGGCCGAGCGGCCGGCCGCGCCCCACCGGCCCGATGCGGCCGTCGGCGGTGGACGCGCCGCCCGCGCACTGCACCAGCGCGCCGTCACCGGGGTAGAGCAGCAGCGGCGACACCGCGCCCAGCCCCGGGTCGGCGGCCAGTTCGGCGGCCAGCACCTCGACGACGTCGGTGTCGTCCACGAGCACGTCGTTGTCGAGGAAGAACAGGTACTCGCCCCGCGCCGCGGCCGCGCCGACGTTGCGCCGCTCGCTGCCGCCGCGGTCGTCCTCGTGGCGCAGGACGGTCACCGGGCGGGGGTGCTCCAGCGCGGCCAGGTACTCCGCGGTGCCGTCGTCGGAGCCGTTGTCCACCACGACGACCTCGAACTCGCCGGACGCGCGGGCGAGTGAGGCCAGCGCCCGCCGCGTGTACTCCAGGCGGTTGCGGACCAACATGACGACCGAGACCAGGCCCGGTACCGGGGTCGGGTTCACACTGCGCCCTTCACCGAAGGGGATCGTCCCGACGCGGCACGTCGCGGCGCCGGTCGAGCACGACAGGGGGATGGGGTGGTGCCCGCGCGCAGCGGTGGCGTCGCCGCCGACCGCCTCATGGTCGTCCATTCCACTATGGTGGGGATCGACCCACGCTGAATCAGTGGTGGCCGTGCGGAAAACCGGTGACGACAGCCCGCCTCCCGGCGAACTGGATCGTTACCGGCGCTGATCGTAGATGCAGTTCGGCGGGTGCGCCAGCCCGAGAATCGGAGTTCCGAAGGGAAATCGTGGACGACGCATCCGACCTCGCCCGATTCCGGTACAAGCCCCACTTCCTCACCGATCCGAGACCGTCGGGTGAGCCCATTCGGACGGCATTGTTCTGCCATGCGGCGGGATTTACCGGGCTGGTGTGGCGGTCATGTGTGAAAAACCTGCGGACCCCGTTGCGCGCGGCGACGCTCGACCTGCGCGGGCACGGCTCCGCGCCACCCCTGGCCGAGGACGCGGGTTGGGACGTGTTCGCCGACGACGTGCTCGACGCGGCCCGCGCGCTCGGCCCCGGGCCCCTGATCGGCGTGGGCCACTCGCTGGGCGCGACGTCGCTGCTGCTGGCCGAGGCACGCTCGCCGGGCACGTTCGACCTGCTGATCTGCTTCGAGCCGATCCTCGCGACCCACCACGACCCGGCCTTCGCCGAGGCGGCGTCCCGGCGGCGCGCGGTGTTCCCGTCCCGCGCCGACGCGCTCGCCCGGTGGTCCACCCGGCCGCCGCTCGCGCACCTCGCGCCGGAGGTCCTCGCCGACTACGTCGAGTCCGGCCTGGCCGACGAGCCGGACGGCCGCGTGCGGCTGCGCTGCGCGCCGGAGGTGGAGGCGCACCTGTTCCGCACGGCGATCTCCTGCCCGTGGCGCGACGCCCTGCCGCGGGTGGGGTGCCCCACGATCTTCCTCCGCGGCGCCGGGTCGGTCGTGGTGACCGCGGAATCGCTCGCGGCGGCGTGCGCCGAACTGCCCGCCAGACGGCTGCGGGAAGTGCCGGAAATGGATCACCTGGGTCCGCTGGTCCGGCCCGCCGCTTTCGCGGAAGTCCTCGACGGGCTGTTCGCGGATTTCGGGACGGTTCCGGCTCGGAGTTCACATTCGTAACCGCTTCCGAGATCGTTTTCCCGCGTCGGGGCAGCGGATCGCCCGGGGCGGGTGATAATTCGACGCATGGCCACTGCGGTTGGCGTCGACCGGTTGCGGGTGGTGCGCGGCGGTCGGGAAGTGGTGCGGGGCGTCACGTTCGACGTGGCGCGCGGTTCGGTCACCGGGCTGCTCGGTCCGAGCGGCTGCGGCAAGACGACGGTGATGCGGGCCGTGGTCGGGGCGCAGGAGGTGGCGTCGGGCCGGGTGACCGTGCTCGGCCTGCCCGCCGGGGACCGGGGGCTGCGCGACCGGATCGGCTACTCGACGCAGAGCCCCTCGGTGTACGCGGACCTGACCGTGGCCGAGAACCTGGGCTACTTCGCGTCGATCCTGCACGCGCCGCGCGGCGACGTGGACCGGGTGCTCGACGAGGTCGGCCTGAAGGGCAACGCCGACCAACTCGTGACCACGCTCTCGGGTGGCGAGAGGAGCCGGGCGAGCCTCGCGGTGGCGCTGCTGGGCCGACCGGAGGTGATCGTGCTGGACGAGCCGACCGTCGGGCTGGACCCGGTGCTGCGCGAGGAGCTGTGGCTGCTGTTCCACCGGCTGGCCGACGCGGGCGCGGCGCTGCTGGTGTCCAGCCACGTGATGGACGAGGCGGCGCGCTGCGACCGGCTGCTCCTGATGCGGGACGGCGCGATGCTCGCCGACGACACCCCGGACGCGTTGCGCGAGCAGACGGGGGAGCAGGACTTGGAGCAGGCGTTCCTGGCGCTGGTGCGACGATGAACAGCACACGGGACCTCACGGCGAACACGCTGGCCACCGCGAAGCGGATCATCACCCAGTTGCGGCACGACCACCGGACCGTGGCGCTGATGGTGCTGCTGCCGTCGGTGCTGCTGGTGCTGCTCAGGTACGTGTTCAACTCCGAGCAGATGTTCAACCGGACCGCGCCCGCGCTGCTGGGCATCTTCCCGTTCGCGGTGATGTTCATCGTCACGTCGATCACCACCCTGCGGGAACGGCTCACCGCGACGCTCGAACGGCTGATGACGATGCCGATCGGCAAGGTCGACCTGCTGCTCGGCTACGCGCTGGCGTTCGGGCTGGTCGCGGTGGTGCAGGTGGCGGTGGCGGCGACGGTCGCGCTGACCTGGCTGGGGCTGTCGATCCGCGGCTCGGTGTGGCTGCTGCTGGTCATCGCGGTGCTGGACGCGCTGCTCGGCATGGCGTTGGGGCTGTTCGCCAGCGCGTTCGCGCGCACCGAGTTCCAGGCGGTGCAGTTCATGCCCGCGATCGTGATGCCGCAGGTGCTGCTGTGCGGGCTGTTCGTGCCGCGTGACGAGATGGCCGCGGTGCTGACCTGGATCTCCGACGTGCTGCCGCTGTCCTACGCGGTGGACGCGTTGACGCAGGTGACGACGTCGTCCGAGGTGGACGGCACGCTCGTGCGCAACCTGCTGATCATCGCCGGGTCAGCGCTCGCGGCCTTGCTGCTCGGCGCCGCGACCCTGCGCCGACGGACCCCGTGACCCGCCGGGCGGCCGGGGCCGGCTAGTCGGCCCGGTGCGTGCGTGCGGCGAGGGTGACGCTGTCCAGCGCCTCGTCGACCGACGCGAACACGCCGAACAACGGCGCGATGGCGGTCAGCTGGATCGGCCGCAGCACGGCGCGGCGGGTGGCCACGACGGCCAGGGCGTCGACGCGGTGGCGGGCCTCCAGCAGCAGCGACAGGCCGGCGGAGCCGAAGAAACCGACCTCCGACAGGTCGAGGACCAGGGCGGACGGGTTCCCGGACAGGCCCGACGCGATCGCGGCACGGACCTCGGGCACCGTGTCCATGTCCAGCTCGCCCGTCACGCCCACCACCAGGACGTCACCCGCACGGCTGACACGGATGTCGAGGATCGGTGAGGGTTGCCCCATCGGCTCGGCCACGACGACTCCCCGGTGCGCTGCGTTGTCGGACGACAGTTGTACCAGTTCGACGCTACGGCTCCGGAGCGGCGGCGACCACCCCCGCATCAGCCGCGCCCCGGGCGTCCCAACCGGCGGACGGCCGCGACGATGTCGCTGTTCGACGCGCCCTTGACCAGGTGCTCGCCGACGCCTGCCGACTGGATCTCGCGGAACATCTCGTGGTCGGTGAAGGCCGACAGCGCGAGGATCCCGGTGTTCGGGAACCGGAGCCTGATCTCCCGCGCGGCCCGGCCACCGCCACCACCGGGCATCCGGGCGTCCAGCACCACGACGGCGGGCTCGTGGCGTTCGACCAACTCGATCGCCTCGTCCGCGTCCCGCGCCACCGCCACGACCTCGAAGTCCGGCTCGGCGTCGAGCACCTCGCGCAGCGCGTCGCGGATCATCGGGTCGTCGTCCGAGATCACCACGCTGAGCTTCGGGTCCGTCACGGCTCACCACCGCGGGTCGAGGGAATCCAGAACCGCACCACCGTGCCACCGCCGGCGGCGTCGCCCACCGACCACCAGCCGCCCGAGGTCTCCGCGCGCTCCCGCATCTCGATCATGCCGAAGTGGTCGATCGTCGGTCCGTCCGACGGCGTGCCCGCGCCCTCGCCGACCCCGACGCCGTCGTCGGCGATCTCGACCAGCGTGCCGCCGTCGACCGAGGTCAACGACACCTCCACCGCGGACGCCCGCGCGTGCTTGCGGACGTTGGCGAGCGCTTCCTGGAAGATGCGGAAGATCGCGATCGCGGCGTCGGAGGGCGGCTCGTGGTCCAGCTCGTGCCGCAGCCGGTAGGTCAGCCCCGACGACCCGGCCACGTCGAGGAGGTACTGGTCCAGCGCCTCGACCAGGCTGTGCCGGTCCAGTTCCGGCGGGCGCAGCCGGAACACCAGGTTGCGCAACCGCCCGATGGACGACCGGACGGCCTCGTCCAGCTGCCGCACGACGGCGGCCTCCTTCTCGGGCAGCCGGTTGGCCAGCAGTTGCAGCCTCATGCTGACGGCGACCATGGACTGGATCGAGTCGTCGTGCACGTCCCAGGCGATGCGGCGGCGTTCCAGCTCCTGCGCCTCCACGAGGTGGCCGACCAGCCTGCGCTGCTCGGTCAACGTCCGCTCGACCCGCCGGTGCTCGGTCATGTCCCGGGTGACCTTGGCGAACCCGCGCAGCTCGCCCGAGGCGTCGGTCAACGCCGTGATGACGACGTTGGCCCAGAACCGGGTGCCGTCCTTGCGCAGCCGCCACCCCTCGTCCTCGAACCGGCCCACGTCGACGGCCACCTCCAGCTCGCGCCACGGCTTGCGCGCCACCAGGTCCTCGGGCGGGTAGAAGATCGAGAAGTGCTCGCCGACGATCTCCTCGGCCGAGTAGCCCTTGATCCGCTCCGCGCCCGCGTTCCAGCTGATCACCCGGCCGGCCGGGTCCAGCATGAAGATGGCGTAGTCCAGCACCCCCTGCACGAGCAGCCGGAACCGCTCCTCGCTGGCCTTCAGCGCCTCCTCGGCCCGCATCCGCTCGGTCATGTCCCGGGTGACCTTGGCGAACCCGCGCAGCTCGCCGGACGCGTCGGTCAACGCCGTGATGACGACGTTGGCCCAGAACCGGGTGCCGTCCTTGCGCAGCCGCCAGCCCTCGTCCTCGAACCGGCCGACCTCGGCCGCGACCTCCAGCCCGTGCCAGGGCTTGCGCGCGTCGAGGTCCTCGGGCGGGTAGAAGATCGAGAAGTGCTCGCCGAGCACGTCCCGCGCGGCGTAGCCCTTGATCTGCTCGGCGCCGGCGTTCCAGCTCACGATCCGCCCGGCCGGGTCCAGCATGAAGATCGCGTAGTCCAGCACGCTGTCCACGAGCAGCCGGTACGCGTCCTCGGCCGGCGGTGCGAACTCGGGTTCGACAGGGTGATCAGCGGGCATGGCGACACTGTGCACCATGGTCTGCGCGGGTGCCACGGGCCTGCGTCAGGGCAGGCCGGGGACGGCGTCGACGGCCATTTCGCACCAGACGACCTTGCCGCCGCGCTCGGGGCTCGCGCCCCAGGCGGTGGTCAGCTGCTGGACCAGTTGCAGGCCCCAGCCGCCGACGGTCGCGGACAGCCGCGGACGGGGGAGCACCGGGCTGCCGTCCTGGACCTCGATCCGGAGCCGACGCACGTCGCCCGCCAGCCGGATCACCGGGATGGTGGCGGTGTGCCGCAGGGCGTTGCACACCAGTTCGGAGACCACCAGCACGGCGTCGCTATGGTCGCCGCGGTAGCCCAGGTCGAGGAGGGTCTTGCGGACGAAGTCGCGCGCCAGTCCGGCGGCGCCCCGGTCTACCGGCGGGCTGAACTCCGCGACCGGGCCAGACACCGAGAGGTCCACGGTCATACTGTGCGGTATCGGGCCGGTCCGCGGCCAGACGCACGGACACCGCCGTGACTAGTGCACCTGCACTAGTCCAGGAGGCCGTCCCGGCGGGCGATCGCCACGGCCTCCAGCTTCGACCTCGCGCCCAGCTTCTCCAGCACCCGCTGCACGTGGTTGCGCACGGTGTTGCGGGCCACGCCCATGCGCTCGCCGATCTCCTCCGTGCTCGCGCCGTCGGCCATGAGGAGCAACGTCTCGCGCTCGCGGACCGTCAACGGCGACCCGCCCGCCTTGGCCCGCCCGGTGAGCTGGTCCAGCACGCCGCCGAGCAGCGCGCCGTCGAACACGACCTCGCCCGCGGCCACCCTCAGCACGGCCTCGGTCAGCTCCTCGAGCCTGGCCGACTTGAGCACCAGCCCCGCCGCGCCGGACTCGGCGGCCCGGGCGGCGACGGACACCGTCGCCTCGCCGGTGAGCACCAGCACCCGCGCGCCCCACTGCTCGAAGTCCGCGATCGCGTCCAGGCCGTCGCCGTCGGGCAGCCTGCGGTCCAGCAGCACCACGTCGGGCCGGTGCCGTTGGACCTCGGTCACCGCGGCGGCCACCGAGCCGACCGTGGCGACCACCTCGACCTCGCCCGAGTCCGCCCACGCCAGCCGGATCGCCTCGGCCACCATGTGGTGGTCCTCCACCAGCACCGCGCGGACGGGTCGGGACGGGTGGGATGAGTGCGCCATGCTGTGCAGATCCTCGTCGCTGGTCCGGGCACCCACCCTAGTCCTCCCGTGCCCGCCGGTCAGATCGCCAGGCGCGGATATCGCCGCTGCGGGGGATGTCAGCGCCGGCTGCGCAGGTTGAGCGCCGACAGGTCCAGCCGGGCCAGCCGCTCCGGGTCGGCCAGCACGTCGATCTCGACGATCCGGCCGCCGCTGACCGTGAAGCCCATGACCGACGCCGGCTCGCCGCCCGCCGTGGTGAGGATGCCCATCCCGCCGTTGACCAGGACGCGCAGGCTGACCGCCTCGGACTGCCGGAACATCAGCGCCCGGCGGGCGACCTGCTCCGCGCCGCGCACCGCGGCGGTGAGATCCGGTTTGAGGGCACCGAAGTCGACGCGCAGCACCACGTCCGGGTCCAGGACCGCGAGCAGCGCCGTGAAGTCACCGCCCCGGGCGGCGGCGGTGAACGCGTCCACCACCTCGCGCTGGCGGGGCAGGGCGTCGGGGACCGGCGCGCCGCCCTGGACGCGGCGGCGGGCGCGGCTGGCCAGTTGGCGGGTGGCGGCCGGGGTGCGGCCGACGATCGGTGCGATGTCGTCGAACGGCACGGCGAACAGGTCGTGCAGCACGAACGCCAGCCGCTCGGCCGGCCCCAGCGTCTCCAGCACCACGAGCAGCGCCAGGCCGACGGAGTCCGCCAGGACCGCCTCGTGCTCGGGGTCGCCGCCGTCGGCCGGGTCGACCACCGGGTCGGGCAGGCGCAGGTCCAGCGGGTCCTCGCGCCGCGACGCGCGGGAGCGCAGCATGTCCAGGCACACCCGGCCCACGACGGTGGTCAGCCAGCCGGTGAGGTTGCCGACGTCGCCGGTGTCCGCGCGGTGCAGCCGCACCCACGCCTCCTGCACCGCGTCCTCGGCTTCGCTCATCGAGCCGAGCACCCGGTAGGCGACCGCCTTGAGGTGGCCCCGGTCGGCCTCGAAGCGGGTCGCGAGAAGTTCGTCGTCGGTCACTGTCACATCCTCCGTGCTCGATCCGTCAGGGACGTGACGGATCGAATGGGCACGATGTGACAGGAGATGGCGAGAGCATGCAAGCACGGATGAACCACCCCGCCGCGATCTTGCCGGGCACGATGGAGGCGCTGCTCGCGCTGGGGAAGACCGCCACCGGGGCAGGGCTGTCGGAGTCGCTGATGGAACTGGTCAACCTGCGGGCGTCGCAGATCAACGGGTGCGGCGTGTGCGTCGACATGCACTGGAAGGCGCTGCGCAAGGGCGGCGAGTCCGACGAGCGGATCTTCTCCGTGAGCGCGTGGCGTGACGCGCCGTACTACACGGAGGCGGAGCGCGCGGCACTGGCGTTGGCGGAGGCCGTGACGCGGCTGTCCGACCGGCCCGACCCGGTGCCGGACGACGTGTGGGCGGAGGTCGCCTCGCACTACGACGAGCAGCAGCTCTCCGCACTGCTGGTCGCCATCGCCACGGTGAACGTGTGGAACCGGTTGAACGCGGCCACGAGACAGGTGGCGGGTGCCTGGGGCTGATCGGCGGTCGGAGGTGGCGTCGGCCGGGCGTATCCGCCCGCCGAGCTCACCCAAGCCCTTCGGGGCGGGAGTGCTGGAGGGTGTTGCGACCGCGCCGACCAAGTGCGCGTGGCCGCTCGACGACGCCACCGACGGCCGGGGTCGCCCGGTCGCCGCCGTGGTGCTCCACACCCGAGGACGCGGGCGACCCGCCGGTGCCGGAGTCGTCCGTGGCCGTCAAGGGCGTTGTCGAGGACCGGTGTCCCGCGGCCGGGTCGCTGGCCGGGCTCGCCCTGGACCGGTTGCCTGCCGCCTGATCACAGCGGCTCGTACTCGTCGCCTTCCTCGTTGAGCAGGCGGTAGCGGGGCGACAGCTCGGTCAGGCCGTGGTGCAGCCGGACCAACAGGTCGTCGACGGGCACGTGGTCGAGCCCGAGTTCGGCCCGGACCTCGGCCTGGTACCGGTCGATGTCCGGCTCGTCCTCGCGCAGCTCGGCGTGAGCCCACTCGTAGGCGTCGCGCATGGCGTCGAGGTCGGGGGCCTGCGCGGCCACGTCGTGCCACGTCGGCACGCCGGTGATCAGCTGGATCAGGGTCGTGACGTCGGAGGCGAGGACGCCCGCCTCGCCTTCGGAGCTCGCGTACAGCACGGGTCCGCCGCAGACGAAGAACGTGCCGCCCGCGGCGTCGCCGGCGATGGGGCGCAGTTCGCCGTCCCAGGACGGGCGCACAGGCTCGACGTGATCGGCGCGTTCGAGGTCGAAGTCGAACACGGTCGCCAGCAGCTCGGCGGCGCGGGCGTTGGCCTTGATGCGATCCAGCACGGGGCGACGATACGTGTCGGCAACGTGATCCGGTGAACGGCACCGGCCACGCCCGGCGTGCGTCCAAGTGGGTGTGAATCAGGAAGAGCCGCCGCCGTGGGCCGTGTGGGTCGCGCGTGCCATCGCGTTGGTGATCGTGGTGCCCGTGCGGCTGGCGTGGGAGTGGGTCAAGGTGCTGGGGCGAGCCGTGCGGCGGTTCGTGCTGCGTCCGTTGGCAGCTCTGTTGGACTGGATCTGGGGTGCGCTCCGCGCGGTGGGCCGGGCCGCGCGGCGGTGGGTCTTCGCGCCGATCGGCGCGGGGTTGCGGTGGGTGGCGGGCGCGGTGGGCGTCGGGCTGTGGTGGCTCGGCAGGGCGTTGGCGCGGTACGTGTTCAGGCCGGTCGGGGTCGCGCTGTGGCGGTTCGTGCTTCGGCCCGTGGGTCGCGGTTTGCGGTGGGTGCTCGCGCCGATCGGGCGGTGGCTGTTGGCGGCTGTCGAAGGTGTCCTGCGAGTGCTGGAGTGGTGTTGGAGGAAGCTCGTCGCACGGCCCGCGCGGTGGCTGTGGCGGGAAGTGGTGGTGCGGGTCGCCCGGGCGGTCTGGTGGGTGGTGCGACTGTTCGCCGGTGCGCTGATCTGGGCGTTCCGGCTGGTGGGGCGTGGATTGGCCAAGCTGGCCCGCTTGATCGGCGACGCGCTGGCGTGGGCTTGGGGGCTGCTGTCAGGGGTGCTCCGGGCACTGGTCGTGGCACCGGCCCGGTGGGTCTACCGGGTGGTGCTCGCGCCGGTCGGACGGGTGATCGGGCAGGTGTGGCGGGCTGTCGTGGTGGCTCCGGCGCGGTGGGTGCGCGGGGCGGTCATGGAGCCGGTGCGGTCGGCCGGGCGGCGGGTGCGCGCCCAGCTGCGCGACGCGTTCCGGTGGCGTCGTGATTGAGGCGAGCCCGTGGATTTCGCCTTGCACGCTCACTCTGGTCGCATCGGGACGGCTCGCCCACCGGACCGACTACCACGACCTTCGGAACGTGCTGTAGGCCGTTGATCCCCCTGCGCCGCCGACGTGCCTACCGCCGCGTGGCCGTCCGCGGGACAATGCCGCCGTGTCCGAGCCGCCGCAGCGAGTGACCAACGTCGTGCGTGGCGTGGTGCTGGGCGACGTGGTGCAGATCGGTCACCTCACCGTGCGCCGCATGCCCTCCGGCCGACCGTCGATGGCACCACCGGTGGACCGGCTGGTCGAACGGCACGAGCTGGGCGAGCGGTTGATCGCCGCCCTGCTGACCCGGGACGTCTCGGAGGTCGGCATCACGGCGGCGCTGCACGGTGTCGGCGGCTTCGGCAAGACCACGATGGCGGCGTGGGCGTGCCACCACCCCGAGGTGGACGCGGCGTTCCCCGGCGGTGTGCTGTGGTTGACCGTCGGCCAGGACGCACGCGGCGCGGCCTTGGCCGAGCGGATCAACGACCTGGTGTTCGCCCTGTCCGGGATCCGGCCTCCGGTCGCCGACCCGATGGTGTCCGGTGCCGAGCTGGGCCGGGCGCTGGACGAGCGCGGCCCGGTGCTGCTGGTGCTCGACGACGTGTGGACGCCCGACCAGGTGCGGCCCTTCCGGATCGGAGGTCGCGGGTCCACGCGGTTGATCACGACCAGGATTCCGGACGTGCTTCCCCCGACCGCGCTCCGGGTTCGCGTGGACGTGATGACGGCCGAGGAGTCGACACGCGTGGTGGCCATCGACGGTGTGCCGCCGGATCGGGTGGCCGCGTTGGTCGCCGCGTGTGGCCGGTGGCCGGTGTTGCTGGGGTTGGTCGCGGGTGTGCTGCGAAGACGGGTCGAGCGCGGCGAGGAGCCGGGCGGTGCCGCCGAGCGGGTGCTGGGCCTGCTGGCCGAACGCGGGCCGGCCGGGCTGGACGCCTCGCGCGCGGCGGACCGTGCCCAGGCCGTGGCGGCGACCGTCGGGGCGAGCCTGGACCTGCTGTCACCCGCCGACCGGGAGCGATGCCTGGACCTGGCGATCTTCCCGGACGGCGAGCCGATCCCGCTGTCGGCGTTGCGGCTGCTGTGGGACGTCGACGTGGACACGGCGTGCGAGGAGTTGGTCGGTACCGGGTTGATCGCCGACTACCGGCTCGACGCCCCTGGGCCGCGTCTGCTGCTGCACGACGTCATCCGCGCCTACCTGCGCGAACAGCGAGAGGACCACGCGCAGGTGCACGACCGGTTGCTGCGGGCGGCGGCCGGGCTGGTCGACGGCCGCTGGTGGGAGTTGCCGGAGGACGCCGACTACCTGTGGCAGTACCTGCCCCACCACCTGCGCGGAGCACGGCGGCCGATGGGGCTGGTCCGCGACCTGCGGTGGGTGGAGGCGAAGACGCGGCGGTCGGGATCGGTCGTCGGCGCGCTGGCCGACCTCGACCTGGACCCCTCGCCCACGGCGGGCGTGCTGCGGTCCGCACTCGGGCCCCTCGCGCGGCTGTTCGGCCCGATCGCACCGGCCACCGCGCTCGGTGCCACGTTGGCCAGTCGCGTGCGTGATGTGCCGGGGTTGGAGGCGACGCACTCCACCTATCGCAGCACCCTGCCCCCGCCCCTGTTGGAGCCCGCGTGGCCGCTACCCGACCGGGACGCCTCGGCCGATCACACCGGGGGCATCACCGACTGCGCGTTCTCACCCGACGGCGCGCTGGTGGCCACGTCCAGCGACGACCAGACCGTGCGCCTGTGGCGGATCGCCGACGGCGCGCCGCACGGCGTGCTGTCCGGACACAGCGGCGGGGTGTGGACGTGCGCGTTCTCCCCCGACGGGGCTCTGCTGGCCACCGCGGGTGACGACCGCACGGTCCGGCTGTGGCGCGACGGGGTGCCCGAGGCGGTGATGACCGGGCATGGCGGCATGATCGGGCAGTGCGCGTTCTCCCCGGACGGGAGCCTGGTCGCCACCGCGAGCACGGACGGGACCGCCCGACTGTGGTCGGTGGCCGACCGGGAGTGCGTCGCGGTGCTGTCCGACCACGACGGCCCCGTGACGTGCTGCGCGTTTTCCCCGGACGGGGCGCTGTTGGCCACGGGCGGTCACGACGCCGTGGTCCGCGTGTGGTCCGTGCGGGAGCGACGGGTGATGCGCCGGCTGCGCGGTCACACCGGGCGGGTGCAGGGCTGTTCGTTCTCACCGGACGGGCTGCTCGCCACGGCGGGCAACGACGCGGCGGTGCGGCTGTGGCGGGACGGCGACCCGGTGGGCGTGTTGACCGGACACCGGGGGTTCGTCACGGACTGCAAGTTCTCCCCGACCGGCGTGCTGGCCACGACAGGCCACGACGAGACCGTCAGGCTGTGGGCGCAGGGCGCTGCGTCGCACACGCTGACCGGGCACACCGCGTGGATCCGGCGGTGCGCGTTCTCCCCGGACGGCCGGATCCTGGCGACCGCGGGCTACGACGGCACGGCCCGCCTGTGGTCCACCGGGCGCGGCGGGCAGGGCGAGGTGCTGAGCGGGTCACAGGCATGGGTGCGGGGCTGCGCGTTCTCCCCGGACGGCACGATGGTCGCCGCCGCGGGTGACGACCTCACAGCGCGAATCCGGTCGGTCTCCAGCGGCGAAGTGGTGACTGAGCTGACCGGCCACGGCGACCGGGTCAACGCGTGCGCGTTCTCCCCGGACAGCGCGACGCTGGCCACGGCCGCCTCCGACGCCGTGGTGCGACTGTGGCGGTTCCGGGTGGTCGAACTGCTCGGGCACGACGACGGCGTGAACTCCTGCCGCTTCTCACCCGACGGCACGCTCCTGGCCAGCGCCGGTGACGACCGCACCGTCCGGCTTTGGTCCGCGGTGGATGGCGCGGCCCTCGCCGTGCTGCACGGCCACACCGATCGCGTCAACGACTGCGCGTTCTCACCCGACGGGCGGTCGGTGGTCGCAGCGGGCAACGACGGCACGGTCCGGATGTGGCGGGACGGCTCACCGCACGCGGTGCTGGAGGGGCACGACGACGTGGTGAACGGCTGCGCGTTCGCCCCGGACGGCTCGATGGTCGCCAGTTCCAGCGACGACGCGACCGTCATCCTGTGGCACGCGGACGGCACCCGCCGATCCGTCCTCGAAGGGCACACCGGCTGGGTGGACCGCTGCGCGTTCTCCCCCGACGGAACGCTCCTGGCCAGTGCGAGCAACGACGGAACCGTTCGGGTGTGGGACGTGGGAGGCGGGCGGTGCGTCGCGGCCTTGCGCCTGGCCGGCCCCGCCACCGGCATCGCCTGGCACCCCGGCGGCACGATGCTCGCGACCGGTGGCGGCGCCGGGGTGTACCTGCTGAACTACCGACGCGCGTCCGTCGGGCGAACCAGCGGATGACCTCACCGGTTCGAAGCGGTTCCGGCGATCGGCACACCGCCGGTCACCTCGAACTCGGGCTAACGGCCGGTGGCGGTGAGGACGGCGGAGGCGATCGCCTCGTGGCCTGCGGGTGTCGGGTGGACGTCGGTGTGCTCGCAGAAGTACGTCAGCGCGCACACCTTCGCCACCGGCGTCGGGATCGGGCCGTAGGTCGGGTCCTGGGTCGTCTCGGTCAGCGGGCCGTAGCCGCCGGTGGTGGCGGTGACGTCGACGAACTCCGCGCCGACCTTCTCGTACTCGGACCTGAGGGCGGCGTTGAAGAAGTCGCGGAACAGCGACACCGACAGGCGGGCGAGGTCCTGGCCGTTCGGGAACGCGGGGGACACCCACGCGCCGAGGAACACGTCCGGGTAGGTCAGGCCGACGATCGGGGCGTCACCGGCGGCGTCACGCAGGGCGGGCAGGGTGGCGGCGAGATTGGTCCGGACGGCGGCGACGGCCTGTGACGCGCACGTCAACGCGTCCTGGGCCCGGGCGCACGGCGCCAGGTCGTTGCCGCCGATCACCACCGTCACCAGGCCGACCCGGCCCCGGTGCTCGCGCAACGCCTGCACGGCCGCTTCGAGCTGCGTGCGGCCGGCGGGGTCGGGCGCACCCGGGCCTCGGTTGGCGGGCGCGCACCCCGGTTCGGACCGCAGCTGGGCGGACGTCGCGCCGCTGCACGCGAGGTTGATCAGCCGCAGGTCCGCCCGGTCGGCGACGAGGTAGGCGAACCCGTCCCCGGCGGCCGCCTGTGCGGCCGCCGGGCGGTAGCCCGTCGCGTAGGAGTCGCCCAATGACACGTACACGCGGTCGGCGGGCGGCGCGGTCGTGGTGGACGACACCGGCTGGGGAGTCGGGCCTGGCGTCGCGGTGCACCCGGCAAGCGTCACCAGCAGTGCTCCTACCAGTGCGAATCGCCGATATCCCGGCACGTCAACCCCTCCCTGCCCGCCATTGCCCGAGGTTCCAGGCTACAGCGGGCCGGACGTCTCCACCGATCATCCACTGTGGACAGTCGTGAGGGTGTCGGCCCACGACCGGATGTCGTCCAGGTGCTCCGCGCGCAGGCCGTGCCGCGGATCGACGTGGCACAGCTTCGTCGGCACGCCCGCCCGTTGCCTGTCGAACCACGCACGCGCCTCCAGGTGACCTGCGTCGTGCTCGTCGTCCAGCCACGCCAACGGCCGCCCGTCGGCGAACTCGCCGACGGCCCGCCACTTCCAGTTCCCCTCCGGCAACCACCCGGCATCGCGGTCGAAGTCGGTCTCCGGGAACTCGATCACCGGCAACGGGGGCAGGCCGATCGCGGGCGCGACGAGCGTGTTCGCCAGGTGCATCCAGGTCGTGGCCCACACCAACTCCAGGCCCGTTTCCTCGGCGAACGCCCGGAGCACCGCGCCGTGCTCGGGGTTCAGCCACACCAGCAGCCCCTTGTGCCGACGTGCGTCACGACCGGAGTGCCAGGTGCCGTGCCGGGTGTGCCGGAACGTGAGGTAGCCGGTGGGGCGGCGGTGCCGGTTCGCGGCGTACGGGTTCAGCGGTCCGTCCACGTCCAGCAGCAGCAGTCCCCGTGCGGCCACCTCAGGATCGCCCTGCTCGGACGGACAGGTGGGAGACCAGGAAGTCGGCGGTGTCGGCCATCGCACGGACCTCGTTCTCGCGGTTCGTGAAGCCGTGGCCCTCGTCCTCGTAGACGTCGTACCGCACGTCGACACCGCGCTCCCGCAGGGCGGCCACGATCTGGTCGCTCTCCGCCTTCACCACCCGCGGGTCGTTCGCGCCCTGGATCACGAACAGCGGCGCGGTGATCGCGTCGGCGTACGTGATCGGCGAGCGCTCCAGCAGGAAGTCCGCCTCGGTGTCGGGGTCGCCCACCCAGTTGACCATCTCGGCACGCCACGTCTCGGGCACGGAACGGGCCATCGTGAGCAGGTTCGACGGGCCCACGACCGACACGCCCGCCGCCCACAGCGACGGCAGCCGCGACAGGCACGACAGGGCGGCGAAACCGCCGTAGGACCCGCCCCACACGCCGATCCGCCCCGGGTCGACCCAGCCCAGGCCGTGCAGGTACTTCACCGCGTGCTCGAGGTCGCCCAGCTCCGCCCCGCCGAAGTCGCGCAGGATCAGCCGCTGGTAGGTCTTGCCGTACCCGGTCGAGCCGCGCACGTTCGGCGCGAGCACCGCGACGCCCTGGGAGACCAGGTACTGGTAGAGCCCGGAGTAGTTGTACTGCGGCCGTTCCTGCGCCTCCGGGCCGCCGTGGACGGACAGCACCACGCCGTGCGGTCCGTCGCCGTTCGGCCGGTACAGCCAGGCTGCCACTTCCCGGCCGTCGTGCGTCGGGTAGCGCACCAGCTCCGGCTCGACGAACGGGACGTCGACCGACGGCCCGCTGGACGTGACGTGCCGCAGCTCGTTCGCGGCCAGGTCGAGCACGACGACCTCGTACGGCCGGGTGCCGGTGGCCAGCAGGAACGCCAGCACGTCGCCCGCCGAGCACAACGACTGGATCACGCCCGCGGGCAGCTCGGGCAGCGTCACCAGCTCGCCGTCCCGCAGCACGAACAGCCGCGAGACTCCGTCCTCGTTCACCGTCCACGCCCGCACCGCGCCGGACACCGCCACCTCCTCGACGTCCCACGGCGGCGTCACCAGGTCCGTGATCGCGCCGGTGGCCAGGGAGTACGAGCCGAGCGCGCGGAACTCGCGATCGGTGTCGTGCAGCAGGAGGAACCCGGAGGAGTCCGCCGCCCACGGCCCGCCGACGTGCATCCGGTGGCCCTCGTGCCCGGTCACCACCCACAGCGGCGCGTCCGGCTCGTGCAGGTCGACCAGGCCGAGGTCGGTGTCGGAGTTGCTGTGCTTGCCCGCGGTGAGCAGCCAGCGGCCGTCCGGCGACACCGACACGGCGTGCAGCACCGTGCCCGGGACCGACTCGACCCGGCGGACGGCTCCCGTCTCCAGGTCCTGGATCAGCACGTCCTGCACGGCGGCGTCCCGGTCGTTGCCCGCGTAGACCACGCTGCGGCCGTCCGGGGTGAACGGCGCGGTGCCGCCGAAGTCGAAGATGGACGACCCGAGCACGTGCTGCGCGCCCGGGGCGTCGGTGAGCTGCCGCGCAGTCCCGCCCTCGGCGTCGACCAGGTACAGCTGGAACCGCTCGTCACCCTGGAAGTCGGCGGTGTACAGCAGCTTGCGGCCGTCCGGCGACCACGCGATCTGCCGCACGGCGTGCTCGGTGTAGTCGGTGATCCGGCGGGCCGCGCCACCGGACACCGGGGCCACGTAGAGGTTGTGCCGCCCGTCGGGGTTCGCGGCGTAGGCCACCGACGTGCCGTCCGGCGACAGGGCGACGTTGGAGCGGAAGCGCTGCCTCGGTGCGAAGTCGCGGTACTCAGTCATGTTCTCCCCCTGGAAGTGGATGCCGCAGCGGCGTCATCGACACCGCGATGTCGACGGGCGCCGTGCCGGGTCGGCGCCGGGACGGCGCGCCGCGCTCGGCGTACCCGTTGATCACGGCCTGCACGGCGTCGCGCATCTCGATCAGTTCCTCGACGGTCAGGTGCAGCACGGCGAACGACTCGGACGCCGCTGCGCGCCAGTGCTCCGGGTAGCTCTCCCTGGTCCGCCACCACTCGGACTGCCGGTGCCGGCGGCGCACCCACCGCAGCTCGTCCAGCGCCCGCAGCGCGGCCAGGCCCTCGTCGTCCAGGTCCCGGGTCGAGATCCGCGTCTCCTGCTCGACCAGCCGCCACGGCCGCTGCCTGCCGACACCGCCCTCCGCCTCCTCGACGAAACCGTGCCGTGCCAGCAGCCGCAGGTGGAACGAGCAGTTCGCGGGCGTCGTGCCCAGCTCGGTCGCCGCTTCGGTCGCGGTGAGCGACCCTTCTCGGGCGAGCAGCTCCATGAGCCGCACCCGCAGCGGGTGGCTCAACGCCCGCAGGTCGTGCGCGTCGGTGAGCTGCCGCCGTTCGAAAGACATGTTTCGAAAGTAGTGTTGCGACAGGGGGCGGGTCAAGGGGATCGGTGACGGAGGCGGATCGGTCCGAGGGCTGGACGTGCGGGGGAGTCGTGCGTCAGAGTCGAGGCGGTGATCGGGCACGCGGATCACCTGACAACGTTGTCACCCAGAGAGGGCCCTGCCGATGCCGCTCCGCCGAGGCAACACGCTCCTGCTCGCCGCCGCACTGGCCCTGATGGGGACGCCGGCGGTCGCCGCGGCCGAAGTGCCCGTGGACCCGACCACGCTGGTGAACCCGTTCGTCGGCACGCAGAACTTCGGCAACACGTTCCCCGGCGTGAGCATGCCGTTCGGCATGGTGCAGGTCAGCCCCGACACGGGCGGCCAGGGCGGGTACGACTACCAGCAGCAGGAGATCCACGGCTTCAGCCAGACGCACCTGTCGGGCGTGGGCTGCGGCGTGGCGGGCGAGTTGCCGGTCATGCCGACCACCGGGCCGGTGGACAACGTTGACACGGCCGGGTACCGGTCGACGTACTCGCACGCGGACGAGGAGGCGCGGCCCGGGTACTACCGCGTCGGGCTGTCGCGTTACAGCGTGAACGCCGAGCTGACCGCCACCGCGCGCACCGGCTGGCAGCGCCACACGTTCCCGGCGGGCGCGCAGGCGAACGTGCTGTTCAACACCGGCAAGGCTAACCAGCAGGTGCTGGACTCCGAGGTGCACGTCGTGGGCGACCGGACCGTCGAGGGACGGGTCGGGGCCGGGCGGTTCTGCGCCGGGCACGACGAGCACACCGTGTACTTCACGGCCACGTTCGACCGGCCGTTCGCGAGCTTCGGCACGTGGCGCGGCACGACCCGCGCGCCGGGCGTGCCGGACGCGGCGGGCGAGGGCGGCAACGGCGCGTGGGTGACCTTCGACGCCACCTCGGACCGGGACGTCGTGCTCAAGGTCGGCCTGTCCTACACCGGGCTGGAGGGTGCGCGGAAGAACCTGGCCGCCGAGACCGGCGACTCCTTCGACTTCGAGGCGACCAGGAGCGCGGCGCACCGGGCGTGGGTCCAGCGGCTCGACTCGATCAAGATCGACGGCGGCGCGCCGGAGCGGCGGACCGCGTTCTACACCGCGCTCTACCACTCGCTGCTGCACCCGAACCTGGCCGGCGACGTGGACGGCCGGTACCTGGGCTTCGACGGCGAACCCCATGTCGCGCAAGGCTTCACGCCCTACCAGAACCTGTCGCTGTGGGACACCTACCGACCGCAGAACCAGCTGCTGGAACTGCTGGAGCCGCAGGTCGCCCGGGACGTGGCGCTGTCGGTGGTGGCGAGCGGCCGGGACGGCGGGTGGCTGCCGCGCTGGGCGCTGGCCAACAGCGAGACCAACATCATGACCGGTGACCCGGTGACGCCGTTCCTGGTCGAGGCGTGGTCGAAGGGCCTGCTCGCCGGGTACGAGGAGGAGGCCTACGAGCTGCTCAAGCGCAACGCCACCACCCTCCCGCCGGCCGACTCGCCGTACAACGGGCGGTCCGGCGTGGAGTTCTACCGCGACCGCGGCTACATCCCGTCCGGCCTGGAGCTCGGGGTCGACTGCGCGCACAAGGGCGGTGACAACGACTGCGTGCATCCGGCGTCGGCGACGCTGGAGTACGCGGCGGCGGACGCGTCGCTCGCCGTCATGGCCGGTGGCCTGGGCAAGCACGACGACGCGCGCCTGTTCGCCGAGCGCGGTCAGTGGTACCGCAACCTGTGGGACGCCTCGACCGGCCACTTCCGCCCCCGCACGGCCGAGGGCACGTGGGTGACGCCGTACAACCCGGTCGACGCGGGTCACCAGTTCCACGAGGGTGGCGCGTTCCAATACCAGTGGCTGGTGCCGCAGGACCCGAACGGCCTGGTGCGGCTGATGGGCGGGCGGCAGGCGACCGAGCAGCGGCTGGACGCGTTCTTCGCCTACGACGAGCTGCTCGCCGACCCGGCCCGGACCGTGCGCGAGGACTGGATCACCCAGCCCTACGACTACTACGGCAAGCCCACCTACAACCCGAACAACGAACCCGACCTGCTCGCGCCGTACTTCTACCTGTCCACCGGCACGCCCGCGAAGACGGCGACCGTGGTGCGCGCGGCGATGACGTTGTTCACCACCGGCCCGGACGGCATGACGGGCAACGACGACCTGGGCACGATGTCGGCGTGGTACGTGTTCTCGTCGCTCGGCCTGTACCCGACGATGAGCGGCGGCGACTTCCTGGCGTTGTCCAGCCCCCAGTTCCCGGGCGCGACCGTCCGCACGGGTCAGGGGACGTTGACCATCACCGCGCCGGGGGCGAGTGACGCGAACCGGTACGTGCAGCAGGTGTCGTTCAACGGCCGGGACGTGCGCAAGACGTGGCTGGACTGGGACACCGTCGTCGGCGGCGGCACGTTGGCGCACCGGCTCGGCACCACGCCCTCGTCGTGGGGCACCGGTCCGGGCGCCGAGCCGCCGTCGATCGACCGCGCGCAGGCCGACGGGCGGCGGCACGTCGACGCGTCGCTGCGGCAGGCCTCCGCGGTCGTGCCGACGGCGGACGCGCCGCAGACCGTGTCGTTGACGTTGGACGTGCTCGCCCAGGGGCCCGGCGCGGTGCCGGTCGGGGTGGCGGTGAGCGTGCCGGACGGCTGGGCGGTGACGGCGTCACGGCAGTTGGTGATCAAGTCCGACCGGCTGCCGACGCAGCAGACCGCGGAGGTGGTCGTGACGGTGCCCGCCGGCGTCGCGATCGGCCGCTACCCGGTGCGGGTCACCGTGACGGGGCCGAACACGGTCGTGCGGGAGGCCGTGGTGGACGTCCGGCAGGCGGCCGCGTGCGCGACGGCGGGTGAGCAGTGCGCGGTGCAACTGGCCGGCGAGCTGAACCACGACGGCACCGCCACCGTCACCGCGTCCGACCAGGGCAACTTCGACGGCCAGGGCTGGAGTTACGACGCCGCGCTGCTGCCCGCCCCCGGCCCGGTGGTGCTCGGTGGCGTGACCTACCAGGCGCCGGACCCGTCCGGGACGGCGGCGAACTTCGTGGAGGCACGCGGTCAGGCGATGCTGCTGCCCGCCGGGGAGCACGGCGCGCTGCGGCTCGTGGCAGCGGCCCACAACGGCCCGGTCACCACAGCCGTGACCGTGCGTTACGCCGACGGCAGCACCGCCGAGGTGCCGATGACGGTGGGCGACTGGGCGGGCTCCGGCGGCACGGTGGTGCTGGAGATGCCGCACCGGATCAAGGCGGGCCAGGGCGTCGACGGCCCACCGGTCCGCCTGTTCGGCCTCTCCCTACCGCTCGACCCGGCCAAGTCCGTGCACTCCGTGACCCTGCCCAACGACCCCCGCGTGGAGGTGTACGCGATCACGCTGGTCTAGATGCATCTCTTGAGGAGGTCGATCGGACGCGCAGTTGGTTGATGGTGGAATGAGGCCCTCGGTCGGGCTGGCGGCGGCGGACGCGGCGACGCAGATCTTTTTGCCTTGATCTTTGCGCCATTGCAAGATCGACGACAGGCGAGAACGATCTCGGTGGGTTCCGTTAGCGATCTGGTCGCCGTGCGCTGATACTCGGACTTTCGGAGACGCAATTCGAGATGAAGGGGTGTCACGTATGACCGAGAGATTGTCACGGGCCTGGGCGGCGGACGAGGTTGCCGAACACCGGCGATCGCGCGGACCCGACCGGACGGACGAGGCGGTCCCGATGGATCGGACGGCCGAGGTCTCCAGCGGGGAGGACCACCGCGCCGGCGTGGAGAGTGACTACACCAGCGACGCCGACCGCGGTGACGACCCCAGGCCGCAGGGGGGATGACCGTGGGCCTCTACTTCCAGAACAGCACGTCGAAGACGGTGTGGTTCGCGTACGCCTATTCGGACAGCGGCTGCGCGTCGGAGGGTGACGCGTGGTCGAAGACCGGGTGGTTCATGGTGACGCCGCACACGGATTTGCTGGCGCGCTCCGGCCCGGTCAACGGTGCGAAGTACTTCTTCTTCGCGGAGAATCAGGACAGGAGTGTGAGCTGGGCGGGCGAGTTCTTCACCCCGATCCCGGACCGGGCGTTCGACTGGTGCTGGAACACCGGCAGCACCGATTCCCGGCTGCTCGGCATGAGGAAGGTGATCGTGCCGGTGACCTCGATCAACCACACGATCAACGTCGTCTGACGCACCGCGCTGCGGCGGCCTTCACGGCTGCCGCAGCTACCTCGGGTCGCACCGGGCACCCTGGGTGGCACTGTCCTTCCGGTGCCGCGAGCGGTGAAGGTCACGAATCGGGTGATTACCGAAAATTGCGGTTCGAGCGGCCTGGATGAGCCGTAAGGTGTCGCTACCGCGATCGTCGGAGGTCGTCGCTTCTTCGCCTGCCCTTGTCGTGGTGGTGGACGTGCAGGTGCTATGTGCGATCGACGAAGTCGAATGCCATGCGAGCGCATATGTCGTGACCTTGGTTCGTGAACTGTGAGTCGCCCACGGGGAAGCCTGGGCCTGTTCGACTTTTACGGTCAAATTCTTGATCGATGCAGTGAACTCGCGCAGTGTACTGGAGGTTTACGTGCTCAAACCGGTCGATGGCATGGACAAACTGGTTTCGCTCCTCGACGATGTCACGTGCCACAAGCCCAGGCTGCCTTCCTTGGTGGTCGTGGCTGCTTCGGCCGATCCGGAATCGAACGCGCAGTTCCTCGCCGATCTCGAGGCCCGATTATCCGGTATGGGCGACAGCGCTCTGGTGCCGCACGCGTACCTGGATCACGACCTCGTCGAGACAGCCGCAGCGAGCGGATTGCCGCCCTACGCTGCGCTGCTGGACCTGCTCGTGCAGAAGCTGCGGGACCGCATCCCCCGCGGCGCGGGCAAGAACTGGAGACCTCGGCGGTTCCAGTTGGTCCAGGACATCCTCGAGGCGGACGGGGAGATCGGCGCGGCAGGCCGCGCGACGCAGCGAGCGAGGCTCCTCGCTCTGCTGTACCAGCGTTGGGAGAGCCGCAGACCCGTGCTCGGCTGGGCTCGTGAGATGAGTCGTGCGGAGTTACCGGTCCAGGTGGTCGGGACGTTGCTCACCGCGGTTCTGGGCGGTCCGCTGAAGTGGCTGCACACCAGGATCCTCAACGGCCGCTCGACGCGGTGGCTCCGCGACCTGGTGAAGAGCGCGACCGGCGACCCGGGTGATTTCACCTCCCAGGCGTTGTCATTGCTGTCCATCGGTGAGCTGAAGACCGAGCGTCTCGACAACCTGCGCCGCCAGGTCCTGGTCAAGGCGATCCTGGAGGACCTGTCCGACCTGATGAGGCCCGGCCGGGTATCGCCGCGCCGTCGTCGCCGCCGGTGGACGCCGATGCTGCTGCTGGACGGCGCCCAGCCGCGCGTGGCGGCCCTGCTCGACGAGTTCGCCGAGCAGGTGAAGGGCCTCGACCCCGCCCCGTTGCTGGTCGTGGGCGCCCTGGACCCCGACCACGCGACTCGCGTGGCCACGACCACGTACAGCGTGCCGGACGCGGCGACCACGTTGAACCGGTTCGTCAACGGCGAGCGGACGGCGCTGCCCCGGGCGCCGTACCTGGCGGTCCGGCTGCCGGTGGCCGGGGAGGAGGCCGCGGCGGAGAACCCGGCCGTCGGGATCTGGATCGGGTCCCACCGCCACGTCACACCGCGGGTACCGGGTCTGTCGGCGGTCGCGCCGCTGACCGTCGTGATCGCCCTGGTGGTCGGTGCGGCCGGGTTCGGGGCGTATCAGTACCTGTTGGGTGGCTGCTCCGACACGAAGGTCAATGCGACCGGTGAGCGCGTCGGTGTGATCGAGAGCGGGTGCAGCTTCGTCAGCGGCAAGATCATCGACAACGAACTCGTGCCGGACCTCGCGGCCCTCGAACGGCAGGCGGCCGAGAACAACGACGCCGTGGACAAGCTCAAGGACCGGCAGGGCAATCCGCGCTACTACCGGACCGTGATCTTCTTCGGCCCGCTGACCCGCGCCGACCAGGCCGAGAGCACGGCGCCGCCGAACGCGATCTGGCAGTTGCAAGGCGTGGTGAGCAAGCAGGAGGAGCACAACCGGCTGGCCGACAGCGACGACGGGAAGGTGCCGGTGAAGCTGATCCTGGCCAACAGCGGCGACCGGTTCGCCGACGGGCAGTGGGTGGCCGAGCGGATCGCGGCGCGCAAGCGGGCCGGCCGCGGCGAACTGGCGGCCGTCATCGGCATCTCCCAGAGCAGGCCGCAGACGCTCGAGGCCATCGGGGGACTCAGCGGCATCCCGGTGGTCGGCGCGGCGATGTACGGCAGCGGCATGACCGCCAACCCCAACATGTTCCTCTCGTCGCCGTTCAACGCGGCGTTCGCCGAGGAGATCGCGAAGTGGGTGCGAGCACAACCGGGCGTCCAGGGCGGGGCGGTCGTCTACGACCCCGACGACACCTACTTCAGCAAGGAGCTGCGCACCGACCTGAACGAGCGCAACGTCGGCTCGGAGGAGAAGGACGTCGTGGCGAAGGAGGTCCCCGCCAAGAACGGCGCTGCCGAGCCCACCCTGAAGAGGGAGGACGTGGAGCGGCTGTGCGCCGAGGCCGACACCGTCGTGCCGGTCGTCGCCAGCCGCGGCGACCAGTTGCTCAAACTGCTCGCCATCGGTGCGGACGTGAAGGCGTGCAAGGACCGCGCGGACCGCCCGATCCGGATGATCTCGGGGCCGGGCGGGGTGGTGGTGGCGGCATCGGGCGTCCTGGCCGACTACCCGTGGGTGCGGGTGTGGGTGACCGGGCTGGCCGCCACGGCCGAGCGGAGCGAGTGGGTCGCGGGTGCCAACGCCTTCGGGATGGCGGCCCAGGCCATCGCCGATGCCCACCAGGCCACCACGCAGTTCCCCGGTTGGGACGTCTCCCAGGTCCTGGCCTGCCTGCGGGACCCGGAGTTCAACTACGACGGCCTCAAGCCCAACGTCCCCGGTGTCGGTGAGGGCCGCGTGCACATCATCGAGCCGTCGTGAGCCGAGCACGGGCGTCACGTCGTCTTGACCGAGCAGGTTTGCCGGTCGGCGAAGCAGGGAACCGGTACGTGGCCGGCGACCGCCGGTGATCGATTCGCGGGTGGACTGCCGTGAGGGGCGGAATGAGTCTGCACATTGCCGGTGACGACGTGGTCGTGTCGTTCAGGCGGTTGGGGTTGGCCTCGGTGTTGGTGGTGCGGGGCTGTGTCGACACCGGAACCGTCCAGGTGCTGCGGGAGCACCTCGACCTGGCGTCGGACGGGCCGGGTGGCGTGGTGGTGGACCTGAGCGACGTCTCCTTCTTCTCGTCGTCGGGAGCGGCGGTGTTGGCGTCGGCGAGCCTGCGGGTCCGGCTGCACGTCGTGGTGACCCCGTTGATCCGACGGGTGCTGCACGCGGCGGGTGTGGCGGACTCGCTCGACCTGTACGACTTCCCCGCGGAGGCGGAGGAGGCGGCCGTCCCGTCTCCGCTGCTGCTGGTCGGCTGAGCCTCGCGCCCTGCCGTGCCACTCCCCGGCGCGGCAGGGCGCGGTTGCCTTGACGTCGACGTCAACACCTACGGTCGGGATCATGAAGTTCGCGGTCAGCTACAGCACGCCCTACTTCGGCGTGGATCCCGACCGGGTGGTGGGCTACGCCCGGCACGCCGAGGAGTGCGGTTTCGAGGCGTTCTACCTGCCCGAGCACATCGCGGTGTACCCCGGCGCGACGGTCGGGACGCACGAGATCCCGCCCGCGCTGCCCTACGCCGACCCGTTGGACTGCCTGGCCTTCGTCGCGGCGGCGACCCGGCGGATCGTGCTGGGGACGGCGGTCCTGCTGCTGCCGTACCACCACCCGGTGGTGCTGGCGAAGCGCCTGGCGACGATCGACGTGCTGTCGAAGGGCCGGATGCGGCTGCTGACCGTGGGGCTGGGCACGTTGCCGGGCGAGGCGAGGGCGGTCGGGGTCGACTTCGGCACGCGCGGCCGTCGTGCCGACGAGGCGATCGACGTGCTGCGGTTGCTGTGGGAGGGCGGCGAGGAGGGCGTGAGCTTCGCGGGGGAGTTCTTCGCCTTCGAAGACCTGTGCAGCTTCCCGAAGCCGCACGGGGTGAGGCACCTGCCGATCCACGTCGGCGGTTCGAGCCGGGCCGCCGCACGACGGGCCGGGCGACGGGGCGACGGGTACTTCCCCGGCGGCATGCTCATGCCCGACGAGCGCGCGCTCCAGTGGGACCTGGCCCGGCGGACCGCGGCCGAGGCCGGTCGTGACCCCGAGGCCTTGGAGCACACGCGGTGGGGCTCGATCGACCTGACGGCGGACAAGGTGGAGGCGTTCGCCGAGCAGGGCGTGACCCGGGTCGTGGTGAGCGCCACCAGCGCGGACCCCGTCGAGCAGCGTGATCAGCTCTCGGCGTTCGCCGAGCGGTTCGGCCTCGTCGACGGGACGTGATCGAGCACCACGCACGTGGCGGCCGACCATTCGTGTCACGTGCCGCCGCCGCCCTTCGGCCTGCCGCACCGGTCTCCTCCGCGCCCTCCGACCACCGTGTCACTCTCGGTGGTCGGATCTCAACCCTGCGGAGGTTTCGATGAAGCGCAAGGTCATCGCGGTGAACGGGGTGGTGGGCGTGGTGGCGCTCGCCGCCGGTCTGCTGGTCGGCGCGCCACCGGCGGGTGCGGCGGAAGGCGACATCGGGCTCGCGGCCGCCGGCACGGCCGTGCCCGGGCACTACCTGGTGGTGCTGAAGGACGACGTGGCCGCCCAGGCCGCCGACCTCACCGCCAAGCACGGCGGCAAGGTCACGGCCACGTGGCGGCACGCGTTACGCGGCTTCGCGGTGGACGCCAGTGAACGGGAAGCGAGAAGACTCGCCGCGGACCCCGCGGTGCGGTCCGTCAGCCAGGACGGCCTGGTCCAGGCGGTCGACACGCAGCCGAACCCGCCGTCGTGGGGGCTCGACCGCATCGACCAGCGCGACCTGCCGCTGAACTCGTCCTACAGCTACGACACGGCCGCGCCGAACGTGCGCGCCTACATCCTCGACACCGGCATCCGGACCACGCACTCGACGTTCGGCGGCCGGGCGTCGTGGGGCTACGACGCCGTGGACGGCACCAACACCGACTGCAACGGTCACGGCACGCACGTGGCGGGCACGGTCGGCGGCAGCCAGTACGGCGTGGCCAAGGGGGTGCAGCTGGTCGCGGTCCGGGTGCTCAACTGCGCGGGGTCCGGCACGTTCGCGCAGGTGATCAGCGGCGTCGACTGGGTGACCGCGAACGCCGTCAAGCCCGCGGTCGCGAACATGAGCCTCGGCGCCACCGCCTCCTCGGCCACCGCGCCCCTGGAGACGGCCGTGCGCAACTCCATCGCCTCCGGCGTGACCTACGCCCTCGCGTCCGGCAACTCCAGCGCCGACGCGTGCGGCTTCAGCCCGGCGCTGGTGCGCGAGGCGATCACCGTCAACGCCTCGACCAACACCGACGCGCGGGCGTCGTTCTCCAACTACGGCACGTGCACCGACGTCTACGCGCCTGGGCAGAACATCACGTCGTCGTGGTACACCGGCGACACCGCCACCAACACCATCAGCGGCACCTCGATGGCCTCGCCGCACGTCGCGGGCGCCGCGGCGCTGTACCTGGCCACGCACTCCGGTGACGCGCCGGCGACCGTGCAGGCCGCGCTGGTCGACGCCGCGACGCCGAACAAGATCACCGACCCGGGCGCGGGCTCGCCGAACCGCCTGCTCTACACCGGCGCGACGACCGGTGGCCCGTCCACCGCCACGGCGGTCCGCTACTACGGCCGGGGCGACCACCTCACGTCGGTCACCGGCGCGCCGTCGGGCTACGTGGCCGAGTCCTCCCTGGGCCGCCTCCTGACCGGCCAGGCCGCGGGCACGCACCCGCTGTACCGCTGCCTGATCGGCGCGGACAACTTCACCTCGTACGACGTGAACTGCGAGGGCCAGACCCGCGTCGGCCTGCTCGGCTACGCCCACGACGGCGCGGTCGCCGGCAGCCACCCGATCTACCGCTGCCTGGTGCGGGGCAGCGGCGACCACATGGAGTCCTACGACCCGAACTGCGAAGGCCAGATCACCGAGGGCAACATGGGCTACTTCCTCGACTGACAGGTGACCGCGACCCCGGCGGCGTCCGCACGTCCGCCGCCGGGGCCGGCCGGCACCGGTCGGCGTGCTCGCCGAGCGGGACGCGGCGATGCGTGAACCGCGCGGTCAGAGGTCGTCGTCCGGGAACGCGAACGGCGAATCGTCGTCCAGCCAGGCGTCGTCGACGATCGGTGACTCGGGGAGCGCGGTCGCGTCGGCGCGCGGAGCGGCGCCGAGGACGGACGGGTCGAGTTCCTCGGCGCGCTTCCAGTCCTCGAAGCCCCGGTCACGCCTGCGGCGTTCCTCGCTGATCCACCCGCGTCCCTCGACCGCCACGGCTTCCAGGATGCGCAACGCCGACGTGATCCCGGAGGCGCCGAGAGCCAGTTCCTCCAGCCGCTCCTTGTTCTCCTCCTCCTTGTCGCTCAACTCCTCGAAGTTCTCCACGACCAAGCCGATGTCACGGCTGTTCTTCAGCGACAGGTACAGCGCCCGGCTGTGCACCATGCTCTTGCGCGAGTCCGGCATGGTCTTGACGTCGTTGTTCCGCAGGACGACGAGCTTGCGCTCCTTGCCGGCGAACTCCACCCCCACCTCTTTGACCTCGACCAGCACCAAGGCCCCGTAGCTGAAGGACGCGCGCTGCTCGTTGCGCACCGCGGCGTTCTCGAACTGCAGGTCGAACCGGAACTCACGCACGCCGTTCTCCGTCAGCAGGAAGACCAGCACGAGGTACTCGGAGTAGCGCGGCGGCCCGTAGATCACCCGGGCGCGCTTGGCCCAGGGCAAGCCCTCGGTGAGGATGACGTGCGCGATGACGTCGCGGTTGAAGAGCCCGGCTCGTTTCATCGCCACGGTCTTGAGGTGAGACTTGTCGAAGTCGAACCACCGTGCCATCTCGGTGTCGGTGGGTCGGTCGGTGAGCTGCTCGAGCCACCGCGTCCGCCCGGCCCGTTCCTCCTCCAGCAACGCCTGGCACTCGGCGCGCTCCCGTGACGCGGCCATCCGTCGGCCGATCGCGTCCGCCCCGCCGACACCGCCCACCAGGATGCCGACGAGCGCCGTGATCGAGGCCGGGCTCAGCAGCGACAGCCCTCCCATGGCGGCGTGCAGGCCCGCGACACCACCGATCGCGATCAGGGCGCTCAGCAATCCGGCCAGGTCTTGCACCACTTCGGCGCGCGTGACCTTGCGGAAGGTGAAGAAGCTGCCGTCGGCCCACCGGTCCGCCCAGCGGCCAACGTGCACTCGGATGAGCCAGTGCAGTGTCCACGCGCTCATCTCGCGCTTGAGAGCACGTCGATACGCGTCACGGTGCTCGGAGTCGGGGATCACCGAGCCGTAGGTGCGCACGAGCCGCAGGTAGAGCATGTGCGCGCACCGTTCGGTGTCGCTCCACCACCTCTGCCCCTTGACGTGGTTCTTGGGGCGCTGCCGGACGATCTCGTGGTCGATCAGGGTGCGGATGTCGACGCGGAACCTGGTGCTGCCGAGCCTGTTGAGCTCCTCCACGTCGTCCGGGATGCGACCTCCGCCGTACTCCACCTCCAGCCGCCGCCTGACCCGACGTGATGCGACGACCCGCGCGCCCAGCCACACGGCCGTCCCGTGCGCGAGGACGATCAACGAACTCCAAGCCGCGACCGCGTCCGACACCTCGGGTCGGGCGGCGTGCACAGGCAGGGCGAGGGCGCCGATCAGGGCGAGGCTGCCCACCACGGCCTTGGCCCAGGTCCGCGCCGGTATCCGGCCGTCCTCGTAAGGCGTGACCAGGCGTGGTTCCGCGGGCGTCGCCTCGAAGAACTTCCAGGCCCGCTCGGAGCGGTTGCCCGAGACGCGGGCCTCGGCGACCGCCTCGGAGTTCTCGCGGTCCAGCCGGTCCTGCATCGCACCGCCGATGATCATCCCGAGGTGTCTCGTGATCTCCTCGCGGCGTCCCTTGTCCAGGCGCTTGAACCGGGCGAGCACGTTGTCGAGCGCCTCGCGGTCGGGCTCGCGCTCGTGCTCCTGCGCGGTCACGCACGTCATCAGGTCGCGGATGACGTCGAGGGCGACGCACCAGGCGTCACGAGGTCCCCGGTCGGCGATGTTCGAAGCCGTCCTGATCTGCTCGAACTGCGCCGAGCCGAGCTGGTTGATCGAACGCTCGCTGAGCGTGGCCAAAGCGTAGTGGTAGGCGACCTCGGTGCTCAGCAGGCCGGCTCGTACCACCTCGACCATCAGCCCTTCGGCGATCCGCGGCAAGCCTCCGGCGAGGTGGTTGCGCGCGACCTCGTACTTGCGTTCGGGCGGGTCATCCTTGGTCAACTGGTAGACGGTGGAATCACCGTGGAACACCGCGCCACCGTTGACCACGCCCACCTGCACGGTGTTGTTGTGGTCGCCGTCGACGGTGTTCTTGACCTCGGTCCCGCCGTCCTGCGGGCTCACGAGGCACCACCGAAGACCTTGGCGAGCAGGTCGCGCAGGTCGGGGTCGGCGGCGAAGAGGTGGTCGAGCGCGCCTCGCAGCGCCCGTAGGCGTGCGGTCTCGACGGGTGCGGTCGTCGCCTGGCGGCGCAGTTCCACCAGGTCGAGCATCGCCTGGGTGAACGCGTGCACCGTCAACCGGTCGGCGCGGTGGGCCTGTGCGACCGCGGTCGTGAGGTCCTCCAGCGCGGCGAGGTCCAGCGCCGGTGACTCACCGAGCCAGATCCCGCCGTTGATCACGCCCGCCTGGATGGCGAAGTTCGCGGTGCCGGAGATGCTGTTGGTGGTCGACACCCCGCCTCGGTCCCGATCCGACGGCGGGACACCCGGGCTCGTCGGCAGCTCGGCGATCAGCGCCCGCATGAACAGGGCCGCGTTGCGCGCCGCCAGTTCCTGCGAGCCGCCGCGGTCGACCCGGTCCTTCCCGCCGTCGGCGAAGTCGCTGATCCCGCGGATCGTGATGGTCGGTGTCGAACCGTGGAGGTGGCCGCACTGCGCGACACCTGCGCTCTCCGTCTCCACGGCGACGGCGTCGTTGAAGTGGTGGCTCAGGTGCCGCGCGGTTGTCGAGTTCCTGGTGTTGAGCACGACCTCGCCGGAGGCGATCGGGTCGAAGTGGAGCTCGGGAGGGTCTTGCCCGGCGGGCAGCGCGGAGCGCCACGCCCCCGCACGCCCCAGCACCCGTGCGGTCTGCTCGAGGTGGTGTGCCGTCTCGTAGGCACGTGGCCGGGCGTGGTCGCCGTCGTCCTCGCTGCGCATGGCGTGGTAGCCGTACACGCGCGTGGCGACGACCACGTCACCCAGCTTCAGCCACTCGCGCAGGCCGCCCGCGACGCCCACGAACAGCACGGCGGAGGGGCGGAACTCGGTGATCGCCCGTTCGGTCATGATGGCCGCGGCTCCGTTGCCGGTCCCGGTGAGGGCGACGACCACCTCCGGCTCGGAGTGGCCTGCGAGCACGCCGCGTTCGAAGATCGTCCCCGCGGTATGTCGGTGCGGCCGCAGCCCGGTGAGGTGTCGGACGACGGCGGCGCGCTCTACCTCCAGTGCCGTGAGGACCACGATCATCTGCTCTCTCCGTTCACTGGCCGGGCGCGCTGGGGGCAACGGCGCGGTCGGCAGGAGGCGCCGACCGACGGGAGACGCCGGTGGTACGGTCCGAACGATGACGTCAGTCTGACGATAAGACCGACCGACCGTTTTCGTCAACCTGACGGTTACCGCGCTCCCGTCCATTTGTCGTCATAACGACGAGAAGTTAGGGTGGTGCGATGAGCACCTCATGGACGATCCCGACGGTGGCGATCGCCGTCGACCTCGCGGTGCTCACCGTGCGCGCGGAACGGTTGCACGTGCTGCTGGTCAACCGGGGTGTCGAGCCTTACCGCGGACGCCTCGCGCTGCCCGGCGGGTTCCTGTCCACCGAGGACGAGGACATCGACGTCGCGGCCGAGCGGGAACTCGCCGAGGAGACTGGGCTCGACGCCGCCAAGCTGCACTTGGAGCAGCTGCGCACCTATGGCGCGCCCACACGCGACCCGCGCATGAGGGTGGTCACCGTCTGCTACTTGGCCATCGTGCCCAACCTGCCGCTGCCCAGCGCGGGCGGCGACGCCGACCGGGCGCGCTGGGTGCCGGTGGACCGGGTGCTGGGCCGCCGCGGGCTGCTCGCGTTCGACCACGGCCAGATCATCGCGGACGCGGTCGACCGAGCCCGCTCCAAGCTGGAGTACACGACGCTGGCGACCGCCTTCTGCGACCCGGAGTTCACCATCTCGGAGCTGCGCCGCGTCTACGAGATCGTGTGGTCCGAGGAGTTGGACCCGCGCAACTTCCACCGCAAGGTCACCGGCGTCGACGGGTTCCTGGTCCCCACCGGCAAGCGCACCAGCGGCAATGGCGGACGACCCGCCGTGATTTACCGGCGCGGCCCTGCCACGGTGCTGCACCCGCCCATCCTGCGCAACTGACCGGTGACCGAAAAGCCTCGGCGGTGGTCCCGGATGTCCGGGGACCACCGCCGAGGCTTCAGGAGAAGGGTCAGACCGCCGCGGCGAACTGGGCCGCGTAGAGCCGGTGGTACGCGCCCTCGGCGGCCATCAGCTCGTCGTGGCTGCCCTGCTCCACGATCTGCCCGTTCTCCATCACCAGGATCACGTCGGCGTCCCGGATGGTCGACAGCCGGTGGGCGATGACGAAGCTCGTCCGCGACGACCGCAGGGCCGCCATGGCGTGCTGCACCAACGACTCCGTGCGGGTGTCGACCGAGCTGGTCGCCTCGTCCAGGATCAGCAGCGACGGGTTGGCCAGGAACGCCCGCGCGATGGTCAGCAGCTGCTTCTCACCCGCGCTGACGTTCGTCGCCTCCTCGTCGATGACGGTGTCGTACCCGTCCGGCAGCGTGCGCACGAACCGGTCCACGTAGGTGGCGCGGGCCGCGGCGATGATCTCCTCCTCGGTGGCCGAGGAGTTGCCGTAGGCGATGTTGTCGCGGATCGTGCCGCCGAACAGCCAGGTGTCCTGGAGCACCATGCCGGTCTGCGACCGCAGGTCCTCCCGCTTCAACGCGGTGATGTCCACCCCGTCGAGCGTGATGCGGCCCGCGTCCAGCTCGTAGAACCGCATGATCAGGTTCACCAGCGTGGTCTTGCCCGCGCCGGTCGGGCCGACGATCGCGACCGTCTGACCCGGTTCGGCCACCAGCGACAGGTCCTCGATCAGCGGCTGCTCGGGCCGGTACGAGAAGCTGACGTGCTCGAACTCCACCCGGCCGCGCCGTTCGGCGGGCAGCGACGCCTCCGCCGGGTCCGGCTCCTGCTCCTCGGCGTCGAGCAGCTCGAACACCCGCTCGGCCGACGCGACACCCGACTGCATCAGGTTCGCCATCGACGCCACCTGGGTCAGCGGCTGGGTGAACTGCCGGGAGTACTGGATGAACGCCTGCACCTCGCCCAGGCTCATCGACCCGGACGTGATGCGCAGACCGCCCACGACCGCCACGGCGACGTAGCTGACGTTCGACAGGAACATCATCATCGGCATGATCAGGCCGGACACGAACTGCGCGCCCATCGCCGAGCCGAGCAGCTCGTCGTTGCGGCGCTTGAACTCCGCCTCCGACTCGCGCTGGCGGCCGAACACCTTCACGAGCTGGTGGCCGGTGAACGACTCCTCGATGTGCGCGTTCAACGCGCCAGTGTGCTTCCACTGCGCCACGAACAACGCCTGCGACCGCTTGCGGATCCGCCCGGTCGCCACGATCGAGATCGGGATCAGCAGCAACGCGATCAGGGTCAGCAGCGGCGAGATCGTCAGCATCATCACCAGCACGCCGACCACGGTCAGCAACGACGTCAGCAGCTGGCTCAGCGTCTGCTGCAGGGTCGTGGAGACGTTGTCGATGTCGTTGGTGACGCGGGACAGCAGCTCACCGCGCGGCTGGCCGTCGAAGTAGCGCAGCGGCAGCCGGTGGATCTTGTCCTCGACGTCGGAGCGCAGCCGGAACACGAAGCGCTGCACCACGTTGTTCAGCACGCGGCCCTGGCACCAGCCGAACAACGAGGAGACGAGGTACAGGGCCATCACCCACACCAGCACGGTGCCGAGGGCGCCGAAGTCGATGCCCGCGCCGGGCGTGCCGCGCATCCGGCCCAGCACGCCCTCGAAGATGATGTCGGTGGCGTGGCCGAGGATCTTCGGGCCGGCCACCGAGAACGCCACGCTGATGACGCCCAGCGTGACCACGGCCAGCAGGGCGATCCGCTCGCGGCGCATGCGCTCCACGAGCCTGCGGGCGGACGGGCCGAAGTTCTCCGCCTTGCCCATCGGCATGCCCATGCCGGGCATGCCGCCGCCCATGCGGGGCGGGGGAGCGGATCGGGACGGGGTGGTCGTGGTGGTCATGCCGCCTGCTCCGAGGTCAGCTGCGACTCCACGATCTCCACGTAGGTGGGGCAGGAGTCCAGCAGTTCGTGGTGGGTGCCGATGCCGACGACGGCGCCGTCGTCCAGCACCACGATCCGGTCGGCGTCCAGGATCGTGGAGACGCGCTGGGCGACGACGATCACGACCGCGTCCCGCGTGTGCGGTCGCAGCGCGGCGCGCAGCCGTGCGTCGGTGGACAGGTCGAGCGCAGAGAACGCGTCGTCGAACAGGTAGACGTCCGGTCGGCGCACCAGCGCGCGGGCGATGGAGAGCCGTTGCCGCTGGCCGCCGGAGACGTTCGTACCGCCCTGGGCGATCTCCGCGTCGAGCCCGCCGGGCATCGCCTCCACGAACTCGCGGGCCTGCGCGATCTCCAACGCCTCCCACAGCTCGTCGTCGGTGGCCTCGGGCCTGCCGTAGCGGAGGTTGGACGCGACCGTGCCGGTGAACAGGTACGGCCGCTGCGGCACCAGCCCGATGCGCCCGCACAGCGTGTCGGTGTCGATCTCGCGCACGTCCGTGCCGTTGACGAGGACACCGCCGCCGGTCACGTCGATCAACCGCGGCACGAGGTTGAGCAGGGTCGTCTTGCCGGTGCCCGTGCTGCCGATGATCGCGGTCCGCTGACCGACCTCGGCCCGGAAGCTGATGTCGCGCAGCACCGGCTCGTCCGCGCCGGGGTAGCGGAACTCGGCACCGCGGAACTCCACCGAGGTCTGCCGCGGCAGCTCGAGCAGCGGCGCGGTCGGCGGGAGGACCGACGACTCGGTGTCCAGCACCTCGTTGATCCGCTCGGCGCTCACCGCGGCGCGCGGGATCATCATCGAGATGAAGGTCGCGAACATCACCGCCATGAGGATCTGCATCAGGTAGCTCAGGAACGCCGTCAGCGCGCCGATCTGCATCTCACCGGCGTCCACGCGGAACGCGCCGAACCACAGCACGGCCACGCTGGAGGCGTTGAGCAGCAGCATCACCACCGGGAAGATCAACGCCTGGAGCCGGCCGACGCGCAGGGCGGTTTCGGTGAGCGCGCCGTTGACGTCGGCGAAGCGCTGCGTCTCGGCCCGTTCCCGGACGAAGGCGCGGACGACGCGGATACCGGCCAGCTGCTCCCGCAGCACGCGGTTCACCGCGTCGATGCGCTCCTGCATCAGCCGGAACTGCGGGACCATCCGGACGACGATCAGGCCGACCGCGATCGCCAGCGCCGGCACGCAGACCACGAGCAGCCACGACAGGCCGACGTCCTCGCGCAGCGCCATCAGGACGCCCGCCACGCACATGATCGGGGCGTTGACCAGCATCGTGCAGCCCATGACGACGAGCAGTTGGACCTGCTGCACGTCGTTGGTGGTGCGGGTGATCAGGGACGACGGGCCGAGGGTGGCGACCTCGCGCGCGGAGAACTCGCCGACGCGGTGGAACACGGCCGCGCGCACGTCGCGGCCGAAGCTCATCGCGATCCGCGCGCTGTAGTAGACCGCGCCGATCGAGGAGACGATCTGGATGACGGAGACGCCGATCATCCACCCGCCCGTGGACAGGATGTAGCCGGTGTCACCGGCGGCGATGCCGAAGTCGATGATGTCGGCGTTGAGGCTCGGCAGGTACAGCGACGCGACGGTGCCGATCAGCTGTAGCACGAGCACGACCGTCAGTTCACGTCTGTACGGCCGCAGGTGGGTACGCAGCAGGCGGCTCAGCAACGGTGTTCCCCCATAAGAAACGGATCGTGTCTAACATGTGCAAGGTAGACCCGTACGATAAGAAACGCAACGTATCTAAAGAGTGAGTAAAGGGGCAGGGTGACGGGTACTAAGTCGCGCCGACGGGGCGCGCAGCTGGAGCAGGCCATCTTGGACGCGGCCTGGGACGAGCTGCGCGCGGTCGGCTACGCCCGGCTCACCATAGAGGCAGTGGCGGCTCGGGCGGGAACGAGTAAACCGGTGATCTACCGGCGCTGGGGCGGCCGGGCGGAACTGGTGCTGGCCGCGTGGTTCCGCAACCTGCCGGTGGAGCCCGAGGCGCCCGACACCGGCACGTTGCGCGGCGACCTGCGCACGCTGTTCTCGCGGATCGCGCGCCGGGCCGACTCGATGATGAACGAGATGGTCGCGGGCGTGATGGGCGAGGCGTTCCGGCACCCCGAGGTCGCCGCCCTGCTGGGTGAGCGCCTGGCCAACCCGTCGCCGCTGACCGACGCCGTGCGGGCGATCGTGGGGCGGGCCGTGGCCCGCGCCGAACTGCCGCCGGTCGACCTGCCGCACCGGGTGCTGCGGCTGCCGCTCGACCTGATCCGCAACGAGTCGATGACGTGCGGTGCGCCGTTGGCGGAGGAGACGGTGGCGTCTCTGGTGGACGACGTGTACGTGCCGCTGCTGCACGGGCTGGCCGGTCTGCAGGACGTGGGGGCGGTGAAGGAGGCGAGACCGGCCTGACGGGTGGGTGCGGTCGGGGTCGGTTGGTGGTGCGTCACGCGGTGCCGGCCGGGCGGGGCAGGCGGAGGCCATGCGTCACGCGGTGCCGGCCGGGCGGGGCAGGCGGGAGGCCATGCGGTGGCGGCTGGGTGCGGTCAGCGGCGGGTCACGCGGGCGAGGGCCCCGGTTTCCAGGGCGATCCACAGCGCACCGTCCGGGCCGGCGGTGAGGCCGTGCGGCTCCGCGGGGGTTCGGGCAGCGGGTGCGAGTCGATGGTGCCGTCGGTGGTGATCACGCCGATCCGGTTGGCACCCCATTCGGTGAACCAGAGGTCGCCGCGGTCGTTGGTGACGATGGCGTGGGGTCGGGCGGCGCGGTCGGGCAGCGGGAACTCGGCGATGTCGCCGTCGGTGCTGATGCGGCCGATCTGACCTGCGGCGATCTCGACGAACCAGAGGGCGTCGTCCGGGCCTGCGCAGAGGCCGACCGGTCCGGCCGCGTCCGTGGGGAGCGGGTGGACGGTGACGTCGCCGTCCCCGGTGATGCGGCCGATGGCGTTGGCCTGGTTGAGCGTGAACCACAGGGCGTCGTCCGGACCGGCGGCGATGGCCGAGGGGAACGCGCCGGTGAGCGGTAGCGGGAACTCGGTGATGTCACCGTCGGTGGTGATGCGTCCGATGCGGTCGGCGTTGACCTCGGTGAACCAGAGCGCGCCGTCGTGGCCGACCGCCAGGCCGTAGGGGCCGCAGTCCGGGGTGGGCGGCGTGTACTCGGTGACCTGGCCGTCCGTGGTGATCCGGCCGATGCGGTGGCCCTGGTACTCGGTGAACCAGAGGGCGTCGTCGGGGCCGGTGACGATGACGGTCGGCCCCCGGTCCGGTGCCAGCTCGTGGGTCGTGGGCCGGCTGCCGGGGACGAGTCGGCCGATCCTGCTGCCGCGGACCAGGGTGTACCAGAGAGCGCCGTCCGGGCCGGTGGTGATCGCGTAGGGGCCGCTGTCGTGATCGGCGACGACGTGGGTTTCGACGGAGAAAGGCATGGTGGGGGGCGTTCTTCTCCTGATCGGCGGTGGGACGTGTAGTGATCGGTCGGGTGGGGTAGTCAGGGCTGGCCGTTGCAACGCGTGTCCGCACGGTAGGCCGGCTTCGGCTGGCCGGGTCAGACTGGCGCGGAAAGTTGAGCAAACCAGCCTCCGCGCCGGTCTGACCTACCCCCTTCTTCGCGCGGTGCGGGTCAGCTCATGACGCGGGTCAGCTCGCGGTGCAAGTCAGCTCGCGGTGCAGGTCAGGTCGGGGTCCGGGACGCCCGGGCCGTTCGCGGTGAAGCCGAACGTGGTGGAGCCCCCGGCCGGGAGCTTGCCGTTGTGCGAGAGGTTGGTGACGGTCATCGAGCTGTCGCCCGCGGTGAGGGAGCCGTTCCACAGGTTGCTGATCGAGTGGCCGTCCGGGCGGGGCCAGGTCACCGTCCAGGTGGTGAACGGCTGCCCGCTGGCGTTGCGGACGGTGACGTGGGCCTGGTAGCCGCCCGGCCACGAGTTGGTGATCTCGAAGCGGGCGGTGCAGTCGGCTGATCGCGGTGCGGGGGTGGTGGTGGTCGTTGGCGGTGTTGTGGTGGTGTTCTCGTCGGCGGTGGTTGTGGTGGGGTTCTCGCTGGTGGTAGCGCTGGTCGCGCTGGTGGTGGCGCTGCTGCTGCTCGTGGTGGTGGTGGTGGTAGGGGCCGGTTGGGCGTTGCCGGCGGGGTCCTTGCTGGCCAGCGAGTCGCCGATCACGATTCCGGTCGCGACCAGGACCACCGCGCCGGCGACGAGGGCGACCCTGCGCCACGGCACGCGGCGGGGCGCGGGCAACGGGCGGGTGTCGCCGTTCTGCGGTGCGCCCGGCAACGGCCGCCCCTCCACGACCGCGCCGAGCAGGCTGTGCAGCTCGGCCATCGTCGGTCGTTCGGCCGGGTCGCGGCGGAGCACGAGCTCCAGCACGTCACCCAGGGGACCGGGGAACCGCATCGGGGCCACTTCGCCCTCCGCGACGCGGCGGAGCAGCGCGTACGGGTTGTCGGTCGTGCCGAACGGCGCGTGCCCCTCCAGCGCGGCGTACAGCGTCGCGCCCAGGGAGTAGACGTCGGAGGCGAACACGGCGTCCTGACCGGACGCGACCTCCGGGGCGAGGAACGCGGGGGTGCCGACGACCACCCGGGCGTCGGTCACGGTGTTCTCGCCGATGGCGCGCGCGATGCCGAAGTCGGCGATCTTGGCGGTGCCGTCCTCGGCCAGCAGGATGTTGAAGGTCGTGACGTCGCGGTGCACGATCCCGCTCGCGTGGGCCGCGGCGAGTGCGGACGCCACCTGCCAGCCGACGCCCGCCACCAGCGCCTCCGGCAGCGGGCCGCGTTCCTCGATGAGCTCGGCGAGGGTGTGGGAGGGCAGGTACTCCATCACCAGGCAGGGGTTGCCGCCGTGTTCCACGACGTCGTGGATCGTGACGGCGTGCGGGTGGCGCAGGCGGGCGGCCACCCGGCCTTCGCGCACGATCCGCTCCACCGCCTTCGGTGAGTCGGCCGCGTTGAGGAGCTTGACCGCGACGGCCCGTCCCAGGCGCTCGTCACGCGCCCGCCAGACGACCCCGGCAGCCCCACGCCCGACCAACTCCACCAGCCGATAACGCCCGGCGATGACCTCGTCCCGTTCCGACACGCCCAGAAGCTACTTGGCCGGCGGACGGTACGGCCACCTCCGGTTGATCGGACTGGGGGTGGTCGGGGGTGGTTGGGGTGGCGAGCGGGGCAGGCACACCGGTCGGGTGCTGTGGCGTCCCGTTCGGGTGGGATCGGTGGTTGGTTCTTCACCTCGTCGTTCGGCGGGAAGACCCTGGGACGAGGAAGCGGTTCGCGGAGGGCGCGGGAGGACGTACTTCGCGAAGTATCTCGCGGAGGGCGTGGGGTGATGAGGATCGGGGACAGGCGTCGGTTGCTGCGCGACCCGCTGGAGTACGTCCGGGACCTCCACCGGCGCAGTGCGACGGACGTGATCCCGCTGCCGGGCGGCGGCTGGTGCCTGGGTGACGCCGACCTGGCGCGGGTGCTGCTGCGCGACCAGGAGTTCAACGCGGGTCGGTCGGCGTTCTTCGGTGACCTGCTGCCGACGCGAGAGGCGCAGGTCGAGGTCGGTCACGCGGTGCGTGACCTGCTGCGGGCCCGGCTGCCGGACTACCGCGCGGCGTTGGCAGCGGAGGTGGCGGCGCTGCCGGAGCTCAGCCGGTGGCCCACGGCGGGAAACCGCTTGGTGTACCGCTGCCTGGCGGACTTGATGGTGGACCCGGGCGGGTCGGGCGGGGTGAGGGAGTGGGCGGACCGGGCGGCAGAGGTGGGCGTGGTGTTCCGCGCGCCGAGGGTGTGGCAGCGGGCGCGGGCCGAGGTGGCGCGTGACCGGTTGCTCGTGGGATTGACAGCGGAGGTGCGCCGGCGTCGGCAGCGGCGCCACGGTGGCGGGGAGCCGCGTGACGTGCTGGACGCGGTGCTGGGCGCGTGCCCGGACGACGTGGTGGACCGGGCGGTGGCCAGGGTGCACCTGGCGATGTTCCGCGCGATCACGGCACCCGTGGCCGCTGCGTTGGCGTGGTCGGTGCTGCTCGCTTGTCTGAACTGTGTGGGAGGCTCGCCGTGGCCGTGGCCCGCTGATCACATCGTGCGGGAGGCGTTGAGGCACCGGCCGATCCCGTGGATGCTCCGCCGCACGGTCCCCGGTGCCACTGATCTCGGTGGCACGGCGTTCGGCCCGGGGGATCTCCTGTCGGTCAGCCCGCACTTGCTGCACCACGACTCGCGCCGGTGGACCGAGCCGGAGGCTTTTCGGCCCGAGCGCTGGGCGCGGGCCGACGGGCACGGACCGTACATACCGTTCGGGGCGGGTCCCTTCGCCTGCCCTGGTGCGTCGGTGGCGCAGACGATGGTCGCCGATGCGTTGGTGGCGCTGGCCGAGGGTGCTTGTTTGGAGGTCACAGGGGGTGACACGCGCGCGGTCGCGTCGGAGGGCATCGTTCCGCGGCCCTTCACGCTGCGCCGCGTGAGCGGACCGGATGATCACTGAGAGTTCGGGAGGAGGTGAATGACCATGGCTGCGATGTTGCGACGCGTCTTCAACACCAAGCCGGAACGTCGGTGGTACTGGTGGTAGGAGAGTGGTGTCGAAAGTGGTGCCGTGAGTGGTGCCGTGAGTGGTGCCGGAGGTCGTCGAGCTCGGGGCCGGTTCGGTGTGACGAGAGCGCGGGTCCGGCTCGATTTGACATGGGGCCCTTACGGGCACCCCAGGCAGGCCAAAGCCGGGCAGGCATGGCGGGGTAAAGCGTTCCGCCAAGCCTGCCCGGCTTCGTCCAGCCTATGGCACCCGAACCCATGTCAAATCGGGCCTCGGTGGGGTGCGGCGGGTCCGATGGGGGTCGGGTTGGGGCAGCGCGGAGCGCGGATGCGGGTCGATTGGGGCAGCGCGGAGCGCGGATGCGGGTCGATTGGGGCAGCGCGGAGCGCGGATGGGGGTCGGTTGGGGCAGCGCGGAGCGCGGAGGGAGTGGCGGGGGTTCAGGTGGTGGTGAGGAGTCCTTGGTCGAGGAGCCACTTGGCGGTTGCTTCGGCTTGGGCGGGTGGTAGGTGGGTGGACCAGGCGCGGAGGAGGTCGGGGAGGGGGCGGGGGTTGGTCAGGTAGTCCAGGAGTGGGGCCAGTTCGGTGTTGGCGATGTGGGCGATCGGGGTGGGCAGGTTCGGGTGGGTCAGGGCGCGGCGCATGGTGATGAGGTCGCCGACGGGGCAGGGGGTCGGTGTCAGCTTGGCGTCGGGGGAGAGGCGCACTGGGCGGTGCGGGTCGGCGGGGGTTGGTGGGCGCGGCGGGGTGGGTGGTGGGGCTGATCGGCGGCGCCAGAACGGTTGGTCGCGGTAGGGGTGGTGGCGGTGGTAGTGGGCGGCGGTCCAGGTGGTGTGGCGGGTGACGGTTCGGTCGCGGCTGTCGCGGTAGAAGGTGAGGGCGGCGGTTCGGTCGCCGTCGGAGAGGATGGTGTGGACGGTGACGGCGGCGGCCATGGCGCTGTGCAGTGCGCTGTCCACGCCTGAGGAGGTGAGGGGGTCGAGGGTGAAGGCGGCTTCGCCGATCTTCACGTGGTCGTCGGTGATCGGGGTGTCGTCGCGGTAGGCGGTGGCGTCGCAGACGGCCACGTCGAGGGTGAGCGGACGGTCGGGGAACAGGCCCGTGGTGTCGAGCAGGTGGTGGTAGAGGCGCGGGACGTCGAAGGAGTGGCGGCGCAGCAGGTCCGGGTCGACGAACGCCATGCCGCGGAACGCGCCGTCGGGCAGGGGTGCGCCCCAGCACCAGGCTTGTGGTCCGGTGCCGATGCGGGCCGGGCCGTTGCCGGGCCAGACCGCGTGCAGGGCGAGGGTTCGGGGGCCGGTGGCGGTCGTGGTGCCGCCGGAGAGGCGGTGGCGGCCGGTGGCGTCGACCAGGAACCGGGCGTGGAGGACGTCGTGGCGCAGTGGGACGTCCCAGCCGTCTTGGCCACGGCGGGGGCGTCCGGCTCGGGTGGGTTGCCGGACGGACACGCCGGCGGCGCGGGCGGCGGCGAGCAGGGCGTGGTCGAACCGTCCGCGGTCGACGGTGACGGCACGGGGGTCCGGGGCGAGGACGCGGGTTGTCGTGTCCTCCCAGCGGAGGAGGGTGCCGGTGGAGGGCAGGGCGTGGTCAAGGGTGTGGGGCAGGCCGAGGACGTCGAGCAGCGGCCGGACGCCGGGTGACAGCGCCTCGCCCACGTGCGGGCGGGGGAAGGGGCGGCGTTCCAGCAGCACGACGCGGTGGCCGAGGCGGGCCAGGCGCAGGGCGCACACCGAGCCGGCCGGGCCGCCGCCGATGACGCAGACGTCCCAGGTCGTCATGCCGTGAAGTAGTCGGGGCGGGCCGCGAGCAGGCGGGTGTAGACGGACAGGCAGTGGTGCAGCCAGCCGCGGATGTAGTCGCACGCGGGTCGGCCGCGGCGGATCACCTCGTGGTGGCAGCCGCCGCCGCACAGGTACCGGGCCCAGCAGCCGCGGCACGGCTCCTGGCGGTGCACGTGGCGGTCGGTCAGCCAGCGGGCGCGGGCGGTGTCGTCCACGCCGGTGGTCAGGTCGCCCATCGCGCCGTCGGGGTCGCCCACGAACCGGTGGCACGCCGACAGGTCACCGTCGGCCGACACGCCCAAGTAGCCCGCGCCCGCGCCGCACGGGTAGGGCCGGTGCGTGCCGCGGTGGATCTCGCGCAGCGCGGTGACCAGGTTCGTGAACGGGTAGCGCTGCCCGGCCACGACCCGGCGGAGGAACTCCTCGCCGCACGCGGTCATCTGCTCCAGCATCACCGCCAGGTCCGCCAACGCCATCTCGCCCTGCCCGGTGGGCGAGCTGAGCATGGGGGAGAAGCCGACGCCGTGGAACCCGGCGGCGGTGAACTCGTCCAGCGTGCGCGGCAGGTCCAGGTTGAGCGGCGTGACCGTGACGCGGGCCGAGACCTGCATCCGGCGCTGCGCCGCCAGCAGGGGCGCGACCCGGTCCATCACGCGCTGGTAGCTGCCGCGGCCGTCGCGGTGGGGGCGCAGCAGGTCGTGCCGCGCGCCGACGCCGTCGAGGCTGACCGTGACCGCGAAACCGTGCGCCTCGAAGAACTCGCCGTCCTCGGGCGTGAGCAGGGTGCCGTTGGTGGTGATGGAGAACGTCACCGGGATCCCGGTGCGCTCGGAGGTGGTGACGGCGTACTCGGTCGCGGCACGCACGACCGGCCGGTTGATCAGCGGCTCGCCGCCGAGGAACGCGAGGTTGACCCGCTCGCCGGGGGCGGCGTCGCGGAACAGCGCGTCGACGGCGGCGAACGCGGTCGCCTCCGGCATGTTCTTGGCCGGACCGCCGAAGTCGCCCTGCTGGGCGTAGCAGTAGGTGCAGCCGAGGTTGCACTTCTGGGCGACGGCCAGCGACAGCGCCCGCACCGGCGGCGGGTCGGGCGCGAGGTCGTCGATCCGGCGCGGCGCGTCGAGCCCGAGATCGGCGAGCACGGCGTCCAGGACGCGCGGGTCGGGGTCGCGGCGGGCCGCGTCGATCCGGTCGTGGAGGGCCTGGCCGACGCCGAACAGGCGGCTGCCGTCGGCCAGCAGCACGTGCGGCCCGGTGTCGGTGTCGAGCAGGTGGACGTCGGGGTGCACGGGGGCGGACGCCTCGAACAGGCTGCTCGCGGTCATCGGGCGTCGTCCTCCGGGTGCTCGGGCGCGTCGTTGCCGCCGACCACGAACCGCAGCTTGCCCTGCCAGTCCTGGAACAGGTCGTCGTAGCTGACCAGGCGGGAGTCGTAGCGGTTGTCCAGCACGTACTCGCGGGGCTCGCGGTCGACTGCGAACCAGTGGTTGCCGGTGGTGGTGCCCGCGCCGGTGTCCTCGACGTTGACGTAGTCCGGCCGGCTGGCGGCCCAGTAGTAGCAGGCGCACTCGCGGTAGTCGTTCTGCCAGGGCGAGCACAGGCCGCGGGTCAGGTCGCCCGGTCCGGCCATCTCCTCGGCGATCACGGCGAGGTTGTCGCCGGTCGCCGGGCTCTCCGCGAACAGCGGCCGGACCTGAAGGTGCACCACCTCGAACCCCGGGTCGGGCAGCTTCGCGGGCTTGCCGACCGGCTTCGGCGCGGGTCCGCTGGTGAACAGGCACGGGACGTGCTCGCCGACGTGGTGGGCCAGCACGTCGGCCAGCGAGTTGGACCACTCCAGCATCGTCACGCCGTCGGGGTTGTCCGTGGACGTCAGCGGCGCGGACCCGGCGCCGGGGCGGGTCGGGCCGACCAGGCGGCCGACGACGTCGTGATCGGCCACGGCCAGCACGCGGCGGCCGACGAGCCGTTCGTGCTCCGGGTCGGCGGCCACCACGTAGTTGTCGGACTCGTGCAGCTCGATGCCGACCAGCAGCCTGCGCCAGATGTTGCGGAAGTCGAACTCCAGGCCGGGGAACGCGTTGGAGATCGCCGACTCCGGCAACGTGCTCGGCGGGTTGCCGGCGGCGCTGTAGTGCAGTTGCGCGGTGAGGTTCTTCGGGTCGATCCGGTCGTCGCTCATCGCGGTCCTCGGGATTCGTCGCCTGCCTGCCGGAAGATCGCCTGCCGGGCGGCCAGGCGAACGAGGTCGACCTGGCGCCGGGTGAGGGCCAGCGACCGGCCGTCCGCGCCGCGCATCAGCGCCGGCATCTTGCGCCTGCCCTTCGCGGTCAGGTCGCCCACCTCGTCGTAGTCGCGCAGCACGTCGGCGAACCACGGCGCGGTGCCGCTGCGCAGGGCCGCGAGCACGTTCTGGTGCAGGGCAAGCACCGCGGCGGCGTCCACCAGGGACGGCGCCATGATCGGCTCGAACAGCCGGCCGGTGTCCGCTGTGTCCTGCCGCACCATGGTGCTGGCCGCGTCGACCCGACCGTCCACCGTGTTGCCGTTCATCACCTCGGTGTTCATCAGCCGCACCGTCTCCGTGGCGCGGCGCAGCACTTCCTCGGCCACGGCGCACGCGTGCTCCAGGCCGTCGTCGGCGGTCGCCGCCGGGCCGAACAGCGCCTGGTCGAGCTCGTCGGCGACGGTGCGGATCGGGACGGCGTCCGGCGCGTAGGCGGGCGGGCCCGCGCCGATGCGGCCGTAGGCGGTCAGCTCGGCGTCGGCCACCGCGAGCTTGACGCGCACCAGGCCGTCGCACTCGTCGTCCAGGTAGCCCCGGCTGACCCAGGCGCCGTCGGGACCGTCGTCGCCCGCGTAGATCTGGGCCGGGATCGTGAGCCGCGGATCGCCCTGCTGGTCCGAGTGACCGCGCCACGTGCCCTTCGCGGCGTCGTAGAGGCGGTCGACCACGTTCGGGTCCGGCACGTCGAGGTCCTCCGGGCCCAGCGAGCCGTAGACGTGGCCGCCTGCGGGGGTGAAGCGCAACCGGATGCCGGGGAACCGCGGTGTCGGCTTGACGTAGCGGACGTGGCCCAGCGGCAGGAACTTGTCGGTCAGGAAGTTCGGGCACAGGCCGGCCAGCTCGTGCGCCTCGTGGTCGCTGAACCACTCGGTGTCGGCGTCGATGCGGTCGTTGTCGTCGTAGGTGCGGCGCTGGATCTTGTGGTTGCCGACCTGCACGCGCCACTGCACGTCGTCGGGCGTGAGGCCGTTGTCCCGCAACAGGTCCGAGGTCAGGGGTTGGAGCACGTCGTCCGAGGTGAGCGCCCAGACCTCCAGGAACGGCGCGACCGGCCTGACCTTGCCGCGCCCGTCGGTGAACCGCAGCTCGTCGGGGGTGTCGGCGGAGGCGATCTCACCCGTCCGGGGATCGATCCGGAACGTCGGCGCGGGCCGCAGCCGCCGCGGCGCGAGGGGCTGCTCCGGATCGGGCTCGGCGGTGTAGTTGTCCATCGGCTCGGTGGCCGCGCCGAGCCGGCCGATGGCCAGCGGCGGCAGGACTCGCAGTTCCCGGATCGTCGTCATCGCGTGCACCCCTTGCGGTCGAGGACGTGCTCGATCTGGGCCAGCGCCCGCCGGTCGGACTCGCGCAGCGCGACCAGGTAGGGATCGCGCGCGGTGGCGGGGTCGGTGTGCGCCAGTTGTTCGACGAGCAGTTGGGAGGCCTGCACGAGGTCGCGTTGCAGCAGCCAGCAGTCGTGGTCGTGGTGGGGCAGTTCGAGGCTGTAGGGCATCTCGAACGTCGGCCCCGCCCGCAGCCCGTCCGGGTCGTCCTCCGCCAGCGGCAGCTGCACCAGCCGACCGGCCAGCGCGCGCAGGTTGTACATCTCGGCGAACGCCCGGTGCACCAGCGCACCGCGGCCGGTGAGCACGCCGCCGTTGTCCGTCGGACCGGCCAGCCGGAACGCGTGCGAGATGTCGGTGAGCAGCATCCGGTAGCGCAGGTTGAACAGGTGGCCCCACAGCGCCGTCACCGGGTCGGTGATGGGGTGGGTCGTCACCTCGGCGGCGGCGTACCCCACGAGCTCGGACTCGTTGAGCCGGTGCGCCGTGACCGGGTTCTCCGCGATCGGCCGTGACACCAGCGCCTGCTGGTCGCCGGGCAGCGCGGTCAGCGCCCGGTAGATGGCGAGGAACCGGTTGAAGTGCGAGGTCTCGTCGTGCTCCTCGTTCTCCAGCGCCTCGCCCTGCTCGCCGATCTCGTGCAGCGCCTTGCGCGCGGAGTCGCGTGAGAACACGCCGAAGACCAGCAGTTCGGGTGACTTGACGTCCGGCACGTTCCCGGAGTCCTGCCCGCGTTCACCGCGCGTGTAGCCGCGGCCCCACTCGTCCCAGGACGCCTGGTACGGCAGCGTTTCGGCGTGGAACAGGTCGTCGGGGAGGAAGTCCTTGTCCTTCAGGATCGCGTCGATCCGGCTGTAGAGCGCCCCGACCCGGTTGACGTAGTCGCCGGTGGCGTTGGCGGCCCGCTGCTTGATCTCGGTGGCCTCGGCGCCGGACCAGGTGTCGGGGCTCTCCGCGACGACGTACTTGGCGAGCGAGTCGGCGCTCAGCGGCTGGAGGTTGAACGTGAAGGGGTAGAAGTCCGAGCCCCACGGGTAGTCCTCGCGGTCGAGGTTCATCGGGCCGCCCAGCGCCGTCAGCAGGTTCTGCACGGTGACGAGGTGGCCCATCTCCTCCTTCGCGATGCCGAGGACGACCTCCTGCCAGCCGCGCACGTCCTCGCGCAGCTCGGCGGGCACCTGCGGGCCGCCCATCGAGTAGGCGGCGAACAGGTACTGCACCATCAGCGAGTGCTCGATCTCGGCCGCGACGTGCAGCAGCATGATCGCGTAGTCGCGCCAGTCGAACTCCGGCGGCAGGACCGGGCGCTTGCGCTCCTCTCCCAGTGAGCCGGCCACCGAGAGGGCCGCCATGGCCGGCGCCTGATCCGTGAAGAGCTCCGGCACCACCGAAGCCAGATGCCTGTGCACCCTCGACCGCATGACCCACCCCGTTCCGCGCGACTGCGTGGCGCAGGGGCGAGCGTGCCGGAGTCCGCCGTGCCGCGGCCCGATCGCCGCGAACACCAGTCGGGCCGGTGAACCTCCTCATCCGGCCGGGGTGTCCGTGCTGACGGACCGTCGCCGTCGGTGCCGTGTTCCACCACGGTCGGGTGACGGCGTCACGGGCCGGCACGCACGGGACCGGTTGCGCCGGTGGCGGTTCGGTTCGCCACCGGCGCCCGGATCCGGTCAGTCCAAGATCTGCGGGGGGTCCATGACCGGGCGGTCGCAGGCCATCAGCCAGCGACCGTCGTCCCCGCGCCGCAGCACGTCGGTGCAGCGGCCCGTGATGCGGACCTTCTTGCCCTCCTCGTTGGTGGTGTCGATGATGAACGTGACACCGATCAGCGAGACGTCGCCCGCCACGTAGGCGTGCGTGAGCGTCGCCTCCAGGTGCGGCTTCGGCGCCAGGAACTCGACGAACCACTTCTTGCGCGGTTCGCCGGTCAGCTGGGCGCCGGAGAAGTTGGAGATCGCGTCAGGCCGGTAGAGCTTGTCGAACAGCTCACCGTCACCCGAGTTGAAGACGTCGATGAAGATGTCGTTCTGGGCGTCGATGTCATCGGTGAGGTCTGGGAAATCGGGGTCGACCCGGATTGCGGTGGACATCTTTACGTCCTGCTTCCTTCTGGGCGGAGCGGGTCCGCAGGTCCAGCGGGCGAGTTCCGTCGTCTCGCTACCGGCAAAATAACGCGGCGACTTTCACGGCTCGCTCACACACCGGTAACCGGGCCTGGTCGACCGGGTGGTTACCGCTTTATGAGAACGGTTTCCGCGGGCGCCGCTAACGTTCCGACCGACCCCCGCCGAGAGTCGACCGAAGGGCCAGATGCCATGCAGGAAACCGAGAAGGACGGTCGCGCGGTCGTCGACGCCGTCCGCGACCTGGTGCCGCGGCTGCGCGCCAACGGCCAGGAAGCAGAGGACCGGCGGTGGCTGCCGGACGAGAACATCAAGCTGCTGGAGGAGGCGGGCGTCTTCCAGGCCGCCGTGCCGCGCAAGTTCGGCGGGCTCGACCTGCCCGTCGCCGACCAGGTCGCCATCGTCGAGGAGGTCGCCCGCGGCTGCGGGTCGACGGCGTGGGCGGTCAACGCCTGGATGAGCAGCACCGGCGTCATCGCCGCCTACCCCGACCAGGCGCAGGAAGAGGTCTTCGCGGGCGGCTCGGTGCGCGTCTCCGGCGGCTTCACGCCGACCGGCACCCTCGTGCCGACCGAGGGCGGCTACGTGCTCGACGGCGCGTGGCGGTTCAACACCGGCATCCGCGGCGCGGACTGGAACATCGTCGCGGCGATGGTGCTGCGCGACGGCCAGACCGAGTCGCACGAAGAGGTGTACGCGGTCGTGCCGCGGTCGGAGTTCACCATCGCCGACGACTGGCACGTCTCGTCCGCCGCCGGCACCGGGAGCTCGACCAGCTCGGTGAAGGAGCTCTTCGTCCCCGCCCACCGCGTGGTCGACGCCGCCGCGCTCACCGAGGGCACCACCGGAGACCGCTGGAACGCGGGGCTGCACGGCCGCGACTACGGCCTGATCCCGTACGTCATGGTGCCCTCGCTGGCGGTCTACATCGGGCTGGCGAAGCAGGCGTTGGAGCTGTTCGTGGCACGCGCGCCCGGCCGCGGGATCGCCTACACGAACTGGACCGAGCAGTCCGAGCACCCGCACGTGCAGATCCAGCTCGCCACCGCCGCCAACAAGATCACCGCGGCCGAAGGGCTGCGCGACCGCGTCACGGACCTGATGCAGGACCGCGCCGACCGCGCGGTCGAGGTCACCACCGAGGAGAAGGCCGCGATCCGCGGGCGGATCGGCTACGGCATCCAGCTCGCCAAGGAGGCCGTCGAGACGGTCTACAGCCTCTCGGGCGCCTCGGTGATCCAGAAGGCGGTGCCGATCCAGCGGGTCTACCGCGACACGGTCGGCCTGGCGCTGCACGGCCTGATGGCGCCGGTCACGAACCTCGAGGTGCACGGCCGCGTGCTGCTCGGGCTCGACCCGGACACGTACTTCCTCTGACCCGCCCGACGACCCGCCCGACCACCCGACGCCCACGCAAGGAATGGAGCCAGACCGATGTCCGCGAGCATCACCACGATCCAGCCGACAGAGGACCTCGACAAGCACCTGGAGCACTACGTCCAGGCGTTCAACTCCAACGACCCCGAGGTCCTGGAGCAGTTCTACACCGAGGAGGCCATCGCGGTCTGGGAGCCGCACACCCCGTTGCAGGGCGAGGCCCGCCGCGAGGCCGCCCGCGAGTTCCTGTCCCGCAAGCCCACGATGACCGCCGTGGAGCGCGAGCGGTACGTCACCGGCGACACGATCCTGTTCATCGTCGACTGGCAGATCGACATGACCGGCGAGGGCGGGGAGCCCGAGCACCTGGAGGGCGTCGGCGTGGATGTCGTGCGCAAGGGCCACGACGGCAAGTGGCGGTACGCGGTCGACGACGCCTACGGCGGCAACGACCCCGCCTGAGCCGGCCCGGGCGCGTCCCGCGCGCAGCACCACCGCGCCGGGCCTGCTCGTCCTCGACGGGCAGGCCCGGCCGCGCGCCTCACCGGTTGGCCAGGGCCGCCTGCTCCGCCTCGCGCCGGTCGTAGGCCTCGCGAGCCGCGGCGATCGCGTCCTGGTGGCTCTCGGTCCAGTCGACCAGCGCCTGGATGGTGTCGTGCAGCGTCACGCCCATCGAAGTCAGCTCGTAGTCCACTCGCGGCGGGACGACGGGGTAGACGGTCCGCTTGACCAACCCGTCACGCTCCAGTTGCCGCAACGTGATCGTCAGCATCCGCTGGCTGATGCCGTCGATGGCGCGGCTGAGCTCCGAGAACCGCAGCACCCGGCGGTCGAGCAGGGCGATGACCAGCAGGGACCACTTGTCGGCGATGCGGTCCAGGATCTGCCGGACCTCGCAGTCGGCCCGGGTGTCCCACTGCCGTGCACCGTAGTCCTCGGTATCACCGCAGAGACTCAGTGACTTCAAAGTGCCTTCTTCCATAGGTCTGCATGGTGACTGATCATTCGGTCACGTACAAGAGGGAACTGACGTGCCAAACGGTAACCGCCTAGGCGGGTTCGGGGCACTACTCCCTCAGGTCCCCCTACAAGGAGCTGACTGAAGTGTCCGCGACACCCCAGAGTCCATCGGTCGACGATGGCCCCGTCCGCATGAGCGCGCGAGACCGCGCTCTGCTCTTCGTGCTGTGCGGCTCCATCTTCCTCGAAGGTGTCGACATCTCCATGCTGGGTGTCGCCCTTCCCGCCATCAAGGCGGAGCTGGGGATGAACCCCGGCGAGCTGCAGTGGGTCGTCAGCGCGTACGTCCTGGCCTACGGCGGCTTCATGCTGCTCGGCGGCCGTGCGGCCGACCTGCTCGGACGCCGCAAGATGTTCGTGTTCTGGTTGGGCGTGTTCGTCCTGTTCTCCGGCCTGGGCGGCCTGGCCACCGACGGCTGGATGCTCATCGCGTCCCGCGCGGTGACCGGCCTGGCCGCGGCGTTCATGACGCCCGCGGGCCTGTCCCTGATCACGACGAGCTTCGCCGAGGGCCCGAAGCGCAACCGCGCCCTGCTCTGGTACGCGGGCACGGCGGCCGGCGGCTTCTCGCTCGGCCTGGTCGTCGGCGGTCTGCTGACCGCCCTGGGCTGGCGCTGGGTGTTCTTCGCCCCGGTCATCCTCGCCGCCGCCATCCTGGTGCTGGCGATCAGCCTGATCGAGCGCGACCAGGCGCCGGAGCGCAAGCCCGGCCAGAAGTACGACGCGTTCGGCGCGATCACCATGACCCTGGGCGCCGTCGGTGCCGTCTACACCGTGGTGATGGCGCCGGAGGTCCCGGTCGGCGAGACCGTGCTGACCGCCGTGATCAGCCTGGTGCTGCTGGCGGCGTTCGTGATCGCCGAGGTCCGCTCGAAGGAGCCGCTGGTCCGCCTCGGCATCTTCCGCAGCGCGTCCCTGGTGCGCGCGAACCTCGCCACGGTGCTGTTCGCCGGCTCGTTCTTCGCCTTCCAGTTCATCGCCGTGCTCTACATGCAGGACCTGCGCGGCTGGAGCGCGCTCCAGACCGGCATCGCCCTGCTGATCATCGGCATGGACTCGATCCTCGCGCCGACCCTGACGCCGAAGCTGGTGGACAAGTTCGGCAACCACAAGGTCATGTTCGTCGGGTTCATCGCCGCCCTGGCCGCGTTCGCGCTGTTCCTCAACATCCCGGCGGACGCGAACTACTGGACGTCGATGTTCCCGACCATGGTGCTGCTCGGCGTGTCGTTCACGCTGGTCTACGGTCCGCTGACGATCGTCGCGGTCGAGGGCATCGCGGACGAGGAGCAGGGTCTCGCGGGCGGCATCTGGAACACCTCGTTCCAGTTCGGCGCCGCGCTCGGCCTGGCCGTGGCCGCGTCGCTGAACGTGGCGGCCGGTGACGAGGGCCTGCTCGAGGGCTTCCACGACGCGCTCGTGGTGCCGGTCGTCGCCACGGCCGTCGCCGTCATCATCGTGGCCACCGGCCTCGGTTCGAAGAAGACGGCCGACGCGCCCGCCGACGAGGCCGCCTCACAGCCCGCGGTGAGCTGATCGCGCCGACTTCCGGGTCCGGCCGCCACCCGCGGTCGGGCCCGGAACCGTTCGGCCACCCGGTCATCGCGAACAATTACCGCCTGATGACCGCGACAACCGCGCGATTACCGGAGAAAAAACGGGTGCACCTCTCGCACGGCTAGGCTCGACTTCGTTGCCGGGTCGTTCGGACAATTCCCGCCCGGTTCATCTCGTAGTCAGTGTCGCTGAGGAGGCAGGAATGACGACGACCGACCTCAAAGTCGACGTCTCCACGATTTTGGACGCCGTCGCGGAAATCGCACCCAAGCTTCGTGAGAACGGCCGCCAGGCCGAGCGGGAACGCCACGTCCCCGCGGAGAGCATCAACCTGCTGGAGCAGGCGGGGGTCTTCCGGCTCACCACGCCCCGGCGGTTCGGCGGCCTGGAGCTGTCGCTCGCGGACCAGGCGAAGGTCTTCGAGGCGGTCGCCAAGGCCGACAGCGCCACCGGCTGGGCCGCGATGATCCTCCAGGCCAGCGCGTGGATCCACACGACGCTGTCCGAGCAGGCCCAGCAGGAGATCTTCAGCAAGCCCGACCACCGGGTGTCGACCGGCTTCACGCCCACCGGCACCATCGAGCCCGCCGAGGGCGGCTGGACCGTCAACGGCACCTGGAAGTGGCTCTCGGGCCTGCACGCCGCCGACTGGGTGACGCTGGCCGCCGTGCACGTGACGCCCGACGGCGGGCTGCCGTACGTGGTCGTCGTCCCGGTCTCGGAGATCGAGATCGTCGACGACTGGGACACCTCGTCGGCCGAGGGCACCGGCTCGGCGTCGGCGAAGGTCGAGAACGTGTTCGTGCCGCAGCACCGGTCGCTGTTCCTGCCGGAACTGCTCGGCGCGGGCGCCGCGGACCGCGCCAACAGCGGCGCGACCGGCACCAACTACGCGTTCCTGCCCTACATCGTGGCCGGCGCGGTCGCGTCGTACCTCGGGATCGCCAAGGGCGCGTACGAGACGTTCCTGGAGCGGCTGCCCGGACGCGGCATCACCTACACGCCGTGGACGAACCAGTCCGAGTCCCCGCTGACCCACATCCAGGTCGCCACGGCCAAGAACCGCATCGCCGCGGCGGAGGCGCTGACCAACAAGATCATCGCCTTCCTCCAGGCGCACGCGGACGCGGGCACGTACCCGTCGGCCGAGGAGCGCGCCGAGGTGCGCGGCGAGGCGGGCATGGCCATCCAGCTCGCGAAGGAGGCCGTGGTGACGCTGCACGACGCGGCGGGCGCCTCGTCCATCTCGCGCGACGTGCCGTTCCAGCGGTTCCACCGCGACATGCTGGGCCTGTCGATCCACGCACTGTTCCTCTTCAACACCAACATGGAGCTGCACGGACGGGTGATCCTGGGCCTCTCGCCCGACACCCCGTTCCTGTAGGGGATCCCGAATCCCCCTCCCGGCACGGCGCGGCGTCCACCACCCCAGGGTGTCCGCCGCGCCCCGAGCCTGCCCTCCCCCAGGCAGGCGTCGAGCGCCGCCCACCGCCCGCACCCCAGAGCGGGCGGTGGGCGGCGCCGCTCATCGCCCGCGCGTGACGTCACCGCGCCCCCCGATCTGTTCTGTGCTGCCTAGAAAGGGCTGCGCTCATGGCGAAGAAGACCAAGCCCATCCTCGTGCTCGGCTCCACCGGCAAGACCGGCCGCAGGCTCGTGCCGCTGCTGCGCGACAAGGGCCTGCAGGTGCGGGCCGCGAGCCGCACCGGCGACGTCCGCTTCGACTGGGACGACGAGACCACCTGGGGCCGGGCGTTGACCGGCGTCGGCGCGGTGTACGTCGTCGACCAGCAGGACAAGCCCGGCCAGTGGGACGCCGAGGGGATGATCGCCCGGTTCTACGACAAGGCCGTCGACCTCGGCGTCACCCGGATCGTCGCGCTCCAGGCCAGGCCCGCGGGCCTGATCGGCGGCAAGGACCTGCACGCCGGCACCGAGGCGGCGCGCGCGTCCGGTGTCGAGTGGACGGTCCTGCGCCCCTGCTGGTTCAACCAGAACTTCGACGAGGGCGTGCTCCTGGACAGCATCCGGGCCGGTGAGCTGCCGCTGCCCGCGGGCACCGGCGCCGAGGCGTTCGTCGACGTGGCCGACGTCGCCGAGGTGGCCGCCGCCGCGCTGACCGAGGACGGCCACTCCGGGCGCGTCTACAACCTCAGCGGCCGGGTCGCGCTGACCTTCGCGGAGGCCGTCGACATCATCGGTCACGCCATCGGCCGCGAGGTGAAGTACGTGCCCGTGTCGCAGGAGGACTACGAGGCCGAGCTGGTCGAGTTCGGCGTGCCCACCGACTACGCCCGGTTCATCGGCGAGCTGACCGCCCGCATCGACCACGGCACCAGCGGCGCCGTCACGTTCACCGTCGAGCAGGTGACGGGCCACCAGCCCATCGCGTTCGAGGACTTCGTGAAGGACGCGGCGAGCCGCGGCGTGTGGGACCCCGCCTGACGGGTGGCGGCGGGGCGAGGCCCGACGCCGGAACGCCGACGCGCGGGGGAGGGACGCCGATCACCGGCAGCCCTTCCCCGCGCGTCGGCGTTCCCCGGGCGGTCACGAGCCGGTCCGGGAGGCGCAGCGGTCGCGGTGCCGCGGCACGAGAACGGGCCTTGCCCCCTGGGTACCGGGGACAAGGCCCATCTGCCGCGCACTAGAGCGTCGAGGCGGGCTCCGACAGCTCCGCCGGTTCCGGCGCCTTCCAGAACACGCTGCTCAGGTCCATCCCGCGCAACACCTGGACGCGCCACGGGATGAGCTTGATCAGGCCGAACTTGGGATCGGTGTGGTCGCCGCGCCAGAAGTTCGCCGGGTCGTAGCCGACGCCGGGCGGGCTGCCCTTCTTGTAGAGGTCCCAGATCTCGCGCCGGACGTCCTGGTCCTCGTCGATCCACTCGGCCGTGCAGTCGGCGAACACCGCGTTCTGCTTCGGGCTCCAGTAGGAGATCGTGGTGTGCGGGTTCCGCTTCAGGTGGGCCACCTTCACCGGGGTCTTGTACGCCGCGATCCACCCGATCGGCAGGCCGTCGCGGACCTCCCAGATCGGCAGCAGAACCCTCGACCGGGGCCGGTTCTTGCTGTCCACCGTGGTCATCGTGGCGTAGACGATGTCCTGGATGTAGGCGAGGAAAGGCTCCTGAAGGTCTGAGAACGACCTGACCGTCCTCATCGTGCCCCCTTGTTGCGCGGTGCTGTAGCGACAGCGTTGACATGCGTTTCGATCAATACTGGCGGGCATCGGGACGCTCGGTAAGGACGCACTTTGAAGTTACCGAGGCACTTCCCGATGCCGTACTCCGCCGCAATGCCCTGATCGGGTGACAAGGCGACGGCCGCACCGCGGCTGCGGGTCACAGCGGTGTGTTGCCGTGCTTGCGCCGCGGCGCCTCGGCCCGCTTGTCCCGCAGCATGGTCAGTCCCCGGGCGATGGCCGCCCGCGTCTCCGCCGGGTCGATCACGTCGTCCACCAGCCCGTGCTCGGCGGCGTGGTAGGGGTGCATGAGCTCGGCCTGGTAGTCGGCGACGAGCGCCGCGCGCAGCCGGGCGGGGTCCTCGGCCGCCGCGAGCTCGCGGCGGTGCAGCAGGTTGACCGCGCCTTCGGGGCCCATGACCGCGATCTCGTTGGTGGGCCAGGCCAGCGACAGGTCCGTGCCGACCGATCGCGAGTCCATGACGATGTACGCGCCGCCGTAGGCCTTGCGCAGGATGACCTGGATGCGCGGCACGGTGGCCTCGCAGTAGGCGTAGAGCAGCTTCGCGCCGTGCCGGATCGCGCCGCCGAGCTCCTGCTCGCTGCCGGGCAGGAACCCGGGCACGTCGACCAGCGACACCAGGGGGATGCCGAAGGCGTCGCAGAACCGCACGAACCTGGCGGCCTTCTGCGACGCGGTGGTGTCGAGCACGCCGGCCAGCACGACGGGCTGGTTGCCGACCACGCCGACGACCTGCCCGTCGACGCGGGCGAGCGCGCACACGACGTTGCGCGCCCAGTGCTCGTGGACCTCCAGGTACTCGCCGTCGTCCACGATCTCGGCGAGGACGGCCCGGATGTCGTAGGGCTTGTTCGGCTCGACGGGGACGATGTCGGCCAGGCGCGGCCGGTGGTCGGTGTGCGCGCCGCGGGAGGGCAGCGCAGGCGGCGGTTCCAGGTTGTTCGACGGCAGCAGGGCGAGCAGTTCGCGCACGCCGTCCAGGCAGTCGACCTCGTCGTCGTAGACGAAGGAGGCCACGCCGGAGCGCGAGCCGTGCACGTCGGCGCCGCCCAGCTCGTCGTGGCCGATGCGCTCGCCGGTGACCTGGGCGACGATGTCGGGACCGGTGAGGTACATCCGGGCGGTGTCGCGGACCATGAAGGTGAAGTCGGCCAGGGCGGGGGAGTAGGCCGCGCCGCCCGCGGACGGCCCGAGGACCACGGCGATCTGCGGCACCACGCCCGAGGCGCGGACCTGCCGCTGGAAGATGCCGCCGTAGCCGTGCAGCGCCATCACCCCCTCCTGGATGCGCGCGCCGCCGCTGTCGTTGAGCCCGACCACGGGCGAGCCGGTGGCGACCGCGAGGTCCATCACCTTCTGGATCTTGGCCGCGTGCGCCGCGCCGAGCGAGCCGCCGGAGATCGTGAAGTCCTGCGCGTAGACGAAGACGCGCCGGCCGTCGACCGTGCCGCACCCGGCGACCACGCCGTCGGTGTGCGCGCCGGTCGTGCCACGCCGGTACAGGTCGACCTCGACGAACGAGCCGACGTCCAGCAGCAGGTCGAGCCGCTCGCGGGCGGTGCGCTTGCCCAGCTCGTGCTGCCGGTCCACCGCTTCGGGGCGTCCCGCCGCGATCCGCGACCGCTGCCGGTCGTGCTCCTCGCGCAAGCCCGCCATCGACCGCCCGGACGCCGCGGCGGCGCCTTCGGGTTCGCCGCCCGGGGTGAGGCGGACGGGCACGAAGTCGAGTTCGGAGGTGCTCACCCGGACACCACCTGGTGGAAACCGCCCTGGTAGAACAGCAGGGCGTTGTCGCCGACGCCGTTCTCGCACGCCAGCACGCGGCCGAGGAACAGCGAGTGGTCGCCCGCCACGTGCACGTCCAGCACCTCGCACTCCAGCCACGCCAGCGCGCCGGTGAGCAGCGGCGCGCCGGTCTGCGGGCCCTCGACCCAGTCGACGGCGTCGAACTGCGCCGGGCCCAGCGGGCGCTTGCGGTCGGCGAAGTAGCGGACCAGGCCCTCCTGGTCCGCGCCCATGATCGACACGCCGAACCGGCCCGACCCGCTCAGCGCGCTGTGCATGACCGCCGAGTGCGCGATGCAGCAGTGGACGATCGGCGGCTCCAGCGAGATCGAGCCGAAGGCGTTGGCGGTCATGCCGTGGACGTGCTCGCCGCCCACGGTGATCACCACCACGCCGGTCGCGAACCGGCCCATGACCGAGCGCAGGCTCGAAGGCGTCACGGCGTCGGGCGCGGCCAGGTCGCGGTCCGCACGATCTACGACCTGTGGAGGGACGTGCACTCTCTCGGACATCTGCGGCTATCCCCTCGTCTCGGCGCGGTGCGCTCGTGCGCTGCCGGAGTCCACAAAGGACTTGATCTGGGTCCGGTTGGTCCGAATGTAGCCGTGGCCGGTCGTGCTGCCTCCACCAGCGAGTAACAGCACTCTCACGCAGCGCGGCAAGAGTGTCCGGTTACCGCCTGCGACCTACCTTCCGCTGGGAGCACAAGCGAACTTCGGTCAGCTGGGTCACGAAAGGCGGTCGCCGCATGGACCACCCCACAACCGGGCACCTGTCGGCGCCGGGCGGGCACCAGGAAGCCGTCGCGGTCATCGGGATGGCGGTCCGCCTGCCGGGTGCGGACGGACCACCGGCGTTCTGGGACCTGTTGCGCGACGGCCGCGACGCCATCACCACCGCGCCCGAGGGGCGGTGGGACCAGGCCGCTCCGGGCATCGACCGCGGCGGCTTCCTGGAGGCGGTCGCGGACTTCGACGCCGGGTTCTTCGGCATCTCGCCGCGCGAGGCGGCGGCACTGGACCCGCAGCAGCGGCTGGTGCTGGAACTCGCCTGGGAAGCCGTCGAGGACGCCCGCATCGTCCCCGCCCACCTGCGGGGCAGCCGCACCGCGGTGTTCGTCGGCAGCATCCGCGACGACTACGCCGGCCTGCTCTACCAGCACGGCACCTCGGCGATCACCCAGCACACGGTGACCGGCACGCACCGCGGCATCATCGCCAACCGCGTGTCCTACGCCTTCGACCTGCGCGGACCCAGCGCCACGGTGGACGCCGCGCAGGCGTCGTCGCTGGTCGCGGTCCACCTGGCGGCCGAGAGCCTGCGCGACGGCACGGTGGACCTGGCGCTCGCGGCCGGCGTGAACCTGAACCTGCTCGGCGAGCAGACCGTCAGCCTGGAGCGGTTCGGCGCGCTGTCGCCCGACGGCCGCAGCTACACCTTCGACGCCAGGGCCAACGGCTACGTGCGCGGCGAGGGCGGCGCGGTGGTCGTGCTCAAGCGGCTCAGCCAGGCCATCGCCGACGGCGACCCGGTGTACGCGGTGGTGCTGGGCAGCGCCGTCAACAACGACGGGGCCACCGAAGGCCTCACCGTGCCCAGCGAGCACGCGCAGGCCGAGGTGATCCGGGAGGCGTTCGCCGACGCGGGCGTGGAACCGGCGCGGGCGCAGTACGTGGAGCTGCACGGCACCGGCACGCCGGTGGGCGACCCGATCGAGGCCCGCGCGCTCGGCGCGGTCATGGCCGGGCGCACCGACCCGCTGCTGGTCGGCTCCGCCAAGACCAACGTCGGCCACCTGGAGGGCGCGGCGGGCATCGTCGGGTTCGTCAAGGCGGCGCTGGCGATCCGCCACCGGGTCCTGCCGCCGAGCCTGAACTTCGAGACGCCGAACCCCGACATCCCGCTCGACGAGCTCAAGCTGCGCGTGCACACCGAGCTCTCGCCGTGGCCGCGCCCGGAGGAGCCGCTGGTCGCGGGCGTCAGCTCGTGGGGCATGGGCGGCACGAACGCCCACGTGGTGCTCGCCGAGGGGCCGCGCGAGCCCGAGGTGGAGACCCCGGACACCGACCGGGTGGTGCCGTGGCTGCTGTCCGGCCGCAGCCGCGCCGCCCTGACCGGTCAGGCGCAGGCGCTGGCCCGACACCTGACCGATGAGCGGGCGGTGGACGTGGCGTGGTCGCTCGCCACCACCCGTGCCGCGTTCGAGCACCGCGCCGTCATCGTCGGCTCGACCCGGGAGGAGCTGGACGCCGGGCTGGCCGCGCTGGCGGCGGGCGAGCCGACGGCCGACGCCGTGCAGGGCGCGGTGGGCGACCCCGGTCGCAGCGTGCTCGTCTTCCCCGGCCAGGGCTCGCAGTGGACGGGCATGGCGGTGGAGCTGCTCGACTCCTCGCCGGTGTTCGCCCGCGCCCTCACCGAGTGCGCCGAGGCACTGGCCGAGTTCACCGACTGGTCGCTGCTCGACGTGCTGCGCGGGGTCGAGGGCGCTCCCGGCTTCGACCGGGTGGACGTGGTCCAGCCCGCGCTGTTCGCCGTGATGGTGTCGTTGGCGAAGCTGTGGCGGCACAACGGCCTGCGGGTGGACGCCGTCATCGGCCACTCCCAGGGCGAGATCGCCGCCGCCCACGTCGCCGGAGCGCTCACGCTGGCCGACGCGGCACGCGTGGTCGCGTTGCGCAGCAAGGCGATCCGGGCCCTGGCGGGCACCGGCGGGATGGCGGCGGTGTCGCTGCCCGCGGACCGGGTGGCCGAGCGGGTCGCCGAGCACGGTGGCCGCGTCTCGGTGGCCGCGGTGAACAGCCCCACGAACACGGTCATCGCGGGCGACCCCGCGGCGCTGGCCGAGATCGTCGCCGGTTACCAGGCGCAGGACGTGCGGGCCTCGGTCATCGCGGTGGACTACGCCTCCCACTCGGCGGACGTGGAGAGCCTGAAGGAGGAACTGCTCGACGTCCTGGCCGCGGTGCGGCCGAGGACCTCGGAGATCCCGTTCTACTCCACGCTCACCGGCGGGCTGGCCGACACCGCGTCGATGGACGCCGACTACTGGTTCTCCAACCTGCGCCACCAGGTCCGCTTCCACGAGACGGTGAAGGTGCTGCTGGCCGACGGGCACCGGACGTTCGTCGAGGCGAGCCCGCACCCGGTGCTGACGCACGCGATCAGCGACACGATCGACGCCGCCGAGGTCGAGGGCGCGGCGTTCGGGTCGCTGCGCCGCGACGACGGCGGTCCGCGCCGGTTCCTGCTGTCGATGGGCGCGGTGCACGCCCACGGCGTGCCGCTGGACTGGGCGTCGGTGTTCGACGGCACTGACCCCCGCGTGGTCGACCTGCCGACCTACGCGTTCCAGCGCCGCCACTACTGGTTCACCGGCTCCGGCTTCACGCCCAAGGAGGCGTCGGGCACGGCCCGCCCGGCCGAGCTGGAGGAGGGCGACGACGCCACGGTGGAGCTGCGCGCGAGGTTGGCGGGCCTGCCGGACCGCGAGCGGCTGCGCGTGCTGGTCGACGTGGTGCGCGCCCAGGTGGCGCCGGTGCTGGGCTTCGACGGCGCGTCCGCGGTCGAGACCGACCGGACGTTCAAGGACCTCGGCCTCGACTCGGTCACCTCGGTCGAGTTCCGCAACCGGCTCAGCGCCGCCACCGGCCTGAAGCTGCCCGCCGCGGTGACGTTCAACCAGCCGACGCCGCAGGCGCTGGCCCGCTACCTCGACGGCGAGCTCACCGGCGGTGCGGCGCAGGTCGCCCCGGTGACCACGCGCCCGGTGGCGGCGTTGGACGAGCCGATCGCCGTGGTCGGCATGGCGTGCCGCTTCCCGGGCGGGGTGCGCTCGCCGGAGCAGCTGTGGGAGCTGGTGCGCGACGGCGTGGACGCCATCTCGGAGTTCCCGACCAACCGCGGCTGGGACACCGCCGCGCTCTACGACCCGGACCCGGACAAGCAGGGCTCCACCAACGCCCGCTACGGCGGCTTCCTGCACGACGCCGACGAGTTCGACGCCGCGTTCTTCGGCATCAGCCCGCGCGAGGCGACCGCGATGGACCCGCAGCAGCGCCTGCTGCTCCAGGTGGCGTGGGAGGCGTTCGAGCGGGCCGGGATCGACCCCGAGTCGTTGCGCGGCAGCAACACCGGCGTGTTCGTCGGCGCGATGACCCAGGACTACGGACCCCGCCTGCACCAGGGTGCGGACGGCTACGACGGCTACCTGCTCACCGGCAACCAGGTGAGCGTCGCCTCCGGCCGGCTGGCCTACACCTTCGGGCTGGAGGGCCCGGCGCTGACCGTCGACACGGCGTGCTCGTCGTCGTTGGTCGCGGTGCACCTGGCCGGCCAGGCGCTGGCCCGCGGCGAGGCGTCGATCGCGCTGGCGGGCGGCGTCACCGTGATGTCCACGCCGGGCATCTTCGTGGAGTTCTCGCGGCAGCGCGGCCTGTCGCCCGACGGCCGGTGCAAGGCGTTCTCCGCGGACGCGGACGGCACCGGCTGGTCGGAGGGCGCGGGCCTGCTCGTGTTGGAGCGGCTGTCCGACGCCAAGCGCAACGGCCACCCCGTGCTCGCCGTGATCCGCGCGTCCGCGGTGAACCAGGACGGCGCGTCCAACGGCCTGACCGCGCCCAACGGGCCGTCGCAGGAGCGGGTGATCCGGCAGGCGCTGGGCAAGGCCGGGCTCTCACCGGCCGACGTGGACCTGGTGGAGGCGCACGGCACGGGCACGACGCTGGGCGACCCGATCGAGGCCCAGGCCCTGCTGTCGACCTACGGCCGGGACCGCGAGCAGCCGCTGTACCTGGGCTCGCTGAAGTCCAACATCGGCCACACCCAGGCCGCGGCCGGTGTCGCGGGCATCATCAAGAGCATCGAGGCCATCCGGCACGCCACCGTGCCGAGGACCCTGCACGCCGACGAGCCGTCACCGCACGTGGACTGGACGAGCGGCGCCGTGCGGCTGGCCACCGAGACCGCGCCGTGGCCGGAGCTGGACCGGCCGCGCCGCGCGGGCGTGTCCTCGTTCGGCATCAGCGGCACCAACGCCCACGTCATCATCGAGCAGGCGCCCGAGACGGCGACCACCCCGGCCCCCGAGCGGGTGGTTCCGGCCACGCCGCTGCCCTGGGTGCTCTCCGGTCGCGGCGCCGGCTCGCTGGCCGCGCAGGCGTCCCGGCTGCGCGAGTTCGCCGCGTCCGGGGTGGACCCGCTGGACGTCGGCTGGTCGCTGGCCACCACGCGGGCCGCGCTCGACCACCGCGCGGTGGTGTGGGGCGACGACCACGAGGCGCTGCTGGCCGCGCTCGACACCGTGGCAGCCGGGAAGTCCGGCCCGACCGCGATCACCGGCCTGGCCTCCGCCGTGCGCTCGGCGTTCCTGTTCACCGGTCAGGGCGCGCAGCGGATCGGCATGGGGCTGGCGTTGGCCGAGGCGTTCCCGGTGTTCGCGGAGGCGTTCGAGGAGGTGTGCGCGGCGCTGGACCCGATGTTGGACCGGCCGTTGCGCGAGGTGATCGCGGACGGTGTCGACCTGGACGAGACCGGGTTCACCCAGCCCGCGCTGTTCGCCGTCGAAGTCGCCCTGTTCCGGCTGGTCGACTCGTGGGGCGTGCGGCCGGACTTCCTGGCCGGGCACTCCATCGGCGAACTGGCCGCCGCGCACGTCGCGGGAGTGTTCTCGCTGGTCGACGCGGCACGCCTGGTCGCCGCGCGCGGCCGGCTCATGCAGGCCCTGCCCCGCACCGGCGCCATGATCGCGATCGAGGCCACCGAGGAGGAAGTGCGGGCCGAGCTGGTCGACGGCGTCGACATCGCCGGGGTCAACGGCCCCACCGCGATGGTCGTCGCCGGCGAGACGGGCGCCGCCGAGGCGCTCGCCGCCGCCTTCGCCGCCCGCGGCCGGCGCACCAAGCGGCTGGAGGTGAGCCACGCGTTCCACTCGCCGCTCATCGAGCCGATGCTGGAGGAGTTCGCCGCGGTCGCCGAGGGCGTGCTGTACTCCGCGCCGCGGGTGCCGATCGTGTCCACGGTGACCGGCCGGCTCGCCGACGCGGCCGAGCTGACCACCCCGGACTACTGGGTGCGGCAGGCGCGGGCCGCGGTGCGGTTCGCCGACGCCGTGCGCACGCTGCTGGACGAGGGCGTGACCGCGCTGCTGGAGCTCGGCCCGACGGGCGTGCTGTCGGCGCTGGTCCCGGCCATCGCCGCCGACGTCGAGGGCGTGGTGGCGGTCCCGCTGCTGCGCGCCGACCGGGACGAGCCGCGCTCGGCGCTCACCGCGCTGGCGCAGGTGTTCACGGCGGGCGCGGGCGTCGACTGGGCCGCGCTGTACGAGGGCACGAACGCGCGGCGCGTCGAGCTGCCGACCTACGCGTTCCAGCCCAAGCGGTTCTGGCTCACCGCGCCCACCGGTGGTGACGTCTCCGAGGCCGGCCTGGTCTCGGCCGACCACCCGCTGCTGGGTGCGGCGGTCGACCTGGCGGGCGGCGACCGGCTCGTGCTGACCGGCCGGCTCGGCCTGCACTCGCACGGCTGGCTGGCCGACCACGCCATCGCGGGCTCGGCCGTGCTGCCCGGCACCGCCTACCTGGAGCTGGCGCTGTCGGCCGGCGAGCGGGTCGGCGCGGACCGCGTGGTGGAGCTGACCCTGGCCGCGCCGCTGGTGCTGCCCGCGCAGGGCGCCGTCCACGTGCAGGTCGTGGTGGACGAGCCGGACGAGCTGGGCTACCGGTCGCTGCGGGTGTACGCGCGCCGCGAAGAGGACGGCGCCGAGTGGGTCGAGCACGCCACCGGTGTGCTCGCCGCCGACGACGACTCCGGCGCGGTGGACCTCGGCCCGTGGCCGCCGGCCGGCACCGAGGTCGACCTGACCGACGTCTACCCGCGGCTCACCGGGCACGGTTACGGCTACGGGCCCGCGTTCCAGGGCCTGACGAAGCTGTGGCGCTCGGGCGACGACCTGTACGCCGAGGTCGCGCTGCCCGCCGACCAGCGTGCGGCGGCGGGGTCGTTCGTGCTGCACCCGGCGCTGCTCGACGCCGCGCTGCACCCGCTGCTGCCGGGTGTCGCGGACGAGGGCAGCGGCACGTTCCTGCCGTTCGCCTGGTCCGGGGTGAGCGTGCGGGCGGCGGGCGCGCGGACGCTGCGCGTGCGGCACCGCGTGACCCGGCCCGACCCGGACACGGTGGTGGTGGCGGTCGACGCGGTCGACGGCGCGGGCACGCCCGTGCTGGCGGCCGAGTCGCTGGTCCTGCGGCCGGTGTCGCCGGAGGCGTTGCGCGACAACGGGTCCAGCAAGCTGCTGCGCGTCGGGTGGACGCCGGGCGCGACCGGCGAGCCGGTGCCGTGGACGGCGGTCGGCGCGGACGGGTTCGAGGACGTCTTCAGCCTGCCCGCCGACGCGGCGCCCCACCGCACCTACCTGGACCTGCCCGACCTGGCACAGGCGCTGACCGGCGACGACGTCCCGCGTCACGTCGTGGCGCTGCTGCCCGAGCCGGGCGACCGGCCGGTGGACAGCGCGCACCGCGTGACCAGGTCGGTCCTGGAGCTGCTCCAGCTGTGGCTCGCCGACGACCGGCTGGCGGGCGCGACGCTCGTCGTCCTCACCCGCGGCGGCAGCGGCGCTCCCGGCGCCGGGCACCTGCACCACGCCGGCGCCTGGGGCCTGGTGCGCAGCGCCCAGTCCGAGAACCCCGGCCGGTTCGTCCTGGTCGACCACGACGGCCACCCCGACTCGTGGCAGGCGCTGCCCGCCGCGCTGTCCTCCGGCGAACCGCAGCTCGCACTGCGCGAGGGCGAGGTGCTGCTGCCGCGCCTGGCGAAGGCCGCGACCGGTGACGCGACGGTCGACTGGGCCGGTGGCACGGTCCTGATCACCGGCGGCACGGGCGCCCTCGGCGCGCTGGCCGCCAGGCACCTGGTCCGCGAGCACGGCGCACGCGACCTCCTGCTGGTCAGCCGCCGCGGCCCGGACGCCCCCGGCGCCGCGGAACTGGTCGCCGAGCTGGAGACCGAGGGCGCGCACGTCACCGTCGCCGCCGTCGCCGTGGAGGACCGCATGGCGCTGGCCGCGCTGCTCGCCGACCACCCCGTCAAGAGCGTCGTGCACACCGCCGGCGTGGTCGACGACGGCGTGGTCACCTCCCTCGACGGCCGCCGCCTCGACGCGGTGCTCAAGCCCAAGGTCGACGCCGCCTGGCACCTGCACGAGCTGGTCGGCGACGTGGCCGCGTTCGTCCTGTACTCCTCGGTGGCCGGCACGTTCGGCAACCCGGGGCAGGGCAACTACGCGGCGGGCAACGCGTTCCTCGACGCCTTGGCGCACCACCGCCGCGCGCAGGGCCTGCCCGCCACGTCGGTGGCGTGGGGCCTGTGGGAGGAGACCAGCGGCATCACCGGCACGCTCAGCGAGACCGACCGGCAGCGCCTGGCCCGCAACGGCGTCCTGCCGCTGCCCGGCGCGGACGGCCTGGCGCTGTTCGACGCCGCCGTGGCCTCGGCCGAGGCCGTGGTGACCGCCGCGGTGCTGGACCACGCCGCGCTGCGGGCCCAGGGCGACCGGATGCCCGCCGTGCTGCGGGGCCTGGTCGGCACGGCGCCCGCGGCACGGCGCGCGGCGGCCGAGGAGGCCGCGCCGGGCGACGGGTCGCAGCTCACGCAGCGGCTGGCCGGGCTGTCGGCCGCCGAGCGCGAGACCGCGGTGGGCGAGCTGGTGCGCGCCACCGTGGCCCAGGTGCTCGGGCACGCCGACGACTCCGGCGTGGACATGGCCGCGGCGTTCAAGGAGCTGGGCTTCGACTCGCTGACCGCGGTCGAGCTGCGCAACCACCTGACCGCCTCGACCGGACTGCGGCTGCCCAGCACGCTGATCTTCGACTACCCGTCGCCCGCCGCGGTGGCCGGCTACCTGGCGGGCCAGGTGTCCCCGGCCGAGCAGGCCGCCGAGCGGACGGCGGCGCGCGTCGACGCCGACACCGACGACGACCTGATCGCCGTGGTCGGCATGGCCTGCCGGTTCCCCGGCGGCGTGCGGTCGCCCGAGGAGCTGTGGGCGCTGGTGCGCGACGAGATCGACGCGGTGAGCGAGTTCCCGGCCGACCGCGGCTGGGACGTCGAGAACCTGTTCGACCCCGACCCCGACCAGGCGGGCAAGACCTACACCCGCAACGGCGGCTTCCTGCACGACGCCTACGACTTCGACCCCGAGTTCTTCGGCATGTCGCCGCGCGAGGCGCTGGCGACCGACCCCCAGCAGCGCCTGCTGCTGGAGGTGGCGTGGGAGGCGTTCGAGCGGGCGGGCATCGACCCGGCCTCGTTGCGCGGCAGCCAGACCGGGGTGTTCGCGGGCGTCATGTACACCGACTACACCGAGCAGTCGGGGCAGCTCCCCGCCGAGCTGGAGGGCTACCTGGCCAGCGGCACGGCGGGCAGCGTGGCGTCCGGCCGGCTGGCCTACACCTTCGGCCTGGAAGGTCCCGCGCTGACCATCGACACGGCCTGCTCGTCGTCGTTGGTCGCGGTGCACCTGGCCGGTCAGGCGCTGCGGTCCGGTGAGACGGACCTGGCGCTCGCGGGCGGCGTCACGGTGATGTCCACGCCGAACCCGTTCATCGAGTTCTCGCGGCAGCGCGGCCTGTCGCCCGACGGCCGGTGCAAGGCGTTCTCCGCCTCGGCCGACGGCACGGGCTGGTCGGAGGGCGCGGCGCTGCTGGTGCTGGAGCGGCTGTCCGACGCCAAGCGCAACGGCCACCCGGTGCTGGCGATCGTCAAGGGCAGCGCGGTCAACCAGGACGGCGCGTCCAACGGTCTCACCGCGCCCAACGGGCCGTCGCAGGAGCGGGTGATCCGGCAGGCGCTGGGCAAGGCGGGCCTGTCGCCCGCCGACGTGGACCTGGTTGAGGCGCACGGCACGGGCACGACGCTGGGCGACCCGATCGAGGCCCAGGCCCTGCTCGCCACCTACGGCCAGGGCCGCGACCCGGAACGCCCGCTGCGCCTGGGTTCGCTGAAGTCCAACATCGGCCACACCCAGGCCGCGGCCGGTGTCGCGGGCATCATCAAGACCATCGAGGCCATGCGCCACGGCGTGATGCCCAGGACGCTGCACGTCACCGAACCGTCCCTGCACGTCTACTGGGACGCGGGCGCGGTGTCGCTGCTGACCGAGGCGACGCCGTGGCCCGAGCTGGACCGGCCGCGCCGCGCGGGCGTGTCCTCGTTCGGCATCAGCGGCACCAACGCCCACGTCATCATCGAGCAGGCCCCGGCCGCCGAGCAGCCGCCCGCGCCGTCCTCGGCACCGGTGGTGCCGTGGCTGCTGTCGGGCAAGACGCCGCAGGCGTTGCTGGCGCAGGCGGAGTCCTTCCGCGGGTTCCTCGCCGACCACCCGGAGGTCACCCCGGCCGACGTCGCGTTCACCCTGGTCACCCGGCGCACCACGCTGGAGCGGCACGCGGTGCTCGTCGGCTCCGACCTCGGCGACTTCGAGGCGCAGTTGGCCGCGGTCGACCCCGAGCGGGCCGGGCGCACCACCGGCGGCGGCAGGCTCGGGTTCCTGTTCACCGGTCAGGGCGCGCAGCGGATCGGCATGGGCTTGGCGTTGGCCGAGGCGTTCCCGGTGTTCGCGGAGGCGTTCGACGAGGTCTGCGCGGCGCTGGACCCGATGTTGGACCGGCCGTTGCGCGAGGTGATCGCGGACGGTGTCGACCTGGACGAGACCGGCTTCACCCAGCCCGCGCTGTTCGCGGTGGAGGTGGCGCTGTTCCGGCTGCTGGAGTCGTGGGGCGTGCGGCCGGACTTCCTGGCCGGGCACTCCATCGGCGAGCTGGCCGCCGCGCACGTCGCCGGGGTGTTCTCGCTCCCGGACGCGGCCCGGCTGGTCGCCGCGCGCGGCCGGCTCATGCAGGCCCTGCCCCGCACCGGCGCGATGGTCGCCGTCGAGGCCACCGAGGAGGAGGTGCGGGCCGAGCTGGAGGGCCTGGTCGGCGTCGTGGACGTGGCCGCGGTCAACGGCCCGCGGGCCGTCGTCCTGGCCGGCGAGGAGGAAGCCACCCTGCTGGCCGCCAAGCAGTGGGAGAGCCGCAACCGGCGCACCCGCCGGCTCACGGTCAGCCACGCGTTCCACTCGCCGCTGATGGAGCCGATGCTCGGCGAGTTCGCCGACGTCGCCCGCTCCGTCGACTACCAGCCGCCGCGCCTGCCGATCGTGTCCACCGCGACCGGCGTGCTCGCCACCGACGAGCTGGCCACGCCCGGCTACTGGGTGCGGCACGTGCGCGGCACGGTCCGCTTCGACCAGGCCGTGCGGACCCTGGCCGCCCAGGGCGTGACCACCTTCCTGGAGGTCGGGCCGGACGGCGTGCTCACCGCGATGGCGGCCTCGGTGCTCGACGCCCTGGCCGACAACCGCGACCGGGCGGCGCTCGCCTCCGTGCGGCGCGACCGGTCGGAGGTAGAGACCGCGGTCGGGGCTCTGGCCGGGCTGCACACCCGCGGCGTGGCCGTGGACTGGTCCGCGTTCTTCGCCGGCACCGGCGCGCGGGCGGTCGACCTGCCGACCTACGCCTTCCAGCGGCAGCGGTACGCGCTGGTGGTGAACAACGCGGCCAACCAGGCGGCGGCTGCGGCGGCGTGGCAGCCGGTGGACGTCGACGCCTCGGACGCCGAGGTGGCCGTGCTCGACCTCGGGCACGGCGTGGCCGACCTCCCCGGAGCGGCGGTGGTCACCTCGATCGACGCGGTGCCCGCCGACGCGACCGTGGTGGTGCTCCCGCTCGCCGTGCACGTCACGCCCGCCGAGGACGAGTCCGCCGACGACCGCTACGGCCGCACCCGCGAGACCCTCGACCTCATCCAGGGCTGGGACCTGCGCGACACCCGCCTGGTCGTGACCACGACGGGCGTGGCGCCCGCGAGGCCCGCCGACCGGGCCCCCGGTGACGGCAGGCTCGCGTGGAACCTCCTGCGGGCCGCCCAGGCCGAGAACCCGGACCGCGTGCTGCTGGTCGACTTCGACACCGAGCACGCCGACCTGGCCGCGGTCACCGCCCTGGTGGCGGCCGACGTTCGGCTGGCGGCGGTGCGCGACGGTGCGGTCCTCGTGCCGCCGCGCGTGGAGGAGCCCGCCGCCGGCTCCGAGCCGCGGACCACCGAACTGCTGTCGGCGCTCGCCGAGGCGCCCCCGGCGGGGCACCGGCCGATCGTGCTGGCCGCCGTCCGCGCGCAGATCGCGTCGGTGCTGGCCCTGCCGGACCCGGCGGCCGTCGAGGAGGACCGGGCGTTCCAGGAACTCGGCTTCGACTCGCTGACCGCCGTGGACCTGCGCAACCGGCTCAGCACGGCGACCGGCGAGAAGCTCTCGGCCACGGTGGTGTTCGACCACCCGACGCTGGGCGCGCTCACCGATCACCTGCTCGACCTCGTCGCCCCCGCCGCGACGGACCCGACCGTCCCGCTGCACGCCGAGCTGGACCGGCTGGAGCAACTGCTGGCGGGCGTGCCGCGCGGCGGTGACGGCGACGGCGTGGCGGACCGACTGCGCACCATCCTGGCCCGCCTCACCGAACCGGACGCCTCCGCCACCGACGCGCCGGACGCGGCCGAGCAACTGGCCGACGCCTCCGCCGACGACCTGTTCGCGTTCATCGACAACGAGCTCGGCAGTCCTGGACTGGGCAGCACCGCGGGCTGACCGCCCGACCGACGACATCCCGGAGAACCCGCATGTCCAACGAAGAGAAGTTGGTCGAGTACCTGAAGAGGGTCACGGTCGACTTGCAGAAGGCGCGTCAGCGGCTCGCCGAGCTGGAGTCCGGCCGCGAGGAGCCGGTGGCGATCGTGGCCATGGCCTGCCGGTTCCCCGGCGGTGTGTCCTCACCCGAGGACCTGTGGCGGCTGGTGTCCGACGGCGAGGACGCCATCACGCCGTTCCCGGACGACCGGGGCTGGGACGTGGACGCCATCTACGACCCCGAACCCGGTCTGCCGGGCAAGTCCTACTCCAAGCACAGCGGGTTCATCGCCGACGCGACGAGGTTCGACGCCGAGTTCTTCGGCATCAGCCCGCGCGAGGCGCTGGCGATGGACCCCCAGCAGCGGGTCCTGCTGGAGGTGGCGTGGGAGGCGTTGGAGCGCGCCCACCTCGACCCGGCGGCGTTGAAGGGCACGAAGACCGGCGTGTTCGCGGGCATCGTGACCCAGAGCTACCTCGGGTTGGGCGGGCCGACCGAGCTGGAGGGCTACCTCACCACGGGCAGCCTCGGCAGCGTCGCGTCCGGCCGCGTCGCCTACTCGCTCGGGCTCGAGGGCCCGGCGGTGTCGGTGGACACGGCGTGCTCCTCCTCGCTGGTCGCCCTGCACCTGGCGATGCAGTCGCTGCGCCAGGGCGAGTCCACGCTCGCCCTGGCGGGCGGCACCACCGTGTACGGCAACCCGTCGGCGTTCGTCGACTTCTCCCGCCAGCGCGGGCTCGCCCCCGACGGCCGGTGCAAGTCGTTCGCCGAGGCGGCCGACGGCACGACCTGGTCCGAGGGCGTGGGCGTGGTCGTGCTGGAACTGCTGTCCGAGGCCCGCCGCAACGGCCACCAGGTGCTCGCGGTCGTGCGGGGCTCGGCGGTCAACCAGGACGGCGCGTCCAACGGCCTCACCGCGCCCAACGGACCGTCCCAGCAGCGGGTGATCCGGGCGGCGCTGGCCAACGCCCGGCTCTCCGCCGGTGACGTCGACCTGATCGAGGCGCACGGCACCGGCACCCGGTTGGGCGACCCGATCGAGGCGCAGGCGCTGCTCGCCACCTACGGGCAGAACCGCACCCGGCCCGCGTGGCTGGGTTCGCTCAAGTCCAACATCGGCCACACCGTGGCCGCGGCCGGCATCGCCGGCGTCATCAAGTCGGTGCTCGCGATCCGGCACGGCGTCATGCCCAAGACCCTGCACGTCGACCGGCCGACCCCGGTCGTGGACTGGTCGGCAGGCTCCGTGGAGCTGCTGACCGAGGCGCGACCCTGGCCCGAGACCGGGCAGCCGCGCCGGGCCGCCGTGTCCGCGTTCGGCGTGAGCGGCACCAACGCGCACGTCATCCTGGAGGAGGCGCCGGCGTTCGACGCGCCGGAACGCGAGGTCCACCCGCCGCTGCCGCTGCACGCGGTGCCGGTGTCGGCGCGGTCGTCGTCGGCGCTGACCGCGCGGGCGACCGGTCTGCTGGAGTGGTGGTCCGAGCGGCCGGAGGTCGAGGCCGCCGCGGTCGCCCGGTCGGCGGCCACCACCCGCTCCGCCCTGTCGCACCGCGCGGTGGTGCTCGGCACCTCGCGCGCCGAACTGGAGGAAGGGCTGCGCGCCCTGGCTTCCGGCACGCCCCACCCGCTGGTGGTCACCGGGTCGCCGGTGACCGGCAAGTCGGCGTTCCTCTTCACCGGTCAGGGCGCGCAGCGGCCCGGCATGGGCGTGCGCGCGGCGGCGGCGTTCCCGGTGTTCGCCGAGGCGCTGGCCGAGGTCGAGAAGGCGCTGCTGCCGCACGTCGACCTGCCGATCCGGCAGGTGATGGCCGGTGACGACGCCGCCGTGCTGCGCGACACCGGCTACGCGCAGCCCGCGCTGTTCGCGCTGGAGGTGGCGCTGTTCCGGCTGCTGGAGTCCTGGGGCGTGCGACCGGACTTCCTGGCCGGGCACTCCATCGGCGAGATCGCCGCCGCGCACGTGGCCGGGGTGCTGTCCCTGGACGACGCGGCGGCCCTCGTCGGCGCACGCGCCCGGCTCATGTCCGCCCTTCCTGCCGGCGGGACGATGGTGGCGGTGCGCGCCTCCGAGGACGAGGTGCTGCCCCTGCTGGCCGGCCACGAGGCGGCCGTCGGCCTGGCCGCCGTCAACGGACCGGACTCCGTGGTGCTCTCCGGTGAGGCCGAGGCCGTCGCCGCCATCGCCGACGCGCTCGTCGCCCGTGGTCGCAAGACCAAGCCGCTCACCGTCAGCCACGCCTTCCACTCGCCGCTGATGGAGCCGATGCTGGCCGAGTTCGGCCGGGTCGCGGAGTCGCTGACCTACCACGAGCCGTCCGTCCCGATCGTCTCCACGGTGACCGGCGCGCTGGTCACGGACGAGGTGCGCGACCCCCGGTACTGGGTGCGGCACGTCGCCCGGACCGTGCGGTTCGCCGACGGCGTGCGCGCCCTGCACGAGCTGGGCGTGACCACGTTCGTCGAACTCGGCCCCGAAGGCGTGCTCAGCGCCTTGGTGCAGGACGTGCTGGACGCCGACGTGGCCGTGCCGACCATGCGCGGCGACCGCGACGAGTCGCACACCGTCGTCGGCGCGGTCGGCCGCCTGCACACCCGCGGTGTCGCGGTGGACTGGCACCGGTTCCTCGGTGGCGCGGCCGACGTGCCGGACCTGCCGACCTACCCGTTCCAGCGGCAGAGGTTCTGGCTGGAGCACAGCGGCGCCGAAGCCGACCTGTCGGTGCTGGGCCTCACGCCGGTGGACCACCCGCTGCTCGGCGCGGCGATCCCCATCGCCGGTACGGGCGAACTCGTGGTGACCAGCCACGTGTCCGTGCGCACCCACCCGTGGCTCGCCGATCACGCGGTGGACGGCGTGGCCGCCCTGCCGAGCGCCGTGCTGGTCGAGCTGGCCGGCCGGGCGGGCGACGAGCTGGGCTGCACCCGGTTGGACGAGCTGACCGTCACCGGGCCGCTGCGCCTGGCCCTGGACAGCGGCCTGGCGATGCAGCTGACGATCGGCCCGGCGGGTCCCGACGGCACCCGTGCCCTGACCGTGCACACGCGGTCGGGCGGCCCGGATGCCGAGTGGGAGCCCGTGGCGCGCGGAGCGTTGGGCGTCGAGCGGTTCTCCGCCGCCGTCGAGCCGGTCGGCGACGGGGTGACCGTGTCGCTGCCGGACCAGCTCAAGGCCGACGCGGCGGCCTACAACCTGCACCCCGTGCTGCTCGACGCGGCGGTGCGGGCGGTGGGCGGCGGCCTGGTGGCGGGGGACTGGCGCGGCATCCGGCTGCACGCGGTCGGGGCGACCACGGTCGTGGTGCGGTGCGCGCGCGAGGACGACCGGCTGGCGCTGCACCTGACCGACCTGGCCGGTCAGGTCGTGGCGACCGTCGACTCGGTGACCCTGCGGACCCCGTCGATCCCGGAGCTGGACCGCGCGGCGACGGCGCTGTTCGACGTGGCCTGGGAACCGGTGGACCTGCCGCCTGCGACGGTGCCACTCGCGGTGCTGGACATCGGGCTCGGGTTGCCGGAGGTGGACGCCCCCGTCGTGCCCTCGCTGGACGCCGTGTCCGGGGTGGACGCCGTGGTGGTGCCGTTCCTCGGCGCCACCGAGGACCCCTTGGACCGGGTGTTCACCGACACCCGGGCGGCGCTCGACCTGGCGCAGCGCTGGCTGGCCGACGACCGCTTCACCGGCACCCGCCTGGTCGTGCTGACGTCGGGTGCCACGCCGGCGCACGGGCAGACCTCGGTGCACACCGCGCCGGTGTGGGGGCTGCTGAAGTCGGCGCAGGCGGAGAACCCGGGCCGGATCACGTTGGTGGACGTGACGGGTCCGGTCACGGCCGCCGCGCTGTCCGCCGCGATCGCCTCCGGTGAGCCGATGGTGGCCCTGGGCCCGGACGTCCGCGTCCCGCGCCTGGTCCGCGTGCCGAAGGGTTCGTCGGGCGCTCCGGCGCACGTCAACGGCGCGCTGCCGGTCAACGGCTCGGCGTCCGTGAACGGTTCGGGCGCTGCGAACGGCTCGGTCGCCACGAATGGTTCGGGTGCTGCGAACGGCTCTGGGAGCGCGAACGGCTCGGCTGCCGTGCACGGTCTGGGCCGCGCGAACGGCTCGGGTGGTGTGAACGGCTCCGGAAGCAAGAACGGCTCGTCGTCCGCGGCCGGTTCGCGGTTGTCCACAGGCGGGCAGCCGGGGACCCCCGAATTGTCGGACCCCGCCGATAAAATCAAGACAGGGGTCCCCTGGCGGGGACGCCTGCGCAGCACTGGCTCGGTGCTGATCACCGGTGGCACGGGCGCGCTCGGCGCGTTGTTCGCCCGCCACCTGGTCGCCGAGCACGGCGTCGGCGAGCTGGTCCTCGTCAGCCGACGAGGCCCGCAGGCACCGGGGGCGGCCGAGCTCCAAGCCGGGTTGGCGGCCCTCGGCGCGACGGTCGAGGTGGTGGCGGCCGACGTCACCGACGCCCAGGCGCTGGCCGGCGTCGTGGCGGATCGCGGCATCGACCTGGTGCTGCACACCGCAGGCGTGCTGGACGACACCGCGTTCCCGACGCTCACCCCGGAACGCCTGGACGCGGTCCTGCGGCCCAAGGTCACCACGGCCTGGCACCTGCACCGCCTCCTGCCCGACGCCCACCACGTCCACTTCTCCTCGATCGCGGCCACCATCGGCGGTCCCGGGCAGGCGAACTACGCGGCGGCCAACACGTTCCTCGACGCCGTCGCGCACCTGCGGGCCGCGCAGGGCAGGCGCACCACGTCGATCGCCTGGGGCCTGTGGTCCATGCCCACCGGCATGGGCGGCGGTCTGTCCGAAGTGGACCTGGCCCGCATCGCCCGGTCCGGGTTCCGGGCCATCACCGAGCAGGACGGGCCCGCCCTGCTGGACGCCGCGCTGGACACCGGCCTCCCGGCCGTGGTCGTCACCCCGCTCGACCTCGCCGCCATCCGCGCCTCCGGGCAGGTCCAGCCGCTGTTCTCCGGCCTCGTCCGCACCCCGGTCCGTCGCCGCGCGGGCAACGAGGCCGCGACCGCGCCGGCGATCGACCGGCTGGCGGCGCTCGACCCGCGCGACCGGTACGCGCTGCTGCTGGAACGGGTCGGTGCCGAGGTCGTCGCGGTCCTCGGCCTCGACGCGCCGCCCGAGCCCACCAGGCCGTTCCCGGAGCTGGGCTTCGACTCGCTGACCTCGGTGGAGCTGCGCAACCGGCTCATCGCCACGATCGGCGCGCCGCTGCCCGCGACCCTGGTGTTCGACCACCCCACGCCGCACGCGGTCGCCGAGTTCCTCCGCGACACCCTCGTGCCGACCGCCGACGCACCGGTCCGCGCCGAGGCGGACTTCGAGGCGGAGGTGCGCCTGGCGGACGACGTGCGGCCCGCGCCGACCGTGGCCACGTTCGCCGACGACCCGCGGGAGGTCCTGCTCACCGGCGCGACCGGCTTCCTGGGCGCGTTCCTGCTCCGCGACGTCCTGCGCACCACCCGGGCCCGCGTGCACGCCGTGGTGCGCGCCGACGACCCGGCGGAGGGCCTGCGGCGGATCGCCGACAACCTGCGGTGGTACCGGCTCGACGGCGAGGTCGACCTGACCCGCGTCGTCGCGCACGCCGGCGACCTCGCCCTGCCGAAGCTCGGCCTGGCCGACGACGTGTACGACGAGCTGTCCCGCACCGCGGACGTGGTGTTCCACGCCGGAGCCACGGTGAACTGGTTGCAGCCCTACACCGCGCTCAAGCCCGCGAACGTCACCGGCACCGAGGAGGTGCTGAGGCTCGCCGCCGCGCACCGCACCGTGCCGGTCCACTTCGTCTCCTCCACGGGCGTGTTCGACCAGCCGGTGACGGCGGGCGTGCCGCTGGGCGTGCACGACATCCCCGGCCCGCCGGAGGTGCTGTCCAACGGCTACCGCCAGTCCAAGTGGGTGGCCGAGCGGATCATCGACCTGGCCCGCGACCGGGGCCTGCCGGTGTCGGTGTACCGGGTCGACGTGGTGTCCGGCGACCAGGTCAACGGCGCCTGCCAGACCAAGGACTTCGTGTGGCTCGGCCTGAAGGGCATCCTGCAGAGCCGCGCCGTCCCCGCGGACCTGGCGGGCCTGTTCCACCTGGTGCCGGTCGACTACGCGAGCGCGACGATCACGCACCTGGCGACGCGCCCGGAGGCGGCGGGCCGGACGTTCCACCTGTCCAACCCCCACACCGTCACCTACCGGCAGATGATCGGCCACCTGCGCGACCTGGGCCACGCGCTGGAGGAGCTGCCGTGGCCGGAGTGGAGCGCCCGCGTCCGCGCCGACCGGGACAACGCCCTGCAACCGCTGCTCGACTCGTTCGAGGCGATCGCGGCGATGGGGGAGGGCGCGTACCCCGACTTCGACGTCTCCGACACCCGGGCGGCGCTGGAGGGCAGCGGCATCACGTGCCCGCCGATGACCGCGGAGCTGTTCGCCAAGTACGTCGGATTCTTCACCGACGCGGGCTACTTCCCGCGCGCGGACGCCGAGAACCTGCGTTAGGAGAGACCGTGGGCAAGATCAAAGTCCTGTTGACCGGTGGGCCGCCGACCCTGCGCGAGGCCGACCGCATCCACTTCGTCACCGACCTGGGGGACAAGGTCAAGCTCCCCGCCGGCAACGGCTACGAGCACTTCAGCGCGAGCGGTGAGTCGCGCACCGTCGACAACCTCGAACTGCCGGTGTTCGCCTGGTGCGGCCGGACGAAGATCGCCGAGTAGGAGCCCTCGATGAACGAACCGCTGCGGGTGCACGACATCCCCACCGACGACCTGACCAAGCAGACCGAGCTGTTCCTGCGCGCGTTCAACTCCGGTGACCACGCCACGATCGAGCGCATGTACAGCCCGGACGCGGTGTCGGTCTGGAAGCCGGGCGAGGAACCGGTGGCCGGCGACGCGCGGCGCGCCAACGTCGCGGAGTTCCTGGCCTACGGCGTGCCGATGAAGGCCCGCACCAAGGGCATCTACGTCAACGGCGACATCGCCCTGCTCATCGTGGACTGGGCCATCCAGGGAACGTCGCGCACGGGTGAGCCGATCGACCTCTCCGGCACCGGCACCGACGTGATGCGCCGGGGTCGCGACGGTCGGTGGCGCTACGTCATCGACAACGCGTACGGGGGCTCGGACGCCTGACCGGAGCACCGGCGCCGCGGGCTGCCTCAGCCGTCCGCGGCGTCGGCCCGGGCCGACGGACGGCCTGGTGCGCGGGAGCCACCGGGACGGACGGCGGCGCGGATTTCCGCAGCGGCGAGGGAAACCCGGGCGAATGCCGGGGGGATTGACAGTTGACCGGGTGTTCGGCACGGATTTTACCGACCCGCGGACGGCGCCGCACCCGCCGTCCGGAATTGGGGATAAGCGATGTCTATTAGCTGGGCGCATGGCGGTCCGGCCCGGTGTCGTTTTTGTCCGACCGTCACTCCGGGTTACCGCGGGCGCCGCGCCGACCCGCTCCCGGATTGAACACGGAGGGTGATGTCGTAGGCATTGTTCGCCCTTCCGGTACGGGGCTCTGCCACGCTAAGTGATTACAACGTTCAGGTATGCGGATTGCCGTATGTCCGGATCGAGAGGTTTGCGTCGGACGACCGAGCTAACACGCCGGCCCCGCTCACGGGCCCTACCACCGGGTTTCGCCGTATGCGCCGGTGAACGCGCCCGTCGGGCGCCCGTCGCCCGCCGGTCTCCGGGCAATCATGCGCCCCGGTGTTGTGCGGAGCACCCTCGCTTTCCCCAGTAGGGGTGGCTATCATCACGTGGGGTGACATTGTTGGCTAAGCCATCTGAATAGCCTCATGGTGCGGCGGAGATACCGCAGAGAATCAGACGGTGGTGAAGCGGAGGTGGCGTGTCGGGGCAACACGACACCTTCGACGTCGTTCGCTCACGATTGGTCGCACTTCCACCACCAGGGCCGGCACGAACGGCGTCCGCGTTCCGCGGCGGCGCCGGGATCGGGGTCGGCGCCGGGTGAGTCGCCGGTGAGCGAACAACGCGCGGGGGGCAGCGCAGGCGTCCGGTTGCCGGGAGGTGGTCGCGCGGTGACCGCGGCCCGCGATGGCGCCTGTGACACTCCGCTGGATTTCCGTGGCAGGCCGGGACTGCCGGGTCCCGCCGCGGTGACGGACGAATAGGAGCTGGGGGACGGTATGCGGTTTCGGATGTTGGGGCCATTAGAAGTCTTGGACGGGGACCGGGCGGTCGGGCTCGGCGGCACGCGGCAGCGGGCAACCCTGGGATTCCTGCTGCTGCACCTGAACCGGGTGGTGGCCACGAGCCAGCTGCTCGACGCGCTCTGGGCGGACGAGGCGCCGGTGTCGGCGCGCAAAATACTGCAGAACGCGATCTGGGGACTGCGCGGCGCGCTGTCCTCGTCGGGCCGCACGTCGGAGTCGGCGGCCCTGATCACGCAGATGCCCGGCTACATGCTGAGCACCGACCCGTCGCAGGTGGACCTGCACGGGTTCCACCGGCTGGCCGAGCAGGGCCAGGCGTTGCTCGCCTCGCGGAACTTCGAGGAGGCCAGCCGGGTGCTCAACCAGGCGCTCGGCCTGTGGCGCGGTCCCGCGCTCGCCGACCTGGTGGAGACCGGCCTGGCGTGGCCGGAGCTCAACGTGCTGGAGAACCTGCGGCTGGACGTGCTGGAGGACTACTTCGAGGCCGAGCTGTCGTGCGGCCGGCACCACCTCGTGCTGGGCAAGCTGGAGCGGACCGTCGAGGCGAAGCCGCTGCGCGAGCGGTCGTGCGGCCAGCTGATGCTCGCGCTGTACCGGTGCGGGCGGCAGGCCGACGCGCTCAACCTGTTCAGCCGGGTCCGCTCGGCGCTGGTGGAGGAGCTCGGGTTGGAGCCCTGCCGCGAGCTGCAGATGCTCCAGCACGCCATCCTCACCCACGACGAGACGCTGACCTTCACCTCCGCGGGCCTGCGCGAGGCGATCCCGCTCCAGGTGAACCGCCGCGCGCTGCAACAGGTGCCGGAGGCGGTCGGCGTCGGCGCCCACGCGGTGTCGTCGCGCCACGGGGCGTCCTCGTTGCTGCTGGAGTCGCCGCCGGTGCTGGTCGAACCGGTGTCCGCGCTCGAACCGCTGACCGCGCCGGAGCCGGAGCCGGTGGAGCGGTCGGTGCCGTTGCAGCCGTTCTCCTCGTCCGCGGTGCCCGCCCAGCGCAAGCAGGTCAGCGTGCTCATGGTGCACACCTCGGTCGAGCTGGGCGTCGAGCGCAGCCGGTTCGCCGTGCTCGACGGCATCGCCGACACCGTCCGGGAAGGCGTGGAGTACTTCGGCGGCACGGTCGCGGCGTCCATCGGGTCCGTGACGATGGCCCTGTTCGACGTGCCGCGCCAGATCGACAACAGCGTCGAGCGGGCCGTGCGGGCGGCGTTGGCGATCAGGGACTGCCTGGACGCCCAACTGGAGGCGGTGGCGGGCGCGCAGGTCGTGGTGCGGGCCGCGGTGACGACCGGTGAGGCGCTGGTGCGGTACCAGGCCACCGAGGCGGGCGCGCCGCTCAGCGTGAACGGCGAGCCGGTCGAGGAGTGCCAGGCGGTGCTCAACCACGTGCCCAGCGGCGAGACGTGGATCTCCGACACGGCGCGCAGCGAGACCCTGCTGACCGTGCTGTGCCACCAGATCGCGGAGCACCCGCAGCTGTGGCAGGTCGACGGCGTGCGGCCGGAGTCGATCCCGCACCACAGCGTGCCGGTGGTGGACCGGGAGCCGGAGCTGGAGCTGCTGCGCGGCCTCATGGACCGCACCATGCACCGCGCCACGCCGCACCTGGTCACGGTGCTGGGTGACGCCGGGGTGGGCAAGACGCGGTTCCTGGTGGAGTTCCAGCGGCGCGTCGTGGGCCACCCGACGACCGGGCAGTTCGTGCTGGCGCACGCCTACTGGCCCGACCAGGACGGGATCCGGGCGTTGCAGGCGGAGAGCGTGGCCTCGTGCTGCGGCATCGGCCCGCGCGACGACTCCTCGACGATCCGCGACAAGCTGGGCGCCACGGCGAAGCGGCACCTGCCGCCGAACCGGGCGCAGGCCGTGTGGGACATGCTCATGTGGCTCGTCGCCCCCGAGTGCCCGATCACCGCCGCGACGATGACCGACGAGATCACCGCGGCGTGGCGCGAGCTCATGGGCGCCGTGGCGCGGGACCGCGGCATGGTGCTGGTCATCGACGACGTGCAGTGCGCCGACGACCGGCTGCTCGCGTTCATCGAGGGCCTCGCCGGGTCGTTCGCCGGGTCGCGGCTGCTGGTGCTCGCGGCGGCCCGGTCCGACCTCCTCGAACGGCGCCCCGACTGGGGTGGTGGGCTGACGCACGCCACGACGTTCACGCTGGACCCGCTGTCGGACGAGGCGATCGACCGCCTCCTGGAACTGCTGCTGACCCACGGCGAGTCCGGGCCCGACGGGTCGCCGGACGCGCCGGCCCTGCTCACCCCGGTCAGCGGCCACGAGCGGGACGCCCGACGTGAGCACATAAGGATGCTGCTGTGCCTCGACCGCCGGATGCTGACCGATTCGGCGGCCCAGATCAGGTCGAGCTGACGGTGGTCCGCCGCCGGTAACCGGCGACTCACCGGTCCGGCGGCGCGGCTCGATTACCGTGCCGTTCCCGACTGATTATTATCCTTTGGTTAACATTGTCCTGACCGGATTATTTCCGCTCCGCCCAGATGCCGGAAAAATTGCGAGGACGGCAATGACCACATCAGCGATCGAATTAGCCGAACCGACTATGCTCGGCTGGTTGACCGATTACGGCCTCGACGCCGAATACGTGCGGTCGAGTGGTAACACGCTGTTCGCGAAGCGGGCGGACGGCTCGGAGAGGCCGGTCCTCGACCTGGCGGGCGGCTACGGGTCGGTGCTGCTCGGGCACAACAACCCGGACCTGGTGGCGCTCGCCCGGGAACTGTTCGAGCAGCAGACCCCGATTCACGCGCAGTTCTCCCGCCACCCGTACGCCAACGAGTTGGTGAACCGGCTCAACACCGTGCTGCACCGCGAGTTCGGGGTGTCCGAGCCGTATTACGGGGTCTTCGCGAATTCCGGCGCGGAGGCGATCGAGGCGGCCGTCAAGCACGCCGAGCTGGACCGCGTGCTCAAGGTGCAGGCCGCGGTCGACGCGGTGGAGGAGTCGCTGAGCCGGGCGCGCGAGGCCGTCGCGGGCGGGGCGACCGTCGCGGAGGACGCCTACCGGGCGGTGGGCGTGCCGGTGGGCGACTTCGAGGCGCTGGCGGCCGAGCTGAGCCGCGTGACCGCCGAGAAGGCGGCGCGGCAACCGGTCTTCCTGGCGCTGGAGAGCGGCTTCCACGGCAAGCTCGTCGGCAGCATCCAGCTCACCCACAACCCCGTCTACCGCACGCCCTTCACCGCGCTGGCGCGTCCGTCGCGGTTCGTGGCGTTCAACCAGCCGGGCGCGGTGCGCAAGATCCTCGACGAGGAGCGCGTGCAGCTCACCGAGCTGGTGGTCGAGGGCGGCGTGGTGCGGCCGGTCGAGCGCGAGCTGCCGGTGGTGACCGCGTTCCTGCTGGAGCCGATCCAGGGCGAGGGCGGCATCCAGGAGGTCAGCGCGGAGTTCGCGCGGGAGATCGCGACCGCCTGCGAGGAGGCGGGCGTGCCGGTCGTCATCGACGAGATCCAGAGCGGCATGGGCCGGTCCGGCGCGTTCTTCGCCAGCTCGCAGATCGGGCTGCGCGGTGACTACTACGCGCTGTCCAAGAGCCTGGGCGGCGGTGTCGCGAAGGCCGCGGTGATGCTGGTGCGGGAGAAGTTCTACCGGGGTGACTTCGAGCTGGTGCACAGCTCGACCTTCGCCAAGGACAGCTTCTCCTGCACGATCGCGCTCAAGGCGCTGGACCTGCTGGAGGCCGACGGCGGTCGCGCCTACCGGCAGGCGTCGGAGCTGGGCGCCAAGCTCAAGGCCGTGCTGGAGTCGATCCGGTCCGACCACCCGGACCTGGTCAAGGACGTCCGCGGTCGGGGCCTGATGCTGGGCCTGGAGTTCCACGACCAGTCGGCCAACCCGATCCCGGCGGTCTCCGAGCAGGCCAAGGCGGGGATGCTCGGCTACGCCCTGGCCGGGTACCTGCTGCGGGAGCACGCGATCCGCATCTTCCCCACCGCCAGCGCCACCAACACGCTGCGCTTCGAGCCGTCGATCTTCCTGACCGACGCGGAGATCGCGCAGGTGGAAGCCGGTCTGCGCGCGGCGATCGCGGTCCTGCGCGACCCGTCGAAGCGGCTGGTGTGACGATGACCATCGACTTCGACGAGGCGCTGTCCCGGGTCCGCGAGTTCGTCCGCGACGAGCTCGTGACCAACCCGCCCGAGCTGGACGCGCTGGCCGAGATGCCGCTGCCGCTGTACCAGGGGTTCGCCAAGACGGGCCTGGCCAACTGGTGGCTGCACCCCGACCTGGGCGGCCACGGCATCCCGCTGGAGCAGAGCGTCGACCTGGTGTCCGAGTTAGCCTACGGCGACGCGGGCGTGGCGTTCACCCTGTTCATCTCGATCATGGCGACGAACATGGTGTGGCTGTACGGCTCGGACGAGCTCAAGCAGCGCTACCTCAAGCCGCTGGCCGAGAACGGCGGGTTCGGCGCGACGCTGGGCAGCGAGGAGGAGGCGGGCAGCGAGCTGGGCCGCACCTCCACCGAAGCCGTCCGCGACGGCGCGGAGCTCGTGCTCACCGGCGAGAAGTGGTTCTCCACCAACACCGCGTTCGCCGACTTCCTGGTGGTGATCGCGAAGTCGGCCGACCACCCGTCCGGGCACGTCGCGGTCGTCGTGCCGAAGGACACCCCCGGCGTGCGGGTGGTGAAGAGGTGGGACGTGCTGGGCCTGCGCGCCTCCGGCACCTACCAGGTGTCGCTCGACGGCGCCAGGGTGCCGGTGTCGCACGCCCTCAACGGGCCGGGCCTGCGCATCCTGGAGGTGGGGCTCAACGCGAGCCGCGTCCTCATCGCCACCACCGCCATCGGCATCTCCAGGCGCATCCGCGACCTGTCCATCGAGTACGCCAAGACCAAGTCGCTGCGCGGGTCGACCCTGCTCAACAACGCGGTGTTCGCGGCGAAGATCGGGCAGATGGAGATGGCGATCGGCGTGATGCGCAACCAGTGCGCCGCCGCCGGGCGGGACTTCGACGCGATCATGGCGAGCGGGCCGTCCGCGGGCGCGGAGTTCCTGCGCCAGGGCACGCTCAAGTCGGCGCTGACGTCGAAGATGTTCACCGGCCAGGCCGGGTGGCAGATCGCCACCGTCGGCTCGGAGCTGTTCGGCGCCCTCGGCTACACCGGTGACGCGCTGATCGGCAAGCTGGTGCGCGACATGCGGTACGTGTCGATCGTGGAAGGCGGCGACGACGTGCTGCGGGACCTGATGTTCAACCGGTACGCGCTGCCCGAGGGCAAGCGCTACTGAGCGACCCGACGGGGAAGCGGTGCGCCGGCCGTCCTACGCGACCAGCGTCGCCGGGCCGACCCGGAGCAGCCCGTCGTCGAGCGGGACGCACCGCTTCCCGCCACGGCCGCGCAGCGCCCGCAACGCGCCGGGCGCGATCACCGCGTCCATCCACCCGCACGGGTTGGCGGGCCGGTGCGCCTCGAAGCGCACCGGCCCGTCACCCGAGTCGAGGGTGAACACGTCGTGCCGGGCGAGCCCGTCCACGTCGAACCCGCGCAGCACGATGTTGCGCCGCACGACCAGCGGGCTCGGCACGGCGGCCAGGCCGAGCCCGTCGGCCAGGTGCTCCAGCGCCTCGACGGCGAAGACCGTGACCGCGGCCGTGCGGTGCGCGGGCCGGTTGAAGTAGCGGTCGCCCACCAGCCCCAGGCCCGCCCGGACCACGACGTGATCGCGCGGGACGGGCTCGGGGTCGGGTCGTGGCCCGTCGCTCGGCCGTCCCTCGTAGGCGTGCACGGGTGACACGTGCAGCGCCACGATGTCGACGGCGGTCGTCACCGCTCGCCGAGCTGCCATTCGGGGCGCACGTAGTGGCAGGTGTACCCGTTCGGGTAGCGCTCCAGGTAGTCCTGGTGCTCCGGCTCCGCCTCCCAGAAGTCACCCAGCTGGGCGACCTCGGTGACGACCTTGGCCGGCCACTTGCCGGACGCGTCCACGTCGGCGATCGTCGCCTCCGCGATCCGCTTCTGCTCGTCGTCGGTGTAGAAGATCGCCGAGCGGTAGCTGGTGCCGATGTCGTTGCCCTGGCGGTTGCGCGTCGTCGGGTCGTGGATCTGGAAGAAGAACTCCAGGATCTGCCGGTAGCCGAGCTGGGCGGGGTCGTAGACGATCTCGATCGCCTCGGCGTGGCCCTCGTGGTTGTAGTAGGTCGCCCGGGGGACGTCGCCGCCGCTGTAGCCGACGCGGGTGGAGACGACGCCGGGGTGACGGCGGAACAGATCCTGCATGCCCCAGAAACACCCGCCCGCGAGGACGGCCTTCTCGGTCACGGTAGCCATGTGGTCTCGCTCCGCTCCTCGGTCCGATGGATGTGCACCAGGGTGAACGCTCCCACGCCCCGATGTCATCCCGGAACCCGCTGTGAGCCACGGCTCCGGCGCGGAGGCCGACCTCCGCGCCGGAGCGTGCCGACTACCTGGCCGCGCAGGTGGGCGTCATGCCGGACCCGCTGCCGGTGGCCTGGTAGCCGAACTCGGTCGACTGGCCGGCGGCGAGGGCGCCGTTGAAGCTGACGTTGGTGAAGTCGACCGCCCCGGTGTTGCCGCTGCGGTTGACGTTCCACGCGTTGGTGACGGTCGCCCCCGACGGCAGGGTCATCGACACGGTCCAGCCGCTGACCGGCGAGGACCCGGCGGTGACCTTCACCGTGGCCACGAAGCCGCCCGTCCACTGGTTGAGCGACACCGTCGCCGTGCAGCCGCCGGGCTGCTGTGACGTCGTGGTCGTCGTGGTGGTGGTCGTGGTCGTCGTGTCACCGGTGGTGCTGGTGGTCGTCGTGGTGCTCGTGGTGCTGGTGGGGCCGTCGGTCAGCGTCGGGGTGGTCCAGTCGCGCCACTGGGACAGGTTGCCGGTGGCCTTGGTGTGCATCTGGATGGAGCCGGTGTAGCTGCCGGTCCTGAGCAGGAACTTCTGGATGTTCTGGGTGAGGGGTGTGCGCCACTCGGTGCGGGTGGCGCAGTGGTTCCCGTCGGTGACGTTGGAGTGGTAGGTGATGTTGCCGCCGACGCCGAGGGCCTTGTAGACCTCCGCGCCGCCCAACGCCGCCACGCTCGCGGAACGGGGGCCGAGGTTGGCGATGTGGGGGTTGTCCATGATGAACAGGCCGCGCGGCGCGACCATCGCGACGAGTTCGTGGGTGTCGATGGGCGCGCTGTTGGGGTTGCCGGTGTAAGGGCTGAAGGCGTCGCCGAACCAGGGCTGCTCGCCGTAGGCGCTGGACAGGCTCTGGGCTCCTTCGCCGGCGATGCCGCGGTAGATGGGGACGCCGGCGGTGCCGGACTCGATGGGCATGGTCAGCGCGACGCGCTGGTCGAACACACCGGCCGCGAAGGCGCCCTTGCCGAAGCGGGAGCAGCCGGTGACGCCGATGTCGGCGCGCAGGATGCTGCCGCCGGACTGCTCGATGACGTCGATGATGCGGGAGACGCCCCAGGCCCAGGCCATGAGCAGGCCGGTCGGGCTGGTGTTGCCGTAGAGGGTGTAGAAGGCGCCCTGCTTGTTGGCGCGTCCAGTGCCTTCCTTGCCCACGGTGTAGGGGTCGAAGGAGATGACGGCGGCTCCGGCCGCGCGGATGGTGGCGGTGTCGGCGCCGAACCCGCCGTAGACGATCACGGCCGGGAACGGGCCGGTGCCGGAGGGGAGTTGGACGCCGGCGGAGAAGCTCGCGCTGCGGCCGTTGGCCGAGACGTTCACGGTGACGCTGCTGGTGGAGACGGTGCCGGTGACGGTGGGTTTGGCCGGCTTGTCGCCGTAGACGTGGCGTTCGGCCAGTTCCCTGATCTCGGCCCGGCGGCAGCGCCAGTCCGACTTCGACGTGATCCGCTGCCCGTTGAGCCTGGTGAACGGGTCGGGCAGCTTCGAGTTCGACGGGAACGACCCGGGCGGGCTGACCGCGCAGTCCGCGCCCTCGTCCTCCACCCCCGCCAGGGCCACGACATCGCTGCCGGCGTTCGCCGTGGAGCGGGCCACCGCCGTCACCGTGCCGGCCAACCCCAACGCCGCCACCACGAACACGAGCACCGCGGAACGCACTCTCAACCGGCCTGAACTGGTCATCACCAGGGCTCTCCTTTGAGACAGGGTGGTGGCGGCGACACCGAACGACGATCGGGACCGAACGCCTAAAGTTTCGAGCAGAGCCTCGAAACGTGTCAACGAGTCTCGGCGTCCCGCTTCAGTTCGCGGTCTCACTTGGCGATCGCCGACCACCGTGGCCGCGGTGCGATGCCGGCGCGATCAGTTCCGACCCGTCAGCAGGTGGCGGAGGTAGCCGCGGTAGGTGATGGGGCGGAACGCGTTGGCGCGCGTGATGCCCTCGGCCGCGGCCCGCTGGGCGCGTTCGTGGCGCACGAGGGCTTCCGCGACGGCGCGGTCGTGGTCTACGCGGGTGTGGGCGGTGGCCGTGTTGGCGCTTGTCATCTCGTCCGCCAGCGCGACTTGTTCGGCGCGCAGGGTGGCCCGCAGTTCGCCGATCGCGGTCGCGGCGTCGGCCAGCACCTGCCGGTGCTCGGCGTCGAGAGCGGCCCGTTCCGCGGCGAAGCGGAGGTCAAGCGCCCGTTGCTCCGCGGTGGTCAGGGCGGTGGGCCGATCGGCCTCCACCTCGGCGGTCAGGCGCATCCGCCACTGGTCGACGAGCGCCGCGGCCACCTCGCCGACCCCCGCGGCGGTCACGGCGCGTCCGTCCACCAGGACGAAGACCGCGACCCGGTCCACGCCGTCCGGCTCGTAGCGGACGCCGACGAAGTCGCCTGCGGTGCGGAGGCCGACCGCGCCGAGGTTGGCGACCTGCGTCGGCCCCACTCCCTCGAGTTCGGCGGCCGCGAGGGGGAACTTCGCCAGTTCGGCCCGCAGGTGCGCCTTCTGCCGCCGGGCCAGCAGCCGCTGCTCCTCCAGGTGCAGCCGGGCCGCCGACGCCTGCCGGTCGCGGTCGATCCGGTCCAGGTGCTGCTTCACGGTCCGCTGGTGCGTGCGCAGGCGCTCGTCGTGCCGCTGCCGGAGGGCCCGCCGCCGGTGTTCCTGCTCGGCCTTGGACCGCTCGGTCGCCGCCGCGATCCGCCGGCCGCCCTGGTCGGCCCGGGTGAGCTCGGCGGTGGCGGCCAGCCGGGCGTCGACGAGCCGGTCGCGCTCGGCACGTGCGGCCCGGGCCCGTGCGCGTTCGGGTCGGCGGCGGTAGCCCTCGGCCGTGATCGCTGCCCACGCCAGCACCGCCGACACGTCCACGACCACCAGCGCCTCGTCCACGAAGATCGCCGCCGGGACGCCGAACGGCAGCAGCACGGCCAGCGCCCACGTCACCATCGCCATTGCGCGCGAACGCTCACCGAACCGCACCGAGGGCGGTGGCACCTGCGGTTCGAGGCGTTCGGCCATCCAACTCGGCAGACCCGACCCGGCCCTCGCGTCACGTACATGCTCCACGCCGACGGATAGCTCCACGCCGTCGAGCGGTTCGAGCGGTGGGGGAGCGGCGCGGTGGTGGAGCAGGACCTGCTGGAAGCGCTCGGCGAGCCCGCGCAGCCGCGCGTCGGGGTGACCGGTCAGGGTGGCCAGCCGGAACGAGCCCGCCGGGTCGGCGAAGTCGGACTCGGCGAGCACCAGGTGCTCGGCGTCCTCCTCGCGCAACTGCCGCCACAGCGCGGGATCGGTCGCCACCGCCACCAGCGACAGGTAGATCACCCACGACGAGAACCGGTCGACCTCAGGGCCGAAGCGGGCGGCGGCGCGCTCGGGGGACTGGTAGTTGCGGTGCCCGGTCTCGACCGCGGGCAGCCCGGCCAGCGCGGGCACGTACGTGCCGTCGTAGTCGACCAGCTTGATCGTGCCGTCATCGGTGACCAGGAGGTTGCCGTGCTGGAGGTCGCCGTGCCCCACACCCGCCGCGGCGAGCCGGCCGACCAGGCGCGCGAACCGCTCGGCGAGCCGGAAGACGGCGGGCGGGTCGTCGGCGTGCCGGTCGAGCCAGCGCAGCAGGTTGACCGCCTCCACCCACTCCATCCGCAGCACGGGGTGCCAGACGCCCTCCACGAGGATGCCGCGGTCGAGGTAGTCGAAGCCGACGGTCCAGTCGTCGTCCAGGCGCGCCAGGTGCTCGCCGACGGCGCGGTAGCGGACGGCCTGCTCCGGCGCCTCGCGGGTGAAGCACTTGATCGCGTGACGGGTGCCGTCGGCGACCGTCACGGAGAACACACTGGCGAAGTTGCCCGAGATCGCGCGCGGGCGGCCCAACGCGTCGACCCGGACCTCGGCGCCGGCGAGGTCGGTGCCGCGGAAGCACAGCGCGGTGTCCTGCAACGCCTCGACGTAGGCCGCGCCGGACGGTAACGGTCGAGTTGGCCCGTCACCCGAGGTCGACGTGGACGACGGTGACATCGTCATCGCGCATCAACCCCTCCGCCCGAGCGGCCGCCAACCAGGCCGTGAACCCGTCGAGATCACCGGAGCGCGTGAATTCCCCCAGGACGTCCCACGGCCGGTCACCACGGTCCGCCGCACGCAGGAACCACGCCGCGAGCGCGTCCGTGCAGAGGAAGAACCCGTCGCCTGGCTCCGCGACGCCGGACACGGCCCGCACGTGCCGCGCCAGCAGCGCGTGGTCCCGGTCGAACGCGTTCACCAGCCCCGGCGAGTTGTCGAACGCCTCCGCCGACGAGATCGGGAACGCGCGCAGCAGCCGGTCGCCGCGGGTGTGGAACAGGCAGCTGTCACCCAACGCGGCGACGGCCCACCGGGTCGTCCCGGACGGACCCGGGTCGAACCGCGCGGCGAGCACCGCGGCGTGCGGCCCGCGGTCCAGCTTGGGCTGCTCGTACCAGGCGATCGGGCGGCCGTCGGCCTCGCGCTCGGCCACGTAGCCGGTCAGCCACTCGCGCCACGCCTCCCCGGCACGCACCAGGGCCGACGCGAAGCGGTCGACGTCCCGCGGCACGCGGCCGTCGTCCCGCGCGGCGTCGCTGACGGTCCTCACCAGCAGGTCCGCCCACTCGCCCGCGAGCAGGCTCTCCGACGCGCCGTCGGCCACGGCCGCGAGCACGGTTCCGTCACTGGACCGCGCGACGTGGGCGGCGTCCTCGCACTCGCGGTGCGTGTGGCCCTGCTTGGGCACGCGGAGGGCAGCGGTGTCCATGCCGCTGCTCAGCGCAGGTCCGTGGCACGGGTCCCGATGTCCAGGAACTGCACGAGCGAGATGACGTCGGCGTTGTAGACGAACCCGCGCGCCAGGTCCTCGACCGGCAGGCCCTGCTGCAACGCGTAGAAGCGCATGTGCGGCGGCAGCAGGCTGGACATGCCGAACAGGGTGCGCGCGTAGGCGTCCGGGAGCGCCACGTCGGTGTCCGGGAACGTCACCGGCGCCGTGTTGGTGGCGGAGACGTGCAGGTTGAACAGCAGTGCTGCGCCGTCGGCGGTCACGTGCGTCTGGACGGCCCACGCCGCACCGGCCGGGTCGCCGTCGGTGGACTCGCCGTCGGTCAGGTTGAGCACGATCGGCGGGAAGCCGTCCGGGTGCCGCGACACCCAGTCCGACACCAGCGACTCGGCCGCGGCCAGCGCCCGGCACATCGGCGTGGCGCCGTGCGCGACAGGGTCGACCCAGACCGGGAAGCGGGTCGTCGTCTCCACCAGCCCGCCCGCGCCGTCCGGGACCTTCCTGGCCCGCTTCTCCACCCGCGCGGGCTGCTCCGCGACCTGGCTCAGCGGCACGAGGTCACGGCCCCTGAGCGGCCCGGTGAACGCCGAGCCGACCCCGTGGCCGTAGCCGAGGACGGCGACGTGGAAGTAGTCGCGGACGCCTTCCTCCTTGGCGCACTTCACGCTGAGCTCCGCGAGCAGCCGGTTGAGGGCGTCGGAGACCACGTCCGCCTTGCGCTGCTTCCCTCCGCCGATCGGGTCGTTCATCGACGCCGACTGGTCGACCAGGAACACGAAGCAGGACGGGTTGGCGCGACTGATCTCGGCTGCGTAGGTCACTGAGGGTGTCCATCTCTCCCACGGAAACGGCGTGTGGATCACCCGGAAGGCTAGCGCGAGCCGCGAAAGGCGTGACGGACCGTCCCGCCGTTCAGCTCGCCGGCAGAATGCCCCGGCGGAACGGCTCGACGCCGACGACGTGCCGCACGCTGGTGGGCTCGACCAGCACCATGACCCGCCGCTCGCCGGGGATCCGCCACTCGAAGCGCTCGGTCCCGACGTACTTGCGCGCCAGCCGGTCCATGCCGCGCTCGGCCTCCTCGCCCACCACGAACCGGACCGCGCGTCCCCGGATCTCCACCCGGTCGTACGGGTTGTCGGTGCTCACGCACGACAGCGAGAGCCGGGGGTCGCGGCGCAGGTTCTCCTCCTTGACCCGGCCGACCGCGGTGTTGAACACGACGTGGTCGCCTTCGAGGTCGACCCACATCGGCGTCACCTGCGGCGAGCCGTCCGCGTTCAGCGTGGCCAGGTGCCAGAAGGTCGGCGCTTCCAGCCGGGCCCGGACCTCCGCGTCGAACTCCACCACGTCGTCCCCCTCGCGCCGGACCAGCGAGCGCCGATTGTCGCGCGACCGGGCCGGCCTGTCACCCGGCGTCAGGACGCGAAGTGCGCCTTCACGCTCGCGATCTCCTGGTCGAAGAGGGCTTCGAGGTTGCCCAGGAACCCGGCCGGTGCGCCCGGGACCAGCCGGAACTCGCGCTCCCAGTCGATGAAGCTGCGGCCGGGCTCGTTCGTCACCGGCCGGACCCGGTAGGTGGCCACGTAGTCCACGATGAACAGCACCTGCTCGACCGAGCGGTAGGTGAGCGACCGGTCGGTCTCCGATCGGCCGACGACCTCCTCGCGGGCCAGGTCGTGGTGGGGCAGGAGGGTGAACTCGAACGTGGACGGCACCTTCTTCGCCGAGCCGCCGTGGGTCCAGTGCGCGTTCTCGATGCCCTCGCCGAACACGACGTCGAGCAGCACCATCATGTCCCGCACCTTCGCCCACACCTCGTCGGCGTCGACGTCGAGGACCGCGGAGTGGTAGACGGAGTACTTCGGCGACAGTGCCATGGTGTGCCTCCCGAGGTGTGGCGGGCTGCCGCACGGGATGCGCGCCCAGTGCACCTAGTCGTCGCACGCCGAGGTCGTGTTAGCCCGTGCACTGGACCTGCTGGTCCGGGCTCGGGTTCGACACGGCGGGGCAGTGGGTCCGGGTGCGGGTCGGCTTCATCGTCCACGTGGTCGTCGCGGGCCAGTAGCCCATCCCGCCGCCGTCCTCGGTCGCGAAGAACACGTCGTCGCCGCCGTTCACCGGCACCATGCGGAACTCGCCGCCCTCCGCGATGCCGACCTCGACCCGGTACGCGAACGGCCCGGTCGTGCCGGTCAGGTCGACCACGACGTCGAACCCCGCGTCGTGGCCGGGGGACACCTCGTGCCGCTGGTCGAACGTCACCGGCCGGGAGTCGCCGTTCACCCGGAAGTCGACGTCCTCGGGCGCGGGGAAGACGGGCGTGGCGCCGGGTTCGGGCAGGCACAGCAGCCGGACGACGGGTGCGCCGCCGCCGGCCGGGTAGGGTGTCGGATCCGCGACGACCCGCACGTAGGTGCTCTCGACCGCGGTGGGGTGGTCCGCCGAGAACGTGATGGTGTGCCCGGCCGCGCCGACGGGCAGCGCGCCTTCCCGCAGCGCCCAGGCGTGCAGGCCGCGGCAGTCCACGACGTCGTCGGGCGGTGTCCGCCGGGCGACCTCCTCCGACGCCATCAGGAACCACCCCTTCGCGGCGTCACGACCACTGACCTCGACGCCGACCCGCACGTCCGGTTCGGCCGCCGGCGTGGCGTCGGTGGGCGGTGGCGCGTCGGACCGCCGGAGCACCAGCAGGCTCGCCGCGAGAGCGGCGGCGAAGCAGACGGCGATCGCGGCGGTCGTTCGGGTCTTCACCGCATCACCCCTCGTCACGCCGTCGTCCGGTCGGATTGTCCGCGATGCCGGGGCGTCGGGCGACAGCTCGGCCGACGCGGAGCTCGTCCGCAGCACGGCTGAGGTGCTCCAGCCGTGCCACGACCAGGAACTGAGCGAGTTCAGCTCCACCATGCCTCCGACGTCATAACGTCATAGCAATATCGATCTTAGACACCATAACTGCGCTGTCATAACTTTGGGATGTTCGCAGACAGAGGGGAGCGGGGGATGGTCACGAGAAGTGTGGGGTCCGCGGCCGTGCAGGCGCGGGTCTTCCGGTTCGTCGTCAGCGCGCACGTGGTCGCGATCGTCGGTCAGCCGGTGTTCGCCGGGGTGTACCTGACCGGTGACTTCGACGGCTTGCGGTGGCACGCGGTCGGCGCGGACGTGGTGACCTCGATCGGCTACGTGCAGCTGCTCGTGGCGGTCGTGGGGTGGGTCCGGCTGCGTCGGGCCAGACCGTCGGTGGCCACCGCGGCGGTGGTGGCGGCCGAGACCGTGCAGTACTTCGCCGGGCTGGACGGCGCGCTGTGGCTGCACGTCCCGCTGGGCGTGATGACCGTGGCCGCGCTCGTCGTGCAGTTCATCGCCGTCTGGTGCGGGCCGCTGCTGGACCGTGCGCACCAGGAGGCCCGTGATGCCTGAGGGTGGCTTGAGCAGGCGACGGGTGCTGGGCATCGGCGGCGCGCTGGGGCTCGTGGCGGTCACCGGGCTGTCGACGGCCGCCGCGCTGGCCCGCCGGCCGTCGTTCACGGGCACCGAGCTGCGCAGCGCGATACCGCTGCCGCCGCCGTTCCAGGTGCCGCTGCCGATCCCGGCCGTGCTGCGGCCGGTCGGCGTCGACCGGTACGAGATCACCCAGCGCGAGGCGGTCGCGGAGATCCTGCCCGGTGTGAGGACGCCGCTGTGGACCTACGGCGGCACCTTCCCCGGGCCGACGATCGAGTCGCGCCGCGGCCGGCCGGTCACCGTGACGCACCGCAACGAACTGCCCGTGCCGACCGTCGTGCACCTGCACGGTGGCCGCACCCCGGCCGACTCCGACGGGTACCCGACCGACCTCGTCCTGCCCGCGGGCAGGCACCACGCCGGGCACGGGATGCACGACCCGCGCGCCGTGGTGAGCGAGGTGACGCGCGACTACGCGTTCCCGCTGGACCAGCGGCCGACGATGCTGTGGTACCACGACCACCGGATGGACTTCACCGCCCCGGCGATCTGGCGCGGACTGGCCGGGCTGCACGTCGTCCGCGACGACGCCGAGGACGCGCTGGGGCTGCCCGCGGGGTCACGCGAGGTGCCGCTGATGATCGCCGACCGGGCGTTCGACGCCGACGGAGGCCTCGCCTACCCCGCCCTGCCCGACCGGCCCGGCGTGCGGGAGCCGTACCTCGCCGGAGTGCTCGGGGACGTGATCCTGGTCAACGGCGCGCCGTGGCCCGTGCACGAGGTCGACGCGGCACGCCACCGGCTGCGCTTGCTCAACGCCTCCAACGCCCGGCACTACGAGCTGGAAGCGGTCACCGAGGACGGTCGGCGGCTCGACCTCGTCCAGGTCGGGGCCGACCAGGGACTGCTCGCCGAGCCGGTCACCCACCGGGTGCTGCCGATCGCGCCGGCCGAGCGCTACGACGTGGTCGTGGACTTCGCCCCCGTCCCGGTCGGCAGCCGCGTCACCCTCGTCAACCGCCTCGGCTCCGGCCGCACCCGCGACGTGATGGCCTTCCGCGTCGCCCGCCGAGCCACCGACGACAGCCGCGTCCCGCGCACGCTCTCGACCGACCTGCCCACCTGGCGGCGGACGGACGCCGTGCGCGTGCGCGACTTCTCGTTCCGCGCGGGCCGGATGCACGGCGGTCACGGGTGGCTGGTCGGCGGCCTCCCGTTCGACCCGGCCCGGACCGACGTCACGACCGGTCTCGGCGACGTCGAGGTGTGGCGGCTGGTCGCGGACGTCCACCACCCCGTGCACCTGCACCTGGTCGGCTTCCGGGTGCTGACGCGCGGCGGCCGTCCTCCGCTGCCGCACGACGCCGGGCTCAAGGACACCCTCTCGCTGCGGCCGGGCGAAGCGGCCGAGATCATCACCCGGTTCGACGGCTACCGGGGCCGCTACCTGTTCCACTGCCACAACGCCGAGCACGAGGACATGGGCATGATGGCCAACATCGAGATCACGTAGAGCGTGCCTCACGTGGCCGCTGCGGCTGGCCGCCGAGCGTTTCCAGCTCTCGCCGACCACGGCCTTTCCGTTACAAGGATTTCGCCTTTCGGCTCAGGTGAGTGGCCGGGAGGTCCAGGTCGATTTGTCGCTCGGCGCCGGCACCAACCGCACGGTCCTGGCGACGCGCAGCAGAGCGGCGGTGTCATCGGTTCCCTGGACGTCGACGGCGAACCCGTCAGCGACCGCGAAGATGATCGCTTCGCCCTCGTGGACCATCGCCGGTCTGCCGTCCACCGTCTGGTTCGCACCGTTCTGCCGCGCCATCTTGTCGCCGTTCTCGACGGCCACCGAAAGGCCGGAGCGCGCGATGTCCGGATCGGTGGGGTCCCCGGTGGCGAGGAGGACCCCGGTCCGGACGAACGGGTCGCCCGGCGGCCGGAGTCGGGTGGTGGTGCCGACCATCTGGTACGGCTCGGGAAGCGGGAGCGTGAACGGCAGGGTCACCGGCTCGCCGACGCTGTCGTCGCCGCCGACCCGCACGGCCGAGGCGATCCGGCGCATGGTGTCCCGATCCGCCTCTCCGCCGTTGGCGGGGTCCTGGTGGGTGACGAACGCCCATGCCCCGCCGGTCCACTCCCAGGCAAGCAGGTCGTCGGCCCCCCGGCTGACCCAGAAGGCGGGCCGGCCGCCGATCGGCTCGGCCGGTGTGCCGGTCTCCGGCCGCATGAAACCCCGGCTGCCAGTGGCCTGCCGGCCCCGGGCGTACACGGTCACCGACCCGAACCCGCTCTCCCCGACCTTCAGGCCGATCTGCTGCCAGCGCCGCGCGGTGGTGTAGGACTCGGGAGTCACTCCGGGCACGTCGGCGACAGCGACAACCCGCCGCATCGGGTCGAAGTCCCCGACATAGCCGCCGAGCCCCGGCTCAACGGGCGAACGGGCACCGCCCGGCAACCCGAGGACGGGCACCAGGAACGCCACGACGACCACGAACGCACCCGCACCACCCCACCGCGCCCGGACCCGCCGCCGCCCAACCCGGACTGCCCGGTCTATGTCCACCCTGGACGGTGGGAGCGGGTGCTCGTCGCGCAGCGGTTCGAACAGTCGTTCCATGATCAGGCCTCCTTCGGCGCAGTGGGCAGCGGGCGATCGTCGAGCAGCCGCCGCATCGTCGCCAGCCCGCGGGCGGTCTGGCTCTTGACCGTGCCCGGGCTGCAACCGAGCGCCCGAGCGACGTCGTCGACCGACATGTCGAACAGGAATCGCAGCACCAGCACCTCGCACAACCGGCGCGGCACCCGGTCCAGCGCGGCACGGAGCGTGGCCCGGTCCTCGGCCCGCCCGTCCGGCTCGACCGCGACCTCCGGCGCGGAGGCGAACAACGACACCCCTGCCCAGCGAAGCCTGCGCTCATCGAGGAACACCCGAACCAGGATCCGCTGGACGTAGGCGTCGGTGTTGTCGGCCGCCCGCGCCCGCCGCCAGTTCACGTAGAGCTTGGTGATCGCCTGCTGAACGAGGTCGTCGCCACGGTGCGGGTCACCGCACAGCCGGTACGCGGACTGGCGGAGCCACGTCAGATTGGCCCGCACGTAGTCGACGTACTCCCGTACCAGCGCTGCCTGCATCGCGTTCCTTCCTGACTCCCTACCCTGACGACGGGCTCGGAGCACCGGCAGGTTCTCGATGTGGTCGGCGTTACGGTTGATGGCGGAGTTTGATCCACTTCCGCAGGGCAGAGACACGACACCGGCGGACGACCGTGTGGTGTCCACCGCGATCGTCTACCTGCTGACCACCGGTTGTGCCTGGCGGTACCTGCCCCGTCGTTCGGGGCCACCGTCCCCACCGCGCATCACCGGTTCACCGACTGGATGATCGACTCCGGAAGCGGTCACATGAGACGTGCTCGTAGCACTGGTCAGCGTCGGTCGGCGAACCGGGCCAGGGCGGCGCGGACGTACTCGGCCTTGGCGGGGCTGCCTCGGTGCCCGGACCGGTCGCAGACGAACAGGTCCGCGCCGGGCCAGGCGTCGGCCAGTGCACGGGCGGTCTCCACCGGGCAGCTCAGGTCGAGCCTGCCGTGCACCAGGACGCCGGGAATGCCGGCCAACCGGCTCGCGCCCCGGATCAGCTCGCCATCGGCGAGCCACCCGTAGTGGGCGTAGTAGTGCGCGCAGATCCGCACCATGGCCAGCAGGCGGTCGTCGACCGGTCCGCTGAAGGAGCTCGGCCGGACCGAGGGTTCCAGCGACAGGACGGTGTCCTCCCACCGCGCCCACGCCGTCGCCGCTCGCACGCGCACGTCCCGATCCGGGCGCCCCAGCAGCCGGTCGTAGGCGGCGACCACGTCTTCGGCTCCGCCGACGGCTGCCACGAACCGCTCGTGCTCTTCCGGGAAGAAGCGCGACACGCCGCCGTAGAGCCAGTCGATTTCGCGGCGACGGGTCGTGGAGATCGCCGAGAGGACGATCTCGGACACCCGATCCGGGTACCGCAGCGCGTAGGCCAGCGCCAGCGTGCAACCCCAGGACCCGCCGCGCAGCAGCCACCGGTCGATACCCAGGTGCTCGCGCAGCAGCTCCAGGTCCGCGACCAGGTGCGCGGTGGTGTTGACGCGCATGTCGGTGGAGGGATCGGCGGCGCTGGGCGTGCTGCGCCCGCAGCCGCGCTGGTCGTAGAGCACGACGCGGTAAGCCTGCGCGTCGTAGGCCGCGCGCATCCGCTCGTTGCAGCCCTGCCCGGGGCCGCCGTGCAGCACCACCAGCGGCTTGCCGCGCGGATTGCCCCAGGTCTCCCAGTACACCTGGTTGCCGTCCCCGACATCCAGCATCCCGCTCGCGTGCGGTTCGGTCATGGTCGGCACCCCCCGTGTGACGGTGTCAGCTCGAAGCGTCCCCGGCGACCGCATTTCCACCGACGCCGAGTTCGAGCAGCAGTGCCCGCGCTTCGGGACGGCACAGCTCGCTCCACCGCGCCAGCGCTCGCGCCGCCTTGACCCGCACGTGACGGGGGACCGCCGGGTCGTGGGCGACCTCCCGGGCGACCACGGCGGCGGCTTCGCGGTGGTCTCGACGCAGGCCCGCGGCAGCCGAAGCGGCACGCAGGCGGACACCTGGGCCGTGGGTGCGGTCACGTGCCATGTCTCGCAGGCCGATCGCGCCCTCGGTCGACTCGAACTGGCCGATGGCCTCGAACACCTGGATGCGGGCCAACGGGTTCTCGGTGGTGTGGAACCCCCTCAACAGCGGCACGACCTGGACGCGCAGGTCGGGTCGTGCCGAGCCGAGCTTCCGGGCCGCGTCGACGCGCGGGAGTATCGGCAACGCCTCGTCCACGGCGATCGCCCAGAGGCAGGCCGCTCCCACTTCGCGACCCCGGTCGCCGAACCGCATGAGGTCGTCGGCCACCTGCCAGCGCAAGGTGGGTCGGCAGGTGGGATCGGTGGCGATGCCGTGCAGGACGCGAAGACCGGCGGCGCGGTCGTCCGGGGAGCGGTCGCGCAGCGGTGACACGGCCTGCCACCGGATCGCGGCCGACGTCCGCTCGTCGTCCCGCACGGCCCGCAACCGTCGCAGGCCGCCAGACTTCCGCAGTAGTTGGAACACCTGCACGCGATCGGAATCGGACAGCCGACCGCCCTCCGCCAAGTCCTGGAGCAGCGGAACCAGCCGTTCGGGCGTGTCACCGGTCAGCGCGAAGATCCGACGGGCCGCGGACCTGCGCGCGCGCCACGACTGCGTGCCGTCACGGGCCACCGCGTCGTCGTCTGCCAACAGCCTCTCTCGGGTTGCCCCTCCGACGCCGGCGAGGGCCGCGCGGACGTTGTCGGTCGGCTCCGGGTCCCGGGTCCACTGTTCGAGCGCGAGGGCCGCTTCAGGCCGCAGCCGCGGTGCGAGCCGACCGAGCTCCACCGCGGCTTTGATCCGATCCGTCGTCATCATCTCCGGTGCGACGACGAGGTCGCGGAGCACCGTCGCGGCCTCCGCCGCGACGGCGGGGTCATGCCACTCCGTGATGTCACCCGCGCGCAGCGCCGCGGACGCCGTGTGGTCGACCAGGAGGTCGTGTTCGGCTTCGACCCGGCTCGCACCGCTGAGGCGCGGGATCAACCAGCCGCGCTCCTCCGGGCCGGCCGCGGGGTCACGGCTGATCGCCAGCACCAGCCGCTCGAACTCCCGGGTGGGGTGGCGACGAAGCCGGTACGCGAGCCAGTCCGCCGCCACGGCGTTCTGCTTGGCGGTGAACTCCGAGCTGGTGGCGAACCGCCGCAGGGCGGCGATCGCGGTCCCGGCCCTCGCCGGGTCGAGGACCACGAGCTGGCAGGCCGCCTCGGCCCGGTCGCGCACCGGCCGGGATTCGTCGTCGAGCACTCGGGCGTGGAAGGCGACTGCCTCCTCCAGCGTGGTCGGGTCGTGTTCGGCGAGGCACATCACCGCGTCCGTGCGCCACGTGAACTCCAACCGCTCGTCGGCGGCTTGTTCGCGGAACTCGGAGACGGCCTCGTCACGGAGGTCGGGGCGCAGTTCGACCAGCACTTCGGCCGCGATGAGCCGCTTGCGGCAATCGGAATCCTCGTCGGCCAGGCAAGCGCGAAGCGAGGGCACGAGATCCGCGCCGAGCTCGGCCAGCGCACGCACCCGTGACTTCCACGCGGGCACCTCGGTGTCGGTGTTGTCGCTCATCACGACGGCGACCGCGGTGTCGATCGCGTCCGGTGTGGCGCGGGCAAGTGCCACCGCGGCTCTGCCGCGGTCCGACACGGGCAGCAGGTCGTCGTCGACGACGCGCCGCAAGGCGGCCACTACCACCGGGTCCGACCAGTGGTCCAACCTCTCCGCAGCGGCAGCGACCTGGCAGACGGTGGTGGCGTTCGCATGGGGGTCGTTCGCCAGGTCACGCAGGACGGCGACCACCTCCGCGCGCAACCCGGTGCCGAGTTTGCCGACGTCCCGGACCAACCTCGGCAACCACGCGTCCGGCACGACCCGTGCCTCGATCTGGCGCACGACCTCGTCGACGACCCGGCGGTGGAAGCGACGGCCGAGCGTGATCAGGACGGCGGCGGCGCTGAGCCGTGCCCGGCCGTCCCAGGCGGGGTCCCGCAACACCGCTGTCATCGCTGCGGCGAGTGCGTCCTGGTCGGTGGTGTCGAGATGGGTGAACACCGGATAATCGCCGTACGAGGCCCAGAGCTCCGCCTGATCCGGTGCGGCCAGTGACAGCACCGCGGCGGATGCCCGCTCCTGGAACGCGGTGCCGAGACGCCGCAGCGCACGCCAGGCCGTCATCCGCGCGTCGGGGTTCGCTGCCCGCTCCGCGATCTCCGACAGGTGGCGGGCCACCTCCTCGTGGAATTCCGGGCCCAGCCCGATCAACTGCGAGCCGGCCTGGGTGCGCAACGAGAAGTCGGCGGAGCGGTCGGCGAGCGTCGCGCGCAGGGACGCCACCGCCAGCGCCCGGTGAGGCTCGCCCAGGGCCGCCAGGCCGGTCAACGCCGCCGAGACGTCGTAGGTCGAGGTCGTCGGGTCGGTGGTCACGGCGAGCAGCGCGTCGGCGGCCTCATCCTGGTGGCCCGGGCCCAGGTCGGCCAGCGCCTGCGCGGCCCACAACCGGCCGTTGGCGTCGGTGGTCCAGTCGCGCAGGACCGCGTGCAGGAGGTCCGACGCCTGGTGGTGGGCCCCCATGTCGGCGAGCGAACGGGCGATGCGTGACTTCGTGTACGCATCCACGCCGAACGCCGTGCTCAAGGCCACCAGGTGGTCCAGGGCCGTCATGCGGTGTTGCGGTCCCAGTTCGGCGAGCGCTTCGGCGGCGGAGACGCGGTCGGTGAGGGACAGGCGCCAGTCGCCGATCAGCCGGGTCAGGGCGGCGACGGCCTCGTTCGAGTGGTGCGGGCCCAGCGCCGCGAGGCCGACCGCCGCGTCACGCAGCCCCGCGCTGAAGTCGGTCCGGGTGCGCAGGACCTCGCGGAAGACCTCGGCGCCGCGCTCGTGGTGCTCCACGTCGATCTCGACCAACCCGGTCGCGGCGTGGACCCGCGCGTGGTCGGGCGCGTCCGGGTCGTCCAGCACGGTCGCCAGCGCGGTGACGGCGTGCTCGCGCGACTCGCCGTCGAACGTGGCCAGCACGACGGCGGCGCTTCGCAGTTGCTCGGCCGTGGCGCTCGGGGAGGAGAGGATGGCCCGCAAGCCCTGTTCGGAGGCGCGGTGCCCGTCCGGGCCGCACTCGGTCAGCGCCTCGGCCGCCGCCAACCGGTGCTCCACCGGGATCGCCGAGTCGTCCACGACCCGGCGCAGCAGCCGGGCGGCGTCGGTCGACTCCGCGCCTCGCAGCCTGGTCCCCAGAGCCGCGGCCGCCTCGACCCGGGACCGCCACGGCGCGTCCTCGGAGCCCATCAGGTCGACCAGCCAGGACGCCGTGCCGGGGTGGTGGGAGGCGCGGCTGGTCTGCGACAGGATCTTCGTCGCGGGGTGTTGGGTGGTCATCGCCCACGCCCGCACGGTGGTCAGGAAGGTGTCGACCGCGGCGGGGCCCGCGGGCAGGTGGCGGGCGAGCAGGCGGGCGGCCAGCAGGTGCTGGTCGGAGCCGCCCGAGTGCAGGTGTTCGAGCAGGCGCTCGGCTTCGGTGGGGTGCAGGCGGGTGTGGTGCAGCAGCACCGCCCTGGCGTGGCGTCCCCGGTCCTCGGCGCGGGCGGCGTGCAGGAGGGCCGCGAAGTCGGCGTGCGCGGGGTCGAAGCGTTCCGGCAGCAGGCGTGCCTTGGCGGTGGCGGCGAGGTGTTCGGCGAAGCTGTGGTGCAGGAACCGCAGGTCGTCACCGCGCCGGCTGAGCGGGCCGACGGCGGCGAGGTAGGCGATCAGGTCGTCCTGCCAGGCGCCGGCGAGGTCGGGGACGTGGCGCACGGCCCACTCGTGCGCGGCGACGACGAGGGAGGTGTCGGCCTCCAGCCGCACGCGGCCCAGGTGTTCCAGCAGCTCGTCGCGCACCGGGTCGAACGGGCCGGGTTCGGACGTGTGCGCGGTGCGCAGGTGCTTCAGGTACGCCTCGTACAGCTCGTACTGGTTGTCCGGCAACGGGCGGTTGCCCGGCTGCTCGAAGATGATCGCGGCGATGGTGGCCAGCAGCGGCACGCGGGCCAGCTCGTCCAGGTGGGCGGCGCGGAGCTGGCGCACGAACCGGTACGCGCGGTCCGCGTCGCCGAACCAGTTGCGGGCGAACTGCCGCAGCGCGCGTTCGTCGAACGGTTGCAGCTCGTAGCGGGCGGCGCCGATGCGTTGCAGCGGGGCCAGGGCCGCGCCCTCGATCGGCCGGGTGGTGACCACGACCCGGTAGGGCGACGAGGGTTCGGCGGCCCACGCGGCCAGCACGGTGACCAGGCGGTCCCGCTCGGTGGTGTCGGCGACCTCGTCCAGGCCGTCCACCAGCAGCAGCCAGCGGCAGCCCGCGATCCGACCTTCCAGGGCGCGCGGGTCCAGGGGAGAGGCCAGCAGCGCGCCGTACTCCGCGCTCGCGCTGTCCGCGACCGCCTCGGGGAACGGTCGGCTGAGCCGCCCGGCCAGCTCCCGGGCCGTCAGGCGCAACGGCATCACTCGTTCGGCCGACGTCGGTTCGCCGTCGTCGGAGAGCCGGCGCTCGGCGATGTCGGCCGCGAGCCGCAGCGACAGTGTGGACTTGCCCTGGCCGGGGCCGCCGGTGATCACGACGTGGTCGTCGCGGTCCAACGCCTCCCAGACCGTCCGGGTGGGCGCGCGCACGGCCAACCGCGTGATCGGGGGGCTCGGCGGCTCCACCACCTGCCCGCGGCCGTCCACCATGGGCACCGGCCGCGGCGGGTCCGCCGCGAGTTCGTCCGTGCCGCTGCCGAGGTCCTGGCGCACGTGCACCGTCACGAGCGCCGACCGGCGCGGGCCGGGCAACCGGTAGGGCATCTCCCGGGCGGTGTCGACCTGTGCCCGCAGCAGGAACCGGACCGGCGCGGGCAGGTCCGGTAACGCCGACTCGTCCTGGGGCGGTGCTTCCGGCGCGCCTTCAGCGCCGGTCACGGTGATGTGCACGTCGCCGTGGATCGTGCCCGCCAGCACGGCGGCCCCGTGCACGTCGCCGCCGACCTGGTTGGCGGACTGAGCGCGTTTCTCCAACCCGACCCCCGTATTTTCACCCGCGGTGAACGCATGGTCGCACGACGCGATGCCGGCAACCCGGCCCCGGCGGCGAGGTAGGGTTGCCGCCGCCGTCCGCGCCGGTCATGCCCGCTCGCCCACGGCACGACCAGTCGGATCGCACCTCGGGGTGGAGCATGGAGTTCGACCGGAACGCCGCTTTTGCGACGCCGCCGCAAGAGCCGGGCGCCGCGTCCCCACCCGGAGGTCCCCACCACCCCGCTCCGGAAGCACCTCGGCCTGGCACGACGTTCGGCCGGACGGTGCTCGCGTCACTGGTCTGGGTCGGCGTGGCGCTGGTGCTGATGGTCGTGACCCAGGACGGGGCCGTGTCCGGGTACGGGCTCGGGTACTTCGTCGGCCGGATGATCCCCATCTGCCTGATCTCGGCGTGGCTGGTCCACCGCTTCTTCCGGCACAAGCGGTTGGCGTTCGGGTGGCTGGTGCTGGCGTCGCTGCCGACGTTCTTCGTCAGCTTCGTCGTGTTGGGCTCGATCCTGCTGGTCGGCCAGAGCTGACCCGCGCCATGGCGTCCACGCCGTGCCGGAAGGTCGGCGCGGACGGCCGCCAGCCCAACTCGTCCCGGGCCTTGGCGTTGGACACCCGCATGCTGGTGCCGGCCATCTGGTCGGCCAGGAACGGTGCGGGCAACCGGAGCAGGGCGACGGGCACGCGTGGCGGGCGGTGGGCGCCCACGGCGTCGGCCATCGCGTCGAACACCTCGCCCCACCGCGCCGGCTCGTCGTCCACGACGTTGTAGGTCTCCCCGGCACGTCCGCGTTCCACCGCCGCCCGGGTCGCCGTCGCCGCATCGTCCACGTACAGCCAGCCCATGGTCCCGCCACCGCCGCGCGGCACCGGGAACGCCCGCCGCCGCAGCAACGCCACGATCCGGTCGGACGCCGGGCCCGGCCCGTAGACGAACCCGTACCGCAGCGCGATGCCGCCGGCCGCCAACGCCTGCGCCTCGGCGGCCGCGAACGCGGCCGTGGCGGCATCGGACTTCGCCCCGCGGGGGACCCCGAACGGCCGCTCCTCGGTGACCGGGTCCGGCCCGTGGTCCACGAACCCGTAGCCGAACACCATCGACTGGACCACGAACCTGCGCGCGCCCAGCAGCCGGGCCGCGTCGAGCAGGTGCGCCGTCCCGGTGGTGCGCAGCCGGTTGGTCGCGGTGATCCCGCCGCCCCCGTAGCGCGTGGGCGCCTTCTTCAAAGCGGTCGCCTCGTGCACCACCGCGTCGGCGGTCAGGCCGTCCAGCGCGCGCAGCAGCCCGTCGCGGTCCAGCACGTCGCCCACGACCGCTCGCGCGCCGAGACCCCGCACGACTTCCGCGCCGGCCGGACCGCGTACCAGCCCGACGGCCTCGTGCCCGCCTCGGACCAGTTCGGCCACCACCGCACGCCCGATCGCACCGTTCGCTCCCGCGACGAGAACCCGCATCGCACCCTCCCTTCCGACCGAATCGGGATTCGGTAGCTGCGCGCTATGCTAACCGAATGGTGGTTCGGCGCGACGTCGCAGGTCGACGGCGGTTGAGTGCGGTGCAACGCCGTGAGCTGGTGCTGAAGGCGGCTGCGCGGATGTTCGCCGAGCACGGGTACGAGGGCGCGTCCGTGCAGCAGATCGCCGCGCAGGCGGGCGTCGTCGCGTCCGTCGTGTACGACCACTTCGGCGCCAAGCGCGAGCTCTACCTCGAACTGCTGCGGCAGCACGGTCAGGCGTTGCTCGACCGGTCGGTGCGGCCCGATCCGAACGCGTCCCCGGCGGACCTGCTGCGCCACAACGTGGACGCGTTCTACCGGTTCGTGGAGGCCGACCCGTTCCTCTGGCGCGTGGTCTTCCGGGACCCGCCCGCCGATCCGGAGATCGCCGCCGCGCACCGCGAGGTGCACGGCGCCGCCGGCGAGGCGATCGCCGCTCTGATCGCCTCCGTGCGCCCGGACGCGCCGCTGGTCGACGGCGTTCACCGCGACCACGCCGCCGCGATGCTCGCCGAGGGCGTCAAAGCCGTGAACAACGGGCTCGCCGCGTGGTGGTTCGAGCACCGGGACGTGCCGCGCGAGCACGTCGTCGCGGTCGCGGAGACCCTGCTGTGGTCCGGTCTCCGGCGGGTCGCCGACAGCTGACAGCGCCGCGTGCGCACCCGGCTACCGGCTGCTCTCTACAGTCGTACGCGTTAGCGCTATCGGGTGACAGCTCGTAACCCCGCCCGGAGGGCAGCCGACTTCAGGGGTAGGCGGCCCGCGGGGAGGGAGCCGTGTCCGAAGCGAGTGGGTGAACCCATGTGGACGCGTTGATCGAAATCACGCAAGGCGGCCAAGGCGCCGATTACCGGGTGGACCTCTACCTCGGTGACGACGGCGTCTGGCCGCCGGAGCCGACGGCGTCGGACACCGTCCAGGCCGACCTCGGCGCGTCCGCGCTGCCCGCCGCGGTGGCCGGGGCGCAGGCCGGAGCCGCCGTGCCGGACGCGATCATCGGGTTCCTCCACGCGAGCCCGGAGTCGCAGGCCTTCGCCGACGTCGGCCTGCACCTGGGTCGGCTGCTGCTGCCGCCGAACGTGCGCGAGCACTGGTCGCGGCCCGGGGTCGAGCGCACCTTCCTGTGCCTGGAGCCGGGGCTGCGCCGCCTGCCGTGGGAAGCGGCCAGGGCGCCGCACGCCCTGTTCATCCAGCCCGGCCTCCCGTTCGTGCGGGTCCACCGGCGCGTGCCGGGTGACGAGCCGGTCGCCGACGCGCTGCCGATCCGGGTGCTGGTCGTGCGCGGCGACGCGGACGACGACATCGGGTCCCGCGACGAGATCCGCGAGATCAAGCGGGTGGTCGGTGGCGCGCCCGGCCGGATCGAGGCGGAGTTCCTGTCCCGGCCGACGGAATCGGACCTCAAGGCGGCCTACCAGCGCGTCGTGCCGCACGTGCTGCACTTCATCGGGCACGGCACGCGCAAGGCGAGCACGGGCCAGCCGGCGTTGCGGATCGCCCCACCCGGTCGGGAGGCGTGGCTGCTCACCCCGACCTACATCGGCGACCTGCTGAGCCGTCCCGCGCCGCGCCTGGCGATCCTGAACGCCTGCCGCTCCGGGGAGACCGCGGACGCGGTCGCGCTGACCGACGTGTTCCTCGACAGCGGTGCCGCCGCGGTGGTCGGCATGCAGGGCGACATCCGCGGCACGGCGGCGGCCCTGTTCGGCGGCTCGCTCTACCGCAGCCTGCTGGCCAACGAGCCGGTCGACCGGGCCGTGGCGACCGCGCGCGAGGCCGTGTACGCCGACACCGGCGTGTCCGACGGCGCCCGCGACTGGATCCTGCCGAGCCTCACGTCACGGGTGCGCCCCGACGACGTGCTCCCGGACCTGTCCGCGAGCGGCGCGCGTGCGGTGCGCATCGAGCAGCAGTTCGAGAAGGAGGTCGGCGCGTTCGTCAACCGCGTCCACGAGCGCCACCGGCTGCTCGAGGGCGTGGACCCGGCCGTGGGCGAGCCCACCGAACCGCTGCTGCTGGTCGTGGGCGAGTCGCAGGTGGGCAAGACGCGGCTGCTGAACTGGCTGCGGCGGCGGTGCGCGGTGCGCGGGCGGCGGGTGAAGTACGTCGACTTCGACCGGCCCAACCCCGTCGACCTCCTCGGCGACCGGCCGACCCGGTTCGACTTCCTGGAGGTGCTGTACACGATCCGGGACGTGGACGAGGACCTGCCGGACCTGCCGGAGGGCGTGGCGTCGGCGTTCGACCGGTTCAACCACGACGTGGTCCACCTCGCCGAGGGCAGGTTGCCGCCGGACCCGCCGGTGCCGACGCCGGAGCCGGCGAGGTGGCCGCGGATGACCGGCGGCACCTCGCACCACGTCGCGGCGACGTTCGACTCGTTCCGGGCCTGCCTGGGCCGTGCCGCGCAGCCCGAGCCGCTGCTGCTGGTCTTCGACCACGTGGGCAACGTGCTCGACTCGGCGTTCAGGCAGCAGCTGTACGACCACCTGATCCGGCACGTCGCCGACGGCGAGGTGCCCAACCTCAGCCTCGTCGTCGTGATGACGAACGAGCAGTTCGCCACGCACTGGCCGGAACGGGGCGGCGGCACGCGGGTCGACCTGGACCGCATCGAGGCCGAGGAGTTCCCGGCGCTGGCCGAGGACGTGGTGCTGGCCGTCGGCCGCTCGATCCGCGGCCCGCACCTGCAGCTGATCGAGGCCATCGGCGCGGGCGTGGCCACCGGCAAGTGGAGCCCGGCCGTGCTCGGCGACCTGGAGAACATCGTGAGGCGGATGGGATGAAGCCGATCGACGCCGAGCTGCTGCGGCGGCTCGCCAGGGGCGACTCCCTGGACGACGTCCTGGCGTCGTTGCGACCAGCAGACCAGTGGTGGGACGTGCTGCGGCGGTGCGCCGCGGTCCGCTCGTTCGACCGGGAGCTGTACGGCAAGGTGCTCGTCGCGGGGGTGGACGGCGCGCCGACGTTCGACGCGGTCGTGACCGCGCCCGAGGTCGAGCGGATCCCCGGCACGCGCGACGCGCACCGGCTGCGGCCCAGCGCCCGGTCGCGCTGCTGGAACGGCTGGTGGCCCGACGGGGCCGACCCGCGTGCCGTGCCCGACGACCTGCGCTCGCTGGCCGGTCGGCTGGCCCGGCACTACCGCGTCGCGCACAAGCCCGTGGACCTGCTCGAACAACTGGTGCTGATCGACCACCGGGCCGCCGCCGAGCTGTTCGTCCGGCTGTACGCCAAGGCCGACCACCGGCACGACCTGGCGCTGTGCCAGGAGCTGATCGACGTGCTCGGCGCGGAGGAGCGGGCGCGGCTGATCGGTCCCGAGCTGATCGCGTTGCGCAACGACCGGGCCGCGTACCTGCGCACCAGAGGCCTGTGGTCGACGGAGTACCTCCAGTCGGCCACGTTCCTGGAGACCTCCGGGACGAAGGGGACCTACCAGCGGCTGATCCGGGGCGACGGGCCGCGGGTCGTGGTGCTGCACGGCCCGTCGGGGCGCGGGAAGACGACGGAGCTGCGCTGGCTGGTGTCACGGGTGCTGGTGCCCCGGCGGATCCCGTGCGCGCTGGGCGACTTCGACGTGCTGGACCCGGTCAACGTGGCGCGCTACCCGTGGCTGCTGCTGGTGGAAGCCGCGGCGCAGCTCGACCAGCAGGTGGCGGCGGCGCCCTTCACCGAGTTCCTGGAGCGGTACGCGTGGACCGGGCTGCTGTCCCGTCGCGAGGTCGCCGACCCGACCCGGGCGGCAGCGGCGAGCAGGCGCCTGTGCGACGAGCGGGACCGGCTGGGTGCGGCCGTGACCCGTGACTTCGTGCGGACGCTCAACGAGGCCACGGCTGGCCGCCCCGCCGTGATGGTGCTCGACGCGTTGGACAAGGTGCACGGGCACCGCCCGCGCGAGGAGCTGGACGGCCTGCTGCGGCAGCTCTTCCGGCTGCACCACGACTGCCCGGCGGTGCGGTTCGTGCTGGCCGGCCGCTACCCGCTCACCGGACCGGTGCTGCCGCCCGCGGTGGAACGGCGGCTCGTCCCGTTCACGGCGGAGGACGCCGACCGCTACCTGGCCGACGCGCGCCGCATCACGCGCGCCGACCTGCGGCACGCGATCGTGGCCAAGGCCGGGGGAGAGCCGGCCGTGCTCGCGCGGCTGGCCGACCTGGTGCAGCAGCGGCCCGACATCACCCCGGCCGAGATCCGGGAGTACCAGGCCGATCTGACCGCGCTCGTGCTCCAGGTGCTGCGACCGATCGCCGACCCGGGGCTGCGGTGGCTGCTGCGGTACGGGATGGTGCCGCGGGTGCTGAGCCTCGACTTCGTGCGCGAGGTGGTGGAACCGCACCTGCGCACAGCCGCCTCCGGCGCGCTGGAACTCGACGACCCGGGCGAGGACATGGTGCCCGGCGACGCGTCGGGGTCGCTGTTCCCGATCACCGGTGACCTCGACGTGGACGAGCTGTGGGCGCGGCTGACGCGGTACGCGGGCACCACGTCGTGGGTGGTGCCGGTGACCGGCGAACCGGGCTCGCTGCGGTTCGCGAGCGCCGTGGCCGAGCCGATGCGCCGGCTGATCCGGCCGCACGCCGTCCACGACCGGCTGCACGCGGACGCGGTGGCGTTCTTCGAGCGCAAGGCGGAGGCCGACCCCGACCGGTGGGACCGGTGGACGCGGGAGGCGGTCTACCACCGGTTCCGGCTGGAGGGCCCGGCCGCCGTGGCCTACTGGCGCGCCGCGCTGGACAAGGTGGAACTGGGCGAGGCGCACCGACGGGCGGCGTTGGCCGAAGAAGTGCTGGGACCGGACTACGTCGACGCCGACGGCCACCCGCGGCCGTGGGACGGGCACACGCCGATCGTGACCCGGGAGACCGTGGTGGAGGCCCGGTACGAGCTGGCCGCGGCGCTCACGCAGTTGGCCAGGGTGGGCGGCGTCGAGGCGGCGGACCAGTTGTGGAGCCGGGCCGAGGAGAACTTCGCCGCCGTCCTGCGCGACGCGGAAGGGCCCGGCGCGGACGTCGTGCCGCAGTGGCGGCTCGGGTACGTGCGCGCCGCGCTCGCGTTGAAGTCCGGCGACACGGCCACCGCCGAGGCCGAGCTGGAGCGCGCGCTGCCGCGGTCGAAGGGCACCAAGGACGAGGTGCGGCTGCGCATCCTGCTCGGTGACGTGCTGATGCTGCTCGGCGACCGGCGCGCACCCGACGAGTACCGGCGGGCGGCGGAGGTGGCCGTCCTGGTCGGCTCGCACCGGTGGGAGCCGGCGATCCGGCTGCGCGTCGTGCGGGCGTACCGCCACTTCGGGCGCTTGGACGACGCGATCCGCGAGCTGACCGGAGCCCGGCGCGGCGGGCCGTCGGACGCCGAGCAGCAACGCCGCACCGGCCTGCTCGCGGTCGAGCTGGGACTGGCCGTGAACCGGCTGGGGTGGGCGGCCTACCACGCGCGGCAGGTCGCCGTCCACGACAGCGACTGCGAAGGCCTGGCCGCCGGCGCGAGGGTCGCGGTGGCCGCGCGCGAGCCGTTGCGGGCACTCGACCTCGCCCACCGCGCCGAGCAGGCGTCCCGCGACACCGCCGGCGCCGCGCTCGGGCGTGAGCTGATCGGGGTCGCCGAGGGCATGGTGGCGCACTACGGGAAAGCCCTGCACGCCCTGGAGACCGCGCGGTCGCGGTGGCACCGCGAGGGTGATCGCGCGGCCGTCGCCCGCTGCCACGCGCACGCCGCGGTGCTGCTCATGCGCGAGGTCGGCAACCTCACCCTGGCCGGGCACCACCTGGCCGAGGCCGTCGAGCTGACCACCCGCGGCAGCGACGCGTGGTGCCGGGCCGAGCTGGCCCGGGTGGAACTGCTGGGCCTCACCGCCCGGCCGCACGAGGCGCTGGACGTGGTCACCGACGTGCTCCACGAGCTGCGCCGCCGGTCGCACCCGCCGTGCCTGGTGGCCCGTGCCGCCGTGGAGGGGCTGGCGATCGACCTGCCCGACGGGTCCCGGCGGCTGCTGGACGAGCTGGTGGCCCGGCTGCGCGAGATCACGCCCGCGTCCGCGCGGGTGGTGGTGCTGAGCGAGCTGCGCCGCGTGCCCGACCCCCACGACGACGTGACGCGTGACGCGTGGCGCGAGGTCGCGCGGCTGGTGTCGGGTACGACGGACCGGCCGCGCGCCACCGACCGCGCCCTGCTGGACCTGACCGCCGCGGAGGTGGACCGGCTGACCGGCGACCGGGCGGCGGCGGAGCGGAAGCTGACGTCGGCGCGTCCGGCCGAGGGCACGTGGTTCCGGCTGCGGGAGTGGTCGCGTGCCGCGGACCGGCTGGGACGTCCCGCGCGCGGTGACGCCGAGGCGTTCCTCCGGGAGTTCGAGGGCTACCCGATGCTGTGCGCGGCCTTCCTGGTGGAACGCGCGGAGGCCCTGATCGCGCTGGACGAGCCGGCCGAGGCGGACGCGGCGCTGCGCCGGGCGGCGCCGCTGCTCGACGCCGCGGACGAGCGGGAGACCCAGTGGCACGCCCGGCTGCACTACGCCCGCAGCGTGATCGCCGAGCAGCCCGCCCAGGAGCCGGAACTGGTCCGCGCCGGCGCCGCCTTCGCCGTGCTCGGCGACACGCGTCGCGCGGCGGTCGCGTCCCGGTTCACCCGAGGGCGGACCAGCGCCACGTTGGCGAGCTCGCGCGGACGCGTGCGGCTGGCCGTGGAGGACCGCGACCTGGTCGTGCGGACGTTCGTCCCGCCGGACACGGAGGCCACCGAGCGCCACGACGACGCCGTGGTGGACGCGATCCTGGGCGGCGGCCGGGCCCGCTCCGAACCGCTCGCCGAACGCCTGCGCGAGGACTGGCAGGCGACGTGCGCCGGGCTCGGGTCGCTGCTCCTGCCCGGCCCGGCGCTGGGGGCGCTGGACGTGTCGGGCCCGTTCGACCTCAGGTGCGACGTGGAGGACCGCAGGCTGGGCCCGGTGCCGTGGGAACTGGCGCTGAGGCCGGACGTGCGGCGGCTGGTCGTGCTGGACCGGGCGGTGGCCACGTTCTACCGGGCGGTCTCGCGGGAGGTCGCCCACCGCGACGAGATCAGGTTCGTCCAGGTCGGCCTCAACGAGGTGGCCGACGCGGGGCTGGCGGCCGACGGCGACCTCGGCCCGCGCACCCGCGAGGCGCTGGTGCGGTACCAGCAGGAGCGAGGGCTCACCCCGGACGCCGACCTCGGCGCCGACCTGCTGCACCGGTTGCAGCGCGACCTCGCCCGGCCCGGCCGGCCACTGGCGGTACTGGCCCAGCCGAGCGGGTCGCTGCAGATCAACTCCGCCCGCGGCCACCTCAACTCGGGCGTCGACCTGGCACGCCTGTACGGCGGCCACGGGTTCGACGTCGAGTCGGTCGAGAACCCCACGCTCGACCGGCTCGCCGGCGCGGTGGCCCGTGCGGTCCAGAGTGGACGGCCGCCCGCGGTGGTGCACCTGGCGGGCGGGCTGCGCGAGTCCGGTGGCGGGGTCGCGCTCACGTTCCTGGCCGGTGGTTGGGCGACGGAGGCGTTCAACGCCAAGCCCACCGCCGAGGAGATCCCGGTGACGGCGCTCAACCGGGTGCTCGCCGCCGTGCCGCGCGACCTGTTCCGACCGCTGGTGGTCCTCGACGTGAACCGGCCGTGGGGCTCGGAGGACGCGATCTCGTACCTGATGCTGCGCAACGCGTTCGCGGGCGACCTGTTCGCGCTCGGGCGGTGCGCGGGCGTGCTGGGCACCGGCCTGGCGGGCGACGACGGCTACGAGCTGTGCGACGCCCTGATCTCCGCGCTCGCGGCCGGCCGGTCGCTCGGTGACGTGGCCGGCCGCCTGCGCTCACCCGCGCGGCACGCCACCGGCCTGGACCGGGTGCTGCCGTCCGCCGGCGTCGCCCTGCACACGCACCTGCCGTGGCTGCGGCTCGTGCCCGACCCCGGAGGACCACCGTGACCGCCGTGGACGTCACCACCGTGAACCGCAAGGTCGCCGAGCTGCGGCACAAGCTCGCGGGCATCGGCGCGGACTTCGCCCGGTGGCGCGCCGACACCGAACCGGGCCGTCCGCTGCGCAAGCACCACACCCAGGTCGTCCGGCTCACCGAGCTGCTCGGCGGCGTGGTGGAGCGGATCGGCGCGGAGCTGGACGCCCTCGCGGCCCAGGGCGACGACGTGCTGCGCGAGTGCCGCCGGCTCCAGTTGCGGATGCTCGAAGTGCACCGGCTGTGGGACTTCTACCGCTCGAAGCTGAACCTGCGGTACGTGGAGTGGTACCGGCCGTTCCTCACCGCCGTGGACGAGTTCGCCTGGCTCTGCTACGCGCCCGCCGCGGCCGGCAGCGACCGCGAGGCGCCGCTGGTCCACCTGAGCGGCGAGTTCAGCCCGTTCACCCACCTGCGGGAGACGCCGTTCGTGGTCGAGGAGGTCCCGGACGCGCTGGACACGGCCGACTTCCTCCGCGTGGTGACGAAGCTGCCGATCCCGGTCATCGGCCTGCCGTGGTACCAGCTCGTGCACCTGCCCGACGCGGCGGTGATCGCGCACGAGGTCGGGCACGCGGTGGAACGCGACTTCGGGCTGCTCGGCACGGTCCGCGCGCTGACCCGGCCGGTGCTGCGGACCATGCCCGAAGCGCGGCGCGACGCCTGGGACACGTGGCTGCCGGAGGTCTTCGCCGACCTGTACGGGGTGCTCGCGGCCGGACCCGCATTCGTGTCGGCGCTGACCGACCTGCTCGTCGTGGACGACGCCCGGATGGCGGCCGAGCTCGACGGGCCGCCGCAGCTCCACCCGCCCGCGGCCGTGCGGCTCGCGTTCACCGCCCGCGCGTTGGCGGAGACGGGTTTCCCGGCTGCGGAGCCTGCCTGCGGACCGTTCGGGGACGACATCGCCCCCATGGCGGCGGCGTTGCTCGACGGGCGGTACCCGGGACTCGGCGACCGCGCGCTCCGCGAGGTGATCACGTTCACCGCCGCGCAGCACGCCAACGCCGTCACCACCGCCGACGGGCTGGTGGACCACCAGCGGCCGGAGACCAGCGACGTGCGGTGCCTCGTCGCGGCCGCGCGGCTGGCGTTCGACCGGCGCCCCGCGGTGTTCGCCCCGCCGCCGCCCGGCGAGGTCAACGCCGGAGACCTGGTCCTCGACAAGGTCGCCAAGGCCGTCGGGGACAGCTCACGCGCCGACGACGGCCACGAACGCCCGGTGGTGGACGACCGGGCCGCCGGCGCGGCGCTCTACGACCTGATCGACGAGATGATTGCGGGAGGCACACGATGACCGCCACGACCGAACGACAACAGGACGCCATGGCCGCCGTGGCCCAACTCGCCCGGATGATCGCGGGCGAGGACGAGCAGCGGTTCGCGCTGGTGTACCACGCCTTCGCCAACCAGGTCGACGGCTTCCTCACCGGCGACGGCGCGGACGGCTACCGGCTGGCCCGCTCGCTGCTGCGCCGGGGCGTGTCGCCGCTGACCAAGTCGGCCGTCGGCGCCGAGCCCCCGGCCGACAGCATCTACACCGACCCGGTGTACCTGGCCAACATGCGCGCCCTGGTCGCCGACCGCGCCCGCATCATCGGCGGGGTGCCCACCTCGGACTTCCCGGACTGCGTCGCCGTCGGCAGCGCGGACGCGTGGTGCTGCTCGGGCACGCTCGTCTCGCCGAACGTCGTCGTCACCGCCGGGCACTGCGTCGAAGGCGGGTGCGCGGCCCGCGTGTTCCTCGGCAAGGACGTGGACTTCCCGGAGGACGGCGAGGTGATCGAGGCCCGGACCGCGCTCGCCCACCCCGACTACCGCCCGCCCCGGCCCACCGGCGACATCTCGGTCCTGGTGCTCGCGCGCCCCGCCTCGGTCACGCCCCGTCCGATCGCGACGCGCGAGCAGGTCGCCGCCGCCACGTTCGTGCGGCTCGCGGGTTACGGGAACACCGACGTGCACAGCAGCGGCGGCTACGGGCGCAGGCGCGTGGTGGACGTGCCGATCGCGAGCGACGACCCCCGGTACGGCGCGGACGCGGCCACCGAGCTCGTGGCCGGCGCGCCGTTCCTGGATCGCGACAGCTGCAACGGCGACAGCGGCGGGCCCGCGTACGTCCAGTCGGGCGGCCAGTGGTTGCTCGCCGGCGCGACCTCGCGGGCCACGGCCTCGTCGCTGCGCCCGTGCGGCGACGGCGGCATCTACACCCGCGTGGCGTCCTACGAGAAGTGGCTGTGGACCGTCCCGGGTGCGTTGCGGCCCTGACCGCGATAGGCAAGTGACGACTTGCAGGCAAGTCGTCACTTGCCTATGGTGGCGTCGTGGCGGAGGAACTGTTCAAGGCGCTCGCCGACCGGACGCGCCGGCGCATCCTCGACGAGCTGGTGGAGCGGGACGGCCAGACGTTGTTCGAGCTCTGCTCGCGACTGGTCGCCAAGCACGACCTGGCGCTGTCCCGGCAGGCGATCAGCCAGCACCTGGCCGTGCTGGAGGCCGCGGGCCTGGTCCGGTCGCGGCGCGAGGGCCGCTACAAGTTCCACCACCTGGACACCGAACCGCTTGAGGTCGTCGTGACGCGATGGCTCAGGCCCGAAGCACCGGAGCACAACCCATGAGGATCCACCTGTCGAGCGTCTTCGTCGACGACCAGGACAAGGCGCTGCGCTTCTACACCGAGGTGCTCGGCTTCGTGAAGAAGACCGAGGTCCCGCTGGGGACGCACCGGTGGCTCACCGTGGTCTCGCCGGACGACCCGGACGGCACCGAACTGCTGCTGGAGCCCGACGAGCACCCGGCCGTGAAGCCGTACAAGGAGGCGCTCGTCGCGGACGGCATCCCGGCCACCGCCTTCGCCGTGGACGACGTGCCCGCGGAGTTCGAGCGGCTGCGCGGGCTCGGCGTGACGTTCACCCAGGAACCGCTGGACATGGGCCCGGTCACCACCGCGGTGCTGGACGACACGTGCGGCAACCTGATCCAGATCGTCCACCAGAAGTAGGGCCGTCCCCGGCTCACACCGGCTCGTGGTGCTCGGCGAACCAGGCGATCCACTGGCGCTGCCCCGGTGTCTCGACGGCGCGCGGGCGGTAGTGGGCGCGGGTCCAGGCGAGCGCGTCGTCGGCGGGGTGGCCGGCCAGGACGGCCATGCAGGCGATCACGGTGCCCGTCCGGCCGGTGCCGCCCGTGCACGCGATCTCCACGCGGCGGCCGGACCGGGCCAGCCGGTACGCGGCGGTGATCTTCGCGACCGCGTCCGCAGGGTCGCGCGGCGTGCGGAAGTCCGGCCACGTGATCCAGTCCGCGGGCCAGTCGGGCCGCCACCGGGCGCGACGGCCGAACAGGCGGGCAACGCCGCGGCGGCCGGCGTCGGGTGGGTGGCCCAGGTAGAGGCCGAAGTCCGGCGGCGCGCCGGCGGGGAGGGGTTCGCGTCGGCCCCGGCCGCGGACGGGCGTGCCGTCGGGCAGGGCGATCGCGCCGGTGAACGGCTCGGTCATGCCGTCTCCTCCTCGACCAGCGCGGCGACCAGCCGCAGGACTTCCGCGGTGGCCCGCGCGTCGCCCGTGGTGAGCACCTTCAGCCGGGCCCGGTCCGGGTCGCGCACCGCGTGCAGGTGCAGCGCCGGCCTGTCCTTCGGGCCCGTCGGCAGGCCGTTGAGCAGGGCGGTGATCCGGTCCGCGGTCCCGGCGTCGATGCCGTCGACGTCGAGGACCGCGGACACTTCCAGCCGCCGGTCGGGCGCGTCCTGGTCGGGCCGGCCCGTCAACGCCTCGAAGTCGGCCCGGGAGACGCGGTACTGCTTCCCGATCCGCACCGCGTTCAGCCGGCCGTCGCGCACGTAGCCCCGGACCGTGGCGACGTGCAGCCCGAGGCGTTCGGCGACCTGCTCGATCGAGTACCAATTCTGAGTCATCATTAGCTATCACCACGCATGACAGACGATGATAGCGAAGTTTGCGTCGTCCACCTCGAAGTGTCGTACCTCCTCGCTAGCCTGGGTTCGATCGAGGGGGTGGTGGGGTGGTCCTGCTTGGGGAGCGGTCGGAGGTCGGTGGGCGCAAGGTCGTGGCGGCGGCGGTGTTGCTGCTGGTAGGGGCGGTGCTCGGGGTGGTCGCCGCGTTCAGCGGGCGGTGGTTCGCCGAGGCCGTAGCCGGGTCCTACGAGGTGCGGGCCGTGGTCACCGTGCACGACTCCGAGACGACCGAGGGTCAGAACGGGCCTTCGACGACCTGGAGGTCCGAGGCGCTGGCCGAGGGTGGGCGGGCGCTGCGGCTGCCCGGGGACGAGGCGTTCGGGCTCGCCGAGCCGGTGGTGGTGCGGCTGTCGTCGCTCACCGACCGCGTGCTGGCCGTCCGCGGCGCCGACGGCGGCCTGGTGAAGTTCCACGACCTTTCGGTGAAGGCCGTGCTGATGCCGCTGGGCGCGGTGGCGGTGCTGATCGCGGGCTGGGTGCTGATCCGGGCGCGGCGGTGGGTCGCGCGGGAGTTCCGGGCGGGCTCGGCGTACGCCGTGGTGGGGGCGCTGCTCGCCGCGGCCGTGGTGCTCACGCCCGCCGGTCTCGGCCGCGGCGCGTTCGCCGGCGCGACGACCGTGCCCGTGACCGACCTGTCGCAGGTCGACCTGCGGAGAGGCACTCCGCCGCCGGTGGTGGAACGGGGCGGCGTCGCGCGCCCCGGTGACGTCACCGTCCGGGTGCTCGACGTCCGGCACGGCGCTCCGGCCGGCGCCGCGCAGTGGTCAGGCGAGTTCGACGTGCTGGCCGTGCTGGTCGAGGAGACCCGTCCGGCCGGGGCACAGCCGGTCGCGGTGCGGTTGGTGGCCGACCGGCACGGCGCGCCGGAACGCGTGGCCGACTGCGCGGGCGCGCCCGGAGCGCTCACCGACGCGCCGTCCGCTCCGGGCACCCGCACGGGGCTGCTGTGCTTCGCGGTCCCACCGGGCTTCGCGCCCTCGTACCTGCTGCTCGGCACGCTGGAGGACCGGGTCCTGCTGACCCTCTAGCGCCGGTCAGTACGCGGCGGCGCGGACGGCGAACACCGAGCGGCTGCCCGCGTACTCGGTCAGCGACCAGAGCTGCCCCTTGGCCGGCCAGTAGGAGAAGTCCTCCGGCCCGACCGGCAGCACGTCGTAGTGCATCACGACCGAGCCGCCGGGCTTGAACGTGGCCAGGTCGCCCGCGTTGCCGCTGCCGTCGCTGGTGGAGAGGTAGAACTTGCCGTCGATCGCGGTCGCGCCCTGCATGCTCTGCACCGACACCTCGTAGGCCTCGCTCGCGTGGGCGTAGCCGTCGGAGGCGGTGGTGAGCATCCGGGTCGTGTAGTCGATGGGGAAGCGGAACAGCCTGCTGCCCGTGCCGGGGTTGGCGTACTCGCCCACGACCACGCTGTCCGGGGTGCTGGTGCGGTCCAGGGAGGCGAACGAGAACCGGATGGCCGCCTGCCCGTCGGTGGTCGACTGGTTGTAGGCGAACGCCTGGGGCAGCACGTACTTGTAGCCGTAGGCCTGGAAGCTGCCATCGGCCTGGCGGCCGATCGCCGAGCCGTTGCTGGTGCTGGTCTGCCAGAGGTGCCGCAGGTCGAACACCCGGAAACCGCTGCTCGTGGACGCGACGTAGAGGTAGTGGCCGTACCAGAAGATGCCGCCGGCGTGCAGGTTGACCGGCCGGAACGACGCCTGGCCCGCGCTGGTGGTGTACGGCTCGACCAGCAGCACGTGGCGGTAGGTCGGCGCGGACGGGGTGGCGTAGTCGACGAACGAGACCCGGATGCCCCGGTCGATCCCGTCCGAGCCGTTGTCGTACCAGCTGACCAGGACGGCCGTCGAGCCCTCGTAGGTCGCCTCGCCGTACGCGTCGGCGGTCGTGGTGATGCCCTGCGGGACCCAGTACGCGACGTCGTCGTCCCCGCTGTTCCAGCAGAACGCGGCGACGCGGTTCGCGGCGGCGGGGGAGCAGGAGGTGGCGGCGCGGTTGCCGTCGCCGACCACGGTCGGCACGCTCACGTTGGGCAGCGCGGCGTCCAGGTCGTCGATCAGCCCCGAGTAGGCGGTGGCCTTCAGGCGGAAGTTCGTCGCGGGCAACGTCGTCGCCGCCTGTGCGGGCGCGGCGGGCGTGACCGTCGCGACCAGGGCCGCGGCCAGTCCGACCAGCACTATCCGGTACTTCCTCACCAGACCACCACCATTGTTGGTTGAGTACTGACGAGTCGTCATCATGGTGCCGGCCCGGCGCCGAGCGCAACGGCTCAGCCCGCGGCGAGCACCCGGCGGCACAGCTCGGCGAGCTCACGGCCCTCCGGCAGGCGTCGTGCGGCGTCGAGGACCACCGGCACGGCGTCCAGGCACCCCAGGGCCGCCCGCGCGAACAGGGCGTTGGCCAGGTCGAGATCTTCGTAGACCGCGTCCTCCCGGTCCTCGGCGAGCAGCGCGGCGACCTCGGCCTCCACATCCCGGTCGGGCAGTGCCATGGCCGCCAACTCGGCCCGGTGCCCCGGGTGGCACGCTTCGGCCACGACTTCGGTCAGGAACCCCACCAGTTCGGCACGCAGCCAGTTCGGCACGCGCTCGTCGGCCAGCAGCCCGGCCACGTGCACGACCACGGGCGGTGTGGCGAGCCACGGCGTGCCCTGGTGGATGATCGCCGAGTCGAGGTGGCGGACCGCGGCCCTCCGGTCGTCGTCGTCGCCCTCGGTGAGGGCCGCGAGGTGGCCGGGCGTGTCGGTGGCCGGTCCGTAGGCGTGCAGCACCGGGGCGGGTCAGACGCGCGGCCTGGCTTCGACCGGGACCCAGTCGGGGTGCTTGCCGGTCGCGTCGTCACCGGAGGAGATCCCCCGGATCCGGCGGTGCACCCACGGCAGCACGTGCTCGCGGTAGTAGCGGGTCTCGGCGAGCAGGCTGCGGCGGGCGGCCGGGCCGGGGTCGACGGCGTGCGCCTCGGTCGTGTGCCCGAGCGCCTTGAGGACCAGTGACGCGACCCGCCGGTGTCCGGCGGCGTTGAGGTGCAGCCGGTCGGGGGACCAGTACTCGGGGCGGCGGAACTCGACGTCGTTGAACGCGTCCACCAACAGCACGTCGTGCCGGGCCGCCACCTTCGCGATCGCCGCCGTCAGCACCTCGCCGCGGCGGTGGATGGTGCGGCCGAACGGCAGCCGCTGCGACGGGTCGGCGCCGCTGAGCAGCACCAACCGCACCCCGGTCGACGCGCAGCGCCGGACCGCCTGCTCGGTCAGCCGGACCAGCCGCGCCAGGTCGACGCCCGGTCGCATCATGTCGTTGCCGCCGCCGTTGAGGGTCAGCATCGTCGGCGCGGGCGAGAGAGCCAGTGCCGCCTCGAGCTGGCCGGTGGCGATGGGTTCGAGCAGGCGACCGCGGACGGCGAGGTTGGCGTAGTGGACCGTACCGCCGTGCGCGACGGCCAACCCTTCCGCCACGAGGTCCGCCCACCCCCGGGGCGTGCCGTCGGGGAGCTCGTCGCCGACCCCTTCGGTGAAGCTGTCGCCGATGGCCACGTATCGCACTGCCGATGCCTCCCTGCTGGAACGTCACGGCCAGCATATGAGGCGTTCGCGGCGACCTCGGCGGAGGTGACCCAGCACACCCGCCCGATCAGCACACCTGCTTGGCCGCGAGCACCCGGTGCACGGCTTCGTCCACCCGTGCCGCCGGCAGCGCGCCCGAGGCCACCGCGCCCTCCAGGTGCGTGAGGACCTCCGACACGCGGCCTCCCGACGACCACAGCGCGATGTCCGCCCCGGCCGCCAGCGCCTGCGTGACGGCGTCGGGCAGGCCGACCCGGTCCGTCACCGCGCGCATCGCGCCCAGGTCGTCGGTCATGGCCGGGCCGGTGAAGCCGAACTCGCCGCGCAGCAGCGCGTACGCCGCCGGGCTGAGGGTGGCGGGCACGCCGTCGGTCAGGCCGGGCACGTCGATGTGCCCCAGCATCACCACGACGTCGCCGAACTGCGGCAGGTGCCGGTACGGGACGAGGTCGGCGCCGCGCAGTGCGTCCAGCGGGGGCGAGGTGACCGCGCCGAGGTGGGAGTCGCCGGTGGTGTTGCCGTGCCCCGGGAAGTGCTTGAGCACGGGCGTGACGCCGGCGTTGCGCAGGCCTTCGGCGAACGCCAGCGCGTAGCCGAGGGCGGTGTTCGGGTCGGCGCTGAACGAGCGGTCGCCGATGACCGTGCGGTCGGGTTGGCCGCTGGTGTCCAGCACCGGCGCCAGGTCCGTGGTCACGCCGCGTTCGCGCAGCGCGACCCCGCGCTTCTCGGCCACGGCCCGCACCTCGTCGGGCGACAGGTCGACCGCCATCTGCCGGGCGCTGGGCATGGAGCCCGCGAGCGTGTCGAGGCGCTGCACCCGGCCGCCCTCGTCGTCCACGGCGACCGTCAGCGGCAGGGAGGACGCGGCGTGCACGGGCGCGAGGGCGTCCGCGCTGAGCAGGCCGACGTCGTCACCGCCGATGAAGATGCCACCCACCTGCTCGGTCCGCACGACGGTGAGCGCGTCGGCGGGCCCGCGCGGGTCGACGCCGACGACCACCAGTTGCGCGAGCTTGGCCCGCAACGGCAGCGCGGCGATCCTGGCCGCGCACGGGTCCACCACCGGCGCGGGCGGCTCGACGGTGGCGGTGGACGACGGCGAGGACGAGGGCGACGGCACGGACGACGACGTGGACCGCAGGGCCTCGGTGTGGGCCGACCGGTCGCCGCGCGTCGAGGTGGCCACCGCGAACGACCCGGCGACCAGCGCGCCGAGGGCCACGAACAGCAGCAGCGTCGAAGTCCCGGCTCTCCGGACACCGGTGCGCCTCACCGGCGGTCGCCCCCGTCCTCCGACAGGCGCATTCCCGCGTGCACAGCGCTCACTTCCGCGTCCTCGCCGAGGTCGCATTTCCATTCCGCGTCACAAGGCATCGCCGACCATGGTATCCGTTGTGCGGATCGCGCGTGCACTGAAGTGTTGTCGCAGGTAGAGGCGCTCTGGGCGCATTTTCGCGGTGATGTTGAAAAGGTGAATCGAATATCGCTCCCGGCCGCGATCAAGAGCGCAGTCGGCCTCGTTTCCGCCCCGCGCGGGCCACCATGATCCGGACCCTGCTGTGGGTCCGCCGCGACCGATCACCGGAACGGGCGCAGCGTCGGTCAGCCTCACGCTCGTCGCACGGAGACGGTGTTGCCAACCACGCCCCGTGGGTCCTTGCGCACCTGACCGCCTGCAGCCGGGTGTAGTGGCCGCCGTAGCCGGCCGAGGCGATCCCCGCTCGTGCCCAGGGCGGGCGGGTCAAGCGCGTCGGCCGGAATCGCTGCGCCGCCGGCGTGACCGTCGCGGCCTGCGGGTGTGGTCGACCATGCCCGGCCGGCGTGTCGTGCAGCATCACCTCCTCCGGCCCGGCCGTCCGGGTAATCGGCTCGCCACGTCAGCGTGAATGCCGATTGAATGCCGCCATGCGCATCACCTCGGAAACCGTCTCTGACGGCATCCGCGAGCAGCTCTTCACCATCGGGGAGATCCCCGGGGTGCTCTGGACGCCCGCGGAGGGCTCCGGTCCTCGTCCGCTGGTCTTGATCGGGCATGGGGGCGGCCAGCACAAGAAGGGGTGGGAAGTCGTCTCCCGAGCCTTCCCGTACGTCACTTCCTGCGGCTTCGCGGTCGCCGCGATCGACGCGCCCGGTACCGGTGACAGGCCGGAGCACCCGGAGATCCGGCGACTCGTCGCCATCATCCAGGAACGAGAGGCTGCGGGCGAGCCCTTCGGCCCGGCGTGGCCCGCTCTGAACGAAACCGTGGCGTCGCAGTTCATACCCGACTGGCAGACCACCCTGGACGCGCTCCGTGAACTGGACTCCGTGGGTGACAGCCGGCCCGTCGGGTACTACGGCCTGTCGCAGGCCGGCGAGATGGGCATCCGCCTCGTCGCGGCCGAACCCCGGATCACGGCCGCCGTCCTCGGCCTCGTCGGAAGCGACTGGCTCACCGACCTCGCGGCGCGGATCACGATCCCGGTCGAGTTCCTGCTGCAGTGGGACGACGAAGGGAACCCGCGGGACTCGGTCATGAAGCTGTTCGACGCACTCGGCTCGGCTGAGAAGACGTTGCACGCCAACCCCGGCAGCCACTTCCGGGTCCCGTCCTTCGAGATCGACAGTTCGATCCGGTTCTTCGCCCGGCACCTGGGCGGTCCTGGCACCGCGAACAGCTCCTGACACGACCCAGTGCTGACGTCCAGGACCCGGAGCACGCACTCGACCCGTAGTGGTTCGGCAACGCGCTCTCGTGCCGCGAGGCCGGCGTTCGAGACGTCCGCCGACGAGCGGAGCGGACTCAAGCAGGCGGCGGGGAACCCGGAGTGCGTGACGAGGTGGTGATCAGCCAGCGGGTCCCGCTCCACCCGCTCCACGTCATGTAGAGCCCCGCTGCGACCGCGGTGAGCCCCGACCCCCACCACCAATCATCTTCCGCGTGTTCCGCAGTCGTCGGGCGAAACGCCCTCGTGGGATCGACCAGCAGTTCGAATCGCCCGCCCACCTCGGCCTGCGGAGACGTGCTGAAATAGGTGGTCGGGTACCCGCCCGCGCACTCCAGCTCATGTTCGGTCACAGGGTCCCCCGACATCGCGACGACCCCGCCCAGAGCGAGCACCGTGCACTCCACCACGATGGCGTTGTCGAGAGTCACCCGTGCCCTGGTCGCGCTCGCCGCGAACAGAGCCATGCACGTCACCACAGCGCCCCCCAGCACGAATGCCGTGACTTTGTGGCGCTCCTCGCTGGTCGAATGCAGTCCCGCAACAGCGAGCCCGGCGCCCGCCAGGACGATCAAGCCGCCCGGAACCAGGACGGTCCACCGCCACCAGCCCAGCCCGCCCAGGGAGTACAGCAGCACCGAACCGACCGCCATTCCGACGAGGAACGGGGGCAGCGCCACCGTCAGGAGCACGATCCGCAACACTCGGAAGGCCGGTAACCGCCCTGCCGTCGCCATGGCCATCATGATTGCGCAGTTGCGCCCGCCGGGGGAACAGCCTGGGGCGGATGAGGCCGGCGGAAAGTGCTCGGGTGAACCGCACGTTCGCAACGTCCGCTTCCGCCGCAGATCGGTCGTCGAGGTGTTCGGTGTCGCTGAGCGGTGGTGCAGGTTGGAGACCGGCTGACGACACCCCACCCAACCGCCCGTGCAGGTACACACGGCGGTTGTACCTGCTGCTGTACCGCCCGGACCTCGGCCTGTCCACCGCGCGGCGCTCGCGTCGGATGGGGTGATGCAGAAGCACGGCGTGGACTCGGACAGGTCGACGAAGACCAACGAGTGGACATCGGTCGCGTCCTGGCCGGTACCGCGGCGCATCGGCCGGGTCGTGGCGGTGCGCCGGGCGAAGACCCGGGCACGATGCCCGTTGATGATCAGTAGTCACCTGCGTCCGTCCTCGTGCAGCGCGATCGGATGGCGGGTGCGTCGGGCGGCCTCGCCGGCGGCGACGTAGCAGGCCGCCTCGTTGAGCCTGTCGGTGCTCAGATCCTCGAAGTCCACCCGCTCATCCCGGATTGCCGCCGCGAGTTGATCCACCGGCTCAGCGGTTCCGGGCGCTGTGGGAAGCGCAGGGATTCCGTGGGGCTGTTCTGCCGATCGGGGCCGGTGGTGGGTGGTGCCGGGCTACAGTGCGCGGCATGGTCAACCCGCTACCCGGCTGGTACCCGGAGCGTCCCGGCTCGCCGGTGGTTCGTTACTGGGACGGTTACCAGTGGACTCCGCAGACACGGCGGGCTGACGACTCCAGCCCGTGGGAGGTGGCGCTGGACGGTGTGCACGACCCCGGTCGTATCCGTGAGCAGCAGCGCCAGGCCGGTGTGGGTCAGGTCGGGCAGGGCGGCGGGACGCTGTTCACCGAGCCCGTGCTGGTGGTCAACCAGCGGGTGAAGCTGATCGAACTGGCCAACGAGTACGCCGTCTACGACCAGCACGGCCGGCAGTTGGGCGCGGTGGTGCAGGTCGGGCAGAGCGCGTTGAAGAAGGCCGTGCGGTTCCTGGGCAGCTACGACCAGTTCTTCACGCACAAGTTCGAGGTCCGCGACGCGCACGGGCACACCGTGCTGCGGCTGACGAGGCCGGCGAAGGTCGTGAAGTCGCGGATGATCGTCGAGCGCGGCGACGGGGCGCACCTCGGAGAGATCCGCCAGGAGAACGCGATCGGCAAGATCCGGTTCGCGTTCGAGGTCGGCGGCCGGCGCATCGGCGGTGTGCAGGCGGAGAACTGGCGTGCGTGGAACTTCTCCGTTTCCGACCACACAGGTGCCGAGGTCGCGCGCATCACCAAGACGTGGGAGGGCCTGGCGAAGACGATGTTCACCACGGCCGACAACTACGTCGTCCAGATCCACCGGCCGTTGCCCGACCCGTTGTTAAGCCTGGTCGTGGCGTCGGCGCTGACCGTGGACACGGCGTTGAAGCAGGACAGCCGCGGCTTCGGCTAAGTCCTCGACGACCCGCCGACCGTGTGCCGCTCGAAGAGTCATCGCCGCTGGTCACGCGACATGTCCGTACTCGTTGAGGAACCACCCGGAATGCGGGTGAACGCGGCTTCCGCCGGGAGCCGTTGGGCGCGTCCTGCGGCTCCCGATCCGCTCCCACAGCGCTGCTCCCAAGCGGCTGCACAAGGTCGCGCGGTCGATGACCGCTCATGCGAGAAGCGGACGTCGACGGCTCAGCGAGTCGAGCGGGCGAAGTCGTTGCCGCGTCGGGAGGCGAGGTCGGCGGAGCTCCGCGGGTAGTGCGCACGTCGACGTCGGCGATCGTCTGGTCGTGCATCCGGAGGCGGGGGTGTCGATCGGCCTGGCTGGTAGCGTCGCGCGCGTGGATCTGGACGACATGGCGGCCCGACTCGGGGTGTCCGTCGAGGACGTCGAGCGCGTGCACCGGCTCGCGGGCGACCTGCCCTCGGCTGCGTTGCCCGCCAAGGCCGACGCACCCGCGATCCTCGCACGGCTCGCGGTGCGGCCCGACGACGCCGCCGAGATCATGGCCGGCTGGCCCGATCCCGGATCTCGGTCGTGGACCCCGGAACTGCGTTGGTTGCTGGACCGCTCCACCGCCTTGGTCCGCGCCGATCTCGGGGGCCACGGCTGGCTGGCACCCGGTCCGGAGCTGCCGCGCGACCGGGGTCCCGCCTGGCGGCACCTGTACGTGTACGCCTATCTGGCCCTGGTCGAGGTCGTCGTGGGGTACCACCGCGACCACGGCATCGCCGAGGCGGTGTCGTACGCGACCCTGGCGGACCTGGGTCGCAACCTCGCGGTCGACCGGAGGATGCGCGGCGAGGGCTGGCCGGTCATGCAGAGCTGGCTGACCCTGCACGCGCGCGGAGGCGTCTACGAGCTGGGCCGGTTGCAGTACCAGCGCGGCGACACCACCCTCGGCCTGCACATCCCCGAGTCGGGGCCGCTGACTCCGCAGGCGGTCGAGGCGTCGCTGGACGAGGCCCGCGCGTTCTTCCCGCGCCACTTCCCCGACGAGCACTACACCGCGTTCTCCTGCGGCTCGTGGCTGCTCGACCCTCAACTGCTGGACTACCTGCCCGGGGACTCCAACATCGTCCGGTTCCAGCGGAGGTTCGAGCTGGAGCCCTACGAGCAGCCCGAAGGGATCGACGCCGACGTCGAGGTGCTGCGGTTCGTGTTCCGCACCCTGACCACGCCGCTGGACCAACTGCCGCGCCGCACCGCACTCCAGCGCGCAGCCGTCGACCACCTGAAGGCCGGCCGCCACTGGCACTGGCGCCGCGGCCAGTTCCCGATCTAGCCGGTTGCGACCTCGCCCGGACCGCAGCCCGGGACCGCCCACCCGATCGGTGCACGGATCCGGACCCGGCGAGCCACGAACACGCCGGGGCACAGTCGAGGTCGGGTGTTCGCCTTGTCGGTGTGGCTGCCGCCGCCCATCGCGCCGTTCGCCCGAGCCCTCGCCACGGTCCGGCGGAAGTTTCCGCGCTGTCCCCGTGACCACCCGATCGCGTCGCGACCGCGTGTTATACCTGAAGTGCCACAACGGCTCCGCTGATCGGGGAGGCACTCGCATGGTCGGGCACGTGGTCGTGATCGGGGCGGGTGTCTACGGCGCGGCGGTCGCCGCCTCGCTCACGCGCAGGGGAGCGCGGGTCACCGTGGTGGACGCGGGTGCGCCCGGCGGCGGCACGTCCGGCGCGACGTTCTCGTGGACGAACTCCTGCGGCAAGCAGCCGCGGTCCTACCACGACTTCAGCGTCACGGCCATGGAAGCGCACCGCCGCCTGGCGGCCGACGTCGCGCACTGCGACTGGTACCACGAGACGGGCAACCTGGAGTGGGCCGCCACCGACGTCGGGCGGGAGGAGTTGCGCCGGAAGGTGGCGGGCGTGCTCGACTACGGCTACGAGGCGCGGTGGCTCGGCCGGGCGGAGGCGCTGGCCCTCGAACCCGACCTGGACCCGGCCGCGCTGCCTGACGACGGGATCGCCTACTTCCCGCGCGAGGGCTGGGTCGAGCCGACCCGCCTGATCGCCCACCTGCTGTCGACGGCGGTCGCGGCCGGTGCCGAGGTCGTGCGCGACGACGCGGTGACCGGCCTGGAGGTGGCCGCCGGGGCGGTGCGCGCGGTCCGGCTCGCGTCCGGACGGCGGCTGGCGACCGACGCGGTGGTGGACTGCGCGGGCCCGGGAGCGGCCCGGATCGCCGAGCTGGCCGGGTTGGCGCTGCCGATGCGCAACACCCGCGGCGTGCTCGTCCTCACCTCGCCGGTCGCGGTGGCGGTGGGACGCGTCGTCCACGCGCCGGACGTCCACGTGCGCCCGGACGGCGGCGGACGGCTGCTGCTGCACACGCCCGAGGTGGACGCCGCGGCCCACGTGTCCGACACCGGCGGGATCAACGTCGACCCGTCCGCCGTCGACGTGGTGGTCGAGGCGGGCCGCGCGCTCTACCCGGGACTGCGATCGGCGGCCGTGGAGAGCGTCCGGGTGGGTGAGCGGCCCATCCCCGACGACGGCCTGCCGGTGCTGGGCCGGGTGGTCGAGCTGCCCAACTTCCACTTCGCCGTGTCGCACAGCGGCGTGACGCTGAGCCTGCACGCCGGTGACCTGGTCGCGGCCGAGGCCCTGGGCGAGGACGTCGGCGACGCCCTGGCCCCGTTCCGGTTCGAGCGGACCGTCGCCGTCCACTGAGGACCGGACGCTTCGGCCGGCCGTAGCGGCGTCACGCGCGGTGATGGCGCCCGCACGCCCCGCCTGGCACTGTCGCGCTGCCCGCGGACCGCGCGACCTGGGAGGGTGCCTTGACCGACCACGCGAACGGCGGGTTGCGCCGGCAGTTGACGAGCCGCCAGATCGGCATGATCTCGCTCGGCGGCACGATCGGCACCGGCCTGTTCCTCGGGTCGAGCCTGGCCATCTCGATGGCGGGTCCGGCGGTCGTGGTGGTCTACCTGGTCGGGGCGCTGGCGGCGGTGGGAGTGGCGTACGCGGTGGCCGAGATGGTCGTCGTGCACCCGGAGGCGGGCGGGTTCGGCGCGGTGGGCGCCAGGTACGCCGGGCCGTTGGTCGGGTACGTGCAGCGGTGGTGCTACTGGGCGACGCAGGTGATCACGGTCGGCGGCGAGGTGGTCGCGGCCGGCCTGTACGTCCGGTACTGGTGGCCGCAGGTGCCCCTGTGGGCGTCGGTGTGCCTGTTCTCGCTGGCGATCCTGGGCGTCAACTTCGCGGCCGTGCGGCTGTTCGGCGAGGTCGAGTACTGGTTCGCGATGGTCAAGGTGACGGCGCTGGTCGTCTTCCTGGTGCTCGGCGTGCTGTACGTGGTGTTCGGGCTGCCGGGGCAGGGCGCGGTCGGGTTGTCGGCGTGGACCGACCACGGCGGGTTCATGCCCAACGGCCTGGTGGGCGTGCTGCTGGCGGTCAGCGTGGCCACGTTCGGCTACGGCGGCGTGGAGTCGGTGGCGATGACGGCGGCCGAGACGCGCAGCCCGGCCCGTGACATCCCGCGCGCGGCCCGGCGCGTGGTGGTGCGGCTGGGGCTGTTCTACGTGCTGGCCACGGGGATCATCGTGGCGATCGTGCCGTGGACGGAAGCGGCGGCGGTCGACGGTGTGGCGCAGAGCCCGTTCGTGACGCTGTTCGCCTCGATCGGCGTCCCGGCCGCCGCCGGGTTGATGAACCTGGTCGTCCTCACCGCCGCGCTGTCGGCCGCGAACACCACGCTCTACCTCGCGTCGCGCACGATGCACTCGCTGGCGCTCGACCGCTACGCGCCGAGGGCGCTCGCCGCCGTGACCGACCGGGGCAGCCCGGTGAACGCGGTGCTGGCGTCGACCGCGGGGCTGGCCGGCGCGGCGCTGGCCGCCGCCCTGTCACCCGACGCGGCGTTCCCGGTGCTGCTGGGCATCGCGCTGTTCAGCGGCATGGTGGCGTGGATGCTGATCTTCGTGAGCCACCTGGCGTTCCGGCGCGCCCGCCGGCACCTGCCGCCGTCGCCGGTCCGCCTGCGCGGCGCGCCGGTCACCACGGTGCTGAGCCTGCTGTACGTGGTGCTGGTGGTGGTGGCGACGGCGTTCACCGAGGCGTTCGGCCCGGCGTGGCAGGTGGGTGTGCCGTTCGTGGCGCTGGTGCTGCTGTCCTACCCGCTGGTGCGGTCGCGCCGGTCGGCCCGTGACCGGCGCGCCGCGGCGGATCAGACCGAGTCGGTGTAGCCGTGCTCCACGATCCGCCGCGCCGACGCGGCGTAACCGGCGGTGTCGTCCGGTGCGAACGTGCCCAGGCCGTCGACGTACCGGTTGAACATGCAGAACGCCGCCGCGATCAGCACCGTGTCGTGGATCTCGACGTCGGTGGCGCCCTGCGCCCGCGCCCCCTCCACCAGCTCGGTGGTGACCTTGCGCCCCGACTCCTGCACCGCGCCCGCGATCCGCAGCAGCGCCCGCAGCTTCTCCGACACCGGCGCGGTGTCGAGGTCGGCCCGCACCTGGTGCACCAGGGACATGCCCTCGTCCAGTTGCGCGGCGGCGAACGCCGAGTGCGAGTCGCGGCAGAACCGGCACTCGTTCAACCCGGACACGTACGCCGCGATCAGCTCGCGCTCGCCGGCGGGCAGCGAGTTCGGCGCGCGGAGCAGGGCCTCGGCCAACGCGTTGAGGGGCTTGGCCGTCTCCGGCCGGAACGTCATCAGGCCGGTGATGCCGGGGAGCAGGGTCTCGTCCAAGCCGAGGTCGATGTGCGCCATGGGAGCACGCTAGCCGTTCACCGACCACTCGGGGGGTGGTCGGTGAACGGCCGCACTGCGTGATCCCGCAGTGGACGGCCCGGCCCCGCCGCGAGGGGTGCGACGACCACCGGGCGCAGTGGCTTACTTGGCGTGGCCGCGCAGCACGAGCAGCACGGCGCCCGTCGTCATGCCGAAGCCGACCACGTGGCCGAACAGGCTGACCCACTGGGCGCCGCCGACCACGAACACCATGTCGCTCATCATCGGGTCGGCGGTGACGCTCAGCCACAGCGGCATGATGATCAGGGCGCCGAGCACCCACAGCACCGCGCCGTAGACCATGCTGGCGGCGTAGACGGGCGGCACGTCGCCGAGCTTGCGGGTCAGGACGCCGAACCCGGCGCCGGCGATGGCCGAGATGACCATGTGGATGATGAAGCCGACGACGGCGTTCTCCACGCCGATCAACATGCCGACCATGGGCAGCGAGCCCATCCCGGCCATCAGCAGACCGAACACGAGGCCGCCGGCGAGTCCGGCCAACGCCCCGTTCCGGATGGGGGACTCCGACCTCGTGGTCGTCGGGACAGCGATTGTCGCGGACACGATCAGCTCCTCTTGTCAGTTGTAGGGCATTGTCGGGAACCAACCGATCCCGAAGATCGACGGGACGCGGACGTCCCAGTACACGAGCAGGAACACCCCGAGGGCGATCAGCAGCGCCGCGCTGACCACGGCCGAGCGGCGGCTGTTCGCGCTGAACCACCGCAGGAACCGGCCCTTGGTGCCCAGGGCCAGGGCCGCGAACACGACCGTGACGAGCAGGACGTTGCCGATGGACTGGAGCACGAACGTGCCCGCGCCGAAGAGCGGGTTGCCCGACTCCACGGCGGAGCGGAACAGCTTGATGAACATCGGGTAGGGCCTGCCGATCAGGAACGCCCCGACCAGCGCGCCGAGCACCACGACCCGGGCCACCGGCCGGTCGCGGAACAGGTCGGGCACCACGCCCAGGGCGGCCAGCCCGAGGTAGGCCATCGCGAGGCCGACCACGCCGAACACGATCGCCGACTGCACCAGCCGCACCGGCATCGTGCCGACCACCGCGCTGGACAGCTGGGGCAGGCTCGGCCCGACCAGCACGCCGACCACGCCGTAGAGCGCCGACACCCCGACCATGCCCGCGGTGAAGAAACCCAACGGGCGCAACAAGGATCGCAACGTCCCCTGTTGCGCGCCACCGGCCGCGCTCATCGGCCCGATCGACGCCGCCATCGCGATGTTGCACGCCGTGAACGTGCCCGCGAGCCCGGAGACGAACGCGAACACCAGGCCCGCGGCGGTACCGGCGATCGACGCGGTCGCGGCGTCCTCGCCGAGCAGGGCGTTGGCGACGTTGGCGCCGATCACGTGGTCCACGAACTCGTAGGACCACAGCACGGACAGCAACACCCCGGCGATCACGCTGCCGACGATCAGCCGTCCCTGTCTGGTGGTGCGGTCGGTCCCGATGGCGGGCCGGACGTGGGCCATGGGCGTTCACCTCGCTGCGGGTCGGAGCGCTCTTCGGTCGACTCAATGTCCTGGGCTGCAGGCCGGTCCGACAACTTCCATGCTGCTGTCCTGCGTCACGGCTTCGAGGGCGGCGGCAGGGCCGTTCGGCGCGCGGGAAACGCCCGGCGGAACCATCGGGACATCGCGAACGCCGGCACCGCGGACGCCGGAATCGAGCCGGTACGCGCCTTCCCGGTGAGGGCGGCGGCATTGAAGCCGACGCACGTCCCCGGTGCCAGTGGCACGATCGGAAACCCGATGCGCGGTAGGGGAAAACGCGGTGCGCCGTAGCCGGGCCGGGCGGAACCGAGGTACGTTCGGGTCGTCCATTCCCCGCCGCCGGGAACAACTGCCCGACCCGCGCGGCGGCTGCGGGCCGCATTGCTTTCGTCCGGGAACCGACTCGAATTCTCGCGAGCGGAAGAGGGTGACCCGATGGGTGGGGAAATGGATCGCGCGGACGACCGGATCGCGATCGTCGGAATGTCCTGCCGGTTGCCCCAGGCGCCGGATCCGGCCGCGTTCTGGCGGCTGCTGCGCGACGGCCGTGACGCGATCACCGACCCGCCGCCCGGCCGTGCGGGCGACCTGCCCGCGGGCTTCCTCGACCGGGTCGAGGACTTCGACGCGGCGTTCTTCGGCGTGTCACCCCGCGAGGCCGCCGCGATGGACCCGCAGCAGCGGCTGGCGCTGGAGCTGGCGTGGGAGGCCCTGGAGGACGCGAGGATCGTCCCCGGCACGCTCACCGGCGGCCGAGCGGGCGTGTTCATCGGCGCGACCTGGGACGACTACTCGACCCTGAGCTACCCCGCGCACGTCACCCCGCACACCATGACCGGCACGAACCGGGGCGTGATCGCCAACCGCGTGTCGCACTTCCTCGGCCTGCGCGGGCCGAGCCTGACCGTGGACGCGGCGCAGTCGTCCGCGCTGGTCGCGGTGCACCTGGCGGTGGAGAGCCTGCGCCGGGGCGAGACCGGGCTGGCGCTCGCGGGCGGGGTCAACCTCAACCTCGCCGCGGGCCGTGAGGCGAGCGGGGTCGAGTTCGGCGGGCTGTCCCCGGACGGCCGCAGCCACACCTTCGACGCCCGTGCCAACGGGTTCGCGCGCGGCGAGGGCGGCGGCGTGGTCGTGCTCAAGCCGCTGGCCCGGGCGCTCGCGGACGGCGACCCGGTGCACGCGGTGATCCTCGGCAGCGCGGTGAACAACGACGGCCCGACCCGCGGCCTCACCGTGCCGAGCCCGGACGCGCAGGCCCAGGTCATCCGGGACGCCATGGCCGGCGCGGAGGTCCGCCCGGACGACGTGCAGTACGTCGAGCTGCACGGCACCGGCACCCCGGTCGGCGACCCGGTCGAAGCCGCCGGCCTCGGCGCCGCGCACGCCGGCCGCGCCACCGAGCTGCTGGTCGGCTCGGCGAAGACCAACGTCGGCCACCTGGAGGGCGCGGCGGGCGTCGTCGGCCTGCTCAAGGCCGTGCTGAGCATCCGCCACCGCGCCCTCCCGGCCAGCCTCCACCACGTCACGCCCCACCCCGACATCCCGTTCGACGCGCTGGGGCTGCGCGTCCAGACCGAGCTGACGCCGTGGCCGCGCGCCGACCGGCCGCTGATCGCGGGCGTGTCCGCCTTCGGCATGGGCGGCACGAACGCCCACGTGGTCGTGGCCGAAGCACCGGACCGGGAACCGGTCGAGCCCCCGGTGGAGCCGGATGCGGTGCCGTGGTTGCTGTCCGGCAAGACCGAACAGGCCTTGCGCGCACAGGCCGGGCGACTGCACGACCACCTGGAAACCCACCCCGACCTCATGCCCGCCGAGGTCGGCCACGCGCTGGCCACCACCCGCACGCACTTCGCCCACCGCGCCGTGCTGACCGACCGGACGTCGCTCGCAGCCCTCGCCGCGGGCCGCCCGGCACCCGACCTGGTCACCGGCCGTGCCGCGGACCTCGGCCGGACGGCGTTCGTGTTCCCCGGACAGGGCGCGCAGTGGGTCGGCATGGGCCGCGACCTCTACGCGACCGAACCGGTCTTCCGGGACGAGATCGACGCCTGCGCCGCCGCGCTCGCGCCCCACACCGACTGGTCGCTGGTCGACGTGCTGCACGGCGGCCCGCTGGACCGGGTGGACGTGGTGCAGCCGGCGCTGTTCGCGGTGATGGTGTCGTTGGCCGCGCTGTGGCGGTCGCACGGCGTCGAACCGGACGCGGTGGTCGGCCATTCCCAAGGCGAAATCGCCGCCGCGCACGTCGCCGGCGCATTGTCGTTGGCCGACGCGGCCCGCGTGGTGGCATTGCGCAGCCGTGCCCTCATCTCATTGGCGGGTCAGGGTGGAATGATGTCCGTCACACTTCCCGTCGACGCGGCCGAGCAATTCGTGGCCCGCTGGGACGGTCGATTGACGGTGGCCGTCGTCAATGCGCCCGACGCGGTCGTGGTCTCCGGTTCCCCGACCGCGCTGGCCGAGTTGGCGGCGGCTTGCGCGGCGGACGGCATTCGGGCGCGCGCCGTTCCGGTGGATTACGCCGCCCATTCGGCGCAGGTGTCCGCCATTCGCCGGCGGCTGCTGGACGACCTCGCCGACGTGCGGCCGCGCGCGGGTCGCGTGCCGTTCTACTCGGCGGTGACCGGCGGCCTGCTCGACACCGCCGGCCTCGACGCCGGCTACTGGTACCGCAACCTGCGCGAGCCGGTCCGGTTCGACCTGGCCACTGCCGCGCTGGCGGCGGACGGCCACGACGTGCTGATCGAGGTGAGCCCGCACCCAGTGCTGGTGCCCACGCTGGACGCGCCGGTCGTCACCGGGACCCTGCGCCGCGACCGGGGTGGCCGGGAGGAGTTCCTGGCCGCGGCGGGCCGCGTGTTCGTGGCGGGCGGGCACGTCGACTTCACGCCCGCGTTCCCGGCGCACGTCCGGCCGGTCGACCTGCCCACGTACGCGTTCCAGCGCCGGCCGCACTGGCTCGGCGGCGTCACGCCCGGAACGCCGTCGGGAACACCACCCGAGCCGACCGCCGACCCCGCCGATCACATCACCGCCGCCATCGCGGCCGTCCTCGGGCACGCCGACGCGAGCGACATCGACCCCACGCTCACGTTCAAGGACCTCGGCTTCGACTCCGTCATGGGTGTCGCGCTGCGCGACCGCATCAACAGCGCGCTCGGCCTGCGGCTGCCGTCCGGCCTGATCTACGACCACCCGACACCGGCCGAGCTGGTGGCGCACCTGCGCGACGGCGCGGTGGACGTGCCGGACGTGGTGGCGGTCGTGGACGACGACCCGATCGTGATCGTGGGGATGGGCTGCCGGTTCCCCGGTGGCGTGACGTCGCCGGAGGACCTGTGGCGGCTGGTCACCGCCGAGGTGGACGCGATCGGGGACTTCCCGGCCGATCGCGGCTGGGACCTGGGCCGGCTGTACGACCCGGAGCTGCGCAGCGGCGGCACGAGCGCGGTCGGCAAGGGCGGGTTCCTGGCCGACGCGGGCGGGTTCGACGCGGAGTTCTTCGGGATCTCGCCGCGCGAGGCCGTGGCGATGGACCCGCAGCAGCGCCTGGTGCTGGAGACGGCCTGGGAGACGTTCGAGCACGCGCGGATCGACCCGACCACGCTGCACGGCAGCCGGACCGGGGTGTTCACCGGCATCTGGTCGTCCGGCTACGCGGTCGGCGCGCCGGTGCTCGAGGACGTCGAGGGCTACCTGGTCACGGGCACCGCGACCAGCGTGACGTCCGGCCGCGTCGCCTACCACCTGGGCCTGCGCGGGCCGGCGCTGTCCGTCGACACGGCGTGCTCGTCGTCGTTGGTGGCGATCCACCTGGCGGCGCAGGCGTTGCGGGCGGGGGAGTGCGACCTCGCGCTGGCCGGCGGCGTCACGGTGATGGCGACGCCGGTCATCTTCACCGAGTTCTCCCGCCAACGCGGCCTCGCCCCGGACGGCCGCAGCAAGCCGTTCTCCTCCTCCGCCGACGGCACGAGCTGGGGTGAGGGCGCGGGGCTGGTGTTGTTGGAGCGGTTGTCGGACGCACGTCGGCACGGTCACCGGGTGTTGGCTGTGGTGCGCGGCAGCGCGGTGAACCAGGACGGCGCGTCGAACGGGCTGACCGCGCCGAACGGCCCGTCGCAGGAACGGGTGATCCGGCAGGCCCTGGCGAACGCCGGGCTGTCACCGTCCGACGTGGACGCGGTCGAGGCGCACGGCACCGGCACCAGGTTGGGTGACCCGATCGAGGCGCAGGCGCTGCTGGCGACCTACGGCCAGGATCGCGCCGAACCCCTGTGGCTCGGCTCGGTGAAGTCGAACATCGGCCACACCCAGGCGGCGTCGGGCGTCGCCGGTGTGATCAAGATGGTGCTGGCGCTGCGGCACGGGGTGCTGCCGCGAACGCTGCACGTGGACGAGCCGACACCGCACGTGGACTGGACGGCCGGGGACGTCCGGCTGCTCACCGAGACCGCCGCCTGGCCGGACACGGGTCGTCCCCGGCGCGCGGCGGTGTCCGCGTTCGGGATCAGCGGCACCAACGCCCACCTCGTGCTCCAACAGGCCCCGGACGACGTCACCGGCGCGATCGGCGCGGACCGCGTGGTGCCGTGGTTGGTGACCGCGAAGACCGACGCGGCGCTGCACGCACAGGTCGAACGGCTGCGCGCGTACGCCCTCACACACCCGGACGTGCCGGTCGCCGCGATCGCCGGTGACCTGGGCACCCGCGCCCGGTTCCGCCACCGCGCCGTGCTGGTCGGCGCGGACCGGGCCGAACTGCTCGCCACCCCGCCACCCGCGACCCCACCGGCCACGATCGGCAAGTCGGTGTTCGTGTTCCCGGGTCAGGGTGCGCAGTGGGTCGGGATGGGCCGTGAGCTGTACGCGTCGGAGCCGGTGTTCCGTGACGCGGTCGACGCGTGTGAGCGCGCGCTCGCGCCACACGTGGACTGGTCGCTGGTCGAGGTCTTGACCGGTGGTGGCCTGGATCGGGTCGACGTGGTGCAGCCCGCGTTGTTCGCGATGATGGTGTCGTTGGCGGCGTTGTGGCGGTCGCACGGTGTCGAGCCGGATGCGGTTGTCGGTCATTCGCAGGGCGAGATCGCGGCGGCTTGCGTGGCCGGGGCGCTGTCGTTGGAGGATGCGGCGCGGGTGGTCGCTCTGCGCAGCAAGGCCCTGGTCGCGATCAGCGGCCTCGGCGGGATGGTGTCGGTATCGCTGCCGCCGGAGTCGGAACTGCTCTCCCGCTGGGGCGACTGGCTGACGGTGGCGGTGGTGAACTCGGCGTCGCAGGTGGTCGTGTCGGGTGAGCCGGCGGCGTTGGACGAGCTGTGTGGTCTGGAGGGTGTGCACGCCCGGCGGATCCCGGTGGACTACGCGGCGCACTCGGCCCAGGTGGAGGCGGTCCGGGAGCGATTACTCGCCGACCTGGCCGACATCACCCCCCGACCGGCGCGGATCCCGTTCTACTCGACCGTGGTGGACGGCTTGGTGGAGACGGTCGATGCCGCCTACTGGTATCGGAACCTGCGTGATCCGGTGCGGTTCGACCGGGCGACCGAGGCGTTGGTGGCCGCCGGGCACGATGTGTTCATCGAGGTCAGCCCGCACCCGGTGCTGGTGCCCGCGCTGGACGTCACGCTCGCCCTCGGCACGCTGCGCCGTGAGCAGGGCGGACGAGCGGAGTTCCTGACGGCGGCCGGACGCCTCTTCGCCGCCGGCGCGGACGTCGACTGGACGCCCGCCTTGCCGCCGGCCGGTGGCGCGGACCTGCCGACCTACGCCTTCCGGCACGAGCACTACTGGCTGACGTCCGCCGCACCGGCTGTGGACCCGTGGCGGTACGAGGTCGCGTGGGCACCCGTGACGCCGGCTTCGGCACCCACCGGCCGGTGGCTGGTGCTGCGGCCCGACGGCGAGCAACCGTGGGTCGACGCGGTGGTGGAGGCGTTGCGGGACAGCGATGTCGACGTGGTCGACGAGCCGGGACTGGTCGACGAGCCGGGACGGGTCGACGGCGTGCTGTCGTTCCTGGCGCTGGACGAGTCACCGCACCCCGACCACCCGGCCGTGCCCGTGGGTGTGGCGCGGACGCTGGAGGTGGTCCGTGAGCTTGACGCGCCGCTGTGGTGCGTGACCAGCGGGGCGTTCGGCGATCGGCCGCGGCAGGCGCTGGTGTGGGGGCTGGGCGCGTCGGCGGCACTGGAGTTCCCCGACCTGTGGGGCGGGTTGATCGACGTCCCGGCCACGCCCGATGCGCTCGGCGTGCGACGCCTGCTCGCCACCATCGGTGGTGCGGAGGACCAGGTGTCGATCCGCGCGGACGGCGTGTTCGCCCGCAGGCTGCGCCGGGCCAGGCCGACGCCGGCGACCAGGACGTGGCGGCCCGAGGGCACCACCCTCGTCACGGGCGGCACGGGTGCGCTCGGCGCTGAGGTGGCGCGGTGGCTCGCGGGGCAAGGTGCCGAGCACTTGGTGCTGATCAGCCGCAGCGGGCCGGACGCTCCGGGTGCGACCGAACTGCGTGACGAGCTGATCGCCTCCGGCGCGCGGGTCACGGTGGCCTCGTGCGACGTGGCGGACCGTGACGCGCTGGCGGCGTTGCTGCACGAGCTCGGCGACGTCACGTCGGTGTTCCACACGGCGGGCGTGATCAGGTCCGGCCGGTTGGCCGACGACGACGTGGCCGGGTTCGCCGACGTGATCACGGCCAAGGTCGCCGGTGCGACCCACCTCGCCGACCTGCTGCCCGACCTCGACGCGTTGGTGCTGTTCTCCTCCACTGCCGGGGTGTGGGGTGACGGGCACGGCGCGGCCTACGCGGCGGGCAACACGTTCCTCGACGCCCTCGCCGCACGGCACCGCGTGCAGGGCAGGGCGACCACGTCGGTGGCGTGGGGCATCTGGGCCGAGGGCGGCATGGCCGCGTTGGAGTCGGTGCAGCGGCAACGGCGGCTGCTCGGCCTCGGCGAGATGCCGTCCGGGCGGGCGTTGGCCGCGTTGCGCGACGTGCTCGACCAAGACGTGCCGCACGCGGTGGTGACGCCGGTCGACTGGGCGGAGTTCGCACCCGCCTTCACCCGCCTGCGACCGAGCCGCCTGCTCGCGGACCTGCCCGAAGCGCAGGTCCGCGCGGAACCGGTCGAGCCCGTCTCTTCGGGCGTCGACGTGCTCGACGTGATCACCACCCACACGGCCGCCGTGCTGGGCCACTCCTCGCCGGAGGCGATCGACACCGGCCGGGCGTTCAAGGATCTCGGGTTCGACTCGCTGACCGCCGTCGAACTGCGCAACCGCCTCACCACCGCGTTGGGCCGACGGCTGCCGTCCACGCTCGTCTTCGACCACCCCACTCCCGAACGGCTCGCCGCCCACCTGCGCGGGGAAGGCACGGGCGTCCGGGCCACGTCCACCGCGACGACCGACGACCCGATCGCGATCGTCGGCATGGGCTGCCGGTTCCCCGGTGGCGTGGAGTCGCCGGACGACCTGTGGCGGCTGGTGTCCGAGGGCGTGGACGCCATCGGCGGGTTCCCCGACGACCGCGGTTGGGACCTGGACCGGCTGTTCGACCCGACCTCGGCCAGGCCGCGCACGTCGTCCACCCGGCACGGCGGGTTCCTGCATGACGTGGCGGGGTTCGACGCGGGGTTCTTCGGGATCTCGCCGCGTGAGGCGTTGGCGATGGACCCGCAACAACGCGTGCTGCTCGAAACGGCGTGGGAGACGTTCGAGCACGCTGGGATCGACCCGACTTCGTTGCAGGGCAGCCAGACCGGGGTGTTCACCGGCATCTGGTCCACCGGGTACGCCGCCGGGCCCGTTCCGGACGACCTGGAGGGCTACCAGGTCACCGGGACGGCGACCAGCATCGGCTCGGGCCGGTTGTCCTACCTGCTGGGGCTGGTCGGGCCGGCGCTGTCGCTGGACACCGGGTGCTCGTCGTCGCTGGTCGCGCTGCACCTGGCGGCGCAGGCGCTGCGGTCCGGTGAGTGCGACCTGGCGCTGGCGGGCGGTGTCACCGTCAACGCCACGCCGTCACTGTTCACCGAGATGTCCCGGCAGGGCGCGAGCGCGCCGGACGGCCGCAGCAAGTCCTTCGCCGCTGCCGCCGACGGCGCCGGGTGGTCCGAGGGCGCGGGCTTGCTGCTGCTGGAACGCCTGTCCGATGCCCGCCGCAACGGCCACCACGTGCTCGCTGTCGTGCGTGGGACGGCGGTGAATCAGGATGGTGCGTCGAATGGTTTGACCGCGCCGAATGGTCCGTCTCAGGAGCGGGTGATCAGGCAGGCTTTGGCGAACGCGGGTTTGTCTCCGTCCGATGTGGACGCTGTGGAGGCGCACGGTACGGGTACGACTCTGGGTGATCCGATCGAGGCTCAGGCGTTGTTGTCTACGTATGGGGCTGATCGTTCGGAGCCGTTGTGGTTGGGGTCGGTGAAGTCGAACATCGGCCACACCCAGGCCGCGGCGGGCGTCGCTGGTGTGATCAAGATGGTGCTGGCGCTGCGGCACGGTCGGTTGCCCAAGACCTTGCACGTGGACGAGCCGACACCGCACGTGGACTGGACGGCCGGCAACGTCCGGCTGCTGACCGACCACGTCCCTTGGCCGGCCACCGATCGACCTCGACGGGCGGCGGTGTCCGCGTTCGGGATCAGCGGGACCAACGCGCACACGATCATCGAGCAGGCCCCGGACGACGTGCGGCCGGAGGATCCCGAGCAGCTGTGGCTGGTGACGGCGAAGACACCGGAGGCGTTGCGGGACCAGGCACGGCGGCTGCGTGAGTTCGTCACCGAACACCCGGGCCAGAACATCGAGATCGGTCGCGTGCTGGCTGGTCGGGCTCGTTTTGATCATCGTGCGGTGGTGGTGGATCCGGCGGGTTTGGGTGCGTTGGCGGAGGGTCGTGAGCACCCGGGTGTGGTGACGGGTACGGCGTCACCGTTGGGTAAGTCGGTGTTCGTGTTCCCCGGGCAAGGCGCGCAGTGGGTCGGCATGGGCCGGGATCTTTATGCCTCCGAGCCGGTGTTCCGTGACGCGGTGGATGCGTGTGAGCGCGCGCTCGCGCCGCACGTGGACTGGTCGTTGGTCGAGGTCTTGACCGGTGGTGGCCTGGATCGGGTCGACGTGGTGCAGCCCGCGTTGTTCGCGATGATGGTGTCGTTGGCGGCGTTGTGGCGGTCGCACGGTGTGGAGCCGGACGCGGTGGTGGGTCATTCTCAGGGTGAGATCGCGGCGGCTTGCGTGGCCGGGGCGCTGTCGTTGGAGGATGCGGCGCGGGTGGTTGCGTTGCGCAGCAAGGCTCTGGTGGCGATCAGCGGCCAGGGCGGGATGGTGTCGGTATCGCTGCCTCCGGAGTCGGAACTGCTCTCCCGCTGGGGTGATCGGCTGACGGTCGCGGTGGTGAACTCGGCATCGCAGGTGGTGGTGTCGGGTGAGCCGGTGGCGTTGGACGAGTTGTGCGGTCTGGAGGGTGTCCGCGCTCGGCGGATCCCGGTGGACTACGCGGCTCACTCGGCCCAGGTGGAGGCGGTCCGGGAGCGATTACTCGCAGACCTGGCCGACATCAGCCCTCGGCCGCCGCGGATCCCGTTCTACTCGACGGTGACGGACGGCTTGGTGGAGACCGTCGATGCCGCGTATTGGTATCGGAACCTGCGTGAGCCGGTGCGGTTCGACCGGGCCGTGGAATCGTTGACGCGGACCGGGCACGACGTGTTCATCGAGGTCAGCCCACATCCGGTGCTGGTGCCCGCGCTGGACGTCACGCTCGCCACCGGCACGCTCCGCCGCGACCAACCCGACTTCCGCGTCGCGCAGGCCAACCTGGTCGTGCGCGGGTTCCCGCTGCCCAAGCCGACCTCAGGGCGGATCGCTCTGCCGACCTACCCGTTCCAGCGGACGCGGTACTGGCTCACTCCGAGCACGGTGGAGGCGACGTCGGGTCACCCGCTGCTGGACACGTCCGTGGATCTGCCGGACGACCAGGGCGCGGTGCTGACCGGACGGCTGTCGACCCGGACGCACCCGTGGCTGGCCGACCACGCCGTCAACGGCACGGTCCTGCTGCCCGGCACGGCGTTCGTGGAGCTGGTCGCCGAGGCGGGACGTGCCGTGGGCTGCCCGGTCGTCGCGGACCTCGTGCTGCACGTGCCGCTGACCGTGACGGAACGTCCGGCGCACGTCCAGGTGTCGGTGGGCGCGCCGGACCACGCGGATCGCCGACCGGTCAGCGTCCACTCCCGGGTCGACGGCGAGTGGGTCAGGCACGCGTCCGGCACGCTCGACCGCGCCCAAGCCCCGACCACCTCCGCGTGGGCACCCGAAGGCGAGCAGGTCGACCCGGACGGGTTCTACGACTACCTGCGCACCCTCGGCTACGAGTACGGCCCGGCGTTCCGCGGCGTACGGGCCCTGTGGCGCGGCGGGGACGACGTGTTCGCCGAGGTGCAGGTGCCGGACGGCGTGAGGTTCGGCCTGCACCCGGCGCTGCTCGACGCCGCGCTGCAACCGGTGATCCTGCTGCACCCGGACGACCGCCTCCGCCTGCCCTTCTCCTTCACCGGCATCACCGCGCACACCACGGGCGTCTCGGTGGCCCGCGTCCACCTGTCCCGCAAGGGATCGGACTACACGGTCACGGTGACCGATCCGGCCGGCGCACCGGTGGCCACGATCGAGACTCTGACCGTGCGGCCCGCCGAACCCGGGACGACGCTGCTGCGCACCGACTGGGTGCCGTTGGTGGAGTCGGCGCCGACCCCCGTCCGCCTCGCGCCCCTCCTGGCCGGGTCGGCGGACGCCGAATCCGTGCACGTCCTCACCCGCCAGGCGCTCGCCATCGTGCAGGAGTTCCTGGAGGCCGACGACCAGACGCGCCTGGTCGTGCCGATCCGGGCCGACGACCCGGCCGGTGCGGCGGTTCGAGGGCTGGTCCGCAGTGCGGCCGCCGAACACCCGGGCCGGTTCGTGGTGGTGGAACTGGATCGGGACGCGACGGTGGCGCAGGCGTCGGACGCGGCGGCCGTGGCCGGTGACGAGGTCGAGTTGGCGATCCGCGGCGGCGTGGTCCTGGTGCCGAGGCAGGTGCCGTTCGCGTCGCGGCCGTCGTCGGTCGACGGTCCGTGGCGGCTGGTCGAGCCCGGCACCGGCAGCCTGGACGACCTGGGGTTCGCCGAGGTGGCCGAGCGGCCGTTGGAGCCGGGCCAGGTGCGGGTCGGGGTGCGTGCGGCGGGCGTGAACTTCCGGGACGTGCTCATCGCGTTGGGCATGTACCCGGACGAGGCGTTGTTGGGTGGTGAAGCGGCCGGAACCGTGCTCGAGGTCGGGCCGGGCGTCACGCGGTGGCGGGTCGGCGACCGGGTGCTCGGGCTCGCGTCCGGCACGTTCGGCCCCCGAGTGGTCGCCGACCAGCGGTTGCTCGCGGCGGTCCCGGACGGCTGGTCGTCCGCGCAGGCCGCGGCGGTGCCGGTGGCGTTCCTGACCGCGTGGCACGGTCTGGTGGACCTCGGGCGGGTGCGGCCGGGTGACCGGGTCTTGATCCACTCCGGTGCGGGTGGTGTGGGCATGGCGGCGATCCAGGTGGCCCGGCACCTCGGCGCGGAGGTGTTCGCCACGGCGAGCCCGCGCAAGTGGGACGCGTTGCGGGGGCTGGGCCTGGACGACGACCACATCGCGTCGTCGCGGACGCTGGAGTTCGAGCAGCGGTTCCCGCGCGTGGACGTGGTGCTGAACTCGTTGGCCGGTGAGTTCACCGACGCGTCACTGCGCCTATTGGCTGACGGTGGCCGGTTCGTGGAGATGGGCAAGACCGACGTCCGCACCCCGGAAGGCGTCGACTACCGGGCGTTCGACCTCAACGACGCCGATCCCTCCCACCTGGGTGACGTGCTGGCCGACATGCTGCGGCTGTTCGGGGACGGCGTGCTGCGGCTGCCGCCGATCGCCACCCACGACGTGCGGCGGGCCGTGGACGCGTTCCGGCTGATGAGCCAGGCCGGGCACGTCGGCAAGCTGGTGCTCACCGTGCCGCGACTCGCCGACGGCACGGTGTTGATCACCGGTGGTACGGGCACGCTCGGCCGTGCGGTGGCGGCGCACCTGGTCGCGCGGCACGGCGTCCGGCGGTTGGTGTTGGTGAGCCGTAGTGGTGGTGGGGTTCCGGAGTTGGACGCGGACGTGCGCGTGGTGGCGTGCGATGTGTCCGATCGTGATCAGGTGGCGGCGTTGGTGGGGTCGATCCCGGACCTGACGGCGGTGGTCCACGCGGCCGGCGTGCTGGACGACGGGGTGGTGCAGGGGCTCACCCCCGACCAATTGGACCGCGTGCTGCTGCCCAAGGTCGACGGTGCCTGGCACCTGCACGAGCTGACCGCCGACCTGGACGCGTTCGTGCTGTTCTCCGCCGCCGCAGGCGTGCTGGGCACCGCCGGGCAGGCCAACTACGCGGCGGCCAACTCCTACCTCGACGCGCTGGCCCGTCACCGGCACGCGCTCGGCCTGCCCGCGGTCTCGATGGCGTGGGGCCACTGGGCCGAGGCGTCCGGCATGACCGCCCACCTGACGTCGACCGACGAGGAGCGCTTCGCCCGCGCCGGCATCGCGCCGATGACCACCGAGCAGGCGTTGGCGCTGTTCGACGCGGCACTGGCCGCCGGGCAGCCCGCGGTGACGACTGCCCATCTGACCACCCGCGCACCTCGCGCGCTCCCACCGCCCGCCGCTCTCGACACCGATCTGCTGTCCGTGGTCGTAGCTCACACCACGGCCGTGCTCGGGCACACCGACGCGTCGGCCATCAAGCCCCGGCTGGCGTTCCGCGACCTCGGGTTCGACTCGCTCACCGCCGTGGAGCTGCGCAACCGGCTCGCCACGGCCACCGGCCTCCGCCTGCCCGCGACCCTGGTCTTCGACCACCCGACGCCCGGGGAACTGGCCGAGCACCTGCGGCTGGAGCTGTCGGGCACGCGTCCGGAGATCGCCGCGCCGGTGGTGAGGGCGGTGGATGACGACCCGATCGTGATCGTGGGTATGGGGTGTCGGTTGCCGGGTGGTGTGGGGTCGCCGGAGGACCTGTGGCGGCTGGTGGTGGACGGGGTGGACGCCATCACGGACTTCCCGACCGATCGGGGTTGGGACCTGGACCGGCTCTACCACCCCGATCCCGACCACCCCGGCACCAGCTACACCCGTTCGGGTGGGTTCCTCGCGGACGTGGCCGGGTTCGACGCGGACTTCTTCGGCATCTCGCCGCGTGAGGCGTTGGCGATGGACCCGCAGCAACGCGTGCTGTTGGAGACCGCGTGGGAGACCATCGAGCACGCCGGCATCGACCCGACCTCGTTGCGCGGCAGCCAGACGGGCGTGTTCACGGGCCTGTGGTCCTCGGGGTACGGGGGCGTGGTCGACCAGGCTCCGCGTGACGCCGAGGGTTACCTGGCGACCGGCATCTCGCCCAGCGTCACGTCCGGTCGCGTCGCCTACCTGCTCGGGTTGCGCGGCCAGGCCGTGTCGGTGGACTCGGCGTGCTCGTCGTCGTTGGTGGCGATGCACCTGGCGGCGCAGGCGTTGCGGGCGGGGGAGTGCGACCTGGCGCTGGCCGGTGGCGTCACGGTGATCGTGAATCCGCTGGGCTTCACCGAGTTCTCGCGGCAGCGCGGCCTCGCGGCCGATGGCCGGTGCAAGCCGTTCTCGGCCGCCGCCGACGGCACCAGTTGGGGTGAGGGCGCGGGTTTGGTGCTGTTGGAGCGGTTGTCGGATGCGCGTCGACTCGGTCACCGGGTCTTGGCGGTGGTGCGTGGTAGTGCGGTGAACCAGGATGGCGCGTCGAACGGGTTGACCGCGCCGAATGGTCCGTCCCAGGAGCGGGTGATCAGGCAGGCGTTGGCCAGTGCCGGTCTATCACCGTCTGATGTGGACGCTGTGGAGGCGCACGGTACGGGTACGACTCTGGGTGATCCGATCGAGGCTCAGGCGTTGTTGGCTACATATGGGGCTGATCGTTCGGAGCCGTTGTGGTTGGGGTCGGTGAAGTCGAACATCGGCCACACCCAGGCCGCGGCGGGCGTCGCTGGTGTGATCAAGATGGTGCTGGCGCTCCAGCACGGTTGGTTGCCCAAGACCTTGCACGTGGACGAGCCGACCCCGCACGTGGACTGGGCGGGGGACGTGCGGCTGCTCACGGACGCCGTGCCGTGGCCGGAGACCGGTCGTCCGCGCCGGGCGGGTGTGTCGTCGTTCGGTGTCAGCGGCACGAACGCCCACGTCATCGTCGAGCAGGCACCTCAGGGTGTCACGGAGTCGAGCGGGACGGTCGGTCACGCGCCGTGGGTGATCACGGGTAAGACCGAGCGGGCGTTGCGCGACCAGGCCCGCAGGTTGGGCGGAGTGGTCGGTGACACTGCCGCCGTGGCTCGCGTGCTGGCTGGTCGGGCTCGTTTTGATCATCGTGCGGTGGTGGTGGATCCGGCGGGTTTGGGTGCGTTGGCGGAGGGGCGTGAGCATCCGGGTGTGGTGACGGGTACCGCGTCACCGTTGGGTAAGTCGGTGTTCGTGTTCCCCGGGCAAGGCGCGCAGTGGGTCGGCATGGGCCGTGAGTTGTACGCGTCGGAGCCGGTGTTTCGTGACGCGGTCGACGCGTGTGAGCGCGCGCTCGCGCCGCACGTGGATTGGTCGTTGGTCGAGGTGCTGACCGGTGGGGCCTTGGATCGCGTGGATGTGGTGCAGCCTGCGTTGTTCGCGATGATGGTGTCGTTGGCGGCGTTGTGGCGGTCTCGGGGGGTCGAGCCGGACGCGGTGGTGGGGCACTCCCAGGGTGAGATCGCGGCGGCTTACGTGGCCGGGGCGTTGTCCCTAGAGGATGCGGCGCGGGTGGTCGCGTTGCGCAGCAAGGCTCTGGTGGCGATCAGCGGCCAGGGCGGCATGGTGTCCGTGTCGTTGCCACCGGACGCGGAACTGCTGTCCCGGTGGGGTGGCCTGCTGTCGATCGCGGTGGTGAACGCGGCGGACTCCGTGGTGGTGTCGGGTGACCCGGCCGCGCTCGCCGAGCTCGTGGCGGCCTGTGAGGCGGACGGCGTCCGGGCCCGCATCCTCCCGGTGGACTACGCGGCGCACTCGGCCCAGGTGGAGGCGGTCCAGGAGCGATTACTCGCAGACCTGGCCGAAATCAGCCCTCAGCCGTCGCGGATCCCGTTCTACTCGACGGTGACGGACGGTCTGGTGGGGGCCGTCGATGCCGCGTATTGGTATCGGAACCTGCGTGAGCCGGTGCGGTTCGACCGGGCCGTGGAATCGTTGACGCAGACCGGGCACGACGTGTTCATCGAGGTCAGCCCGCACCCGGTGCTGGTGCCCGCGCTGGACGTCACGCTCGCCACCGGCACCCTGCGCCGCGACCAACCCGACTTCACCACCGCTGCCGCCCGGCTGTTCGTCGCGGGTGTCGACGTCGACTGGCCGCTTCCCGCCGCCGGTCACGTCGACCTGCCGACCTACCCGTTCCACCACGAGCGCTACTGGCTGACACCCCTGCCGGGATCCGCCGACGTGACCGCCGCCGGTCTCGACGCGACCGACCACCCGCTGCTCGGCGCGGCCGTGGAACTCGCCGGCGGCCGTGGCGTGGTGCTCACCGGACGGCTGTCGACGGCCACGCACCCGTGGCTGGCCGATCACGTCATCCACGGTTCGGCGCTGCTGCCGGGCACCGGGTTCGTGGAACTGGCCCTGCGGGCGGGTGCCCAGGTCGGCCGGCACGTGCTGGACGAACTGCTGCTGGAAGCGCCGCTGGTGGTGCCCGCGCAGGACGCCGTGCCGGTCCAGGTCTTGGTCGACGGCACGGCGGTCACCGTGCACTCGCGGGCCGACGGCGACTGGGTGCGGCACGCCACCGGCACGTTCGGCGTCGACGTGCCTGCCACCCGTGCTCCGGCGTGGCCGTCGGACGCGGACCCGGTCGACCTCGCCGGCTTCTACGACGACCTCGCGGCCCGGGGCTTCGAGTACGGGCCGGCGTTCGAGGGCGTGCGGGCGGTGTGGCGGCACGGCGACGAGCTGTTCGCCGAAGTCGCCCTGGACAGCCTGGACCGGTTCGGCCTGCACCCAGCGTTGCTGGACGCGGCGTTGCAGCCGCTGACGCTGGTCGCGGCCGGTCGGCTGCCGTTCTCTTTCGCCGGGGTCGCCGTGCTCGGGACGGGGGTGTCGGCGGCACGGGTTCGCCTCACGCCGACCGGGCCCGACACCTACCGTGTGCTGCTCACCACCTCGGACGACGAGCCGGTGGCCGTGGTGGACGCGCTGACCGTGCGTCCGATGACGGCGGGCTTCCAGGCTCGCGACCAGCGCGTGTTCCGCCTCGACTGGGTTCCGGTCTCCTCCCCGACCGGGGACGCCGCCGTGCACCGCGTGGTGAGCGCGCCGGGAGCCGATCCGGTCGAGGCCGCGCACGTCGTGGCCGCCGAGACGCTGGCCGTCGTCCAGGACTTCCTGCGCACGTCCGACGACGGGAAGCTCGCGGTCGTCACGCGTGGCGCGGCGGGCCCAGGGGAGGTGGCCGACGTCGCGGCGGCCGTCGCCTGGGGCCTGGTGCGGGCGGCCGAGGCCGAGCACCCCGGCCGGTTCGCGCTGGTCGACGTCGACCACGACGGCGAGGTGCGGGTGCCGGCCGACGAGTTCCAGGTGGCGATCCGAGGCGATCGGATGCTCGTGCCCCGGCTCGACCGGGTGGCGGGCACACCCGGCGCGCTCGACCTGGACGGCACCGTGCTGATCACCGGCGGCACCGGCACGTTGGGCGTGCTGGTGGCCCGTCACCTGGTCGCCCGGCACGGCGTCCGGCGGCTGGTGCTGCTCAGCCGCGGCGGTGGTGAGGTGGAGGTCGAGGGCGCGGACGTGTCGGTGGTCGCGTGCGACGTGACCGACCGGGCGGCGCTCGCCGCGGTGCTCGCCACGATCCCGGACCTGTGCGCCGTCGTGCACGCGGCGGGCGTGGTGGACGACGCCGTCGTGACCTCGCTGACCCCGGAACGCCTGCACGACGTGATGCGGCCCAAGGTGGACGCCGCCTGGCACCTGCACGAGCTGGCCGGTGACGTGAAGGCGTTCGTGCTGTTCTCCTCGGCGGCCGGGGTGCTCGGCGGTCCGGGCCAGGCCAACTACGCTGCCGCGAACGCCTTCCTCGACGCACTCGCCGTTCACCGGCACGGCTTGGGCCTGCCCGCCGTGTCGCTGGCGTGGGGGCAGTGGGAGCAGGCCAGCGGGTTGACCGGTCACCTCACCGAGGCCGACCACCGGCGGCTGGAGCGGTCCGGGATCGTGCCGATGTCGACCGAGCACGCGCTGGCGTTGTTCGACGCGGCCCTGACCGGTGACGCGGCCGCCGTGGTGCCGGCCCGGCTCGACCTGACCGCGCCGTCACTGCGCGGGTTGACGCGGCGGGAACGCCGGATCGCCGAGACCGATCTGGCGCACCGGCTCGCATCGCTGCCGGAGACCGAGCAGCACGCCGTGGTGCTCGACCTGGTCAGCACGCACACAGCCGTGGTGCTGGGGCGGACCGACGGCGTGGCCGCGCGGCGGGCGTTCAAGGACCTCGGGTTCGACTCGTTGACGGCGGTGGAGCTGCGCAACCGGCTAGCCTCCGCGTTGGGCGTGAAGCTGCCCGCCACGCTGACGTTCGACCACCCGACGCCGACCGCGCTCGCGGCCCACCTGCGCGAACTCCTGCTCGGCCGGGAACACCGGACCGTCGCGCCGGTCGCCGTGGCCGCCACGGACGACCCGGTCGTGGTGGTCGGCACGGGGTGCCGGTTCCCCGGTGGGGTGGGTTCGGCGGCCGACCTGTGGCGGCTGGTCGCCGATGGTGTCGACGCGATCGGCGACTTCCCGACCGATCGCGGTTGGGACCTGGAGCGCCTCCTCGACCCGGCGGGCGGGCCCGGCACCAGCTACACGCGTTCGGGTGGGTTCCTGCGTGACGCGGCCGGGTTCGACGCGGGGTTCTTCGGGATTTCGCCGCGTGAGGCGTTGGCGATGGATCCGCAGCAGCGGGTGTTGTTGGAGACGGCGTGGGAGACGTTCGAGCACGCGGGGATCGATCCGACGTCGTTGCAGGGCAGTCGGACCGGCGTGTTCACCGGTATCTGGTCGTCGGGGTACGGGGCCGGTGCCCAGCCGCCTGACCTGGAGGGTTACCTGTCGACCGGCACGGCCACGAGCGTGACGTCCGGGCGGGTGTCGTACCTGCTGGGGTTGGAGGGGCCGGCCGTGTCGGTGGACACGGCGTGCTCGTCGTCGTTGGTGGCGATCCACCTGGCCGCGCAGGCGTTGCGCACCGGTGAGTGCGATCTGGCACTGGCCGGTGGCGTGACGGTGATGGCCACGCCGTCCGGGTTCGTGGAGTTCTCCCGGCAACGCGGCTTGGCGCCTGACGGGCGGATCAAATCGTTCTCGTCCTCTGCCGATGGCACCGGTTGGTCCGAGGGTGCGGGTTTGGTGTTGTTGGAGCGGTTGTCTGATGCGCGTCGGCACGGTCATGCGGTGTTGGCGGTGGTGCGGGGGACGGCGGTGAATCAGGATGGTGCGTCGAATGGTTTGACTGCGCCGAATGGTCCGTCTCAGGAGCGGGTGATTCGGCAGGCGTTGGCGAACGCGGGTTTGTCTCCGTCTGATGTGGATGTTGTGGAGGCGCACGGTACGGGTACGACGTTGGGTGATCCGATCGAGGCTCAGGCGTTGTTGGCTACGTATGGTGCTGATCGTTCGGAGCCGTTGTGGTTGGGTTCGGTGAAGTCGAACATCGGCCACACCCAGGCGGCTGCGGGTGTCGCGGGCGTGATCAAGATGATCATGGCCATGCGGCACGGCGTGCTCCCGCGCACGCTCCACGTCGACCAGCCGACCACGCACGTCGACTGGTCGGCCGGTGATGTCCGGTTGCTCACCGAGTCGATGCCCTGGCCCGTGCTGGGCCGCCCGCGCCGTGCCGGTGTGTCGTCGTTCGGGATCAGCGGCACCAACGCCCACGTGATCCTCGAACACGTGCCCGCCGAGCCGGTGGACGTGCCCGAGCCGGTGCCGTGGTTGTTGTCGGCGAAGTCGCCGGAGGCGGTGCGGGCGCAGGCAGGGCGGATGCGTGAGTTCGCGGGTGATCCGGTGGTCGGTGCCGCGCTGGCGACGCGGGCCCGGTTCCCCTACCGCGTCGCGTTCACCGATCCGGCCAGGCTGGTGGCGGACCTCGACGCCGTGGCGCGTGGTGACGCGCCGATCGGCGAGGCGGGGGCGGGCAAGACGGCGTTCGTGTTCTCGGGTCAGGGTTCGCAGTGGGTGGGGATGGGGGAGCGGCTGGCCGAGGCATATCCGGTGTTCGCCTCGGCATTGGAAGAGGTGTGTGGGCGGCTCGGGTTGCGCTTGCGTGAGGTGGATCTGGATCAGACCCGGTATACGCAGCCGGCGTTGTTCGCCATCGAGGTCGCGTTGTACCGGTTGGTGGAGTCGTTGGGTCTGAGGCCGGATTACCTGGTGGGTCATTCGGTCGGTGAGATCGCTGCTGCGCATGTGGCGGGTGTGTTGAGCCTGGATGATGCGTGCACGTTGGTGTTGGCGCGTGGTCGGTTGATGCAGGAGTTGCCGACCGGGGGCGCGATGGTGTCGATTCGCGCCACCCCTGCGGAGCTTGAGTTGTCCGAGGGTGTGGAGCTCGCGGCTGTCAACGGTCCTGAGTCGGTGGTGATCTCCGGTGACGAGGGTGCGGTGTTGGAGGTCGCCGGTCGGTGGGAGGCGTTGGGGCGTGAGACGCGGCGGTTGAGGGTGAGTCACGCGTTCCACTCGGCTCACATGGATCCGATGCTGGCGGAGTTCTCGCGGGTCGCCGAGGGGTTGGTGTTCGGTTATCCCCAGATTCCGATCGTGTCGACGATTTTGTCGGACCCTTCGAGTAGCGTTGAGAACAGGGATCCCCTGGGCGGGGACCCTTCCGAAGGCGTGGTGTTCGACGCCGGGTACTGGGTGCGGCAGGCACGTGAGGCGGTGCGGTTCGCGGATGCTGTGGACTGGTTGCGCGCCAATGGTGTGACGGCGTTGTTGGAGATCGGGCCGCACCCGACGCTCGTGCCCAACGGTGTGATGCGGCGGGACGACGACTCGCCCGAACGGCTGCTGGCCGCGCTCGGCAAGCTGTGGGTGGACGGTGCGGAGTGGAACCTGCCCACCGCGCACGCCGAGTTGCCGCCGTACCCGTTCCAGCACGAGCGGTTCTGGTTGATGCCCGCCACGGCGACGGACGTCACGGGCGCGGGGCTCGGCACGGTCGACCACCCGTTGCTGGGCGCGGTGGTGGAGTTGCCGGACGACCAGGGCGTGGTGCTGACCGGGCAGTTGTCCCCGGCTTCGCAGCCCTGGCTGGCCGAGCACACCGTGCTCGGGTCGGTGCTGCTGCCGGGGTCGGCGTTCGTGGAGTTGGCGTTGCGGGCGGGACGGCAGGTGGGCTGCCCGGTGGTCGAGGAGTTGACGCTGGAAGCGCCCCTGGTGCTCGGCGGGCCGGTCGACGTGCGCGTCACGGTCGGCGGGACCGATCGGGCCGTGGCGATCCACTCCAGGTCGGACGGCGACTGGGTGCGGCACGCCACCGGTGTGCTCGGAGCGGGCGGCACGCCTGCTGTGCCGTGGCACGAGCCGGTGACCGAACCGGTCGACCTGAACGGCTTCTACGACTCCCTGGCCGACGCCGGGTTCGAGTACGGGCCCGCGTTCCAGGGCCTGCGGGCCGTTCGGCGGCACGGCGACGACCTCTACGCCGACGTCCACCTGCCCGCCGACGGCGATCGGTTCGCGCTGCACCCGGCGCTGCTGGACGCCGTGCTGCAAGCCGTCACGATCGCCGACGACCGCCCCAAGCTGCCGTTCACCTTCACCGGTGTCACGGTCTGGTCGACGGGCCACACCACCGCGCGGGCGAAGCTGACCCGCACCGGTGCCGAGACCTACCGGGTCGACCTGACCGGTCCGGCCGGCGAGCCGATCGCGGCCGTCGACTCGCTGACCCTGCGCGTGCCGGCCGCACCCCGGCCGCGTGACCTCTACCGCCTCGCCTGGTCCGAAACGGACACCGCCGCCGAACCGGCGACCGACGCCGACCGGATCCACCACGCCACCGACCCGGTAGAGACGCTGGGCGTGGTGCAGGAGTTCCTGGCGGCGGACGAGAGCTCCCGCCTGGTCGTGGTGACCCGTGGCGCGGTGTCCGTGCGGGGCGAGGACGTGACCGACCTCCAAGCCGCCGCCGTGTGGGGGCTGGTCCGGTCCGCCACCGCCGAGCACCCCGGTCGGTTCGTGCTCGTGGACACCGACGGACCGCTGCCGGTGCTGGGCGATGAGCCGCAGGTGGCCGTCCGCGCCGGCCGGGTCCACGTGCCACGCCTCGAACGCGCCGACGTCACGCCCCTGCCCTCCACTCTCAGCCCGGACGGCACGGTGCTCGTCACCGGCGGCACCGGCGTGCTCGGCGCGGCGATCGCCCGCCACCTCGTGGCCCACCACGGCGTCACGCGGCTGGTCCTGGCCAGTCGACGCGGGCCGGACGCGCCCGGAGTCGCCGAGCTGATCGCGCACCTGGCCGGAGCCGACGTCACGGTGGTCGCTTGCGACATGGCCGACCGCGACGCCGTGGCCCGGCTCCTCGCGGAGCACCCCGTCACCTCCGTGGTGCACACGGCCGGTGTGCTGGACGACGCCGTGGTGCAGTCGCTGGACCCCGGCCGGTTCGCCGAGGTCTGGCAGCCCAAGGCCGCCGCCGCGCTGCACCTGCACGAACTGGCCGGCGACCTGGAGGCGTTCGTGCTGTTCTCCTCGGCCGCCGGTGTCCTGGGAGGACCGGGGCAGGCCAACTACGCCGCCGCGAACACGTTCCTCGACGCCCTCGCCACCCACCGGCACGCCAACGGCCTGCCCGCCGTCTCCCTCGCCTGGGGGCCGTGGGCGGCGACCAGCGGCATGACGGGCAAGCTCACCGACACCGACCGGCACCGGATGGCCGAGGCAGGTGTGCTGCCGCTGGCCACCGAGGAGGCCCTGGCCCTGTTCGACGCCGCCCTCACCGCCGGCGAACCGGTGTTGGTGCCCGTCCGCCTCGCCCCGGCACGGCCCCGCCACCAGGACGAGCCGACCCACGACGTGCTGGACCTGGTCCGCCACGCGGTCGCCCGGGTGCTCGGCCACGCCTCCACCGACGCCGTCGGCCCGGACCGGGCGTTCAAGGACCTCGGCTTCGACTCGCTGACGGCCGTGGAGCTGCGCAACCAGCTCGACGCGGCCACCGGCCTGCGCCTGCCCGCCACGCTCACGTTCGACCACCCGACACCGGCACGGCTGGCCGACCACCTGCGCGAACGGCTCGCCGTGACCGCGCCCGACCCGCTGCTGGCCGAACTCGACCAGCTCAAGTCCACCCTGGACCGCAGCGAGCACGCCGACCACGACGCCGTCGCCGCACGACTGGAAGCGCTGCTGGCCACGTGGACCGCCAAACGCGCCAAGCCCGAGGACGACCTGGACGACGCCACGGACAGCGAGCTGTTCAGCATCCTCGACGACGAGCACCGCCGGACCCAGGTCATCCGATCGGGCGAGTACCGCACCGCGGGGGAGTAGCTGCCATGGCCGACGAAGACAAGCTCCGCAGTTACCTCAAGCGCGCCACGGCCGACCTGCGGGTGATGGGCAAGCGGCTGGCCGAGGTGGAGGAGGCCGCCCGCGAGCCGATCGCCATCGTCGGCATGGGGTGCCGCTACCCGGGCGGCGTGGAGTCGCCGGACGACCTGTGGCGGCTCGTGGCCGAGGGCGTGGACGCGATCGGCGACTTCCCCGCCGACCGGAGCTGGGACGTCCCCTACGACCCGGACCCGGACCGGCCCGGCGCGACCTACGCGCGTTCGGGCGGGTTCCTGGCCGACGGCGCGGGGTTCGACGCGGGGTTCTTCGGGATCTCGCCGCGCGAGGCGCTGGCCATGGACCCGCAACAACGCGTGCTGCTCGAAACGGCCTGGGAGACCGTGGAGCACGCCGGCATCGACCCGACCTCGTTGCGCGGCAGCCGAACCGCCGTGTTCACCGGCGTGTGGTCCTCGGGTTACGCCGCCCAACCGCCACCCGACCTGGAAGGCTTCCTCGCCACCGGCATCGCCACCAGCACCACGTCGGGACGCGTGTCCTACCTGCTCGGCCTGGAGGGCGCGGCCGTCTCGGTCGACACGGCCTGCTCGTCGTCCCTGGTCGCGATCCACCTGGCCGCGCAGGCGTTGCGCGCGGGTGAGTGCACGATGGCGCTGGCCGGCGGCGTCACGGTGATGGCGACGCCGGCCGGGTTCGTGGAGTTCGCCCGCCAGCGCGGCCTCGCCCCGGACGGCCGGATCAAGTCGTTCGCCGACGCCGCCGACGGCACCGGGTGGTCCGAGGGCGCGGGCCTGGTGCTGCTGGAACGCCTGTCCGACGCCCGCCGCAACGGCCACCGCGTCCTCGCCGTCGTGCGCGGCAGCGCGGTGAACCAGGACGGCGCGTCCAACGGGCTGGCCGCGCCCAACGGCCCGGCCCAGGAACGCGTCATCCGCCAGGCCCTGGCGAGCGCCCTGCTGGAACCGGCGGACGTGGACGCGGTCGAGGCGCACGGCACCGGCACCACGCTCGGCGACCCGATCGAGGCGCAGGCCCTGCTGGCCACCTACGGCCAGGGCCGGGCCGAGCCGTTGTGGCTGGGCTCGGTCAAGTCGAACATCGGCCACACCCAGGCCGCGGCCGGCATCGCGGGCGTGATCAAGATGGTCCTGGCGATGCGGCACGGCACCCTCCCGCGGACCCTGCACGTCGACCGGCCCACCGGCCACGTGGACTGGACGGCGGGTGACGTCACCCTCCTCACCGAGCCGGCGCCGTGGCCGCGCACCGACCGCCCACGCCGAGCGGGCGTGTCGTCGTTCGGGATCAGCGGCACCAACGCCCACGTCATCCTCGAAGACGTCCCGGCCGATGAACAGTCCACAGTGGACATCGACCTCCCGTGGCTGGTCTCCGCCCGCACGCCACAGGCCCTGGCCGCCCAAGCCGAACGCCTCACGACCGTCGACGCCCCCGCACCGAACATCGCCCGCGCCCTCGCCGACCGCACCCGCTTCGAGCACCGCGCCGTCGTGCTGGACCGGGACGGCCTGACCGCGCTGGCGAACGGCCGGGGCGCACCCGGCCTGATCACCGGCGAGGTCGGCGTCCCCGGCAAGACCGTCTTCGTGTTCCCCGGCCAGGGCGCGCAGTGGCCCGGCATGGGCCGCGAGCTGTACGACACGTCGGACGTGTTCCGCGCTCACATCGACGCCTGCGCCGAAGCACTCGCACCGCACGTGGACTGGTCCCTGGTCGACGTCCTGCGCGACGGTCCGCTGGACCGCGTGGACGTGGTCCAGCCCGCGCTGTTCGCCATGATGGTGGCGTTGGCCGGGGTCTGGCGCGCGCACGGCGTCGTCCCGGACGCGGTCGTCGGTCACTCCCAGGGCGAGATCGCCGCCGCCCACGTGGCGGGCATCCTCACGCTCGACGACGCGGCCAGGATCGTCGCCCTGCGCGCCAAGGCGCTGGTGTCGCTGGCGGGCCAGGGCGGCATGGTGTCCGTGGCGCTGTCCGCCGAGAGCGCCACCGCCTACCTCGAACGGTGGGCGGGCAGGCTCACCGTCGCCGTGGTCAACGCACCCGGCACGGTCGTCGTCTCCGGCAACACCCACGACCTGACCGAACTGCTGGCCGCCTGCGCCGCCGACGACATCCGCGCCCGCGCGCTCCCCGTCGACTACGCCGCCCACTCGGTCCAGGTCGAAGCCGTCCGCGACCGGCTGCGGCACGACCTGGCCGGCATCGCCCCGCGACCGGCCGCCATCCCGCTGTGCTCGTCCGTCACCGGCGCGCCCGCCACCGACCTGGACGCCGACTACTGGTACCGCAACCTGCGCGAGCCGGTCCGGTTCGACCACGCCACGCGCACCCTGCTCGACCAGGGCCACGGCGTGTTCATCGAGGTCAGCCCCCACCCGGTGGTGACGTCCGCGGTCGAGGAGACGGCCGGCCGCGCCGACGTCCTGGTCACCGGCACCCTGCGTCGCGACCAGCCGCACGAGTTCCGCGCCGCGTTGGCCCGCCTGCACGTCCGGGGCGTCGAGGTCGACTGGCTGTTCCCGGCCGGCATCACGCCCGCGCCCCTGCCCACCTACCCGTTCCAGCGGCAGCGGTTCTGGCTGCGCCCGACCGCGGCGCGGACCGGCGACCACCCGGTGCTGACCACGGTGGTGGACCTGCCCGACGGCGGCGCGGCGCTGACCGGCACCGTGTCGCTGTCCACCCACCCGTGGCTGGCCGACCACGCCGTGCGCGGCTCCGTGCTGCTGCCCGGCACGGCGTTCCTGGAACTCGCCGCCCACGCCGCCACGAAGGTCGGCGCACCGGCGGTCCGCGAGCTGGTGCTGGAAACCCCGCTGGTCCTCGGCCAGGAGGCGGTGCGGCTCCAGGTCGTGGTCGGGCCGTCCGACGACACCGGCCTGCGGCCCGTCACCGTGCACTCCCACGCCGACGAGTGGACCCGGCACGCCACCGGCTCGCTCGGCGAGGCGCCCGAGCCCGAGCCCGCCCGGACGACCCCGTGGCCGTCACCGGACGCCGAACCGCTCGACGTCACCCACCTCTACGACACCTTCGCCGCCCTCGGCTACGACTACGGCCCCGCGTTCCAAGGTGTCACGGCGGCGTGGCGGGTCGGCGACGAGGTGCACGCCGAAGTCGAAGTGCCCGCCGAAGAACGGTTCGGCCTGCACCCGGCGCTGCTCGACGCCGCACTGCACCCGATGGCGCTGCTGCACCCGGACGGCCCCGCCAGGCTGCCGTTCGCGTTCACCGGCGTGGTGCTGCGCCCCACCGACGCGCGCGTCCTGCGGGTGCGGCTGTCCGGCGGACCCGACACCTACTCGGTCACGCTCACCGACCCCGACGGTACGCCGGTCGGCTCGGTGCAGGCCCTGTCGGTGCGGGCCTTCGCCGACGCACCGGACGACCTGTTCCAGCTCAGGTGGGTGCCCGTCACCGGTGACACCGCCGCCGAAGCCCTCCACCACGTGTCGGACCACCTCGGTGACACCCCCGACCAGGCCCTGGCCGCGGCACGCGAAGCCCTGACCGCGATCCAGGAGCACCCGGACCGGCTGGTGGTCGTCACCCGCGACGCGGTCGCCGCCGTCGTCGGTGACGTGATCGACCCCGCCCACGCCACCGTGTGGGGGTTGGTGCGCGCGGCGCAGGCCGAGCACCCCGGCCGGTTCGTGCTGGTCGACGCGGACGACTCGTGGGACGGCACGCTGGCCGACGAGTCGGAGCTCGTGGTGCGCAAGGGAGTCCTGCTCGCGCCCCGGCTCGTGCGGGTGGACCGCGCGCTCACCCCGCCGGACGGCCCGTGGCGGCTGGAGGACGTCGGTACGGGCAGCATCGACGACCTGGCGCTCGTGCCGCGGCCGGAGCTCACCGGGCCGTTGGCACCGGGCCAGGTCCGGATCGCCGTGCGTGCCGCCGGGCTGAACTTCCGGGACGTGCTCATCGCCCTGGACGTCTACCCCGGTGAGGCGTTGATGGGCGGCGAGGGCGCGGGGGTCGTGCTCGACGTCGGGCCGGACGTCGACCGGTTCCGGCCCGGCGACCGGGTGTTCGGCCTGGTGCCGGGCGCGTTCGGGCCGATCGCGGTCGCCGACCACCGGGTGCTGGCCCCGATGCCGGAGCACTGGTCGTTCGCGCGCGCCGCCGCGGTGCCGGTGGTGTTCCTGACCGCCTGGTACGGCCTGGTCGACCTCGGCCGGTTGCGCGCGGGCGACCGGGTGCTCATCCACGCCGGCACCGGTGGCGTCGGCATGGCGGCGATCCAGCTCGCCCGGCACCTCGGCGCGGAGGTCTTCGCGACCGCGAGCCACGCCAAGTGGGACGTGCTGCGCGGCCTCGGCCTGGACGACGACCACATCGCGTCGTCGCGGACGCTGGAGTTCGAGCACCGCTTCCCGCGCGTGGACGTGGTGCTGAACTCGTTGGCCGGTGAGTTCACCGACGCGTCACTGCGCCTGTTGGCTGACGGTGGCCGGTTCGTGGAGATGGGCAAGACCGACCTCCGCACCGACACCGGCGTCGACTACACCGCGTTCGACATCGCCGACGCTGGCCCGCGGCGGCTCGGGGAGATCCTGGCCGACGTCGTGCGGGCTTTCGCCGACGGCGTGCTGACGCCGTCACCGATCGACGTCCGGGGCGTCCGCGACGCGGTGGACGTGTTCCGGCACATGAGCCAGGCCCAGCACATCGGCAAGATCGTCCTCGCCCTGCCCGCCGCCCTCGACGGCACGGTGTTGATCACCGGTGGTACGGGCACGCTCGGCCGTGCGGTGGCGGCGCACCTGGTCGCGCGGCACGGCGTCCAGCGGTTGGTGTTGGTGAGCCGCAGTGGTGGTGGGGTTCCGGAGCTGGACGCGGACGTGCGCGTGGTGGCGTGCGACGTGTCCGACCGTGACCAGGTGGCGGCGTTGGTGGCGTCGATCCCGGACCTGACGGTGGTGGTGCACGCGGCCGGCGTGCTGGACGACGCCGTGGTGAACGAGTTGACGCCGCACCGGCTGTCCACCGTGTTCGACCCCAAGGCACGGGCCGCCTGGTACCTGCACGACCTGACCCGTCACCTCGACCTGGCCGCGTTCGTGCTGTTCTCGTCCGCCTCCGGCGTGCTGGGCAGCCCGGGCCAGGCCAACTACGCCGCCGCGAACGCGTTCCTCGACGCCCTGGCCGTGCACCGGCGCACCCTCGGGCTGCCCGCCACGTCGCTGGCCTGGGGGTACTGGGCCGAGGCCAGCGGCATGACCGGGCACCTCTCCGACGCCGACCGGCACCGCCTGACCCGTGCGGGCGTCGTGCCGCTGACCACCGGGCACGCGCTGGACCTGTTCGACGCGGCGCTGGCCGCCGACCGGGCCGCCGTCGCACCCGTCGCGCTGAACCTGCCCGCGCTGGCCCGCACTCCCGTGCTGCCGTCGGCGCTGCGCGGCCTGGTGAGCCGCAAGCCGGTCAAGCGACCGGTCCACCGGGGTGCGCTGGCCGACCGGTTGCGGTCGTTGCCGGGGGCCGAGCAGCTCGCCGTGGTGCTCGACGTCGTCACGGCCAACACCGCGATGGTCCTCGGGCACGCCTCACCGGACGCGGTCGACACCCGGCAGCCGTTCAAGGACCTCGGTTTCGACTCGCTCACCGCCGTGGAGCTGCGCAACCGGCTCGGCACGGCCACCGGCCTGCGGCTGCCCGCCACGGTGACGTTCGACCACCCGACCCCGGCCCGCCTCGCGGACCACCTGCGTGACGAGCTCGTCGGCACCCATCGGCAGATCACCGCGCCGGTGGTGAAGGCGGTGGACGACGACCCGATCGTGATCGTGGGTATGGGGTGTCGGTTGCCGGGTGGTGTGGGGTCGCCGGAGGACCTGTGGCGGCTGGTGGTGGATGGCGTGGACGCCATCACGGACTTCCCGACCGATCGGGGTTGGGACCTGGACCGGCTCTACCACCCCGATCCCGACCACCCCGGCACCAGCTACACCCGTTCGGGTGGGTTCCTGGCCGACGTGGCCGGGTTCGACGCGGACTTCTTCGGGATCTCGCCGCGCGAGGCGCTGGCGATGGACCCGCAACAACGTGTGCTGCTCGAAACGGCGTGGGAGACGTTCGAGCACGGTGGGATCGACCCGACCTCGTTGCGCGGCAGCCGCACGGGCGTGTTCACCGGCATCTGGGCCTCCGGGTACGGCGCGCCCACCGACGTCGAGGGCTACTTCGGCACCGGTGCGGCGACCAGCGTGGTGTCCGGCCGGATCGCCTACCTGCTCGGGCTGGAAGGCGTCGCGGTGTCGCTCGACACGGCCTGTTCGTCGTCGCTGGTCGCCATGCACCTGGCCGCGCAGGCGCTGCGCACCGGCGAGTGCGACCTGGCGCTGGCCGGTGGCGTCACGGTCATCGCGACACCGGTCGGGTTCACCGAGTTCTCGCGGCAGCGCGGGCTGGCCGCCGACGGCCGGTGCAAGCCGTTCTCGGCCGGCGCCGACGGCACGAGCTGGGGCGAGGGCGCGGGTCTCGTGCTGCTCGAACGCCTGTCGGACGCCCGTCGCAACGGCCACGAGGTGCTGGCGGTGCTGGCCGGCACGGCGGTCAACCAGGACGGCGCGTCGAACGGGCTCACCGCGCCGAACGGTCCGTCTCAGGAGCGGGTGATCAGGCAGGCCCTGGCGAACGCGGGCTTGTCTCCGTCTGATGTGGACGTTGTGGAGGCGCACGGTACGGGTACGACGTTGGGTGATCCGATCGAGGCTCAGGCGTTGTTGGCTACGTATGGGGCTGATCGTTCGGAGCCGTTGTGGTTGGGGTCGGTCAAGTCGAACATCGGCCACACCCAGGCCGCGGCGGGCGTCGCCGGTGTGATCAAGATGGTGCTGGCCCTGCGGCACGGTCGGTTGCCCAAGACGCTGCACGTCGACGCGCCGAGCCCGCACGTGGCCTGGGACCAGGGGAACGTCCGGCTGCTCACCGAACCGGTCGACTGGCCGGAGACCGGTCGTCCCCGGCGCGCCGCCGTGTCGTCGTTCGGGATCAGCGGCACCAACGCGCACGTCGTGCTGGAGCAAGCGCCCGAACCGGACGTGACGCCTGCCGACGTCGAGCTGCCGTGGTTGGTCTCGGCCAAGAGCGCACCGGCGCTGCGGGAGCAGGTCCGGCGGGTGCGGGAGTTCGCGGCGAGCCACCCCGACCCCGGCATCGGCCGGGCGCTCGCCGGTCGGGCCAGGTTCGCGCACCGCGCGGCGATCCTCGGCGCGGAGGTGGTGTCCGGGGTGGCGGGCACGCCGGACCGCACGGTGTTCGTGTTCCCCGGCCAGGGCGCGCAGTGGGTCGGCATGGGCTGGGACCTCTACGCCGCCGAGCCCGTGTTCCGGAACGCGATCGACGCGTGTGAGCGGGCGTTGGCTCCACACGTCGACTGGTCGCTGGTCGAGGTCCTGGGTGGCGGGGACCTGGACCGGGTCGACGTGGTGCAGCCCGCGCTGTTCGCGGTCATGGTGGCGTTGGCGCGGTTGTGGCGGTCGGTCGGCGTCGAGCCGGACGTGGTCGTCGGCCACTCGCAGGGCGAGATCGCCGCCGCGCACGTCGCGGGCGCGTTGTCGCTGGAGGACGCCGCCCGGGTGGTCGCGCTGCGGAGCAAGGCGCTGGTCGCGATCTCCGGCCAGGGCGGGATGGTGTCGCTGGGCCTGTCCGCCGACCGCGCCGCGACCTACCTGGCGCGGTGGGGCGAGCGGCTGACCGTGGCGGTGGTCAACGCGCCCGGCTCGGTGGTCGTCTCCGGCGACACCGACGCGCTGGACGAGCTGGTGGCGACGGCCGGCGACGTCCGCGCCCGTCGGCTGCCGGTGGACTACGCCGCCCACTCCGCCCAGGTCGAGGCCATCCGCGACCGGCTGCTGGCCGACCTCGCGGACCTCACCCCGTCCTCCGCGCGAATCCCGTTCCACTCCACGGTGACGGGCGAGGTGATCGACACCGCCGGGCTCGACGCCGGCTACTGGTACCGGAACCTGCGCGAGCCGGTGCTGTTCGAGCAGGTCGCCCGCACGGTGCTCGGCACCGGCTCGCCGGTGTTCGTCGAGGTCAGCCCGCACCCGGTGCTGGTGCCCGCGCTGGCGGAGCAGGACGCCACGGCCGGCGGCACGCTGCACCGCGACCAGGGCGGTCGCGCCGACTTCCTGGCCGCCGTCGCGCGGCTGTTCGTGCTCGGCGTCGACGTGGACTGGGGCGTCACGCCCGCGACGATCGGCCTGCCGACCTACCCGTTCCAGCGCGAGCGGTTCTGGTCCGCGCCCGGTGGGACGGGTGACGTGTCCGGCGCGGGCCTCGACCCGGTCGACCACCCGCTGCTCGGCGCGTCCGTCGAGCTGCCCGGCGACCGGGCCGCGGTGCTGACCGGCACGCTGTCCACGGCCACCCACCCGTGGCTGGCCGACCACGCCGTGCTGGGGAACGTGCTGCTGCCCGCGACGGCGTTCGTGGAGCTCATCGCGCACGCGGCCGGCGTGGTCGGCTGCGCGGCGGTCGAGGAGGTCGTGCTCGAATCGCCCCTGGTGCTCGACGGCGCCGTGCGGGTGCAGGTCGTCGTGGGCGCGGCGGACGACACCGGCCGCCACCCGGTCGAGGTCCGCTCGCACGGCCAGGACGACTGGGTGCGGCACGCCACCGGCACGCTCGCCGCCGAACCGGTCGCCGCACCGGCGTTCCCGTCGAGCTGGCCGCCCGCCGGGGCGCGGCCGGTGGACGTGGACGAGCTCTACGACGCGCTGGCGGGCGCGGGCTACGAGCACGGCCCCGCGTTCCAGGGCGTGCGGGCGGTGTGGCGTGCGGGCGGCGAGGTGTTCGCCGAGGTCTCGGTGGACGACGGCACCCGCTACGGCACGCACCCCGCGTTGCTCGACGCGGCGCTGCAACCGCTGGCGCTGCTCGCCGACACGACCGGCGAAGTGCGGCTGCCGTTCTCCCTCACCGGGATCACGGTCCACCGCACCGGCGCGTCGACCGCGCGGGTGAGGCTGTCGGGCACGGCCGCCGAGGGCTTCGCGGTCGCGCTCGCCGACGACTCCGGCACCCCGATCGCCACGATCGGCTCGGTCACCACCCGCCCGATGGCGCGGCAGGCCGACGACGCCCTGTTCACACTGGACTGGATCCGCCGTGACGGTGACACGACCACTCCCCAGCGCGTCGTGTCACCGGGTTCGGTCGAAGAGGCCTTGGAGGTGCTTCAAGACTTCCTGGCCGGAGACGACGACGCACGGCTCGTCGTGCACACCCGCAACGCGGTGGCCGCCGCGCCCGGAGACCACGTGCACGACCTCGACGGCGCGGCCGTGTGGGGCCTGGTCCGGGCCGCGCAGTCCGAACACCCCGGCCGGTTCGCGCTGGTGGACACCGACGACTCGCCGCCGGTCCTCCTGGCCGACGAGGACCAGCTCGCCGTCCGGCGTGGCGTGGTCCACGTGCCCAGGCTGGTCCGGGCCGCCGCCCACCAGGCCGTCACGGGCTCGCTCGTGCCGCCCGACACCGGGAACCTGGACGGCCTCGTGCTCGCGGAAACCGCTGCGGCCCCATTGCGGCCGCACGAGGTCCGCGTCCGGGTGCGGGCGGCCGGGCTGAACTTCCGCGACGTCCTGATCGCCCTCGGCACCTACCCCGGCCCGGCGGCCCTCGGCAGCGAGGGCGCGGGCGTGGTCACCGAGGTCGGCTCGGCCGTCACCGGTGTGCGCGTCGGCGACCGGGTGCTCGGGCTGCTGTCCGGCGCGTTCGGGCGCGACGCGGTCGCCGACCACCGGGTGCTCGCGCGGATGCCGGACCACTGGTCGTTCGCGCGCGCCGCCGCGGTGCCGGTGGCGTTCCTGACCGCCTGGTACGGCCTGGTCGACCTCGGCCGGGTGCGCGCAGGCGACCGGGTGCTGATCCACTCCGGCGCGGGCGGCGTCGGCATGGCGGCGATCCAGCTCGCCCGTCGAGCCGGCGCGGAGGTGTTGGCCACGGCGAGCCCCGGCAAGTGGGACGTCCTGCGCGGCCTGGGCCTGCCCGACGACCACATCGCGTCCTCCCGCACACTGGAGTTCGAGCAGCGCTTCCCGCGCGTGGACGTGGTGCTGAACTCGTTGGCCGGCGAGTTCACCGACGCCTCGCTGCGGCTGCTGGCCGAGGGCGGACGGTTCGTGGACATGGGCAAGGCCGACCTGCGGGACGGGCCCGGCTACCGGGCGTTCGACCTGGCCGAGGCCGGTCCCGAGCGGCTCGGCGAGGTGCTGGCCGAGGTCGTGCGGCTGCTCGTGGCGGGCGACCTCGACGTGCCGCCGATCACCGCGTGGGACGTCCGGCAGGCGTCGGAGGCGTTCCGGCACATGAGCCAGGCCGGGCACGTCGGCAAGATCGTGCTGACCGTGCCCGCACCCCTCGACCCGGACGGCACGGTGCTGATCACCGGCGGCACCGGCACCCTCGGCGGCCACGTCGCCCGGCACCTCGTCACCGCGCACGGCGTGCGGAAGCTCGTGCTGGTGAGCCGGTCCGGCGACGCGCCCGCCGACCTCGCCGGAGCGGACGTCACCGTGGCCAGGTGCGACGTCGGCGACCGGGAGGCGCTGGCCGAGCTCGTGGCGGGCATCCCCGACCTCACCGCCGTGGTGCACGCGGCGGGCGTGCTGGACGACGGCCTGATCGAGTCGTTGACCCCCGAACGGCTCGCCGCCGTGCTCGCCCCCAAGGCGCGGGCGGCCCGGCACCTGCACGAGCTGACCCGGCACCTCGACCTGAGCGCGTTCGTCCTGTTCTCCTCGGCCGCCGGGGTGCTCGGCAGCGCCGGTCAGGGCAACTACGCCGCCGCGAACGCCTCCCTCGACGCCCTGGCCGAACACCGCCACCGGCAGGGCCTGCCCGCGGTGTCCGTGGCGTGGGGGCAGTGGGCGCAGGCAGGCGGCCTGACCGGGCGGCTGACCGACGCCGACCGACGCCGCCTGGCCCGGTCCGGGGTCGTGCCGCTGACCACCGAACACGGGCTCGCCCTGTTCGACGCCGCCCTCACCACGCCCGAACCGACCCTGGTCGCGGCCGGGCTGCGGGTGTCCGCGCTGGGCGACCGGCCGGTGCTGCGGGCACTGACCCGTCGCCGGCCGGCCCGGACCTCGGGCGTGACGCGGGACCTCGACGGGCTACCCGAGGCCGAGCAGCGCGCCGCCCTGCTGGAGCTGATCACCACGCACAGCGCGGCCGTGCTCGGCCGCCCGGACGCCGTCGACGCCGACCGGGCGTTCAAGGACCTCGGCTTCGACTCGCTGACCGCCGTGGAACTGCGCAACCGGCTCTCCGCCGCCGTCGGCACCCGGCTGTCGTCCACCATGACGTTCGACCACCCCACCCCTTCCAAGCTGGCCGACCACCTGCGGGACGTGCTGCTCGGCGTGGCTCGGCGGGCCGCCGCTCCGGTCGCCGCCGCCACCACCGACGACCCGATCGTCATCGTCGGCACGGGATGCCGGTTCCCGGGCGGGGTGGCGTCGGCGGCGGACCTGTGGCGGCTCGTGTCCGAGGGCGTGGACGCGATCGCCGACTTCCCCGCGGACCGCGGGTGGGAGGTGCGGTACGACCCGGGCGGCGGACCCGGCACCACCTACACCAGGTCCGGCGGGTTCCTGGCGGACGTCGGCGGGTTCGACGCGGCGTTCTTCGGGATCTCGCCGCGTGAAGCGGTGGCGATGGACCCGCAGCAACGCCTGGTGCTGGAGACGGCGTGGGAGACGTTCGAGCACGCGGGGATCGATCCGACGTCGTTGCAGGGCAGTCGGACCGGGGTGTTCACGGGTAGCTGGGCGTCCGGGTACGCGGGCGGGGTGGACCAGGTGTCCCGTGACGTGGAGGGCTACCTGGCCACAGGCACGGCTCCGAGCGTGACGTCCGGGCGGGTGTCGTACCTGCTCGGGTTGGAAGGCCCGGCGGTGTCGGTGGACACGGCGTGCTCGTCGTCCCTGGTGGCGATCCACTTGGCCGCGCAGGCGTTGCGCACCGGTGAGTGCGACCTGGCACTGGCCGGTGGCGTGACGGTCATGGCCACACCCGCGAGCTTCGTGGAGTTCTCCCGGCAGCACGGCCTGTCGGCTGACGGCCGCTCGAAGTCGTTCGCCGCGGCGGCTGACGGCACGAGCTGGGGTGAGGGTGCGGGTCTGGTGTTGTTGGAGCGGTTGTCCGATGCGCGTCGGCACGGTCATGCGGTGTTGGCGGTGGTGCGGGGGACGGCGGTGAATCAGGATGGTGCGTCGAATGGTTTGACTGCGCCGAATGGTCCGTCTCAGGAGCGGGTGATTCGGCAGGCTTTGGCGAACGCGGGTTTGTCTCCGTCTGATGTGGACGTTGTGGAGGCGCACGGTACGGGTACGACGTTGGGTGATCCGATCGAGGCTCAGGCGTTGTTGGCTACGTATGGGGCTGATCGTTCGGAGCCGTTGTGGTTGGGTTCGGTGAAGTCGAACATCGGCCACACCCAGGCGGCGGCGGGTGTCGCGGGCGTGATCAAGATGGTGATGGCGCTGCGGCACGGTCGGTTGCCCAAGACGCTGCACGTGGACGAACCCACACCGCACGTGGACTGGGAGCTGGGCGAGATCCGGCTCCTCACCGAGTCGACGCCCTGGCCCGCCGTCGGCCGCCCGCGCCGGGCCGGTGTCTCGGCGTTCGGGATCAGCGGCACCAACGCCCACGTGATCCTCGAACAGGCACCTTCGGACGAGCCGGTCGAGGTCGTGCCGGTGCCGTGGCTGCTGTCCGCCAAGTCCCCGGACGCCCTGCGTGCCCAAGCCCGTCGCCTGCGCGACTTCGCCGACAACCCGGCGGTCGGCTCGGCCCTGTCCGCGCGGACCCGGTTCCCCTACCGCGCCGCCCTCACCGACCCGGCCACGCTCCTGGCCGACCTCGACGCCTTGGCCGACGCCCCGATCGGGAAGGCGCGGGCGGGCAAGACGGCGTTCGTGTTCTCGGGTCAGGGTTCGCAGTGGGTGGGGATGGGGGAGCGGTTGGTCGAGGCGTATCCGGTGTTCGCTCGAGCGTTGGATGAGGTGTGTGGGCGTCTCGGGTTGTCCTTGCGTGAGGTGGATCTGGATCAGACCCGGTACACGCAGCCGGCGTTGTTCGCCGTCGAGGTGGCGTTGTACCGGTTGGTGGAGTCGTTGGGTCTGAGGCCGGACTATCTGGTGGGTCATTCCGTGGGTGAGATCGCTGCTGCCCATGTGGCGGGTGTGTTGAGTTTGGATGATGCGTGCACGTTGGTGTTGGCGCGTGGTCGGTTGATGCAGGAGTTGCCGGCGGGTGGGGCGATGGTGTCGATCCGCGCCACGCCGGCGGAGATCGAGGGTGTCGAGATCGCGGCTGTGAACGGTCCTGACGCGGTGGTGATCTCCGGTGACGAGGAGGCCGTGGAGCGCGTCGCCGACCTGTTCCGGGAACGTGGGCGTGAGACCCGGCGGCTGAAGGTGAGCCACGCGTTCCACTCGGCTCACATGGATCCGATGCTGGCGGCGTTCGCCCAGGTCCTCGAGGATCTGACTTTTGGTTATCCCCAGATCCCGATCGTGTCGACGGTTTTGTCGGACCGTTCGGGTAGCGTTGAGAACAGGGATCCCCTGGGCGGGGACCCTTCCGTAGGCGTGGTGTTCGGCGCCGGGTACTGGGTGCGGCAGGCACGTGAGGCGGTGAGGTTCGCGGATGCCGTGGACTGGTTGCAGGCCCACGGTGTCACGGCGTTTCTGGAGATCGGGCCGCACCCGACGCTGGTGCCCAACGGTGTGATGCGGCGGGATCACGACGAACCCGAGCGCCTCCTCGCCGCCCTCGGCCGGGCCTGGGAGCAGGGCGCGGACTGGCGGCCACCGGCCCCGCGCGTCCACCTCGACCTGCCCGCCTACCCGTTCCAGCACGAGCGGTTTTGGTTGGTGCCGAAGGCGCCGGCGGACGTGGCCGGCGCGGGTCTGGACGCGCTCGACCACCCGTTGTTGCGGGCCTCGGTGAAGCTCCCGGACGGCCAGGGCGTGGTGCTGACCGGTGTGCTGTCACCGTCCGCGCACCCGTGGTTGGGTGAGCACACCGTCCTCGGCACGGCCCTGCTGCCCGCCACCGGGTTCGTGGAGCTGGCCGTGCAGGCAGGTGGTCACGTCGGCTGCCCGGTGGTCGCCGAACTCGTGCTCGAAGCGCCCCTGCCGCTGCACGACACCGTGCACGTCCAGGTCACCGTCGGCGCACCGGACGAGATCGGACGACGTCCCGTCACGCTCCACTCGCGCACCGCCGCCGAACCGGACGACTGGACCCGTCACGCCACCGGCGTCCTGCGCCCCGAACCGGCCACCCCGCCGACCGGGCCCACCACACCGCCGCCCGCCGACGCCACCCCGGTCGACATCGCCGCCCTCTACGACACGCTCGCCGACGCGGGCTACGACTACGGCCCGACCTTCCAGGGCCTGCGCGCCGTCTGGCGGCACGGCGACGACCTGCACGCCGAGGTCGCGTTCCCCGCCGACCACGGCCTGCTGACCGGCTACGGCCTGCACCCCGCCCTGCTCGACGCGGCGATCCAGCCGCTCACCCTGCTCACCGGCATCACCGCCGAGGTCGACGGCCCCGGCCAAGGCCTGGCCAGGCTGCCGTTCTCATTCGCGGGCGTGTCGATCACCGGGACGGCCGCCGCCCTGCGGGTCGTGCTGTCGCCCACCGCACCGGACACCTACGCGGTCCACGTCACCGACACCGCCGGTACCCCGGTCGCCACCGTCGACTCGCTCGTGCTGCGGCCCGTCGAGCTGGGCGGCCTCGCCGTCACCCGGCACCCGGACTCGCTGTTCACCCTCGACTGGACGCCGTTGCCGATCACCGACGCGCCGGACGTGACAGCGGAGTTCCTCGAGTTGCCCACCACCGACGAAGACCCGGTCGAGCGCACCCACGCCCTCACCCGCCGGGTGCTCCACGACGTGCAGCGGGCGCTGGCGGACGACACCCGCCTGGCGATCGTCACGCGTGGCGACGACCTGCCGTCGGCGGCGGCCCAGGGCCTGGTGCGCAGCGCGCAGACCGAGCACCCCGGTCGGTTCCTGCTGGTCGAGCACGACGGCACGGAGGCGTCCCGACAGGTGCTCCCGGCTGCCGTGCGCACCGCGTTCGCCCAGGCCGAACCGCACGTGCGGCTGCGTGCCGGCTCGGTGCTCGTGCCCAGGCTCACCAAGTCCATCAAGGACGGCGCACCACGACCGCTGCGCGGCACCGCGCTGATCACCGGCGGGTTCGGCGTCCTCGGGGGCCTGACCGCTCGCCACCTCGTCACCGACCACGGCGTGCGGCACGTCGTCCTGGCCGGCCGCCGTGGCGTCACCACCCCGGGCGCGGCCGAACTCCGGACCGAGCTGACCGGGCTCGGCGCGACCGTCACCGTGGCCGCGTGCGACGTCGCCGACCGGGACGCCCTCGCCGGGCTCCTCGCCACGATCGACGACCTGCGCGTCGTCGTCCACACCGCCGGCACCGTGGACGACGCCGTGGTCGGCTCCCTCACCCCCGACCGGCTGGACGCCGTGCTGCGGCCGAAGGTCGACGCGGCCTGGCACCTGCACGAGCTGACCCGCGACCTGGACGCGTTCGTGCTGTTCTCGTCCGTCGCGGGCGTGCTGGGCAGTCCCGGCCAGGCCAACTACGCGGCGGCCAACGCGTTCCTCGACGCCCTGGCCCTCCACCGGCACGCGCTCGGCCTGCCCGCCGTGTCACTGGCCTGGGGCTACTGGGCGCAGGAGAGCGGGATCACCGGCCACCTGACCGAAGCCGACCGGCTCCGCCTCGCCCGCGCGGGCCTGCTCGCCCTGCCGACCGACCGGGCGCTGGCGCTGCTCGACATCGGCCTGACGGCCGGCGTGCCCGTGCTGGTGGCCGCCCACCTCGACCCGGCCACGGCGAGGACGACCCTGCTGCGCGGCCCGGGGCGGTCCCGGCAGGCGAACGCCACCGCGGTCACGCCGTCCGACCTGATCGGACGCCTCGCCGCACTCGCCGAACCCGAGCAGCGGGCCCTGCTGCTGGACGTGATCAACGCGCACAGCGCGGCCGTCCTCGGCCACACCACGCCGCTCACCGCCGACCCGCAGCAGGCGTTCCGCGACCACGGCGTGGACTCGCTGACCGCGATCGAGCTGCGCAACCGGCTCAACGCGGCCACCGGCCTCGACCTGGCCGCGACCGCGGTCTTCGACTTCCCGACACCCGCCCAACTGGCCAACCACCTCTACGGCCGGCTGCGCGGCACCGCCAACCGGGAGGCCGGACCGCTGGAAACCCTGCTGCGCAAGGCGATCGACGTGGACCGCCCGCGCGACGGGCTCGAGCTGCTGGCCACCGCGGCACGGCTCGGCCCGCTCGCCGACCGGCTCGACGTCACGCCGGTCAAGCTCACCACCGGGTTCGTGCCACCCGCGTTGATCTGCCTGCCGTCCGCGCTGGCGTTCACCGGTGTGGAGGAGTACGCGCGGTTCGCCGCCGCGTTGGAGGCGATGCGGGACGTGACCGCCGTGCCGCTGCCCGGCTTCACCGGAGGCCCGCTGCCCGCCACCGCCGAAGCCCTGGTCGACGCGCTGGCCGACGCGGTCGCCGACGCGGTGGCAGGCGAGTTCGCGCTGGTCGGCCGCTCGGTCGGGGCGTGGCTCGCCGGCGCCGTCGCGGGCCGCCTCGAAACCCGGGGCGTGACACCGGCGGCGGTCGTGCTGATCACCCCCACCGACACCCCACCGCTCGACGGCGTGCTGGACCCCGAGCACCAGGTCCACGCCGTGGACGACGACCGGCTGGTCACGATGGCCCGCTACCTCGACCTGGCCCGGCAGTGGGACGCGGTCCCGACCACCGCGCCGGTGCTGCACGTCGGCACCGCGCACGAACGCCCGCCGTCCGGGCAGGAGTCGGTGGTGGTCGCCGGCGACCACTTCTCCGTGCTGGAACAGCACTCCGCCTCCACCGCGCTGGCGATCAGCAGCTGGCTCACGGACTTCCGCGGGTACGGCGCCGGGTTGTCCGACCTCAGGGAAAGGGACGTCCATGATCTGGGATGACGTGTTCATCGGCGGCACCGGGCACTACCTGCCGCCGCGCACTCAGGCGACGGACGCCGTGCCCGACACCCACACCATGCGGCGGCTGCTCGCGCTGTCCGACTTCACCTCGTTCACCCAGTCCGACGACCTCACCGAGCACGCCATGGCGGTGCGCGCGGCGATCGGCGCGCTGAGGCAGTCCGGGCTGACCGGCGCGGACATCGCGATGGCCGCCTACGCCCAGATGGACCACCAGGACCACATGGCGTCCTCGTGCCACCTCCAGCGCGTCCTCGGCCTCGGCCACGCCCTGGTCTTCGAGGTGGAGGCGACCAGCAACGGCGGCTCGGCCGCGCTCCAGGCCGCCGCTGCCCACCTGGTGGCCGACCGGTCCGCCACCGCCACCCTGGTCACCGCCACCGCCCGGTTCCTGCCGCCGCGCTGGGAACGCTGGCAGCCCACCGTCGGCATCTTCCTGGCCGACGGCGCCGCGTCGGCCGTGCTCACCCGCGACGGCGGCCGGGCGCGGCTGGTCGCGACCGCCAACAGCTCCGCCACCCAGATGGAAATCCTCGCCACCCCGTCCATCCCCGACCCGCTGGGGCACCGCAACCGCACGCCCATCGAGGTCACCGGGCTCGCGCCCTACCTCACGCTGATGAGCGAGGCCTTGGTGAGCGCGGTCGAGCAGGCCGCCAAGGAAGCCAACGTCGCGATCGCCGACATCACCCGGTTCGTCATCACCGGCCTGGGACTGGCGCAGCTCCAGGTGGTCGTGCTCGAACCGCTCGGCATCGACCTGGACCGCACCACCTGGCCGTTCCTGCGCGAACTGGGCCACGTCGGTCCGTGCGACCAGTTGCTCGGCGTGGACCACCTGCTCAACGACCCGACGGTGAAGCCCGGCGACACGATCATGGTCATCGGCCTGGGCATGGGCTCGCGCTTCACCGCCGCCCTGCTGGAGGTCACCGAACCGCCCACGCGCGGCAAGACGCGCGTGACGCAATCGGCCGAGGTCCCCGCGGTCGAGCGGTACACCATCGACGCGACAGGCGCCGACATCTTCGGCGAGGCCGCCCGGCTGCGCGAACGCGGCCACACCACGCCCGTCGAACTGCCCGGCGGCATCGGCGCGTGGGCGGTGACCGGCCACGAGGCCGTCAAGGCGGTCCTGCTCGACCCGAACGTCTCCAAGGACGCCAACCGGCACTGGCCCGCGTGGCGCAACGGCGAGATCCCGCCCGACTGGCCGCTGATCATGTGGGTGGCGATGAAGAACATGTTCACCGCCTACGGCGAGGACCACGCCCGGCTGCGCAAGCTGGTGGCCAAGGCCTTCACCGCGCGCCGCATCGACGCCCTGCGCCCGCGCGTCGAGCGGATCACCGCCGACCTGATCGACCGGCTGGCCGCCGTGCCCCGAGGCGCCGTGGTCGACCTGCGCGCGGAGTTCGCGTTCCCGCTGCCGATCCGGGTGATCGGCGGCCTGTTCGGGCTGTCCGAGCGCACCGGAGCGGACCTGCGCCGCCTGGTCGAGGCGGTGTTCAGCCTCGACGCCGACCCCGAAGGCGTGCGGGACGCGTCCACCGAGCTGTACGTGCTGCTCAAGGGCCTGGTCGCGGAGAAGCGCGCGAACCCAGGCGACGACCTGACCACCGACCTGATCACCGCCCGGGAGGAGGACGGCAGCCGGCTCGGCGAGCAGGAGCTGCTGGACACGTTGCTGCTGACCATCAGCGCCGGCTTCGAGACCACGGTCAACCTCCTCGACAACGCCGTGCACGCGCTGGCCACGCACCCCGCCCAGCTCGACCTCGTCACGACGGGCGCGAGCACCTGGGACGACGTGGTGGACGAGACGCTGCGCTGGCAGGCCCCCGTGCCGAACCTGCCGCTGCGGTACGCGGTGGACGACATCGAGGTCGACGGCGTGGCGATCGCCAAGGGCGACGCGATCCTGGTGTCGTTCGGCGCGGCCGGCCGCGACCCGGCGCACCACGGCGCGAACGCCGAGGAGTTCGACCTCACCCGGCCCTCCCGGCGCGACCACCTGGCGTTCGGCCACGGCGTGCACTACTGCCTGGGCTCGCCGCTGGCGCGGATGGAGGCCACGGTGGCGCTGCGGGCGCTGTTCGAGCGGTTCCCGAACCTTCGGCCGGCCGTGCCGCCCGCGGAGCTGGAACCGTTGGGCTCGTTCTTCACCAACGGGCACAGGACGCTGCCCGTGGTGCTGGAGGAGGAGTGAGATGGCCCACCTGGCCTTTGTCAGCGCGCCCGCCGCCGGGCACGTCAACCCGACCCTGCCGCTGGTGGAGGAGCTGGTCCGGCGCGGTCACCGGGTCAGCTACGCCACCGGGCCCGCCACCGTCGACGGCGTGGTCAAGGCGGGCGCGACCCCGGTCGTGCTGCCGTCGGAGCTGCCGCCGGACCTGGACGCGCGGGGCGAGTTCACCGCCGAGCAGCTGGCCGTGACGCTGGAGCACTTCCTGGACGACGCCGAGGTGTCGTTCCCGGTGCTGGCCGCGCACTTCGAGGCCGACCGGCCGGACGCCGTGTGCTACGACTCGGTCACCTTCACCGGTCGGATGCTCGCCAACCTGCTCGGCGTGGCCGAGGTGGCGCTGGTGCCGACGTTCGCGGAGAACGAGCGGTTCTCCGCGACCCAGGTCTACCTGCCGCCGACGTTCGACCACCAGCACCCGGCGCTGGTCGCGGCGATCGGGCGGATGGCGCGGTTCGCCTCCGGCTTCACCTTCCTCGACGACCCGAACCTGATGTTCGGCCACGTCGCGCCCACGACCGTGGTGTTCGTGCCGCGCTCGTTCCAGCTCTCCGCCGAGACGTTCGACGACCGGTTCCACTTCGTCGGGCCGTCGCTGGGCAGCTGGCAGCACGCCGAGCAGTGGTCGCCGCGATCCGACTCGCCGGTGCTGCTGATCTCGCTGGGCACGGTGTTCAACTCGCGCCCCGACTTCTACCGGGCCTGCGTGGAGGCGTTCGGCGACGGCCCGTGGGAGGTCGTGATGTCGATCGGCGACCTCGACCCGGCCCTGCTCGGCCCGCTGCCCGCGAACGTCTCGGCGCACGCCCGCGTGCCGCAGGTCGCCGTGCTGCGGCACGCGTCGGTGTTCCTCAGCCACGCGGGCATGAACTCGGTGATGGAGTCGCTCTACCACGGCGTGCCGCTCGTGACCGTGCCGCAGATCCCCGAACAGCGGGCCATCGCGGCACGGGCCGCCGAACTGGGCTTGGGCGTGACGCTGGAGGACCGGACGCCGGAGGGGCTGCGCGCCGCGGTGTCCGCCGCCTCCGCCAACCGGTCCGCCGTCGAGGCGATGCGCGGGGTGGTCCGCTCCGGCGGCGGTGCGCCCGCCGCGGCGGACGCGCTCGAGAAGCTGCTGACCCGGTGACAACCACTGCCGGTGGTCCCACCCAGGACCACCGGCATGATCGGCCGAACTTAGTTAAAGAGTAGTGACCTCACGCGGAGCTTAGCTCGCTGGACGAAAAGCGCCACAGTCCACTACCGTAAAATGTAGTGAAAGATCAGCTGTGTGCTCGGCCGTCAGCGATCTACTCCGAATGGGGGCTCGATGACCCGCCTCTCCCGTCCGCTCCACCCAGGACTTTCGGTGATCCTGCTGGCGGCCCTGCCCGTCGCCGTCGGCCCGCCGGCGTCGGCGGCACCGGCGCACGCGCAGGTCGTGTTCACCGAGATCGCGCTGCCCGGCACCGCGCTCGACCAGTACCGGCGCACGCCCTCGGCCGAGCACTGGAGAAGCGTGGCCAACCTCCAGCGCCCGTACGTCACCGTGGACGACATCGCGCTGGAAGGCGTGCACACCCACGGCGTCCCCGGCGTGGTGTTGTTCGACTACGACGGTGACGACGACCTCGACTTCTTCGTCAGCAACGGGCCCGGCAGCCCGAACAGCCTCTACCAGAACCAGCTCGAGCCGACCGGGCGACTCTCCTTCGTCGACACGGCGGCCGCCGCCGGCGTCACGGCCACCGAACTGGACGTCAACGGCGCCTGCGCGGGCGACATCGACAACGACGACGACACCGACCTCTACCTGCTCGGCCGCAACGCCGCCAACCGGCTGCTGCGCAACCAGGGCGACGGCACGTTCACCGACATCACGGGCACGGCGGGCGACGCCGCGGCGGGCACCCTCAGCCACATCAGCTGCACGATGGCCGACATCGACAACGACGGGCTGGTCGAGATCGCCGTCGCCAACGCCTACGACATGAACTCGGCCCTGCCGATCCTGCGCGTCCCGTACGCGCTGAACCAGCCCAACCAGCTCCTGCGCAACGTGGACGGTCGCAGCTTCACCGACATCAGTGTCAGTTCCGGCTTCGCGCCCATCAAGGTCGACGGCGCGGTGCCGAACCCGCACCGCGAGGAGATCACCTGGTCGGTCACCGCGGTCGACTACGACCAGGACGGCGACAGCGACCTCGTGACCGCCAGCCACCAGGCTCTGGTCCAGCCGAAGAAGTACGGCGGCGAGGACCGGGGGTTCGTGCGGGTCTACCGCAACGACGGCACCGGCCACTTCGAGGACATCACCATGGGCGCGGGCCTGGCCGAGTGGGGCGGCTGGTCCGGCACCTCGTTCGGGGACTTCAACTTCGACGGCGTCCTGGACGTGTTCGCGACCAACACCGGCGACTACATGAAGCTGCCGGTGCCCGGCCTGCCGCACCAGTACGGCGACCAGAGCAGCCGGTGGTTCCTCCAGCGCCCCGACGGCACGTTCGTGGACTCGCGGCGCGGCTCGGTCACCACGCCGAGGACCGACAACGAGGACGCCGACCCGACCCTCGGCGGGCTGGGCACCACACCGTGGGGCTGGGGCACCTCCACGCTCGACTACGACAACGACGGCGCCACCGACATCCTGTTCCACGGCAGCATCGACGGGATGAACCTGGTGACCGCGGACAACCCCGGCACGCTGCTGCGCAACAAGGGGCAGGGCGCGCTGCGCAAGGGCTTCTTCCCGTCGTTCGACTACGACAAGGCCGCCCTGTCGGCGACCGACCACACCAAGCGCAGCGTCACCGGCATGGCCGTCGGCGACCTGGACAAGGACGGCTTCACCGACGTGGTCAGCGCCGCGCAGTCGCTCAAGGTCGGCAACACCACCAGGTACAAGGACGAGGTGCACTTCGACTGGGACGGCGTGTTCGACGAGGAGGCGTCGTTCCTCAAGGTGTACCAGTTCGACGGCTCGGTGTTCCGCCCGACCGGCAACCACACGGTCGAGGGCGACCTCTCCGTCGAGCTCAACGGCGGCAACGGCAACGGCTCGGCCACCGTGCGCACCCTCGGCAGCGTCGGGACCACGCCGAACGGCAAGGTCAACCGCAACGGCATCGGGGCGATGGTGAAGTTCACGCCGAAGGACGGCACGCCCGCGTTCCGCCCGGTGACCGCGGGCTCGTCCTACGCGTCCCAGGACTCCGGCGAAGGCACGTTCGGCATGGGCTCGGCCAAGACCGGCACGGTCGAGGTGCTGTGGCCGGGCGGCGTGCGCAACAAGCTGTACGACGTCCGGGCGGGCGAGCGCATCACGTTCCCCGAGATCCCGTGCCGCTACGACGATCCCTCGCTGTCACGCCTGCGGTACGCGACCTGCGTGGCCGAAGCGCTGGAGGACGTCGTCGCCGCCGGTCACCTGGCCCGTGCACAGGAGTGGCGGTTCTTCTCCGGCGCGATCCGGGCGTTCAACGACGCGCACTAGTCACCGGCAGCCTTCGCACCCGAGGGGGTGCGAAGGCTCAACCGGGGTCCGCGACGAGTCGCCCGCCGGTCGCCTCGGCCCACTCCCGCGGACCGCCGGTCAGCACGGCCAGGTCGTGGTGACCAGCGCGGCGCAGCACGCTGGCGGCGCTCATCGCGCGCTCGCCGTGGCCGCACATCACGATCGTGCGGCTGGCAGGCAGTTCGTCGGCGTGGTCGGCGACCGAACCGAGTTCGACGTGCGTCGCGCCCGGCACGTGGCCGGCGGCGAACTCCGCCCGCTGGCGCACGTCCAGCACCGCCGCGCGACCGACGTCCGCGGCGGTCACCAGGTCGATCGAGGCCGTCGGCCGGCCCTCGGCGGTCCAGGTCGCCATGCCGCCGGCCAGTTCGCCGACGACGTTGCCGCAGCCGATCTTCGCCGCCTGCCACGCGATCTCGTCGGCGTCCTGGTCGGGGTTGCGCACGATCACCAACGGGCGGTCCGGAGCGGTGAGCCAGCCGAGCCAGGAGGCGAACGCCGGGCGCAGGGGATCGGACAGCGCACCGGGGACGTGCCCGGCGGCGAAGTCCGCCACCGGCCGCACGTCGACGACGCCCGCGCCCGCCGACACGAGTGATTCGACCGCCGGCACGTCGAGTGCCGCCAGGTCCGGGTCCGACTTGAGCAGCTCCGGGCCCCGCCGGTTGAGCTCCGGCAGGTGCCGGAAGTAGGTGGGGTAGCTGCCGAGCGAGCCGAGGAGCGTCGTGACGAACGCGTCCTCGTCCTCGATGGCCAGCAACGGGTTCGTCGCCTTCTCACGGCCGATCGTGCTGGTCCGCTCCGCCCCGGGCGTCGCCGAGCAGAACGAGCCCGCGCCGTGCGTCGGCCACACCGCCACGTCGTCGGGCAGCCGGGCGAGCCTGCGCAGCGAGGCGTGCTGGGCGCGGGCCAGGGGAGCGGTCTGCTCCGGGGCGATCAGGTCGGTGCGGGCGGCGGCGCCGACCAGCAGCGAACCACCGGTGAACACGCCGACCGGGCGGTCACCGTCCAGCAGCAGGTACGCGAGGTGCTCGTGGGTGTGGCCGGGTGTGGTCAGGGCGCGCAGCCGGAGGCCCCCCAGGTCCACCTCCTCGTCGTCGTGCAGCCCGTGGTGGGGGAACTCGCGGTGACCCGCCGCGGAGGCGAGCACCCGCGCGCCCTCGGTCTCGGCGAGCTGCCGCGCGCCGGATACGAAGTCCGCGTGCAGGTGGGTCTCGGCCGCGAACGCCGGTGTCAGGCCGCGACGGCGGGCGGCCGTCCACGCCCCGCGCAGGTCCAGGCTCGCGTCCACGACCAGGCCACGTCCGTCGCCCAGGTCGACCAGGTAGGCGGAATTCCCCAGACCCTCGTCCACGAGCGGGACGACCTCAACCGTTGCCATCGTGCTTCGCCCCCTCGGTCGCGCAGTCGGCCGGACCACGATATCGGCTCATCGCGTTCGGTACACGGGGGCAGCCGTTGGGGCAGATGCCGTAATGGGCATCAACACGCTTTAGCTAGATATAGTCAGCCTGCTAGCGTGTCGGAGGTCTTGGTCGTCTTCGGCGGGAGGCCGCGATGCTGTCGGACAACGGGGTCCCCGGAGCTGCGACGCGATCCGGTGGCGGCGAGGTCGGACGCCGTGCGGTGCTCCGGGCCGGAGGGTTGGCCGGTGCGCTGGCTACCGTCGGTGTGACGACAGGCGCACGTGCCGCAGCGGCGCCGGACGGGTTCGACCCGGGTGACTGGGGCGCGGTGCGCCGCGAGTTCGCGCTGAGGCCGGACTACGCCCACTTCGCCGCGTTCATGCTCGCCTCCCCGCCCCGCTCGGTACGGGAAGCGATAGCAGCTTTTCGGGATCGGCTCGACACCTCGCCCGCGGATTTCCACATGGGTGTCGCTGACTTGGAGTACAGCGGACGTGCGCAGGCGGCGCTCGCCCGGTACATCGGCGCGATGCCGGGCGAGATCGCCCTGACCGACAGCGCGACGATGGGCATCGGGCTCGTCTACGGCGGCCTGCGGCTCAAGCCGGGCGACGAAGTGCTGACGACGCCGCACGAGTTCTACTCCACGCACGAGAGCCTGCGGCTGCGGGCGAACGCGCACGGGGTCCGCGTGCGCCAGGTGCCCCTGTACGCGGACCCGGCGAGCACGTCCGCGGCGGAGATGACCGACCGGCTCCGGCTCGCGGTGACCGGGCGGACCCGGGTGGTGGCGTTGACGTGGGTGCATTCGAGCACCGGCGTCAAGGTGCCGATCCGCGCCATCTCCGACGCGATCGCCCGCATCAACGCCCGGCGGGACGAGCACACGCGCGTCCTGCTGTGCGTCGACGGTGTGCACGGGTTCGCCGCCGAGGACGTGAACGTCCCGGACCTCGGCGCGGACTTCTTCATGACCTCGACCCACAAGTGGCTGTTCGGCCCGCGGGGCACCGGCTTCGTGTGGGGTCGGCCGTCGGCCTGGACGAGGGTGGACACCGTCATCCCGAGCTTCTCGATCCCCGCGTTCACCGGGTGGCTGACCGGCCGGGCGCCCGTCGGCGATCCGGGCACCCTCAACAGCCCCGGTGGCTACCACAGCTTCGAGAACCGCTGGGCGGTGCCGGAGGCCGTCGCGTTCCAGGAGGCCATCGGCCGGTCCAGGGTCGCCGAGCGGATCAGGAGCCAGGTGACGCGGCTGAAGGAGGGTCTGGCCGGGGTGCCGGGCGTCCGGGTCGTCACACCGAGGTCGGCGGAGGTGTCCGCCGGCATCGTCTGCTGCCGGGTCGACGGCGTCGAGGGCGAGCAGGTGGTGGCCCGGCTGCACGCCGAGCACCGCATCGCGGCCGGGACCACGCCCTACCGCGAGTCCTACGTCCGGTTCGGTCCCAGCATCGTCACCGACGACGACGAGGTGGACCGCCTGGTCCGGGCGATGGCGGCGGTGCGCTGACCGGACCGGGTCACCGGGCCAGGGGCAGGTCCGCCAGCTTCCACTCCAGCACGCCGTCGGCCAGGCGGACGGCCGAGCGGCCGTTGGCGAGCAGGGTGCGCACCGCGTTGTGCGCGAGCACGCAGTAGGAGCCGCGGCAGTAGGCCACCACCGTGCTGTCGGCGGGCAGGTCGGCGAGGCGGTCGGCGAGCTCGTGCAGCGGCACGGACAACGCGCCGGGGATGTGCCCCGCGTCGTACTCCTCGCGCGGCCGCACGTCGATCACCGTGACGTCGCCCTGCTCGATCCGCTGGAGCAGTTCGTCGCGGGTGAGCTGCTCGGTGTCCTCGGGGCCGAGGTAGGCGGCGCGGGCGCGGTCGACGCCGGCGAGGTGCCCGGCCGCCACCTCGCGCAGCTGCGCCCACAGGGCCATGACGTCGGCGCCGGCGAGCCGGTAGAAGACCTTGGTGCCCACGCGGCGGGTGGCGACCAGGCCGGCTTGCTTGAGCACCTGGAGGTTGTTGGAGGCGGTCGTCAACCCGATGCCCACGGTGGTGGCCAGCACCTCGACCGAGCGCTCGCCCTGGGCCAGCACGTCGATCATCTCCAGCCGCTTGCCGCTCGCGAGCGCCTTGCCGACCTGGGCGAACGCGTCGAACAGCGCCGCCTTGTCGGCCGGGCCGCCGGCCGTCACGTCCTCCATGAATCCATAGAGTACATGGTTGTCGGGACAATGGTGGAACGGTCAACCACCCGAGCCCTCGCGCCGGGTGGGACAACTTCACGAGACGTTAGTGATCTGGGCCGGTGCGGGCGAGCCTTCGAACGGGTGATTCTTGCTGGAAGACACGATAATCGGAGCCGCTCCCACGGTCGACACGCTGCCGCTTGACTACAAAGATAGGTAGTAGTGTACTGGCCTGACGTTTGGGGGCACGGCACCCGATCCTCTCCTCGCGGACCGGCGCCTCCGTCGCGAACACCGGAGAGATGGAGACACGGATGCCACACGTCACCATGCCCGCCCAGGCGTTCCCCGGTACGCCGGGCCTCATGCAGTACCGCCTGGAGACCGGCACGCCGCTCAGCGAACTCGCCGAAGTCCTGCTCCGCAACGCGAACTCGCTGACCCGGTCCGAGCGCGAGCTGATGGCTGCCTACGCCTCGTCGCTCAACGACTGCTACTTCTGCACCTCCACGCACGGCGAGATGAGCGTGCAGCAGAGCGCGGACCCGGACGCGAGAGCGGTGCTGGAGAAGGTCCTGGCCGACCTCGACAGCGCGCCCGTGTCGCCCAAGCTCAAGGCCCTGCTGCGCATCGCGGGCGCGGTCCAGGACAGCGGCCGGGCCGTGACCGCCGACCTGGTCGCCTCGGCCCGCGGGTTCGGCGCGACCGACACCGAGATCCACGACACCGTGCTCATCGGCGCCGCGTTCGCCATGTACAACCGGTACTGCGACGGGCTGGCCGCGGTGGTCCCGGAAGACCGGGAGTCCTACGTCCCGATGGCGGCGATGATCATCCGCGACGGGTACAGCATGTGCGCGCGCGGCCACTAGTCCGTGCCTCCCGCAACCAGCGGCACGATTCCGCACCGACGTGAAACGAGGTAGTCGTGGTCGTTCGCTCCGCCCGCGTGGTCGCGCTGGCCGCCCTCCTGGTCGCAACGCTCGCCGCGCCGGCGGGCGGCTCCGCGGCCGAGTTCGCGCCGGTCGACCGGAAGGGCCCGCGGCTCAGCGTGCCGGCCGACCGGCTCGCCGCGAGCCTGACGTGCACCGGCGACGTCCGGCGGGCCCGGACGACGCCCGTGCTGCTGCTCGCCGGCACCGCGGTGAACACCGACCAGTACTTCAGCTGGAACTGGAAGCGCGCGCTGACCGGGGCGGGCATCCCGTGGTGCGCGTCGGACGTTCCCGCCCCGGACGCGGCGAACCAGAACCTGGACGACATCCAGGTGCGGGCCGAGTACGTCGTGCACGCCATCCGGGCGATGCGGGGGATGGCCGGTCGCAAGATCGGCATCGTCGGCCACAGCCAGGGCGGGGTCGTGCCGCGGTGGGCGCTGCGCTTCTGGCCGGACGTGCGGCCCATGGTGGAGGACGTCATCGCCCTCGCTCCCACCAACCACGGCACCCCGCTCGGCACGCGGATCTGCTCGGCGATGTGCCACCCGGCCATCTGGCAGCAACGCGTGCCGTCGAACTTCTACCGCGCCCTCGACTCCCACCAGCAGACCTTCCGCGGCATCTCCTACACCGTGGTCCGGTCGGACTTCGATCCGATGGTCCCGCCGGAGGCCGCCGACCTCACCGGCCCGGGTGACGTCACCAACGCGCGCATCCAGGACACCTGCCCGGCCGACACCGCCGACCACGACGGCGTCGGCACCGTGGACCCGGTCGCGGAGGCACTGGCCCTCGACGCCCTGCGGCACCGCGGACCGGCGGACCCCGCCCGCCTCGACCCGGCGGTCTGCTCCCGTCCGCTGATGTCCGGGGCGAACCCCGCCACCCACGCGGCTGACTACGCGTGGATGAAGGAAGTGCAGAACCAGAACTACCTGCGCGCGCCGGTCGCGGAGCGCGAACCGGCGTTGGCCTGCTACACCTCGGCGGCCGGTTGCCACCGCCACGACGGCATCTCGTGAAGGCGATTCGGGATGATCGACCGAAGAAGCGCCATCCGGGTGAACCCGGCGCGGAAATCCGTGTCATCCCGGCGCGACAGCGCCTTTCTTCATTAGGATGCAGTGTCCACTGACGCCTGGAAGGGGAATTCCGTGGGGAAACCGTTGGCCTACTTCGAGATCACCACCGCCGATGACGCGGCCAAGTTGCAGGACTTCTACCGGGACATGTTCGACTGGCAGGTCGACGTGCTCCCGCAGATGGGCGGCTACGGCCTGGTCGACACCGGTGTGGAGGGTGGTGTCGGCGGCGGCATCGGTCCGGCTCAGACGCACTCCGGGGTGCGCGTCTACTTCCACGTCGACGACCTCGAAGCCGCGCTGGAGAAGGCGGAGAGCCTGGGGGGCAAGAAGGTCATGGCCCCGATGAAGATCTCCGACGACTTCGGCAGCTTCGCCGTCTTCACCGACCCGGACGGCAACGAGATCGGCCTCTGGGACCGGCCGGGTCTGCAGGGCTGACAGCGGGCGGACCCCGCGTTCGGTCAGGTGCGCCGCACCGTCCGAACGCGGGGTTTCTCTTGTTTCGAATGGTCTGTCCCGATTCGGCTGGAAAAGAACGGCGCATAACGGAATGGCCGTAGGTCGAGACCTCGGCCAGTGCTCCGGGAATGCGTTCCGGGTCGGTTCGGTCACCCGGGCGGCGACCTGCCGACACCCCTGCGCGTCACCACGGCGATCCTTGCGGGTAGCCCAGGTCCACTACTGACAGATATAGTGAAATCCCTGTGTCGGTCGAGCGCTTGGCGGTGGTCATGTCGCACGAGACCTCATCGGTAACCACCCGGTCGGCACGCGGTGTCGCGCCCACCGTGGCCGCCCTCGGCATCGCGTCGTTCGTGGTCATGGTCGACTCGACCGTCGCCCCGGTGATGCTGCCCAGCCTGATGGACGACCTGGACATCGGCTTGGACGTGCTGTGGGTGGCCAACGCCTTCACGCTGGTGTACGGCGTGCTGCTGTTGCCGGGTGCCCGCCTGGGCGACATGTTCGGCCGCCGCGCGCTGCTCGTGACCGGCTTGGTCGTGTTCACGGCAGGCTCGGTCCTGTGCGGCACGGCGTGGTCGCTGCCGGTCCTGGTCGCGGGACGCGTGGTCCAGGCGATCGGTGGCGCGCTGCTGATCCCGCAGACCGTGGGGATGCTCGCGACCGCGGTCCCGCAGCACCGCCGAGGCCTGGCGTTCGGCCTCGTCAGCACCTCGATGGCGCTCGCCGCGGTGGTCGGGCCGGTGCTCGGCGGGGCGATCGTCTCCTTCGCCGGCTGGCGGTGGGTGTTCTTCGCGAACGTCCCGGGGTGCGCGCTGGCGATCGCCGCCGTCGCCTGCGTCCCGGCGAACCGGGACGCGAAGCAGGCGCACGAGCTGGACCTGGTCGGCGTGGTGCTGGTGATCGCCGGGCTGGGTGCCGTGGTGTACGGCTTCATCGCCGGCACGAACCTCGGGGCGGTCTTCGGCGCCGGTGCCGTGCTGCTCGCGGCGTTCGTGCTGTGGGAGCGGCGCAGCGCCGAGCCCTTGGTGCCGTTGCGGCTGTTCGCCGAGCGCGGGTTCCCGGTCGCGCTCTGGCTGGGCGTGCTCCAGTTCGCGCTGATGTTCGGCGTCATGCTGGTGGTGACGCTCAAGGTGCAGACCGGCTCGGCCGGCAGCGCCGTCCAGACCGGCGTGGCCTTGTTGCCCATGGCGCTGTCCGCCGGGGTGGTGTCGCCGTTCGCGGGGCACGCCACCGATCGGTGGGGCGGGCGTCCGGTCATCGTGCTGGGCTTCCTCGTGCTGGGCGGCGGGCTGGCGGGGCTGGCCCTGGTCTCGTCGGCGGTCGGCGCCGCGTCGCTGCTCGCGCCGCTCGCCGTGGTGGGGGTCGGCGTGGGGCTGCTGATGGGGCCGATCAGCACCGAGGTCGTCGGCCACCTGCCGGCGGCGTTGGTCAACACCGGGTCGGGCGTGCTGACCACGAGCAGGCAGATCGCGGGCGCGCTGGGCGTGGCCGTGGTGGGAGCGCTGCTCCGGTCCGCGACGTCCCCGGTCGACCTGCCCGGGTTCGCGACGGCCGAGCGGTCGGCACTGGCCGTGCTCGGTGCGCTCGCGGCCGTCGGGGTGATCAGCACCGCGTTCCTCCCCGGACGTCGCCGCGACACGGGCGGTGCCACGCCGGGGACGTCCGACCGGGCCGGTGAAGGCTCCTGATCGGACGTCCCCGGCGCGGGTGGGTCAACCGGTCGTCCGCGGCACCGCGGTGGCAGGCACGTCCGCGGCCGTGGCGGGTGCGGTGCGCCGGACCATCGCGCCGACACCCACGCCGACGGCGCACAGCGCGGCGAGCACGACGAATGCCGGGCTCAGGCCGGCCACGAACTCCGCCGGGGTGCGGTAGCTGCCGTTCCCGGCGAAGACCGCGGTCGCGATGGCCACCCCGAACACCGCGCCGACCTGGCGGAAGGTGTTGCTGGTGCCCGAGGCGATGCCCGCCTGCGCCGGCCCGACCGACCGCATCACGGCCGTCGTCACGGTCGGGAAGGCGATGGCGATGCCGAACCCGGTTACGAACAGCGGGCCGATGATCGTGCCGTAGCCGCTGGTGTCGGTGACGAGCAGGCCGATGAGCAGCAGGCCGACCGCCTGGAGCCCGAGGCCGAGCATGATCAGCGGCCGCTCGCCGATCCGGTCGGCCAGGCGGCCGGTCACGGGGGCGATGAACAACGCCACGCCGGTCGCCGGGAGCAGCCCGAGGCCGACGCTCATCGGGGTCTTGCCCAGCGCGAGCTGGAGGTACTGGGCGGTGAGGAAGCCGAGCGCGAAGATGCCCGCCATCAGGATGAAGCCGGCCACGCACCCCGCGGTGAAGCTGCGGTTCGCGAACATCCGCATCGGCATCATCGCGTTCGGGGAGCGGTGCTCGTAGGCGACGAACAGCGCCAGGGCCACCACGCCGCCGATCAGTCCGACCAGGACCCACGGCGACGTCCAGCCGGCCGCGTTGCCCCTGATCAGGCCCGCCGCGACACCGAAGACGCCGACGGTCGCCAGGACCAGGCCGACCGGGTCCGCCTTGGCCTTGAACCGCGCGCTCTCGGCGACCTTGACCGAGGTCAAGGCGATGATGGCGACACCGACCGGCACGTTCAGCCAGAAGATCCACTGCCAGGCGAGGCCGTCCACGATGGCACCGCCGACGAGCGGACCCGCGGCGACGGCCAGCCCCGTGAACGCCCCCCAGATGCCCAACGCCTTGCCACGCGCCTGCGGCGGGGTGACGTCGGTGATCAGCGCGAGAGCCAGCGGGACGGCGATACCGCCACCGATGCCCTGCACGACCCGTGCGGTGATCAGGACCTCGACCGTGGTGCTGAGCGCGCACGCGGCTGAGGCGAGGGTGAACACCGCGATGCCCAGGACGAACAGCTTGCGCCGCCCGAAGCGGTCGCCGAGCGTCGACCCGGTGAGGATGGAGGCCGCGAATGCCAGCTCGTAGGCGTTGACCGTCCAGCCGAGCCCTTCGATGCCCGTGCCGAACTGCTGGTGCAGCGTGGGGAGCGCGGTGGTCACGACCAAGGCGTCGAGCCCGACCAGGAAGGAGGAGAGGGAACCGAGGATCAGGGTCCAGCGCTGCGACGCCGGACTGGCGCCGGTGGTGGTGCCGGTTGCTGCCATGGTGGATGTCACTTTCTCGTGGTCGCGCCGCCGCGGCCGTGCCCGTGCCGCGGCGTGGTCGATCAGGCGGGCTGAGCCGGCTGGTAGAGGCTGAACGGGTTGCCCTGGTCGTCGCGGCAGTGGGCGATCTGCCCCACGCCGGTGACGAACACGACGTCGTGGGCCGTGCCGCCGAGGCCCTGGACGGCCGCGACGGAGGACGCGAGGTCGTCGGTGGCGAAGTACACCCGCGGCCCGGTGAGCTCGGCGGTCGTCGGCACGAGCGCGCCGGGGACGCCGTTCCCGATGACGTGGTGGTCGTCTTCGTCGTCGCATTCGCCGGTTCGCCAACCGACGAGCTCGCCCTGGAAGACGCGGGCCTTGGCCGTGTCCTCGGTGGGCAGCTCGAACCAGTTGATCTCTCCCGACATCGGTGGTCCTCCCGCGAGTCGTGTGGACGACCCAAGGACGATCGGGGGCACCGGAACTCGACACCGGCCACGCAGAATTTTTCACCGCTTTCGGGGGACGCCCGACCTGCCGGTCCGCGCGCCCCGCTCCGGGAGGTGATGCCGATCGGTCCGCCGATCGTGGAAGCTGCCGACCCGCCTGCTCAGGAGGGTGGTGCCCCCCTGGAACTTCAAGGCCGGCGACCTGTCCGCCGGTTCCGGAGGTGATGCACCCCGGTCTCGGGGCGGCCGGTTCCTGCGGCGCTTCGGAGGCCGGCCGTGCGCCGATCCCGGGATGACTCGCCGGGGCCCCGAGCGCCGTCGGCCTGCCGTCCGTGTCAGGGGAAGCCGCCCGCGCACCGCGTCGGAAGCGGCCTACCGGTCCGCGGCGTCCGCCAGCTCCGACAGCCGCTTGGTCAGGAAGCGCCGGTCGGCCGGATTCGTGGCCAGGTCGTGGGCACGCAGGTAGGCCTGCGCGGCCTGGTCGGCCCGACCGAGCCTGCGCAGCAGGTCCGCCCTGGCCGCGTGCAGCAGGTGGTAGCCGTCCAGGCCCTCGATGCGGTCGACCAGCGCCAGCCCGGCCTCCGCCCCGTCCCGCATCGCCACCGCGACGGCGTGGTTCAGGGCCACCACGGGGGACGGCGTCACGTCCAGCAGCTCCCCGTACAGCTCGGCGATCACGGGCCAGTCGGTCGCCTCGCTGGACGGCGACCTGGCGTGCTCGGCCGCGATGGCGGCCTGGAGCTGGTAGGGGCCCGGCATCTCCATCCGGGCCGCTCGGCGCAGCAACCCGACGCCCTCGGCGATCTGCGCCCGGTCCCACCTCGCCCGGTCCTGGTCCTCCAGCAGGACGATGTCACCCGTCGTCGTGTACCGCGTCTCCCGCCGGGAGTCCGTCAGCAGCATCAACGCCACCAGGCCCAACGCCTCGGGCTCGTCCGGCATGAGGGTGGCCACCAGCTTGCCGAGCCGCAGCGCCTCGGCGCGGAGCTGGTCGTGCTGGGGCGTGCCCCGCGCGGCGGTGTAGCCCTGGGTGAAGATCAGGTAGATCACGGCCAGCACCGAGGCCAGCCGCTCGGGCAGCCGGTGGTCGGGTGGCACCTCGAAGTTGATCCCCGCGTCACGGATCTTCCGCTTGGCCCGCACCAGCCGCTGCGCCATGGTCGGCTCGGCCACCAGGAACACCCTGGCGATCTCGGCGGCGGTCATGCCCGCGACCGCCTGGAGCGTCAGCGCCACGCGCGCGTCCATCGACAGCGCCGGGTGGCAGCAGGTGAAGATCAGGCTCAGCTGGTCGTCGCCGACGCCGGCGAGCCGGTCCTCGCCGGGCCCGGTCATCGTGACCACCGCGCCGGGGGAGGGGTCGTCCAGGGCCGCCAGTGCCTGCCTGGCACGCGAGTTGTGCGCCCGCCGGATGCGGTCGACCGCCCGGTTCCTGGCGACCGTCAACAGCCACGCCACCGGGTCGTCCGGCACGGCGGTCGGCTCCCAGCGGCGCAGCGCCATCGCGAACGCGTCCTGCAACGCGTCCTCGACCAGTTCGAAGTCGCCGACGGCCCGTACCAGCGCGGCGAGCATCCGGCTCCGGTGCTCCCGGTACACCCGCTCTACGACGGTCGCGGGTGAGCGGTCCGTCATTCCGAGACGGCTGCCGATCGCGCGGCGAGCTGGGGCACGTTCCAGCCGGGGATCTCGTCCATCGGTCGCACCTCGACCGAGCCGTCGTACGCCATCGGGCACAGCGCGGCCAGTTCGAGCGCCTCGTCCAAGCCTGGGCAGTCGAGGATGCAGAAGCCGCCGAGCTGCTCGTAGGTCTCGGCGAACGGCCCGTCGGTCATCAGCGTGCGGCCGTCGCGGACCCGGACGGTGGTGGCCGTGTGCACGGGCTTGAGCGGGCCCGCGGTCACGAACGCACCGCGCTTGCGGCACTCCTCGGTGAACGCGTTCGCCCTGGTCAACGCTCCCTCGAAACGCGGATCACCCGGTTCCGGGCGATCACAGCCGTAGAACAAGAGCATGTACCGCATGACGTGACTCCTGGCTCGGGCTCCGGTCCACCGGGCGGGCGGGTGTCCGCACGACGCCGTGCACTGGCGATTCTGCCCCAAGCCCGCCGGTTGGTCACCGCACGCGCCGATGCCGTCACCGAGCGGGTGAACGCGGTGACGGCACCGACGCGGTCGGGCGCTAGTGGGACTCGGTGTACGCCCGGCGCGCGCTGTTGACGAACCGTGACGTGTCCCCGGCCGCGATCCGGCCGGCCGCGACCAGGGCGTTGACGGCGTTGTCGACGCAGGTCCGGTACTGCGCGCCGGTCATGGACGTGGTGGTGAAGCTGCACGGGATCTCGGGGATCGTGATCCGCTCACCGGCCCGCACGTTGTACAGCCGGTTGCGGACACCGCCCGGCCACAGCACCTCCACCACGGCGGCGCTCGCCCGGCCCATGCCGAACGTGCCCTCGAACGCGTCCTGGGACGCGAAGCCCGCGCCGCCGACCACCGGGCGCAACGCGCTCGGACCATCCGTCGGGGTGAACTTGACGACCGCTCCGACACCGTCGCGGTTGACCCGCGCGCCGGGCGCGAGGCCGACACTGCCCACCGCGCGCACGGTGGCCGACCTGTTGCCGTTCCCGCCGCTGCTGACCTCGACGGACAGGTCTCCCTCCACGGTCGTGCTGCCGGTCGGCACCAGGGTCGACGGGTCCTCGGCGGTCGGCCGGAAGATCTGGATGATGGCCGCGTCGCGGTCGAACGGGGACCGGAAGTCGAACGGCACCACGTCGTTGACCTTCACCAGTTGGCCCACCTTGAGCGACTGGGCGACGCTCACGACGTCCACGAAGCCGTTCTGGTCGAGGTCGCCGGTGGCCATGCCGATCACCGTGCGCCTGCGGTGGTTGGTCGTGCCGCGGGCGAAGACGTCGTCGTAGTCGAACGACGGGTAGAACGCGCCGGCGCCCACCTGCGGCCCCTTGTTGCGCAGCAACGCGCCCGCGTTGTCCGCGGTGACGTTGCCCATGCCGTCCAGCGCGCCGTGGTAGAGCACGTCGGTCGAGCCGTCGTTGTCGTAGTCGAACGCCGAGGCGCTCCAGCCCCACGGGGTGGCGTTGAGGCCGCCGAGGTCGGGGTCGGCGCCGTTGACGGCGGGCAGGTACAGCGACGACCGCCGCGGGTCGGCGAACGTGCCGTTCGGGCGTTGGAGGAACCAGCGGCTGGAGGAGTCGCCGAGCTGCCGGGGCATCTGCGGCAGTGGCACCGCCATGTAGTCGCCGCCGCTGCTGCCGAACACGTCGAGGTTGCCGTCGGCGTTGAAGTCGGCGAACGACAGTCCCATCCACTGGCCGGGCTCGCCCAGGCCCACGTCAAAGGTGACCTCGTCGAAGTACCCGTCGCCGTCGTTCTTCCACAGCCGGATGAAGCCGCGGTCGTGCCCGCCGTGCTTGGCGATCCGGTAGGCGGCCTGGTCGCTGCCGGTCATCAGGTCGACGTCGCCGTCCTGGTCGTAGTCCACGGCGGCGATGGCCCAGGTGATGTCGTTGAACGGGCCGGTGTCGCCCGGCGGCACGTCGCGCACCTCGACGTGCGCGAAGCCGGAGGCGGCGCTGACGTCGGCGAACCGCAGGCCGTCGACGTTGCGCAGGAGCTGGTTGGCCTGGTTGTACGCGTAGGGGACGGCGAAGATCGCGAGGGCGTTCTTCATGTCGAACGCGTTGGCGACCGCGATGTCCAGCAGGCTGTCGCCGTCGATGTCGCCCATCGTGCAGCTCGCGTGGCTCGACGTGCCGGCCGCCGCGTCGCCCGCGGCCCCCGTGACGTCGCCGAACGTGCCGTTGCCCCGGTTGAGGAGCAGGCGGTTGCCCGCGTTGCGGCCCAGGACGTAGAGGTCGGTGTAGCCGTTGTTGTCGATGTCGCCCGCGCACGCGCCGTTGGAGTCCTGGTCGGTCAGCGCGGTGCCGGTCCAGGGCGCGAGGTCCACGAAGCTCACGCTGCCGGTCTGCCGCAGCTGGTTCTGGTACAGGCTGTTCGCCCGGCCGGGCCCGTTGGTGACGTAGAAGTCGAGGTCGCCGTCGTTGTCGTAGTCCAGCATCACCACGCCGGGGATGCCGTGGCTGAACACGGGCTCGGCGGCGAAGTCGCTGAACTTGACCGAGGGCCGCAGGCGGTTGGCCACCCGGACGGCGTGCTCGGGCGACGGTGCCCGGCGGTAGTTGGACATGGCCGTGCCCGGCAACGCGAGCTCGGTGAAGGCGACGCCGCCGAGCGACGCCGCGCCGGCGGAGGGCGCCGCGACGGTCGACGCGAGCGTCAACACGACGACGGACAGGCTGAGCCGGCGCGAGCGCGACATGGGTGCCATGAAGCCTCCTGACGTAGGTCGCTAACACTAAAGATAGTTTTCGTCGTAGGCAATCGCTTGGCCGCTGGCCATCCGGCGTAGTTTTTGCTCCGCTCAACGGGTGCCTCCGGTGCAGCCTTCGCGGCACCGGACGGCTGAGCGTTGCGCGAGAGCAAGGAAAAGGCTGGTCAGCGCGATTTTTACGCGTTCCGGGCATGGTCCCATCGAGTGAAGGCCGTTCCATACATCTTGTTATCCATGGATTACGGTGCTAGACACCTAGTCGCAGCTCGGCTGCACATAGTTTTGTTTCTAGTAGTGAAATTGGCTTGGCTGGGGGAGTCGTGGGAGAGCCTGTTGCCTTACGCGTGAGGGCCGCGGTCCAGCGGGCACTCGGCGCGGCGGGACTGCCGCTCACCGCGGTCGGCTTCGCCCGCCGGGTCTTGCGCACCGATCGGCCGATGGCCCGCGAGGTCCTGGAGGGCCACGCCCGCGGCTTCCCGGCCGGTTTCGACACGGCGGTGGGCCAGTGGCATGCGCCGCACGCCGCGCTCGACCGGTTCGCCGGCGAGGAGCGCGGCTTCGCCTACGAGTGCGCCGGGATGTTCGCGCGCCTCGCCGACCTGGCGACGGGCCGGGCCCACGCGGTCGAACGCCTGCTGTCCGGCACCGGCGACCGGTACGCGCACCTCGTGCACGTCGGCGCCGGCCGGCCGTTCACCGCGGCCCGCCTGCCCGTGCCGATCCCGCTGCCGCGCACCCCGCTGTTGAGGTGGCCGGCGCTGGACGGGGCCGCGTTCTTCGGTGGCACCCGGGCCCTCGCCCGCCACGGCCGCGTCACGACCCCGTCCGCGCAGGTGAGGATCGCGTGCTTCGGGCGTGCCGCGTGGTTCCTGGAGTCGGGCGACGTCGACGGCGTCGCCCGACTGATCTCCACCCTGCCCGTGGCCGCTCACCCGTCGCTGTGGAGCGGGGTCGGCCTGGCCTGCGCCTGCGCCGGTGCGACGGACGACGGCGGACGGGCGGGGCTGGTCCGCGCCGCGGGGGCGCACCGGCCGCACCTGGCGCAGGGGGTGGCCTTCGTGGCCGCCGCTGCGCGCTCCGGGATCGTGCCCACGCGCACCCGTGCGGCCTGCGCCCACGTCCTCGGCGTCGATCCCGAGCAGGCCGCGGTGTGGTCCGACGCTGCGGCGGAGGGCTTGACCCGCGCCCGGCACGTCCACGCCCACCTCCGGTGGCGAACCCGCGTCCGCGCGCTCGCCACCCCGGTCGCGCCCAGTTAGGGGAGGGGTCGTGCGTTCCATGCCCAAGGCCGTTCGGGTGGCTGTCGCCGCCGCCGTCATGTTGAGCTGCTGCGCCGCGTTCGGGGTGCTCGCGGTGCGCCCGAGCCCCGGCCGGGCCGAGGTGGACGCCCTCGCGGCCACCTTCTCGTTCACCACCGAGCCGGTGAACACCGCACCGCCCGGCGCACGCCGCGAACGGTCGGTCGCACCCGGGCTGCACGGCATCCGCAGCTGGATCTCGGCCGTCGGAGCCGCCGTCGCCGCCACCGACCTGCGGAGTCTCGGGCGGCCCGGCGACCTGTGCCTGGTCGACCCTCGGGACGACTCGGTCACGGTGAGGCCGGTGTCACGTGACGCGGAGCCGTACCCGCCGGTCCGGTTGTCGCCGACCGGCGTCGCCTACGACGCCACCATGGCGCCGATGGGCTGCGTGCCCGCCGACCTGGACGAGGACGGTGACCTGGACCTGCTCGTCTACTACTGGGGCCGGTCACCGCTGCTGTTCGTGAACACGGCTGCGCCGACCACCGCGCCGCGCCCCGGCACGTTCCGCGCCCAGGAACTGCTGCACCCCATGGAGGTGTGGAACTCGACCGCCCTCAACGTCGGTGACGTCGACGGCGACGGCCACCTCGACGTGCTGGTCGGCAACTACTTCCCGGACGGCGCGAAGGTGCTCGACCCGGCCGCCACCGAGGACGGGCGGATGGCGATGCAGGACTCGATGTCCCGCGCCCGCAACGGTGGCACGAACCGGATCCTGCTCACCACGCCGCGTGACCGCGACGCGGTGCCGGACCTGGTGGACGCGAGCAACGCCCTGTCCGAGACCGCGGCCACCTCGTGGACCCTCTCGATCGGGTTGCAGGACCTCACCGGCGACGGCCTGCCGGAGATCTACCAGGCCAACGACTTCGGGCCCGACCAGCTCATGGTCAACACCTCCGAGGCCGGCCGCGTGCGGCTCACCGAGGTGACCGGCGACCGGGACCTCACCACGCCGAAGTCCGAAGTCCTCGGCCACGACTCGTTCAAGGGCATGGGCGTGGCGTTCACCTACGACCGAGGCAGCCGGCTGCCCACCATCGTGGTCAGCAACATCACCACCCCCTACGCCCTGCACGAGAGCAACTTCGCGTTCGTCCCGGACGGCGAACCCCAGGACCTGCTCGCCGGCGACTTGCCGTACCGGGAGCGCAGCGAGCGCCTCGGGCTGGCCAGGTCCGGGTGGTGCTGGGACGTCAAGGCCGGTGACTTCGACAACGACGGCCGCGACGAGATCCTTCAGGCCAACGGGTTCCTCAAGGGCGAGGTCGACCGGTGGCCGTTGCTCCAGGAACTCGCGATGGGCAACGACGAGTTGGTGCGCCACCCCTGGGCGTGGCCGGAGTTCGGGCCCGGCGACGACCTGTCCGGGCACGAGTCGAACCCGTTCTGGGTCAGGGGGCGCGACGGCGCCTACACCGACCTGGCGGCGGCGATCGGCATCGCGAAGCCCGACAACAGCCGCGGCCTGGCACTGGCCGACGTCGACGGCAACGGCACGCTCGACGTCCTGGTCGCCAACCAGTGGGAGGACTCGGTTCTGCTGCGCAACCGCAGTGCCGGCACGGGTGCGAGCCTGCGCTTCGTGCGCGCCGCCACCACACCCGGCGGACCCGAGGTCCAGGCGCTCGGCGTGCAGGTCGAGCTGCACCACCCCGACCACCCCCAGCGGGCGCAGCTGTACCCGGCGAACGGCCACGCGGGCGTCTCCGCGGCCGAGCTGTCGCTGGCCCTGCCCGACCACACCCCCACCCCGGCCACCGTGACGTGGCGCGACGCGTCCGGGCTGCACGAAGCCCGGGTCGACGTGGCGCCCGGCCGCTGGACCGCGGTCCTCCACGGCGACGGAACGGTGGCCCTGCGATGACGACGACAGCTCCGCCCGGTGTCCGACCCCTCGACGCGACCCGGCCCGCCGGTTCCGGACCGATCCCGCTGACGCCGGCGGTCCGGCGGGAGAAGGCCCTGATCAGGTTCGCCCTGTCGATCACCGCGTTCACCGTCGTGGGCCACCTCCTGCTCGGGTTCGAGCAGTCGCCGATCACGCCCGTGGCCACCGTCCTGGCGAGCTACGCGGCGGCGGTGCTGTTCGAGACCCTCGACGCGTGGGCGCAAGGCCGTGCTCCGCAGTACCGGGGCGGGGTCCGGCCGCTCGTGCTGTTCCTGCTGCCCGCGCACATCGCCGCGCTGGCGTGCGCGATGCTGTTGTGGGGCAACGCCTCCCCGTGGCCCTACCTGTTCGCGGTCACCGTGGCCAACGCGAGCAAGTACCTCGTGCGCCTCGAGGTCCGCGGCCGGCTGCGGCACGTGCTCAACCCCTCCAACACCGGCATCGTCGTCACGCTGCTGATCTTCCCCTGGGTGGGCATCGCGCCGCCGTACCAGTTCACCGCCAACGTCGGCGGCGCGCTCGACTGGGCGATCCCGTTCGCGGTCCTGGTGCTCGGCACGACGCTCAACGCGAAGCTCACCGGCAAGGTGCCGCTGATCCTCGGGTGGGCGCTCGGGTTCGCCGCCCAGGCGGTCGTGCGCTGGCTGCTGCTGGACCACCAGCTCCTCGGCGCGTTGGCGCCCGTCACCGGTGTCGCGTTCATCCTGTTCACCAACTACATGATCACCGACCCCGGCACGACGCCGGTGGGCGCGCGTGCCCAGGTCGTCTTCGGGCTGACGGCCGCGGCCGTGTACGGGGTGCTCGTGGCGTCCGGTGTCGTGTTCGGCCTGTTCTTCGCCCTGGTGATCACCTGCGTGCTGCGTGCCGCGGTGATCCTGGCGGCGCGGTTCGCGCCCGCACGTCGGCAGGCGGGGGTGGCGTGATGGACCGTCCGCGCATCGCGATCGTGGGCATGGCGTGCCGCTACCCCGACGCGGACAGCCCGGAGGAGCTGTGGCAGACCGTGCTCGGCCGCCGCCGTGCGTTCCGCGGCATCCCGGAGAGCCGGCTGTCGTCGGACTACATCGGGCCGCGGGACGACCCCGACCGCACCTACGTCGAGCAGGCCGGCCTGCTGCGGGACTGGGAGTTCGACCGGCACCGCTTCGGCGTGCCCGGACCGCTGCACCGCGCCACCGACCAGACGCACTGGCTCGCCCTCCAGGTCGCCGCGGAAGCGCTCGCCGACGCGGGCTTCCCCGACGCCGAGGGCCTCGACCGCGAACAGGCGGGTGTGGTGCTCGGCAACTCGCTGACCGGCGAGTTCACCCGCGCCCACCAACTGCGGCTGCGGTGGCCGTTCCTCCGCCGGGCGGCAGCCGCCGCGCTCGAGGCGGCCGGGACGGAGCCCGGGCGCGCGACCGGTGCGCTGACCGCCTTGGAGGACCTGGTCAAGCAGCCCTTCCCGGTGCCGGGCGACGAATCGCTCGCCGGCGCGCTCGCGAACACGATCGCCGGCCGGATCTGCAACCACTTCGACCTGCACGGCACCGGGTACACCGTCGACGGCGCGTGCGCTTCGAGCCTGCTGGCGGTGACCGCCGCGTGCCGGGCACTGGTGTCGGGTGAGCTGGACTTCGCACTCGCGGGCGGGGTCGACCTCAGCCTCGACCCCTTCGAACTGGTCGGCTTCGCGCGGCTGGGCGCCCTGGCCGTGGACGAGATGCGGGTGTACGACGCCGATCCGACCGGGTTCCTGCCCGGCGAGGGGTGCGGCGTGGTGGCGTTGATGCGCGCCGGTGACGCCGAACGCGCCGGCCTGCGCGTCTACGCCGAGATCCTCGGCTGGGGCACGTCCTCCGACGGCGCGGGCGGGTTGACCCGGCCCGAGGTGTCCGGTCAGGCACGGGCGCTGGCCAGGGCCTACCGCCTGAGCGGGGTCGCGCCGGGCGCGGTCGACCTGGTCGAGGGGCACGGCACCGGCACCCGGCTCAACGACGAGACGGAGCTGACCGTGCTGCGCGCGGCGCTGGCCGACCGCACGACGCCCGCCGTGCTCGGGTCGGTCAAGGCCAACATCGGTCACACCAAAGCAGCCGCGGGGGTCGCCGGTCTGATCAAAGCGGCCCTCGCGGTGCACCACCGCGTGCTCCCGCCGACGACCGGCTGCACCACGCCGCACGAACTGCTGCGCGGGCCCGGTGTTCCGCTGCGGGTCCTCGGCGAAGCGGAACCGTGGGAGAGCCCGGCCCCGCACGCGGCGGTGTCGGCGATGGGGTTCGGCGGGATCAACACCCACGTCGTGCTGGCCGGACGTCACGCCGGACCGCACCCGGGGCTGTCCGCCGACGTCAGGGCGTGGTCGACCTCGCGGCCCGCCGACGACGTGGTGGTGCTCGGCGCGGCTTCGGCGGACGACCTGCTCGCCGCGCTCGACCGCCTGGCCCGGACCGCGTCCGCGCTCAGCGCGATCGAGGTGCACGACCTCGCCGCCACGGCCGCGGCATCGGCGGCCCACCTCGCCCCGGTCCGGTGCGCCCTGGTCGCCCGGACCCCCGCCGAACTGGCGGGAGCAGCCGCCAATGCCCGCGCGAGGCTCGTCGAAGGCGCTCCCGCGGTAGCGGTCGACGAGGCCGGGTTCGCCATCGGCTCCGGCGCGCCGGCCCGCATCGGCCTGCTCTTCCCCGGCCAGGCGTCACCGGTGCGGCCGGCCCTGCCCGCCTGGGCCGCCACGCTGCCGGTGCCCGCGCTCCGCCCGGACCTGCGGATCGAGGAGGACGACGTCGACACCGCCGCCGCCCAGCCCGCGATCGTCCGGCAGTCTCTCGCGGGGCTGGCCTGGCTCGCCGCCACCGGGTGCGACCCGGTCGCCGCGGTCGGGCACAGCCTCGGCGAGGTGACGGCGCTGGTGTGGGCCGGCGCGCTCACCCCGCAGGCAGGTCTGGAACTCGTCACGGCACGTGGTGAGCTGATGGCCCGCCACGGCACGCCCGGCACCACCATGGCGGGCCTCGGCGCGGATCCGACGACGGTGACGGCCCTGGTCAAGGAGACCGACGCGACCATCGCGGCGTTGAACTCACCGCGGCAGACCGTGATCGCCGGCCCGGCGCCCGACGTCGCCGAGGTGGTGGACCGGGCCCGGGCGCAGGACATCCTCGCGACCCCGCTGCGGGTCTCGCACGGCTTCCACAGCGCCGCGATGGCCCCCGTCCAGCCGGAGTTCGAGGTCGCGCTGGCCCGCACCGACTTCGCGCCGCTGCGCAAGCCCGTCTTCTCCACCGTCACCGGCGACCGGGTCGCGCGACCGGCCGACCTGCTCGTGCGGCAGCTCGTGGAGCCCGTGCGCTTCCAGGAGGCGGTGGAACACCTCGTACCGCGCGCCGACCTGCTGATCGAGGTCGGGCCGGGCACGACGACGGCCGGCCTGGTGCGCGAGCGGGGGATCGGGGTCCCGGTCGTCAGCATGGACTGCGGGGGCGACCCGCGACGGCACGCCCTCGTGGTCGCCTCCCTGGCCGCGGCGGGCGTGCCCGCGACCGCGGCCTGGTACCTCGGCGGCCGGCACCGGCGGCTGGACCTCGACCACCGGGGCGCCTTCCTGACCAACCCCTGCGAGACGGTGCCCGCGGCGCCGCCCACCGTGCCGAGACAGGCACCGGAACCGTCGCCGCCCTCGGGTGGTGAAGCCCTGACCGTGTTGCGCGAGCACCTCAGTCGCAGCCTCGAACTGCCAGCCGACCGCATCGGAGCCGCCGGTTCCCTGCTCAGCGACCTGCACGTCGGCTCCCTGCAACTGCTCGACCTGGTCACGACCGCCGCCGACCTGGTCGGCAGGCAGGCGCCCAGCCCGCACGAGGTGATGGCGAACCCGTCGATCGGCGACATCGCCCGCCTGATCGACGCGGCGCCGCTCAAGCGCACCAGGACGGATCAGAGCCGGGGCGTGCGCCCCTGGGTGCGCGCCTTCCAGCACCACTGGGTGGGCTACGACGACCGGGACCCGGGGCCCGCCGAGCCGGTGGACTGGATCCACTACGCGCCACGCCTGCGGATCCCGGACGGCACGCCGGCGCGCACGCCGACACCCGGTGCCGCGCGGCGCGGCGTGGTGGTCGAACTCGGCGACGCCGTCGAGGTCGTGCACGTGGTCGGCGCGCTGGCGGCCGTGGTCGAGCGCATCGAGGTCGAGCGGCCGGACGTCCTGGTCGTGCTGCACGACAACCACCCGGCCGCGGCCGCGCTGGCCCGCGGCGTGGCCGTCGAGAAGGCGGACTGCGCGGTCACCGTCGTGAACCGCCCGCCGCACCACGAGTTCGACCTCGACCTGGCCGCCCGCAGCGGCTACCTCGAACTGCGCGTGGGACCCGACGGCCGCTACGAGAGGCCGGTGACCGAGGTCCGAAGGGCCGGCCACGACGCCGCCGCGCCCCTCGCGCCGGGCGACGTGTGCCTGGTGACCGGAGGCACGACCGGCATCACCGCGCGCTGCGCCACCGTGCTCGCCGAGCGGTTCGGGGCCACCCTGGTCTTCCTCGGCCGCACTCCCGCCGACTCGCCCGCCGTGCGGACCGGCCTCAACCGGCTGCCGCAGCAGATCCGGGTCCACTACGTGCAGTGCGACGTGACGGATCCGGCGGACGTCCGGGCCGCCGTGTCGGCCGCCGCCACGTGCGGGCCGATCCGCGGCCTGCTGCACGGTGCCGGGGTCAACGAACCCCGGCCGCTCGGCGCGGTCTCCGACACCACCCTCCGTGCGACCGTCTGGCCCAAGGTCACGGGCCTGCGCCTGCTGCTGGAGGGCATCGGCCGCCACGCGACCCTGGTGCTCGCGTTCGGTTCGGTCATCGGGCGGATGGGGCTCGCGGGCCAGGCCGAGTACTGCATCGCCAACGACTGGATGCGCGCCGAGGTCGAGCGCTGGGCCGCGCGCCACCCCGGCTGCCGGACCCACGCGGTGGAGTGGACCCTGTGGTCCGGTGTCGGCATGGGCGAGCGCCTGGGCGTGGTCGACCGGCTGCGCGGCCAGGGCATCGACCCGATCACCCCCGACGACGGCGTGGCCGCGCTCTCGGCCCTGCTCGCGGACCCCGGCGCACCGGTCACGGTCATGCTGTCCGGTCGGCTGCCCGCCACGCCGACGCTCGCCTTCCGCGCCGCCGGAGTGCACGGCCTGCGCTTCGGCGAGGAGGAACCGGCGGGCACCCCGGGCGTCGAGTCCGTCCTGCGCGCCGGGCTCTCCCCGGGGACGGACCCCTACCTGGACGACCACCGCGTCGACGGCACCCCGGTGCTGCCCGCCGTGGTCGGGCTCGAGGCGATGGCCCAGGCGGTGGCCGCGATCACCGGCGCCGCCGGGACGTGGTCGTTCGAGCGGGTAGCCCTCACCGCGCCGATCGCGGTCGGCGGACGGGGGACACGGACGTTGCAGGTCGCCGCGTTGGCGCGCGACCGTGGCGACGGGGTCGACGTGGCGTTGCGCGACGACGCCGACGGATACGGGGCCGTCCGCTTCTCGGCGGAGTCGCGCGACGCCACGTCACCACCCGCGCCCGTGGCGGTGCCGCCGCCACCGGTGCGCACCGACGACCGGCACCCGTTCTACGGACCGCTGCTGTTCCACACGGGCCGGTTCCGGCGACTGGTCCGGTACGACCACCTGACCGCGTTCGAGGTCCGGGCGTGGATCCACGCCGACGACCGCGCCCGGTGGTTCTCCGACTTCCACAGCGGTCGACTGCTCCTCGGCGACCCCGGCGCCCACGACGCGAGCGTGCACGTGCTGCTCGCCTGCCTGCCGCACCGCAAGGCGCTGCCCGTGGGCGCGGATCGGGTGACCGTCTGGCGGCGGCCCGAGGGCTTGTTGCGGGTGCACGCGGTGGAGACGCGGCACACGGACGACGAGTACTGGTTCGACGTGGACCTCGTCGACCCGGACGGTGAGGCCGTCAGCAGGTGGGAAGGGCTGCGGCTGCGAGCGGTCGGACCTCGCCCGTGGCCCGGGCCGATGCCGATGCCGCTGGTCGGGCCGTGGCTGGGCAGGCGGCTGTCCGAACTCGGCCTCCGCGACCGGGTCGGGTTGGCCTCGGTCCGGGACGGCGGCGACGAGCGGCTGGTGGCGCTCGACCCGGCGGTGGTGGTCGGCACCGCACCCGTCGCCGAGCGGTCCTCCTCGGCGCTCGCGGCGTCGCTGGCCGCCCGCACCGGCGAGGACGCCCTGGTGTCCGCGGCACGGGCGCGATCCGCGCTGCGGGCGTTGGGGCTGCCGGAGCGCGACGACGGCGGGGTCCGCGTGGAGGAAGCCTTGGCGGACGGTCTGGTGCTGCTGCGCCACGAGGGCAGGCGCGTGGTCAGCGCGAGGCTCGCCACAGGCTCGTCGCGACCGGTCGCAGCCGTCGCGGTCGCCGAGGTCCCATGACCGCGTACCTGTACCGGCACCGGGTCACGTTCGACGAGACGAACGTCGTCGGCAACGTCTACTTCGCCCACTACCTGCACTGGCAGGGGCACTGCCGCGAGCGCTTCCTCGCCGACCACGCGCCTGCCGTGCTGGCGGCGGTCCGCGCGGGTGAACTCGTGCTGGCGACGGTGTCGTGCGACATGGAGTACTACGCGGAGGCGTTCGCGCTGGACGAGGTCGAGATCGCGATGACCCTGCGCGACTCCGGCGGGAACCGGGTGCTCATGGACTTCGACTTCCGGCTCGACGGCCGCCTCTGCGCTCGCGGGTCGCAGGTCGTCGCCTGCCTCCGGCGGACCGCCGCGGGCACCGAGCCGGTGCCGCTGCCCGCCGAGCTGGCCCGCGCGCTGCGGGCCTACCGCCTCCCACCGGAACCACACGGCCGTTGACCTAGGCCATTGCGAATCGATCCTATAGCTAAATGGTCGATCATCGCCTGGTGACGCTTCAAACCCTCTCGCAGTGCGGGTATTCCGCGAGCCTGTGGAATGCTTGTCGCGCATTGACTTACAAAAAACATAGTGATGTACTCGGGTGGTGAGAGTCACCCCGGCTCGCCGCGCCGGAGGTTCCCCGGATCCGTGCCCGACCACCCAGGAGGATCGATGACCGCGACAGCAGAGGCGTCCACCGGAGCGACCAGGCTCGACACCGCCGCGTTGCTCGACGCGTACCGGGCGCAGGTCACGCCCGCGGCGAAGGCGTTCGTCGAGGACCGGATGTCGGGCAACGAGCTGCGCAGCCGGTGGCTGCCCTACTTCCAGGGCCCGTTCACGGAGTACGAGCTGGGCGTGCAGGCCGCCTGGCGGGACGCGTTCGGCCCCGACCACGGCATCGAGCCGGGCCCGCCGCACGCCGACCCCGCGTACGCGGAGCAGCTCAGGCACTTCCCCGTGACGATCTCGCACAACAACCTCGAGCGCCTGGTTGACGTGCTGGCGGTCGAACTGGGTGACCGGACGGCGAGCGCGACGGTCACACCGGAACGGGTCATCGATTTCGCGTACGTCATCGACGCCCTCGACAGGTTCATGGCTTCACTCGTCCTGACCTCGTGACGGCGCGGGAGCCGTGCGCCGCTCGGCGTGCGGACGACATCTGTTGAACAGGAGTGGCATGGACAACAACGGCATCCCCGTCAGTGTCATGGAGATCCTGAAATCGTTCGGGGCGGTGAGCGGTGCGGACGGCTCCGCGCTGTCCAACGCCGACGTCGTCAAGGGACACGACCTCGCCTGGGGCGGTCCGGGCAACCTCTACACCATCCGCCCGTACACCCTCGGTCCGGCGGCGTTGGAGGTGTTCACGGTCCGTGAGCGCATCCACGTCGACATCGACGGCCTCGGCGAGGACCTGGTCGACCTGCACGGCATCGGCGTCTACCGCCGGCACGAGCCGCGCATCGGCGCGGAAGGCGCGCAGGAGCTCACCTGGACCACGGCGACCATCGGCGCGCAGTTCCTGTCGTTGCAGGTCGTCGGGGACAGCGAGGTCTTCGGCCAGGTCCGCGTGACCAACACCCCGTGGAAGCGCGAAGGCGCCACGGTCGCGCCGGCCCAGCCGGGCGGCGGCAAGGTCACGCCGCTGAAGAACTGCGTGACGCTGCTGTTCCCGCGGTTCGAGATCGAGAACCTCGGCGCGATGGTCGACACCGGCGACGTGCCGGTGGCCGTCGAGTCGCGGGTGAACATGGTGCCCCCGATCGGCGACGTGTCCCGCACCTCGCACGGTTACGCGCTGTTCGACGGCAGCCGCCAGGTGGGCACGCTGATCGCGGCCGACCTGGAGATCGGGGCGCTGCTGCACCACATCCCGATCGAGACCGCGAAGGACCCGGTCGAGGCCTACGCGGTGACCTCGGTCTAGGACCCTGCGGATGGGTGACTCCACGGTCGGGTGGGCCCGGACCAACCTCGGTGCGGGCCCGCTCGGCTCTTACGCGTTCCTGGTGGAAGCCTCGCTCGGCCACCGGCCGATGACCTACCTGTTCGCCCGGTCCACGACCGCCGCCGGCGCCGGGGCGGCCCGGGCCGTCACGGTGCTGCTGGTGCTGGGTCCGGCGGCGCTCGCGGGCACGCGGGTGACCACGGTGGAGGTCCACGGCGCGGAGTCGGCGGAGGTGACCACGTACCTGCCGACGATGCGCGCGCCCAAGGTGATCACGGCCGCGCACGTCTACGAGTGCCTGCCGCTGACCGACGTCGGGTACGTCGACCTGATGGCCTGGCCGCACCCGCCCACACGTGAGCTGCCCGCCCACGCCGGCGTGACGCCGTGGAGCAGTTGGCACGACCTGCCGGACTCGACCACCGGGGTGTCGGAGGAGGCGCACGGCTACGTGGTGGTGGAAACGGTCAGCGACGTCCACGGCATCCCGGTCGCGCGGAGCATGGTGCTCAAGGGCGAGGAGACCCGTCGGTGGGAGGCGCTGGAACTCGGCGCGGCCGAGTGGGACCACCTGCCGGTGCGCATCCGGGTCTCGCGGCCGCGCACCGGCCACTGGACCGTGTTCGAGCGGACGACCGACCCCCGGCCCGTGCCGCCGGACCTGCTGACGGCCGATTCGGACACGCTGCGCGAAGCGGTCCTGAGCGTGGTGAAGGGATGACAACGTGACGACGGTCGTCATCGCCCGCAGGGCGGCCCAGGTGGTGTCGGCGCTGGTCGGGCTGGGGTGCTCGGTGGCGTTCGCGCGGCTCAGGCACCGCGGGTGCTGGCGCGAGCGCGCCGCCGAGCTGACCGCCGCGAGGGTGGAACGCCTCGGCGGCGCGTTCCTCAAGGGCGGGCAGTTCCTGAGCACGCGCCGCGACCTCGTCGGCCCGGTGCTGGCGCACGCGCTGGGCCGGCTCCAGGACGACGTGCGGCCGATGCCCGTGGCCGACGCGGTCCGGGTCGTGGACCGCGCGGGGGTGGAGCACGCCGATGCCGTGCGGCGGGCCGTCCTGGACGGCCCGGTGGCCGGCGGCTCCATCGCGTGCGTGTACCGGGTGGTGCTCCCGCACCGGGAGGTGGCGCTCAAGGTGCGCAAGCCCGAGGCGGTCCGGCAGATCACCGCGGACACCCGGATCATCCGCGGCTTGGCACGGGCGCTGGCGGTCGCGCCAGTGCTCCGCGGCGTGCCGCTGGGCGAGATCGCCGACCAGCTGTGCCGCTGCGTGCTCGACCAGCTCGACTTCGACCGCGAACGGCGCAACCTGCGGCGGTTCGGCGAGCTGACCGCCGACCTCGACGCCGTCACCGTCCCCGGGGTGGTGGACGGGATGTGCGGCGAGGGCGTCCTCGGCATGGACTTCCTCGACGGCCTCGACCGCGACCGCAACGCCGGGCTGCCGGGCCCGAGGCTGACCCGGTCGGTGGAAACGCTCGTGCGCACGATGTACGAGTCGATGTTCCTGCACGGGTTCGTGCACGTCGACCTGCACCAGGGCAACGCCTACTTCCGCGCGGCCGGTGACGTGGTGGTGGTCGACTTCGGTTTCGTCTACCAGCTCGGCGACTTCGCGCGGACCAAGTTCACCGCGTTCTTCGCGGGCATGATCGACGGCGACGGCGCGGGCTGCGCGGACACACTGCTGTCCACGGCACGGGCGGTGTCGCCGCAGGCGGACCTCGCCGGGTTCCGCCGTGACGTCGCCGACCTCGTCCGGCGCAACTGCGGGCGTGCCGTCCGGGACTTCAGCCTGCCCCGGTTCGCCGCCGCGCTCTTCGACCTCCAGCGCAGGCACGGCGTCCACGCCGACCCGGAGTTCACCTTCCCGCTGCTGAGCCTGCTGGCGCTGGACGGCGTGGTCAGGCAGCACCACCCCGGCATGGACTTCCAGTTGGAGGCCGCACCGTTCGTGATGGCCGGGATGCTCGACACCGACGATTCCGCGTGACGCCCGGCGTCAGGTCAGCCCGAGCATCCGGGTGCACCGGTGGATGACCTCAGGGTCGCCGTCGACCTTGATGTCACCGGTCACGATCGCGTCGAACGGGGTGAGCATCCGGGCGCCGATGCGGACGAACGTGTCCGCCGCGCAGGTGATCGTCAGGTCGGGCATCGGCACCGATCCGGGAGAGAAGGTCACCGCGCCGGCACGCACCTCGACCGCGAAGCTGTGCTCGCCGACCCGGAACTCGTAGGTCTCGTCCACGTCCGGGATCCGGTCGTGGTCGATCATCGCCTGGAGGGCGAGGAAGCCCCACTCGTCGCGCACGGCCTTCTTGGCGTCGCTCTCCCGCAGGAAGCCCATGCCCCACTTGGCCAGGGCCAGGACCGGGCCGCGCAGCTCCTCGCCAAGCTCGGTGAGCTGGTACATCTTGCCGCGCGAGTCGCCCTCGACGGGCAACTGCCTGATCACCTCGTGCTCGGTCAGCATCTTGAGCCGGTCGGCGAGCAGGTTCGGCCCGATGCCCGGCAGGTTCTCCAGCAGGCTGTTGAACCGCGTGGGCGCGATGAGCAGCTCGCGGATGATCAGCAGCGTCCAGCGCTCGCCGATCACGTTCAGGCCGCCCGCCAGTCCACAGAACTGGTTGTAGTCCCGCCGGACGTTCATGGTGCCGAGCCTTCCGTCGAAGGTAGCTGTTGAGTCTGATAGTAGCATTGCGCCGTCGCTGTCGGCCGCTCGTCCTGCTCCGTCGGGCGCAGTGTTCTGTCAACGCCAGATCAGTGCCCATGTCGAGTGCGTTGTCCAGGGCCGATGGGGCGGTTGGCGGGCGTTCGCGGGAACGATCGTCGGGCCCTGTTGACGCCAGAGTCGATACACTACTATGAAGTTAACTGCCGAGGGCAGTCGGCCGGGCCCGCCGCACGTCGCGCTGCGCGACGCCAGTCGCCGGACCTGCGAGTGCCGACCGGTCCGCGCGGTGGCAGCGGCCTCCGGCGGTCCCGATGGGGGAGGAGCGCCCATGCGGCGTGTTGTGCGAGCGATCCTGTTATCGGTGGTCCTGGTCTCCACGGCGGCCTGCGGCGCGGGGGCGACCGGTCAGCCGGGCGGGTTGCGGGTCGGCGCGATCCCCGACCAGGACCCGCAGCAGTTGCAGCGGATGTACGGCGTGGTGTCGGACTACCTCCACGACCGGTTGGGGGTCCCGGTGGAGTACGTGCCCGTGCGGGACTACGCCGCGGCGGTCGCCCAGTTCGAGCGGGGCGACCTGGACCTGGTGTTCTTCGGCGGGCTGACCGGTGTGCAGGCCAGACGCCGGGTGCCCGGCGCGGTGCCGGTCGCCCAGCGGGATGTCGACGCGCGGTTCCGCAGCGTGTTCGTGGCAGGCGCCGCGGCCGGTATCGAGCCGTTCGCCGAGGTCGGCGGCCTGGCCGCGCTCAAGGGCCACTCGTTCACCTTCGGCAGCGACACCTCGACGTCCGGCAGGCTGATGCCGCAGTACTTCCTCGACCAGGCCGGGATCTCGTTGGCCGACTTCGCCGGCGAGCCGGGGTACTCCGGGTCGCACGACGCCACGCTCAAGCTGGTCGAGTCCGGCGCCTACCAGGTGGGTGCGCTCAGCGCGTCGGTCTGGGAGAAGCGGGTCCAGGAGGGCAAGGTCGACCCGGCCAGGGTGCGCGAACTCTTCCGCACGCCCGCCTACCACGACTACCACTGGCTCGCGCGGCCCGACCTGGACGAGCGCCTCGGCCAGGGGTTCACCGACCGGGCCCGCGACGCGCTGCTCGGCTGCGACGGCAGCGACGACCGGGAGAAGCAGGTGCTCGAGCTCTTCGCGGCCGGCGGCTTCGTCGCGGCGCGGGCCGAGGACTACGCGCAGATCGAGGCCGTCGCAGGCCGGCTCGGGTTGCTGCGGTGACCGTGGCGGGCGACCGGGTCTTCGAGTTGCGCGGAGCTTCGGTCCGCCTCGGCGGGGCGGACGTCCTGTCCGACGTCGACCTGGAGATCGAGGCGGGCGAGCGGGTGGCGCTCATCGGCCCGAGCGGAGCGGGCAAGACCAGCCTGATCAGGCTGCTCAACGGCACGGTGGTCGCGACGCGGGGACGGGTGCGAGCGCTCGGTTGCGACTACCGGGAGGCGTCCGCCCGGAAGATCCGCGCCGCGCGGCGGCGGATCGGCACGGTGCACCAGCACTTCGACCTCGTCGGGCAACTGCGCGCGGTGCACAACGTCAACGCGGGCAGGCTGGGCACGTGGCCGTGCTGGAAGGCAGCGCTGTCACTGGCCCGTCCCTTCGAGGTGTCGAACGCCGAAGCCGCCCTGCGCCGCGTCGGCATCGGCGACAAGCTCCGGGAGCGCACCGGCGACCTGTCGGGCGGCGAGCAGCAGCGCGTGGCGATCGCCCGCGTGCTCGTGCAGGAACCGGAGGTGATCCTGGCGGACGAGCCGATCGCCAGCCTCGACCCGGCTCGGGGCAGCGAAGTGGTGGACCTGCTGTTCGAAATCAGCGACGAGACGAGGGCGACGCTGGTGGCAGGCCTGCACGACCTCGACATCGCGCTCGGGCGGTTCGACCGCGTCATCGGGTTGAGAGCGGGACGGGTGGTGGTCGACGCGCGAACGGCCGACGTGCGTGACGCCGACCTCGCCGCGCTCTTCCGGACCGAGCGGGGCGGTTCGCCGTGACGCTGACCGCCAGGGCGCCGGACGAGCGCGTCGGGTGCCTGCCGCTGTCCGCGGTCCCGGACCGGGCGCCGCGTCGGGGCGGGACGAGCCGACGGCGGTGGTGGCTGCTCGCGTGCGCGGCGGCCGTCGTGGCGTCGGCGTTGCCGGTGGCGTTGGACGACCGCCCCGTGATCAGGGTGGACGGCCTGCGGCAGCTCGTCGAGTTCTTCGCCGCGGCGGTGGTGCCACGGGTCGACGGCGGATTCCTGGCGCTCGTGGGCGCCTCGGCCGTGACCACGTTGGCGTACGCCGTGCTGGGCACCGCGGTCAGCCTCGTGCTCGGCGTCGTCGGTGGGGTGCTGATGTCCCAGGTCTGGTGGCGGGCCGACGCGCCGGCCCGGCGGACCCGCGACGTGGTGGGCTGGGGCCTGGCCAGGGCCGCGTTGGCGGTGCCGCGCGGCATCCACGAGGTGATCTGGGGACTGGGCCTGCTCATCGTCCTCGGCCGCAGCCCCGTGGTGGCCGTGCTGGCGATCGGCATCCCGTTCGGCGCCGTCACGGCCAAGGTGTTCTCCGAGGTGCTCGACGAGGCCGACCGCGCCCCGTACGACGCGCTGCTGGCCGCCGGCGCGCGTCGGTCGTCGGCCGTCTTGTACGGCCTGGTGCCGTCCGCGCTCGGCGATCTGCTGTCGTACGCGTTCTACCGGCTGGAATGCGCGATCCGCAGCGCCGCCGTCCTCGGCCTGGTCGGGACGGGCGGGCTCGGCACGGAGCTGCTGGACAGCTTCCGGGCGCTGGTCTACCCGGAGATGTGGACGCTGCTCTACGCGTTGATCCTGCTCAGCGCGCTGGCCGACGGGTGGAGCTCGCTGGTGCGGTCCAGGCTGTCGGTATCGCGCGGCGGTCGTGGCGGGTCGGTCGACGGCCGGGACGCGGTGGTGGCCGGGTCGGTCCTGCTCGCCGCGGCCCTCGCGGTGGCCGCGGTCGGGTGGGTGGGCCTGGACCTGTCGGTGCTGTGGAGCGACCGGTCCCTCCGCCAGGTCTCGATGCTGGCTGGCCGGACAGGTCTGGCCGCCGGCGCTGGTCGACGGCGGGATCGCGGAGCTGCTGCGGCTGTCCGGGGTCACGCTGGCGATGTCCGTGCTGGCGATGGCGATCGCCTTCGCCGTCGCCGCCGTGCTCGTCGTGCCCGCCGCGGCGCTGCCCCAGCTCGACCGCGTCACGTCGTCCCGCGCCCGGCGGCTGCCCGTGCTCGTCGCCGCCCGCCTGGTGATGATCGTGCTGCGGGCCGTGCCGCCGCCGGTGTGGGCGCTGCTCGCGCTGTTCGCGTTCCACCCGGGCATCCTGCCGGGCGCGGTCGCGCTCGGGATCTACACCGGTGGCGTGCTGGGCCGGCTCATGACCGAGGCCGTCGACAACCTGGAGGGGCGGCCGTTGCGGGCGCTGGGCGCGCTCGGGGCCTCACGCGGCCACCTCGTCTGGTACGGGGTGCTGCCCGCCGCCGCGCCCCGCTTCGCCGCCTACGGCCTCTACCGGTGGGAGGTGACCGTCCGGGAGACCGTCGTGGTGGGCGTCGTCGGCGCGGGCGGGCTCGGCGTGCTGCTGCACCACCAGCTCAACGGCTTCCAGTTCGCCCAGGCCGCCACCATCGTGCTCACGATCGTCGTGCTGACCCTGGCCGTGGACTTCGTCAGCGCGGCCGTCCGCCGGTCCATCCGGTGACCCGGCGCCGACGTGCGGCGCCGGGTCGTGGCCGTCACGGGGACGGGACCCCGTCGAAGAACCGGGCCGCCTTGGCCCACGCGTTCGCGCCGACCTGTCGCCCGAGCACCCGGCCGTTCTGGTTGGCGTCCTGGAAGTGGATGCCGCCGTAGAGGCGGGAGAGGCCGTTCTCCGCCTCGGCCTCGGTGAACGTCGACCAGCTGAGGGTGACGGGGTGCGCGGGCGTCCGGCCCGGTTCCACCTTGGACGATCCCGCCGCGTAGACGAGGGTCTCGCCGTACGCGTCACTGCCGGTGAAGCTCTTCAGGACCTCGGCGGCCGCGGCGCCGAACGTGCTGTGCCCGGACACGAAGTCGCCGAACGACGGCGTCATCAGGAAATCGGGCTGGTAGGGCAGCCACGTGTCGCCGGGGATGAGCTGCGCCCCGGTGCCCGCCCGCGCCCACGAGGGGATCTGCTTGTTGCGGTTGAGGTACCGGATCGCGGTGATCGGCCGGACCGAGTCGTAGGTGTACTTGATACCCCAGCACGCGATGCTCGCGTCGAAGACGGCGTTGGCGACCGCGAAGAGCATCTTGGCGTCCTGGTCGACGGTGTGGGCGTCCCGTACCGAGACGTACTGGCCGACGACCAGCCACCGCCCCGGTGGCCGAGCCGTGCCCGGGAAGTCGTCCGCCCAGAACTCGGAGACCACCTTGCGCCGGTCGTCGAGGTTCGCCCCGTAGTCGATGAGCTGCTGCGCCTGCTGTTCGAAGGCCACCGTCCCGTAGCGCGCGGGTTGTGCCAGCCCGGCGGTGAACTGGTCCCACGAGCTCATGGCGAACGCCGTCACGTGCCGCCACTGCGCCCCCACACCGTTCTGGGTGATCACCTGGTCGCCGACCCGGTAGCTGAGCGGCTGCCAGCGGTTCGGGTCCTTCACGGTGTTCACCGCCAAGGGCCCGGCGATGTCCATCGGCAGGTTCACCGGCGCGTAGCCGGTGTAGTCGGCGTAGGCGCCCGGCGTGACGTCGCCCAGTTGGTTGGAGCCGTCGCGGTGTCGGTAGTCGAGCACCGCGTCGCATGCGCGCCTGCCGATCCACGCCGGGATCGTGGACGACGTGAGGCGGTAGCCCAGGGCGGACATCAGCGCGTCGAAGTCGGGCTTGTACTCGGGCCACAGGTCGAGCGCGGCGGTGTAGGCGGCGTAGCTGATCGCCTCGTTCTTGTTCGCCGCCGTCCGCTCGGCCTCGGGACGGCGCAGCCCGTTGCCGAACATCGTCCCGGCGGCGCGGGAGTCGTAGGCCGCCCAGGCGTCGTACACGCAGGTGTGCAGCACGGCGTACGCGCGGGCCACCATCGGTGGCCCCATGGTGGACTTGCTGGTGGCCGACATCGCGGCGTTGCTCCACTGGATGACGACGTTCGGGGGCTGGAGGGCCTGCGCGCCCGGCAGGGTGTCGGCGGCCGCGGGGGCGAGCGGCAGGCCGATGGCGAGCACGCAGGCCAGCGCCAGCGCGACGGCGGGGCGCGATCTGGTTGATCGGGATCTCATCTTCCGCTCCGGGGGTAGGCCGTGTGGGGTGATCGACTGCTTCGCGCGGGGCCGTGGAAGCGCGAGGGGGACGACTGGCGCCGTCAAGTGAATATATAAAAAGTAAGCAGTTGGTAAGTTGTAGCAGTGTGCGACCGCAGGTCACAAGTTCGTGGAGCGGGCTTTCACGCGTCCGGACTAGTTGACGATTGCGCCTGCCCACCAGGGGTAGTTCCATGTCGGCCACGTACGTCCAGCGGTGTGGGTCGCACCCGGCGGGGCCGATGGGGAACCTGGATGACTATCCGAGTATGAAGTTCAGTTGACGTTCGGCTAGGTGCTCGACGGCCGCTGTGGCGGTTGTCGATCCTGGACACGGCGAGAGCGCGTGGATACTCTGCCAATGATCCATTGATTGCTGGAACAGCGGTTGACGGGGGATCGAGTGGTGCCTCGACGCAGCTGCCGCTCACGGAGGAGACCACCGCGATGACTCTGTTGATGGGCGCGGTCGCATACGACCCGAAGGTCGTGACCATCTGGGGCGGATTCCGCTCCTGGTTGACAGCCCGGGGATTGCCGTTCGACTTCGTCCTCTACTCCCACTACGAACGCCAAGTCGAAGACCTGGTCGCCGGGAAGCTCCACGCCGCCTGGAATTCGCCATTGGCGTGGTTACGCGCACAACGGCTCGCGAAAGCGTCCGGCCGCGAGGTCCGCCCGCTCGTCATGCGGGACACCGATCGCGATTTGCACTCCGTGATCCTCGTGCGCGCCGATTCGACCTTCGAGAAGGTCTCCGACCTCGAGGACGAGACGGTCGGCCTCGGTGCGGTGGACTCTCCGCAGGCGACCCTGGTGCCGCGCTCGTTCCTGCGCGAGGCGGGCCTGACGCCGGGCGAGAACGTGACCGTCAAGCGGTTCGACGTCGGCGTCGGCCTGCACGGCGACCACATCGGCGGCGAGCGGGACGCGGCGCGGGCGCTGCTCGCGGGCGAGGTGGCGGCGGCGGCCATCATCGACGTCAACCACCTCCAGTTCTCCCGGGAGGGGACGCTGCCGCCCGGTCGGACCCGCGTGCTCGCGCAGACCCCGGCCTACGACCACTGCAACCTGAGCGTTGTCGACACCGCGCCGCGGGACCTGGTCGGCAGGTTCGGCGAGCTCCTGCTGTCGATGTCCTACGCCGATCCGGAGGTCCGCCCGCTGCTCGACCTGGAGGGCCTGACGATGTGGCAGGAGGGCCGTGCCACCGGCTACTCGCTGTTGGACGCCGCCGTGGAGGAGGAGCGCTTCTACGACGCCGAGGGACGCGTCACGGCGGGGGAGTACCGGCCGTGACGACTTCCGCGGGCATCGTAGACCTCGGGGACCTCGGCTTCGAGCGCGGCGCGCACCTGCTGGTGCAGCAAGGCCTCAAGAACCTGAGGCCGGGCCAGGAGCTCGGCGTCACGGGCGGCGACCCCGCCCTGGTCGTGCACCTGGAAGCGTGGTGCAGGCAGAACGGCCACCGGGCCCGCCGCGCGCTGGACACCGACTTCGGCGTCCGGGCGTGGGTGGTGCGCGGTCAGGCGGACCTCGACCGGTGGGCGGGCGCGCAGCGGGCGGGCGGACCGGGCCCGGACGGCATCGTGGACCACCCGCCCTCGGACTGGGGCCTGGCGGCACGCGGCGCGCTCATCGAGAGCGGGGGACCGCGGACGCCGTTCGACATCACCCACCGCGACCTCGTGTGGGCCGAGATCGCGCCGTCCCTCTACAGCCACGCGGCCTCGGCGCAGTGGAACCCCGAGACCGAGGTCCAGTGGAACGCCCGGTTCACCCTCCCGGACGAGATCGAGACCGCGGTCGTCCAGGTGATGACCTACCTGATCGAGAACGAGCAGGCCGCGCTGGTCATCCCGGCCCAACTGCTGGCCCGCATCCACCCGCACTTCCGCGAGGTCCTGCAACTGCTCGCCGTGCAGGCGGCCGACGAGGCGCGGCACATGGAGGTGTTCACCCGGCGAGCGTTGCTGCGGCGCGGGGAGATGGGCACCTCGTCGGTCAGCGGTCGCGAGTCGCTGGCGACGTTGCTGGGCGAGGCGGACTTCTCGATGGCCTCGTTCCTGCTGTCGGTGCTCGGGGAGGGCAGCTTCCTGAACCTGCTGGAGTTCCTGGACAAGAACGCCCCGGACCCGGTCACGCGGCAGGTCACCCGGCTGGCCCGCCGGGACGAGGCGCGGCACGTGGCGTTCGGGGTCGCGCACCTGCAACACCAGGCCGAACTCGACCCGTCGCTGCGCTCGCGGTTGCGGGCGGCCGTCGAACGGCGGTACAGCGCGCTGGTCGACACCTCCGGCTTGAACCAGGACGTGTTCGACTCGCTGGTGATCCTCGCGGCCGGCGAGTGGACGCCGCAGGCCATCGGCAAGGGCTACGACGCGGTGATGAAGCTGCAGTCCGAGATGGACGACGGCCGCCAGCGCCGGTTGGTCCACCTGGGCTTCCCCGGTGACGAGGCCGCCGACCTGTCCGCGCTGCACACCCGCAACTTCATGTAGGACGGGCGGGTGGCCGCGCCCCGGCCACCCGCCCACCTCCGCGCCCCGGCCACCCCCCGGTCCGCGCCGCGGTCACGCGGTCGACCCCGGGTCGCCGATCACCCGCTGATCCACTCTTCGCTGGAATAGGGTAGAACTTCGCCGAGCAGTGGTGCTCCGTCCACTGCCGGAGGCGAGGAGGCGCCGTGGACGCGGCCGACGTGGTGGGGCTCGTCGAGGATCGGCCGGGTCCGTGCGACCGCGGGTCGGAAACGGGCGCATGAGGCCGACGGACCTCCGCCTGGGCATCCGCGCGAACCTCGCCCAGTTCACCCTGCTCGTCGCCGTCAACGCGCTGGTCGGCGGTGTTCTCGGGCAGGAGCGCACGGTGCTGTCGCCGCTGGCGGCGCAGACGTTCCGGCTGAGCGGCTACACGTTCCTGTTGACCTACGTGCTGGCCTTCGGGCTGACCAAGGCCGCGACCAACTACGCCGCGGGCACGTTCTCCGACCGCTACGGCCGCAAACCGGTGCTGCTCACCGGGTGGCTGTTCGCGATCCCGGTGCCGCTGATGCTGATCTGGGCCCCGTCGTGGGGCTGGGTGGTGGCGGCCAACGTGCTGCTCGGCGTCAACCAGGGGCTGACCTGGTCCACCACGGTGATCATGAAGATCGATCTCGCGGGCCCCTCCCGCCGCGGGCTGGCGATGGGCCTGAACGAAGCCGCCGGGTACCTGGCGGTCGCCGCCACCGCCGCCGCCACCGGGTACCTCGCCGCCCGCTACGGGCTGCGGCCCGCCCCGTTCCTGCTCGGCCTGTCCTACGCCGCCCTGGGGTTGGGCCTGTCGCTGGTCCTGGTGCGGGAGACCCGCGACCACGCCCGGCTCGAAGCGTCACGGCACGCGGCCCGCCCCGACGGCCGTCACGACCACCTGCACGCGGACCTCACCGACCGGCAGGTCTTCGCCCACACCAGCCTGCGCGAGCCCGCGCTGTCCGCGACCAGCCAGGCCGGCCTGGTGAACAACCTCAACGACGGCCTGGCCTGGGGCCTGTTCCCGATCCTGTTCGCCACCGCCGGGCTGTCGGTCTCCCGGATCGGCGTCCTGACCGCGCTCTACCCCGGGGTGTGGGCCGTCGGCCAGCTCCTCACCGGGCCGCTGTCGGACCGGTGGGGGCGCAAGGGCCTGATCACGGCCGGGATGCTGACGCAGGCCGCCGCCCTCGCGCTGACCGCGGTCGCCGACGCGTTCACCGCCTGGGCGGTCGCCGCCGTGCTGCTGGGTGCGGGCACCGCGATGGTCTACCCGACGCTGCTCGCCGCCATCGGGGACGTGGCGCACCCGTCCTGGCGGGCCCGTGCGGTCGGGGTCTACCGGCTCTGGCGCGACGGCGGGTTCGCGGTCGGGGCCCTGCTGTCGGGCGTGGTGGCCGACCTGGCGGGTGTGCGGGCCGCGGTGTGGGTGGTCGCCGCCATCACCGCCGCGTCCGGGGTGGTCGTCGCCGTGCGCATGTACGAAACGCACGACCGCCGCGTCCGGTGACGCCGCCGGCGGGCCGGTTGCACGGTCGACGTGGTGGCCGGCCCGCCGGGGAGTTCCCTAGTCGAACAGCGGCAGGCCGCAGACGGCCCGGCCGATGAAGTCGTGGATGGCGTCCGTGGTGGGGGCCATGACGGTCGCGGCACGGGCGTCGCGGAAGTGGCGTTCGAGCCCGTTCTCCTTGCGGAACGCGGCGCCGCCGCACACCCGCATGGCGATGTCGGTGACGGCGATGGCGGCTTCCGACGCGGCCGCCTTGACCTCCAGCACCCGCAGGGTCGCGTCCGGACGCCCGGTCTCCACGGCCTGCAACGTGTCGCCGAGCAACGCGTGGGCCTGGTCGGCGAGCAACCGCATCTTCGCGATGTGGGCCCGGTTGACCGGCAGGTCGGCCAGCCGGCGGTCGAGGTGCTCGAACCGCGCGGTGGTGACGTGCTCGACCGCCTTCGCGATCGCGGACTCCACGAGACCGAGCGAGACGGCGGCGCTCATGACCTGGAAGTGCGCGAGGACGACGCCCAGCATGATCTCGTCGCCCTTGCCGTCCGTGCCGAGCAGGGCCGAGCTGTCGACGGTGACGTCCGTGGCGGTGACCGGCCTGGACGCGTTGCCGCGCAGGCCGAACCCGTCGAACCGCCCGCTGGAGTCGAGCCCGCCCGCGGTCGAGGGGACCAGCCACACCGTGCTGGGGCCCTCGGCAGACATCGGCTTGCTCGACCAGACGTAGGAGTCCGCCTCGCCGGCCGAGGTCACCCAGCTCTTGCTCGCGTTGAGCAGCACGCGGTCGTCGGGGTGCGCGGCGGCGGTGGACAGGGGCGCCCAGAAGTGGCTGCGCGAACCGGCCTCGGAGAAGGCGAGGGTGGTCAGGTGCTCGCCGCGGGCGATGGCCTCCCGCGTCTCACGCGGGCCGAACGCCTCGATGACCGCCGTGGCCGCGTAGTGCATGCAGACCACCATCGCGGTGGAGCCGCAGGCGCGGGCGATGTGCTCCACCACCTCGGCGGCGGCGCGCAGGCCCTCGCCCCGCCCGCCGACCTCGGTGGCGCTGATCAGGCCGAGCAGGCCTGCCTCGCCCAGCGCTTTGACGCCGGCCCGCGGGAATGTGCCGGTCGAGTCGACCTCGGCGGCGTTGGGCGCGATCGTGTCCTGGATGATCGGGGTCAAGTCGTCGATGTGGCGCTTGGTCATTCTCCGTACCTCCGCGAGTCCTGGTCGAAGGCGCGATTTCTCCGCCACCGGGGTTTTCCGCAGTGGCCGGGAATTCTTCGCGATGTCCGGCGAGCGCGCGCGAAAAAGCGGCGACCATATTCGCCGAAGTTTGTCGAAAACCCCCTCTATCAGGACGCGCCTTGTCCTTTCGGTCAGGCTATGGAGGGGTGTTTACCGCTGTCAATCGTCCTTGTGGGGAGTCGTGCCGGCGGAGTCGCTTTCCCGATGAATGCGGTTTCGAATTGCACGAATCGGCGTCGCGCGACACCGGCGACGCCATACCCCATTATTCCATTGAACCCTGGAGTAGTATACGAGTGGGCGGGTGCCGCACAAGCGGCGGAACGGGTGAACGACGACTTGGTCGAGGTGCGGTGTGGGAGTCCTCAGTGGACGATCCGGGAGGGCGGCATGACCGTTCCGGCGGGGCTCGACGGCACGACCTACCTGGACTACAACGCGACCACGCCCGTCGACCCGCGGGTGGTGGCAGCGTGCCTGCCCTACCTGGCCCGGCACTTCGGCAACCCGTCGAGCGGGCACGCCTTCGGGCGGGTGGCGCGCGACGCGGTCGAGTCGGCGCGTGGTTCGGTCGCCGACCTGCTCGACTGCGCGCCCGACGAGGTCGTCTTCACCGGCGGCGGCTCGGAAGGCGACGCGTTGGCGGTGCACGGCGCCGCGCTCGCCCGCCGTGATCGAGGCGACCACGTCGTCACGCAGGCCACCGAGCACCCGGCCGTGCTCGCGACGTGCGACAGCCTGGCGCGGCTGCACGGCTTCCGGGTGACCCGCCTCCCGGTCGACCACCACGGTCTGGTCGACCCGGCGGACCTGCGCGGCGCGCTGACCTCGCGGACGGTGCTGGTGTCGATCATGCACGCCAACAACGAGACCGGCACCGTCCAGGCCGTCGCCGAACTCGCCGCCATCGCGCGCGCCGGCGGTGCGCTGTTCCACACCGACGCCGCCCAGTCGGTCGGCAAGATCCCGGTGTCGGTGCGGGACCTCGGAGTCGACCTGCTCACGGTCGCCGGGCACAAGCTGTACGCGCCCAAGGGCGTCGGGGCGCTGTTCGTCCGCCACGGGGTGGCTCTGGAACCGCTCGTCCACGGTGGTGGGCAGGAACGAGGATTGCGTGCGGGCACCGAGAACGTGCCCTACCTCGTGGCGTTGGGCGTCGCCGCACGGCTTGCCGCCGAAGCGCTGCCGGACGAGCCCGAGCGGTTGCGGCGCTTGCGGGACGGCCTGCACGCCGACCTGGACCGCCGCCTGCCGGGCCGGGTGCACCTCAACGGTCACCCCGGGCAGCGCCTGCCCAACACGCTGAACGTCAGCGTGGACGGAGTGGTGGCGTCAGAGGTCCTGGCCGCCCTCCAAGGCGTGGCCGCGTCGGCGGGATCGGCTTGCCACGAAGGCGCCGAGCTGCCGTCGCCCGTGCTGATCGCGATGGGGTTGACCACCGGGCGCGCGACCTCGGCGCTGCGCCTGTCGCTCGGGCGCTGGACGGGGGAGCGGGACGTCGAGCGGGCAGCCGACCGGGTGGCCGCCGCCGTCCGCTCGCGGTGAGCCGGACGGCATCGGGCGGACCGGCGCCACCCGGCCCGCCCGATCCCGTCGCACGTGGTCAGCCGCTCCACCGCTCCAGCCACGCGCGTTCCTCGTCCTGCTTCTCCCGGTGGAACTCCGGCGAGGGGTCCATCAGCGTGACGGAGGGTGCCGGTGGTTCGAGGAAGTTCCCGACACCCTTGGCCGCCAGGTGCCCGCCGATCTCGACGTAGCACGAGCCGTCGCCGTCGAAGTACGGCTCCGGCGCGTCGTAGCCGAGGTGGCGCGCCACCCCGTTGGCCACGACCTCCGACTCGCCCTCCGCGAAGACCCCCGCCTTGGGCAGGGGCTTGCCGTTCGGCAGCACCAGCGCGGAGCAGTCGCCGAGCGCCCACACACCGGGGATGTCGGACGCCAGCGTGCGTGGGTCGACCGGGATCCACCCCGTCGGACCCAAGCCCGTCTCGCGGACCGGGGCCGGCGCCTGGTGCGGCGGCACCACGACGAGGAAGTCGAACGGCTCGCGCGTGCCGTCGGCGAACGCCAACTGCCTGGCCCGCACGTCGACCAGGTCGAGGCTCCTGCCGGGGTGGAAGCCGATCCCGTGCTGGTGGAGCATTCCGACGAGCGCCTTGCCCACCTCCGGCCCGGCGACCGGCATGGGGAACGGGTCCGGGGTGAACGCGTCGACCGTGACGGAATCGCGCACGCCCAGCTCGCCCAGCAGGTCGGCGGCGAGCAACGCGCCCTCGAACGGCGCGGCCGGGCACTTGAACGGCACGCCCGCCACCACGAACGCCACCCGTCCCGAGTCCACTTCGGACAGCCTGCGGTGCAGCAGCTCCGCGCCGTCGAGGGTGTAGAACTCGCCGGCGATCCCGGCTTCGGTCGCGTCGGCCAGGCCCGGCACGCGGTCGGGCGCCAGCCCCGCGCCGAGCGCGACCACCAGCGCGTCGTAGGCGATCGAGTCACCGTCGGTGTGGACGCGCCGGGTGTCGGTGTCGATGGCCCGGACCTCCGCGGTCCGCATGTCGATGCCGGACAGCGGTTTCGGCCGCACGTGCACCTGGTCCGGGGTGCGCCAACCACGCATCACCCACAGCAGCGACAACCCCAGCACGCCGTCGAACGAACGGTCCACCAGCACGATCCGGTCGTGCTCGGGCAGCATCCCGCGCAGGCGGGTCGCGGTAGTGAGTCCTCCGACGCCTGCTCCGAGGACGACAACGGTCTTGGCCACGGTCTCGGTCCCCATCTCAGACGTTGATGACCTTGTCGGCCCACACGGTCCACTCGGCCAACTCGGCCATGCCCGAACGGTGGCTGCCGGACACCAGCCGGTCGTCGGCGATGGCGCGGGCGTCCATGCAGGTGCCGCAGTTGCCCACCACGCCGCCCTTGTCGGTGAAGCTCTTGAGCATCTTGCCCAGGTTGTAGAAGCCGTCGGGCGTCTTCTGGCCGGCCGCGGTGGCGGCGACGGCGTCGGCGAACATGAAGATCTTGACCTCGTGGTTGCCGTCGGCCTCGATCAGCTGGCGCGCCCAGCGGACGCCGTTGTAGGTGCGCTCGGTGCCGTAGGGCGGGTCGTGCAGGACGATCAAGAACCTCATGAGTCTCTCCCGGTGGTCGCCGCGCTTAATCCCGTAATCCACTGAACACTGGATTAGTATAGGATTGGGCAGGGCGCGCGCAAGCTCTGTCAGGAGCAACGCGAAGCCGCCGACGAGAAGGCGGGATCAGGGGCGGGCGCCGCCGTTGAGCGCGTCCAGGACCGCCGTGTAGGCGGCCTTCCGGGCGCCGTTGGCGTCGAACAGCAGCGGTGTGCCGGAGGAGCGCCACGAGTCGCTGTCGCGGACGCCCCAGACCGTGATGCCGGTGCACCCGCTCACCGCCAGGCACGCGGTCACGGCACGGCGGTAGTCCTCCGCCTGGGTGGCGCCGGCGCCGACGACGTCCAGCTCCGTCAGCTGCACGTCCACACCGAGGGCGGCGAAGTTCCGCAACGTCGTGGTGAAGTCGGCGGGCACCGGGCGGTTGGGGTCGAAGTGCGACTGGAGGCCGACGCAGTCGATCGGCACCCCGCGCGCCCGGAAGTCGCGCACCATCCGGTACACCGCCTGGGTCTTGGCCTGCGCCCAGTCCTCGATGCCGTAGTCGTTGTAGCAGAGCTTCGCGCCGGGGTCGGCCGCCCGCGCCGCGCGGAACGCCGCCTCGATCCAATCGTCGCCGGTGCGCTGGAAGTTGGAGTCGCGGCGCGCGCCGGTGGTGCCGTCGGCGAACGCCTCGTCGACCACGTCCCAGGCGAGGATCTTCCCCCGGTAGTGCGCCACGACCTGCGTGACGTGGTCGAGCATCGCCTGGCGCAGCGCCGCGCCCCGCAGGTTGACCAGCCACGACGGCTGCCCCGCGTGCCAGAGCAGCGTGTGCCCGCGCACCCGCATGCCCTGCTGCACGGCGTGGTCCACGATCCGGTCGGCCGCGGTGAACACGAACCGGCCCTGCTGCGGCTCGGTCGCGTCGAGCTTCATCTCGTTCTCGGGCGTGACGACGTCGAACTCGCGGTCCAGGATGCCCGTGTACGCGGGGGCGGCCAGCTTGTACCCCTGGACGGCCGCGCCGAAGTAGCGGCCGGTGAGCTGGGCGGCCGAGGCGAGGGTGGTGCCGGGCACCGCCGCGGCCGTGCCGACGGGGAGCACCGCCGACGCGATCAAGGACGCGGTGACCAACGACGCTGACCAGAGCTTGCGCACTTCGACGGCCCCTTCCGACGCGGTGGCACTCCACGGTGGTCGTGCGCCACCGGCCGGGCAATGCTTGTCGAAGGTTTTCGCAAACACTGCGTCCGCCGGCGGCCGTCGCGGCGGCCGTTCGGCCGGACCGCCCTGGGACTACCGGGTGCTCCGGCGCAGCGCCAGTTCGGCGAGGACGGTGGCGCCGTCGGCCAGCAGCGCGTCGTCGAACCGGGCGATGGGGGAGTGGTTGTCGGTGGTGCCGTCGCCGACGCCGAAGGGGATGAACGCGCCCGGGACCTCGCGCAGGACGCGCGAGAAGTCCTCGCCACCCGGCATCGGGTCGGCCAGCGGCCGGAAGCGCCCGTCGAACACCTCGCCGACGGTCCGCGCGACGAACGCGGTCTCCTGCGCGTCGTTGACCGTCATCGGGTAGCCGTCGTGGAACTCCACGTCGGCACGCAGGCCGTGCGCCCGCGCGATCGACAGGGCCAGGGTGACGGCGGCGTCCTTGACCCTCGCCTTCGCCGGTGCGGAGAACGTGCGCACGGTCGCCTCGAACCGCGCGGTGTCGGGGATGACGTTGCGCCTGGTCCCGGCGTGGAACGAGCCCACGGTCAGGACCACCGGGTCGAAGATGTCGGACTGGCGCGTGACCAGGGTCTGCAGCGCCGTGACGATCTCGCACGCCACCGGGATCGGGTCCTTCGCGCGGTGCGGCCGGGCGCCGTGCCCGCCCGCGCCCACCACGGTCACCTCCAGCGAGTCGGAGGCCGCCATCGTCGTGCCAGGGCGCGCGGAGAACACGCCGTGCGGCACACCCGCGCCGAACACGTGCAACGCGTAGGCGGCGTCCGGCCTGCGTCCCGCCGCGTCCAGGACGCCCTCGGCGATCATCGCGGCCGACCCGTCCCACCCCTCCTCGCCGGGCTGGAACATGAAGACCACGTCACCGGCCAGTTCGCCCCGCCGGGCGGCGAGCAGGCGCGCGGCTCCGACCAGCATCGCGGTGTGCATGTCGTGGCCGCACGCGTGCATCACACCGTCCACACGGGACGCGAAGTCGAGCCCGGTGCGCTCCTGGACCGGCAACGCGTCCATGTCCGCGCGCAGCAACACCACCGGCCCCGGCCGTGCGCCGCGCAGCACGCCGGTCACCGAGGTCAGCGCCCGGCCCGGCGACAGCTCCAGCGGCAACCCGTCCAGCGCGGCGAGCACCTTCTCCTGCGTGCGCGGCAGGTCGAGCCCGATCTCGGGGTCGGCGTGCAGCCGTCGCCGCAGTCCTACCAGGTCGTCCGACAGGTCGGCGGCGTCCTCGTGTACTGACATCGCGGGATCTCCTCTGGTCGCGGAGCACTTGCCGAAGGATCACGTCCGGTGTCACGCTCGACGCTGGAATCGGCAAGATCGCTCACAGAGGTGCCCTCCAGTGCAGGATTCGTTCACGCCCGACGAGACCGACCTGAGGCTCGTGCACGCCCTGCAAGCCACGCCGCGGGCCACCTGGCACGAGGTCGGGCGCTCGCTCGGCATCGACCCGGTCACCGCCGCGCGGCGGTGGCAGGGGCTCGCCGACGCGGGCCTGGCGCGCGTCACCGCCTACCCCGAGGTGCGGCTGTGGGCCCAGGACCACTGCAACGCGTTCATCGAGATCGACGTCGAGCCGACCGCCCGCACGCACGCCGTCGAGGTGCTGTCCCGCATCCCGCAGGTCGTGTCGATCTCCGTCATCAGCAGCGGCCGGGACCTGTACCTGACCGTGCTGACCCCGGACCTCGCCGCCCTGTCGCACGTCGTGCTGCACCAGTTGCACGCGCTGCCGGGCCTGCGCCGGACGCGGACCCACACCGTCACCACCGTGTACGGCGAGGGCAACCACTGGCGGCTCGGCGCGCTCGAACCCCGGCGACGCGTCCCGCCGGGCCGGCCGACCGGGAGCCGTCCGGTCTGGAAGCCGCACCACCGGGAGGTGCTGCGCGCGTTGGACGACGGGCGCAGGACGGCGGCGGAGATCGCGGCGCGCACCGGCAAGAGCGCGTCCACCGTGCGCCGGTGGCTCAACGAGATGGTCGACGGCAGGCTGCTGTCGCTGCGCTGCGAGGTCGCGCAACCGATCACCGGGTGGCCGATCGCGGCGACGTTCTGGGCCAGGGTGCCGCCCGACGAGCTGGACCGGACCGCGGCGGCGTTGACCGAGCTGCCGGAGGTGCGGCTGTGCGCGGCCGTCACCGGGGCGGACAACCTGGTGATGACGTTGTGGCTGCGCTCCCTCGGTGACGTCCAACGCCTGGAAGCGGAACTCGCCAGGCGGCTCCCGGCGCTCACGCTCACCGATCGCGCCGTCACGTTGCGCGCGGTGAAGCGGATGGGGTGCCTGTTGGACGAGGCGGGGCGGATCACCGACGTGGTGCCCGTCGACCCGTGGGCCACGTCGTGACGGAACCGGGCACCCGCACCGTGCGCGAGGCGTTAGGTTCGCGGTCATGCGCGTACTGTTCGCCGGCCTCGCCTCGGTCGGGCACACCTACCCCATGATCCCGCTCGCGATCGCGGCCCGTGAAGCCGGGCACGAGGTGCACTTCGCCGTCGGCGAGGAGGTGCACGCCCCGCTGACCGCGAACGGGCTGCGGCCGTTCCGCCCCGCGGACACGTTCTACGAGATGTACGCCGAGGACCTGGAGCCGGAGCTGGCGCGCCTGCGGCCGGACCTCGTGGTGCACGGGTGGGGTGTTCCGGGCGCCGCGATCGCCGCGCACCGGGCCGGGATCCCCGGTCTCTGGCATGGTTTCGGCCGCATGTTCCCCGACGGCATCGGCCTCGAACCGCCCGCGAAGAGCGTCCCCGGCCGGCCGCACCTCGACATCTGCCCGCCGTCGTTGCAGGACGGGGACTTCCTGGCCGGCGAGGACCGGATCGAGCTGCGCCCGGTCGCGTTCTCCGAACCGGCCGCGCTGCCCACCTGGGACGGCCGCCGCGCCTCCCAGCCGCTGGTCTACCTGACCCTCGGCACCGCGTTCGGCACGCCGGAGCTGTTGGCCACCGCGATCAAGGGCCTGTCGACAGTGGACGCCCGCGTCGTCGTCGCCACCGGCCGCGTGCGCCCGGAGCAGCTCGGACCCCTGCCCGACAACGTGACCGCGCGCGCCTGGCTGCCGCAGGCCGACCTGCTGCCGCACGTGGACGTCGTCGTCCACCACGGCGGCAGCGGCACCACGCTCGGCGCGCTCGCCGTCGGCAAACCCCAGTTGGTCCTGCCCCAAGGCGCCGACCAGTTCGCCAACGCCGACGCGGTCACCGCCGCCGGAGCCGGGGTGCGGCTGCTCCCCGACGAGGTCACTGCGGACGCCGTCGCCGACCACGTCCGGACCCTGGTGCGGCCCGGCGAGCACTCCGACGCGGCCCGCGCGATCGCCGGGGAGATCGCCCGGATGCCCGGCCCGGACGAGGTCGCCCGCCGGCTCCCGGACTACGCCGAACGCGGCTGACGCGTGGTCGGGTGCTCGGCTCGCCGTGACCAGCAGGGCGCGCCGCCGATCAGCCCGGTGCCGTCCGGGCCGCAGACCACCACGGTGAGGGTGGCGCTGGGTGGATCCTCAATGTCATCCGGACCGGTGAACGTGGGCCGCACGTTCCCACCGAGTTCACGTCGCGGAAACCACCGGCGGTCCCGCGCCGATCTACAGTCGCGCCATCCTTGACGAGATCGATCCCTTCATCGGAACGGCGGCGACCTCCCTGCCCGCGGCGCAGGGTCTCGCCGCCACTTGGTGGTGGCCGAAAGCGCAGATCGGCAACACCCACCCGGGCGCGACCTCCCCGCTCGGCATGGTGTCCGCCTGCGCCTACTCCGGCGCCTACCCGACCGGGTACGGCCGGTACACGAAGAACACCGAGGGCCTGCCGGAGGAGATGTTCGACCGGCCGCAGGCCTCCGGGTTCACCCACTTCCAGCAGTCCGGCACCGGCGCGATCCGCAAGTACTACAACTACGTCCGGGTGACCCCGATGGTGCAGCAGCTGGACACGCTGGGCCAGGCCTGGCCGCTGCACGACGAGACCGCCGAAGCCGGGTACTACGCGGCCACGCTCGACACCGGCGTGCGGTGCGAGATCACCGTCGGCGAGAAGATCGCGGTCCACCGGTACACGTTCCCCGAGCACCGCAGCGCGCGCATCGTGGTGGACCTCTCGTGCGGCGGCCTGGCCATCGACCACGGCCGCACGGTGCCGCTGCGCGCCCACGTGGAGAGCCTCGGCCACGGCCGAGCGCAGGGCACCGTCGTGGTCGAGGGCGTGCCGCTCTCGGTGCACGTCGAGGTCGACTCGCCGGGCTGGCGGCAGATGCTCTGGCACGACCGCCGGCTGATCGAGGGCGGCACCCGGCTCGACTTCGACCGCATCCGGCAGACCACCCTGCGCCCGTTCGGGCTGCTGTTCCTCGGTCCGACGGCGGCCGGGCAGACCGTCGAGGTGCGGATCGGCTTCTCCCTGCGCGGCTGCGAGCAGGCCAGGGACAACCTGCACCGGGAGTGCGGCCAGCACCCGCCCGCGTTCGACGCCATCCGGGAGCGCACGAAGGCCCGGTGGCGCGACCACGTGGACCGGATCGAGGTCGAGGGCGGGACGCCGGCCAGGCGCGAGGTGTTCGCCACCGCCCTCTACCACTCGCTGGTCAAGCCGTGCTTCGCCGACGACGAGAGCCCGTTCTGGCCGACGTCCGGGCCGTTCGCGTTCGACGTCTGCACGATGTGGGACATCTACAAGACCCAGTTGCCGCTGCTCTCGGCGATCGTGCCGGACCGGGCGGTCGACCTGCTGGAGTCGCTGATCCGGGTGTGCGAGGAGGAGGGCAACTTCCCGATCGGGTACCGGATGGCGCGGGGCGCGGACCGGTTCTTCCGGCAGGCCAGCGCCCTGGTGCACACCGCGCTGGCCGACGCGCACGCGCTGGGCCTCGGCGACCTGGACTGGAACTGGGCGCTGGTGCACATGGAAGCCGACCTGCGCCGGCTGTACGGCGAGGACTTCTACGAGCACGGCGTCGTGCACCCGATCTCGCACACCCTCGACCTCGCCTACGCCTACCACTGCACGGCGGGCGTCGCGCGCGCGTTGAACGACGGCCGCCTGGCCGACGACCTGGCCGCGCGCAGCCTGCTGTGGACCAACGCGTTCGACCCGGCCACCGGCCTGCTGCACGACTCGTCGTTCTACGAGGGCGGCAAGTGGAACTACTCGTTCCGGATCATGCACGACATGGCCGGGCGGATCGCGCTGGCGGGCGGCGACGACGCGTTCGTGGCCATGCTGGACGCGTTCTTCGGCTTCGGCGCGCCGCCGGTGATGCAGCCCGGCAGGCGGCCCGACCCGGCCGAGATGGCGGTCGGCTACTCGCTGAACCGGTTCGAGGGCCTCAACAACGAGCCGGACATGGAAGCGCCCTGGTCCTACCACTACGCGGGCCGGCCCGACCGCACCGCCGAGGTCGTGCACGCGGCGTTGACCTGGCAGTTCGGCACCGGCCCCGGCGGGCTGCCGGGCAACGACGACTCCGGCGGCCTGAGCTCCTGGTACGTGTGGGCCTCGCTCGGGCTGTTCCCGATCGCCGGGCAGAACCTGTTCCTGGTCAACGCACCCGCGTTCGCCCGCGCCACGCTCCACATCGGCGACCGCGACTTCGTGGTGGAGACCAGGGGGCACCGCGAGACGCCGGTCAGCTCCGACGGGCTGGAACGCGTGCCGCCACCGCAGTACGTGCAGTCCGCCCGGCTCAACGGCAGGCCGCTGGACGTGGCGCACCTCAGCGCCGCGGACGTGCACGCGGGCGGCCGGCTGCAACTCGAACTCGGCCCGGAACCCTCGGCCTGGGGCCGTCGGGTCCGGCCGCCGTCGCTGTCCGACCCACCGTCCGCCCGACCCTCACCGGGAGCCCGCACATGAGCAGGCCGAACCGCCGCCTCGTCATCGTGGTCCGGGCCGACCCGGTGATCTGCGGCCACTCCGGCGAGGCGCGCAACCTCGCCGAAGTCGCCCTCACCCGCGGCTTCGACGACGTGCGCCTGCTGACCTGGCCGATCCCCGCCCTCCAGGCGGCGGGACTGCCGCTCAAGCCCCTGGACCGCATCACGCCCTACAGCCCGGGCATCACGGTGGAGCGGCCGGAGCCGGTCGGCGACTACCGGGTGCCCGACGGCCGGTACATCGCCGGGCTCACCGGCCGACTGGTCGAGCTGCTCGCCGAACCGGTGCCCACCACGTGCCTGTCGATGTACCTCGCGCCGCACACGGCGGTCGTGAACGACGCCGTGACGGCGGCGCGGGCGGCCGGGTTCGCGCCCGACGTGCGCACGATCGCGAAGGCGGTCGGCTCGGACGTCACCAACGTGATCCGCTCGTGCCTGCGCGAGGGCCGGTTCGGCGCGGCGGTGGCGCTGTTCACCACGTTCCTGGCGAACGACCAGGTGATCGCGGTGTCGGAGTACACGCGGCAGGAGATCGTCGCCTCCGCCGAGGCCGTCGACGCGCACTGCGGCACGCGCCTGGCCGAGGAGTGCCGCGCGCGGGTCTCGGTCAGCTACCCGCCGATCGACACCTCCGCGTACCTCGACCTCGACCCGGCGGCGGTGGACGCCGCGCTGGCCCGGCGCGGCCTCACCCGTGACGGTTACGTGCTGTTCCTGTCCCGGGTGGCGCGGGCGAAGGGGGTCCACGACCTGGTGGCGGCGTTCGCCCGGTCGCGGGCGCGGTCGGCGGTGAAACTCGTGATCGCCGGGAGCGGTCCGGCGCTGGACGACGTGCGGGCCCTCACGAGGGACGACGACCGGGTGGTGCTGCTGTCCGACGTGGACGACGAGGAGAAGCCGCTGCTGATGCGCGGTTGCGCCGCCTACGCGTTGCCGACCAGGCCCGAGCCGGACTTCGTGGAGACGTTCGGCATCGCGTTGACCGAGAAGATGCTGGCGGGCGGCGGGCCGGTGATCACGACGCTCACCGGCGGCACGGGTGAGGCGGTCGGCGGCACGGCGGTCATCGTGGAGGCCGGTGACGTCACGGGCCTCGCCGCCGCGCTCGACCGGTCGGTGCTGGAGCTGTCGGCGCAGGAGCGGCTGTCCATGGCGGAACGGGCGCGCGCCCACGCCCTGTCGTTCGACCGGGCACGGGTGTTCGACGACCTGTTCGCGACGTCGGTGCCGCTCCAGCGCTGAGTCGCGGCGCTCGGGCCCGAACGTGCGAGTTTGAACCCGCGGCGCGGGGCTACACCTGAGCCATGCCGATCAGCGACGTCTTCCGACGGGTCAGCGCCGCCTACTCCGCCGGGCAGCGGCGCCCCCTGCGCGGGTACCTCGCGACCCTCGGCTCCTTCGGCGCGCTCGTCGTCGGTGCCACCGCGGCCGGTCGGCGCGCCGGCGTGCGGCTGCCGGACCGGGTCTCGGTCCGCGACGTGCTGTTCCTCTCGCTGGCCACGCACAAGGCCAGCCGCCTGCTGACGAAGGGCGCCGTGACCAGCGTGCTGCGCGCGCCGTTCACCCGGTTCGACGGGCCTGCCGGCGCCGCGGAGGTGAACGAGTCGGTGCGCGGCGACGGGGTCAGGCACGCGGCCGGGGAGCTGGTCACCTGCCCGTTCTGCTCCGGGGTGTGGATCGCGAGCGCCCTGTCGGCGGGCCTGGTGTTCGCGCCGCGGGCCACCCGCCTGGTCGCGAGCACGTTGTCCGCCGTCGCCGTGTCGGACTGGCTCCAGCTCGTGGACGGCAGGCTCAAGGATGAGCACTGAGCGAGTGGGAGGCACCGGGCCGTCGTCGTTAGTCTGATCATCTGCGACTACGGCGGGGGTGGCGGCATTCAAGGCGACGGTGTCGGTGTGGTGGCCGAGGGGGACGGGTCGGGTGTGTCGACCGCTCGGCGGCTGCGGGCGGTGTTGGCCCTCGGGCCGTTCCGGCGGCTGTGGGGCGTCACGTTCCTGTGCAGCGTGGGCGACTGGCTCTCGCTGCTGGCGCTGACCGGGCTGGTCACGAAGCTGGCCCAGGGGTACGGCTGGGAGGGGTTCGCGCTCAGCGCGGTGGTGCTGACCCAACTGCTGCCGGGCGTGCTGTTCGCGCCGCTGGGCGGGGTGCTGGCCGACCGGTTCGACCGGCGCAAGGTGATGGTCGCCTGCGACCTGGCGCGCGGCGGGCTGTTCCTGTCGATCGCGTTCGTCGGCACGGCCTGGTGGCTGTTCGCGGCGAACTTCCTGGTCGGCTGCTGCGCGATGCTGTGGATCCCGGCCAAGGACTCGGCCGTGCCGAACCTGCTGCGCCGACCGGACCAGGTCGACGCGGCCAACCAGCTCGGCCTCGTGATGACCTACGGCATCGCCACCGTCAGCGGGTTCGGCCTGTACTCCCTGATCGCGGGCATCCCCGGCTACCTCGGCATCCGCGACGGGGACCTGGAGTTCCGGATCGCGACCATCGCGGTCGTCGTCAACGGCCTGCTGTACCTCTCCTCGGCGGTCCTGATCGCGGTGCGGATCCCCGAGCTGTCCGGTCGGCTCGCGCCGAGGCCCCGACGCGGCGGTCCCGGTTTCCTGGTGATGATGCGCGACGGCCTGCGGTACGCGTGGCGCACGCCCCTGCTGCGCGGCCTCGTCATCGGCATGACCGGAGCGTTCGCCGCGGCCGGCGGGGTGATCGGCAGCGCCAGGCTGTACGCGACGAGCCTGGGCGGCGGGGAGAGCGCGTACGCCACGCTGTTCATCGCGATCTTCCTCGGCCTGGCGGCGGGCATGGCGACCGCGCCGCGGCTGTCCCGGCGGCTGACCTACAACCGGCTGTTCGGCGTCGCGATCGTGGGCGCGGGTGCGGGCCTGGCCGTGGTGTCGCTCGCGCCGCACCTGTGGTTCGCGCTGGTCGCGGTGGCGGTGGTGGGCGGGTGCGCGGGCATCGCGTTCCTCACCGGGCTCACGATCATCGGCACGCGCGTCGAGGACGCCCTGCGCGGCCGGATGGTCGCGCTGGTCCAGTCGCTGATGAAGGTCGTCCTCGGCCTGTCGACCGTGGTCGGCCCGCTGCTGGTGACTCTGGTCGGCCCGACGGCCGTGACCGTCTTCGACCGCTCGTTCGACGTGGACGCCACGCGGCCGGTGCTGCTCGGCGCGGGCGTGCTCGCCGCCGTGGTGGGGATGGTGTCGTACCGGCAGATGGGCGACGGCGCACTCCAGTCCTCTTCGGACAATCGCTGACGCGGTGGCGCCGCGACGTCGTCCGGGCGGTACCGGCCGTCCACGTCACGCGGAGCCGCGGCCACGTCGTCAGTCCGGGTCCTCCACGCGAGCGGTCACGCGCGACTCGGCCTCGGTGAACGGCGGGTCGGCGGACGGCGGCCGGCCCGGACCGAGGACCGCGCCGAGCATCACGCGCGGTGACAGCACGAGCTTGCTCAGCGGCGTGGACAGGGTGTAGGCGTCGATCTGCGCCCGGGTGACGGTCGGCCGGCCGGTCGCCGTCAGCACGAGCCGGTCGAGGTAGCGCTCCTGAAGGCGTGCGACCGGGCCGCGCGAGGGCCCGATCGTGCCGGGGTAGCGCAGGTCCTGGGCCACGGCCAGGTTCCACGGGTCGTCCATCACGCGCGCGAACTCCCGCTGGAGCCGTTCGGCCGCGCCGGCGTCGAGGCCGTGCCGGGCCAAACCGTCGCGCAGCGCCACCGCCTGCCGCGCCACGACCGTCATCCCGTGCCCGTACACGGGGTTGAAGGTGCACGCCGCGTCGCCGATCGCGACGAACCCGGCGGGCCAGGGGGAGAGGCGTTCGTAGCGGCGGCGGCGGTTGACCGTGCCGTGGAAGGCGAACGGCCGGGTGAGCGGTTCCGCCGCGCCGATCAGGTCGGCGATGACGGGGTGGCGCAGGCCGCGGGCGAACGCGAGGAACCCCTCCGGGCTCGCCTCCGGCTCACCGCCGCGCGCGCCGGCGAGGCTGACGATCCACCGGCCGCCCTCGATCGGCACCAGCACACCGCCCTGGCCGAACGGCGACGTCCGCGGGTCGGCCTGGACGCTGACACCCGGAAACCCTTCCCCCGCCCCGGACGGCGCGCGGTAGAGGCAGGTCGCGTACACCATGCCCGAGTCGACGCGTTCCTCTTGGACGGGCGGCAGGCCGAGGTCGGCGAGCCGGCTGTCGGCCTTGGAGCCGCGACCGGTCGCGTCGACCACGAAGTCGGCGTGGAGGTCGCGCTTCGCGCCGGTGCCGCGGTCGCGCACGCGGGCACCGGTGATCCTCGCGCGGTCGCCGAGCAGCCCGACCACGTCGGTGGCCTCGACCAGGTCGACCCGCCCGAGCACCCGCTGCCGCACCACCCCGTCGAGCAGGGCCCGGCTGCACCCGATCACGAACTGCATCTCGTCCAACCGGGGCAGCCAGCCGGACCGGGTGAACACCAGCAGCCGGTTCGGCAGCCCGAGGTGCTGCGCGCCGGCGTCGAGCAGGCTCGCGGTGAGGCCGGGCAGCAGGTCGTCCAGCGCGCGGCTCCCACCGGCCATCAACACGTGCGCGTGGCGGGCGTGCGGCACGCCCTTGCGGTCGCCACCCTCGGCGAACCGGTCGCGGTCCACGACCGTGACGCGGTCCACGTGCCCGGCGAGGGCGGACGCCGCGAGCATCCCGGCCAGGCCTCCGCCCAGGACCAGCGCGTGGGTGCCCGTCACGTCAGGCTCCTTCCCGGTTCACCGGCGGGTCGTTCCGGCCAGGGCCGCGTCGGACAGGGCGGCGGCCACGACGGGGCCGGCGAACGCCTCGGCGACCAGCACGAGGCGGGTGCGCTCGCCGGCGAACGCGTGCTTGGCCTGGAGCGGGCCGTCCTGATCGGACCGACCGACGGTGTCGGCGTCGTGGGCGCGGTTGTCGCCGACCTCCTCGACGCCACGTGCGCGGGCCGCCAGCGCGGCTTTGACCTGCGCGGCCTCCGTCGCCGCCCACACCTCGTCCTCGGCCAGCCCGAGGTCGGCGGCACGTCGCGCCACCGCGCCCGCCACCGCGGGGTCACGGCGCACCCGCAACTGGTGCAGCCAGTCGTTGATCTCGATGACCCGCCAGAACAGCCGGTGCTCGGGGTCGAACCGCTCGCGCAGCGTCGCGGGCACGTGCCGCATGGCCGGGTCGACCGCCCGCAGCGCCAGCCACAGCGGGCGCAGCCGCACGTGGTCCCGGACCGCGTCCCGACCCCGCGCCACCCGCTCCCTCACGTGCGCCAGCCGTGGACCCCACGCGGCGATGCTCGCACCCACCACGACCACCGGCACGGCGAGCGTCAGCGTCCTGGGCGCGGCGACGCTCCACGCGCCCAGCTCCGCGCCGAACCAGCTCCCGACCACGGCGACGAGCACCAGCGCGGCGTAGGCCGACCCGATCAGCACGCCGACCGCGTTGAGCCGCAGCCCGCGCCGCAGCCACGGCCCGTCGTCCGGCGTCTCGTCGGCCCACAGCCAGCACAGGCGGGCCACGTTGAGCATCCCGGCGAGGTAGGTGACGTGGTAGAGCACCAGCAGTTCGGCGAGGTACGGGGCACGCGCGAACGCCGCCGGGAAGTCGTCGTGGTGCTCCTCGCCGGGCGCGCCCAGCGCGAACAGCACGACCATCGCGGCCAGCACGAGCGCGGAGGCCACGAGCACCTGCCTGGTCGCCCGCCACGCCCGCGCGGGCGGGTGCCGCCAGTACAGCAGCATGGCCTGGTTCGCGGCCACGAACGCGACGCCGAAGCCGTACACCACCAGCACCGACAGGTTAGGCACGCCGGCGAGCCGGTCGACGTTCACCCCGACCACCGGCGCGAGGAGCAGGAACGCGGGCACGGCCGTCACGCACGCCAGGCAGATCGGCAGCACCGCGGCCCGCCGTTCGGGCGGGGCCTGCCGGAACGCCCGGTACTTGTGCACCAGCAGCGCCAGCACCCCCAGGGCGCTGAGCAGGTACTGGACGTCAGCCACGCGTGCCCCGTTCGGGTGAGTACCCGAACGTGTACCAGGCCCGCGTCGCCAGGTCGTCACCGTCGGGCCGCGAGGGCTGGTGCGGCTGCCGTCCCGCCCACTCGATCAACGCCCTGGTCAGCACGCCCGCGACCCGGTCGGCCTCGCGCTCGTCCTTGCGGGACATGTTGGTCCGGCCCGCCAGGATCCGCAGCATCGACGGCGACAGGTCCGGGTAGAGCAGCCGACGGCCCTCCTCGGCGTCCAGCCGCGGCGGCTGGTGGCCGCACAGCATGTGCGCGATCTCGTGCAGCAGGATCAGCAGCCGGTGCACCCAACTGCGGGCCGTGGTCACGATGACGACGTGCACCTCGTCCTCGGTGACGGCCCACAGCCCGCTCGTGCCGCCCGCGCCGAGGTCGTCGAACCGCAGGATGATCTCCCGCCGCAACCGCCCGGCCATCACCTCGCACAGCCGGACGCACACCGCCTCGGTGGTCGCGGACCCGTCCAGGTCGAGCTCGCGGATCAGCCCGTCGCGCAGCTCCCGCAGGTCCTTCGCCTTCACCTGATCACCACCCGGGCGCCACGGCCTCGTCGTCAGCGGATCTCGTCATCGGCCACCACGTCCGGTTCGAGCGCCCGCCGGATGGCGTCCTCGGCCGCGACGCCGGGGTGCAGCGCGCGCACGAGCGCGAGGAGGATCTTGTTGCGGACACCGGGCGGCGGCGGTTGTTCCGCGGTGCGCAGGATGACGGTGTTCACGCCGAGCTTGTCCATCGCCAGCCGGGTCTCCAACTGCTCGTCCACCCGGGCGGCCAGCTCGTCGTCGAAGAAGTACGCGGGCGCGGCGCCGAACGCCTCCGCCAGCCCGAGGATGTGCTTGAGCCTGGGGTTGTCGCTGGTGCCGGCGAGCAGCTCGCGGATGTAGTTGGCCGAGATCGAGCCGTACGGCCCGCTGCTGATCCGGGCCGCGACCTCCTCCGGCGAGAACGGGCCGCGGTCGGGCGGGTACACGGTCGCGAACAGGTGCTTGAGCGCACCGCGCCGCCACACCGGCCGCTCGCCCTCGTGCAGCCGCGTGCGACCGCCCACGAAGCACGCCGGGTGCACGCCCAGCGCGTTGGCCAGTCCCTCGATCGTGCGGCACGTGGGGTTGTCCTTGTCGCCGCGGCGCAGCTGCGAGATGTAGGTGTGCGTGATCTCGCCGCCGTCGAGCCGGATGCGCTCGGCCAGCTCCACGTTCGTGTAACGGGGCCGATCACCGGGGCGCAGGCACAGGCCGTCCAGGACGTCGGCGAAGAGGCGCGGTCCGCCCGCGGTCATGGTCACCCCTCGTCCGCACGACTGCTTCATCCCGCAAGCACTTCCACTGCCGGTGGCAGGGCCAAGCTACTCCGCACCAGCAGTTGATTCCAGGGTGGGGCGGCAGTAGCCTGGCCGCGGCGGTTCCACTGCTGTTGGGGGCAGGGCGCGTCCGCGCGCCGAGAGTGGAACGGTAGGAAGGGCCGGCTGCGCGGTGCGGCGAGATCCCGGTGACCACGCCGGTCGTCACCAGGCCCTGCGGTTGTGCCACCGCCTCCGCCACGGTGGCACGCACTGAGGGGTGCGCAGGGCTGAGGGATCTCGTGGTCGGGCCGTTCCGACGCGGTCCGCCGACACCGGATTCCGCCGCGGCGCGATCCGCCGCCGATGTGACGATTCCCCGCGGCACGCGGGTGCCGGGCGGCGTGGATTCGCGGGTCGGAACCGGCTTGGGAACCGGCGTGCCCGGCTACCCCGGTCGCAACGGATCACGCCGAGAGCCGGAGGTGGGCGATGACCAGCCCGGACATCCTGAGGAGCCCGGAGAGCGCGATCGGCCGGGGCGCGGTGGTTGTCGGGTTCGACGGCTCCGAGCGGTCGCGGCACGCCGTGCACTGGGCGGCCCGTGAGGCGGCGAGCCGTGGGGCACGCCTGCTCGTCGTGAACGTGATCCGCGGGCCGTTCCCCGAGGTCGTGGTGACGCCCGTGTCCATGCCGCTGCCGCAGCTCGTCGGCGAGCAGGCCGTGCGCGCGTACACGAAGGACCACCTCGCCGAGCTCGCGGCGGAGTGCGCGCGGGTCGCGCCGGGGGTCGACGTGGACACCCGCGCGTTCGACGGCCACCCGGCCGCCGTGCTGGCCGAGGCGGGGCGGGAAGCCCAACTGCTCGTCGTCGGCTCGACCGGGGCCACCGGCCTGGCCCGGGTGTTCGCCGGCTCGGTCACCGCGGACCTCGCGCACCACTTCGGCGGCCCCCTGGTGGTCGTCCGCGACTCCGAAGACCACCGGGACGCCGAGTACGGCCGGGACACCGACGATGGCCGGGGTGCCGAGGACGGCCGGGGTGCCGACGACGGCCGGGTGGTCGTCGGGGTCGACGGGTCGGAGCCGAGTGACCGCGCGGTCGAGTTCGCGGTGGACCACGTGTCGCGGCACGGGGGCGTCCTGGTCGGCGTGCACGCCACGACCGGCCTGCCGGTGGACGCGATGGCGCCGGGCGGTGCGTGGGGCCAGGGGCTGGGGCTCGGCCTGGACCTCGACCAGCTCCGGACGGCCGCCGACGCCCTGGTCGCCGAGTCGCTCGCCGGCCCGCTCTCCCGTCACCCCGGAGTGCGGGCCGAGCGGGTGGTGTCGATGGCGCGGCCCGCCCAGGCGCTCGCCGAGGAGGCGGAGGGCGCGGCGCTGCTGGTCGTGGGCAGCCACGGGCACGGCGCGGTGCGGCGCGCGCTGCTCGGCTCGGTCAGCCACGCCATGCTCCACCACGCGCCCTGCCCGCTGGCGCTCGTGCGCGGTGACGGCTCCGAGCACTGACACGCGCGCCGGGCCGCGGATGGTAGGAAGGCCCGGTGAGTAACTTGGATGACGGGGCCGGGCTGCGGCTCGCGCAGGACGAGGTCGTGTCGCTGGCCAGCGAGTTGATCAGGATCGACACGACCAACACGGGGGATCCGGCCACGGTCGTCGGTGAGCGGGCGGCGGCCGAGTGGGTCGCGGAGAAGCTGGGCGAGGTCGGCTACGAGACCACCTACGTCGAATCCGGGGCCAAGGGCCGCGGCAACGTGGTCGCCCGGCTGGCCGGCGCGGACCCGTCCCGGGGCGCGCTGCTGGTGCACGGCCACCTGGACGTGGTGCCCGCCGACGCCTCCGAGTGGTCGGTGCACCCGTTCTCCGGCGCGGTCCAGGACGGGTACGTGTGGGGCCGCGGCGCGGTCGACATGAAGGACATGGTCGCGATGACGCTCGCGGTCGCGCGCCGGTTCAAGCGCGACGGCGTGGTGCCGCCCCGCGACATCGTGTTCGCGTTCCTGGCCGACGAGGAGGCGGGCGGCCTGTTCGGCGCGAAGTGGCTGGTGGACAACCGGCCCGAGCTGTTCGAGGGCGTCACCGAGGCGATCAGCGAGGTCGGCGGCTTCTCCATCACGCTCAAGGACGACGTCCGGGCGTACCTGGTCGAGACCGCGGAGAAGGGCATCCGGTGGCTCAAGCTGCGGGTGCGCGGCACCGCGGGCCACGGCTCGATGATCCACAACGACAACGCGGTGGCCAAGCTCGCGGCGGCCGTCACCAAGCTGGGGCAGCACCGGTTCCCGGTCGTGCTCGCGCCGTCCGTGCGCGAGTTCCTGGCCGGGGTGTCGGAGATCACCGGCCTGGAGTTCCCCGAGGACGACCTGGAAGGCTCGATCGGCAAGCTGGGCGCGTTGTCGCGGATGATCGGTGCGACGCTGCGCGACACGGCCAACCCCACCATGCTGTCCGCCGGGTACAAGGCCAACGTCATCCCGTCGATCGCCGAGGCCACCGTGGACTGCCGCATCCTGCCTGGCCGCGAGGAGGCGTTCGACCGCGAGATGGCCGAGCTGCTCGGCCCGGACGTCGAGCGCGAGTGGCTCGAGCTGCCGCCGGTCGAGACCACGTTCGACGGCGCGCTGGTCGACGCGATGACGGCGTCCATCACCGCCGAGGACCCCGGTGCGAAGGTGCTGCCGTACATGCTGTCGGGCGGCACGGACGCCAAGTCGTTCCAGCAGCTGGGCATCCGCAACTTCGGCTTCGCCCCGCTGAAGCTGCCCGCCGACCTGGACTTCTCCGGCCTGTTCCACGGCGTGGACGAGCGCGTGCCGGTCGACGCCCTGCAGTTCGGCGTCCGCGTGCTGGACCGCTTCCTGCGCAACTCGTGAGGCCGCGGGTGCCGTCCGCCCCCCGGGGCAGGCGGCACCCGCGCCGAGCCGGTCAGCCGCGTTGATCATGGTGACCGCCCGCACCCGTGCGGCGAGCCGGTCGTCAGCCAAGTCGTCGCCGCGGTCTGAAACCGGGCACGCGCGGGGCCGGGCAGGGGATTGACGGCAGGCCGCAGGTGTTGGCATGGTCTGAACCACCAGGTGTGAGAGCGCTCTCTCGCTGACCTGCCACGGGCGCGCGGCCGGCCTGCACCGGCCACGCGCTTCCCTGCGGACAAGGAGTACCGCGTGCGAATGACAACGTTGACGAAAATCGGGGTGGCCGCCGCGCTGGTGGTGAGCGGCCTGGTGGTCGCGCCGACCGCCCAGGCCGCACCCGCGGCGCAGGCGCTGTCGCCGGGACTGGTCTCGGCGATGCGGACCGCGTTCGGGCTGACCGAGCAGCAGGTCCTGGCCAGGCTCGACCAGGAGGCCAAGGCCACCAGGCGCGCGCCCTCCGCGCGCACGGCGGCCGGGTCGTCGTTCGGCGGCAGTTGGTTCGACCAGGACAAGGGCGTGCTCGTGGTCGGCGTGACCGACGCCGCCGCGGCCGACCGGGTCCGCGCCACGGGCGCCGAAGCACGGCTGGTCGCCCGGACCGCCGCCGAACTCGACCGGGTCAAGGACCGGGTCGACGCGCTGTCGGCGGCCGGGTCCGTGCCGTCGGCCGTCACCAGTTGGCGTCCCGACGCGCGCAGCGGCGCGGTCGTGGTCGACGTCCAGCCGGGCGTGCAGACCGCGGAGGTCGCCCGGTTCCTGGCCGAGGCGCGCAAGCTCGGCCCCGTCGAGGTGAACACCGAGGGCGTCACCGCGCCGGTGCCGTTCGCCGCCGGAACGGTCGGCGGCGACCCGTACTACACCGGCAACGTCCGCTGCTCCATCGGCTTCTCGGTGCAAGGCGGCTACGTCACGGCGGGCCACTGCGGCAGCGCGGGCGCGCAGGTGTACGGCTGGGACCGCTCGTGGCAGGGCCAGTTCGGCGGCTCCTCGTTCCCCGGCAACGACTACGCGTGGGTCCGCACCGGCGGTGGCTGGTGGAACGTGCCGGTCGTGCTCGGCTGGGGCACGGTCAGCGACGCGCTCGTGCGCGGCTCGTGGGAGGCGCCGGTCGGCACCTCGGTCTGCCGCTCCGGCTCCACCACCCACTGGCACTGCGGCGTGATCCAGTCCCGCAACGAGACCATCCACTACGCGCAGGGTGACGTCTACCAGATGGCCGGCACGAGCGTGTGCGCCGAGGGCGGCGACTCCGGCGGCTCGTTCATCACCGGCGACCAGGCCCAGGGCGTCACGTCCGGCGGGTACGGCAACTGCTCGTCCGGCGGCCGGACCTGGTTCCAGCCGATCAACGAGATCCTCTCGGCCTACGGCCTGACCCTCCTCACCGCCTGACCACGACCGCGGACCCCTGCCTCGCGCGTCGCGGGCGGGGGTCCGCGGCCCGTCGGAGCCGGCGCATTGTTAGCGCTAACATTCGTGACATTGCGAAATACCGGGGCAATGCGGCGGTGGAAAGCGGTTGCCCGTGTGACCTGCGAGTGTCCGCCCATTTCTGTCAAGTGAATTAGCGTTCACAGATCCACTGCCGCGAGGCTGTTGCGTCCGTCACCCCTGCCCCTCTACGGTGGCCAGTCGAAGCGCTTCGATGAATCAACGCTTCCCCGAGGACGAAGGGGACGGTTCGTGACGAGAGCCCGCCGCTCACTGTTGTTCCCGCTGGTCGCGGTGCTGCTGTTGGCACCGCTGCCCGCGCACGCCGAAGAACTCCCGTTCCGCGATCCCGACCTGCCCCGCGCCACCCGGATAGCCGACCTGCTGGGCCGGTTGACGGTGGACGAGAAGGTCTCCTTGCTGCACCAGTACCAGCCGGCGATCCCGCGGCTCGGCATCGGCGCCTTCAAGACCGGCACGGAAGCGCTGCACGGCGTGGCGTGGCTGGGCGAGTCGACGGTCTTCCCGCAGGCGATCGGCCTGGCCACGACGTGGAACCCGGAGCTGGTGAAGCAGGTCGGCGCGGTGACCGGTCGCGAGGCCCGCGGCTACCACGCGCAGAACCCCGCCCACAACGGCCTGAACCTGTGGGCGCCGGTGGTGAACCTGCTGCGCGACCCGCGCTGGGGCCGCAACGAGGAGGGCTACTCGGAGGACCCGTACCTGACCGGGGCGATCTCGACCGCGTTCGGGCACGGCGTGCAGGGCGACCACCCCGACTACCTCCAGGCGGCGCCGACGCTGAAGCACTACGAGGCCTACAACGTCGAGGACCGCCGCATCACGGTCGACTCGATCGTGCCGCCGCGGATCCTGAAGGACTACGACGAGGCCGCGTTCAAGCCGGCCATCCAGGCCGACGCGGCGACCGGCGTGATGGCCTCCTACAACCTGGTCAACGGCCGCCCGGCCCACGTCAGCCACGACCTGGACGACGTGGTGCGCTCGTGGACCGACGAGGACCTGATGATCGTCGGTGACGCGAGTGCCGCGTCGAACATCGCGGGCGCGCAGCGGTACTACCCGAACGAGGTCGAGGGCAACGCGGCGGCCATCCGGGCGGGCCTGGACAACTTCACCGAGGACAACGAGAACTCGGCGCCGACGACGTCGTCCATCAAGGCGGCCGTGGCCCAGGGCCTGATCACGATGGCCGACGTCGACGACGCGGCGCGGCACGTGCTGTCGATCCGCTTCCGGCTCGGCGAGTTCGACCCGGCGGGCCGCAACCCGTACGCGAGCATCACGCCGGACGTCATCGACGCGCCGGAGCACCGCGAGCTCGCGCGCAAGGCGGCGGCCGAGCAGGTCGTGCTGCTGCGCAACGACAAGAACACCCTGCCGCTGTCCAAGGCGGACACGGGCAAGGTCGCCGTGGTCGGACAGCTCGCCGACACCCTCTACGAGGACTGGTACTCGGGCACGATGCCGTACCGGGTCACGCCGGTGAAGGCCCTCGCCGAACGCGCCGCCGTCACCTCCAGCGAGGGCGTGGACCGGATCAGGCTCAAGAACCTGGCCACCGGCAACTACGTCACGGCGTCCACTTCGGACACCGGCGCGCCGCTGACGGCCACCGCGGCGACCCCGAGCGACGCGGGCGGCCTGGACGTCTTCGACTGGGGCGAAGGCACGATCACGCTCCGCAGCGTCGCGAACGGCAAGACGGTGTCCCTGGGCGACGGCCGCAGCCTGGTCAACAACGCGGTGCAGCCCAACGGCTGGTACGTCCAGCAGCAGTTCAAGCTGGTGGCGCAGGCGGACGGCTCGTTCGTGCTGGAGTACGCGGGCAACGACGTCACCGAGTCCTGGTTCGGCGCGAACAAGTACGTGGTCGTCGGCGCGGACGGCAGGCTCGCGCTCGGCTCGGCCACGCCGGAGCAGGCCGCGAAGTTCGGCCGCGAGGTCGTGCGCAGCGGTGTGGACAGCGCGGTCGAGGCGGCCAAGGGCGCGGACGTGGCCGTCGTCGTGGTCGGCAGCATGCCGTTCATCAACGGCCGCGAGGACGACGACCGCCACACCACCGTGCTCCCGGCCGGCCAGCGCGCCGTGATCGACGCCGTGCGCAAGGTGAACCCGAGGACGGTCGTGGTGCTGGAGAGCAGCTACCCGTACTCGGGCGACTGGGACACGGCCGACCTGCCGGCGATCCTGTGGACCTCGCACGCGGGCCAGGAGACCGGGCACGGCATCGCCGACGTGCTGTTCGGCGACCACAACCCGAGCGCCAGGCTGACCCAGACCTGGTACCGCTCCGACGCTGACCTGCCGGACAAGCTCCAGTACGACATCTCCAAGTCCGGCCACACCTACCAGTACTTCACCGGCAAGCCGCTGTACCCGTTCGGCCACGGCCTGAGCTACACGACCTTCCGGTACTCCAAGCTGAAGGTCGACCGCCCGCTGACGCCGTCCTCCGGTGAGGTGAAGGTCCGGGTGGACGTGACGAACACGGGCGACCGGGCCGGCGCCGAGGTGGTCCAGCTCTACTCGCACCAGAACAAGTCGCGGGCGCAGCAGCCGGTCAAGCGGCTGCGCGCGTTCGACCGCGTCGAGCTGCGACCGGGCGAGACGAAGACGGTCGAGTTGACCGTCCCGGTGTCGGACCTGTCCTTCTGGGACGTGACGAGGGAGAAGCGGGTGGTGGAGACCGCGCCGCACGAGTTCACGGTCGGCTCGCTGACCCGCACGGTGACCGTGTTCGGCGAGACGATCCCGCCGCGCGACCTCGGCAAGGCCACGCAGGCGCAGAACTTCGACGACTACTCCGGCGTGACCCTGGTGGACACCACCAAGGAACGCGGCACCGCAGTGGCCGCCACCGCACCCGGCCAGTGGATCGCCTTCAAGGACGTGGACCTGCGCCGGTCGCCCCGGTCGCTGACGGCCCGGGTGGCGAACCCGGACGGCCCGACGGCGGTCGAGGTGCGCCTCGGCGGCCCCACCGGCCGATTGGTGGGCACGCTCGCCGTGCCGACCACGGCCGACAAGTACTCCTGGACCTCGGTCTCGTCGCCGTTGCGCGGCGCGACCGGTCGGCAGGACGTGTACCTGGTCTTCACGGGGAAGGCCCGGATCGACAACCTCACCGTGGAGGGATCATCCTGATGTCCAAGCGTCTCTTGGCGGCCGCCGTCGCGGCCGTGCTGGCCGTGGCCGGCTGCGGGGGTTCGGAGGGGGACTCCGACCCCAACACCCTGAAGCTGTGGCACTTCGAAGGGCCCGACAGCGCCATGGGCGTGGCGTGGGCCGAGGCGATCAAGCAGTTCGAGGCCTCGCACCCCGGCGTGAAGGTGCAGTTCGAGGAGAAGGGCTTCGAGCAGATCCAGAAAACCGCCTCGATGGCGCTCAACTCCAAGGACGCGCCGGACATCCTGGAGTACACCAAGGGCAACGCGACCGCCGGTCTGCTGTCCAAGCAGGGCCTGCTGACGGACATCAGCGACGAGGTGGCGAAGCGCGGCTGGGACAAGAAGCTCGGACCGGGCATCGAGACCACGGCCAAGTACGACGAGCGCGGCGTGATGGGGTCGGGCAAGTGGTACGGCATCCCCAACTACGCCGAGTACGTGATGGTCTACTACAACAAGACCATGTTCGACCAGCAGGGCCTGGCCGAGCCCAAGACGCTGGACGAGCTGACGGCCGCGATGGCGAAGTTCGCCGCCGCCGGGGTCACCCCGCTGGCGTTGGGCGGCGCGGAGTACCCGGCCCAGCAGATCCTGTACCAGTTGGCGCTCACCAAGGCCGACCGCGACTGGGTCGACCGGTACCAGCGCTACACCGGTGACGTGGACTTCCACGACAACACGTGGGTGTTCGGCGCCGAGACGTTCGCCAAGTGGCTGCGCGAGGGCTACATCTCGAAGGACTCCGCCGGCGTGAAGGCCGAGGACATGGGCCTGGCGTTCATGCAGGGCAAGCACCCGATCATGATCAGCGGAAGCTGGTGGTACGGCCGGGTGAAGTCCCAGGTCAAGGACTTCGAGTGGGCGTCGGTGCCGTGGCCGGGCATGACGGCGGGCTCCAGCGGCAACATGTGGGTGGTGCCGAAGGGCTCGAAGAACAAGCAGCTGGCCTACGACTTCATCGACATCACCATGTCGCCCGCGATCCAGGACAAGCTGCGCGACGCCGGCGGCATCGCCGTCGCGCCGAGCGACACGCCCGCGTCCGACCCGAAGACCAAGAAGCTCAACGACGACTTCAAGGCGCTCGTGGACAACGACCGGTTGGCGTTCTACCCGGACTGGCCCGCACCCGGCTTCTACGACGCGCAGGTGTCGTCGGTGCAGAAGGTGATCACCGGGCAGATCGGCGCGCACGAGGCGTTGACCGAGCTGGCCGACTACTACAAGGAAAACACGGCGAGCGTAGGCAAATGAGCCTGGTCCCCACCTCGATCCGCGACCGCGGGTCGTACCTGCTCTTCCTGATCCCCGGTGGCCTGCTGCTGCTCGCGGTGATCCTGGTGCCGTTCGCGATGAACATCGGCATCAGCTTCACCGAGTGGTCCGGCGCGGGCACGCCCGAGTGGGTCGGGTTGGACAACTACACCCGGCTGATGTCGGACGGCACCTTCTGGGCGTCGTTCCGGCACAACGTCGGCCTGGTGGTGGCGATGGCGGTCCTGCCGACCCTGGCGGGGCTCGTCATCGCCGCCGCCCTGTTCGACTTCATCGGCAAGCACTTCGGCTCGCGGCACGCCGCCGTGCTGCGGGCGTGCGTCTACCTGCCGCAGGTGCTGCCCATCGCGGTGGCCGGGATCGTGTGGAGCTGGATCCTGGCACCGCAGGACGGCGCGCTGAACGAGGTGCTGCGCGCCGTCGGCCTGGACTCCCTGGCGCAGAACTGGCTCGGCGACCCGGACCTGGCGCTGTGGACCGTGATGGGCGTGATGCTGTGGATCCAGGTCGGCTACCCGGTGGTGATCTTCATGGCGGGCATGCAGCGGGTGGACCCCTCGCTGCACGAGGCCGCCGAGCTCGACGGCGCGTCGTGGTGGGGCCGGTTCTTCCACGTCACCGTGCCGCAGATCCGGCCGGAGATCTTCGTCGTGCTGCTGACCTGCACCATCGCCGCGCTCAAGGTGTTCGCGCCGATCTACGTGCTGACCAGGGGCGGGCCGGGCGGCTCGACCAACGTGCCGTCCTACTACTCGTTCCAGAACTTCTTCGAGAAGACCCAGGTCGGCTACGGCGCCGCGATCGCCACCGTGCTCACGGTGCTGATCCTGGTGCTCACCACCGTGTTCCTGCGCGTGCAGAACCGGGGTGAGCGCTGATGCGGCGGCACGCTGTCCTGTGGTCGATGATCGTGCTCGCCGCGGTGATGCTGCTGCCGTTCGTCATCGTCGCGCTCAACGCGGTGAAGACGCCGGCGGAGTACTCCACGGGCGGTCCGCTCGACCTGCCGAACGGGGTGTCGCTGGACGGCATCATCACGTTCTGGGAACGCGTCGACTTCGGCGGGAAGCTGTGGAACAGCCTGGTGATCAGCGGGTCCGTGGCGGTGCTCGCGGTGGTCGTGTCGGTGTTCAACGCCTACGCGCTGGGCATCGGCCGGGTCCGCGGCAGGGTGTGGATCCTGGTGGTGTTCCTCATCGCGAACACCCTGCCGCAGGAGGCGCTGGCCTACCCGCTGTACTTCCTGGCCAACGAGGTCGGGCTGTACGACACGAAGCTGGCAGTGATCATCATCTTCACGGTGATCCAGGCCGCCTTCGGCACCTACCTGCTGACCTCGACGCTCGGCGGCTTCCCGCGCGAACTGCTGGAGGCCGCCCGCATCGACGGCGCGAACAAGTGGCAGACGCTGGTGCGGATCGTGGTGCCGATCAGCAGGCCCACCCTGGGCGTGCTGTTCGTGTTCTTCTTCATCTGGACCTGGAACGAGTTCTTCCTCCCGCTGGTGCTGCTGATCTCGAACGAGAACCAGACGGTGCCGGTGGCGCTCGGCGTGCTCCAGGGCCAGCGGATGATGGACGCCACCATGACCAGCGCCTCGGCGCTGCTCGGGGTCATCCCGGCGATCGTGTTCTTCCTGATCTTCCAGCGCGCGTTGACCCGCGGCATCACGGCGGGGGCGGTCAAGTGACGAGCGCGTCCTCGGAGGAGCGGGTTCGGGCGCGGCCCGGACCTCCGGTCGCCTGGTCGGGCGCCACGTGCCCGGCCTCGCCGGACCGCGCGGCGGCGCGTTCTTGTCGGTCATCGAGGTTCTCATCGAGCATCGGAAGGGTCCCGACCGGCGGTCCGCGACGCGGGCCGCACGGGCGGGGACCGGCTTCTCCTGGCCACAGAGGGCCAGGCTTTCGCCGATTGGAGTTCGGGTGAAGTTCAGCGACGGGTACTGGCTGCTACGGCCCGGGGTCGAGGCCGCTCATCCGGTCGAGGTGCGTGACGTCACCACCGGAAACGGGGAGGTCGTCGTGCACGCGTCGACCCGGCCGATCCGGCACCGGGGCGACACGCTCAAGGGCCCGGTGGTCACGCTGGGGCTCACCTCGCCGATGGCGGACGTGATCGGCGTGAAGATCACGCACTTCGCCGGCGAGTCGCCGAAGGAGCCGGTGTTCGCGCTCGCGTCCGACAGCGCGCACGAGGCCAAGGTGGTGGACGACGACGCCGGCGTGGTGATGACCTCGGGCGCGCTGTCGGTGCGGGTGCACCGCGGCGACGAGTGGCGGGTCGACTTCACCGCCGACGGCCGTGCGTTGACCAGCAGCGGCACCAAGGGCATCGGCTTCATGTCCGTGGACGGCACGCACCACGTCCGCGAGCAGTTGACCATGGGCGTCGGCCACACCGTCTACGGGCTGGGCGAGCGGTTCGGGCCGCTGGTCAAGAACGGCCAGACGGTCGACATCTGGAACGCCGACGGCGGCACGAGCAGCGAGCAGGCCTACAAGAACGTCCCGTTCTACCTCACCAACGCGGGCTACGGGATCTTCGTCAACCACCCCGGGCACGTGTCGTTCGAGGTGGGCTCGGAGGCGGTGTCGAAGGTCCAGTTCAGCGTCGAGGGCCAGTCGCTGGAGTACTTCCTGATCTACGGCCCGACGCCGAGGGAGATCCTGCGCAAGTACACCGCGCTCACCGGGCGTCCCGCGCTGCCGCCCGCGTGGTCGTTCGGGCTGTGGCTGTCGACGTCGTTCACCACGTCCTACGACGAGGAGACGGTGTCGGGGTTCATCGACGGGATGCTGGAACGCGACCTGCCGCTGAGCGTGTTCCACTTCGACTGCTTCTGGATGCGCGAGTTCCACTGGTGCGACTTCGAGTGGGACCCGCGCACGTTCCCGGACCCGGTCGGCATGCTGGAGCGCCTGCGCGCCCGCGGCCTGCGGATCTCGGTGTGGATCAACCCCTACATCGCGCAGCGCTCGCCGCTGTTCGCCGAGGGCAAGGCCAACGGCTACCTGCTGCGCAAGCCGAACGGCGACGTGTGGCAGTGGGACCTGTGGCAGCCCGGCATGGCGCTGGTGGACTTCACCAACCCGGCCGCCCGCGCCTGGTACTCGGCCAAGCTCGACGCGCTGCTGGCCCAGGGCGTGGACTGCTTCAAGACCGACTTCGGCGAGCGGGTCCCGACCGACGTGGTGTACCACGACGGCTCCGACCCGGAGCGGATGCACAACCTCTACACGCACCTGTACAACCAGACCGTGTTCGACGTGCTGCGCAAGCGGCGCGGCGACGGTGACGCGGTGGTCTTCGCCCGGTCGGCGACGGCGGGCTCGCAGCAGTTCCCGGTGCACTGGGGCGGCGACTGCGAGGCCACCTACGAGTCGATGGCGGAGAGCCTGCGCGGCGGGCTGTCGCTGGGGCTGTCCGGGTTCGGCTACTGGAGCCACGACATCGGCGGGTTCGAGGGCACGCCGTCGGCGGCGCTGTTCAAGCGGTGGATCGCGTTCGGCCTGCTGTCCTCGCACAGCCGGCTGCACGGCAGCTCGTCGTACCGCGTGCCGTGGCTGTTCGACGAGGAGTCCGTGGACGTGCTGCGGCGCTTCACGAAGCTGAAGCTGCGGCTGATGCCGTACCTGCACGGCGCGGCACGGCAGGCCACCGCCGAGGGCGTGCCGATGATGCGGGCAATGGTGGTGGAGTTCCCGGACGACCCCGGCTGCGCCCACCTGGAGCGCCAGTACATGCTCGGCGACGACCTGCTGGTCGCGCCGGTGTTCTCGGACGACGGAGACGTGTCGTACTACGTCCCCGAGGGCACGTGGACGCACCTGCTGACCGGCGAGACCGTGCAGGGTCCGCGCTGGGTGCGGGACCGGTGCGACTTCCTCACCGCACCGGTGCTCGTGCGCCCGGACACCGTCCTGCCCGTGGGCGCGGTGGACGACAGACCGGACTACGACTACGCCGAGGGCGTCACGCTCCAGGCCTACCAGCTCGCCGAGGGCGACCACGTGACGGTGGTCGGCGACACGACGTTCCGCACCCGCCGCCGCGGCGACGAGATCCGGGTCGAGGCCGAGGGCGCGCCGTCGAGCTGGCGGCTGCTGCTGGTCGGCGCCCGCGCGGTGGACGCCGTGGACGGCGGCGAGGTCGGCTCGCACCCCGACGGGGTGCTCGTCAGCGCCGGGGGCGGCGCGTTGACCCTGCGAGGAGTCCGGTGAGGCTGCTGGCGGTCGCGCTCGTGCTGCTCGGATCGCTCACCGCGACCACGCCCGTGATCGCGGCACCGGTGTCCGCCGACCAGCGGCACGAGGTCTCGTACGACAGGTACTCGCTCACCGTGGACGGCGAGCGGGTCATGCTGTGGTCGGGGGAGTTCCACTACTTCCGGCTGCCGAGCCCCGAGCTGTGGCGCGACGTGCTGGAGAAGATCCGGGCGGCCGGCTTCACCGGGGTGTCGCTGTACTTCCACTGGGGCTACCACTCGCCCTCGCCCGGCGTGTACGACTTCACCGGCGTGCGCGACGTGGACCGGCTGCTGAGCATGGCCGACGAGCTCGGCCTGTACGTGGTGGCCCGCCCGGCCCGTACATCAACGCCGAGACCAGCGGCGGCGGCTTCCCCGCGTGGCTGAAGACGGTGCCCGGCAGGGCCCGCTCCAGCGACCCGGGCTACACCGCCGCGTACACCGAGTGGATGAGCCACATCAACCCGATCATCGCGCGCCACACGGTGTCGCGCGGCGGTTCGGTGATCGCCTACAACGTCGAGAACGAGTACGGCGCCAACGTCGACCCCGCCTACATGGAGGACCTCCAGGCGCAGGCCCGTGACGCGGGCATCGACGTGCCGATGGTGCACAACAACTGCTGCGGCGGGAACCTGGCCAACTGGTCGTCCGGGCAGGGCGCGGTGCAGATCCCCGGCGTGGACGACTACCCGCAGTCCTTCGAGTGCCAGAACCCCGACGCCTGGGGACCGTGGGGCGACGGCGTCACGCGCAGGCTGCGCGACGACGCGCCGGTGTACGCCGCCGAGTACCAGGCGGGCGCGATCGACCTGAACAACGCGGGCTACGACAAGTGCCGCGAGCTGACCGGCCCGAGCTACATGAAGGTGTTCTACAAGAACAACGCCATCGCCAGTGGCGCCACCATGTACGGCTACTACATGACGTACGGCGGCACGTCGTGGGGATGGCTCCCGCAGCCCAACGACGTCTACACCTCCTACGACTACGGCTCGGCGATCACCGAGTCGCGGCAGCTCACCGCCAAGTACGACGAGTTCAAGCGGCAGGGCTACTTCATGACCACGGTCGCGCCGCTGACCAAGACCGACGAGGCGACCGCGCCCGTGCCCGCCGACGCGGCCGTGTTCACGCAGGCACGGGCCAACCCGGACACCCGCACGCAGTTCGTGGTCGTCCGGCAGGCCGACCGCGCCGGCACCGCCGACCTGTCCACGACGCTGGACTGGTCCACCCCGGACGGTCGCTACCAGGTGCCGGTGCGGGTGAACGGCCGGGACGCCAAGATCCTGGTCGCGGGCTACGACCTGGGCGGCCAGCGGCTGGTGTGGTCGAACTCCGAGATCCTGACCCACGTGGACGTCTCGGGCCGGGACGTGGCCGTGCTCTACGGCCGTGACGGCGAACAGGGCTCCACCGTCCTGCGCTACGACTCGGCGCCGACGGTGAAGGTGCTCGAAGGTCAGGTCCGCGGCTCCTACGACAAGGGCGACCTCCGGCTGGACTACACCCACACCGGCCTGTCCCGCGTGCTGGTCACCGGTGGTGGGCGGCGGCCGATGCTGCTGATGCTCGGCACCGACGAGACCGCCGCCCGGTTCTGGCGGCAGGACACCGCGGCCGGACCGGTGCTGGTCCGCGGCACGTCGCTGGTCCGGTCCGCCGAGCTCAAGGGCGACCGGCTGGCGTTGCGCGCCGACACCGACCGCGGAGGCGACGTCGAGGTGTTCGCCCCGGCGCGGCACCTGTCGGTGGGCGGGCGGCCGGTGGCCGTGCGGCAGACGCCCAGCGGTTCCCTGCTCGGCTCGCTGCCCGGCCCGGAGCGGGTGCTCCTGCCCGAGCTGACCGACTGGCAGTACCGCCCGGAGGCGCCCGGGATGGGCGAGTCCGGCTGGACCTCGGCCGACAAGACCACCACCGTCAGCCCGATCAAGCCGAAGACCTTGCCGGTGTTGTACGCCGACGAGTACGGCCACCACAACGGCAACGTCTGGTACCGCGGCCGGTTCACCGCCACCGGCGCGGAGAAGACCGTGACGGTCAACGCCATCACCGGCAGGCGCGGCATCTACCTGGTGTGGCTCAACGGGCGCTACCTCGGCTCCGCCGCGGGCGGCACGCAGTCCGACTCCGAGCCGGTCAACCCCGATCCCGGACGCGGCGACTTCACCGTGCCCGAGGGGCTGCTGGCCGGCGGGCAGCAGGCCACCCTGACCGTGCTGGTCGAGAACATGGGCCACAACGACGACTGGACCGCCGACGACGTCCGCCACAAGCAGCCACGAGGCCTGTTCGGGGTGGTCGTCGAGGGGTCGACCGCGCCGATCTCGTGGCAGATCCGCGGCTCGAAGCCGATGGACGGCGAACGCGGCCCGATGAACACCGGCGGCCTGTACGGCGAACGCGCCGGCTGGCACCTGCCCGGCTCCGGTGGCTGGCAGCGCCCGCCGGGTGAGCTGAAGCCCGGCGTGTCCTGGTACCGCACGAACTTCGACCTGGACCTGCCGCGCGGGCACGACGTCTCGCTCGGCCTGAGGTTCGACGACGCCACCGCGCGCGGCTACCGGGTGCTGATCTTCGTCAACGGCTGGAACATGGGCCAGTACCTCAACGGGGTCGGGCCGCAGCGGGAGTTCGTGCTGCCGAACGGCGTGCTGCGCGACCACAACACGCTCACCTTCGCCGTGATCGCGACCGAGGCGGCGCAGGGTGACCCCGGGAAGGTGAGCCTGGTGACCCTAGGCAACCACCGGACCGGTGCTGCCGCGGGCCGTTAGCCGGGGCGGCAGCAACCGGACCTCGGGATCGGCCTGGCCGTCGAGCTGGTGCATCGCCAGCTCGACGGCCAGCCGGCCGAGTTCCACCGACGGCAGGTCGACCGACGACAGCGGCACGGCCTGGGCCTCCGCCAGGTCCGGCGGGCAGACCGCCAGCACCGAGATGTCCTGCGGCACCCGCAGGCCCCGCCGGGCCAGCTCTGACAGCAGCGGGCCGAGGATGGCCTCGTTGTGCACCACCAGCCCGGTGACCGGGTGGCGACGGGCCAGCAGGCCGTCCAGGCACTCCCGCAGGCCGTCGTAGGTGGGCACGCAGGCGAGCGCGTCGGCCTCGACGCCCCGGCTCGCGGCCGTGGCCCGGAACCCGCTCAGGAACCGGCCCGCGTAGCTCGTGCCGCGCCGGTAGACGGCGGGGGAGGGGCCGATCAGCGCGATGTCGTGGTGGCCGAGGTCGGCGAGGTGGTGCACGCAGTCCGCGCCGGCGGCGGTGAAGTCGAGGTCGACGCAGGTCAGCTCCTGCGGGTCGTCCGGCACGCCGATCAGCACCGCCGGTCGCGCCAGCTCGCGCAGCACCGGCACGCGGGGCTCGGCCGCCTCGACGTCCATCAGGATGATCGCGTCGGCCAGCGAGGAGGCCACGACCCGCTGCAGGCCTTCCGCGCCCTCGTCCGCGGTCAGCAGCAGCACGTCGTGGTCGTACGAGCGGGCCTCGGTCACCGTCGCCGTGACGAACTGCATGACCACGGGGACGTTCAGGTCGGTGCGCAGCGGCACCACGAGCGCGAGCACGTTCGTGCGGCTGCTCGCCAGCGCTCGCGCGCCCGCGTTCGGGCGGTAGCCGAGCACCCGGATGCTCTGGTGCACCCGAAGCCTGGTGGTCTCCGAGATCGAGCGCTTGCCGGACAGCACGTACGACACGGTGCTGGGCGAGACTCCCGCCGCTCGGGCGACATCGGCGATGGTGACCATCGGTGGATCATAATACGCCGGAGCGCGTTCCGAGTCGTGTCGTGGTCCATTGTGGACGCTATTCGGACACGGTCGGCCGCGACTGCCGACAGCGTGTGTCGGCACTCACACTCAGAGTACCACACTTGATTCCATGGAGAAACAAACCAACCTCGGTGGTGGGGTGGAAGCGCTTTCCGGCCGGTGGCACCCCGTGGCCGCGGGCGGCGGATCGGACCGCCCCCGCGGTCCCGGCAGTCCGACGATCCGTGGGCCGCACGGCCGCGCCGAACTCCGCCAAGAGGCCCCTCCGTTGTTCAGAGAACGATGTTCAGCCCATCGGCCACGAACCTGAACAAACCCCGAGCCCCTAACGTCCGAGCCGGTCAGCGCCGACGAGCGCGGATTCCACGCCGTGCGCGACGGATCGCCCACGGCTTCGCGGCGCCGATCGCCATCGAGCATCGGGGAGGAACTCGTGTCGGGTTCGAGATTGCGAAGGCGCACGGCTTGGCCGGCGGCGGCGCTCGTCCTGGGGGTCGTCGCCGCCACGGCGGTGCCCCTGGCGACGCCCGCGGCGGCGGCTCCGGCCGGCGGTGCGCAGGGGAGTGGCACAGTGGGGGCGCCGCGGGTCGTCACGCTCGTCAGTGGTGACCGGGTCGTGCTCGACGGTGACCGGGTCGCGTCGGTCACCGCGGGCGCGGGCCGGGAGGGCGTCGGTTACCTGACCTTCCAGCGTCGGGACCACGTGCACGTCGTCCCGCGCGACGCGGTGCGCCCGCTCGCCGAGGGCAGGCTCGACCCACGGCTGTTCGACGTCACCGGTCTGGTCGAGGCGGGCTACGACGACGCGCACCGCGACCGCGTGCCGTTGATCGTCACGCGCTCCGGCGACCAGGTGTCGGCGATGGGCACGCTGCGGGTCGACCGGGAGCTGCCGACCGTGCGGGCGGTGGCCACGACGGCGGCCAAGGCGTCCGGGGTCGACTGGCAGGCGTTGCTGACCGCGCCCGGTGTCGCGAAGGTCTGGCTGGACGGCGTGCGCCGGCCCGTGCTGGACCGCAGCGTCCCGCAGATCGGCGCTCCCGCCGCGTGGGCGGCCGGGTACACCGGCGTGGGCGTGAAGGTCGGCGTCGTGGACACGGGCGTCGACGGCGGCCATCCCGACCTGGTGGGCCGGGAGATCGCCGAGCGCAACTTCACCGGCGATCCCGACTCGACCGACACCATCGGCCACGGCACGCACGTCGCGTCGACCATCGCGAGCACCGGCACGCCGTACCGCGGTGTCGCGCCGGGCGCGCAACTGCTCGACGCCAAGGTGTGCGGGCAGGAGGGCTGCCCCGAGTCCGCGATCCTCGAAGGTCTGCGCTGGACCGCCGAGCAGGGCGCGGACGTGGTGAACGTCAGCCTGGGCGGCACCGACGGCCCCGAGATCGACCTGCTGGAGGAAGCGGTCAACACCCTGTCCGCGGCGCACGGCACGCTGTTCGTCGTCGCCGCGGGCAACAGCGGTGCGGCCGAGACCGTGGGTTCGCCGGGCAGCGCGGAGGCCGCGTTGACCGTCGGTGCGGTCGACCGGGACGACGAGATCGCGGACTTCTCCAGCCGCGGTCCGCGCGTCGGCGACGGCGGGGTCAAGCCCGAGATCACCGCGCCGGGCGTCGGCATCGTGGCCGCCAAGTCGCGGAGCCTGCCGGGCGCCGGTCCGGCGGACCACGTGGCCTACTCCGGCACGTCGATGGCGACACCGCACGTCGTGGGAGCCGCCGCGCTGCTCGCGCAGCAGCACCCCGACTGGTCGGGTGACCGCCTCAAGGCTGCGTTGATGGCGGCGGCCAAGCCCAACCCCGACCTGACCGTGTTCGACCAGGGCTCCGGCCGCGTCGACTCGGCCAAGGCCATGACCACCACGCTCACCACCTCGCCCCCGAGCGTCAGCCTGGGCGTGCAGGAGTGGCCGCACGGCGACGACGTGCCGCTGAGCAAGGCGCTGACCTACCGCAACGCGGGTTCCGCGCCGGTGACCCTCGACCTGACCGTCGAGGCGCGCAACCCGGACGGCACGCCCGCGCCGGCCGGCCTGTTCACCGTCACCCCGTCCACGGTCACCGTGCCTGCGGGCGGCGAAGCGGCGGTGACCGTCGCCGGCGACGGCAAGTCCGGCGCCGCGGACGGCGCGTACTCGGGTCTGGTCCTCGCCAGGACCGGCGCGGACGTGCTGCTGCGCACGCCCGTGGCCATCAGCCGGGAGGTGGAGAGCTACAACGTCCGGTTCACCCAGCTCGACCGGTCGGGCAAGCCGGAGGGCGACTACTCCGCCCTGCTCATCGGGGTCACCAACGACCGGTTCACCATGATCACCGACTCGGACGGCGACGTCACCGCTCGCGTGCCCAAGGGCGTCTACACCGCCGTGTCCGAGCACCGCTACGGCCTGCCCGGCACGGCGGTGCTGCTCCGACCGGACGTCACGGTCACCGCCGACACCGAGGTGGTCTTCGACGCGCGCGCCTCGGCGCCGGTGAAGATCACCCCGCCCGAGAAGGCCGCCAAGCCGGGGCTGAGCTACGTCGCGTTCGGCCGCCACTACGAGGGCGCGACGGCCGTGATGGGCTTGGTGTACCCGGAGGGGTTCCCGGCGGACATGTCACTGGGCAACAGCGGTCCAGGGCTGCCCGCGGCGCAGTACGGCGTGCTGGTCGGCGCGGAGTTCGCCGGTGCGCCGGTCGGCGGGGAACCGGTGTCCTACCGGCTCGCGTGGGAGGAGCGCGGCAAAGCGCCGACCGGTTTCGTGCGCAGTCCGAGGAAGGACGAGTTGACCGAGGTCCGCACCGCGTTCGGCCCGCGCCGGCCCGGTCGGATCGGCGAGCACACCGGCAACGCGACGACCACCGACGGCATCTACGGGGTCGGCGGCACGGTCGTGACGGAGTCCTCGAGCGTGATCGACCACGTCCAGCCGGCGAACGTGACGTGGCGCTGGCTGTTGTACCAGGGCACGCCGGAGGCGCTGGAATCGGTGCTGATCAGCCCCGACCGCACCTACCGCGCGGGCCGGAAGTACGCCGAGGCGTTCGGCTTCCCGGTCATCGGCCCGACACCGCCGCACTCGGCCGCGCCCTACCTGTTCCGCGTGGGCGACGTCGTGGTGGCCGACCTGTGGCTGTTCGGCGACGGCGCGGGCAACCGCGGTGACTCGGTGACCGGCACGTCCCGGACCACGCTCTACCGCGACGGCGTGAAGGTGGACGAGACCCCGCTACCCGGTATCGGGGCGTTCCCGGTGCCGCCGGGACGGGCGGACTACCGGCTGGAGACGGAGAGCTCGCGGTCGAGCGAGGTCGCCGAGTTCAGCACGCGGGTGCACGGGGCCTGGACGTTCCGCTCCGACACCGCGCCCGGTGAGGACCGGCAGGCCCTGCCGCTGACCGTCGTCCGCTTCACCCCGAAGCTGGACGGCAACGGCGCGGCCGCCGCCGGCAGGCACCTCACCGTGCCGCTGGTGATCACCCAGCAGGAGGGCGGCGACAACGGGCGGCTCCAACGCCTGCGGGTCGAGGTGTCGTTCGACGACGGCGGCACGTGGTCCGAGGCTCCCGTGATCGGCCGCACCGCGATGGTCCGCAACGCCGCGGCGCCGGGCGCGTACGCGTCACTGCGGGTGAAGGGCTCGGACAGCAAGGGCAACACGTTCGAGCAAACCCTGATCCGCGCCTACAAGCTCCGGTAGGGGCCTTACCGCGCGGCTCTTCGTGACGACGCGGCGGACCTCCTCGCCGAGGGGGTCCGCCGCCACCCGTCCCGCCGGGTCCTCGGCTACCCGAGACGGTCAGTGGGTCGGCGGCGGGGGTGCGGTGCCTTCGACGTGCGCCTTCATGAACTCGTAGGCACGGTCGCCCACGCGTCTGCCCAGCTCGCGCCCCGCCTTGATGGCGGAGCGGAAGTGCACGCCGCCCAGGAGCCTGCTGCGCCCGCAGTCCTCCTCCCACTCGGTCAGCGTCTTCCACGGGCCCAGGGTGGTGTCGGCGCGCGGGGTGGTGCCGGGTTCCACCAGTGACGCGCCCTTGGCGACGCGGATCGACAGGCCGAGGGCGTCCGAGCCGGTGAACCGCCGGACCGCCTGGGCGACCGCGCCGCAGTACGCCGCCGACGTCGACGGGTACTCGGGGTGGTCCGCCGTCTCCAGGTAGCTGCGCCACTCCGATCCCCGGATGTCGGTGACGGTGCCCTTGCCCGGCCCGCCCCACGCGGTGATCTCGCGGTCGCCGTAGAGGTGGCGGATCGCGGTGAACGGTCGGACCGAGTCGTAGCGCCGCTTGAAGTGCCAGCACGCGATGCCGGCGTCGAACGGCGCCACGTTCGACAGGGCGTCGAGGAACACGAACCGGTCCAGGTCGTAGTCGTTGACGGCCGCGATGTGCTGGTAGGCGGGCGGCAGCGCCCAGAACTTGTCGTTGAACGTCTCGGCGAGGACCTTCTGGCGGTCGGTCAGGTTGGCCGAGGCGCGCAGGATCTCGTCCGCCTGGCGTCGGTAGCCGGCCGGATCGCGCACCGCGTCGCTGTTCACCGGCGGGGGTACGTCGAACTCGTCCGGGTCGCCGTAGGAGTACGGTCGCGTGACGCTCCACTGTGGAGTGACGAACTGCTGGGCCCGGAACGCGCCGTTCCCGCCGGTGACCACGTTCGGCTGCCAACGCGAGGGGTCGTGGATGGTCTCGGCGGTGTTGACCGGTCGGTACCCCAGGTAGTCGGCGTAGGGCTGCCGGTCGTACCGCCGACCGCCCTCGTCGCCGAGCTGGTTCATGCCGTCGTGCAGCCTGCTCGCGATCACCGCCTCCCCGGCGCGGTTGCCGATGCCCGCCGGGGTGGCGGTGTCACGGCTGTCGTCGTCCGGGTCCAGCCCGGCCGAGACGAGCATGGTCCGCCACTGCGCGCGGAACCGGGGCAACTGGCTGTCGAGCACGCGGTGGCTCGCGTACAGGATGGCGATGTTGCGCTCCCGGTTGGTCCGCCGCTCGCTCGCGGGGCGGCGACCGAGCCGTGACGCGATGCCGACCGCGGTGGGGTGGAACGGCGCGATCGCGTCGAACCAGGCGTTGTTGAGCAGCACCGTGTACCGGATGACGAGCGAGGCGTCGCTGGGCTGCACCGTGGTGCGGAAGAGCGGGTTCTCCGCGGGGATCACCACGTCCCGGATCGCGTTCCCGGTGTCCAGGTCGAACGGGATCGGACGCCGCGGCATCACGCTGGGGACGGTGGGTAGAGCGTCCATCTCGTCGGCGCCTTCCTCCAGGGAGGTCGATCTCGCGCGTTCGACGTTACGTCGGTCGGTAGTCTCGTCGTAGGCGCAAAACGGTGTCTTCGCCCTGGCCGGGAATTCCGCGGGGGACGCCGGACACGTCCGGTCTCGCGCTTCACGCCGGTGATCGGTCCGGCCGGAGGTCGAGGCGGCGGCGCTGCTCGGCGGTCAGCACCAGCGACACCCCCGCGACCGCCTCGTCCAACTGCTCCACCGTGCTGACGCCGACGACCGGCGTGACGGCGGGCTCGCCTCCCGCCAGCCACGCCAGCACGACCCGGTTGCGGTTCGCGCCGGTCTCGGCGGCGACCTCGTCCAGCAGGGCCAGGCGACGGGCCGTCCCGGGGTGGTCGTACGCCTCGGCCAACGGCTTGTCCGCACGCGTGTACCGGCCGCCCAACAGCGGCGTGTACGCCCACAGCGCCACGTCCGGGTGGTGCTCGACGTAGTGGATCACCTCGTCGGTGACCTCGCCGAACCGGACCACGGTGGGCCGGACCCCCGGCCGGGGACGCAGGTACGTGTGGTGCTGCTGCACCGCCGTGAAGCCGGCCCGACCGCTCGACCGCGCGAGCTGCCGCGCCCGTTCCACCTGCCACACCGGGTGGTTGGAGCAGCCGAGGCGACCGGCCGACCCCGCCGTGACCAGGTCGCCGAACGCGGCGATCGTCTCCTCCAACGGCGTGGCGGGGTCGGGCAGGTGCGCCCAGTACAGCTCGACGTGGTCGGTGCCGAGCCGCCGCAGGCTGCCCTCGACCGCGCGCTTGACGGCACCGGCCGACAAGCCCTCCACCTGACCGCCACCGGTCGGCGCGGCACCGACCTTGGTGCTGATCCGGACGCGGTCGCGGGCGCCCGGGCGGGCAGCGAGCCACCGCCCGAGCACCGTCTCGCTCTGCCCGCCGGCACCGGACGGGTCCACCCAGTAGGCGTAGGAGTCGGCGGTGTCGATCCAGGTGCCGCCCGCGTCCACGAAGCGGTCCAGGAGCTCGAACGCCCGGCGCTCGTCGGTGGCCGTGCCGAACCACATCGCGCCGAGCACCAGGTTGTCGATCACTGGGCCGCGCCGTCCAGGCGTTGCCGCTGCTCGGCCGTCAGCGGAAGCGACACCCCGGCGATCGCGTCGTCCAGCTGCTCCACCGCGCTGACGCCGACGATAGGCGTGATGTCGAGGTCACCGCCGGTGAGCCACGCGAGCACGACCTGGTTGCGGTTCGCGCCGGTCTCGGCGACGACCTCGTCCAGCACGGCGAGCCGGTTGACGGTGCCCTGGTGGTCGTACTCGGCGGGCATCGGCTTGTCCGCGCGGGTGTACCGGCCGCTGAGCAGCGGTGTGTACGCCCACAGCGCCATGTCGGGGTGGTGCTCCAGGTAGTGGATCACCTCGTCGCTGACCGCGCCGAACCGGTGCACGACGCTGGGCCGCGTGCCGGGACGCGGTTGCAGGTACGTGTGGTGCTGTTGCACGGCGGTGAAGCCGGCGTGGCCGTTCGACCGCGCGAGCTGCCGTGCCCGCTCGATCTGCCAGGTGGGGTAGTTGGAGCCGCCGAGCCGACCGACCAGGCCGGCGGACACCAGCTCGTCGAACGCCGCGACCGTCTCCTCCAGCGGCGTCACGGGATCCGGCTTGTGCGCCCAGTACAGCTCGACGTGGTCGGTGCCGAGCCTGCGGAGGCTGCCCTCGATCCCGTTCTTGATCACACCGGCCGAGAGCCCCTCGGCCGTCTCCGGGAACCGCCCGGCCTCGGTCGGCTCGCAGCCCACCTTCGTGCTGATCCTCACCCGGTCGCGGACGCCGGGCCGGCTCGCCAGCCAGCGACCCAGCAACTCCTCGCTCTGCCCGCCGAAGCCGCTCGGGTCCTCCCAGAACGAGTAGCAGTTCGCGGTGTCGATCCAGACGCCGCCCGCGTCCACGAAGCGGTCCAGGATCTCGAACGACCGGCGCTCGTCGGTGGCCGTGCCGAACAGCATCGCGCCCAAGGCCAACTTGTCCATCATGCCTCTCACCGTAGGTCGATTCGGCTCGGCGGTACTCTCCAATCCCGTGACGGTTTCCCAGACCAATTTCGCGTGGGCGACGCTGGTGGAGGTCGGTGGGCGTGGCCGTCTGCACGACCGCCTGGCGCACGCGCTGCGCACCGCGATCCGGGACGGCCGGCTGGCCGAGGGCGCCGCCGTGCCGCCGAGCCGGGCGCTGGCCGAGGAGCTGGGCTGCTCGCGCTGGGTCGTCACGGAGGCGTACGGGCAGCTCGTCGCCGAGGGCTACCTCGCCGCACGGGTGGGTTCGGCCACGCGGGTCTCCTGGTCGCCCGAGGCGTCGACGCCGAAGCCCCGCGCCCGACGCGCACCCACCCGGCCCCCGATCCGGTACGACCTCGCACCCGGCCTGCCCGACCTGCGCGCGTTCCCGCGCCGCCGCTGGGCGGACGCCGTCCGGTCGGTCATCGGCTCGGCCGTCCACTACGACCTCGACATCCCCGACCCGGCCGGGCACGCCGTGCTGCGGTCCACCCTGGCGCAGTACCTGCGGCGCTCACGCGGCGCGGACACCGATGCCGGGTCCGTGTTCGTGTGCGCCGGCGTCACCGACGGCCTGGTCCGCACGTGCCGCGCGCTGCACGCCGAGGGGATCGAGGACGTGGCCGTGGAGCACCCGGGGTGGGGGCGACTGCGTGACGCGGTGGCGAGCACCGGCCTGCGCGTCCACTCCGTGCCGGTGGACGACGACGGCCTCCGCGTGGACGACCTGGCCCGCACCCCGGCCCGGGCGGTGGTCGTCGGCGCGGCGCACCAGTTCCCGACCGGCACGGTGCTGTCCCCGGCCCGCCGGGCCGGCCTGGTGCGCTGGGCGCGCGAGGTGGACGGCTTCGTCATCGAGGACGACTACGACGCCGAGTTCCGCTACGACCACCACCCGGTCGCCGTGATGCAGGGCATGGACCCCGGCCGGGTCTTCCTGCTCGGCACCGTCAGCAAGACCCTCTCTCCCGCCCTGGGCCTGGGCTGGCTGGTCGCGCCCGCCGCCACCGTCCCGGCGCTGCGCAGCGCGAACCCCGTGGCCGCCGCACCGCCGGTGCTGGACCAACTGGCCCTGGCCACCTTCATCGACCGCGGCTGGTACGACGCGCACCTCCGCGCGTCCCGCCGCCGCTTCCGCACCCGCCGCGACCTGCTGCTCGCCACCCTGGCCACCGAACTGCCGCAGGCCGCGGTGTCCGGCACCGCCGCCGGCCTGCACGTCCTGCTGCACCTGCCGGACGACACCGACACCCGCGCCACGGTCCGCGCCGCGGCCTCCGCCGGACTGCGCCTGGCCGACCTCGACGACTACCGCACGAAGCGCTCGCCGGACCGCGCCCTCGTCCTCGGCTACGGCAACATCGGTGACACCGAGATCCCGGCGGCCGTCGCGCTGCTGCGGGACGCCGTGACCGCCCTGACCCGCTGATCATCACCGTGCGTACCCGATATCCCCGAAACGGTGACGTTACGCTGATGTCGGGAGGTGGTGCGGGGTGCGGATGCCGTTTCGCGTGCACGCGTCGGTGCGGGCCGAGTTCGAACGGCGGTGGGCGCGCGTGCGGGTGCCGTTGCTGCTCGGCTTCCTCGCGCCGCCCGCGGTGAGCCTGGCCGTCGCGCTGATCGCACCGTGGCCGGGCGCGGTCGCGGTCGGGTGGTGCCTGCTGGTGGTCGGCGCGGCGGTGCCGGTGTGGTTCCTCGTCCGGCGCGGTTACGCGCACCGGCCCGGGTGGTGGACCGGGTTGGTCGCGTACAGCGGCACGGCCCAGGCGCTCGGCGTCGGGCTCCTCACCCGCAACGTCCTGCTCGCCCTGCCGACCGTGGTCGCCGCGGCGGTCGCGGGGGTGCTGCTCGTGCGGGCGAGGGCCGTGCTGCTGGACGAGGTCGGCGGCGCGATCGCCGGGACCACCCTCGGCGTGCGCAGCGAGTCGCGGCAGGTGCGCAACGCCACCGGCCACCCGGTGCAGGCGCACGCCGGCTTCGACGGCGACCTGCTGCGCTGGCACGTGACCACCGGACCGTCCACCCCGGACGTCTCCGGCGGCGAGCTGCCGTTGCGCGACATCGGCGACGTCTGGGTCGCCGACACCCCCGCCGCACCGGGCGGCGAGGTGGTCGTGATCCGCACCACCGACGACCGGAGCGTCGAGCTGGTCGTCGGCCATCCGCACGACTTCGCCACCCTCCTGGACCGCCGCCTCGGACTGCTCCGCGACCCCGACTGGTCCTAGCGCGTGACGTCCGCCGTTGTTACTCGTTGGTCAATCGGACGTCCGACGACGGAAGGGACAGCGGCCATGGCGACCGAGCGGTTGCGGCTGGAGGACGGCACGGAGCTGAACGTGGCACGCAGCGGCCCGCCCGACGCCGAGTTGACCGTGGTGCTCGCCCACGGCTACGCGCTCGACCACCGCACCTGGCACCGGGTGGTGGCGGCGCTGCCGGCGTCGGTGCAGGTGATCGCGTACGACCACCGCGGCCACGGCGCGTCCTCGCCGGCGGACAAGGAGACCGCGACCATCGAGCAGCTGGGTGACGACCTCGGCGAGCTCGTCGAACGGCTGGTGCCCGAGGGGCGGGTCGTCGTCGCGGGCCACTCGATGGGCGGCATGGCCGCGATGGCGATGGCCGAACGCCGTCCCCGCCTGTACCGGCAGCGGGTGGCGGGCGTGGTGTTCGTCTCCACGGCCGCGACGGGCCTGGCGGAGACGTCGCTGGCGTGGCCCAAGGCGTTGGGCAAGCTGGTCCGCGAGCTGGAGCGCGCCTTCGGCCCGCTGGTGCGCGCGGTGCGGGAGAAGATCGAGCCCGCGAAGACGGCCGGGTTGCGCTGGTGGCTGTTCGGCGACGAGCCGCGTCAGGAGGACGTCGACCTCACCGCGGACATGGTGTGGTCGCACTGGCCGGAGACGGTCGCGTTGTTCCGGCCCGCCGTCGACCGGTACGACCGGGAGGCGGCGCTGACCGTCGCGGGGGAGCGGCCGGTGATCGCGGTGGTCGGAGACGAGGACCGGTTGGTGCCGGAGTCGAACGCCAAGGCGCTGGCCGCGGCCGTGGGCGGCGAGTCCGTGGTGGTGGAGAACGCGGGCCACATGCTGCCGCTGGAGGCGCCGGCCGAGGTGGCGGCCCGGATCATGGAGCTGGCCGGCTGACCCGTGCGCGCCCGGCGGCCGAGCGCCGGCCACCGGGCACGCGGGTCCACTGTGGACACCTCAGGCGGGCGGCGTGGTCCGGTAGCTCTCGGTGTAGTAGTCGCCGAGGCGTCGCCGGTAGTCGTCGGCGTCGAACGTGTCCGGGTCGTACTCCGGCGCCTGCCGCACCTGGTCCTGGGTGCGGTCGACGTAGACCTTCTTCGCGTCGTGGTCGACCCCCGCCACCGCGCCGACCGGCAGCACGACCTTCCGGTGCGACAGCCACGTGCCGGCGTCGACCAGCAGGCAGTCGGCGGGCACGCGGGCGTTGGACTGGTCGACCTCGCCGATCGTGCCGTCCAGCGCCTCGACCCCGTACCCGAGCAGCCCGATGTCCGGGCGGTCGTGGCGCTCGGCGGACCTGGTCGCCTCGTCGGCCTCGGGGGAGTCGGTGTCACGCCCGTCGAGCAGCTCCTCGACGTTGCGCCACACCCACGGCGCGAAGGGGATGGGGAGCGGGTGCATTCTCGGCCTCCTTGGTCGGCTGGACCACCGGGGAGTACCCGTTCGAAGCGCTTCCGAGACGCGCTGTCGATTTTCTTCTCTCTATACCTTCAGTGATGAACGAAAGCGATGTTCGATCACGGAAGGGCAAGCGCCTCCCATACCGGGGGATTCATTTCACGGAAGGTGACGGACCTCCGCCTCGGGGTGGTGAACGTCCGTCCACGAAGGGGTCAGGTCGGGTTCTCGGGCGGGCCGGGGGTGTAGAGAGGGATGGGCCGGTTCCGGTCGGGGAGCGGGTCGTGCTCCGTTGTGGAGGGTGGTTGCGATCGTGGGCAAGGCGGACGATCAGGGTGACGGTCGGGGTCGTGACGGGCTGTCGATGCGGGACGCGGCGCTGCTCCTGACCGGCGGGCCCGCGGGCAGCGAGTTGCGTGAGGGCAGCCACGAGGCGGGCGGCTTCCGCCGACCGCTGACCGCGAACAAGGAGATCGTCGAGCTGCACGTGTGCATGGGGCTCAACGCCTGCCAGGCGCATGACGCCCCCGGCACCGCGCCGCTGGCCGGCACCGGCACCTGCGCCACCGCCTTGCACGTGTGCCACGGCGACAACGAGTGCCGCGGGCAGGGCGGGTGCGGTTACGCCGGCAGCGAGTTCGAGCAGACCAAGCCGGGCGACCAGTCCTGCAAGTACAACGGCAGCTGCGCGAGCCCGATCAACGAGTGCCGGGTGGCGTCGGCCGGTCCGTTCAAGGGCACCAGCGTGTGGAAGCTGGCGCGCGCCCGGTTCGAGGCCAGGATGTGGGACGCCGGCGTGACGTTCGGCCCGGCGCCCACCCGGGGCTACCCGAACGACCTGGTGCCTGCCTACGAGACGGATCGCGAGGAGGTCTTCGCCGAGCTGACGGCGAAGAGGGTGCCGAGCCCGAGGGCTCAGGCGCTGCCGCGTTACGTGGGCAGGGCGTGATGCCGGCGGCCGACCGGCTCGGCCTGCCCGATCTGGGGTTCGGTGTGGGGCTGCGCGCGAGTCATGCCGACGAGGTGCTGCGGGGGCCGTCCGGGGTGGACTGGTTCGAGGTCGTCACCGAGAACGTCCTGGACAACGGCGGTCACGCCCGCTACCTGTTCGACCAGGTCGCGGAGCGGTATCCCGTGGCGCTGCACGGGGTCTCGCTGTCGATCGGGAGCACCGACCCGCTGGACCTGGACTACCTGGCGCGGGTGCGGCGGCTCGCGGACGGTGTCGGTGCGGCGTGGGTGTCGGACCACCTGTGCTGGACCGGGGTGCTGGGGCTGAACACGCACGACCTGCTGCCGTTGCCGCTGACGGAGGAGTCGTTGCGGCACGTCGCGCGGCGGGTCCGGGTGGCGCAGGACGTGCTGGAGCGGCCGTTGGTGCTGGAGAACCCGAGCACGTACCTGGGTTTCGCGGAGTCGACGGTGCCGGAGGCGGAGTTCCTGGCGCGGTTGGCCGAGGATTCGGGGTGCGGGCTGTTGTTGGACGTGAACAACGTGTACGTGTCGGCGGTGAACCACGAGTTCGACCCGTACGAGTACGTCCGGGTGTTGCCGGTGGACCGGGTGGTGCACCTGCACCTGGCGGGGCACACCGACTGCGGCACCCACCTGGTCGACACGCACGACCGGCCGGTGGCGGACCCGGTGTGGGAGCTGTACGAGTTCACGACGGCGCGGATGCCGTCGATGTCGGTGTTGCTGGAGTGGGACGACCGCGTTCCGCCTTTCCCGGTGCTGACGGCGGAGCTCGACAAGGCGAGGGAGCGGACCGCCCGTGCCGGCTGAGCGGTTGCGGCAGCTGCAGGGCTGGTTGCAGGGCGCGATCATGGATCCGGCCGCCGCCGGTGGGGTCGAGGAGGTCGTGGTGGCGACGGCGCGGTTGCCGGCGGCCCGGCGGTTGGCGATCTACCAGCACGGTTACCTGGCGCGGTTGATCGAGTGCCTGAGCGCGCACTACCCGGTCGCGCGGCACCTGCTGGGTGGCGGGTTGTTCGAGGAGTTCGTCCGGGACTACCTGGCGGCCCGCCCGTCGCGCAGTTACACGTTGGAGGCGCTCGGCGCGGGGTTCGCCGACCACCTGGCGGCCACGCGTCCGGACGTGGCGGCGGGGGAGCGCGAGCCGTGGATCGACTTGTTGCTGGACGTGGTGCGGTTCGAGCGGGCTTTCGCGGAGGCGCACGCGGGGGCGGGTGCGGAGTTCCGCGAGCCGCCGCCGGTTCCGCCGGGGCCGGGGAGTCCGGCGTGGGCGGGGATGGTGGTGGCCACCGCGGAGTGCTTGCGGTTGGTGCGGGCGGGTTTTCCGGTGCACGCCTTCGCGGTGGCGGTGCGTGCTCGGCGTGAGCCGCCGTTGCCCGCGCCGGGCGAGGTGCGGTTGGTGGTGGCGCGCCGCGATTTCGTGGTGACCGTGTCGGAGTGGGACGAGTCGCGCTACCGGCTGCTGGAGGGGTTGCGGGCGGGCGAACCCCTCGGTGTGGCCGGTGCGGGGGCAGGGTTGGAGCCGGACCGGGTGGACGCGTGCCTGCGTGCCTGGCTGGCCGGAGGACTGATCGTCGGGATCACCTGATCGTCGGAACCCACGGAAGGACACCCTCGGATGACCACCATGCACACCGCTGTGCCGGCGGCGTACGCGAAGCCCAAGGCGAACAAACCGATCACGACCCCGCAGGAGCTGTTCTCGCACCTGTACGACGCGGCGCGGCTGGAGCTGTCGACGATTCCGCTGTACCTGTACGCGGCGTACTCGATCGAGACGGAGAACGTGTCGCAGTGGTCGTCGGGGCCGGGCGCGTTCCGGTTGATCAAGAGCGTCGTGATCGAGGAGATGCTGCACCTGTCGCTGGTGCGCAACCTGATCGTGGCGATCGGGTACGGCGATCAGGTGGAGTTCCGCAACCGGGAGTTCGTCCCGGCGTTCCCGGGTCCGATGTTGCACCGGGTGCCGGAGTTGACGCTGAAGCTGGCGCCGTTGACGACGGACCTGGTGCGGGAGGTGTTCATGCCGCTGGAGCTGCCGGAGAAGAAGGACGCGCCGCCGGAGTCGGAGGAGTACCAGACGATCGGCCAGTTCTACAAGGCGATCTTCGACGGTTTCCGGCGGTTGTGCGGTGTGGGTCCGGAGGGTCCCGATCGGCCTGATCCGGCGATGGAGGAGGAGTTGTTCCGCCACAACCGGTTGGATTTGCAGTACGTGAACGCGTATTGGAACGAGGGTGGTGGTGGGGCGCCGGTGCTGGTGCACGACCTGCACTCGGCGTTGACGGCGATCAACGTGATCGTGGAGCAGGGTGAGGGGACGGATCCGGACCGGCAGGAGGTGCCGATCTACCCGGAGGACCCGGTGTCGAAGCAGCAGCCGGGGTTGTTCGAGTTCCCGCACTACGTGAAGTTCAAGCGGATCGCGGACGGGTGGGAGCCGATCGGCGCCGTCTACCCGGTGCCGGAGAACCCGCGCGTGGCGGAGTACCCGGAGGGTTCCGTCCGTGATCTCGGGTTGTTGGCGAATGCGGCGTACACGTACGTGCTGGCGATGCTGGACGAGTTGTACAACACGTCGGGCAACGACGTGAAGCCGGGTGCGACCAGTCGGCGGTACGGGTTGGAGCGCACGTTCATCGCGGCGATGCAGGGCTTGTTGTTCGGGGTGGTCAAGGAGTTGGTGCGCATCCGGATCACGGAGGGTGCTTACCAGGGTCTGCACGCGGCGCCGACGTTCGAGTACTACGAGTTCCCGGAGGGGCGGTCGTTGACCTCGCACCTGAAGGAGCTGTGCGAGCGGGTGCTGCCGGACTACCCGGCGCTGGGCGGGGACAACGGGGTGCTGTGGTTGATCAGCGACCAGTTGCCGGAGGAGTTGACCCACTAGCGGTCGGCTCGCGCTGCGCGGTGGTTCCCGGTCCCCGTCGGGCGGAGCGCGTTCAGGTGGTGTCCTGGTGAGGACGTGGGAGGTCGGGTGCGGTCCAGCGCCAGACGGATGGCGGGCGTCCGCCCTTGGGCAGGGCGGCGGCGTGTTGGGTGGTGCGTTCGAGGCCGGGGACGCGTTCCATGGTGCGGCCGAGGTTGGCGGGGTAGGGGCGGTCGCCGGTGAGGGATTCGGTGACGTCGAGGGCTTGGGCGGTGGTGAACTCGCGGCCCAGGAGGCCGGCGGTGAACGCGGTGTCGCGCCAGAGGTGGTCGGCGAGGAGGGGGCGGCAGTCGCGGACGATGCGGTCGTGGTCGAACGCCAGCGGCGGGACGTCGGCCAGTGGTGTCCAGGTGGGGCCGTCGCCGGCGAGCCTGGCGGGGTCGACGGTGGCCCACAGGGCGATCGACAGCGTGGGTCCGCGCGGGTCGCGGGACGGTTCGTCGAACGTGGTGAGCTGGCCGGAGGCGGTGATCGCCTCCTCGGGTACGCCGAGCTTGCCGGTGACCGCGCGTCGGGCCGCGTCACGCAGCCGTTCGCCCCTGCCCAGCAGCACGCCGGGCAGGGCGAGTTCGCCGGCGAACGGTTCGAGGGCGCGGGGTGCGATGCCGAGGAGCACGGCGCGCGCGGTCGGGTCGAAGCGCAGCGCCAGCACGTCCACCGACACCAGGGTCGACTCGATCATGGCCCGATTCTCCCGCATTCAGCGCAGTGCCGGTGTGCGCACCGCGTAGTCGGCCCGGTCGGGTCCGGCTCCGGTGACGACGACGGGCAGGCCCAGGTGGTCTTCGAGCCAGGTCACCGGGTCGGGCAGGTCGGCCAGCGCGGGGGTGCGGTGTGCCAGGAACCCGGTGAGGTCGGTGGTCGGCAGGGGTGCGTCGTAGGCGGTGGCGACTCGGAGGTCGTGCGCGTCCAGGTGCGTGACCGCCAGGGCGTCCATTCCGCCGCAGGCGTCCACGGCGTAGCGCAGCAGCACGGCGTCGAGGTGCCCGGCCCGCCACGCGCCTTGGTAGTGGCCGGTGCCGTTGTGGCGTTCGGGGAAGCGGGTGAGGAGCCGGTCGTCTTCGGTGGGGAATGGTCCCGCGCCGTGGCGGGTGTGGTAGGTCCGGGTCACGCCGATCACGGTGGCGCGGCGGTGTCCGAGGAGGTCGCGGGCGTTGTCGGGGGTGACGGTGGACCAGGTGGTGTGCGGGTGGAACCCGTGCCGCTGGTCGAGCAGCACGCCCTGGGCTCCTTCGAAGACGAGCCGGCCGCGATCGGCGAGGCGGCCGACCTCGTCGCCGGTGGTGGTGCGGACCGCGCCCGCGAAGTCCCGGTACAGCGACACGAGGTCGTCGATGGACGGTCCGGCGCCGATCAGCGGCTCGTAGAAGCGGGCGAGGGCGTCGAGCTTGGCCCGCAGCACGGCCGGGCGGGCGCAGTCGCCGACCGTCGGCGGCGGGCCGGGGGTGCCGATGACCTCCTGGTTCTCGACCACGTCGCCGGGTGTCGCGCCGGCGAGCAGGGCGTACCAGGTGGTCTCGCCGATGCCCTTGCCGCACGAGCCGTGCCGGGCGTGCCCGCGAGCGTCCTCGCGGGCACGGTTGGCGGCGACGTGGATCGGGGTGGTGAGCAGGGCGTCGGCGTCGATGGTGAGCAGGCGCAGCGGGTCGGTGACGCCGAGTTCCTCCAGTTCGCGCGACTCGCCGGCCAGGGCGATGGGCTCGACCAGGACGTGCCGGGAGAGGTGGGTCGGCACGCCCGCGAGCGTGCCGGACCCGAACTGGCTGAACGTGTGGTGCGCGGTGCCGACGACGACGTTGTGCGCGGCCTGCGCGCCGCCGTTGAACCGGACCACCGTCGTGACCGGGCCGTCGTGGCACAGCGCGTCGACCACCGCTCCCTTGCCCTCGTCGCCGAACCCGAGGCCGACGACGATGAGGTGGCCGTCCATCAGGTGAGGGTGACGTCGTCGGGGCCGTCGAGCCGCGGGGGAGCGGCCGTGGTGGCGACGGTGGCGGCGCCGACGTGGACGAGGGCCTTGCCGACGGCCTCGCTCTCCGCGGTCGACCCGATCTCGGCCAGGTCGACCATCGCCTGGTCGAGGTCGACCACGCGTTCCTCCATGCCGATGGTGGCGGCGATGAGCTCGCAGACCGCGCCGGGGTCGTCGAGCTTGAGGAAGCGCTGGCCGAGGAGGTCGCGCCAGTGGTCGGCGATGTCGGGGTCGTTGTAGTACGACGACTGGTTGGGCAGCACGAAGTAGACGTGCCACTTGCGGCTGAGCTCCCGGTACACCGAGGCGGGGTCGATGTCCTGCTTGACGTCGTCGCCGATGATGCGGCGGATGTGCCGTGCGGCCAGGCGGGGCTTGTTGAGCTCGTCGCCGATGAGGAAGAGGTAGCCCTTGCGGCCGCGCTTCTGCCACGCGTCGGTGACGACGTGCCGGGCCACGAAGTAGGCGGCGAGCTCGTAGGACTCGCTCTTCTGCCCGCCGCCGTTGCCTTCCAGGAAGATGGTGCGCAGCTGCTCGTCCATGCGGTTGTCGGACTCGAACTGGCCGATCTGCAGCGGCACGCGGTCGCTGTCGGCGTCGCCGATGCCGCCGAACATCAGCTGCGGGTCGGCGAGGTAGCCCTTGCGCTGCAGGAGGCCGTGCAGCTTGCCGAGCTTGCGCTGCATGATCTGCGGCACGCGGCCCATCGAGCCGGTGACGTCGAACAGCACCGCGATGGGCGTCGAGTCGGCGTGGTCGGGTGAGTCGCGGCACTCGCGGGCCACCACGCCCTTCGGGTCGAGCGACGGGTCGGCCTTCCACTCCTTGGCCGGCCGTGAGCGCAGGGCGGCGGTGTAGCCGAAGTCGTCGATGCCCTTGGCCGCGCGGAAGGTCTTGGCCGCCGCGTAGGCGTCGTCGTCCCACTTGCCGTGTCCCATGGTCAGGCTCCTGTCTTGGGCAGGGCGAACGGGCGGAAGGTCCGTTCGCCGTAGAGGTCTTCGAGCAGGTCGTCGTACTCGGTGAGCAGGTCGGCGGCGTCGGGCCGTCGGCCGGGGTCGTCCTGCGTGCAGCCGCGGGCGAACCTGCGTTGCGCGGTTTCGTCGTCTGCCAGGAGGTCCAGCATCAGCGTGTGCGCGAGGTGGACGTCGGTGGCGGGGGTGACGGGTCGTCCGTCGTGGACTTCGGGTGGGTAGGTGATGGTCTTGTCGGTGGCCAGGGGTCGTTCGCCGGCGGTGACCGCGAAGGTCCAGCCGGCCAGCACGATGCCGTGCTGCTCGGGGTGGACGAGCACGTTGTCGGCGGTGATCGCGCCGTGCACGAGTCCGGTGCGGTGCGCGCCGGCGAGGGCGCGCAGCAGTCGGCGGTGCATCCAGGCGTAGTCGCGGCCGTCCAGGCCGCGGGGGAACGCCCGGCGCACGTCGGCGAGCGTGACGAACCCGTCCACGAGGGGTTCCAGGACGGTGAACGCGCGGGAGCCGCGGGCGACGTCGCCGGAGGTGTCGACCAGGCGCGGGTAGTAGGGGCGCAGCCAGCGGTGCTGGTCGGTGAAGCGGGTGAGTCGGCGCAGTGCGTCCCACTCGGCGTGCAGCAGGGGGTTGAGGGCGGGGTTGCGCACGACCTTGACCACGTGCGGGCCGTCGGTGCGGTAGACGTTGGCGACGCTGCCGACCGCGTGCCGCGTGGTGAGGCGGTAGGTCGCGCGGTCGGTGCGCAGGTCGACCGGTGTGGCGTGCTGCCACTCGTGGTGCAGCCGGGTCAGTTCCGCGGACGCGGCGTGGGCCCTGGTGTCGTCCGCGCCGACCCGGTCGGGGTGCAGCACGGCGGCCAGTGCGCGGTAGAGGCGCTGCGCCTCCTTGTGCCGGGCGGGGTCGAACGGGCCGAACAGGTCGGCTGCCGAGCCTGCCCGTTCGACTCGGTCGAGCGCTTCGTCCCTGGTGAACATAGTTTGAGTCTATACGACTCAAACCTGCGGCCGGGTGGAATAACGCTGTGTCGCCGGTCACAGGGAGGGGGTCAGGCCGCGGCGGGCGACCGGTGCAGGTCCGTCGCCGCCGCGAACGGCCGCCACGCGACCACGGCCACGCCCGCCACCACCACGACCGCGAACCAGAACGGCGCGGTGATGCCGAACTGGCGGGCCAGCACGCCGCCCAGCAGCGCGCCCAGCGCGGACCCGCCGACGCTGAGCAGGAAGTAGGCGCTGCCGACCCGGCCGCGCAACTCGTCGGGCACCTCGCGCTGCCGGACGGACTGCGTGATCACGTTCCACACCACCGCGTGCACGCCGAACACCGCGAGCACCGCCCCCGCGGCCCACACGTCCCGGGCCAGCGCCAACCCCAGGTGCGTGCCCGCCTCGACCACCAGGCCGACCCGCAGCAGCGCGGTCGGCCCGAACCGGTCGATCAGCCGGCTCGCCACCGCCGTGCCGAGCACGCCGCCGACCGCGATCGAGCTGAGCAGCAGGCCGAACCACCTCGGGTCGAGGCCGAGCCGTTCGCCGGAGTACAGCACCAGGATCGACAGCGCGCCGGTGAGCGTGAGGTTCATCAGGCACAGGCACAGCGCGAGCGTCCGCAGCACCTCGTGCCGCCACAGCCACCGCAGCCCCTCGCCGATCTCGGCGCGCACCGTCCGCCGCCGGACCGCCGCCTGCTGCGGCACGCCGCGCACCAGCGCGATGAGCACCGCGGCGATCACGAAACCGGCCGCGTTCAGCCCGAACGGCGCCGCGGCGGCGATCACGAACACCGCCGCGCCGACCGGTGGCGCGAGGAGCTGGTTGCCGAGGATGTGCGTGGCCATCAGGCGCGAGTTCGCGCGCGGGAGGTGGTCCGCCGCGACCACCGCCGGCAGCAGCGCCGACGTCGCGTTGTCGGCGATCGTCTCGCCCACGCCGAGCAGGAACAGGCAGGCGTAGACGACCGGCACCGAGGCGTACCCCGTCCAGACCGCCACCGCGAGCCCGGACACGATCGCGCCGCGGGCCAGGTTCGCCGCGACGGCGAGTCTGCGGCGGTCGAGCCGGTCCACGAGCACGCCGCTGAACAGCGAGAACAGCAACCACGGCAGTTGCTGGGCGAACACCGCGCCCGCGACCAGGGCCGGGTCGTCGGTGAGCGAGGCCAGCAGCAGGGGACCGGCGGCCAACGCGATGCCGTCGCCGAAGTTGGACACCGCCGACGCCGACCACAGCCTGGTGAAGTCCGGTCCCAGTCGACGCGCCATGGTGGCGGACGTTAGCGAGGCCTCCCGTCCGGGGCACGCGGATTTCGCCCCGGCCCGCGGTGCCACCGGGAGGTGGACAGACCGGGCCGGCGACCCGCATGATTCGTCCGATCACGAACTGGTGGGGGGACCGCGCATGGCTTCGCCGTTGGACAACCCGGCCTGGACGTCGCTGACCGGACCGCACGCCCGCTTCGCCGAACGGCACGGGCAGGCGCTGCGCTACCAGCCGGACGTGGCGACGTTCGTGGCGCTGCCCGACCGGCCGGACGCCCGCGTGTGGTCCGACGTGGCCGCGCTGGCCGGACCGGGCGCGATCGTGCCGATCACCACGCCGCACCAGCCGCCCGCCGACTGGGAGGTGGTCGAGCGTTTCAACGCGGTGCAGCTGGTGGACGACGGCGTGCGTGCCGCCGAGGACGCCGAGGCGGTCCGGCTCGGGCCCGCGGACGTGCCGGAGATGCTGGACCTGGTCGAACGCACCCAACCCGGACCGTTCCGGCCGCGGACCGTCGAGCTGGGCACCTACCTCGGCATCCGCCGCGACGGCGCGCTGGTCGCCATGGCCGGCGAACGCCTCCACCCGCCGGGGTGGACCGAGATCAGCGCCGTGTGCACCGACCCCGCCCACCAGGGCCAGGGCCTGGCGACCCGCCTGGTCCTCGCCGTCACCGCGGGCATCCGGGCACGCGGCGAGCAGGCGCTGATGCACGCCTCGGCCACCAACACCACCGCGATCCGGCTCTACGAGTCCCTGGGCTTCCGGCTGCGCACCCGCGTCGTCATCGCACTGCTCCGCGTACCCGCCGACACCGCCACCGGCGTGCCCGCCTGACGCCGCCCGCCCCCCGTTCGACCGGTCGTCAGCCGTCGGACAGGCCGGCCACGAACCGGGCCACCAGGTCGGCCACGACGACACCGGCCCCAGCCGGGTGGAGGCCCAGTCGTGCGCGCGGTGCGCGGCGATCGTCGCGTCTCCACCGGGGAACAGGCGTTGCGCCGACCACTCGACCACGTCCGAACGCCCCTCCGTGCCACCAGCGGGAGACGCCCACGCACCGGAGGACGCCCCGCACTCGTCAACGACCTGGGCGGCTGGTGTTCCAACCGGCTGGCACGATGCCGGCCGGGCACGTCGGCGCGGGCACGATCGGTCGAGCACCGGCCGGGTGGTTCCGGCGACCATCCACATCGGACGCCGCGCCCGCACCCCGCGACGGGACGGCGAGGTGATCCTCCCCGCCACCACCTGCCGGGTGCGTGCGATGGTGGACCGGGACGACGTCCGACGAACCCGGTGAGGATGGAACATGGCTCTGGACCGGACCCCGGTGACCCCGACCACCGCGCCGTGGTGGACCTCGGCGGTGGTCTACCAGGTGTACCCGCGCAGCTTCGCCGACTCCGACGGCGACGGCGTGGGCGACCTCAACGGCATCACCGCCCGGCTGGACCACCTGGAACGGCTCGGCGTCGACGTGATCTGGCTCTCACCGGTCTACGCGTCACCGCAGGCCGACAACGGCTACGACATCTCCGACTACCAGGCGATCGACCCCGCCTTCGGCACCCTGGACGACTTCGACCGCCTGCTCGCCGCGGTGCACGCGCACGGCATGAAGCTGGTGATGGACCTGGTGGTCAACCACACCTCCGACGAGCACCCGTGGTTCGTCGAGTCGCGGTCGTCCCGGGACAACCCCAAGCGGGACTGGTACTGGTGGCGCCCGCCGCGGGACGGCTTCGAGGCGGGGCAGCCCGGGGCGGAGCCGACGAACTGGGGCTCGTTCTTCTCCGGCCCCGCGTGGACGCTGGACGAGACGACGGGGGAGTACTACCTGCACCTGTTCGACCGCAAGCAACCCGACCTGAACTGGGAGAACCCCGAGGTCCGCGAGGCCGTCTACGCCATGATGCGCTGGTGGCTGGACCGGGGCGTCGACGGCTTCCGGATGGACGTGATCAACCTGATCGCCAAGGACCCCGACCTGCCCGACGGCGCCACCACCGGCGTCGGCGGCCTCGGTGACGGGTTCCCGCACTTCGCCACCCGCCCCCGCGTGCACGACCACCTGCGCGAGATGCACCGCGAGGTGTTCGAGGGCAGGCCGGGCGAGTTGCTGACGGTGGGGGAGATGCCCGGTGTCACGTGGGAGCAGGCACGGCTGTTCACCGACCCGGCGCGGCGCGAGCTGGACATGGTGTTCCAGTTCGAGCACGTCTCGCTCGACCACGGACCGGGCGGCAAGTTCGACCCGAAACCGCTGGACCTGCGCGACCTCAAGGCCTCGCTGGGCCGGTGGCAGACCGCGCTGGGCGAGGTCGGCTGGAACAGCCTGTACTGGAACAACCACGACCAGCCCCGCGTGGTGTCCCGCTTCGGCGACGACGGCGGGCACTGGCGCGAGTCCGCCACCGCGCTGGCCACCGTGCTGCACCTGCACCGCGGCACGCCCTACGTCTACCAGGGCGAGGAACTGGGCATGACCAACGCGCCGTTCGCCGGCGTGCACGAGATGCGCGACGTCGAATCACTCAACCATTACCGCCAGGCCGTCGCCGCCGGCGGCGACCCCGAGGCGGTGTTGCGGGGCCTGCGCGCGATGGGACGCGACAACGCCCGCACCCCCGTGCAATGGGACGCGAGCCCGAACGCCGGCTTCACCACCGGCACCCCCTGGCTCGCCGTCAACCCCAACCACACCTGGCTCAACGCCCAAGCCCAGTACGACGACCCGCGCTCGGTCTTCAACCACTACCGCAGGCTCATCGACCTGCGCCACCGGCTCCCGGTCGTGGCCCTCGGCGACTTCCGCATGCTCCTGCCCGACCACCCGCACGTCTACGCCTACGAACGCACCCTGGACGAGCGCCGGCTGCTCGTCGTGGCCAACCTCAGCGGCACCGGGCAGACCGTCGAGCTCGACCGCGAGTGGTCCGCCGCCGACGTCGTGCTGGCCAACACCGACCAGGCCCTGATCTCACCCGGCCGCGTGGACCTGCGACCGTGGGAGGCCCTGGTACTCCAGCGCTGAGACCACCCCGTCAGCCGAACAGGTCCGCGAAGACCTCGGCCGCCGACCGGGAGCCGTCCACGACGATCACCCGGTAGCCGAGGGCGCGGGCCTGTTCGGCGACCACGACCGCGAACCGGGCGTCCCGCCGCATCCACCGCCGGAACGCCCGATCCGGGTCCGGCACGTCCCGCAGCAGCTCCCGCGCCCAGGTCCGCCGCTCGTAGTGGCGCACCTGGAACTCCGGCGTCGGCACCAGCCACACCGCCCGCGCCGCGGGCACACCCGCCCCGGCCACCAGTTCCGGCAGCAACGCCGCACCCTCGACCACCACCGGGCCGCTGATCGCCCGCACGTCCCGCACGATCAGCGGGAACTGCTCGCGGTACCCGGCGAGCACGTCCACGACCTGCCGCTCCACCGGCCGGGCCAGCCGAACACCGACCGGACACGACACCAGCTCCGCCAGCACGCCACCGGGCGTCGACGCCGCGTGCCGCCCGACCCGGTCGTCGCACGAGTACACCGTGCCGCCGAGCGCGGTCGCGAGCAGTCCGGCGATCGTGCTCTTGCCGCCGCACGGTGACCCGCCGATCCAGGTGATCACGCCCCGACACCCCCTGTGAACTGCGGATTGCACGATTCTGCATGGGAATCGCACGCACGACCGTACAGAGTGGTGCCCGGCGCCGCGGCCCGCTGGGGGCGGGCCGCGGGCCAACGGAAGGGGGACGTCCGCGACGCGGTGACCGGGTCGCGGCGTCACCGGCGGGCGCGGTGGGTCGCCACTGGGGGGACGGCCCACCGCACCCGGCCGGAACGTGCCGCGGTCACCCGTCCGGCGGCACGGCGCCGTCGTCGCGGGAACGCAGGGCGTAGGCGCCGGCAGCCGCCATGCCCACCACGGCGATCGCGAACAGCACCCGGTAGTGCACGAACTCCACGAGCACCGCGCCGACCGGGATGGCCAGCGTCGACGGGATGAACGAAGCGGTGAACGCCGCACTGCTCGTGCGGCCCTGCAACTCGTTGGGCGTGGTGCGCTGGATCAGCGTGGTGGCGCCGATGAGCAGCCACGGCAGGCCGAAACCCCGCAACGCCGCACCGAGCAGGACCAGCCCCAACGCGGGTGGCAACGCGGTCAGCAGGCAGCCCGCGGCCGCGACGATCATGCCGGTGCCGACCAGCCCCGCCTCGCCCCGGCGGCGCATCAGCCACGGCGCGACGAGGCCGCCCAGCACCGACCCCACGCCCTGCGCGGTCACCACCACCCCGACGAACTCCGGCGCACGCCCCAGACCCTGCTCCACCACGGCGTAGCCGAACGAGGTCAGCAGCCCGCCGAAGCCGAACACGACCGCCGAGCCGACCACCAGCCGCCGCACCGGCGCGAACGCGACGATCCGGTCGATGCCCGCCCGCAGCTCGCGACCCCAACCCTCGCGGGCGGCAGGCGCGAGCGGCGGCTCGCGGAACGACATCAGCGCCAGCGCCAGCGCCGCCGCGAGGAACGTGACCGCGTCGATCACGGCCACCGACGGCCCGCCCCAGACCGCGAAGATCGCCGCACCGGCCGCCGGGCCGAGCAGCTTGAACCCCTCCGACAACGTCAGCCGGGCGCTGTTGTAGCCGCCGAGGTGCTCCTCGGGGACCAGCGTCGACATCAACGCCGGCTCCGCCGCGCCGATCAGCGCGTAGGCGATCCCGTAGACCGTCATGACCGCGAAGACGATCCACACCAGGCCCGCGCGGTCCACCACGAGCAGCGGCAGCAGCGCCACCGCCGCGCCCAGGTTGGTCAGCACGAGCAGCCGCCGCCGGGGCATCCGGTCGGCGAGCAGCGCGAAGACCGGCCCGATCAGCGACGGCGCCAGATGCAGAAGTTCACCATGCCGGCGGCGCCGTCGCTGCCGGTGAGGTCCTTGACCCAGATACCGGCCACGACCAGGAAGACCGAGTCGCCGAACAACGACAAGGTCAACCCGATCATGTACAACCGGATGTCCCGGACCCGTAACGCGGCCCACGCGCCGGCGACCGGCACACTGCCCCCCTTCGAGCACCGCGCCCCCCGGCGCGGCTACATCCGTTGCGGCGCGGCGATCCCCAGCAGACCCAGCCCGTGGCCGAGGGTCCGGGAGGTCAGGCGGCACAGCGCCAGCCGGTTGCCCCGGACGGGCTCGTCGGCCTTCAGCACCGGGCAGGCGTCGTAGAACGCGGTGAAGGCGCGGGCCAGGTCGTAGAGGTAGCCGCACAGCCGGTGCGGCTCCAGCGAGGCGGCGACCTCGGTGACGACCGCGCCGTAGCCGTCGAGCACCAGGCCCAGCTCCCGCTCGGCGGGCTGCAACGGCACGGCCGTGTCGACGGTCGTGTCCGGATCGCCCGCGTTGCGCAGGATCGAGCTGATCCGGGCGTGCGCGTACTGCAGGTACACCCCGGTGTTGCCGGTGAAGGACACCATCCGGTCCACGTCGAAGGAGTAGTCCTTCACCCGTGACGTCGACAGGTCGGCGTACTTGACCGCGGCGATGCCCGCCGACTCGGCGATCCGGTCCAGCTCGGCCGGGTCGAGGTCGGGGTTCTTCTCGGCGACGACCGCCCGCGCCCGCGAGACCGCGTCGTCCAGCAGGTCCATCAGGCGGACCGTGCCGCCCGCCCGCGTCTTGAACGGCGTCCCGTCCGGACCGAGGATCGTGCCGTAGGCGGCGTGCTCGGCGCTGACGCTGTCGGTCAGCCAACCGGCACGTCGGGCCGCCTCGAACACCAACTGGAAGTGCAGCGCCTGCCGCGAGTCGGTGACGTAGATCAGCCGGGTGGCCTTGAGCTCGCGCAGCCGGTAGCGGATCGTGGCCAGGTCGGTGGTGTCGTAGCCGTAGCCGCCGTCACGCTTGCGGACCATCAGTGTGACCGGCCTGCCCTCCGGCCCGGTCACCTCCTCGGAGTAGAAGACCAGCGCCCCGTCGCTCTCCACCGCCAGGCCCGCGTCGGCCAACTCCTCGACCGTGTCGCCCAGCATCGGGTTGTAGAACGACTCGCCGACCGAGTCCTCCGGCGTGAGCAGCACGCCGAGCCGGTCGTAGATCGCGCGGAACGACCGCTCGGACTCGGCGACGATGTCCTGCCAGACCGCCACCGTGGCCGGGTCGCCCGCCTGGAGGGCGACCACGCGCGACCGGGAGCGGTCCGCGAACCCGGGGTCGGCGTCGAACTTCGCCCGCGCCGACCGGTAGAGGCCGTCCAACGCGGACACCGCCGAAGCGCCCGCGCCCAGCTCGTCCTGGTGCCACGCGGCGTCCGGGTGCTCGTCCAGGTACTGGATCAGCATCCCGAACTGCGTGCCGAAGTCGCCCAGGTGGTTCTGCCGCAGCACGTCCGCGCCCAGGAACCCCTCCACGCGCGCCAGGCTGTCGCCGATGATCGTCGTGCGCAGGTGCCCGACGTGCATCTCCTTCGCGATGTTGGGCGCGGAGTAGTCGACCACCACCCGGCGGCCCGACTCCGGCACGCCCACGCCCAGCCGCGCGTCCGCCAGGCGGGCGGCGACCTGCGCCCAGATCACGCCGTCGGCCACGGTGACGTTGAGGAAGCCGGGCCCCGACGTCTCGACCGACGCGATCACCGCGTCACCGTCGACGTCGAGCCCGGCCACCACCCGCGCCGCCAGGTCGACCGGCTTGACGCCGACCCGCTTGGCCAGCGCCAGGGGCGCGTTGCACTGGAAGTCGGCGCGCTCGGATCGTCGCACCACCGGGTCCGCGCCCGCCAGGTCCTCGCGGACCCGGCCGATCGCCTCCGACATCGTCGCGGCGATCCGTTCCAGCAGCGACGGCACCTCCTGGTGGTGGGCACTCACCTGGCACATCCTCCTTCGTAGGGAGGCGATTCTTCCAGGCCGCACCCCAACCGGCCGCCCAGGGTCGGCGACCGCGCACGCCCCGCGACCGCGACCGGCCGCGGCGGACGGTCAGCCGAGTTCGGCCAGCCGACCGGCGACCGGGGCGATCACCCGGTCCAGCCAGCCGGCCACGTCGCCGTCCGGCGCACGCAGGATCACGGTGTCGATGCCCAGGTCCCCGTAGGCGGCCATGGCCTTGGTCAACCCGTCGACGTCGTCGGGCAGCTCACCCAGCGGCACCACGGTCTTGCGGATCCCGTCGAAGTCGCGGCCCAGGTCGTCGCAGTGCCGGCGCAGCACGTCGAGCTTGTGGGGCACCTCGGCGGAGGAGGGGAGCAGGAGGTTGCAGGCGTCGGCGTACCGGGCGACCAGCCGCAGGGTCTTCCGCTCGCCGTTGCCGCCGATCATGATCTCCGGGTGCGGCGAGCTCACCGGCGCGGGCACGCACAACGTCTCGGCCAACCGGTAGTGCTCGCCGTCGAACGGGCCGTCGGCCGTCGGGTCCCACATCTGCAGGCAGATCCGCAACGCCTCCTCCAGCCGCTCGAAGCGCTCGCCCAACGCCGGGAACGGCACGCCCAGGCCCCGGTGCTCGCGCTCGTACCAGGCGGCGCCGATGCCCAACGTCGCACGGCCGCCCGACAGCACGTCCAGCGTGGCGACGTTCTTCGCCAGCAGCCCCGGGTGGCGGTAGGTGACGCCCGTGACGAGCGCGCCGAGCCGGACGGTCGACGTGTGCGCGGCCAGGAACCCGAGCGTCGTGTAGCTCTCCAGCATCGGGTCCCGGGCGCCGCCGTTGTGCTCCATCTGGAAGAAGTGGTCCATGACCGACAACCAGCCGACCCCGGCCGCCTCCACCGCCTCGGCGGTGGCCGCCAACCCCGCACCCAGTCGCGCCGGGTCCTGGTTGAACTTGGTGATGTGCACGCCCAATCGCATGTCCCGCTCCGTTCTCCGCCTGCTGCGCGCTCCGACGCTAGCGGCTGGAGCGCACTCCAGGTCAACCCCGCGCCGGGCCGCGATCACGGCACCAGCACGACCTTGCCGGTGATCGTGCCGGACTCGGCCAGCCGCACCGCGTCCGACACCCGCTCCAGCGGCACCCGTGCCGCGATCTGCGCCCGCAGCGAGCCGTCGGCGAGCAGCGCGAAGACCGAACCCAGGTCGCGGGCCACGCGGGCGCGGAACTTCGCGGCATCCCGCTTGCCCGCCCAGATGTCGAAGAAGCTCGCGCCGCGGCCGTTGGGCAGGGCGTTCCACCACAGCAGGCGCACGAAGAGCTTGAGGACCGCCACGCGCGCCGAGCCCCGGCGGTCGCGGCTGGACGCGGAACCGTAGGCGACCAGGGTGCCGCGCGGCGCGAGCAGCCGGTACGAGTCCACGATGCCGGGCCCGCCGACGTGGTCGAACACCGCGTCCACGCCGTTCGGCGCGAGCGCGCGGACCTTGGCGGGCAGGTCGGCGTCGCGGTAGTCGATCGGGATCACGCCCAGCTCGCGGACGGCGTCGTGGTGCCGGGGCGAGGCGGTGCCGATCACCCGCGCGCCGGCCAGCCGGGCCAGTTGCGCCAACGTCGAGCCGACGCCGCCGTTCACGCCGTGCACCAGCACGGTCTGACCCGCGGCCACCTTCGCGGAGCCGTGCAGCATCCGCCACGCCGTCAGGCCGTTGACCACGAACGTCTCCGCCTCGGCCGGGTCGACGCCGTCGGGCACCGGCACCAGGTCCGCCGCGTCGACCAGCGCGTGGCTGGCCCAGCCGCCGACCTTGGTCAGCGCCGCGAACCGCCCGCCGACCAGCGCCGCGTCCACCCCGGGACCGACCTCGGCGACGGTGCCGACCAGGTCGTAGCCCGGCACGAACGGGAACGCCGGCTGGTCGTAGTACTTGGCGCGGCGCATCTGCTGCTCGGCGAACGACACCCCGGAGGCCTCGACGCGGACCAGCGCCTGGCCGTGCGCCGGGACGGGGCGGTCGCGGCGGCGCAGGACGAGGCCGTCGGGCTCGACCGCGCCCGGCAGCACGACTTCGAGGACCTGCTCGGCGGATTGCTGGCTCATCGCTTCCTCCATGTGTGAGTGGTCAGTCACTCACTACCTAGTCAACGCTGACTGTCTCGAAGTTGTCAAGCGTGCAAAGCACGAGAGAGTGGTTGGTCACTCACAACATTCAGGACGGGTACGCGCGCACCTCGGTCGCCTTGACGGCGGCCCACAGCTCGTCACCCGGCCGGAGCCGGAGGTCGGCGACGGTCGCCGTGGTGACGTCGGCCAGCACGGGCGGCACGCCGTCCAGCCGCACGCGGGTGGTGTGCGCGTGCTGCTCGACCCCGGCCACGGTGACGCGCCACGCGTTGCGCGGGCTGCCGGTCGGGTGCTCGGGGTGCAGGCCGACGGCGGTGGGCGGGAACACCACGTGCACCGGCCCGGTCGCCGGCGTCGCCACGGTGAACGTGCCGCCGGCGTCCAACGACACGGACGTGCCGTGCGCCGTGCCGCGGTACAGGTTGAGGCCGACCAGGTCGGCGACGTAGTCGGTGCGCGGTCGGCGGGCCACCTCGGTCGGCGTGCCCTCCTGCACGACCTCGCCCTGCTCCAGCACCACCAGCCGGTCGGCCAGCACCATCGCGTCCAGCGGGTCGTGCGTGACGAGCAGCGTGTGGCCCGGGTAGTCGCGCAGGTGGCGGCCGAGCTCGGCGCGCACGTGCAGCCGGGTGGCGGCGTCGAGCGCGGCCAGCGGCTCGTCCAGCAGCAGCAGGTCCGGGCCGGTGGCCAGGGCACGGGCCAGCGCCACGCGTTGCGCCTGCCCGCCCGACAGCGTGCGCGGCCTGGCCTTGGCGTGGGCCGCCAGCCCGACGCGGTCCAGCCACCGCGCGGCCTCCTGACGTGCCGCCGCACGCCCGACACCGCGCGCACGCAGTCCGAACGCGACGTTCTCCAGCGCGGACAGGTGCGCGAACAGCAGGTAGTCCTGGAACACCACGCCGATCGGACGCCGTTCGGCGGGCCGGAACACCCCCGGCGGCGCGTCCCACGTGTCCCCGCCCAGCCGGATGTGACCGCCGGTCAACGGCAGCAGCCCGGCCAGGGCTCGCAGCGCGGTGCTCTTGCCCGCGCCGTTCGGGCCGAGCAGGGCGACCACCTCGCCCGGCTCCACCGCCAGTTCCGCGGCCAGCCGGAACGCGCCGCGGGTCACCCTCAGGTCGGCGTGCAGCGTCATGACGGCCCGCTGATCCACCGGTCGCGCAACGCGGCCAGCACGCCGACGGACACCAGCAGCAGCACCACGCTCAGCACGATCGCCGCGTCCGGGTCGGTCTCCAGGGCCAGGTACACGGCCAACGGCATGGTCGTCGTCTCGCCGGGGAAGTTGCCCGCGAACGTGATGGTGGCCCCGAACTCGCCCAACGCCCGCGCCCAGCACAGCACCGTGCCCGCGACGACGCCCGGCAGGATCGACGGCAGCGTCACCCGCCGGAACGCCAGCCAGCGCGACGCGCCCAACGTCGCGGCGGCCTCCTCGTAGCGCGGATCGGCCGCGCGCAACGCGCCCTCCACCGAGATGACCAGGAACGGCATCGCCACGAACGCCTCCGCCAGCACCACCCCGGCGGTCGTGAACGGCAGCGAGACGCCGAACCACGCGTCCAGGTACTGCCCGACGAGACCGCGCCGGCCGAGCACGAACAGCAACGCCACCCCGCCCACCACCGGCGGCAGCACCAGCGGCACCGTCACCAACGCCCGCAGCACACCCCGCCCCGGCACGTCGCCGCGCGCCAGCAGCCATGCCAGCGGCACGCCCAGCACCAGGCACAGCACCGTCGCCAGGCTCGCGCACACCAACGACAACCGCAGCGCCTCGCCGACCGACGCGTCGAGCAGCCGCGACGGCAGCGTGCCCCAGGGCGCGCGCACCAGCAGGCCGACCAGCGGGACGAGCAGGAACGCGAGCCCTACCACGGCCGGCAGCACCAGCGCCACCGGCAACCGGCCACCGGCCCGGCGGCGGGTCGGGGTCACGGCGCCTCGAACCCGGCCTCGGCCAGCACCGCCCGGCCCCGGTCGGACCGCACGAAGTCCACGAACGCCCGCGCCCCGGCGGCGTTGCGCGCCTTGGCCAGCGGCGCGATCGGGTAGTCGTTGACCGTGCGGTCGGCTTCCGGGAACTCGATGCCCTCGACGTCGCCACCGGCCGACCGCACGTCCGTCCGGTACACCAGGGCGGCATCCACCTCGCCGAGCCGCACCTTGGTCAGCACCGCCTTCACGTCCTGCTCCACGGTGTCCGGCCGGGCCGTCACCCCCGCGGCCTCGAACGCCCGCTTCGCCGCCGCGCCGCACGGCACCTGCTCCGCGCACAACGCGATCTTGGCGTCGGCGTCGGCGAAGTCCGCGAGCCCGGTGATCCCGGCCGGGTTGCCCGCCGGCACGGCGATCTCCAACCGGTTGCGCGCGAACGTCACGGGCTCGGCGGCGGTGCCCCCCGCGTCGGCGACCTGCGCCATGTTCGCGGGCGCGGCCGAGGCGAACACGTCCGCCGGCGCGCCCTGCGCGATCTGCTGCGCCAACCCCGAGCTGCCGCCGAAGTTGAACACCACGTCCACGCCCGGGTTGGCCGCCTCGAACTCCTCGCCCAGCTGTTCGAACGTGCCGGTCAACGACGCCGCCGCGAACACCGTGACCCGCCCGTCGACCGCGGTGCCCGCGGTGCCCGCCGTGCCGCACCCGGCCACCAGCAACAACGCCACCAGCGCGAACGCCCGCATCACGCCTCCGGGATCTCGACCACGACGTGCGTGGACTTGATCGACGCGACCGCCACGCTCCCGACCTCCAAGCCCAGCTCGTCGGCCGAGTCGCGGCTCATCAGCGACACCACCCGGAACGGACCCGCCTGCAGCTCCACCTGCGCCATCACCCCGTCCTTGACCACGCGCGTGACGATCCCGCGCATCCGGTTGCGCGCCGACGCGGCCACCGTCACGCCCGGCTCGGGCGCGTCGGCGAGGCGTTGGGCGAGCTCCGCCAGCTCCCGGCCGTCCACACCCTTGCGCCCGCTGTCGAGCTGCACCTCGGCCAGGCGTCCCTGCTCGATCCACCGGCGCACGGTGTCGTCGCTCACCCCGAGCAGGGCGGCGGCATCGCTGATCCGCAGATTCGGCACGCTGAGCAGTCTAACGCCGCGTCTGCGGAATAGCGTGATCTTCGTATTCCGAGCGACCCGGAGCCGGCATGATCATCCCGGCCGTGCCCGGCACGGTCCTCGAACGCGCCCGAGGCCGGCATCCCGGCCGCGAACAGCGCGGGGCGTGGCCGCCCGGTTGACCGGGGCGCGCGACCCGTCGCGTAAGTTCACCCGGGGAGGCGCTTGACTGGGAGGGCGTAGATGGCGAGTTCCGGAGGACGGCGGCATTTCGGGCGAGTGGACCCGTTCTGCTTGTTCATGGTCCTGCCGCTGGTGCTGATCGCGGGCATCCTGATCTGGGGTGGCCTGGCCTGGGTCGGCGTCGTCGTCCTCGTCTGCGCCGTCATCGTCGTGGTCGTGGACTCGTGGACCAACCGGCCCCTGCCGTTCGACGTGCCCGAGGACGACTACGACTACGACCCGCCGCAGACCGGGCACCGCGCGTACTGACGCCCCGCGCGCGGACGTCAGGAGTCGCGCCGGCCCACCAGACCGGATTCGTAGGCGAAGACCACGAGCTGCGCGCGGTCGCGCGCGCCGAGCTTGGTCATGGCCCGGTTGACGTGGGTCTTCGCGGTCAGCGGGCTGATCACCATGCGGTCGGCGACGTCGTCGTTCGACAGGCCCTGCGCGACCAGCGCGACGGCCTCGCGCTCGCGGTTGGTCAGCTCCTCCAGCCCCGCGTCGCGGCCGGTGGTGAGCGGCTGGGTGACGTACCGGTCGATCAGCTTGCGGGTGATGGACGGCGCGAGCAGGGCGTCGCCGCGCGCGGCCACCCTGACCGAGTGCAGGAAGTCCTCCGGCTCGATGTCCTTGACGAGGAACCCCGCCGCGCCGGCGCGCAACGCGTTGAAGACGTACTCGTCCAGGCCGTAGTTGGTCAGGACGACCACGTGCACCGAGGCCAGGGCCGGGTCCGCGGCGATGCGCCGGGTCGCCTCGATGCCGTCCATGACCGGCATCTGCACGTCGATGAGCACGATGTCGGGCAGGTGCTCCCGGACCAGTGCCAGCGCCTGGCTGCCGTCGGCGGCCTCGGCCACCACCTCGATGTCGTCCTCGATGTCGAGCAGCGCGCGGAACCCGCTGCGGATGAGCGGCTGGTCGTCCACCAGCAGGACCCGGATCACGGCGTCCGCTCCACGGGCAGTTCGGCGTGGACGGTGAAGCCGCCCTCGCGCCGTGGAGCCGCACGCAGGCTGCCGCCGAGGGCGGTGACGCGTTCGCGCATCCCCAGCAGCCCCACACCGGGCACGGGCGTGGTCCCCGGCCTGGCCCGGCCGTCGTCGTCGACCCGGATGACCAGGGCGTCGGGGCGGTGGTCGATCCGGACCGAGGCGGTGGCCGCGGCGGCGTGACGGGCGATGTTCGTCAGCGACTCCTGGACGATCCGGTACGCGGCCCGCCCCACCGCGGCCGGCACGCCGTCGCGGTGGCCCTCGATCGTCAGCTTCGCGTCCAAGCCGCTCGTCCGCGCCCGTTGCACCAGTTCCGGGACCTGCTCCAGCCCGTACGGCGGGTTCCCGCCGTCCGGGTTCGTGTCGTCGCGCAGCGCCTCCAGCGTCGCGCGCAGCTCCCGTGCCGCCTCACGCCCGGCCTCCCGGATCGCCAGCAGCGCCTCCGGCACCTGCTCGCCCCGCCTGCCGGCCAGGTGGACCGCGACCTCCGCCTGCACCTTGATCACGGAGATCTGGTGGGTGAGCGAGTCGTGCAGCTCCCGCGCGATGTGCAGCCGCTCCTCGTCGGCACGACGCCGCGCGGTCTCCTCACGGGTGCGCTCGGCTTCGTCCGCCCGGCGCTCGGCCTGGCGCAGCGCTTCGCCCGCGGCGGCCGCCGCGATCAGCCACGCCAGCTCCAGGACGCCCCGGGCCTGGGCGAACGCCTCACCCGCGGACTCGTCCGGTGCGGACACCATGACCGCGAACGGCAGCACGAGCAGCAGGGCCGCGGATCCCGCCACCACGGCGACGCGGTGCCCGGCCCGCATCGCGGTGTACACCGCGATCAGGTAGGCGACGGCCGCCACGTCGAAACCCAAGGCCTGGTACCCGACCGCGGTCGACCCGGTGACGGCCAGGACGGTGATCGGAGCCCGGCGGCGCGCGGCCAGCGCCAGACCGCCCGCCGCGAGGAGCGCGTAGCCGAGCACGGTGGGACTCGTCGCCGGGTGCCGCTGGGAAAGTCCGGTCACCAGGAGGATCGCCGCCACCCCGCAGGCGATCACCCAGTCTCCGACAGCGGCCCGAAGACCCGACCGTCCGGTGCTCATGCGGGCACCCTAGCCGGACGCCCGCAGGGGCGAGTCCTGCGTGCGGATGATCAATCGACTACCGCGGACGCGGTACTCCCGGGGCTCCTGCGGCAGCCGTGGCAGGGCGAAGAGTCCACGTCGGCAGGACGACCGGAGGCGGGTCCGGCGGACATGATCACCGCGACGTTCGGATCGACGCATCCACAAGGAGAACCTCATGTCCGTCCTGTTCACGCTCGCCGCGTCGGCGGCCGACCAAGTCTGCTCGAGCCCGGGGGAGTGCGCGGACCAGGGTGTCGGCAACTTCGTCGGAACCCCCAGGCGGATCTGGGCCAGCATCGCCGCGCTGGTGTCGCTGGCCGCCGTCGTCGTGGGTGTGCTGGCACGGCGGCGCCTTTCCCGCCGCACCGGCGACAGCGGCCGGAGGGGCGCCCTCGTGGCCGTGGTGGCGGGGTTGGTCGGCGCGGTCAACGGCGTGGTGAACCTGGCGGTCGCGACCGGCGGCCTGGGCAGCGGCAACGGCGTGGCCGGCGGCGCCATCGCCCTCGTGCTCGGCGTGGTCGGCGTGGTCCTCGGCCTGTCGGCGCGGTCCCGCTCACGCCGCGCGGAGCCGGTCGGCTGAGCGCGCGTGCCGTTCCTCCCGGGTCGGCGACGGGCGTGCGGCTCTACGCCCGCCGGTCCCGGGGGAACGTCTCGGCCAGCGCGTCGTCCACCGACCCGGGCCGGCTCGGCGTGACGAACAGTTCCCGCAGCAGCAGCGCACCCGCGTGCGCCGGGTCCAACCCGGACTGCAGGCCCCGCACCCGTTGCACCAGCCCGGTCAGCCGCAACGCCACCCGCACCACCGCCCCCGGCAGCCGGCGGACCGGGCGGGGGTGGCCCGTGGCGGTCGCGATGCGGCCGATCAGGTCCGGCCACGCCAGGTTCTCCAGCGCCACCGGGAGGTCCTCACCGGACGCCCGTTCCAGCGCGTCGACCACCACCTCGGCGACGTGCGCGGCCGTGGTGGCGGCACTGCCCCCGGGCGGCGCCAGCAGTGGCGACCGCGACCGGGCCCACTGGTCCAGCGGGCCCGCCCAGTTCGGCAGCCGGTCGCCGGCGCGCCCGAACACGAACGGCAGCTCCAGCACCGCCACCGGCAGGTCCGGCCCGGCCGCCGCACGGCCCGCCCGCGCCTGCTCGACCCGGCTGCGGACGTACGGGTGCCGGTCGGCGAGCCCCCACTCGGGGTGCAGGCGGTGGAAGTGCGTGTAGTACGACCCGATCACCGCGGCCCGGGTCAGGCCCTCCTCGCGCGCGGCGGCGAGCAGGCGTTCGACCGGTGCGACGTTGCCCCGGTGGAACACCGGGTACGCGGGCCTGCGCGGCACCTCCCGGTCGTCCGCCCCGGCCGCGAACACCACCCCGTCGTGGCCCGCCAGCAGCGCCCGGAACTCCGCCTGCGTCGCCTTCGTGACGTCGACGGCGTGGTCCACGCCGTCCCGCGCGGTCCGCGCGACCGCCGTCACCCCGTGCCCCCGGTCCCGCAACCGCCCCACGACGTGCTGCCCGACCAACCCGCTCGCACCCACCACCAGAACGTCCACCGGGAGATCATGCCCGGTCGCGTCGGTCAGGCGTAGGTGTAGCTGCCGCGGTGGTCCAGGGTGGACGCCACGGTGACCCCCCAGGGTTGCAGCGCCTCGTCGACGTCGACCACGTTCGCGACGCCACCGCCGGGCTGGTACCGGTCGGAGCCGAAACCCCAGCGCTCCTGCCAGCGCGACCAGAGCCGGTCGATGTGGCAGTGGTGCAGGAAGAACACCGGGTCGTTCGGCGAGTCGGTCTGCGCCATGTGCCCGCCGACCCACACGTGGACGCGGTTGTGCAGGTTCGGCGACAGTCCGCCCTCCGCGCGGTTGCGCATGCCGGCGCTGGAGGCGGAGTTCCACGGCGACACGTCGTAGGTCGACACGCCCATGACGGTGTCGACGTCGGAGGACGTGGGCAGCGAGCCGCGCAGCGTCATCGCCCGCCGCAGCGACGTCGAGGTCGTGGCGCTGACGTTGATGCGCCAGTTCGCCGACCCGGCGAACGGACCGCTGACGACGGGACCGTTGCCGCCCGAGCCGTTGCCGCCCATGAAGTCGGAGGTGAAGGGCGCGCCGGTGGTGGAGCGGTTGGCCGTCCAGTTCCAGTAGGGCAGGTTCACCGCCGGGTTGATCGCCTTGAGGGCGTTCTCCAGCTCCAGCAGGTACCGCCGGTGCCACGGCAGGAACGACGCCGACTGGTGCGCGTAGTTGTGGCCGTCGACGGTGCTGAAGTACGTCATGTGGGTGCGCACGAACCAGTCGTAGTTGCGGTCGCCGGTCTTCGCCTTCAGGGCCTTCACGGCGGCGACGAAGTCGGACTTCTCGGTGGCGGTCAGCGCGGCCACGCTCTTGCGGGTGCCCATGGGCTCGTTCCTCTCGGGCGGTCGAGCGCCGGTCAGCGGTGCCCGTGGTCGGCGTCGTGGGTCAGCTCCTGGTCGCCGAGCTGGTCCACGGCGAGCTTCGCCAGCTTCTTGAGGCCGTCCCGGTTGTTCCCCTCGTCCAGCGGGACGGGGTCGAAGTGGTTGAGCGTGCTGAGCACCGCGGTGTAGGTCTCGGCCGAGTCGGGCCCGACGGGCAGCTCGACCTGCACGACCCCGAGCTTCCTGCCGTTGATGTGGACCTGGTGCCGGCCGTGCTCCTTGTCGTGCTCGCCCTTGATCCTCTTGCCCTTGTAGTTCTCGTCGAAGTCACGCGGATCGGCGGCGAGCCTGCTGGTGCCCGCGGTGGCGCCGGACGAGGCGAGGCCGGCGAAACCGGTGGCGGTGACGGCGATCAGGGCGGCGGTCGCGCCGTGGCGGAGCACGTCACGGCGGGAGAGGTCGTTCATGGCAGTCCTTCGGCGGCGTCGGGTGGTGCCGAGGTCCCCCCACGGTGTCGTGACCGTTGCCACGACCGGCCGTCCCTCTGCTGCCGAGCGTGCGACTACGCGGTGCGACCGACAACGGCGCTCACCCGTTCGTGTGGGTCATCCACCTGTGTGGGTAGGGCCGAAGTCCTCAGGGCCCACACGGACCGTGGATCAACCGGTGCGCAGCGTGAGCAACGAGATCTCGCTCGGCGCGAAGACGCGCAGCGGCGGGCCCCAGAACCCCGCGCCCCGGCTGGTGTAGAGCCGCGTGCGCTCGCCGTGCCGGCTCAGCCCGGCCAGCACCGGCTGCTGCAACCGCACCAGCAGGTGGAACGGCCAGATCTGGCCACCGTGCGTGTGCCCGGACAGCTGGAGGTCCACGCCCGCCGCGACGCCCTTGGGGATCTCGCTCGGCTGGTGGGCCAGCAGCACCACCGGGTCGTCGCCACGGGTGCCCGCGAGCGCCGCGTCGAGGTCCGCGCCGTGTCCCGCCTCGCCGGAGTGCGCGCCCGTGACGTCGTCCACGCCCGCGAACACCAGCCGCGCGTCGCCGCGTTCCAGGACGCGGTGCTGGTTGTGCAGGCTCGTCCAGCCCAACTCGGCCATGTGGTCCAGCCACGCCTGGGCGTTGGAGATGTACTCGTGGTTGCCGGACACGTAGAACCGGTGCCGGGCCCGGACGTCGCCGAGCGCCGCGGCCTGGCCCCGGCGCTGCTCGACCGTGCCGTCCGCGATGTCGCCGACGTGCACGACCACGTCCGGCTCCAGGGCGTTGACCGCCGCCACCGTGCCCACCGACCACTTCGTGCGGTCGATCGCGCCGTAGTGGGTGTCGGCGAGGACGGCGACGGTGAGGCCGTCGAACGCCTCGTCCAGCCGGGGGAGCACCACCTCGGTCCGCTTCACCCGCGGCACCCGGCGCGCCTCGCGGATCCCGTACCCGACCAGCGCGAGGCCGACGACGAGCAGGGCGACCGCGACGAACCGCGCCCGGAACGGGTTCTCCACACCCGCGACCGCCAGCACGAGCCGCATGACGTGCGCGATGACGGACCACGCGAAGAACACCCAGGCGACGCCGAGCACCAGGTGCGCGACCCGTGACGCCCGGTCGGAGTGGCGGCGGCCGTGCGCGCGGACCAGCAGCAGCGGGAACGCCACCGACGTGACGACGAAGAACGCCGTGCCGACCACCTGCACCGGCCAGGGCCACTCCGCCCCCGGCGCCAGCAGGACCGTCCAGGGCACCCAGAACAACAGCGCGGTCACCGTGAGCAACACCGCCGTGAAGGTGACGCGTCGCCGCGCGGACGGGCGGGGCGGCGCGGTCGTCGTGCTCGACATCGGATCTCCTCGGCGGTTTACGGCCCAGCGGGCTCTTATCGACGGTAACCCGCCGTGCGGCCGGTGTCCAAGTTTGGCCCCGGGAGGCGGGGAAACCCTGGTCACATGGCCGACGACGACGAACGCGAGATCAACGTGGAGGACTTCCGGGTGGAGACACCGGAGGAGGACGAGCGGCTGGCCGACTCCCAGCGCAAGATCGACGAGGCCAAGGCGGTCGCCGCCGACCTGGCGAAGACCACGCCGGACCCGCTGCCCGACAGCGAGCCGCCGGAGGGCTCGACCCCGGGTTCCTGACCCCGTCCGGTCGCGGTCCATAGTGGACTCACCCGAATGGCGGTTGAGAACGCGAACACCGATATGGATAGTTCGATCTTCCCGCGTGGGTGTTCAGCCGATCGCGCTTGACTTGGGGGTAACCGGGCGTGGCTCGTCCAACCCGCACCGTGGTGGACGACCCGCTCTCGTCACCCGGCCGACCCGCGCTGCGCCGGATCAGGCTGCTGGCCGAGGTCTTCTCCTGGGTCACCACCGTGGCGTTCACGCTGCAGCTGTTCTTCGTGGGCACCGGACCCGGCCGCCTGGCGCTCGCCGCGCTGGTGCCGCTCGTGCTCCTGTCGTGGCGCCTGCGGCCGAACCGGGACAGCTGGCTCGCCGCGCTGGTGGAGTGCGTGGTCGCCCACGGGGCGGTGTTCGTGCTGCCCAGCCCGCAGCCCATCATCGGCTTCCTGTTCGCGGTGACGGTGCGGCGCGCGCTGCGCGGCGACGACGAGCGGTTCCCCGTGCGGGCGCTGCCCGCGCTGCTCGGGTACCTGACCGGGTGCACGGTGTGGATCACGGTCACGCCCGTGACCGTCACCGGCCCGCTCGTCACGTCCCTCTTGACGCCGTTGGTGGGCCTGGTGGTCGCGGCGATGGCGCTGCACGAGACCGTGCGCTCGGCCCGGCTCGTGGAGGACGCGCACCGCACCGTCGAGACCGTCGTGCGGGCCAGCCCGGTCGGGCTCGTGCTGGTCGACGCCGACGGGACGCCCCGGCTGCACAACGAGCGGGCCCGTGAGCTGCTGTCCTGGTCCGCGGCGCGACCCGGGCGGGTGCCGTGCCCGCACGGGCCAGACATCACCGACTGCGCGCACGGGTGCCGTTCGACCGACGACGCCGTGGAGGTCCGGGTCACGCGGCCGGATGGCTCCACCGGTGTGCTCGCGGTGCAGGCGGTGCCGGTCGACCACGTCTCCGAGCGGCACACCCTGGTCACCGCGCTGGACGTGAGCAAGCGCCGTGAGCTGGAGGACGCGTTGCGCAGCCGTGCCGAGCGCGACGAGCTGACCGGGCTCGCCGGGCGGACGCACTTCCTGCACCTGGTGGACGGCGCGCTGCTGGCCGGCGAGGCGGTGGGCCTGCTGGTGATCGACCTCGACGGGTTCAAGGAGGTCAACGACGCCGAGGGGCACGAGGCGGGCGACTGGTACCTGGTGTCGGCGGCCGAGCGGATCAGCCGGGCCGTCGGACCCGTGGCGACGGCGGCGCGCCTGGGCGGCGACGAGTTCGCGGTCCTCGCGCCGGGTCACGACGTGCGCGAGTCGGCGCGGCTGGCCACCCGCATCCTGTCGGAGCTGGCGCGGCCGCTGACCGGGCTGGGGCACGAGACCGTGATCCGGGCCAGCGTCGGCATCGCGGTGTCGTCACCGGGCTCCGGGACCGCGGCGCTGCTGCGTGACGCGGACACCGCCATGTACGTGGCCAAGCGCGAGGGCGGCGGGCGGATCCGGCTGTTCCGGCCGGAGATGGGGGAGCAGGTGCTGGCCCGCCAGCGCGACAAGGCCGACCTGCGCACGGCCGTGTCCGACGGGCAGCTGGTGCTGCACTACCAGCCGATCGTGGACCTGGCGACGTCGGCGGCGGCGGGCGCGGAGGCGTTGGTGCGGTGGCAGCGGCCGGGGCACGGGCTGCTCGGGCCCGGCGAGTTCATCGGGCTGGCGGAGGAGACCGGGCTGATCGTGCCGCTGGGCAACAAGGTGCTGGCCGGCGCGTGCGAGCAGGCGATGCGGTGGCGCGAGCAGGGGCGGGCGCTGGGCGTGACGGTGAACGTGTCCACCCGGCAGTTGTCCGCGCCCGCGTTCCTGCCGTCGTTGGACCGGGTGCTGAAGACCACCGGGCTGCCGCCGGAGCGGCTGACCATCGAGGTGACCGAGTCGGTGTGGGCCGACGGCGCCGCGATGCGCGGGCTGATGGAGGTGCGGGAGACGGGCGTGCGGGTGGCGTTGGACGACTTCGGCACCGGCTACTCGTCGCTGAGCTACCTGCAGCGCTACCCGTTCGACGTGGTGAAGATCGACCGCTCGTTCACCGGGGCGCTCTCCGACACCGGCCGCACCGCGGGCGTCGTGCGCTGCATCATCGACCTGGCCGACGTCCTGGGCGCGCACACCGTCGCCGAGGGCATCGAGACCCAGGCCCAGGCCGACTGGCTCCGCAACGCCGGCTGCGCCTACGCCCAGGGCTACCTCTTCGGCCGCCCCGACCTGGCCGAGAACTGGGACGCCCAACCCTCCGTCCCCCACTGACCCCCGCGCGTGTCGAACACTCGCGTCCCGCGTGTCGAACGCTCAGGACCCCCGAGTTCAACGCTCAGGGTCCCCCGATTGAACGGTCACGCGCACCCGAACGTAGAACTCAGTGGTCCTGGAGGTTCGACACGCGGGACCCGGAGGTTCGACACGCCCGTCCTGGAGGTTCGACACGCGGGACCTGGAGGTTCGACACGCGGGTGGTCAGAGGTCGGCCAGGGTGTTCCAGAACAGCAGTTCGTAGGAGTGCAGGAGGTGGGCGGCGGGCAGGGCGGCGGTGGGGGACCAGTGGGTGGCCAGGACGGCGTCCAGGGCGCGCAGGCCCAGGGCGTCCAGCTCCGGCGCCGGTTCGGCGAAGAAGTCGAAGAACGCGCACCCGGCGTCGTCGAAACCGTAGTGCTCGCGCAGCGCGGCGGCGATCGTCGCGCAATAGCCGCCCCATTCCGCGAAGTTCGCCAGAATCGCGAGGAGCGCGTCGTGCGGATTGCCGTCCAACGCCAGCCTGGCCACGTACGACGGATATGCCTGGCACCCCGGCAACGGTCGGTAGGCGGCCACGTCGTCCGGCGTCGAACCGCACGCGGAGGCGAAATCGGACAGTTTGGCCAGCGCCAGCCCTTCGCCACCCGCGACCGTCGCGAAGAACTCGCGCTGCGCCGGCAGCGGTGACTGCGCGGCCAACGTGAGGAACGCTCGCCAATCGCTCTGGACGATCCGGTGCTCCTCGGCCGCCAACGCCTTCAACACGTCCGGCGACGCCTCGCCGGAGGCGATCAACGGCACCAGCCGGTTCGTGCCGCCCTCACCCTTCAACTCCGCGCGCACCCGCTCCAACAGGCCTTTCGCATCCTTCGCCATCGTTCCCCCTCCGTCCGGGCCCGCGCGTCACCGGCGACGGCGGGCATGATCGATACGGCACTCTATAGAGCCGGTCGACACCCGGTGGATCGGCCCGTGTCCGATCGGCGTGGATGAAGAGTCGGCAACAGGGATTGACGCGGACCGCCCTTTCCGGTCTCATGGCTCCGCCTTGTCGAACGTCAGCGTTGCCTCAGTGGGGAGTGCCGGGATTGCGCGTCGCCGGAGCCACGTCGGTCGAAAACCGCGGAATCCCGATCGGAAAACAACATCAGCTGTGGATGGGTTACCTGGCTTTCGGTCTGTTATCCATCGCGGTCTACTACGCCCTGCCCATCTTCGTCGGCCCGATTCCGCTGCGGGTGGTCGTCTACTGCGCGGTGAGCACGTCCGCCGCATTCGCCGTCTGGTGGGGCGTGCGTCGCAACCGGCCCGAACCCCGCGCGCCCTGGATCGTGCTCGGCCTGAGCCAGCTCGTGTACGCCCTGGCGGACACCACGTTCTACATGTCGCACTACGTGCTCGACGAGAAGAGCTACCCCTCCGTCGCGGACGTGTTCTACCTGGGCCACTACCCGCTCGTCGTGGTCGGCCTGCTCATGCTCATCCGGCAGCGCCGCTCCGACCGCGACCTGCCCAGCCTGCTCGACGCGGTCTCGCTCACCGTGGTCGCGGGCCTGCTGTCGTGGGTGTTCGTGATCGGCCCGCAGACCCGCCTCGGCACGCCGCTGCTGGTGGAGATGGTGTCACTGGCCTACCCGCTGATGGACCTCGTGCTGCTGCTGGTGTCCCTGCGGCTGCTGTTCGGCGCCGGCCGGCGTGACGGGTCGTTCGCGCTGCTCGCGCTGTGGCTGGTCGCGATCCTCACCGCCGACACGGTGTACGTGCTGCAGCGCCTGGACCAGAGCTACGAGGCGGGCAACTTCCTGGACGCGATCTGGCTGGCCGGCAACCTCGCGCTCGGCGCGTGCGCGCTGCACCCGTCGATGGGGCGGATGGCACAGCCCGTGGACGTGCCCGCGCTGCGGTTGAGCTGGCCGCGGCTGGCGCTGCTGTCCGGCGGCGCGCTGATCGGCCCGCTGCTGCTGCTCGTCCAGCACGCCCAGGGGGTGCGCCGGGACGTGCCGGTGATCGCGGCGGGCTGCGCGGTGCTGTTCGCGCTGACCGCGACCCGGCTGGCGGGCCTGGCGGTCGACCAGCGCAGGCTCGCCATCACCGACAGCCTCACCCGGCTGCGCAGCCGCCGCTACTTCGAGGCGCGCCTGGCCGACGAGGTCGCACGGGCCAAGCGCGTCGGCAGCCCGCTGGGCGTGGTGATCCTCGACGTCGACCGGTTCAAGTCGATCAACGACCGGTTCGGCCACCCGGCGGGCGACCGGGTGCTGGTCGAGGTGGCCAACCGGCTGCGCGCGATCGCCGGGCCCGGCCGGGTCCTGTCCCGGTACGGCGGCGAGGAGTTCGCGCTGATCGCGACCGGTGCGGACGCCGACAACCTCAACCGCCTCGCGGAACGGCTGCGGCACGGCGTCTCCCACCATCCGATCGCCGTGAGCGGTCGTAGATCGGTGACGGTTACGCTCTCCGCCGGCACCGCCGCGTTCGCGCCGCACTACGGCAGCGCGTCCGCGTTGGTGTCGGCGGCTGACCGCGCGCTGTACCTGGCCAAGGACCTCGGCCGGGACCGGGCGGTCGCCGGTGGCACATCGCTCACCGAACACCGGGAGGACGTCGCGGTGGACTACCTGAACCAGGTCGCGGACCTGGTCGACCTGCGCGTGGCCAGTCCCGGGCGCAGTCTGGCCATCGCCGAGTGGGCGCGCACCGTCGCCGACCACCTGAAGCGGAACCCGGCCGAGATCCACAACGCGCACCGCGCGGGACGGCTGCTCGACGTCGGCATGATCGTGCTGCCCGACGACCTGCTCACCGAGTCTGGTCCCCTCACCGACCAGCAGTGGCACCTGCTGCACGAGCACCCCGACAGCGGCGCGCGGATGGTCGGCGTGCTGCCCGACCACGGCGAGGTGGCCGAGGTCATCCGCCAGCACCACGAGCGGTGGGACGGCGCCGGCTACCCGAACGGCCTGACCCGCGACAACATCCGGATCGAGGCGCGGATCCTGTCCGTGTGCGACGCGTGGGCGGCGATGCGCGCCGACCGGCCGCACCGGCGCGCGCTGACGCACGAGCAGGCGGTGCGCGAGCTGCGGGCCGGCCGGGGCGCGCGGTTCGACCCGGACCTGGTGGACGTGTTCCTCGCGCTGCTGGACCAGGGCGTCGTCGGCGACCTGAGCGCCGGGCCCGGCTCGGCCGCGCCACGCGAGGACAGCCGCCTATCCTGACGCCATGTCGCGCCGGGACCTGATCACGATGACGACGGACGAGGTGCGCGCGTTCCTGGAGGAGCAGCGCGTGGTCACGGTGGCCACGCTCGGCCCGAACGGCAGGCCGCACCTCGTGCCGCTGTGGTTCGTGGTGGAGGACGGTGAACTGGCCGGCTGGACGTACCGGGCGTCGCAGAAGGTCGCGAACCTGCGCCGCAAGCCCGAGGCCACGCTCCAGTCGGAGGCGGGGGAGACCTACGACCAGTTGCGCGGCGTGACCATGGAGTGCGACGTCCGGCTGGTCGAGGAGCAGGCCGAGGTCGCCCGCATCGGCGCGGCCGTGGCGGCGCGGTACTCCGGGCACAGCGGCCCGGACCTGGACGCGTTCGTGGCCGCGCAAGCGGTGAAAAGGGTCGGGCTGCGGTTCGCGCCCACCTCGGTGGTCTCGTGGGACCACCGCAAGCTGAGCGGCACCTACTGAGGCCCGAACGCCGCTGAAGGGCTCACGCAAGTCAGCGCAAGTTTCCGCAAACCCGCCGCAAGCGGGCGATTCGCCGACTCCCGAACCGGCTTAGTCGAGATTTTGCGTCTTTCAGTAGACATCTTGCGAACGCCTGATCGTGCTGCTTATGGTGTGCGCCACGCCACACCCTGTGACATCCCTGCCCGCAGGTCCCGTCCAACGAAGGGCTGAACCCATGCGAGTCGACCCCACCCTCCGGCGTCCCCTGGCGCTCGGCGCGGCGGCGGTGGCCACCTCCCTGCTCGCCGCGATAGCGGTCGCCGCCGCACCGAGCGAGGTCGCCGCCCAAGCCGCCGCCGCGGCGGCCACGTCACCGTTCGAGATCCCCGGCCGGGGCGCCGACGTGCCGTTCGTGGAGCACGAGGCCGAGACCGCCGCCACGAACGGCGCGAAGATCGGGCCCGGCCGCCGCCAGGGCACGCTGGAGGGCGAGGCGTCCGGCCGCCGCGCCGTGACCCTGTCGGGCCAGGGCAAGTACGTCGAGTTCACCCTCACCGAGCCCGCGAACTCGATCGACATCCGCTACAGCATCCCGGACGGCAACAGCGGCGCGGGCATCACCGCGCCCCTCTCGCTCTACCTCGACGGCGCGAAGACCGGCAGCCTCACGCTCACCTCGAAGTACGCGTGGCGCTACGGCGGCTACCCCTACGCCAACGACCCGAACCAGGGCAAGCCGCACCACCTCTACGACTCCACCCGCGCCCTGTTCCCCCGCACCCTCAGCGCGGGCTCGAAGGTCAGGCTCCAGGTCGACGCGGGCGACACCGCGCCGTCCTACACGATCGACCTGGCCGACTTCGAGCTCGTCGCGCCGCCGGCCACCCGCCCCGCCAACTCCGTCTCCGTCACCGAGCACGGCGCCACCCCGAACGACGGCTCGAACGACAACGCCGCCTTCGACGCCGCGATCGCCGCCGCCAAGGCGTCCGGCCGCGAGGTGTGGATCCCGGCCGGCCGGTTCACCGTCACCAAGCACCTCACCGTCGACCAGGTCACCGTCCGGGGCGCGGGCCACTGGCACAGCGTCGTGGCGGGCGACCGGGTCGGCTTCTACGGCCTCGGCGAGCCGTCGAGCTGCGGCCAGAGCGGCAACTCCGGCGTGAGCACGCGCGTCGGCCTGCACGACTTCGCGATCATCGGCGAGGTCACCAACCGGGTCGACTGCGACCAGACCAACGCCATCGGCGGCGCGCTCGGCGGCGGCTCGGTGATCTCCGGGATGTTCCTCCAGCACACCAAGGTCGGCCTCTGGCTGGACGGCCCGTTCGACGGCCTCACCATCCGCGGCAACAAGGTCGTCGACCAGCTCGCCGACGGCATGAACCTGCACCGCGGGATCAGCAACGTGCTCATCGAGCACAACCTGTTCCGCAACATCAGCGACGACGGCATCGCGTTCTGGTCGGAGCAGCAGGCCGACCACGACAACACCATCCGCCGCAACACGGTGGTCGTGCCGATGAAGGCCAACGGCATCGCGATCTACGGCGGACGCGACAACGTCGCCACCGAGAACGTCGTGGCCGACACCCAGGACCAGGGCGGCGGCATCCACGTCGGCAACCGCTTCTCGTCGGTGCCCCTGTCCGGGACGACCACCCTGTCGAGGAACACCACCCTGCGCGCGGGTGTGCTCGACTCGAACTGGCAGTTCGGCGTGGGCGCGCTGTGGTTCGACGCCCGCGACGGCGCGATGAGCGGCCGGATCGACGTCACCGACACCGACCTGGTCGACAGCAACTACGAGGCCATCCAGTTCATCAGCGGCACGATCACGAACGTCCACTTCGACGGCGTGCGGATCACCGGCGCGGGCACGTTCGGCATCCAGCTCCAGTCGCCAGGCTCGGCGTCGTTCGCCAACGTCACCGCGACCGGTCTCGGCCGGGCCGGGATCTACAGCTGCCTGGGTGAGAACGCCTTCCAGCTCACCAAGGGCGCGGGCAACTCCGGCTGGGACGGCCCGTCGTACTGCGGCCCGTGGCCGGACCCGATCTACACCGACCCGACCACCCCGCCGACCAGCACGACCACGACGACGACCACCACCACCGTGCCGCCGGGCGGCAACCTGGCCAGGGGCAAGGCGGTCAGCGCGTCCACCGCCAACGGCGGCTTCCCGGCCGCCCAAGCCGTGGACGGTGACGCGAACACCTACTGGGAGAGCGCGAACAACCAGTTCCCGCAGTCGCTGACCGTCGACCTGGGACGGTCGGAGGCCCTCGGCCGGGTGGTGCTCAAGCTCCCACCGCCCACCGCGTGGGAAGCGCGCACCCAGACGTTGTCCGTGTCCGGCAGCACGGACGGCACCACCTACCAGCAGCTCGTGGCGTCGACCGGGTTCCGGTTCGACCCCGCGTCCGGCAACCAGGTCACCGTCCCCGTCTCCGGCGCCTACCGCCACCTGCGGCTGACGTTCACCGGCAACACCGCCTGGCCCGCCGCCCAACTCGCCGAACTGGAGGCCTACGCATCGACCACGACCACCACCACGACGTCCCCACTGCCGCAGGGCAACGTGGCGCGCGGCAAACCGGTCCAGGCCTCGGCCAACGGCGGCTTCCCCGGCGGCAACGCGGTGGACGGTGACGCGAACACCTACTGGGAGAGCCCGAACAACGCGTTCCCGCAGGCGTTCACGGTCGACCTGGGCAGCCGGATCGCGGTGAACCGGATCGTGCTGAAGCTCCCGCCGGCCGCCGCCTGGGCCGCCCGGACGCAGACGCTGTCGGTGTCCGGCAGCACGGACGGCGCCAACTACCAGCAGCTCGTGGCATCGGCCGGCTTCCGGTTCGACCCGGCGTCCGGCAACCAGGTGAGCATCCCGGTCTCGGCCGACCACCGCTACCTGCGGCTGACGTTCACCGGCAACACCGGCTGGCCCGCCGCCCAGCTCGCCGAGTTCGAGGCGTACGCGGGCTGACGCCTCGGCCGGGGGTGGTCTCACGGCAACGACGCCGGCGGGACCACCCCCGTGTCGTCCCGGCCGGCCACCCGTTCGGCTTACCGCGACGCCGGCCTCGGCCGGTTCACCGCTCACGCCACGACTGCCAGTCCTCCGCGAGCTGCCGGAACACGCCCTTGACCGCGCCGAAGCCGGGCAGCGGGATCACGTGCAGCCGCACCCGGCGCGGGTTCGCACCCGGTGCCGGCGGTGGCACGCCCGAGAACCACCGCTTGGTGGCCTGCTGCACGCGACGTGGTGAGGGCGGTGCCGAACTCGATCGTTCGACAACGCCGTTACCTTCAGTAGAGTCGGTGGAGAGAGATCACCACCGGAGGATTGCGATGAAGCGGAACATCACCTGCCCCTGCGGCGAGCACATCACGGGTCAGGACGAGGACGACCTGGTGGCCAAGACCCAGCAGCACCTCAAGGAGAACCACCCGGGCCACGACTACTCGCGCGACGAGATCCTGTTCATGGCCTACTGAGCCTCCTCACCCGGGTCGGGGTGCACGGCGACGAGCAGCAGGGCGTCGAGCAACCGCAGCCAGTCCGGCCCGGTGAGGTCGCGTCCGGTGAGGGCGGACAGGCGGGCCAGGGTGTCCAGCAGCCGTCCGGCCAGCTCGGCGTCGTCCTGCCCGGTCGCCTCGGCCAGGGCGCGGACGTCGCGGCGGAACCTGGTGGTGCGGCCGAGGCGGACCAGCGCGGCGGGCAGTTCGACCGCCGGCGGCGTCGGGCGGTCGTCGGCGAACCCGATGGTCAGCTCGGTGCCCAGGGCCCTGGCCAGCCGGGTGAGCGCGTCGGTGGTCGGGTTGCCCCGGCCGTTCTCCAGGTTCGCCACGTACGGCACGGACAGGCCCGCGTCGGCGGCGACCGCGGCCACCGTGCGCCCGCTCGCGGCACGCAGCGCTCGTAGTCGTCGACCGAGTTCGTGTCCCACGGGACCAATTCTGTCAGAACACTATCCCTGATAGCTATCTTCTGGAGATAGTCATCGGGTGATGACTGCTCTGCGCGTGCGCGACTTCAGGCTGCTCTGGGCGGCACGGACGGTCAGCGTGTTCGGCACCTGGCTGCTCGTGGTCGCGGTGCCGGCGCACGTCTTCCAACTCACCGGTTCGGTGATGGCGGCCGGCCTGGCGCTGGCGGCGGAGTTCCTGCCCCCGGCGCTGCTGGGACCGGTCGCCGGGGTGCTGGTCGACCGGTGGGACCGCCGACGGGCGATGGTCGCGGCGGAAGCGCTGCGGGCCGCCGCCGTGCTCCTGCTGCTGTTCGCCCGTGATCCCGGCGACCTCTGGCTGGTCTACGTCGCGCTGGTCGCGGAGAGCACGGGCACGGTGGTGTTCCGACCGGCGGCCCAGGCGCACACCCCTGTCGTGGTCGGCACAGGCAGGGCGCTGAGCGGGGCCAACGCCCTGAACTCCCTCACCGACGGCGTGGCACGGCTCGTCGGCGCACCGCTGGGCGGCGCGTCGATGGCGCTGGTGGGCTTCCCCGCGCTCGTGGTGGCGGATGCGGCGAGCTACCTGGTCTCGGCCGTGTTGATCGCGTCGATGTCCCGGCGTGCGCGCGCCAGCAGGGGATCCGGTGTCGGCCGGGAACTCCGCGAAGGGCTCGCGTTCCTGCGATCTGATCGAACGGCCAAGGCGCTCTTCGTCGTCAGCACGGTCTTCCTGGCCGCCAACGCCTCCCTCAGCGCGCTGCTGGTGCCGTTCGGCCTGACCGCGCTCGGTGGCGCCGGACCGGTAGGGCTGGTGATGTCCGGGCTCGGCGTCGGGTTCCTGCTCGGCGCGCCCGCGACCCGCGTCCTGGTCGACCGCGTGAGGTCGGGCCCGCTGCTGGCGGGAGCGCTCGCCGTCACGTCGGTGGGCTTCGCGCTGCTGTTCGGCTCGGCGTCGCTGACGGCCGCCCTGCCCGCCGCCGTGCTGATCGGGTTGTCGGGATCGGCGGCCCTGGTCGTCACGCAGACCGCCCTGCAACGGGTGACGCCCGCCGAGGTGCTGGGACGGGTCGGCGCGGTGCTGTTCACCGGCGAGGCGGTGGCGACGTTCGTCGGCGCGCTGGCCGGGCCGGCGCTGGCCGAGCTCACCTCTGCGCGCACGACCGCGTACGCCGCGTGCGCGGTGACCCTGGTCGCCGCCGTGTACGCGAGATCCACACCTTCCGTTCACCAACCGTTCGCCCGGTGATCGCCGCTTCGCGCGTCAAACGAGTCGAGCGGGCGACATGATCTCGGTGGAACACGGGGGTGAGCGGGTCAAGTGAAGCGCCGGTTGTCCATCGGCTTGGCCGTGGTGTTGTTGGCCGCTGTCGTCGCGGTGGTCGTGTGGGGCCGTTCGGACGACGCGGAGGGCGGTGCGCAGAGTGGGTTGACCACCGTGCGCGGGGTCATCGGGTCGGAGAAGCTGGCGTTCTTCAGCGACCGGCGGGTGGTCGACGCGTTCGCCGCGCACGGCTTGAAGGTCGAGGTGGACACGGCCGGATCCCGCCAGATCGCCACCTCGGTCGACCTCGGCAAGTACGAGTTCGCGTTCCCGTCGTCCTCGCCCGCCGCGCAACGCATCCAGCGCGACCGCAAGACGACGGCCGCGTACACGCCGTTCCAGTCGCCGATGGCGGTGGCGACCTTCGAGCCGATCGTGACGCTGCTCGAAGCCGCCGGCGTGGTGAAGAAGGGCGCGGGCGACTACCGGGTGCTCGACGTGGCCAGGTACCTGGAGCTGACCAAGGCGGGCACGCGCTGGGACCAGCTGCCCGGCAACACCGCCTACCCGGCCCGCAAGAACGTCCTCGTCACCACGACCAACCCCGGCGAGTCCAACTCCGCCGCGATGTACCTGTCGATCGTGTCGTTCGTGGCCAACGGCAACACCGTGGTCGGCACGCCCGAGCAGGAGGCGGCCGTGCTGCCGGACGTCGCCAGGCTGTTCCGCGACCAGGGCTACACGCAGAACAGCACCGAGGGGCCGTTCGAGGACTACCTCGCGGCAGGCATGGGCAAGACGCCGCTGGCGCTGATCTACGAGTCCCAGTACCTCGACCGGGTGCTGCGCGCCGACGGCTCGATCCGCGCCGACATGCGCCTGCTCTACCTCGCGCCGACGGTCTACTCCAAGCACACGCTGGTCCCGTTGTCGGACAAGGGGGACCAGGTCGGCCGGTTGCTGAGCACCGACCCCGAGCTGGCCAGGCTCGCCGCCACGTTCGGCTTCCGCACCTCCGACCCGCGCGTGTTCGCCGACGTGGTGGGGGACAAGGCGCCCGCCGACCTGGTGGACGCGGTCGAGCCGCCGTCGTTCGAGACGCTGGAACGCCTGCTCGACGCGGTCGCCGCGTGATGGACGAGTTCACCCTCACCCCGCCCGAACCCGTCGCGCCGGTCCCGGTCGAGCGCGCCGCCGGCCTGATCGCGCTCGGCGACGACGTGCGCGAGGACGTCACCCGCCGCGCCGAGCGGTTCGCCGAACGCCTGCGCGAGCTGGACGTGCGGTCACCGGAGTTCACCGCCGTGCTGGACGACGTGCTCGCCGTCGGCGAGGCGGACATGCGCGCGGCGGCGGGGGTGGCGGGCGCGATGCTGGACCGCTCGGCCCGCGCCCTGCGCGACGACTCGCCGCAGGTGCACGTCACCACGTCGCTGTCCGGCCTGCGCCGCACCGTCGCCGAACTGGACCCGGCGAAGCTGCCGATCACCGGCCGCAAGCTGCTCAAGGTCTTCCCCGTCGCCAACGCGGCCAAGAAGGCGCTCGACCGCTACCGCGCCGCCGGCGAGCCGGTGAACGCCCTGGTGGTCGACCTGCGCCACCGGCAGGACGTGCTGCGCCGCGACAACGCCGCCATCAAGGGCGAGCGGGAGCGGCTGTGGCGGGCCATGGGCAAGCTGGCCGAGGCCGCCGCGTTCGCCGAGGCCGTGGACGCGGCGATCGACCGGCAGGCCGGGGTGTTCGACCTGACCGACCCGGCCCGGGCGCAGGCGTTGCGCGCGGACGTGCTGCACCCGATCCGGCAACGCCACCAGGACCTGCTGACGCAGCTCGCCGTGAGCGCCCAGGGCTACCTGGCGCTGGACCTGGTGCGGCGCAACAACGACGAGCTGATCCGGGGCGTGGAACGCGCGGTGACCACGACCGTGGCCGCGTTGCGGATCGCCCTGCTGGTCAGCGGCGCGCTGGCCGACCAGCGGGACGTGCTGGACGAGGTCGCCGCCTTGCAGGCCACCACGGACGGCCTGATCCGGGCCAACACCGAGCTGCTGGACCTGCAGGGGGCCCAGATCCGCCGGGCGAGCAGCGACCCTGCCGTCGCGGTCGGGACGATCCGCGCGTCGTTCGACCGGATCTACGCGGCGATCGACGCGGTCGACGGCTACCGGGCGGACGCGGTGCGCACGATGGCCGTCACGGTCGAGTCGCTGTCGGGGGAGATCCGCCGCGCGGAAGAGTACTTGCGCCGTTCGCACGACGCGACGGCGGTCGAGGGGGACCGATGAGGACAGCGATCGTGCTCGCCGCGGTGCTGGTGGTCGCGGGCTGCACCGGTGACGCGGAACGCGACCCGGCGCAACCCGCCGGCCCGCCGCGCCCCGGTGTCCTGCGCGTGCTCGCGGGCAGCGAGCTGACCGACCTGCAGCCCGTGCTCGACGAGGCGGCCAAGGCCACCGGCGTCTCGGTGGAGTTCACCTTCACCGGCACGCTGGAAGGCGCCGAGGCGTTGGCGAAGGGCGAGGTCGACGGTAAGTACGACGCCGTCTGGTTCTCCTCCAACCGCTACCCGGCGGGCATCCCGGAGGCCGCGAAGCGGCTCGGCAACCAGGTCAAGGTCATGAGCTCGCCGGTGGTGCTCGGCCTGTCGACGTCGGCGGCGAAGCGGCTCGGGTGGGCGGACCGCCGGGTCGGCTGGGGCGAGATCGCCGAGCAGGCCGGGCGCAAGGCGTTCAGCTACGGCATGACCGACCCGTCGGCGTCGAACTCGGGCTTCTCCGCGCTGGTGGGTGTCGCGTCGGCGTTGGCGGGCGCGGGCAACGCGGTGGACGCGGCCCAGATCGCGGCGGTGACACCGCAGCTCAAGAGCTTCTTCGCCGCGCAGTCGCTGTCCGCCGGGTCGTCGGGCTGGCTGTCGGAGGCCTACCAGCGCCGCGCCACCGGTCAGGACCCCGGCGCGCAGGTCGACGGGCTGATCAACTACGAGTCCGTGCTGCTGTCCATGAACGCCGCCGGCACCCTGCCCGAACCGCTGACGCTGGTCTACCCGGCCGACGGCGTGGTCGCCGCGGACTACCCGCTGACCCTGCTGGCCGACTCCGGCGACGACGCGCGTGACGCGCACCAACGCCTCACCGACCACCTGCGCACGCCGGACGTGCAGCGCAGGATCATGGAGACCACGCACCGGCGGCCGGTCGTGCCGGGCGTCGACCCGGACTCCCGGTTCGCCGTGCGCGACCTGGTCGAGCTGCCGTTCCCGGCCGCGCGCGACTCGGTCGACGCCCTGCTCTCGGCCTACTTCAACGAGCTCCGGCGGCCGTCGCGCACGCTGTACGTGCTGGACACGTCCGGCTCGATGACGGGCGACCGGATCGCGTCGCTGCGGTCCGCGCTCGTCGGGCTGACCGGCGCGGACGACTCGCTCACCGGCCGCTTCCGCCGGTTCCGCAGCCGGGAGGAGGTGACCATGCTGCCGTTCAACACCACGCCCGGCACGCCGCGCACGTTCAGCCTGCCCGAGGGCGACCCGGGAGCCGAGCTGGCCGCGATCAAGGCGTACGCCGAAGGACTGGCGGCAGGCGGCGGCACCGCCATCTACGACAGCCTGTCGCGCGCGTACGAGGTGATGGAGCCGCTGGTCGCGGCCGACCCGGACCGGTTCACGTCGATCGTGCTGATGACCGACGGCGAGAACGCGAACGGCTCGGGCCCGGCCGAGTTCCAGGCGTCGTTCGGCTCGGTGCCCGCGTCGCTGCGGCAGGTCCCCGTGTTCACCGTGCTGTTCGGCGAGGGCAGCAGCGCCGAGCTCGGGCAGGTGGCAGCGATGACCGGCGGCAAGGTGTTCGACGCGCGCGCCACCGCGCTCGGCGACGTGTTCCAGGAGATCCGCGGCTACCAATGATCCGCTACCTGGGCTCGACCAAGAACCTCGTCGGCTGCGTCGGCGGGCTGCTCGGCGTGCTGCTGCACCTGGCCGGCGTGGTCGGCGGGGTGTGGCCGCTGGTCGTGGCGGGGCTGTACGCGGTGGGCGCGCTGCTCGCGCCGCCGGAGAAGGTCCGGCTCGTTCAGGTGGACGTCGTCACCGAGGCCGGTCGGTTGCGCGACGAGCTGGACGGCCTGGTGCGCGAGGTCGGCGCGCAGTCGTCCCGGATGCCCGAGCCCGCCGTCGCCGCCGTGGGCCGGATCGGTGCGGTGCTCGGCGACCTCCTCGCGCGGCACGACGCGCTGGCCGCCAACCCGGACCTGCGGCACACCGTGGTCCGCCTCGCGCGCACCGACCTGCCGCTGTCGGTCCAGACGTACCTGAACCTGCCGTGGTGGTTCGCGGTGAAGCAGCGGGCGGGCGGCGAGCCCAGCCCGGGCGACGAGCTGGTGACCCAGTTGGGGCTGCTGGAGGCCGAGGCGCACCGGCTCGCGGAACGCGTGTACGCGGCGGACGTGAACCAGCAGGCCGACCACACCCGGTACCTGCGGGAACGGGACGCGGGCGACCAGCCCTGACGTCGGAGGGGTAAAGGGGTCGGCGCGGCGGTCGCCTCTCGGCGAGTGGCTCGACGCGGCTCCAGCCGAACGGTATTCCGCGAAGGCGCTTGGTGAGGCCCGGGGACACGGACCGCACCGACCGAGTGTTCCAACGGCCGGGGACGTCCCCGTGTTCCCGTTTGCGTGTGGCGTGCGTCACTGGCTCTCAGATTCCGTGCGGTACCGTACGGCCCTCGGACCATACGCAGGCGTACGGAGGTGTCGGATGGCGGTGTTGGCCCTGCTCACGGCGGGTGTACTGGTCCTGGTGGGCGCGCTGCACGTGGTGTGGATCTTCACGCCGTGGCCGTTGCGGTCGCGCGAGGAGTTCGCGCGCAGGGTGGTGGACGTGCCGCCGGAGCGGTTGCCGTCGTCGGGCCTGACGCTCGCCGTGGCCGTGCTGATCGGTCTGGCGGCCTACCTCGTCGCGGGTCGCGGCGACCTCGTCGGTATGCCCGGCCCGGCCTGGCTGTCGGTCGTGGGCACGGCGGGCGTGGCGGCGGTGCTGCTGCTGCGCGGCGCGCGCGGGCTCGTGGCGTCGTCCCGGAGGTCGACCGAGTTCGCCCGGCTCGACCTGCGCGTCTACTCGCCGCTGTGCCTGGTCCTGGCCGCGTGCTGCGCGGTGCTCGCGTTCGGGTGACGAATGGGATCGGCCCCCGCCCGAACTCTCGGTTCGAACGGGGGCCGACGTCTCGCGGGACGCGGTGGTGCGTGCGTCGGGTGTTACCTGGCGCAGGCGGGCAGCTGCGGGTGGTGCTCGCCGCGCTTGACCGACTCCTTGGCGAGCGTGCACTGCAGGGCGTCGTAGGCGGGCTTGCGGGTGAAGTCCTCCCACATCACGGTCGCCGCGCCCTCGCCGGCGAAGAACACCGGCACCCAGGAGTACTTGTCGGTGAAGCCCCAGATCGTGAAGGAGTCGCAGCCCTTCACGTTGAGGCACGCGACCAGCGTGCGGTTGTAGTAGTCGGCCTGCTTGGCCAGCATCTCCGCGGTCGGCACGCCGTCCGCCGGCAGGTCCATCCGCACGTCCAGCTCGGTGATGGCGGTGCCCAGGCCCAGGGCGGCGAACCGGTTCAGGTTCGTCTCCAGGTCACCGGGGAAGCCGTACCGGGTGCTGAGGTGCGACTGGGCGGAGAAGCCGTGCACCGGCACGCCCTGCGCCTTCAGGTCCTTGATCAGCGCGAGGTAGGCGTTGCTCTTGGCGTTGACGCTCTCCACGCCGTAGTCGTTGAAGAACAGCCGGGCCTGGGGGTCGGCTTCGTGCGCCCAGCGGAACGCGTCCGCGATGATGCCGGGGCCGAGCTCGCGGATCCAGATGTTGTCGGTGGTGCGCAGCGTGCCCGCGTCGGTGAAGATCTCGTTGGCCACGTCCCACTGCTGGATCTTGCCCTTGTAGCGGCCGACGACGGTGGTGATGTGCTCGTGCAGGATCTCCCGCAGCTCGTCGGCGGTGAAGTCGCCCTGCTCCAGCCACGCCGGGTTCTGGCTGTGCCACAACAGCGTGTGCCCGCGGACGACCTGCCGGTTCTGCTGCGCGAACTTCACGATGGCGTCGGCCATGCCGAAGTTGTAGCGGTCGCGCTCCGGGTGGATGTACTCCCACTTCATCTGGTTCTCGGCGGACACCGAGCTGAACTCCTTGGCCAGCACGGAGCGGTACTCGAGGTCCTTGGTGAACGGGTCGGGGTAGGGCTGCGACTCGTGGTGCCCGCCACCGGCTGCGGCGGAGCCGATGTAGAAACCCTTGGGCGCCACCCAGCGGAGGCTGTCCTTCTTCGCGTGGCCCGGCGGCAGGTCACCCGTGTCGGGCGACGCTGCGGCAACCAGTGCCAGGGGGGACGTCAACGCCATGGCGGCAAGCACGGCGGTGACGAGGCGGATCGACTTCATGCGGTCTTCGCTTTCTCGGACGACTGCGATGGCGGCGTTCGAAAGTTTCGTCTTTGATCCGGCAATTTTCGAGATGGCCGGACCCTAAGACGGCCGCCGTGCCAACGTCAAGCCTTCGTCAAGCAGCCACCACGACCCGTCGGTGCTGGTCGGAGAGTTTTGTCGGTGTCGGGCGATACCGTGGTCGCCGAACGGGTAGCGAAGGACTGGGGGCGCACAGATGAGGAAGTTGGCGGCAGTGCTCGTCGCCGTGCTGGGGATCGCACTGGTCCCGGGCGCGGCGGGGGCTTCGGGCCTGGGGTGGAATGCGACGTGGGCGGCGTCGCCGCACGCGCCGACGGGCGCGTTCGGGCCGAACTGGGGCACGGCGGGGTTCGACGACCACACCGTCCGCCAGGTCGTGCGGATCAGCGACGGCGGCGCGGCAGTGCGGATCAGGCTCTCCAACGCCTACGGCACGTCCCCGCTGGTCGTCACCGGCGCGACGGTGGCGCGGGCGGCGGAGGGCGCGGCGGTGCGACCGAACACGGTGCGGCACCTGACCTTCCGCGGTCGCGCTTCGGTGACCGTGCCGGTCGGGGGTGACGTGGTCGGAGACCTCGCCCCGCTGGCCGTGCCGCCGCTGAGCCGGGTGACCGTGACGCTGTACCTGGCCGGGAAGACCGGTCCGGCCACCGGGCACGTGTTCGCCGGCGCGACGAGCTGGCGGGCGTCCGGCGACCACCGGGCGGACGTGGCGGCGGGGGCGTTCACCGAGACGTCGCAGTCGTGGTTCTACCTCGACGCGGTCGAGGTGGTCGACACCACGCCGCGGCGCGAGGTCGTGGTGGCGTTCGGCGACTCGATCACCGACGGCGCGGCGTCCACAGTGGACGCCGACAACCGCTACCCGGACGAGCTGGCCGAACGGCTCGGCGGCCGGCGCGCGGTGGTGAACGCGGGCATCGGCGGCAACCGGGTGCTCAACGACTCGGCGTGCTTCGGGGAGAGGGCGACGTCGCGGTTCGAGCGGGACGCGCTGGCGCAGCCCGACGTGCGCACGGTGATCCTGCTGGAGGGCATCAACGACATCGGGTTCCCCCTGTTCTCGATCGACTGCACCACGCCGAACCCGGAGGTCACGGCGGCCGAGCTGATCGCGGGGTACCGGGACCTGATCGGCAAGGCGCACGCGAAGGGCGTGCGGATCGTCGGCGGCACGTTGTTGCCGTTCAAGGGCGCCAGCTACTACAGCGAGGCGGGTGAGGCGGTGCGCGACGAGGTGAACGCCTGGATCCGCACGTCCGGCGAGTTCGACGCGGTGGTCGACTTCGACCGCGCGATGGCCGACCCGGCCGACCCGGACTCGTTGCGGCCCGCCTACGACAGCGGCGACCGCCTGCACCCCAACGACGCGGGGTACCGGGCGATGGCCGAGGCCGTGGACCTGTCCGCGCTGTAGGGCTGGTCGCCACGGGGTGAAGCGCTCGGCCGGGATTCTCCGGCCGAGCGCTTCGCGTGTCGGCAGCCGTTGTTCGGCGGCCGGTCCATTGCGCTCCGGCGTTGCGGCGATCGCTCGACCGGGGCCGTCCGGAGGGTGTTCTGTCGAATCGCGGTCGAACGCGCGTCGAATGCGAACCCGTTGTCCGCCACCACTTCCCATTTCCGCGCACGGCTGGTTACAGTGCGATTTGGGAGCGCTCCCAGCCCACCCATGGTCATCTGCAACATGGTTGTCCTCAACGAGGAGGAGAGAGTGGCGCTCATGTCCGTCCCCGCGAACAAGAACCTGCTCGCCAGAGCTTTCGCGACCCTCGCCGCCGTCGCCGGACTCATGGCGAGCCTGCTGACCGGCGTGGCCGCCGCGCACGGGTCGACCGTCGACCCGCCGTCGCGGAACTACGGCTGCTGGCAGCGGTGGGGCAACGATTTCCAGAACCCGACGATGGCCCAGCAGGATCCCATGTGCTGGCAGGCGTGGCAGGCCGACACCACCGCGATGTGGAACTGGAACGGCCTGTACCGCGAAGGTGTCGCGGGCAACCACCAAGGCGTCATCCCCAACGGCCAGCTGTGCAGCGGCGGTCGCACCGGCGGCATGCGGTACGCGGCGCTGGACAACCCGGGTCAGTGGAAGGCCGCGACCAAGCCGCGGCAGTTCACGCTCGACATCTGGGACCAGGCCAGGCACGGCGCGGACTACCTGCGGGTGTACGTGACGAAGCAGGGCTACGACGCGACGACGACGCCGCTGGGCTGGAACCACCTGGACCTGGTCGCGACCACCGGCCGCTACGCGCCGTCCGACCACTACCGGGTCGCGGTGGACGCGGGCACCCGCACCGGCCGCCACGTGGTCTACGCGATCTGGCAGGCCAGCCACTCCGACCAGTCGTACTACTTCTGCAGCGACGTCATCTTCCAGTAGGCCGATGGCGGTTCCGCGCCCACCCGGGTAGGGGTGGGCGCGGAACGCTGCGACGAACTCCGCGCTCGACGTCACGCCTACCGTGCCACTCCCTGCACGCGTCCGACACCCGCACCGGCCGTGACCAGGCGCGGCACGGACGCGGGGTCGTCCACCGCGTAGCTGTAGTAGGTGCGCGGTTCGACGACGGTCCCGAGGGTGTCCGGGCTGCCGGAGCCGGCGTAGATGTTGTTGCGCTCCACCACGCGCCCCGGACCGCTCTTGTCGTAGCCGGACAGGATCGGGTGGGCGACGTTCTCGAAGTAATTGCCCTCGACCACGACGCCGGCGTCCATCGTGGACGCGACGCCGTAGAGCGAGTTGCCCCGGTAGTAGTTGTTGTAGACGTGCACGGGCTCGCCGAAGCGGACGCGCGGGTGGCGTTGGTCCGTGCCGTCGAAGAAGTTGTGGTGGTAGGTGACGCGCAGCTTGCCGCGGTCGCTGGTGTAGGTGTCGGAGTGGCCGAGCAGCGCGGCCTTGCTGTGGTTGTGGAAGTGGTTCCACGACACGGTGATGTAGTCGGAGTTGCGCTTGATGTCCAGCAGGCCGTCGTAGCCGTCGGACAGGTCGCAGTGGTCGATCCACACGTGGTGCGCGGAGTTGGTGACGCTGATCGAGTCGTCCGCCGCGTCGGTGAACGTGAGGTTGCGGATGATCACGTTGTTGCCCGGACGGGTGGTCGAGCCGAGTTGCAGCCCGCCGCCGGTGATCTCGGCGGTGGCGCCGACACCGATGATCGTCTTGTTCGCGACCACGGTCAGCATCTCGTCGCCGACCTGGATCCGGCCGGCCACGGAGATGACGTACGGCTCCTTGCGCCCCACGTAGTCAGCGAGGGCGGCGGCCGTGGTGACGGTGACGGCCTGACCGCCCGCGCCGCCCGTGGTGCCGTTCTGGCCCAGCGCGGGGACACCGGCGAACCCGTTGGCGGCGTCGAGCGCACCGGCGGCGGCCCAGGCCGGTCGTGGCACGGCGGCGGCCACCGCGGCGAGTGCTGTGCCCGCGAGCAGGCGACGACGGTTGATCCCGGTCATGCGCGTGTCCTCCTGGTCAGATCCGGCCGACGCCGACACCTGCGGGAACGGTGGTGGGCAGGGTCGACGGGTTGTCGGGGGTGTAGGCGTAGTAGGTGCGCGGCTCCACGACCGTGCCGAGGGTCTGCGGTGTGCCGGAGTTGACGTAGATGTTGTTGCGCTCCACCACCCGGCCCGGACCGCTCTCGTCGTAGCCGGAGTAGATCGGGTGCGGCACGTTCTCGAAGTAGTTCGCCTCGACCAGCACACCCGCGTTCTCGGTGGACGCGACGCCGTACAGGCGGTTGTTGCGGAAGTAGTTGTTGTAGACGTGGATCGGCTCGCCGAACCGGACGCGGGGGTGCCGCTGCTCGGTGCCGTTGAAGTAGTTGTGGTGGAACGTGACCCGCAGCTTGCCGGTGTCCTGGCTCGCGTTGGAGTCGGAGTGGCCGAGCAGCGCGGTCTTGCTGTGGTCGTGGAAGTTGTTCCACGACACCGTGATGAAGTCCGCGCCGCGCACGATGTCGACCAGGCCGTCGGCGCCGTCGCTGAGGTCGCAGTGGTCGATCCAAACGTGGTGCGAGGACTGCTGGATGCTGATCGCGTCGTCGTCCGCGCCGCTGAACCTCAGGTTCCGGATGATCACGTTCTGCCTGCGGTACAGGTCCAGGCCGCCGCCGCGGATCTCCGCACCGGGCAGGCCGATCACGGTCTTGTCGGACCGCAGGCCCTGCTTGCTGCTGAACGTCATGATCCCGTCGACCTGGATCACGTACGGCTCGTTGCGGTCGCAGTAGTCGAGGAACGTCTCGGTGTCCCGCACGGTGACCACAGGCCCGCCGACGCCGCCGGTGGTGCCGTTCTGGCCCAGGGTGTTCGTGCCGGCGAACCCGTCGGCGGTCTGGAACGGCGCCGCCCACACCGGGTTGGTCGTGACGCGGCTCGTCGTGGCGGGTTCGGCGATCGCGGCACGGGCGGTGACGGCGGTGAGGGCCGTCGCGGCGGCGCCGGTGAGGAGGCTGCGCCTGCTGATGTCGCTCATCGGTCTCGGTGCTCCTGTCAGATGCGGCCGGTGCTGGCGCCGGAGGGCACGATCGTGGGCACCTCGACGGCCCGGTGGAGGGAGTAGGCGTAGTACGTGCGCGGCTCGACCACGGAGCCGCGCAGTTCGACCTCGTGGTTGCACTCCACGAGGATGTTGTCGCGGGCGACCATGCGGCCCAGGTCGCCGCTGAAGTCGACCCGGCCCGGGTTGTTCACGCTGAAGAAGTAGTTGCCCTCCAGCACCACGCCCGCGTTCATCGCCGAGACCACCCCGTAGCTGTTGTCGCGGTAGTAGTTGTTGTAGACGTGCACCGACTCGCCGAAGCGGACGCGCGGGTTGCGCTGGTCGGAGCCGTCGAAGTAGTTGTGGTGGTAGGTGACCCGCAGCCGGCCGATGTCCTGCGCGCCGTTGTCGTCGTCGTGGCCGAGCAGCAGCGTCTTGTCGTGGTCGTGGAACCTGTTCCACGAGACGGTGACGAAATCGCTGCCCCGCTTGATGTCGACCGCGCCGTCGTCGCCGTCGGAGAAGTCGTTGTGGTCGATCCAGATGTGGTGGCTGAACATCTGCACGTTGACCAGGTCGTCCGTGGCCCCGGTGATCGAGAGGTTGCGGATGATGACGTTGTGCACGGCGTCGGCCGGGGGAGAGGTGAGGTCGTCGTCCACCGGCACGCCGATGTCGAGCCCGCCGCCGACGAGCCGCGCGTCGGCGCCCAGCCCGACGATCGTCTTGTCCGAGGCGACGTCGTGCATGCCGTCCGTGGTGCCGGTCGGCAGCGTGATCGTGCCCCTGACCTGCACTACCAGCGGTTCCGGGCGGGCGATGTAGTCCAGGAACTGGGCGGTGGTGGCGGCGGTGACCACCGCGCCGCCCGCGCCGCCGGTCGTGCCGTTCTGGCCCAACGCGTTCACCGACGCGTACCCGTCCGCGGTGGTCGCCGCCGACGCCTGCGTGGTGCCGGGCGCCGCGACCGCGGTCGTGGCGAGTGCGGCGGCGGCCACGACCTCCAGCAGGGCACGCCGGTTCCCGAAAGATATGGGCATGGCTATTTCCTCTCCAGTATGGAGGGGTGAGTGCGAGGGTTATCGGGAAAGCGCTCTCTGATCGCACCGTAGCGCATGTTTCCGGCGTGTCAACGGCCGGTGGTGGCACGTGTCCGAGGTTCACATATGTGGCCGCCCTATTCGGTGGCCCGGTTCACATATGTGTCACCGAAGGGTCATTCCGGATGGCCGGGAATGCTTCGCGCGGCCATTCTCGCCCGCCGCGCGCGAAGGCGTGCTGGTCTGGAACCGCCGACCGCGCCCCGCCGGGCTCGTCCCGGCGAGACGCGGTGGCACAGGGTTCCAGCGGCGCCCCCACCAGGACTCGAACCTGGGACCTCGCCGTTCGTAGCGGCGCGCTCTGTCCTGCTGAGCTATGGGGGCATGGTCGTGCGGCAATCCGGCCGGATCGCCGTGAATGGCGTTCCCGGTCGTCCGATCCTCTTTTTCGCGGTCGGCGAAAAGAGAAAGCCGCCCTGGTCGGTTTCCCGACGGGCGGCTCCCCGGGCCGGACCTCTCAACAGGTCACGGCGGGGAGCACGGGCTGGTCGATCGGCGTCGACGCGTGTTCGGCATGTCCGCTCCTCGGCTCGGTGTGCGCATATCGTGCCGCCGGTGCGGTGGTCCCGTCAAAGCAATTTCCTCCGGCATTTTTCCGGGTGCGGCGCATGTGCGGCGACGGGCACCGTGACGTGCGGCGCGGCGCGGAGTGAACCCGGACGTCCCATTGCGGCCGACGGCGCCGACCCGTTGAATCGGGTCCGCGACCGCCGCCGAGGAGTGGAGTCCCCGATGACCGAGCTGGTGCTGGACCCGAAGACCACCGCGCTGGTGCTGATCGAGTACCAGAACGACTTCACCAGCGAGGGCGGCGTGCTGCACGGCGCCGTCAGCGAGGTGATGGGCAGCACCGGGATGCTGCCCAAGACCGTGGCGCTCGTGGAGGCCGCGCGGGCGGCCGGCGTGACCGTCATGCACGCGCCCATCACGTTCGTCGAGGGCTACCACGAGATCTCGTCGCACCCGTACGGCATCCTCAAAGGCGTCGTGGACGGCAAGGCGTTCGTCAAGGGCAGTTGGGGCGCCGCGATCGTGGACGACCTCGCGCCCGGCGACGGCGACATCGTCATCGAGGGCAAGCGCGGGCTCGACACGTTCGCCAGCACGAACCTCGACTTCATCCTGCGCAGCAAGGGCATCACCACCATCGTGCTCGGCGGCTTCCTGACCAACTGCTGCGTCGAGTCCACCATGCGCACGGGTTACGAGAACGGCTACAAGGTGATCACGCTGACCGACTGCGTCGCCGCCACCTCGCAGGAGGAGCACGACAACGCCCTGCGCTTCGACTTCCCGATGTTCTCCCTCCCCGTCACCGCCGACGACGTGCTGGCCGCCCTGTCCTGAGTGGATCTCATCCTTCCGATATCTCGACCGTGGTCGGCACGGCCCCTACGTTCTCCGCATGGCTTACGGCAAGGCACTGCGCGAGGCCGTCGCGGCTCCCGGGACCACACCGCTGATCGGTGTGTTCGACATGCTGTCGGCGTCGATCGCGGCCCGGTACTACGACGGGTTGTTCGTCTCCGGGTTCGGCCTCTCCGCCTCGCACTACGGCCTGCCCGACGTCGGCTTCATCGCCTGGCCGGACGTGGTCGCGTTCGTGCAGCGGCTGCGGCTGGCGCTGCCGAGGCAGCACCTGCTGGTCGACATCGACGACGGGTACACCGATCCGGTGGTCGCCTGCCAGGTGGTCCGCGCGCTGGAGCAGGTCGGCGCGTCCGGCGTGATGCTGGAGGACCAGCAGCGGCCACGCCGGTGCGGGCACGTCGAGGGCAAGCGGGTGCTGCCGCTGGAGGAGTACCTGGAGAAGCTGGACCTCGTGCTGCGGACCAGGGCGGACCTGGTCGTGGTGGCGCGGACCGACGCCACCGACGAGGACGAGATGCTGCGCCGTGCCGTCGCGTTCGCCGGGACCGACGCCGACGTGATCCTGGTGGAGGGCATGCCGTCGGTCGACGTGATCCGCCGGGTCCGCCGCGCCGTGGGCGACAAGCCGCTGCTGTTCAACCAGATCGCGGGCGGCCGGTCGCCGCGGCTGTCGCTGGGCGAGCTGACCGGGCTGGGCATCGACGTGGCGATCTACAGCACGCCGTGCCTGTTCGCCGCCCACGCGGCCATCGAGGACGCGATGGTGCGGCTGGGGGAGCGTGACGGCGTGCTGCCGGACGACTCGATCACCGTCGCCGAGTCGCAGGCCCTGCTGGAGGCCAACCTCCGCCGACACGGCGGCGCGCTCGTGCCCTGACAAGCTGAACGCGCAGGTCAGCCGGGGTCGCCGCGCCGTTTGCGGTGCACCACCCAGGCAAAGTCGACGATCAGGCCGACCGCGAGCACGCCGAGCAGCACCGCGAGCCACGTCAGACCCGCCCGCACGCACAGCACGGCGGCCACGCCGTTGAACACCACGCCGAACGCCGCCAGCCACAGCCGCAAGGTCAACGCGCTGCGCGGCGGCGCCGGTGGCGGCAGGTCGTCGTCCGGGTGACCGGCGGCGGTCACGTCCGCCACTCCTCCTGCCAGCCGTGGTGGGTGTCGTAGGCGGAGGCGAGCAGCAGGAGCACGGACCGGTCGGACGAGCCCTCGACCTCCTCGCGCAGCCACCGCGCCTTCTCCTCGAACGGCACGGGCGCGCGTTCGCCCTGGGCCTGCGCCTCACCGGGCACGAGCAGCAGCTCACGGCCGTCGTCGGACCGCAGCACGCGCAGCCGTCCCCGGCGCTCGGCCTCGTCCAGCAGCGGCAGCTCCTCGCGGGCGAGCCGCTCCTCGTCCTCGGCCAGCCGGTCCAGCACGAACCGGCGCAGGTCCTCATCCGACAGTCGGTTCGTCTCCACGTCCATGGCCAAGGGGTATCCACTCCCACCCCGGCCACACGTCGTGGCGTGCGGGTGATCGCGGCGGCCGGTAGGAATAGGTGATGACCAGCGCGTACGAGCCGGACCCACGGCGGTGGAAGGCCCTGACGGTCACGCTCGTCGCCGGCTTCATGAGCCTGCTCGACGTGAGCATCGTGTCCGTCGCCCTGCCGTCCATCCAGCACGGCCTCGGCACCACCCCGGCGGGCGTGCAGTGGGTCGTCTCCGGCTACGCGCTGGCGTTCGGCCTGACCCTCGTGCCCGCCGGACGCCTGGGTGACGCGATCGGGCGACGAACCATGTTCCTGTGCGCGTTGGGCGGGTTCGTGCTGTTCAGCGCGTTGGCAGGGCTCGCGCCGACCACCGAGGTGCTGATCGTGGCACGGCTCGCCCAAGGCGTCTCGGCGGGCGCGCTCGCACCGCAGAACTCGGCGTTGATCCAGCAGTTGTTCCGCGGCGCCGAACGCGGCCGGGCGTTCGGGTTCTTCGGCTCCACGGTCGGCTTGTCCACGGCGGTCGGGCCGGTGGTCGGCGGCGTCATCCTGGCCGTGGCCGGCGAGGACGACGGCTGGCGGTGGATCTTCTACGTCAACGTGCCCATCGGGGCGATCGCGCTCGTGCTGGCGGCCCGCCTGCTGCCCCGTGGCCGCGGCGGTCCGCGCGGGCACCTCGACCTGGTCGGCGCGGCCCTGCTCGGCACCGGTGTGCTGGCGGTGATGCTGCCGCTGGTGCTGGCCGAGGCGGGCGGGTTGACGCGGCTGTGGTGGCTGTTCGGGCTCGGCGTGGCTTTGCTGGCGCTGTTCGTCCGGTGGGAGCGGCAGGTCGCGGCGCGCGGCCGGAGCCCGATGCTGAACGTCGCCCTGTTCACCGGCACGCCCGGTTACGGCACCGGCGCGTTGCTCGGGACGCTGTACTTCGTCGGGTTCGCCGGCATCTGGCTGGTCCTCGCGCTGCACTTCCAGACCGGGCTCGGCTACACGCCGTTGCAGTCGGGGTTGGCCGTGACGCCGTTCGCGTTCGGGTCGGCGGCGTCCGCGGTGATCGGCGGGCGGCTGGTGGAGAAGTGGGGGCGCAAGCTGACCGTCACCGGGCTGGTCCTGGTGCTGGTCGGTCTCGCGGTGACGGCGGTGGTCCTGCGCTTCGCGCCGCCGCACCTGGCCGGGTGGGCGGTCGCGCCGGCGTTGCTGGTGGCGGGCATCGGCGGCGGGTGGGTGATCTCGCCGAACACCACGTTGACGTTGCGGCACGTGCCGGTGGCGATGGCGGGTGCGGCCGGCGGGGCGTTGCAGACCGGGCAGCGCATCGGGTCGGCGATCGGGACGGCGGCGTTGACCGGCGTGTTCTACCTGGTGCTGACCTCGACCGGGCGAGACTTCCCGGTCGCGGTGTCGGTCGCGGTGGGCGGTGCGACGGTGGCGGTGTCGCTGGCGCTGGTGGTGGCGCTCGTGGAACTGCGGGCGCGGCCGGGCTGCCCGTCCGTCGTGGAGGGTGAGGAAGGCGTGGAGCGGGCGGTCGCGGACCCGCCGTGATCGGTGTCGACCGGGCACGATGGCGGGATGGACCTGGTGCCGCTGACCGAGGAGCTGCTCGCCATCCGCTCGACCGCCGACCGGCCGGACGATCTGCGCCGGGCGTTGGACTTCGTGCTCGACGTGGTCGGGCCGGGGTTCACCGTGGAGAGGTTCGAGGCGGACGGCAAGCCGAGTGCGCTCGTCTACCCGGGTGAACCTCGGCCACACTTTCGGGTGATCTTCAACGCCCACCTCGACGTGGTGCCGGGCGCGGACGAGCAGTTCCGACCACGCCGTGACGGTGACCGGCTCATCGCCCGCGGCGCGCAGGACATGAAGCTGTCCGCGCTGGTGCTGGCGTCGGTGTTCCGCGAGATGGCGGCTCGGCTGCCGTACCCGGTCTGCCTGCAACTCGTGACCGACGAGGAAGTCGGCGGGCGCAACGGCACGCTGCACCAGTTGGAGCAGGGCGTGACGGCGTCGTTCGTGGTGATCGGGGAGCACAGCGCGCTGCGGGTCGTGGCGGAGTCGAAAGGGCTCGTCACCGTTCGGCTGCGGGCGGTGGGACGTGCCGCGCACAGCGCGTACCAGTGGCTCGGCGACAACGCGCTGTTGAAGGTGATGCGGGCGGTGGACGGGGTGCTCGACGCGTACCCGGTGGCGGCGGGGGAGGAGTGGCGGACGACGGTGAACGTCGCCCGGATCTCGTCCGGGAACCAGGCGCTCAACCAGGTGCCCTCGGACGCGACCGCGTGGCTGGACGTCCGGTTCCCGCCCGAGGACGCCGACTTCACCGGCCGCACGGCGGACGAGGTCGCGGCCCACTTCACCGCGTTGTGCCCACCCGGCGTCACGGCCGTGGTCGACCACTTCGAGCCTCCGCACCGGGCCGACCCGAACGGGCCGGACCTGCAGGCGTTGCAGCGCGCCGCCCGTGCGCAGGGGTATTCGGGTGATCTGCTGCGCAAGCACGGGGCGGCCGACTCGCGGTTCTACTTCCAGCGGGGCATCGACGCGGTGATCTTCGGCGTGGGCGGCGACGGGCAGCACGGACCGGACGAGTACGCCGACCTGACCACGGTGGAGCCGTACCGGCGGGCGCTGATCGCGTTCCTGGAGGGCATTGCCTAACGCGTAACCCAGTGGTTACGCTTCCGGGCGTGGACGAGGTGGCGGGTGCGATCGCCGACCCCGTGCGGCGGGAGATCCTGGAGATGCTGCGCGCGGAGGCGCGGCTGTCGGCGGGGGAGATCGCCGAGCGGTTCGCGATCAGTCGCCCGGCGGTGAGCCGGCACCTGCGGGTGCTGCGGGAGAGCGGGCTGGTGCGTGACGAGGTGGTCGGCAGGCAGCGGTTCTACGTGCTCGACGCCTCCCGCCTGAGGCCGCTCACGCGGTGGTTGGCCGGGTTCGACGCACCCGCGCCCCCTGCCGCTGACCGGCCGTCCGGATGGGCGCAGCACTTGGACGCGCTGGAAACCGAGGTCTACCGCACTCGCCGGGACCGCCGCACCGACCGCCCCGCCACCGACCGTCCCGCCTCTGACTTCCCTGCCACCGACCTGCGTCCCACCCGCCCTCGTGCCGGCGGATCCACACCGAAGGAGAACACCGCATGACCCCGACCCCCACCGGTCGCCTGTTCCGCACCGACATGGGCAGCGACCTGGTGATCACCCGCACGTTCCGGGCGCTCGCCGACGACGTGTGGGCCAGCCTGACCGAGCCGGAGCGCACCGCCCGGTGGTTCGGCCCGTGGGAGGGCGAAGCCGGGCCGGGGCGCACGGTGAAGGTGCAGATGGCGTTCGAAGAGCAGGAGCCGTGGATCGAGGTCCGCATCGACGCCTGCGACCCGCCCCGGCGGCTGGCGCTGTCGATGGTGGACGAGGCGGGCACGTGGCGGATGGAGTTACTGCTGTCCGAAGTGGACGGTGTGACCGAGTTGCGCCTAGTGCACCACCTGTCGACCGAGGAAGGAATCGGCGAGGTCGGGCCGGGGTGGGAGTACTACCTGGACATGCTGATCGCCTCCCGCACGGGTGCCCCGCTGCCCACCTTCGACGACTACTACCCGTCCCAGAAGGCTCACTTCGAAGCGTTCACCACCGCCGAGTGACACATGATTTCCGTTTTGCCTGATTTGGACGCGAATTCTTCTCGTAATTTCCTCGCGACCGCTGTGACACATGATCGGCACCGCCGGTGAGCTGCGGATTTCGCCGATTGGGGGTACGGTCGGGGGACGTCGCAGCGGGTTGAACCAGCAGCCACTGCCTTCTTCGACCCCGAGGAGGCTGCGGGCCGTGATAACGGAACCTTTCGGTCACCCGTTCAGGGTTGATCGGCAAGTACACGGCTATGCCGTCGTGGTGCGAGTCGCCGGTGAGGTGGACGCGATGACCGTCCGCGAGCTGAAACACGAGATCGCGGTCGGCATTGCGCTGGCCACCCCACCCGCCCCGGTGGTGGTCGACCTGAGCGAGGTCGAGTTCTTCGCCGCCGCGGGCCTCAACGAACTGCACCGGGGCCACCTGGCGGCGCGAGCGGCAGGCGTGCAACTCCGCGTGGTCGCCAGCCACCGCAACGTCCTCCGGCCGTTCGAGATCAGCGGCCTGGACCAGCACATCACGCCCTGTTCGACACTGGCTGAAGCCCTGGTGGTGCACACGCCCAAAGGCGTCCGCCGATTCGCCCTGCCCGCCACCTGACCACGTTCCGGACCGGACCGGCCTGGAAGGTGCCTGGGCGCAGGCACTCGATGCGGCAGCCGGGGGTGGGAGCGGTCTCAGGGTGCCGGTAGTGGGTTTTGACGCGCAGCATGGCGAACAGGACGTCGTAGCGTCGTCGGGTCAGGCAGATCAGGGTGGCGAAGGCGGCGAGGAAGAGCGCGCGTTTGAGCTTGCGGTGGCCGGTGCGGGTGGGTGCTCGCCTTTGATGCTGGTGCCGGAGCGTCGGGTGGCCGGGGCGGTGTCGGCGTAGGCGGCCGGGTGGACGGAGCCGGCGAAGGCTGAGGCGTCGCCGACGTCGAACAGGATGCGGGTGGCGGTCTCGGGCATCTTAATCAAAACCTCGGCGAGAGCGTGCGCATCGATCGAGCATCCCCTCAATCGACGAGTTCGTCGCCCGTGTGGGGGCGCGTGCGCGGTGGCGATGGCGGCGACTTTGCGTATGGGCGTCGGTCTCGGCGGTGCTGGGGAGAGCTCGGCGGTGCGGCGCGTGGCCAGGCAGGGCAGGTAGGCCAACTGGTGGCCAACGGCTCGGCGATCGCGACCGGCAGTGCGCCGTGGTGGCGGGCTGGTCGACCACGACCAGCGGCGTCCTGTCCAGGTCCAAGCCGAGAAACACCTGGTAGCCGCTGGTCATGCGGGGTGTCTTCCGTCTCGTGGGGTGCGGTCGCGGGTCAGGCCTCGTCGGCAGGCAGCCACGTTGCGGCGAGACCTGCCACTTGCTCGTGGGGACGGGTGGGGCAGGGCGTGCTCGGTGGACGTCTTCCGTGTTCCCTGGGCCGCTGAGCCCTCCTGATAGATCGGCGTGTCCGGGCTCCACCCGTTCACTCGATCAGGCAGTTAGTTCGTCGTCCGAGCCCGTCCACGCGGATCGCTGGGATCACGAACGGCCCAATCGGAGGTCAGGCCACAGAGCCTCGTCATCAGGGCGCCACGCGCTCTCGCCATGGTTCGGACGAGCACGAACAGGAGTCCACCACGGCGGCGTTCCAACAGCACCCGGACTACGCGATCATCACCAGCTTCCCCGGCCTGGCCGACCTGTCCGGGGCTCGAGTCCTGGGCGAGATCGGCAACGACCACACGCGCTTCACCGATGTCCGCTCAGTCAAGGCCTACGCCGGATCGGCACCGTCACACGGGCCTTCGGCCGCAGCGTCTCCATCACCCGCCGCTCCATCAAGAACGACCGCCTCAACGTCACCGGATTCGTCTGGGCCTTCGCCGGCATTGGGCGAGCCGGTGAGCCACGCGGCCACTTTCAACGCCGCCGGGCACACGGCGACCTGCACGCCGCCGCCCTACGACACCTGTTCAACCGCTTCCTCAGGCAACTCCACCACTGACTCCGGACCGGCCAGACCTACGTCCCGATCAAGGCAGTCGATGCCCACCTCGACGCCCGAACCGGGGCTGCGGCTTGACAGTTGGCAAGATCGGAGGGCTATCAGCGGTCTGGCGATGGCGCCAGGTCCGGTGACACCACCTCCGGACCGTGCGTTCGACTCGGGGACGAGGTCATGCCGGACCCGGCGACCGCAGCTCCTTGATCAGGAACCGCGAAGAACGCAACGGGGGCGGAGGTTGGGGCGGGTCAGCCCAGGGTGCTGAGGTAGGCCAGGGCACCCAGGGCCGGGGCGGCGGTGAGGGTGAGGATGACTGATCTGCGGCTCGGTCTCGGGCCGGTGAGGGCTTGGCGGATGCCGGTCGGGATCAGGGCCGCGCACAGGCCCGCCACGGCGATCACCGAGGTGATCTCGGTGCCCTTCAGCACACCCAGCGGCAGCAGGCACGTCGCCGCGAGGGCGACGGCGCGGACCGGGCCGAAGACGCCGCTGCGGTAGGCGGCGAACGCCAGCACCAGCCAGCCGAACAGGATGGTGAACGAGAGGAAGCTGAACAGGTGCAGGTCCTGATAGGACTGACCGACCAGCGTGGTCGCGGTCTCGGCACCCTCTCGGCGCACCAGGCCGTGCGCGGCTTGGTCGATGCCCGCGTGGAACGTGCGTTCGAACAGGCCCACCAGCACCAGCGACGCACCCCATGCCGCCGGCGTCGGTCGCGTTCGCCCGATCCGGTGGGCCAGATCGATCACGGCGGGTGCCAGCAGCACGGTGCCCGCGATCACCAACGTGTGCGCCGTCGTCATCAGGGCGGGGTGCTCGGCCACCGCCGCCAACTGCTGCGGGAAGAAGAAGTGGAACGGCCACCGCAGCAGCGTGCCGACGAGCAGGAGGAGCGGACCGAGGATCATCGTGCCGGCGCCTACCCAGCGGCCGGGGAAGGTGTAGGTCATGGGGAAGACGATCTCAGCGGGGGTGGGGTGCGCGGATCGGTCCACGGTCCGGACTCGGGGGTCAGACCAGGGTCCGATGAGGCCGCACGAACGGCCGGTCCGCGGGAGACACCTCCCCGATCGGACCGGCTGCCCGCAGCACCACGTCGAGCGCCGCGGCCGGATCGGACATGTAGATCTGGCTGAACCAGGCCATGTTCGCCTCCACCACGACGAGCGAGCCACGCGGGTCGTCCGGTGGGCCTGTCAACCCCACGTCCACCACGACCGCGCCGGGCAACCCCGGCAGCGCGGCGACGAACGCGCGCAACCCCGCCGTCGAGCCAGCAGCCGAAGAAGGCGGAGCGAGCGGCGCGGGGTCCAGCCAGCCCCACGTCGCATAACGCGAGCCCGTGCGCACCTCCCCGTCCAGCACGAACAGCCGGAACTCGGCGGCGAACTCGACCACGTCGCTCACCAGCACGGCCGTGTCGCCCGGCAGGTCGGTGGGCAGCTCGCCGCCCGACGCGTACACCCGAGCGGCGAAGCTCTTGGCGGTGGGCGGCTTGACGAACGCGGGGCCGGCCAGCTCGCGCGCCTCCGCGAGCGTCATCGCCCGGATCCGGCGGCCGACCAGGTCCGCGGGCAATCCGGGCAGCCAGTCGTCGGCCGGTTCCAGCAGCCCGAGCCCGAGGTCGGCGGCGACGCGATCGGCGAACAGCGGCCCGCCGTAGTAGTGCGCGTGCCCGGCCGGGACGGACGACACGTCGGACACGACGGCCAGCCCTCGGTCGACCGCCGCACGGGCCAGCGGGCCGATCTTCGGCAGCACCGGCGGGGGCACGAGCAGGGAACGGGTCATGCGCACATCGTGCGGACCGCCGGCCGGGGACGTCGAGCGGTTACTCCGTGGCCGCCACGTGCCCGTGCTCGCTCGGCCCACCAGGAGACGGTCACGGTGCGTGAGCCCGCCACGGGCTCCGTACGCTGCCCCGGTGATCAGCTACGAGTGGCGCGGCCCGTTCGAGAACCCCGAAGTCAACGCGTTGCACGCGGAAGGCTTCGACCACGACCCCCTGGACGACGACTGGTGGGGCCAGGTCACCCGGCACAGCCTGGGCTGGGTGACCGCACGCCGTGACGCCGCCCTGGTCGGGTTCGTCAACGTCGCCTGGGACGGTGCGATCCACGCCTTCCTCCTCGACACCCTCGTCACCGCGACCGAGCGCGGCCAGGGCGTCGGGCGGCAACTCGTCGCCACGGCGGTGGAAGGGGCCCGCGCCGCCGGCTGCGAGTGGCTGCACGTCGACTTCGACGACCACCTCGAGCACTTCTACTTCGACAGCTGCGGGTTCGGCCCGACCAACGCGGGCCTCATCGCCCTCTGAACGGCCGCGAGTCCCCGCGTGTAGGTCGCGCCGCCACGGGTAGTCGGCGTGGGACTGCCGACGAGGAGGAGCAAGTGGACGCGTTCAAGCCCGCCAAGGCCGTGAAGGAAGCCCTCGACAAGGCCGCGGAGAAGGTCGCGGACCTGGTCACGCCGCCGGTTCCCGGCACGCCGGGCAGCGCGCCGCCGCCGCTGGACCCGCCGAGCGAGCCGCAGGGCCCGCTGCCGCGCAAGCCCGACCAGGCGTCACCCCAGACGCGGACGGCGACCGGCGCGGAAACCGGTGCGGCGGCCGACACCAGAGAACAGCACGGCGAGTACCTGACCACGTCGACGGGCCAGCGGCTGTACGACACCGACCACTCGCTCAAGGCCGGCGCGCGCGGGCCGACACTGCTCCAGGACCACCACCTGCGTGAGAAGATCACCCACTTCGACCACGAACGCATCCCCGAACGGGTGGTCCACGCGCGCGGCGCCGCCGTGCACGGCGTCTTCGTCGGCTACGGCAACGCGACGAACGTGTGCAAAGCCGGGTTCCTCGCCGAAGGCGTGACCACCCCGGTGTTCACCCGGTTCTCCACGGTCGTGGGATCACGCGGTTCGGCCGACACGGTCCGTGACACCCGCGGGTTCGCGACGAAGTTCTACACGTCCGAGGGAACCTTCGACCTGGTGGGCAACAACATCCCGGTGTTCTTCATCCAGGACGGCATCAAGTTCCCCGACATCATCCACGCCGCCAAGCCGCACCCCGACCGGGAGATCCCGCAGGCGCAGAGCGCGCACGACACGTTCTGGGACTTCGTGTCCAGCCACACCGAGGCCACCCACCACGTCATGTGGCACATGTCCGACCGGGGCGTGCCGCGCTCCTACCGGATGATGGAGGGCTTCGGCGTCCACACGTTCCGGCTGGTCAACGCCGAGGGGCAGACGTCGCTGGCCAAGTTCCACTGGAAGCCCAAGCTCGGCGTGCACTCCCTGCTGTGGGAGGAGGCGCAGCTGATCGCGGGCGTCGACCCGGACTTCCACCGGCGCGACCTGTTCGACGCCATCGAGGCCGGTGCGTACCCGCAGTGGGAGCTGGGCATCCAGGTCTTCCCGGACACCCCGGAGCAGACCTTCGAAGGCATCGACCTGCTCGACTCGACCAAGATCGTGCCGGAGGAGCTGGCACCGGTCCAGCCGATCGGGATGCTCACGCTCAACCGGAACACCACCAACTTCTTCGCCGAGACCGAGCAGGTCGCCTTCCACGTCGGCCACCTGCCGCCGGGCATCGACGTGACCGACGACCCGCTGCTGCACGCGCGCCTGTTCTCCTACATCGACACGCAGCTGAGCAGGCTGGGCGGGCCGAACTTCAACCAGATCCCGATCAACCGGCCGCACGCCCCGGTCAACGACATGCTGCGCGACGGCTTCCACCAGCACGCCGTGCACAGCGGCGTGGCGCCGTACAAGCCGAACACGCTGGACGGCGGCTGCCCGTTCATGGCGGGCCCGGAGACCGGCGCGTTCGTCGAGTTCCCGCAGCCGGTGGCCGAGGGGGTCAAGGAGCGCCGCGCGCCCGCGTCGTTCGCGGACCACTTCACCCAGCCCCGGCTGTTCTACCGGAGCCTGAGCCCGGTGGAGCGGGAGCACCTGGTGCGGGCCTTCACGTTCGAGCTGGGCAAGTGCTACGAGCAGGTGATCAAGGAACGGGAGCTGCGCGTGCTCGCCAACGTGGACGCCGAGCTGTGCGCCCAGGTCGCGGCCGGTCTCGGGCTGCCCGTCCCGGAAGCGACCGAGCCCGCGCCCGAGGTCACGCCCAGCCCGGCGTTGTCGCAGGTCGGCGAGGTGTGGCCGGCGGACGGCCGGGTGATCGGCATCGTCGTGGACGCGGACGACCCGGCGAGCCTGGACGGGCTGCACGCGTTGCGGCAGACGATCACGTCCGGGGGCATGGTCCCGCTGGTCATCGCGGCACGCGGCGGGCAGCTGGAGGACGGCCTGGTGGCGCAGCGGACGTTCCTCACCGCGCGCTCGGTCGAGTTCGACGCGTTGCTGCTGGCCGCCGCACCCCCGCCTGCCCCGGACGCGCTGCCCGGTCGTGACGCCAAGGCCGGCGCGCCCGCCGTCACCGTCGACCCGCGCGTGGTGCTGATGGTCCAGGAGTGCTTCCGGCACGCGAAGGCGATCGGCGTGTGGGGCAACGGTGAGGCGGCCCTGGTCGAGGCCGGGTGCTCGGCCGGTGACCTCGGTGTCGTCGTGGGCGACACCCCGGCGGACGTGTTCGCCGAGGTGCAGACCCTGCTCGGCACGCACCGCGTCTGGGACAGGTTCCCGGTCACGGCGGTCTAGCCGCCGCCGACGTCCGCCCCGCCGCCGATCCTCCTCCCGGTGGCGGGGCGGACGTCGGTTCACCGCGAACCGCTCGTCGGTCGGGTCAGCAGATCAGGCACAACGAGTAGTCCGCCCGGTACGTCGCGGCACTCGCGGGCGCGACGATGTTGTGCGTCTGCGCCCCGCCGTCGGACCAGCCGGTGTACTGGTACTTCAGGCCGAGCGCCGCGGGTTGCGGGCTCGGCGCGCTGATCGAGTTGTTCGACCCGACGATCACCGTGCGGGTGAACGGCGTGGTCTGCGTGGTGCCGCCGACGCTGAGCTGCCGACCGCTCGGGTTCGACGTGAACGTCAGCGCCACCGTGCGCGGGTCCAGCTTCGTCGTGGTGCTCTTGACGTGGCCCGAGGAGTCCGTGGCGGTCAGCGTGAGCTCCAGGTACGACGGGTACTCGTGGTCCGGCGCGACGAACGAGCCCGAGGCGACGCCCGACCAGTTCTGCACCACGTGCTCGTGGCACGAGCCGTTGGCCGCGCAGTGCTGGATGCTCAGCTTCCAGCTCAACGCGGACGCGGGCAGCGCGCCGTCCTGCGCGTCGGTCGCGTGGCCGACGAACGGCACGTTCTGGCCCACCGACCAGTTCAGCGGCGCGGTCGGCGTGTCGATCACCGGCACCGGGTCCTCCGCGACCGGTGTGCCGACCGTGACGGTGACCGCGGTCGTGCCGGACGCGCCCGCCTGGTCGGTCACCCTGAGGCCGACCGCCACCGTGCCCTGTGCCGTGTACGTGCGGGTGGGGGTGGCGGAGGTGGAGTCGTCGTACTGGCCGTCGCCGTCGAGGTCCCACGCGTAGCCGAGCGTGTCGCCGGCATCGGGGTCGGTCGACGCCGTGCCGCTGAACTGCACGGCCAGCGGCGCGGGCCCGGACTGCGGGGTGGCCGTGGCGACCGCGGTCGGCGCCTGGTTGCCGGTGGGGTAGCTGACGCGACGCAGCTGACCCGCGCCCAGCGCGATGTAGAACAGGTCGCCGCCGGGCCCGGTGGTGACCTGCACCGGGACGTTCACCCCGGTCACGAACGGCACCAGCTTGGCCGGGTCGGGTTGGCCCGCGGTCGTCTGCATGGCCCAGATGCAGCCTCGGGAGCTGTCGGCGAAGAACAGCGCGCCGTCGTAGGCGGGCGGGTAGTTGCTGGTCGACTCGAACGCGATGCCGGAGATCGACGAGCCGCCGGTCGGGCACGGGTCGGTCGCCACGACCTTGGCCGAGTGGTTGTAGGCGTAGTACGGCGTGGTCTGGCCGGCGCCGGTGTACAGCGACTCGCACAGGGTCAGGTTCGCGCCGTCGTAGCCGCCCTGGCGCGCCGAGCCCTCGTAGCAGGGCCAGCCGAAGTTCTCCGCCGTCGCGTCGTTCACGTCGGCGATCCGGTTGACCTCCTCCCACGTGTTCCAGCCGACGTCGCCCGCCCACAGCTCCTCGGTGCCCGGGCGGAACGCGAAGCGGAACTGGTTGCGCAGGCCGTGGGCGATCACGCGCTTGGCGTTGGCGTCGGCGCTGCCCGCGAACGGGTTGCCCGCCAGGCCCGCGCCCGTGTCGGGGTCGATGCGGATGATCGAGCCGTCCAGGCTGACCGGCTCACCGGCAGGACGGCGGATCGACTGCGAGCGCAGCGCGCCGCCCCGCGCGGTCGGCGAGGTGAGGTTGGTGCCCGCGGGTGACGGCGGGTCGGCGCACGGGTTGCCGACCTGGCCGTAGTCGGCGAAGTTGAAGCTCGCGCCGTCACCGCCGCCGACGTACAGGCCGCCGTCCGGGCCGAACGCGACCGTGCCGATCGAGTGGCTCGGGTACTGCTGGCACCAGTCGGTGACCAGCGGCTGCTCGGCGGTCATCGTGCCGCCCGCGCCCATGGTCAGCTTGGAGACCCGGCCGGTGACCACGCAGCCCTGGTCGGTGGCGCCGGGCGGGGTCGGGCACTGGTCGCCCCAGCGCGGGTGCGTGCCGCCGGGCACGGCGTCGTAGGTGTAGGCGACGTAGACGTACGGGCGGGTCGGGAACTGCGGGTCCACGGCCAGGCCGAGCAGGCCGCGGTCCCAGAAGTCCTGGGTCTGCGGGCGCAGGTCGGCGAACACGGTGGCGGTGGTGTCGGCGAGCGAGTCGAAGACCTTGACCAGGCCGCTCTTCTCGGCGATGAACACGCGGCCGTCCGGTGCGAAGGAGACGGCGGTGGGGGAGGTGAGGCCACCGATCGCGAGGGTGTCGGTGAAGCCGGTCGGCACGGCGGCGGCGGCCGTCGGCGGGAGTGCCACCGCGGCGGCGGCGACCACGAGGGTCGCGGCTGCCACGGCGGTGACACGTCTTGAACGGGGTGGGAGTTGTGCGCGGCGGAGTAATCGCATGGTCCTGTTCGTTCCCTTCGTGACACTTTGGGGTGAGCACGGAAGGGTTACATGCAGGTTGCCGGTCACGCACTGCTTTGTAAGGGTGGGATTGGTCTTCCACGTGGTCTCATCCGGGCGGCCTATCGACCACCCCGGTGAATCGGCTCGGTCGTGGGCCGTCCGGCGGGCGCGGGCTCGGCGTTCGGTCCAGCGCGGCGCAGGTGTGATCGCCGGGTGGGTCGGTACCGGAGTCCTGCTCGCCGCGGGTGAGCACCGCGCGAGATCGAGTCACCGACCCTCGGGGAGCTCGACGTTGAGCGCGATGCCGTTGCACTGCTCGTGCCCGGAAGCCTCGGCGACCGTCAACGAGAGGGCCTGGTGCTGGATGCAGCTCTGCAACCGCATGTCGGTCACCACCACCAGCGGGACGTCACCGAGATCGACCCGACCGAGGTCCTCCACCCATCGGGCGGAGGCGTGCCGGTCGCGGGCGGGCAGAGGGGGAGGCTCGGTCACCCCGCACCCGTCGGTCCCCATCTCGTCCGGTTCCAGGGCCTCGACCCACAAGCGGATCGCGTCCGGTTGCGGGCTCGGCTCGGCGCAGGCTTCGACTCGAAGACCCCCGATCCGCTCGGGCTCGTCGGTCCGGTAGAGCACGACACGACGCTGCTGGTCCTCCGCTGCCGCGTGGGCGACACCGCCACCCGCGGCCGGGACGGCTGCCGCCACCAGGGCCAGGCACCCGGCGGTCAGGACGTTGCGGCGAAGACTGCGCACGGCTCCTCCTCGGTGCTGCGACGGACGGCGGGCTCCACCGTCCCTGTGCGCACTCGGGTGCCCGTCACCACCGGCAGGACGACATGGTCGAGCACTGATCACTCGAAAGGTGACCGCGGCGGTCGCTTCGGCAGTGCGTCAGGGTTTGCGGGAGACGAGGAGGGATTGGCCGGGGGAGGTGGTCAGGGGGTGGGCGGTCGGGGTGGTGAGGCCGGCGGCGGTGAGCCAGGTGGTGATCTCGGGTGTGCCGTAGACCTGGCCGCCTTGGCCGTGGAACAGGTTGAGGCTGAAGACGCGGGCGAAGGCGTCGGACGCGCGGTCGGGGGAGTGCTCGTCGTGCTCCAGCAGCACGACCGCGCCGCCGGGGCGGAGGGCGGCGGCCACCCGGTGCAGCAACGACCGGTTGGCCGCCGCGGTGCGGCCGTGGACGACGTTGAACAGCAGCACGGTGTCGTAGCCCTCGCCCAGGTCGAGCGTGTCGTAGTCACCGGCACGCAGGGTGATCCGCCGGCACAGGCCCGCGTTCGTGACCGCCGCCGCGCCCACCGCCAGCGCGTCGGGCAGGTCGACGACCGTCGCCTGGAGCGAGGGATGGGTGCCGCACAGCCGGATCGCGTGCTTGGCGTGCCCGCCGCCCACGTCCAGCAACGTCGACCCGACCGGCACGATCGACGCCACCTCGGGCGCGATCGCGTCGGCGTGGCCGGACAGCATGCCCTGGAACCGGCGCAGCACCTCCGGCCGCTCGGCGAGCCACGCGTAGAAGTCGATCGCGGGCTTGCCGGTGCGCACCGACTCCTCCAAACCCTCCCAGGACTCGAACAGCACCACCGACCAGAACCTGTCCACGTCGGAGTACCCGCCGCCGGCCAGCCACTTCGCGGTCTCGTCGGTGTTGGCGTACCCGTGCGGCCCGCCGGTCAGGTAGCCGAACGACACCAGCGCCTCGGCGAGCAGCCCCGTGCCGCGCGGGTCGGCGCCGAGCGCGGAGGCCAGCGCCGCGACCGGGCGCGGGCCGTCGGCCAGCGCGTCGAACACACCCAGCCGCAGGCCCGCCGCGACGGCCCGGTAGCCGGCCGTGGCGAGCAGGTCGTGGAACGACGGCGGGCCGTCGTCCGGTCCCAGGTGCAGTGGCATGGTCAGCCCCTTTCCGGCAGCACGCCCGCGGCGGCGAGGAAGTCGACGTGGCGGCCGATCATCTCCGCGTCGGCGGGCGGGAACTCCACCCCGCACGACGCCGCGGCGGCCCACGTGGCCGAGCAGTCGAACACCGGGTGCGCCCGGTGCGTGGTGGTCAGGCCGAACGCCAGCGGGCCGAACGCGCTGTCCGGGCTCTCCAGCATCAACGACCGCCAGTCCGCGTACTCCAGCAGCCGGGTCGGGTAGCCCTTCGCGGTGAGCACGTCGCCCAGGTCGGCGTAGCTGAACCCGTCCGCCCGGTAGTAGTGGAAGTCCCGGCCCAGCGTCGACGGTTGCGCGGAGATGCCCGCGATCGCGCCCGCCAGCCGGTCCACCGGCAGCATGTCGATCACGTCCGGGGTGCGCGGCACGGCACCGGCGTGCGCGCAGGTGGCGATCTGCCTGCTCAGGTACGACTCGGTCTTGGCCGTCCCGGTGCGCACGTCGCCCACGATCGCGGCGATCCGGTGGATCGACACCGGCACGCCCCGGTCCCGGGCGAGCACCCCCATCATGTCGGCCACCCACTTGGTGGTGTGGTAGCCGGTGTCCAGGCCGGTCGGGTCCTCGGGCCGGTCCGCCTCGGTGATCAGCTGCTGGTCGTAGTTCACGCCGAGGAACACCCCGAGCGTCGACATCAGGTGCAACGGCTTGGTGGCGTACCGGGTGGCCAGCCGCAGCACGTCCACCGTGCTGCCGACGTGCGGCGGCATCATCCACTGGTAGGTGAGCACGAAGTTCATCACCGCACCGTTGTGGTAGATCGCGTCCACGCTCTCGGCCAACGCGTCGAAGTCCTTCTCCGCCAGGCCGAGCGAGGGCCGCGACATGTCCCCGATCACCGGCACCACCCGGGCCAACCGCTCCTCGGGCACGTCGAGGTGCGCACGCCGCAGGTTGGCCCTGATCCGGGCGAGCGCCACGGCCGGTGTCTCCGCCCGGACCAGGCAGCGCACCTCGGCATCGGTGCGGGACAGCATCTCGCTGAGCAGGTGCGCGCCGAGGAACCCGGTCGCACCGGTCAGCAGCACGCGTTCCGGCGGTCCCGTCCGCACGGGGTGCCGCGGCTGGATGTCGTCCGGCGGCACGGCGTCCACCCGCATCTCGGGCACGGACGGCAGGCCGGACCGGTACCGCTTGGCGAACGTGTGGTCCGACGCGGCGGCCTGCTCCACCACCTCGGCCAGCTCGGCGAGGTCGGCGGTGGCGAACAGGGCGCGCAGCGGCACGGTGACGCCGAGCAGCGAGCGCACCTCGGCCAGCACGGTCGCGGCGACGAGGGAGTGCCCGCCCAGGCCGAAGAAGCTGTCCCGGCGGCCGACCAGCGGCACGTCCAGCACCTTGGACCAGACCTCGGCCAGCGTCCGCTCGACCGGGGTGCGCGGCGGCTCGTAAGGCGTCAGCCGGGCCGCCGGGTCGGGTTCGGGCAGCGCCGCCACGTCGACCTTGCCGTGCCGGGTGAGCGGCAGCTCGTCCAGCACCACGACCGCGCCGGGCAGCATCGCGTCCGGCAGCCGTCCGGCGCAGAACACCCGCACCTCGTCCAGTTCCGGCGCGACGGCCCGCGACCGCGGCACCACGTAGGCCACCAGGGTGTCACCGCGCACGGCCACCGCCGCCTCGGCGATCGCCGGGTGCGCCAGCAGCGCCGACCGCACCTCGCCCGGCTCGATCCGGTGGCCGCGCAGCTTGACCTGGTCGTCCACCCGGCCCAGGAACTCCAGCGCGCCGTCGGGCAGCAGCCGCACCAGGTCTCCGGTGGCGTACATGCGGCCGCCGAGGACGGTCGGGTCGGCCAGGTACGCCGACGCCGTGCGCTGCGGGTCGTTGCGGTAGCCGCGTGCGGGCGCCAGGCCGCCGATGTGCAACTGGCCCGGAACCCCCACCGGTGTCGTGCGCAGGTGCGCGTCCAGCACGTACGCCCGCACACCGGGCAGCGGCCGACCGATCGGCAACGTCGCCGCACGCGGGTCGACCTCGGACGCGTCCACCGTGCGGTAGGCCGTGGCGCAGACCGTGGTCTCGGTGGGGCCGTAGTGGTTGACCAGCGCGACCTTCCCGCCGGTCGACGCGGCCCACTCGCCGACCGTCCGGGCCGGCACCGCCTCGCCGCCGATCATCATCACGGTCAGCGGGCCGGGGTCGACGGCGAGCCCGGCCAGGTCCGCCACCCAGCGCTTGAACAGCGCGGCGGGGGAGTCCACGGCCGTGACGGCGTGCTCGGCGCACAGCCTGAGCAGGTCCGCGCCGCCGATCGCGGCCGGTTCGGGGTGCACCACGACCGCCGCGCCCGCGCACCACGCCGGGAACACGTCGCCCACCGACGCGTCGAAGCTCAACGGCGGGATCATCAGGATCCGCTGCCCCGGTGCGAAACCGTGCAGGTCGATGAACGCGCCGGTCAGGTTCGCCAGCGTGTCGTGCTGCACCTGCACGCCCTTGGGCACGCCGGTAGACCCGGACGTGTAGACGATGTACGCCAGCCCGTCGTGGGGCACGTCCACGGCGGGCGGCACGTCGGCCTCGCCGGTGAACGCGTCGTCGGTGGTGTCGAGCAACGCGCCGTGGAACTCGCCGAACCGGTCGCGGTGGGCGGGCGTGGTGATCACCACGGGCGCGCCGCAGTCGGCCAGCGTCCCGGCCAGCCGGGCGGGTGGGTGCGCGGGGTCGAGCGGCACGTACGCGCCACCGGCCTTGAGCACGGCCAGCAGCGCCACCAGCGCGTCCGGCCCGGCCTTCACCGCCAGCCCGACCGGCGTCTCCGGACCCACGCCCCACCCGGCCAGCACGTGCGCCACCCGGTTGGCCCGCCGGTCCAGCTGCGCGAACGTCACCTCGGCGCCGTCGGCCAGGTCCAGCACGGCCGTGGCGCCGGGGTGCGCGGCGACCTGCTCGGCGATCCGGGCGAGCACGCCGGGGTGCCGCAGCGACAGCGCCGGGTCCAGGGGGTCCTGCGGTTCGCCGTTCAACCGGCCCGCGGCCAGGCGGTCGGCCTTCGTGGTCGTGTCCACCGCGGACAGCCGGGCGGACGGGTCGGCCACCAGCGCGGCGAGCACCGCGAGCAGGTGGTCGGCCAGCCGCGCCACGGTGTCCGCGTCGAACACGTCCGTGCTGTAGTCGAGGTTCGCGGGCCAGTCGCCGTCGGTCTCGCGCACGTGCAGCGTGAGGTCGAACCGGCTGGTCCCGCGGTCGACCGGCAGCTCCGCCGCGGCCATCCCGGCCCACGAACCGGTGACGTCACCCCGGTTGAGCACCAGCATCACCTGGAACAACGGGTGGTGCGCGAGGTCGCGTCGCGGTGCCACGCGTGCGGCGACCTCGTCGAAGCTCACCTCGGCGTGGTCCAGCGCGTCGATCGCGGTGGCCCGGGCCCGGCCGAGCAGGTCGGAAACGGTCGGGTCGCCGGACAGGTCCAGCCGCAGCGCGGTGGTCGTGACGAACATGCCGACCGAGCGCTCCAGCTCCGGGAACGGCCGGTGCGTGGTCGGCGAGCCGATCACCAGGTCGTCCGCGCCCGACCGGCGTGCCAGCAGCACGCCGAACGCGGCCAGCAGGCCCGCGAACGTGGTGCAGCCGTGGGCGCGGGTCACCTCGGCGAGCTTCCCGGCCAGCGCGGCGGGCACGGTGAACCGGTGGCTGCCGCCGGCCGTGGTGCGGTTCGGCGTGCGCGGCCGGTCCAGCGCCAGGTCCAGCACGTCCGGCGCGCCGGCCAGCCGGTCGTGCCAGTGGTCGAGCTGCCGCTGCCGCTCCCCGTCGGCGAGCCGGTCGACCTGCCAGTGCACGTAGTCGGGGAACTGCGCCCCGACCGGCTCCGGCGTCACGCCCGCGTAGACGTCGCCGACCTCGCCCGCCACCACGCCGAGCGACAGGTCGTCGCACACGATGTGGTGAGCGCTGAGCACGATCGCGGTGTCACCCGGACCGACCCGCACCACCCGGACCCGCAGCAGCGGCGCGACGGCCAGGTCGAACGGCGTGTCCACTTCGGACACGAGGAACGCGGTCAGCGCGTCCTCGCCGTCGACCGACGAGAACGCGACGTCCGCGGGCACGTCGTCCAGCACCTGCTGCCGCGGCACGCCGTCGGTCTCCACGATCCGGGTGCGCAACGCCTCGTGCCGCCCCATCACGGTCCGCACGGCGGCGCGCAACCGGTCCTCGTCGAGCTCGCCGGCGACCCGCAGCGCGGTGAACATGACGTACGCGCCCGCGTCCAGGCCGAGCCGCCCGGTCAGCCACAGGCCGCGCTGGTTGCCCGACAGCGGCACCACCGCGCCCTCGGGCCGGCGCGGCACCGACTGACGAGGCGCGGCGGCCAGGCCGCGTTCGGCGAGCAGCTTGGCCAGGAGCCGTTCGCGGTGGTCGGAGAGCTCGGTCATCCCAGCGTCCTCTCAGGTGACGGCGTCTCGTCGGGCACCGCGTCGGGCAGGTCGTCCACGGTCCGCAGCCGCGGCCGGGTCCAGGCGCAGGCCGCCAGCGCCAGCATCAGCACGCCGACGACCAGGAAGATCAGGGCGATGCCGCGGCCCTCGCCGGTGCCGATCACCGCGCCGACACCACCGGCCAGCGGTCCGTCGGCCGCCATCAGGGGCTCGGCCACGCCGTCGGTCAGCGGGCCGATCAGGAGGAACGCGACGGGCATCGCCGCGGTGCTCAGCATCCGCACCACGGCCAGCACCCGGCCCAGTACCGCCGGGTCGACCTTGGTCTGCAACAACGTCACGCAACACGTGTTGATCAGCGGCAGGGTGAACAGGAACGCGGGCGCGGCGACACCGATCAGCCACGGCGACGGCGCGAGCGAGTGCAGCACCAGGAACACACCGCCCAGCACCAACCCCAGGTAGATGCCGTGCACCCGCCGTCGAGGCCCGCCCCACACGCCCATCACCAAGCCGCCGACGAACAGCCCGCTGCCGCCCGCGGCCATCAGCACGCCGAGCGTCGCCGGGCCGGCGAACGACAGGATCAGCGGCTGCACCAACCCGCCCGCGACGGCGAACAGGAAGTTCCACACCCCGAACACCGCGCACAACGCGAACAGGCCGGGAACGCCGCGCAGCCACCGCAACCCCGCGCCGATGCCCTCGCGCTCCCCGTCCGAAGCGCCCGCGGGCCGCACGGCGTCGTCGGGCAGCCGGGCGAGCAGCAGCGCGCCGACCGCGAACACCATCGTCACGAGGTCGACCAGGAGCACGCCCCGCAGCCCCACCAGGCCCAGCAACGCACCGGCGACGAGCGGCGCGGCGATCTGCACGCCCTGCGTGACCTGCATCAGCCCGTTGATCCGGCCCAGGTGCTCCTTGGGCACCAACGCCGGCACCAGGGCCGTGTAGGCGATGATGTGGAACGAGTTCAGCGTCGCGGTCAACGCGGTGGCGACGTAGACCTGCCACACTGCCAATGCGTCGGTCGAGACGGCCACCAGCAGCAGGGCCGTGACCACGCCAGCGCCCGAGTCCGCCAGCAGCATGATCCGCCTGCGGTCGTACCGGTCGGCCACCGCGCCCGCGTACGGCGCGAGCAGGATGCCCGGCACCACCGCGCAGAACTCGATCAGCACGAACGTCGTCACCGAGCCCGTGCCCAGGTACACCCACACACCCAGCACGAACGCGGTCAGCGCGGAGCCGATCACGGACACGAGCTGACCGGCCCACACCACGGCGAACCGGCGCAGACCCGGCTGCGCGCTCATCGGTCGTCACCGAGCATCGACTCGACCTCCTCGGCCGACATCCCGGCCAGTCGCAGGCGCAGTTCGGCCACGGCGGCCACCCGTTCCGGGTCGTCCAGCGCGATGAGCGCGGCGGCGACCCCGGCGACGGTCGGCGCGGCGAACATCCGGCCGATCGGCACCGCCACGGCGAACGCGGCCCGCACCCTGGCCAGCGCCTTCGCCGCCAGCAGCGAGTGACCGCCCAGCGCGAAGAAGTCGTCGTGCACGCCGACCTCCGGCACGCCCAGCACCTCGGCCCAGATGCCCGCCAGCACTTCCTCCACCGCGTCGCGCGGCCGCACCCGTTCGCCTCCGACGTCCCACACCGGCGCGGGCAGCGCCCTGCGGTCGGTCTTGCCGTTGGGCGTCAACGGGAACGCGTCCAGCACCACCGCCGCGGCGGGCAGCATGTAGTCCGGCAGCCGCTCGGCCAGACGTGCCCGCAGCCGGCGCCACAGCCCGTCACGCGGCACGTCCGCCGGCACCACGTACGCGACGAGCCGTTCGTCGACGGCCAGCACGACCGCCTCCCGCACCTCGCCGGACGCCAGCAGCGCCGCCTCGACCTCGCCGAGCTCGATCCGGAACCCACGCACCTTCACCTGGTGGTCGGCCCGGCCCAGGAACTCCAGCGTGCCGTCCGACCGGTGCCGCACCAGGTCGCCCGTCGCGTACAGCCGCCGTCCCGGCTCACCGGCGAACGGGTCCGGCACGAACCGGCTCGCGGTCAGCCCCGGCCGGTCGTGGTAGCCGCGGACCACGCCCGCCCCGCCGATGTGCAGCTCGCCGACCACGCCCGGCGGCACCGGCTCGAGCCCCGGCCCCAGCACGTACAGCCGGGTGTTGCCGATCGGCGGCCCGAGGACCACCGGCGCGGGGGAGGGCTCGACCAGGCCCGCGGACGACCAGACCGCGGTCTCCGTCGGCCCGTAGGCGTTCCACAGCGACGCGTCGTCGGTCAGGAGGTCGTCGGCCAGGTCGCGCGGCAACGCCTCGCCGCCGCAGATCCGGGTCGCCACCCCGGCGGGCACGCCGCCCGCCGAGTGCAGCAGCCGCCAGGTCGCCGGCGTGGCTTGCAGCGCGGTGACTCCGCGTTCGACCAGCAGATCCCGCAGCGCGGCACCGTCGGCGCTCACCTCCGACGGCACCACCAGCACTTCCGCGCCCGCGGTCAGGGGCAGCAGCAGTTCCAGCACCGAGATGTCGAACGACAGCGTGGTCACGGCGGCGAGCCGGTCGTCCTCGCCGAGTGCCGTCAGCCGCTGGAACGACACCAGCAGGTTCACCACCGCCCGGTGCGGCACCTCGACGCCCTTGGGCGTGCCCGTCGAACCGGACGTGTAGATGACGTACGCCAAGTCCTCGCCGGATGCGGGACACGGCTCGCGGGCAGGCTCGAAGCGGTCCGCGTCGGCGAGGCCGAGCACCGTGCCGCCGAACGGCAGCGGGCGGTCCGCGACCAGCACCGCCGCGCCCGAATCGGCCAGCATCGCCGCCAAGCGGTCCACCGGCCACCCCGGGTCCAGCGGCACGTACGCGGCACCGGCCTTCCAGACGCCCAGGACGGCGGCCACCAGGTCCGGGGTGCGCGGCAGGCACAGCGCGACCGCCGACCCGAGCCCGACGCCGTGCGCCCGGAGCAGCGCGGCGATCCGTTCGGCCCGGGTGTCCAGTTCCGCGTAGGTCAACCGTGAGACCGTGCCGGACACCGCCGTGCCGGACACCGCCGTGCCGGACACCGCCGTGCCGGACACCGCCGTGCCGGACACCGCCGTGCCGGACACCGCCGTGCCGGACACCGCCGTG
>JBFBCZ010000005.1:0-6778 GCA_040689555.1 Actinosynnema sp. NPDC051121 | reverse complement strand
GCCGGTGCCGGTGATCAGGTCCAACGCGGTGCGCGCGGGCGGCAGTTTCAGACCGGTGGCGTTGTAGCCCTCGAGCACTTCCCACCGCCGCACGCCGGTCAGCGCGTCCAACTCGCCGATCCGCCGCTCCGGGTGCTCGGCGGCGGCGGTGAGCAGCGCGATCAGCCGGTCGGTGAACTCGGCGGCGGTCGGCTCGTCGAACAGGTCGGTGTTGTACTCCACGGCCAGAGCGAGCGTGTCGCCCCGCGGATCGGCGGCCACCGTCAGGTCGAACTTCGCCACCTTCGGGTCGGGCACCAGCCGCGTGACGTCCAGGCCGGTCAGCGCGATGTCCGGCGGCGGGGTGTTGGTGAAGATCAACTGGGCCTGGTGGACCGGGGCGTGCCCGGTGCTGCGCCGCGGGCTCAGGTGCTCCACCAGCCGTTCGAACGGCAGGTCGGCGTGCGCGAGGCCCGCTGCGGTCACCTCCCGGGCCCGGGCCAGCAGCTCGGTGAACGTCGGGTCGCCGCCCACGTGCGTGCGCAGCGCGAGCGTGTTCACGAAGAACCCGATCAGCCCTTCCAGGTCCGGGTGCGACCGCCCGGCCACCGGCGTGCCGACCACCACCTCGTCCTGCCCCGCCAACCGGCCCAGCCGGGCCGCGAACCCGGCCAGCAGCACCATGAACACGGTGACGCCGTGCGCGCGGGCCAGCTCCTCCAGCGGCCGGAGCGGGACGTGGCCGTGCCGCAGCGCGCCCCGGTGGGTGACCACCGGCGGCCGTGGCCGGTCGGTCGGCAGGGTCAGCAGCTCCGGCGCGCCGGCGAGGTGGCGGGTCCAGTAGTCGAGGTGCCCGGCGACGACGTCGGCCATCCGGTCCCGCTGCCAGACCGCGAAGTCCGGGTACTGCAGCGTCAACGCGGGCAGGTCCGGGTCACGTCCGTCCAGCGCCGCCTCGTACGCCCGACCCAGCTCACCCAGCAGCACGGACAGCGACCACGCGTCGGCGACGATGTGGTGCAGGGTCAGCACCAGCACGTGGTCGTCGTCGGAGAACCGGCCCAGGCTCGCCGCGAACAGCGGGCCCCGGTGCAGGTCGAACCCCACGCCGCCGCGTTCGTCGGCGAACCGCTGCGCTTCGGCGTCCCGGTCCCCGTCGGGCAGGTCGTGCGCGGTGAGGGCGACCGTGCCGGTGGGCGCGACGAGCTGCACCGGTTCGCCACCCGAGTCGGGGAACGTGGTGCGCAGCGACGCGTGCCGGTTCACCAGGACGTCCAGCGCGCGCTGCAACGCCGTGCGGTCGAGCTGACCTCGCAGCCGCAACGCCACGGGCACGTTGTAGACGGCGCTGCCGGGGGAGAACCTGTCCAGGAACCACAGGCGTTGCTGCCCGAACGACAACGGGTACGCGGTGGGTGCGGCGGCACGGGCGCGCAGCCGTTGCGCCACCAGCTCCCGCTTGCGCGCCGAGGCCGACGCGCCGGTGTCGCGCAGGCCGGTCACGACGTGCTCCCGGACCTGGTCAGCCGGTCCGCGGCGGCACGCACGTGGTCACGCAGGTGCGTCGGCACGCGGTCGCCGAAGCGTTGCAGGTAGGCGGCCACGGTGGTGTCGTCGTCGCGCAGGAACGGGAAGTCCGTCGGCACCATGTGCCGGATCGCCAGCAGCGGCACGGGGCTGTGCAGCGGTCGGAACACCGGGTTCCACAGGCCCGCCTTCTGCGGCGGACCGGGGTGGAACTCGCCCAGCATCAGCCCGTCGCGCGTGTACTGCGGCTTGAGCAGCTCCTGCGCCCGGTCGACCACGCCGAACTCGGTCAGGTCCGGGAACAGGATCACGATGGTCTTGAACTGCGCGCCCGGACCCCGCTTCGGCTCCAGCTCGGCGAACCAGTCGCGGTAGTGCAGCAGCAGCGCGGCCAGTTCGTCGGGCTGCTCGGGCGTGCCGGTGTGCACGGACAGGTAGAACAGGCCGCGTTGCAGGGACGTGTCGGTGAACGGGCACACCGCGCCCCTGCGGCCCAGGTCCGGGTGCGGTCCGCACAGGTACTCACCGGCCCACTCGAACACGGTCCGCAGCGGCAGTTCGTGCGCCGCGACCGCCTCGGGCAGCCGAGGCGCGGCGAAGTCCGCCGGCTCGACCAGGGGGTGGGCCCGGTGGGTCGGATGGATCAGCATCAACTCCACCTGCCTTTGTTCCGGGACCGGCGGGCCAGGCCCGCCAGTGCCGCACCGGCCACCGCGGCCGTGACGCCGCCGAGCACGCGGTCCTGCCGCCGTGCCCGCGTCAACGCCTCGCCGTAGGGGACCGTGGTGTGCGAGATCAGGGTGTAGAGCGGCACCCACGCGTTCGGGAACAGCCGGTGCAGCGCCAGGTCGAGCTTCCGGCGCGCGGTGAACAGCGGTGAGCGCACCTTCTCGCGCAGCTCCACGAAGTTGCGCTTGGACAGCTCAGCCAGCACGTCGGTGTGCGGGCGGCGGGAGGCCTCGAACCCGGCCAACGCCGCCGGCAGGTCGTGCGGGTGCGCGGCCAGGCACCGGTCGAGCACCGAGCAGTCCTCGAACGCAGCGTTCATGCCCTGGCCGAAGAACGGGTACACGGCGTGCGCGGCGTCGCCGACGAGCACGATCCCGCGACCCTCGTCGGTGGTGACGTGCCACGGCGCGGTGCGCACGGTGACCAGGCTCGCGGGCGGGTGCGCCAGGAACTGCTCGACCACGTCCGGGATGAGCACGAGCGTGTCGGGGAACCGGCGGGCGAAGAACGACCGCACCCGCTCGGGCTCGGTCAGCCCCGCGAACCCCTCGTCGCCGTCGAACGGCAGGAACACGGTGGCGGTGAGCGAGCCGTCCACGTTCGGGTGGGCCACGATCAGGCCCTCGTCGCCCGGCCACACGTGCAGCGCCCGCAGCTCGGTGCGCGGTCCGCCGTCGTCGCCGACCCCGATCAGCAGCTCCTTGTAGCCCCACTCGAGGAACTCCTGGTGCAGGTCCATCCGCAGGCCGCGGCCGAGCTGCGCGCGCACCGCGGAGAACGCGCCGTCCGCGCCGACGACCAGGTCCGCTGTGTGCACGGTCCCGTCGTCGGTGGTGACGGCGGGCCCGGCCCGGTCGACGGCGGTCACCCGGCGGCCCCAGGAGAACCCGACGCCGAGCCGTTCGGCCTCGTCCACCAGCGCCACGTTCAGGTCGTGCCGCAGCACGGAGTGCAGGATCTGGTCCTCGGCCACGCCGTAGGGCTGGAAGCGCAGCGTGCCGTCGGGCAGGTGCACGACCCGGCCGCGCATCGGCACGGTCAGCGGCGCCAACCGCTCCAGCAGGCCGATCTCCCGCAACGCCACGATCCCGCGCTGCGACAGACCGAGGTTGATCGACCTGCCCTCCTCGCGCACACCGGGCGCGCGCGGGTCGCCCCGCCGTTCGAGCACCCGCACGTCGAGTCCCCGCCTGGCCAGGTAGACGGCCGTCAGCGACCCGGCCAACCCCGCGCCGACGACCAGCGCCTCGCGGCTCATGCCTCGTCCCCGTCGACCAGCGTGCCGAGCAGGCGGTCGATCTCCTCGTCGGACAGCTCGTCCAACTGGTCCAGCAGCGGCGCCGGTCCCCGTTCCGCCGCACCCGTGCCGCGACCCAGGCTCGCGCGCAGCCCGGCGATGGTGGGCGCGGCGAACAGGGTCGCCAGCGGGACGTCCACGTCGAGCGCGACCCGGACGCGGGCCAGCATCTGGGTCGCGGTCAGCGAGTGGCCGCCCAGGGCGAAGAAGTCGTCGTGCACGCCCAGCGGCGCGTCCGCGGGCAGGCTCAGCACCTCGCGCCAGATCTGCGCCAGCCGCCGTTCGCCGTCGTCACGCGGTTCGACGCGGTCGACGTCGTCGGTCGTCCACACCGGGTCGGGCAGCGCGTCCCGGTCGATCTTGCCGGTGCCGGTGCGCGGCAGGGCGGGCAGTACGACCACCGCCGCCGGGAGCATGTACTCGGGCAGGCTCGCGGCCAGGTGCGGCCGCACCCGCCGGCGCACCTCGTCCTCACCGAGGTCCGGATCGGCGGGCACCGCGTACGCGACCAGCCGCACGTCGGCGGCGTGCGCGGACCAGGCGACCACGACCGCCTGCGCCACGTCCGGGTGGGCGCGGAGCACGGCCTCGATCTCGCCCGGCTCGATGCGGTAGCCGCGCACCTTCAGCTGCCGATCGGCACGGCCCAGGAACTCCAGCCTGCCGTCGGCGTGCCGGCGGACCAGGTCACCGGAGGCGTAGAGCCGCCCGCCGGGCGGTCCGAACGGGTCGGGCCGGAACCGGTCCGCGGTCAGGCCGGGCAACCCGTGGTAGCCGCGCGCCACGCCCGCGCCGCCGATGTGCAGCTCGCCGATCACGCCCGGTGGCACCGGGCGCATCAGCGGGTCCAGCACGTGCAGCGACGTGCCCTTCACCGCCGGCCCGAGCCGGACGGGCTCCGGCGCGTGCGACACGACGCCGGCCGCCGAGTACACCGTGGTCTCGGTCGGTCCGTAGCCGTCGATCAGGGTCGCGCCGTCGGTCTGGAGGTCGTCGGCGAGGTCGCGGGTCATGGCCTCGCCGCCGCTGATCCGCAGCCGGACCCGCGCGGGCACGCCACCGGCCGCGACGATCATCCGCCAGCTCGCGGGACCGCCCTGCACGACCGTCGCCCGCGCCTGCTCGATCCGGGTCCGCAGCAACGCACCGTCGGCCACGTCGTCGGCCGGGACCACCACGAGCGTCGCACCGCTGACGAGCGGGGCCAGCATCTCCACCGTCGACACGTCGAACGCGGGCGTGGTGATGGACGCGAGCCGGTCCTCCGGCGTCAGCCCCATCAGCTCGCCCATCGCGCGCAGCAACGCCGCCAGCCCGCCCTGGGTGCACCGCACGCCCTTCGGCTTGCCGGTGGACCCGGAGGTGTGGATGACGTAGGCCGGCATCCCGGGGTGCTGCCCGACGGCCGGTGGAGGCGTGTCGGGCTGGGCGTCGAGGTCGGCGGTGTCCAGGTCCACCTCGGTCCACGGACCGGTCAACGGTCCCGTCACGGCACGCGACGCGCCTTCCGTGACGAGCACCGGCACGTCCGAACCGGCGGCCATCGCGGTCAGCCGGGCCGGCGGCCACGACGGGTCCAGCGGCAGGTAACCCGCGCCCGCGCGCCACGCGGCGAGGATGCCGACCACCATCGGCGCGCCCCGGTCCAGGCACAGCGCCACCGGCTGGTCCGGCCGGACGCCCGCGGCCAGCAGCACGTGCGCCAGCCGGTTCGCGGCCCGGTCCAGCTCGCCGCACGTCATCACGCCCTCGATCGCGACCGCGTCCGGGTGTTCGGTCAACGCGGCGGACACCAGGTCGACGGCGGTCTCCGCGGGCACCTCGACCGCGGGCTCCTGCGGCGCGTCGTCACCGAGCCACAGCTCGGCGACCCGGTCGGCGGGGGAGGCGTGCACGGCGGCGGCGAACACCGCGTGCAGCGCGGCGATCGTGCCGGGCGTGAAGAGCTTCGAGTCGTACTGCCAGCGGGCGAACCACCGCTCGCCCGCCCGTTCGACGGTCAGCGCCAGGTCGAACCTCGCGCCGCCGTTGGCGACCGCCTCGGGCGTGATCGTGATCGGACCGGCGGCACGCGCGGGTGGCACCGGCTCGACCGCGAACACCACCTGCACCAGGGGCGCGTGCGCCAACGTCCGCTGCGGCGCGGCGATGTCCACCAACCGCTCGAACGGCAGGTCCTGGTGGGCCAGCGCGGCCACCGTCGCCTCCTCGGCCGTCGCGACCACCTCGCCGAACGTCGTCTCCGGCGTGAACCTCGCCCGCAGCGGCAGCGTGGTGGCCACGAAACCGACCAGGCCCTCGATCTCCGGCCGGGTGCGGGCCGCGACCGGCGTGGCCACCAGGAAGTCCGCCTGCCCGCTCATCCGGTGCAGCACGCACTGGAACACCGCCAGCAGCCGGGCGAACGACCCGTCCGGCACGTCCAGCTCCGCCCGCAGTTCCGCGCCACGGCCGGTCGGCGTCGCCGGTCGGGCCCGGTCGGTCGGCAACGACAGCACGGTCGGCACGCCGTGCAGCGCCTCCCGCCAGAACTCCGCGTCGGCCGCGAACGCGCCGCTCTCCGCCTGCTCCCGCTGCCACACCGCGTAGTCCGGGTACTGCCCCGGCGGGTCCGGCAGGCCGTGCGGCGCACCGGCGACCTCGGCCGCGTACAGCGCGGCCAACTCGTCGAACAGCACCGCGCACGACGGCCCGTCGGCGATCGCGTGGTGCAGCACGAGGACCAGAACGTGCTCGTCGGGCGCGACCTCGACCAGGCCGGCGCGCAGCAGCGGCCCGTCGTGCAGCGCGAACGGCTTGCCGACCTCCTCGCGCACCACCGCGTCCACGTCGCCCGACAGCCGCACCAGCGGCACCGCCGACGCCCGCGACACCACCTGCACCGGCACGCCGTCCTCGGCCGCGAACCGCGTTCGCAACGCATCGTGCCGGGCGACCAGCGCGTTGAGCGCCACCCGCAACGCCTCGACGTCCAGCGGGCCGTCGACGCGGATCCGCCAGCCGATGTTGTAGACCGGGCTCGCGGGCAGCAGTTGGTCGACCAACCACAACCTTCGCTGCCCCGACGAAGCCGGGAACCGGAACCCCTCGCCCTCTCGTACCACCGCGCTCACCGCGGTCCCTCCCCCCTCAGACCGACACCCTCTGGCCGACACCCTTCGGCCAACCCCTCAGCCTCACCGGCCGCCGTCGCGCGGCGGTCGACGGGCGGGTCCGGTCCGTGCCCCGCGCGCCCGGGGCACGGAC
>JBFBCZ010000004.1:0-390309 GCA_040689555.1 Actinosynnema sp. NPDC051121 | reverse complement strand
GGCGGGGGCGGTCGGGGGGGGGGGGGGGGCGGGGCCCCGGGCTGGGGGCCGCCGCCGCCCGCCGGGCCGGCCCCCCCCCCCGCTGGTGGGTCGGGTCGGGTTACTGGCGCGGGCCCTTGCGTTGGCCCTTGGCCTGGGCGCGGGCGGCGGCGCGGCGTTCCTTGCGGGTGCCGCCCGGTTGGGAGCCGGCGGCTTGGGAGGAGGTGTTGCCGCTGGTTTCGGCGTCACCGCTCTCCGACGGGCCCGTGTAGGTCAGGCCTTGCTGCGCGCGGCCGTCCAGGCCCTTGCCGCGCAGCGCCGGCGGGATCGCGTTGCCGCTCTGGAGCTGCGCCAGCGCGGGGCCGGCGGGGGCCTGGTTGGCATCCGCCTGCTGCTGGGCGGCGGCAGCGGCGGCGGCGCGGGCGCGGGCTCGGCTGCCGGCCAGGGGGCCGCCGTTGGAGAGGGAGACCTGGACCGGCGGTTCGGCGGCGGGCTCCGGTTCGGCGGCTTCGACCTGGAGGTTGAACAGGAAGCCGACCGTCTCCTCCTTCAGCGCCTCGAGCATGCCGTTGAACATGTCGAAGCCCTCCCGCTGGTACTCGATCAGCGGGTCGCGCTGGGCCATCGCCCGCAGGCCGATGCCCTCCTTCAGGTAGTCCATCTCGTACAGGTGCTCGCGCCACTTGCGGTCGAGGACGGAGAGCATGACGCGGCGCTCCAGCTCGCGCATGGCACCCGGGCCGACCCGGCCGTCGATGTCCGCCTCACGCGCCTCGTACGCGGCCAGGGCGTCGGCCTGCAGCTTCGCCTTCAGCGACTCGCGGGTGAGGTCCTCGTCCTCTTCGAGCACCTTCTTGTGGTCCAGCACGATCGGGTACAGCGTCTTGAGCGCCGTCCACAGCTGGTCGAGGTCCCAGTCCTCGGCGTAGCCGTCGGCCGTCGCGCCGTCGACGTACGCGCCGACCACGCTGGCGATCATGTGCTCGACCTGTTCGCGCAGGTCCTCGCCGTCGAGCACGCGGCGGCGCTCGGCGTAGATCACCTTGCGCTGCTCGTTCATGACCTCGTCGTACTTGAGGACGTTCTTGCGGATCTCGAAGTTCTGCTGCTCGACCTGCGTCTGCGCGCTGCGGATGGCGCGGGTGACCATCTTGTGCTCGATCGGCACGTCGTCCGGCACCTTCAGCCGGGTCATGACGGTCTCGACCATCGCCGCGTTGAAGCGGCGCATCAGCTCGTCCTTCAGCGACAGGTAGAACCGCGACTCACCGGGGTCGCCCTGGCGGCCGGAACGACCGCGCAGCTGGTTGTCGATGCGCCGCGACTCGTGCCGCTCGGTGCCCAGCACGTACAGGCCGCCCGCCGCGCGGACCTCTTCGGCCTCGGCCTTGACCTCGGCGGTGATCTCCTCGATCAGCTTCGCCCAGGCGGCCTCGTACTCCTCCGGGTTCTCCACCGGGTCGAGGCCGCGTTCGCGCAGCTCGTGGTCGGTGATGATGTCCGGGTTGCCGCCCAGCACGATGTCCGTGCCGCGGCCCGCCATGTTCGTGGCGACCGTGACGGCGCCCTTGCGGCCGGCCTTGGCGATGATCAGCGCCTCGCGCTCGTGGTGCTTGGCGTTGAGCACCTCGTGCGGGATGCCCTTCTGCACCAGCAGCTTCGACAGGTACTCGGAGCGCTCGACGCTGGTGGTGCCGACCAGCACCGGCTGGCCCTTCTCGTGCCGCTCGGCGATGTCCTCGGCGACGGCCTCGAACTTCGCCTCCTCGGTCTTGTAGACCAGGTCGGACTCGTCCTTGCGCTGCATCGGGCGGTTGGTCGGGATCGGCACCACGCCGAGCTTGTAGGTCTGGTGGAACTCCGCCGCCTCGGTCTCGGCGGTGCCGGTCATGCCGCCGAGCTTGGCGTACAGGCGGAAGTAGTTCTGGAGCGTGATCGTGGCGAGCGTCTGGTTCTCCGCCTTGATCTCGACGCCTTCCTTGGCCTCGATCGCCTGGTGCATGCCCTCGTTGTAGCGGCGACCCGCCAGCACGCGGCCGGTGAACTCGTCGACGATCATGACCTCACCGTTGCGGACGATGTAGTCCTTGTCCTTGGTGAAGAGCTCCTTGGCCTTGATCGCGTTCTGGAAGTAGCCGACCAGGGGGGTGTTGGTCGAGTCGTACAGGTTGTCGATGCCGAGCTGGTCCTCGACGTACTGCACGCCCGCCTCGGTGACGCCGATGGTGCGCTTGCGCTCGTCCACCTCGTAGTGGGTGTCGCGGCGCATCTTCGTGGCCAGCCGCGCGAACTCGACGTACCAGCGCGAGGACTGGTCGGCGGGGCCGGAGATGATCAGCGGCGTGCGGGCCTCGTCGATGAGGATCGAGTCGACCTCGTCCACCAGGGCGAAGAAGTGGCCGCGCTGGACCATCTCGTCACGGCTCCAGGCCATGTTGTCGCGCAGGTAGTCGAAGCCGAACTCGTTGTTCGTGCCGTAGGTGATGTCGGCGTTGTAGGCGACGCGCCGCTGCTCGGGCGTCATCTCCGACAGGATCGCGCCGACGGTCAGGCCGAGGAAGCGGTGGATGCGCCCCATCCACTCCGCGTCACGCTTGGCCAGGTAGTCGTTGGTCGTGACGACGTGCACGCCCTCGCCCGCGATCGCGTTCAGGTAGGCGGGCAGCACGGAGGTCAGCGTCTTGCCCTCACCGGTGCGCATCTCGGCGATCTGACCGAGGTGCAGCGCCGCGCCGCCCATCAGCTGGACGTCGAAGTGGCGCTGGCCGAGGGTGCGCTTGGCGCCCTCGCGGACCACCGCGAAGGCCTCGGGCAGCAGCTCGTCCAGGGACTCGCCGTCGGCGTAGCGCTTGCGGAACTCCTCGGTCTTCGCGCGCAGCTCCGCATCGGAGAGGTCGACGACGTCGTCTTCGAGGTTGTTGATGTGCGCTGCGATGTTGCGCAGGCGCTTGAGCATCTTGCCCTCGCCAGCGCGGAGCAGTCGGGACAGCACCATCCGGGTCGACCTCATTACCTCATCGCGACGCGCCCGGGGGACGGGCGCCTTCCACAGGGGCTCGCCACGGCCATGGCGAGCCTTCACCACCGACCATCGTAGGCAAGTCGTGAAGGTGTGTGCACAGACACAGGTAGGAAGCCTTCCGGAAGACCCCTCGAAGACCCGGGTGAGACGCCCCGGGGACGTCCGATTCGACGGCTTTGCGCCCGCTCAAGATCGCGTTGCGTGACCGGCGGCTGCCGCCTACCACCCGGTTGGACGCAACGGGGTCGATCTTCCCGTCGAGCCGGGCAAGATCCGTGCATTCACCCGATTCGGAGAGAAATCCCACGCCGTCGGGCCCGACGGTCTTCGACGGACGTCGAACAGTTCCGCTGTGAGTGATTCGCGAGGTGACGGCGGACGTTCGTGGCACATTTTCCGGCGATCACGCGGTTCGACCTTCGAAAATCCGGTGCGGACGGCGCGACCCCCGACGCGCAAGGACGCCGGGGGTCGCGGAAGTCACGTGAGGGGACGAGTGGTCAGGTGCCGCTCAGGCCAGCCTGATCACGCCGTAGTCGAACCCCTTCCGGCGGTAGACGACGCTCGGGCGACCGCTGTCGGCGTCGGAGAACAGGTAGAAGTCGTGGCCGACCAGTTCCATCTCGTAGAGGGCCTGGTCGACGGTCATCGGCTTGGCCGTGTGCTCTTTCTCGCGCACGATCTGGCCGGGCAAGTTGTCTTCGACACCGTCTTCCCAGCGCTGCGCGGGCACTTCCGCCATGCCCTCGTGCGCGGGTTCCGGCTCGGCTGCTTCCAGCACGGCGGTGTGGCCGAGCCACATGCCCTGCGCCTGGCCGCCGTCGCCGTCGGGGCGGAGGGGGAGCGACTCCGCGAGTCCGCTGGTCGCCTCGGCGACCGACGCCGGGGCGCGGCGCCCGTGGTGCACGCGCCTGCGGTCATGAGAGCGCCGCAGCCGGTTCTCGAGCTTGCTCACCGCGGAGTCCAGGGCGGCGTAGAAGTCGCCCGCACATGCTTCGGAACGAACCACCGGGCCGCGTCCCTTGCCGGTGATCTCGACGCGCTGGCAGTTCTTCGACTGCCTGCGGTTCGGTTCGTGGAAGAGCTCCACGTCGAAGCGGATGACCTTGCGGTCGTAACGCTCAAGCCTGGCCAGCTTTTCGGCGACGTGAACCCTGTAGTGCTCGGGCACCTCGACGTTGCGGCCCTTAACGACGATGTCCATACACGACCTCCCTCGCTTTGCTGCGAGCAATGGCTTCGGATCGCTTGGGCGCCGGGTTCGCGATCATGTTCGCGACTTTGTCGCTGAGGGTGGTCCCTCAGCTCTCCACCGGCGCCAGGGTCATGGGCTGTTCGCCTCCTCCCCGCGTGCCGGGAACGCTGATAGCGGTGCACGTTAGCCCGGTATTCGCCGCCGCGACAGCCCCTGGGGCGGGGGAACTCCAAGATTTTCTTGTCGTAACGCAGAGCGACGAAAAACCGGTACCGGCGGCGCGCCACGCGGGCGCGCCTGGACGCCACACCGGCGACCGCTCACCCGAACGGCCGAGGCCGGCACACGCACCCGTCAGCAGAGTGGTTACGTCGAACGGCCTCTGCGCGGGCGTCATATCCGGCCAACGGGCGAGCGTCCCGGGAGGTTCCCGGTCGGGTTCACCCGTGTGGGTGTGTTCTGCGTGCGGTCGTCAGCGTGAGGACAGCGGGTACCCCGAATCCGGCGGCTTTCAACACCGAAACGCAGGCGAGTGCCGTCGATCCCGTCGTCACCACGTCATCCAGCAGGACGACCGGTGTTCGCGGAGGTGGGAGGCGATCGGGGACGAGCCGGACGCGGCCCGCCAGATTCGCCCGTCGGGAGGCCGCGTCGAGGCTCACCGAATCGCGGACACCTCTCGTGAACGCGAGCGCCGGCGCCGTGGAAAAGCCGGACGCACGTGCCATTCCCAGCACGTGGGAACCGCCGCGGGCACGGGCGGCGGACGCGCGTGACGGCGCCGGCACCAGCCACGGATCTGGCCCCACGCCGGGCAGCAGGGGCACGGCGGCGGCCACGAGCGCGCCGAACACGGCCGCCAGCTCACGCCGCCCGCGCTCCTTGAACGCGAGCACCAGCTCACGCGCCGCACCCGCGTAGTCGGCCAGCGCGTACACCGGCGGGCCGGCGCCGGGGACTCGCTTCGGCAGCCCGAAGCAGGCCAGGCACCGGGCGCACAGTCGCACGCCCCACGTGCCGCAGCCGGGACAGCGGGGCGGGAACAGCAGGTTGATCAGCACGGTCGCGACGATGCCGGCGGCCACCGACAATCCGGGCCCCTTCGCCGAGGTGCGCGGCCTCCACGATCGGGTGAAGATGGACGCACAGCCCACGACCGACGCCCGAGACCCGACGAACCCGCCGCCCGCGAGGTCGCGCGGCAGCGGCGACCCGACAGAGCTCAGCCCGGGTAGAAGGCCCGGGTGCCCGCGTCCACCTTCGTTGTCGACGCACGCCACACGTCACCCACGTCGTTCGCGCTCCACAACCCGCTCTGGTCCACCGCCAGCACGTTGCGGCCCGGCGCGGCGGTCACCGAGGCCACCGGCGCGGTCAGGTTCGACGTGTTGTACCGCTCCACCCGCACGCCGTCGATGTTCACCTTGACGATCGGGTACGCCGGCAGCGACGTGCTCACCACCAGCACGTCCTGCGCCAGCCAGTCCAGCGCCAACGCGCTGGTGCCCAGCACGGACGGCTGGAGGTGGCGCGGCGACCGCAGCGACACCGCCGAGTCCTGGTCCCGCACGACCGCCGCCACCACGAGCTTGCCGCCCACCACCGCCGCCGCCCTGGTGCCGTCGCGCGACAGCCGCAGCTCGGTGATGCCGCCCAGCTCGGCCAGCTCCGAGGCGTTGACCGCGTTCGCCGTCCACCCGCTGTCGGTCTTGATCACGCGCACCACGTTGGTGCCGTCGGCGACGGTCCACACCTCGATGCTCGGCTCGCCCTGGCGACCGCTGAGCAGCCACGTGGGCCTGGTCATGACGGACGCGTGCAGGTCGACCTCGGCCAACGCCTCCTGCACCGGCCCCACCCGCAGCCGCACGGAGCCCTCCCCGGCCCGGCTCACCACGGCCAGCCGGCTGCCGTCCAACGACTGCGCCGCGCTGAGCACCTGGTAGTCGCCGGCGCCCGCGGGCCCCGGCACCGGGTCGCCGGTGATCTGCTTGACCCGCCCGTCGCCGACCAGCATCCCGTTCAGGCCCGCGTTGGGCGTGGCCAGCTCCTCGCCGGTCTGCACGTCGGCGGGCCGCCACTCGTGCTGGTCCGGGTTGATCGACTGGCCCTCGACCAGCAGCCTGATCCGGCTGCTGGTGACACCCGCGAGCGACTTCACCACCTGCGCCGCGATCTGCTTGCCGACCTGCACCGTGATGTCGCCGACCTTCGTCAGGTCGACCTCCAGCGCGCCGTCGTCGGCCTCGGAGGTGTTCTTGCGCTGCGCGGCGCCGTTCGGGATGGCCGAGACCAGCGCGCCCCTCATCCCCACCGCGGGCCCCTTGAGCAACAGGCTCGTCACCCGGCTCGGGATCGACGTCGACGGCGCGATGACCACCCACCGCGGGTCGGGCACGAGGACGCTGAAGTCCGGGCTGTAGAAGAACAGCGTCACCCGCCGGTAGTTCTGCTGGAACCCGCCCAGCGGCACGTAGACGCCGTCCGGCGGCGAGGAGATGCGCCACTGGTTCTCGGCGTCGCGCTCGATCCCGATCGGCGTGTCGAGGGGGCCGATGAGCTGGATGAACGAGTTGTCCTCCAGTTGCAGCCGGCCGACGTTGCGCCCCTGGAGCAGCACGACCCGGTGCTTGTCGTCCGCCGTCACGCCCGGCGTCGGCACGGTGTTGAACGTCGTGTCGATGATCGTCGGCGTGCCCTTGGTGTTCCACGCCTTCTTCGCGTCCTCGGTCAGGTACGCCTTGGCCGCCGCGTAGTCGCCCTCGGGGTTGGCCGAGGCGTTGACGAACTCCCGGACCAGCGTCAGCGGGTCGATGTCCTTGACGGGCTTGGGCGCGGCGGCCTCGCTGGCGTTGCCCGCCGACGGGTTGACCGCGATCGGCGAGGTCTCGGTGGGTATCGCGGCGCAGCCCGCGGCCACGAGCACGGTCAGGAGCACCGCGAGGAGCCTCACCGGACCTCCTCGCGCTCGCCGGTGACCGGCTGTGCGGGCTGCCACGTGAACTCCTCCTCGGTCAGCTCGACCTCCTCCGCCGGCTCGGGCGCGTCCGGCTCCGGCTCGACCACGGGCGGCAGGTCGGGCGGCTCCAGCGGCAGCGGGCTGGAGGTCAGCTCGTGGCCCAGCCGGCACGGGATGGTGAGCCGGAACACCGCGCCGAGGCCGCGCTCGCCCCACGCCTCCAGCCAGCCGCCGTGCAGCCGCGCGTCCTCCAGGCTGATCGACAGGCCCAGGCCGGTGCCGCCGGTGCGGCGGTTGCGGGACGGGTCGGCGCGCCAGAACCGGTTGAACACCAGGTCCGCCTCGCCGGGGCGCAGGCCGACGCCGTGGTCCCGGACGGTCACCGCGACCGCCTCGCCGTCACTGCGCAGGGTCAGCTCGACCGGCATGCCCTCGCCGTGGTCGATGGCGTTGGCCAGCAGGTTGCGCAGGATCCGCTCGACGCGGCGGGAGTCCAGCTCGGCGGTGACCTCGTGGTCGGGCAGGTCCAGCACGATCGTGGTGCCGCTGCTGTTGGCGATGGCGCGCACGGCGTCGTGGGCGCGCCGGGCCAGCACGCGGATGTCGACCAGCTCGGCGGCCAGCTCCTCCACGCCCGCGTCGAGCCTGCTGATCTCCAGCAGGTCGCCGAGCAGCGACTCGAACCGGTCCAGCTCGTCCACCAGCAGCTCGGTCGACCGGGCCAGGCCGCCGGGGAACTGCTCGCGCGAGGCGTGCAGCACGTCCGCGGCCATCCGCACGGTCGTCAACGGGGTGCGCAGCTCGTGCGAGACGTCGGAGGTGAACCGGCGTTGCAGCTGGCCGAACTCCTCGAGCTGGTGGATCTGCCGCTGGATGCTGGCGGCCATCTCGTTGTACGACTCGGCCAGCCGCGCCACGTCGTCCTCGCCGACCACGGGCATCCGCTGGTCCAGGCTGCCGTCGGCGAACCGCTCGGCGATCTCGGCCGCCTGCCGCACGGGCCGCACGACCTGCCGGGTGACCAGGTTCGCGATCAGCGCGAGCAGCAGGAGCAGCACGACGCCGCCGACGACCAGCGTGCTCTGCACGACGTCCGCGGTGGCCTGCTCGCTGGTCAGCGGGAACAGCAGGTACAGGTGCATGGGCCGGGCCGAGCTGTTCACCGGCTTGCCGACGACGAGCAGCGTGGTGGGTCCGGCCTCGCGTTCCACGGTGGTGATCTGGTAGCCGGCGCTGCCGCGCTCGAGCATCTTGAACAGCCCGTCCGGCACGTCCTCGTACTGGCCGACCGCGACGGGCAGGCCGTCGGAGCCCGTGCCGACGGGGTCGCGGAGCACCGGCTCGAACGCGCCCGCGCCGGAACTGGTCGGGTCGAGGTCCACCCCGGACGTGTTGATCTTGTTCAGGGCGGTGGTGAACCGGGTCTTCACGCTGTCCGGGCCGGGGTTGAGGCCCGCCAGGTCGGGCTGGATCGCCGCCGCGCTCGCCTCGGTCTGCCGGACCGCCGCCTCGATCTTGGTCTCCAGCAGCTGCCCGGTGATCTGCACCTGGAGCACCATGCCCAGCACGAACACCACGGCCGACGACAGCGCCAGCGTGCTCACCACGACGCGCAGTTGCAGCGAGCGGCGCCACAGCTCGCCGAACGCGACCGCCTGGCGACGAGCGCGCTCGACCCCGCGGCGCACTTCGCGCACCACGGGGTCGAACCAGCGCTGTGTCATGTCAGGTGCGTCCCGATCACGGAGGGCCGGCCTTGTACCCGACGCCGCGCACGGTCAGCACCACCTCGGGGTGCTCCGGGTCGCGCTCGACCTTGGAGCGCAGCCGCTGCACGTGCACGTTCACCAGTCGGGTGTCCGCCGCGTGCCGGTAGCCCCACACCTGCTCCAGCAGCACCTCGCGGGTGAACACCTGGCGCGGCTTGCGGGCCAGCGCCACGAGCAGGTCGAACTCCAGCGGCGTGAGCTGGATCGGCTTGCCCTCGCGCAGCACCTCGTGCCCCGGCACGTCGATGGTCAGGTCGCCGATCTGGAGCACCTCGGCCGGCTCGGCCTCGGTGCGGCGCAGGCGGGCGCGGATGCGGGCCACCAGCTCCTTCGGCTTGAACGGCTTGACCACGTAGTCGTCCGCGCCGGACTCCAGGCCCAGCACCACGTCCACCGTGTCACTCTTCGCGGTCAGCATCACGATCGGGACGCCCGACTCGGACCTGATCGCCTTGCAGACGTCGATGCCGTTCATGCCCGGCAGCATCAGGTCCAACAGGACCAGGTCGGGCTTCAACTCGCGCAGCGCGGGCAGCGCGCGGGCGCCGTCGGCCACCACAGCGGTGTCGAAGCCCTCGCCCCGCAGCACGATGGTCAGCATCTCCGCCAGAGCGGGGTCGTCGTCCACGACGAGCACGCGTGCCTTCATACCCAACATCGTCCCACTAGTGGCCGGGAGTCCACGCACCGCCCAGCGGTCATCGCTGCTGGTCGTCGTGCGCGTCCACTCCGTAGCCAGTCTCTGCCGCCGATCCACGTGCCCACCTCGTCCCGCCGAAACGCGAATCCTCAGCGACTCATCGGCACGGTGGTGACGTTTTGTTACTTTCTTACACTAACGGGTGAACCACCGGTCGAGGACCGCCTCGACGCGCAGGTCAGCCGTGCCGTCCAGCACCTCCCACGGCGAGAGCCACCCGGCCGCGGCCAACCCGTCGTAGACGGCGGCGCAGCGCGCCTGGAGCCCGCCGTCCGACTCGTAGAGGTCCCGTCCCCTGGACTCCTCCGCCTCGCGGTGGGCCGCGCGGTCCGCCGCCACCCCCGCGGGCACGCGCAGCAGCAGGTGCAGGTCGGGGATCGGCAACCCGAAGCGGTCCACCTCCAGCGACCGCACCCACTCGACGAACTCGCCGCCGGCGTCCTGGTGCAGCCGTGCCGCGCCGTAGGCCGCGCTGGAAGCGGTGAACCGGTCGAGCAGCACCACGTCGTACTGCTCCAGCTCGGCCCGGATCCGGTCGGCCGCGCCGCGCCGGTCCAGCGCGTAGAGCACCGACATGCCGTACACCGAATCCGTCAGGTCACCGAGCCTGCCGTGCAGCGCGTCGCGCACCAGGTCGGCGTGCACGTCCTCGTCGTAGCGCGGGAACGCGCCCGTGGCGACCTTCGCCCCCCGCGCGCCCAGCGCGTCGGTCAACGCCTTGGCCAGGGTGCGCTTGCCGGCGCCGTCCAGGCCCTCGATCACGACGAGTTTTCCCACAGGAACACCCTAAGGGGCACCGTCCGCTCACGATCGGCCGCATGACATCGCCCAGTCGGGTGACCAGAGATCCTTTGCGTCACCAGATTGAGTGACTACGGTGAACCCCATTTCCGGTTGCGCGAAAGGGTGGTGCCGCGGTGACCGCGGATTCCGGGCACGCCAGACCGGTGGATTCCGGGCACGCCGGACCGGTGGACGAGCAGGCAGCCACCCCGCCCGGGAGCCTGCCCGGCGGCCTCGCCGAGACCTTGCGCTACGGGCCGTTCCACCGCGCCCTGCACGACGCCATCGCGCACCGCGGCCTCTCGCTGGCCCGGTTGCGGGCGCACCTGGAGCAGTTGGGCGTCCAGGTCGGGCAGTCCACCCTGAGCTACTGGCAGCGCGGTCTGCGGCACCCCGAAGTGCCCCGCGCCATCGCCACCGTGCGCGCGCTGGAGACGGTGCTGCGGCTGCCGCCGGAGTCGTTGGTGGCGCTGGTCGGCAACCGGCCGCAGCCCCGGCTGACCAGGCCCAGCGGCTGGGTGTCGCCGGTGCCGGTGCTGTCGGAGTTCGAGGCCGTCACCGACGTCGGCGCGAACACCGACATCGAGGTGCTGTCCGTGCACGACACCGTGCTCATCGGGCCGGAGCGGGAGCAGCGGTCGATCAGCACGCGGCTGGTGGTGCGGGCGGCGAAGGCCGGGCCGGACCGGTACCTGGCCGTGCACCAGGGCGACGAGGGGTGCCTGATCGACAACGCGCTCGTGCGGCCCGGCGAGGGGTGCCGGCTGGGACGGCTGCGCCGGCAGCTGGCCACCCGAGGGCTGGCGTTCGAGCTGCTGTTCGACCGCCGGCTCGCCGAGGGCGAGGAGCATGTGTTCAGCTTCACCGTGGTGGACGACACGGGCGGGCCGACGCCGGGGCACCGCCGGGCGTTCCGCGAACCGTGCCGGGGCTACCTGCTGCAACTGGCGTTCAACCGCCGCGCCCTGCCGGCCCGGTGCACCAAGCAGTTCCGGGTGGACGCCGACTCCGTGCCGGTGGACCTGGAGGAGCTGGTGTGCGGGCTGGGCGGGTTCGCGAGCGCGTACTTCCAGGACGTCGGGCCGGGCGTGGCCGGGATCAGCGTCGAGTGGACGTGAGAACGGCCGGGACGCGGAGGCGTCCCGGCCGTTCACCGGAAGAACGTCAGTACCTGTAGTGCTCGGGCTTGTACGGGCCCTCGACGTCGACGTCGATGTACTCGGCCTGGTCCTTGGTCAGCTTGGTGAGCTTGCCGCCCAGCGCCTCCAGGTGGATGCGCGCGACCTTCTCGTCCAGCACCTTGGGCAGGCGGTACACCTCCTTGTCGTACTCCTGGAACTTGGTGAACAGCTCGATCTGGGCGATCACCTGGTTGGAGAAGGAGTTCGACATCACGAAGCTGGGGTGGCCGGTGGCGTTGCCCAGGTTCAGCAGGCGGCCTTCGGACAGCACCAGGATCGAGTGGCCGTCGGGGAACACCCACTCGTCGACCTGCGGCTTGATGTTGATCTTGCGGATGCCGGGGAAGCGGGCCAGGCCGGCCATGTCGATCTCGTTGTCGAAGTGGCCGATGTTGCCCACGATCGCCTGGTGCTTCATGGCCGCCATGTGCTCGATGCGCACGACGTCCTTGTTGCCGGTCGTGGTGATCACGATGTCCGCGCGGCCGATCACGTCCTCGAGGGTCTGCACCTCGTAGCCGTCCATCGCCGCCTGCAGCGCGCAGATCGGGTCGATCTCGGTCACGACGATCCGGGCGCCCTGGCCGCGCAGCGACTCCGCCGCACCCTTGCCGACGTCACCGTAACCGCAGATCACGGCCACCTTGCCGCCCATGAGCACGTCGGTGCCCCGGTTGATGCCGTCGATCAGCGAGTGCCGGATGCCGTACCGGTTGTCGAACTTCGACTTGGTCACCGCGTCGTTGACGTTGATCGCCGGGAACAGCAGGTCGCCGGCGGCGGCGAGCTGGTACAGCCGCATCACGCCGGTGGTGGTCTCCTCGGTGACGCCGCGGATGCCCTCGGCGATCTTGGTCCACTTCCCGTTGTCCGCCGCGAGCGACGTGCGCAGCGTCTCCAGGATCAGGACCCACTCCTCGGGGTCGTCCGCCTCGGGCTGCGGGACGACACCGGCCTTCTCGTACTGCACGCCCTTGTGGACCAGCAGCGTCGCGTCGCCGCCGTCGTCCAGGATCATGTTCGGGCCGCCGCCGTCCGGCCAGGTCAGCATGGACTCGGCGGTCCACCAGTACTCCTCCAGCGTCTCACCCTTCCAGGCGAAGCACGGGATGCCCTTGGGCTCCTCGGGAGTGCCGTGGGGACCGACCACGACCGCGGCGGCGGCGTGGTCCTGCGTGGAGAAGATGTTGCACGACGCCCAGCGGACCTCGGCGCCCAGCGCGACGAGGGTCTCGATCAGCACGGCCGTCTGCACGGTCATGTGCAGTGAGCCGGAGATCCGCGCTCCCCTGAGCGGGTAGACCTCCGAGTACTCGCGGCGCAACGCCATCAGGCCGGGCATCTCGTGCTCGGCCAACCGGATCTCTTTGCGGCCGAACTCGGCCAGGGAGAGGTCCGCCACGGCGAAGTCGATGCCGTTGCGGGTCTGGAGCCTCTCGGCGGTCATCGCGGTTTCCTCCATCGTCGGGTAGACCGAACCGACACTACCGCCCGCCACGCCGGGCCACGGAGGTCGGCGGCAACTGCGCACCAATGGACCAGAGTATGTCCAGGCGGTAGCGATGCGCGCGGGAGGACTTGTGCTGATTCCCGGCCCCGACACACGGGTGGTCGAACTGCGGGTGCACGGTGTGCAGGGCACCACCCCGCAGTCGTTGGTCGACGCGGTGGCGGCGGTGGACGTGGCGGGCGACGGGCTCGGCCGCGTCGTGCGCCCGGCCGACCGGCTCCGCAGACCGGCTCCCGGCCCGGTGTTGCAGGCCGCCGGGCGCCCCGTGACGAGGGTCGTCGAGGGCTACGTGTGGGGCGGGATGACCTCCGGCGGCTGGGCCAAGGCGACCTGGGCGCTGCTGTTCCCGTTCTCCTTGGCGAACGTCGCGCACTGGATGCTGCCGCCCGCGCCGAAGGGGTCGGTGGCCGCCCACCTCCTCGGGATCGCGCTGCGCACGTTGCTTCGGCTGGCCGCACTGCTGCTCACCGTGCTGCTGGTCGCGCAGCTGGAGGTGATCACCCTCGACCTGGTGGCCGCGCAGTGCCTCGCGCCCGGCTCGCCGTGCCTGTGGGGCCCTTCGTGGCTGAGCACCACGCCGTGGGTTCGCTCCGTCGTGGGGCTCGCGCCGATCGCGCTGGCCGTGCTGGTGCTGCACCGGATGTCCAGTGTGGACTGGCGGATCGAGCGCAAGGAGGTGCCGGCGGCCGAGGGCACGCGGTCCGGGCTGCCCGGCGCGCACGTGGCCACCGACCCGGACACGCCCGCGTTGCGCGTGCTGCACGTCGTGGCGGGCCTGGGCACGGCCGTGGTGGTCGCGCTGGGCGGCCCGCCCGGTCCCGTGCTCGCGCCCGGCTGGCACGGCGTCGCGATCGCGGTGTGCTGGGCGGTGGGGCTCGCGCTGCTGGCCGTGGCGGCCCTCGGCGCGATGCTGCTGGACGACCCCACGGGCGGTGCGCCGCACCGGGGCGGGCGGTGGCTGCGGGCGGCGTTGGGGCGCAGGCCGCGACGCGTGCTGCAGACCGTGGCGTGGCTGTCGTTGCTGGTCACGGCCGTGTTGCTGGTCCGGCTGCCGTCCGCGCTGCCGGGTGCGGACCTGGCCGTGCAGATGGTGGCGGCGCTGGTGGCGCTGGTGTGCGTGCTGATCGCGCTGCTGCTGGTGCCGGCCGCGTTGCTGGCCCGGCGGACGTGGTCGGCGCAGCCGCGCGAGCTGCGGCCGTGGGCGGGCGGGTGGATGGCCGCGCCGGTGGTGGCGGTGGCCGCGCTGCTCGGCGGCGGGTTCGGCGCGGGCGTGGCGCTGACCGTGCAGCGGGTGCTCGGGCACGGCGACCTGCCGGACGGGTACGACTACATCGCGCTGCTGTGGGGCGTGGCGGGCGTGCTGGCGTTCCTGGCCGGGGTGGCGATGGCGGCGACCACCGCGATGATGCGGTGGAGCTCCCTCCGACGGGACAAGGAGTGGGCGCGCGAGGCGTCCTTGTTGCACGCCGGACGCGCACGGGACGCGAAGCGCGCCGCGCGGGCGTGGTGGTGGGCGCGGTGGCAGCGGCGGCACAGCCACCACGTGGTGCTGATCATGTCGACGGTGCTGGCGGTCGGCGCGGTGCCGGCGGCGGTGCTGCGGCTGCGGGAGGTCGCACCGCCGACGTGGGCGCGGCCGGTCGTCGGGTTCGGCGTGGTCGTGCTGGCCGTGCTGGCGCTGTCGCTGCTGCGGGCCGTGTACCTGGCGGCGCGGCGGCCGGACAAGGCGCGGCAGGTGGGCGTGCTGGCGGACCTGGCGGCCTTCTGGCCGCGCGAGGCGCACCCCGTGGTGCCGCCGTGCTACGCGTTGAAGGTGGTGCCGGAGCTGGTGGCGCGGGTGCGGGAGCACCTGGCCGACCCCGGCACGCGGGTGGTGCTGGCCGGGCACAGCCAGGGCAGCCTGCTCGCCGCGGTGGCGGCGGCGCGGCTGCTGGAGGAGCTGCCGCCGCACGAGGCGGAGCGGGTGGGCCTGGTCACGGCGGGGTCGCAGCTGCAGTGGGCGTACCCGCGGGCGTTCCCGGCGGTGGTGCCGCACAGCTCGCTGGAGTCGCTGGCCGGCGGGCTGGCGGGGCGGTGGCGTGCGCTGTGCCGCGGCACGGACGCGCTGGGCGGCGCGGTGATGACGTGGAACCGGCAGGTGTTCGACGGGATGCTGCTGGGTGCGGGTTTCCGGCCGGACGGCACGTCGGGGGCGCTGCCGCCGGCGCAGCGCGGTCCCACGGGCGCGCTGGTGCTCGGCGGCGACCACTGGCTGCCGGACCCGCAGCGGGGGCCGTTCCCCGGTCGCCGGTGGGCGCCGGGCGTGAACCGGCACGCCGACTACACCTCCGACCCCGAGTGGGACCGGGCGATCGCCATCGCGGCCGGGCTGGAGACGACCGACCCGCCCGCGCCGCCCGTGCTGCCGACCGCGCGGCAGGCGCCGGTCAGGTCGCCGGAACCCGAACCGAAGTGAGCAGGCGGTCGGCCGCGTCCGCGCGGCCGGCGTCGACGAGCAGGCCCGCCGGCGCCAGCACGTAATCGCGGTCGACCGTGATGGCGGCCGTGCGCAGGACCGGGCGGAGGACCGGGTCGGCGCGCAGCACGCGTTCGACGCCGTCGGTGGAGTCGGCGTGCCGGAACACGCCGCCGGACAGCACGAGCAGGCCCGCGCCGCGCGGCCCGAGCTGCCCGTCGACGAGCCTGAGGTGGCGGCGGACGGCCAGCACGGCGGCGAGCGCGGCAAGGCGGTGGTCCACCGCCGGGTCGTCGGGCAGCCACGTCACGTCGGCGGCCCGTGCGTCGGCTTCCCGCTGGAGCACGGCCGCCTCCGCCTTGTCGATCAGCTTCTCCGCCAGCGCCTCGGCCACCACGCCGGGTGCGGACCAGCGCATGCCGAGGTCGCCCTCGACGGTGCGGCGGTCCGGCGGCAGCGCCACCGCCCGCTCCTGTCCTTCCACTGTGGACACCGCCGAGTAGACGTCGGTGGTGGCGCCGCCGACGTCCACGACGAGCACCGCGCCCTCCTGGTCCTGCGCCGCCAGCCGTGACACCCCGCGCAGCACGGCGTCCGGCGTGACCGCGCGCACGAGCCCGCGGAACCTCGTGCCGCCCGACAGGCCCTTGCCGCCGATGACGTGCCGCAGGAACACGTCGCGGATCGCCGCGCGCGCCGGACCCGGTGCCAGCTCCCCGACGTCCGGCAGCACGTTCGCGGTGCGCACCACCGTGCGGCCCGCGAGCAGCCGCGCCGCCTCGGGCTGGGCGTCCGCGTTGCCGGCGAGCACGATCGGGCACTCGACCCGGGCCAGCTCGCGGGCGTTGTGCACCAGGACCGACTCGTCGCCGCCGTCCGTGCCGCCGACCAGCAGCACCAGGTCCGGCCTCGCCTCGCGCAACTCCCGCACGCCCGCGCCGTCCAGCCGGCCGGCCGAGACGTGCACCACCTTCGCGCCCGCCGACAACGCCACCCGGTACCCGGCCTCGGCGCTGACCAGCCGTTCCTGCCCCACCACCGCGAGCCGCAGCCCACCGCCCGCCGACGAGCAGGCCAGCACGGGCCCGACGTGGTTTAGCGCACCCGTGACGGCGTCAATACCTCTCAGCACCTCGGGCGGGGTGGTGGGGTGCTGCGCGGTGCCCAGCAACCCGCCGTCCTCCGCCACGAGGGCGCCCTTCGTCCACGTCGAGCCGATGTCGAGGCAGAGCACCGTCATGCCGGCAAAACTACCGGTCACCCCGATTGTCGGTACCCCCTCTAGTCTGAACGGACCAACCACCCCACCACCCCCGCGGGGTCGCGCCGACCTCGCCCGCCGGCTGCGGAGCAGCGGCGATCCACCACAGGAGGAGACCGTGCCAGGCAACGGGCTGTGGCGCACGAAGTCGATCGAGCAGTCGATCGCGGACACCGACGAGCCCGACACCAGACTCCGCAAGGACCTCACCGCGTGGGACCTGACGGTGTTCGGTGTCGCGGTGGTGATCGGCGCGGGCATCTTCACGCTCACCGCGTCCACCGCGGGCAACCTCGCGGGGCCCTCCGTGTCGCTGGCGTTCGTGCTGGCGGCGGTGGCGTGCGCGCTGGCCGCGCTGTGCTACGCGGAGTTCGCCTCGACCGTGCCGGTGGCGGGCAGCGCCTACACGTTCTCGTACGCCACGTTCGGCGAGTTCATGGCCTGGATCATCGGCTGGGACCTGGTGCTGGAGTTCGCGGTCGGCGCGGCGGCGGTGGCCAAGGGCTGGTCGGTGTACCTGCAGACGGTGCTGGAGCACGTCGGCGTGACGGTGAAGACGACCGTGCCGGTCGGCGGGGTGGACCTCGACTGGGGCTCGTTGCTGCTGGTCGCGGGGCTGACCACGCTGCTGGCGCTCGGCACCAAGCTGTCGTCGCGGGTCAGCGCGGTGATCACGGCGGTGAAGGTGGCCGTGGTCCTGCTCGTGATCGTGCTCGGCATCGGGTACGTCAAGGCGGCGAACTACAGCCCGTACATCCCGCCCGCCCAGTCCGGCGGCACGACCGCGCACGGGCTGGAGCAGTCGCTGTTCTCGCTGGTCACCGGCTTCGAGGGCAGCACGTACGGCGTGCTGGGCCTGCTGGCCGCCGCGTCGCTGGTGTTCTTCGCGTTCATCGGCTTCGACGTGGTCGCGACCACCGCGGAGGAGACCCGCGACCCGCAGCGCGCCGTGCCGCGCGGCATCCTCGGCTCGCTGGCGATCGTGACCGTGCTGTACGTGGCGGTGTCGCTGGTGATCACCGGCATGCTGCCGTACGACCAGCTCAAGACCCAGCCGGACGGCACCCGGGCGACGCTGGCGACGGCGTTCTCGGCCAACGGCGTCGACTGGGCGGCCACGGTCATCTCGGTCGGCGCGCTGGCCGGCCTGACCACCGTGGTGATGGTGCTGATGCTGGGCCAGTCGCGGGTGCTGTTCGCGATGTCGCGCGACGGCCTGCTGCCGCGCCGCCTGGCCCGCACGGGCAAGCACGGCACGCCGGTCCGGATCACGCTGATCATCGGCGTGCTGGTCGCCGTGGCGGCGGGCTTCTTCCCGGCGGGCAAGCTGGAGGAGATGGTGAACGTGGGCACGCTGTTCGCGTTCATCCTGGTCTCGGCGGGCGTCCTGGTGCTCCGCAAGACCCGCCCCGACCTGCCGCGCGGCTTCCGCGTGCCGCTGGTGCCCGTGGTGCCGGTGCTGGCGATCCTGGCGTGCCTGTGGCTGATGCTGAACCTGACCGCGCTGACCTGGGTCCGGTTCCTGGTGTGGATGGTGCTGGGCGTGGTCGTGTACTTCACCTACAGCCGGCGGCACTCCCTGCTGGGCCGTCGCGGCACCACCGCCGTGCCCGTGGTGAAGCACGACGAGGTTCCGTGAGCCGGGACGATCGCGGGTGGCGTGCACGTGCACCCACGGCACGCCGCCCCTCCCGAACGGCGGGCGCTTGCCCGCCGACGGGTCATGACTTGCTGGTCAGCGTCCGGTCCAGGTCGGGCTCCAGGTAGATCAGGCGGGCGGCCGGGACCTCGGTCCGCACGCGTTGCTCCGCGGCGTCGATGGCCTCGGCCACCTCGCTGATCGACAAGCCCGGGTTCAGCGCGATCTTGGCCGCCACCAGCAGCTCGTCCGGCCCGATGTACTGCGTCCGGATGTGGATGACGCGCTGCACCTTGCCCGCCGCCAACTGGTCCACGATCACGTCCAGCTCGGCGGGCGCCGCGCCCTCGCCGATCAGCAGCGACTTCATCTCCACGATCAGGATGATCGCGATGACGCCCAGCAGCGCGCCGATGCAGATCGTGCCGATGGCGTCCCACACCGGGTCGCCGGTCAACGTCGACAGGCCCACGCCGAGCAGCGCCAGGACCAGGCCGAGCAGCGCGCCCGCGTCCTCCAGCAGCACCACCGGCAGCTCGGGCACCTTCGACTGGCGGATGAACTGCCACCACGTGGCGTCACCCTTGATCGTCCTCGACTCGCCGATCGCGGTGCGGAAGCTGTAGGTCTCCAGGCCGATCGCGATCACCAGGATGATCACCGCGACGATCGGGCTGCTCAGCGGCTCGTGCGACTCCAGCTTGTGGATGCCCTCGTACAGTGCGAACACCGAACCGAGGCTGAACAGCATCAACGCGACCACGAACGAGTAGAAGTACCGGTCCCGGCCGAACCCGAACGGGTGGTTCAGGGTGGCCTTGCGCCGCGCGGTCTTCTGCCCCAGCAGCAGCAGTCCCTGGTTGGACGTGTCCGCGAGCGAGTGCACCGACTCGGCGAGCATGGACGACGATCCGGTGATCAGGAAGCCCACGAACTTCGCCGCGGCGATCCCGGCATTGGCCACCAGTGCGGCGATGATCGCCTTGGTCCCGCCCCCTGCTGACACGGTTGCTCCCTAAGCGCCCAGGTCCGATTTGTCGGTGTGACCCTACTCAACGCCGGGCGTCGCCCGGAAAAGCTGGGTGTCGACGTCGGCCGAGACGACCGCCTCCGGGTCGCGCGCGGGCAGCCACACGGACTGGCCGCGGGCCAGCTCCACGGTGTCGTTCCCGCACGTCAACCTCGCCCGGCCACGCGTGCAGAGCAGGATCTGGGGCCCGCTGTGGTCCACCCGGACCTGCGCCGACGGCCCGACCTCGATCCGCGACAGCTCGAACTCCGGGCACGGCGTCCGGTACGACCACAGGCCCGGCGAGGTCTCCACCCCGGTCTGCACGGGCATGTCCCCGCACCCGAAGTCCAGCACGCGCAGCAGCTCGGGCACGTCCACGTGCTTGGGCGTCAACCCGCAGCGCAGCACGTTGTCGGAGTTGGCCAGGATCTCCACGCCGGTGCCGTGCAGGTACGCGTGCAGGTTGCCGGCGGGCAGGTAGATCGCCTCGCCGGGCCGCAGCACGATCCGGTTGAGCAGCAGCGCGGCCAGCACGCCCGCGTCACCGGGGTACGCCTCCCCCAGCTCCAGGACCGTGCGGCACTCCAGGTCGAACTCGCCGTGCTCCTTCACGTGCAGCACGCACGCGTCCAGGACCTGCGGCAGGAGCATGTCCAGCGCGGTCTGCGGCAGCGTGATGAGGGTGGTGAACATGGCGCGCAGGCCGCCGGCGTCCGGCTGGGCGGCCAGCAGCTCGGCGTACGGGGCGAAGTCCGGCGCGTCCAGCGACCGCAGCAGCGCCACCGTGCGCTCCGGGTCGCGGAAGCCCGCCAGCGCGTGGAACTCGGTCAGCGCGCAGATCAGCTCGGGCTTGGCGGACGGGTCCTTGTAGTTGCGGATCGGCGAGTCCATCGGCACGCCCGCCGCGTCCTCGGCGGCGAAGCCGTTCGCGGCCTGCTCGGCCGACGGGTGCGCCTGCAGGCTCAGCGGCTCGTCCGCGGCCAGCACCTTGAGCAGGAACGGCAGCCTGCTGCCCCACCGCTCGGCGTGGCGGACGCCGAGCTGGCCGTCCGGGTCGTCGGCGAGCAGGTCGAGCAGCGACTGCCGCTCGCCGTCCGGTCCCGCCACCCGCGACGGGTCTCCGGGGTGGGCGCCCATCCACAGCTCGGCCTCGGGGTGCGGCGTCGGCACCTCCTTCCCGAGCAGCTCGGCGATGGCGGTGCGCGATCCCCACGCGTACGCGCGCACCGCGTTGTGCAGCAGGTCCACAGTCATCCCCTCACACGGCCGGCGCGTACAGCCCGGGCCCGCCCAGCGTTCCCGCCGCCAGGCCCAGGTACAGCGCGGCCAGCTCGAACCGCAGGGCGAGCAGCGCGGCGCACACGGCCTCGCCGCCGCTCACCTCCTCGGCCGGTTCGAGCACGTCGGCTCCGGACAAGGTCTCCATCGCGACCCGCCGGGCGAAGTCGGCCTGCGGGCCCCGCCGCACGGCCACCAGCAGCACGCGGACCAGGCCGTCGTGCTCGTCGTCCGGGTCGGCGAACAGGTCGGCCCCGGACGTGCCGCGCACCGCCCTGCGGTGCAGCACCGACCGGGTCAGCGCCTGAGGATAGCCGGCCACGTCGCTCACCACGCCCGCATAAGTCGCGAGCACGCCCGCTCCGTGCGCGGCGACGGCCGTGGCCAGGTCGTCCAGGCCCCACAGCAGCGGGGTCCGCTCGGCGATGCGCAACGCGAGCGTCTTGGCCGGGTTGACGAACGACTCGTGCATCGGGTGGCACCGCTCGGCCTCGCGGTCCAGCTCGTCCGCGACGGCCTGCACGTCCGCGTCGAGCAGCCCCAGCGACTTCAGCGCCACCAGCCACGCGGCCAGCCCGCGGGCGAAGCCGAAGCCCTGCGGCACCGGCACCCGGGGCGGGATGAGCAGCGCGTGCTGCGCGGCGGACGCGGCCACCGGACCGTCCGGCTCGGCGGTCAGCAGCACCCGCGCCCCGCGCCGGGCCGCCCGGTCCACCGCCTCGGCCATCCGCACGTCACCGGGGTCCTCGGTGTGCGCGAGGACCACGTCCAGCGCGCCCACCCACGTCGGCACGTCGTCGGCGACCACGACCGGCACGGGGCAGCGCGCGCCCAGCAGGGCGGTCACCACGCCCGCGATGGAGTGGCCGACACCGGGCCGCGTGACCAGCACGAGCGCTCGCGGGCGTTCGGCGAAGACCCGGTCGACGCCGAGCTCGTCGGCCGCCTCGGCGGTCGCCCGGACCTGCGCACCCGCACGTGCGGCGGCGCGCAGCAGGCCCTCCCGGTCGGCGTCGGCGAGCCGGGACTGGTCGTCGAGGAGGCTGTCGTCAAGCACCCGAGTTCACCCGGCCGTCGGCTCGACAGCCTCGTCCAGCAGCAGCACCGGGATGCCGTCCCGCACCGGGAACGACCGGCCGCACGAGGTGCAGGTCAGGTAGTCGGCGAGCGGGTCGGACGCGGTGCCGACCTTCAGCGGCGCGTGCTCGGGGCACGGGCAGGCCAGGATCTCCAGCAACTGCGCGTCCAGTCGGACTGCCACGGCGCTCATCCCCTCACGATCGCCAGGACCTCGTCGCGCAGCGCGGCGACGGAGGCCGCGTCGGCGGCTTCGACGTTGAGCCGGAGCAGCGGCTCGGTGTTGGACGCACGGAGGTTGAACCAGGAGCCGTCCGGCAGGTTCACCGTGAGGCCGTCCAGCTCGTCGAGCTCCACGCCCTCGCGCGCGCCGAACTCGGCCTTGATCGCGGCCAGCCTGCCCTGCTGGTCGTCCACCGTGGAGTTGATCTCGCCCGATGCCGCGTAACGGGCGTAGTCGCTGGTCAGGGCGGACAGCGGACCGTCCTGCTCGCCGAGCGCGGCCAGCACGTGCAGCGCGGCCAGCATGCCCGTGTCGGCACGCCAGAAGTCGCGGAAGTAGTAGTGCGCGGAGTGCTCGCCGCCGAAGATGGCACCGGTCTTGGCCATCTCCTCCTTGATGAACGAGTGGCCGACGCGGGTGCGCACCGGCACGCCGCCGTGCTCGCGGACAATCTCCGGCACGGCGTGCGAGGTGATCAGGTTGTGGATGATCGTGCCGCCGGGGTCCTTGGCCAGCTCGCGCACCGCGACCAGGGCCGTGATGGCGGACGGGGACACCGGCTCGCCGCGCTCGTCCACGACGAAGCAGCGGTCCGCGTCGCCGTCGAACGCCACGCCCGCGTCCGCGCCTTCCGCCCGGACGCGTTCCTGCAGGTCGACGATGTTCTTCGGGTCCAGCGGGTTGGCCTCGTGGTTCGGGAAGTTGCCGTCCAGCTCGAAGTACATCGGCACGATGTCGATCGGCAGGCCCTCGAACACCTTCGGCACGGTGTGGCCGCCCATGCCGTTGCCCGCGTCCACCACGACCTTCAACGGCCTGCTGCCGCTCAGGTCGACCAGTTCCCGCAGGTAGGCGGCGTAGTCGGTGAGCATGTCCTGCTCGGTGACGGTGCCCTCGGTCACGCCCTCGGCGTCCGGCACGCCCTGCTCGGCGTCCGCGCGGATCTGCCCCAGGCCGCTGTCCTGGCCGACCGGCGCCGCGCCCGGACGGCACAGCTTGATGCCGTTGTACTTGGCCGGGTTGTGGCTGGCGGTGAACATCGCGCCGGGCAGGTCCAGCTTGCCGGAGGCGAAGTACAGCATGTCGGTGCTGGCCAGGCCGATGTTGACCACGTCGACGCCCTGCGCGGTGACGCCCTCGGCGAACGCCGCGGCCAGGCCGGGTGACGAGTCGCGCATGTCGTGCCCGATCACCACGGCGGGACCGCCGACCAGGCGGGCGAACGCCGCGCCGAAGTCGCGCACGACGTCGGCGTCGAGCTGTTCACCGACGACACCGCGGATGTCGTAAGCCTTGACGATGCCGGACAGATCGCGCACGGCCACACTCCCAAGTTGGCTCTTGACACTGCCTCGGGAAGCCTACCGGCGCGCGCGTGGGCGTCGTGTCCGGTCGCTGGGTCTTCGTTCAGTCTTCGTTCGGATCGGGCAGAACGCGCAGGTGGCCGCGTCGGATGGTGCCCGCGGGCAGTTCCGGCAGCTCGACCTGCGGTGTGGCCCGTCCCGCCTCGCGGACCGCCTCGGCCAGCGCCGTCAGGTCGTCCACGGTGGGTTCGGGGGCGCGGAACTCGCCCTGGTGGCGGACGACCTCCCAGCCGCGTGGCGCGGTGAGGCGCAGGGCGTGCTCTTCGCAGAGGTCGTAGGAGTGCGGTTCGGAGTACGTCGCGAGGGGTCCGACGACCGCGGTGGAGTCCGCATAGGCGTACGTGAGCGTGGCGACTGCCGGGTTCGCGCACCCGGTTCGCGAGCACCGTCTCACGCTCCGCACGGCGGGGACGATATCGCGTCCCGCGCGGCGTGTGTTGGATTACCTCCGGCGCGGCGTTGGCGGTGGTGCCGAGCTCGGCCGAGTTGCCTGGTCGCGGAGGTCCGGCTGTACGGGGTCCACGGGTGGACAACTACCCTCTACCTCGTGGTCATGGCTCGGGGTTCACGGCGGCAGGGCGCTCCGCGGCGACGCAACCGCGACCGGCACGGTCGGGGGCTTCGGGGTCCCCTCTACCCGGCCACGCTGCCGGCGGCCCGCAGCCGGGCGGAGCGGTTCGACGCGCTGGTGCTGGAGGCGCTGGAGCCGATCGAGGCGCGGTGGCGGACGGAGCTCACGCAGCTGGACGTCGCGGTGGACGACGTGCCGGACGTCCAGTCCGGTGATGACGGCGACGTGGTGGAGGACGGCAACGTGCCCCTGGCGCGGCTCGTGCCCGCCGGTGCCGACCGCCGGGCCCGGATCGTGCTCTACCGGCGGCCACTGGAGGCGCGCGCCAAGGACGGCGCGGACCTGTCCGACCTGGTCCACGACGTCCTGGTCGAACAGGTGGCCAACTACCTCGGCCTGGACCCGGACGTCATCGACGGCGAGTGAACGCAGAACTCGGGGTACCGGAACGTTCGACACACGGGACCTGAGCGTTCGACACGCGCGTTCCGAACGTAGGACACGCGCGAGAGTCCTACGTCCAGGTCGCGCGTGTCGAACGTCCAGGTCGCGCGTGTCCTACGTTCAGGTCGCGCGTGTCCTACGTTCAGGACCACCGTGTCCTACGTTCAGGTACCCCGAGTTCAACGTTCGGGACGGCGGCGGGAGGGGATGGCCGTCAGGACGGTGAACAGGGCGGCGGCGGCCTGGAGCAGGAGGAGCAGCTCGCGCAGGGTCGACGAGGCCTCCACCCGCACCTCCGAGGCCGTGGTCGGCACCGTCACGCCGACCAGGTGCCCCCAAGCCCGCACGACCGTCACCTCACGGCCGTCCACCCACGCCCGCCAGCCCGGCTCCTCCTCCGCCGCCAGCACCAGCAGCCGCCCCTCGGGCCCTTCCGACACCTGGACGCCCACCTCGGGCGGCGCGGCCTCGACCGGCGCGATGCCCGGCGCGCCCAGCTCCACGGGCGGGTTGCCGCCGGTCCGCGCCCGCCGCGCCAGCTCCGGCGACAGCAGCACGGCGTTCCCCGCCGCCAGCTGCACCCGCAGCACCGGCCGGCCGTCCGACATCGCCGGCGTCACGGCCACCAGCTCGCCCACCGCCTCACGCACCCGCTGCGCCGTCCTCAGGTCCGGCACTACCACGAACGCCACCCCGGACGCCGCCGCCTGCGCCAACGCCACCCGAGCCGCCTCGGCCGACCCGCCGGTCAGGTCGCGCGACCACCGCTCCAGCCGCGTGGTGGCCGTCGCCACGGGCACCAGGTCGTCGTCGCCGAACCCCGGCATCCGCCCGGCCACCAGCCGCGTCGGCGTCCCCAGCACGAGCACCGACCGCCCGGTCCGCGGCAACTCCTGCGCCACCGTCGTCGGCAGCCGCGCGCCGTCCGCCGTCAACGCCCCCGACCGCAGCCCGGCGAACCCCGCGCACGCCAGCGCGACCACCGACAGCACCCCGACCACCGACACGACCCGCCGCACCCGCACCGCGCCGACATCCCGCCGGAACGCCGACAGCACCACCCACAGCAACCCCCACCCGACCAGCACCAACGGCCCACCGGTCCACCCGGGCGACGCGTCACCGCCCGGCAGCGGCGCCACCGGCACGGTCCGCAGCACGATCACCGCGAACCCGCCCGGCACCACCGCCGCCAGCCCCGCCAGCATCGACCGCGACGGCCGCAGCACCGCCGCCACCAGCGCGAACCCGACCACCAGGAACCCGACGAACGGCACCGCCCCCGTCCCACCTGGCCGCAACGACAGCAGGTCCACCAGCCCCACCGCCGGCGCCTCCACGAACGCGCCGACCCCGTGCAGCACGACGCTCGGGTGCTGCAACACCACCGCAGGCCACGGCAGCAGCAGCGCCATCGGCAGCAGCACGATCATGAACAGCGACGCCACCCGCCGCCGCCCGTCACCGGGCCGCCCGGGCACCACCACGAACCCCACCAGCGCCGCCAACGCCGCGAGCCCGTGCACCAACGGCGAGAACGCGCCCAGCGCGGCCAGCGCCAACGCCGTCCCCGACGCCACCGGCAGCCAGGACGCGCCCGACCCGCCCCGCAGCGCGGACGCCACCCCGGCGAACACCACCGGGGCCAGCACGTGGACCACGACGACGTCGAGCCGACCCTGGCTCACCGCGGACGTCGCCGCCGGCAGCAACGCGTAAGCCGCCGCCACCAGAGCCCGCACGGGCCTCCGCACGGGCAGCCGCCGTGACGCCGCGTACGCCATCAGCCCGGCCAGCGGCGCGTCGCCGAGGAACAGCAACGCCACCAGCGCGGCGGGCGAGCCGACCAGCACGCCGACCGTCCCCAGCACGGCCAGGGCCGCCGGCGCGGGCGCGGTCGTGCCACCCGCCACCGGGTGCCAGGCCGCCAGGTACGACGACCAGGTGCTCGCCAGGTCGCCCACCGGCAGCAACCGGCCGCCGCTCAGGTCGAGCCCGATCCGCGCCGCGTTGGCCAGGATCCCGAACACGGCCAGCCCCACGACCAGCAGCAACGGCGGCCCGAGCACCAACGACCGCAGCACCCGCGCCCGGTCGACCTCCACGAAGACCACGGCAGGCGCACTCGCACCGCGCGGCACCGGCGACGGGCGCGGCCGGGGCGAGGGCCGCTGCCCGGCCGACGGCTCCACCGGCACCGTCACCGCCGGACGGCGCAACCCGCCCGTCGCCCGCACGGGACGCCGCCGCGACAGCACACCGGCCGGCAGCGCCGCCGGCCCGACCACCGGACGCTCCACTTCGGACGGAAGCGACCACGCGCCCGGCCGCGCGTCGTCCTCGGGCAGCCGCCCCAGCGCCAGGTCGGCCTCGACGCGCCGCCGGACCAACGCGGCCGAAGCGGCGCGGATCGCGTTGCGCAACCGGGTGATCCGGCTGGTGAACAGCCCGCGCACGACCCCGTGCGCCGGTCGGCTCGCCCGTCCGGCCAGCAATCGCGCCCGGCCGCTGAGCAGGTACCGCAACGCGCCCAGCTCGGCGTGCGCGTCGGAGAACCGCCGCAGCACCAGGAAACCCAAAGCCCTCAGCAACGCCAGCACGGCGATCCGCGGCAGCCCCAAGGCGAACGACGCCGTGCCGCAGTTGACCAGGAACGTGCGCAGCCCGTGCGCCCGGTCCACGCCCCGCAACGCCGGTCCGGGCCGGGCCGCCGTCGCGTCCAACCGCCGCGCCCCGCGCCCAGCCGCGCGGGCGTGCCGCATCCGCGCCACCGGCACGGACAGCACCAGGTGCCCCGCGAGGTTGGCGCGCCAGCCGAAGTCGATGTCGTCGCGCAACAACGGCATCGCGGGGTCGTAGCCGCCGAGCTCCTGCCACGCCGCGCGGCGGACCAGCGACCCGGCCGACGGCACCGCCAGGGTCTCGGTGCTCTGCCGGAACGACCCGGCCAGCTCGACCCGGCCCATGCCGGTCTGCCGATGACCGGACGCGTCGGTCGACAGCCCCGCCTCGACCACCAGCCGCGGGTCGGACCAGTCCAGGCTCAACGGCCCCAGCACGGCGGCCGACGGCGACACCTCGGCCGCGGTCAGCAGCGCGGACAGGCAGTCCGGTTCCGGCGCGCAGTCGTCGTGCAGCAGCCACAGCCACGCGCCCGGATCGCCCCACCGCTGCACGGCGTGCTCGACGGCGGCGTGCACGGCCGCGCCGAACCCCGTGCCGCGGGGCAGCGTCAGCACGCCGTCTATCACCCGATCGGGACCTTCGGCGGCTTCCGCCAAGAGCTTCGCGGTGCCGTCCAGCGAACCGGTGTCGACCGCGATCACGTGCCGCGGGCGCGGCTGCTGGCGGCGCAACGCCGACAGCGCCGTGCCCAGCCACCGGTCGCCGTCGTGGCACACCAGCACCGCCAGCACGGGCGCGGTGCGCAGCCGCGGAGTGGCCCCGCTCGTCAAGTGCCGCTCCTAGGTTGCTCCGACTACGCCGTGGGACGACCACGGTAAGCCAGAGCGAACGCGCAAGCGATCACCCGTGCGCTTCCACCACCCGCGCGTTCGGATCACGCGCGCACGGATCACACCGCGCGCTTTTTGAGCTTCCTCCGCTCACGCTCGGACAGCCCGCCCCAAATGCCGAAGCGCTCGTCGTGCTGCAGGGCGTACTCCAGGCATTCGGAGCGCACCTCGCAGCCGAGGCAGATCCGCTTGGCCTCCCTGGTCGAGCCGCCCTTCTCCGGGAAGAACGCCTCGGGGTCGGTCTGCGCGCACAGGGCGCGCTCCTGCCAGTCCTGCTCATCGGCCGCGTCGAACAGGTCGAGCACGACCGGCTCCTGTGCCGGGACGTCCCCGTCCACGATGCGACCCCCGTCGAATTCCTGCATAGTCCGCCTCCTCGCCTTCCGCTCTCCCCGGTTGGCGGACACCACTCGCCGTCCCCACAACGACGAATGACACCGATGTGATTACACCTGTGTCACAACACGCGGTCAAGCGGAGTCCACAGGACGGGGGATATTCCCGCAGATGGCCCGAAAAGCCTTGACTAGCAGCACAGACGGTGATTGGGGCGGTGCGCCGAGCGATAACGGCTGCGCGGATGGCCTACCGGCGGGCTGTGGAGCACCGGATCGGGGAGGCCACACTGGAGAGGTGAAGCGATCAGCGGTGCGTCCGAGTCCACTGTTCCTCAGCCTGCTCGCGGTGACGGTGGCAGGCGCCGTGCTGACCCTGTTCGACGACTCCTCGGCCGCGTTGACCGCGGGCACGGTGCTGTTCGTGCTCGGCGGCTGGGCGGTTTCGCTGTGCTTGCACGAATTCGGTCACGCGATCGTGGCCTACCGCGGCGGCGACTACGCCGTGCAGGCCAAGGGGTACCTGACCCTCGACATCCGCCGCTACACCGACCCGGTGTTCAGCATCGTGCTGCCGCTGGTGCTGCTGGCGTTCGGCGGCATCCCGCTGCCCGGCGGCGCGGTGTGGATCAACCACCACGCGTTGCGCGACAAGCGGGTCGAGTCGATGGTGTCGCTGGCCGGGCCGCTGAGCAACCTGGCGCTGGGCGTGCTGCTGTCGCTGTCGGTGATCCTTTTCACGCCGCCCGCGGGTTTGGCCGCCGCTTTGTCGTACCTCGCGGCCGTGCAGATCCTCGCTTTCGTGCTCAACATCCTCCCGATCCCCGGACTGGACGGCTGGGGCGTGATCGAGCCGTACATGTCGTACTCGGCGCGGCAGTTCGGCGCGAAGGCCCGCATGTGGGCCCCGTTCGTGCTCTTCGCGGTGCTGATCGGGTTCCCGACCATCGGCCGGTTGTTCTTCGAGGCCGGGTACGGCGTGTTCGAGTTGATCGGCGGCGACCGGTGGCTGGCCGCCGACGGGCAGGGCACCTTCCTGTTCTGGCGCTGACCCCCGGGTGGGAGGATGGCGACTCGTGAAGGTCGTCGTACTGGTTGGCGGGGTTGGCGGGGCGCGGTTCCTGGTCGGGCTGAAGAGCCTGCTGGCCGGTCCGGAGCACGAGATCACCGCCGTGGTGAACACGGGTGACGACGTGTGGATGCACGGGTTGCGGATCTGCCCCGACCTGGACACCTGCATGTACACCCTCGGTGACGGGATCGACTCCGAGCGCGGGTGGGGGCGCGCCGGCGAGACGTGGTCGGTCAAGGAGGAGCTGGCCGCCTACGGCGCCGACCCGACGTGGTTCGGGCTGGGCGACCGGGACATCGCCACGCACCTGGTGCGGACCCGGATGCTGCGCGCGGGGTACCCGCTGTCGGCCGTGACGGAGGCGTTGTGCGCCCGGTGGGAGCCGGGCGTGCGGCTGCTGCCGATGTCGGACGACCGGGTCGAGACGCACGTCGTCGTGACCGCGGACGAGGGCGAGAAGGCGATCCACTTCCAGGAGTGGTGGGTCAAGCACCGGGCCCAGCTCCCCGCGCGGTCGTTCGCGTCGGTCGGGGTGGAGACGGCGACGGCCGCCCCCGGCGTGCTGGACGCGCTGCGCGACGCCGACGCGGTGCTGATCGCGCCGTCGAACCCGGTGGTGAGCGTGAACACGATCCTCGGCGTGCCGGGGGTGCGTGACGCGTTGCGCAAGACGGAGGCGGGCGTGGTGGGGCTGTCGCCGATCATCGGGGGCAAGCCGCTGCGCGGGATGGCGGACGCGTGCCTGACCGCGATCGGCGTGGAGACCTCCGCCGAGGCCGTCGGCCGGTTCTACGGCTCGCGCAAGACCACGGACAAGGGCGTGCTGGACGGCTGGCTCGTGCACACCGGCGACCGGTCCGACGTGCCGGGTGTCGCGGTGCGCGCGGTGCCGCTGCTGATGTCCGATGTGGACGCCACGGCGGCGATGGCGCGGGCGGCGCTGGAACTGGCCGGTGTCGACGTTGGCTGACCACGCGGCGGGCGCGCCCATCACGTTGCTGCCGGTGACGGGGCTGCCGGAGTTCCGGCCCGGTGACGACCTGGCCGCGGCCATCGCTTCGGCCGCGCCGTGGTTGGCGGACGGCGACGTCGTCGTGGTGACGTCGAAGGTGTTGTCCAAAGTGGAAGGTCGGCTGGTGCCGGTGCCGGCCGATCCCGAGGAGCGCGACGCCGTGCGGCGGGAGTGGGTCGAGGCCGAGTCGGTGCGCGTGCTGGCGCGGCGCGGTCGGACGCTGATCACCGAGAACAAGCTGGGGATCGTGCAGGCGGCGTCCGGCGTGGACGCGTCGAACGTGAACGGCGACGAGATCGCGTTGCTGCCCGTGGACCCGGACGGGTCGGCGGCGGCGCTGCGGGCGGCGTTGGCGGCGCGGCTGGGCGTGTCGGTGGCGGTCGTGGTGACCGACACGATGGGCCGGGCGTGGCGGGTCGGCCAGACGGACGCGGCGATCGGGTCGTCCGGGCTGGCCGTGCTGCACCGGTACGCGGGGTCGGTCGACCGGCACGGGAACCCGTTGGTGGTGACCGAGGTCGCGGTGGCCGACGAGGTCGCGGCGGCGGCCGACCTGGTGAAGGGCAAGCTGGGCGCGGTGCCGGTGGCGGTCGTGCGCGGGCTGCCGGTGTCGGACGACGGGTCCACGGCGCGTGACCTGGCCCGGCCGGTGTCGGAGGACCTGTTCCGGTTGGGCACGGCCGAGGCGGTGGCGCAGGGGCGGGCCGAGGCGGTGTTGCTGCGCCGGTCGGTGCGGGCGTTCTCCTCGGCGGAGGTCTCGGTGGACGCCGTGCGGCGGGCCGTGGCGGCGGCGTTGACCGCGCCCGCGCCGCACCACACGCGGCCGGTGCGGTTCGTGCGCGTGTCCGCCCGGCGGGACGTGCTGCTGGACGCGATGGCCGACCGGTGGCGGGCGGACCTGCGTGGCGACGGGCTGTCTGAGGAGCGGATCGCGGCCCGGGTGGGGCGGGGTGACATCCTGCGGAACGCGCCGGAGGTCGTCGTGCCGTTCCTGGTGCGCGCCGGGGCGCACTCCTATCCCGACGACCGGCGTTCGACGGCCGAGCGGACCATGTTCACCATCGCGGGTGGTGCGGCGGTGCAGGGGCTGCTGGTGGCGTTGGCAGCCGAGGGGCTCGGGTCGTGCTGGGTGTCGTCCACGATCTTCTGCGCGGACGTGGTGCGTGACGTGCTGGGCGTGCCGGACGACTGGGAGCCGTTGGGCGCGGTGGCGATCGGGCACCCGGAGGCGGAGCTGACTCCGCGGGCGGCGGGCGAGTTGGACGAGAGGTACCTGGAGCTGTGAACGCGGGTGTGCACGCCGACGCCGTGGCGGTGCTGGGCGCTTGGCGTCCCGCGGATCGGGCGCAGGAGGCGCTGCGGCAGGCCTACCTGGGGTTCCTGGCGGCTCGAGAGGACGCGTGCCTGCGTTCGTGCGAGCCGGGGCACATCACGGCGTCGGCGCTGGTGGTGAACGCCGCGGGTGACGCGACGTTGCTCACCCTGCACCCCCGGGTGGGCCGGTGGTTGCAGCTGGGCGGGCACTGCGAGCCGTCGGACGTGACGCTGGCCGGTGCGGCGTTGCGCGAGGCGAGGGAGGAGTCGGGCATCCCCGACCTGCGCATCTCGCCCGTCCCGATCCACTTGGACGTGCACCCGATCACGTGCTCGCTGGGCAAGCCGACCCGTCACTTCGACGTCCGCTTCCTCGTCCACGCCCCGGCCTCCGCCACCGCCTCCGCCAGCTCGGAATCCCTCGACCTGGCCTGGTGGCCGCTGACCGCCCTCCCCCCGGACACCGACGACCTCCACCCCCTAATCGCCACCGTCCTCCAACCCGAGAGTCCTACGTTCGGCGGCCGAGAGTCCTACGTTCAGAGCACCTGAATTCAACACTCGACATACCGGCCGGTCGGTCGAGTGTTGAACTCGGGGTGCGCGAACGTAGGACTCTCGCGTGCTGAACGTAGGACTCTCGCGGGGGTTAGGAGTCGCCGTTCAGGCGTTGGGTCAGGCCTTGAGGGTGTGGGGGTTGGCCGCCCGAGAGGCGTTGGGACAGGGACGGGCGGGCGGTCGGGACCTGTTGGACGGTCGGGACCGGGCCCGGGGCGACGCGGAGTTCCGGTTCCGGTTCCGGGGCAGGTGGTGGGGGCGGGGCCGGTTGACCTGCGGCGACGTGGGCGGCCAGGACCATGGTCGAGTCGGGGTCCTCGCCGCGGGGGTCGACCGCGTTGACCATGGCGCGGGGGATCTGCTGGGTCGCCGAGGAGTCCATCGGCGACGTCATGTTGTCCGGCGTCACGACGTGGATGCCACGTGCACGAGCACGGGCCAGCGCCGCGTCGGCCCGAGCGCGGGGGTCCATCCGGATCTCTCCTGCGTGTGCCTTGGGCCGGCTGGGGTAACGCCGGCGTGCCGATCGGTGACGCTCGTCGACACGGACCACCGCCCGTGCCGCCGGAGTGCTCGTGCCAGAGTATTCGCAAACTACGGGTGGAAGTAAGCGGAGGAGGAAAAACGGCATGTCGGAGCTGCAAGGCGCCGAGGCAGTGGTTCTGGTCGGGGGCAAGGGAACCCGACTCCGACCACTGACCCTGTCCGCGCCCAAGCCCATGCTGCCGACCGCCGGGGTGCCGTTCCTCACCCACTTGCTGTCGCGGATCCGGGAAGCCGGCATGACGCACGTCGTGCTGGGCACGTCCTACAAGGCCGAGGTCTTCCAGGAGCACTTCGGTGACGGCACGGCGCTCGGCCTGGAGCTCGAGTACGTGGTCGAGGACGTGCCGCTGGACACGGCGGGCGCGATCCGCAACGTCGCCCACAAGCTGCGCGAACGCGACGTGGTGGTGTTCAACGGCGACATCCTGTCGGGCGTCGACCTGCGTGCCGTGGTCGACACGCACCGCAAGGCCGAGGCCGACGTGACGCTGCACCTGGTCCGGGTGGACGACCCGCGCCGGTTCGGCTGCGTCCCGACCGACGAGGACGGCCGCGTCACGGCGTTCCTGGAGAAGACGGACGACCCGCCGACGAACCAGATCAACGCGGGCTGCTACGTGTTCCGGCGCGAGGTGATCGAGGACATCCCCGCAGGTCTGCCGGTGTCGGTGGAGCGGGAGACGTTCCCCGGCCTGCTGGCGGCGGGCGCGCGGGTGCAGGGGTACGTCGACGCGTCGTACTGGCTGGACCTGGGCACGCCGGCCGCGTTCGTGCAGGGCTCGGCGGACCTGGTGCGCGGGATCGCGCCGACGGCCGCGCTGGCGCTGCGCGGTGACGCGGTGATCCTCGACGGCGCGGAGGTGGACGCGAGCGCCGTGGTCACGGGTGGCGCCACGATCGGCACCAACTGCACGGTCGCGGCCGGGGCGGTGGTGGACGGCTCGGTGCTGTTCGACGGCGCGGTGGTGGGCGAGGGCGCGCGGGTCGAGCGCAGCGTGCTCGGGGCGAACTCGCTCGTGCAGGCCGGTGCGGTCGTGTCGGACGCGGTGATCGGCGACAACGCGGTCGTGGGCGCGCGCTGCGAGCTGATCAACGGTGCCCGCGTGTGGCCGGGTGTCGTGCTGCCGGAGGGTGGTGTGCGGTTCTCCGCCGATGTGTGATGGACAGTGATGCTCGCTAGGACCGCTCTCTAGGACACGGTGATGCTCTCCAGGACCTGGACGCCGACGTTCCCGCTGGACATCGGCGCGCTGCTGATGCCGTTGCGGCGGGGCGCGGGCGATCCGACGTTCCGCGTCGGCGACGACGGCGTGTGGCTGGCCGCCAACACGCCGGCGGGTCCGGGCACCCTGCGCGTCCACCGCACCGACGTGGTGGAGGCGGACGCGTGGGGTGAGGGCGCGCAGTGGCTGCTGGACGGCCTGCCGGCGTTGCTGGGCGCCGGGGACGACGACTCGGCGTTCGAGTGCCACCACCCGCTGGTCGCCGAGACGCGACGGCGTCGTCCGGGCATCAGGCTCGGCACGACGGGCCGGGTGTGGGACGCGCTGCTGCCCGCGATCCTGGAGCAGAAGGTCACGGGCATCGAGGCGTTCCGGTCGTACCGGGAGCTGGCGCGGCGGTTCGGCACGCCCGCGCCCGGCACGACCGGCCTGCACGTCCCGCCGACGCCACGGGCGGTCCTGGGCATCACCGACTGGGAGTGGCACCGGGCCGGTGTCGACGGGGGACGTCGCCGTGCCCTGATCGCCGCCGCCCAGGTGGCGCACCGCCTGGAGCGCGCGGCCGAACTGGGAGGGGAGCAAGGCCGCGACCTGCTCCGGAAGGTTCCGGGCATCGGCGTGTGGACGGCGGCGGAGGTCGCGCAACGGGCGTGGGGCGACCCGGACGCGGTCAGCTTCGGCGACTACCACCTGGCCGGCATCGTCGGCTGGGCGCTGGTCGGTGAGGCCGTGGACGACGACCGCATGGCCGAACTCCTGGCCCCGTACGCACCTCAGCGCCACCGCGCCGTCCGCTACGTCCTGGCCTCGGGCGTCACCAAGCCACGCCGAGGCCCCCGCTTCTCCCCCCGCGACTACCGCGCGATGTGATCCCCGAGTCCGATCGACTCCAGCGCCCGCTCCAGACGGACGTACAGGTGCCGGTCGGACGCGGACACCGAGGCCAGATCGATCCGGGCGAGCAGCATCGGGATGTCCTGGAAGGGACCGACGACGTTCAGGTCCAAACCGAGTTCGATGAAGCAGACCAGCGCCTCGACCACGGAGTGCGGCCGGACTTCGGCAACTCGTCTCTCCATGAACTCGTAACGGAGCAGGTCGACCGCGACGCGGTGTGGCCCGCCGGTAGCGCGGAGCAGCCGCAACGCGCAGTTGATCAATGGTTCGGCGTCGTCATCGCTGGGCAGCGACACGGCTTCTTCGAGCAACGGGACGGTAGCCGCCGGATCACCGGCCAGCGCTTTGAGGAGAACAGCCCCGTAACGCCCGTGCAGCTCCGGCCCTCCCGACAATGCCGACCTGTACGCCGCGACCCGTTCATCAGGGTCGGCCGAGGTCAGCGCGGTCAGCAGCAGGTGCCAAGGGGTGGCGAATCGCCCGTCGTGCACCACGAGCGAGCTCAACGCCGATCCCATGTCCTCCATGATGGGCTCAAGGTTGTGGAGCAGCATGCCGTTGCGCCAGGACGTGCGGAGGTTCTCCCATCTGCGGATCTCATCGATGAAGTTCGGCAGGGTGAACCATCGCGGGGACGCGGGAACCTCGATCGACGTCAACCACTCCAGATCGACCCGACCAGGCAACTGGCCGTCCCGCAGTACGACCGACGCTGTCATCGACGGCTCGACCGCCAGCACCTGGGTGATGCTGTCCCACTCCTCCTCGCCCAGTTGTGACTGCCACAGCAGGGTCAGGGAGCGCCACGCCGTTCGGTCGGGGTCCGAGAACGACAGTTGCCCGCCTGCGACGACGGCGAGGGTGACCAGGTTGGCCGTGTAGGCGGCGATGCGGCCGGCGATCGGCAGGGCGCGCGGCAGGTAGTCGGGGTGGTCGGAGCCCGGTTGCCGGTGCTGGGCCGTGGTCACCAGGGCGGTGAACAGGTCGTGCAGCTGAGAGCGGTCGGCTTCGGGGGTGCCGGCGAACAGCTCTCGCAGGAACCAGATCACCGGGGTGCGCGTGGTCACCGGGGAGAAGGACAGGACCGGCTCCAGCCAGCCCGTGCCGTCCTGGCGGCCGTACAGCGACGTCGCCGCCCGCTGCTTGGCCAGCACCTCCAGCGACAGCCGGTGGACGAGCCGCGCGACCAGGTACTCGCCGAACGTCGCGTGCAGGAACTCGTAGGTCCGCAAGACCTGGTCGTCGTGGGCGGCACGGGCGGCGTGGACGAAGAAGAACCGGCCGACCGCCAGTTGGGCCGAGCTGAGCCGGAGCTTGTCCCGCGCCCCTCGTGCGCCGGGGTGCAGCAGGGCGGTCAAATCGCTGTCCAGCTCAGTCTCGTCGATCCACTGGACGCCCCGGTTGAACATCGCGAAGGCGACCACCGACAGCCGGACCAGCTCCTCTTCGACGGCCTGGTCGACCTGGTCGTCCAACGCGTCGCGGAGGCTCTTGTCGACCTCGCGGCGGGCGAACCTGGTCAGCAGCCGTTCGTACAGGTGGGCCTTGGCCAGTTGCGACCCCTCGCGGTGCAGGGCGTTGTCGTCCGCGTTGTAGAGGGCCAGCATGAACAGCAGCAACGGCTGACCGGCCAGCTCACCGAAGCGGAGCGCCACGTCGGGTTCGAGGACGGCGTCGGGGTTGGCGGTGTTCCACACGTCCAGCCAGCGGCTGACCTGGTCGGCGGCGAACGGCTCCAGCTTCAGCACCATGGTCGGGCCGGCCAGTCGCGCCCGGTTGGCCACCGCGATGCGGGTGGTCACCACGACGATCACCGCTCGCCCCTGGGCCTCCTCCCGGCGCTGGAACTCGCGGACCTGGGCCAGGTAGTCCGACTTGCTCGTGCCGGTGGCCTGGAGCAGTTCGTCGAAACCGTCGAGCAGCACCACCGGGATGGCGGACCGCGCCGAACGGGCGAGGTCCGGCCAGTCCAGCCGCTCACTCGTCGCCTGGGTGATGGCGGCCTCGACCTGGTCCTGCAACGTCGTGTCGGCCGCCACGTCCCGCAGCACGACCCGGATCGGCAGGAAGTCCTCGGCGGGGAGCTGGGCGGCCAGCATCTTGGTCAGCAGCGACTTGCCCGCGCCCGGTTGCCCGAGCACGACCAGCGGCGCGGTGGTCGCCTGCGAGGAGGTGAAGTAACCGGCCAGGTAGTCGTCCAGGTCGGCGCGGACCGGCACCTCGGACCACCAGTCGTCCTGGCTGACGTCGTCCCGCTGATCGGCTTCCACGACCTTGAAGCGCGGCGGCACGTACGCCTGGCGCAACGCCGGCAGGACCAGCCCCGACGGCACCTCGCCGTCCACGATCGGGCGGTCCAGTTCCGCGCGGTAGCTCCGGGCCAGGGCGGCACGGCGGTCATCGGGCGGCTGGGGACCCGCGAGCCGCGTCAACAGGCCTCGCATGTCCTCCAGGGCGGTGCGGACCTCGGCACGGGTGGCGGCGTGCTCGATGCCGGAGGTCCACACCGCGAACTCCGGGCAGTCGAGCGACAACTGTCGGTACAACGCCTGGTAGACGGCCACTGCACGGTTCGGCACCTCGTGGGCAGCCGTGACGAAGTGATCGCGGTCGCTCTCGCGCAGTTCCTCCCAAGCGTCGAAGCCGGAGAGAAAGTTCAGCACGTCCCCAAGCGTGAGACGGTAGAAGCCGAGGAGGTCGCCGACGACTACGTCGGGCGGCTGTTCGGCGCTCGGCAGGGGAATCTTCGTGTCGAGCAGCATCCGAGCGATGTTCGCCATGCGCTTCGAGTCGGACCAGTTCCCGCCGGCGAGCACGACCTGCTCACCCTTGCTGAACTTCACCTCGAACGGCAGCCCCACCTCGTTCAAGGCTTCGAAGAACGAGGTGACCACGAGGATGCCGTGCGCGGCTTCCAGTAATCGGGTCCGGTCGACGCGGTGCAGGCCGTCGACCCGCGAGCGCACGGACGTCAGCACCTGCTTGCCCAGCCGCACCACCTCGGTGCGGGCGTCCAGCAGGTCTATCCCTCCCGTGGCCAGCACGGCCGCGGCCGAGACCTGGTCGAGGAGCTTCACGAGACCGGTGTCGCCGCCGAGCAGCTTCACCGCGTCGCCGTAGGAGAAGGAGCGGCGCATCGGGACATCATCCACTGCGACGCCCCGCGGCCGTCCGCGGTCAGCGGGTCAGGAGGCGGAGCCGCAACGACAGGCCCGCGCGCACGGCCAGCCTCAGCGGAGCCCACAGCGGGCCGCGGTGGCGGTCGGAGAGGTAGCGGTAGGCGCTGGAGTGGTGGGCGGCGAGCATCCGCTTCGAGGCGCGCTGCGTCGAGTGGCCGCCGATGTGCACGACCTCCGCGTCCGGCACGTACACGTTCAGCCAGCCCGCACGGCTCAGCCGGTCGCCGAGGTCCACGTCCTCGAAGTACATGAAGTAGCGCGGGTCGAAGCCGTCGATCGAGTCGAACGCCTCGCGGCGCATCAGCAGGCACGAGCCGGACAGCCAGCCGGCGGTGCGCTCCTGCGGTGCCGCCCCGGCCTGCCGGTACTCCCGCGACCACGGGTTGCCCGGCCACACGGCCCCGAACAGCGCGTGCCCCACGCCCCGCCCCAACGACGGCAGCAGCCGGGCCGACGGGTACACCTCACCGGACGGTTCGCGGATCAGGGGGCCGAACGCCCCGCCGCGCGGCCACCGCTTGGTCGCTTCCAGCAGCTTGTCGAGGCTGCCCACGCCCCACGACAGGTCCGGGTTGGCCACCACGACCCACCCGACCGACGGCGGCAGCGACGCGACGCCGCGGTTCGCACCGGCGCCGTAGCCGAGGTTGCCCCCGGTCGGCAGGAACGTCACGTTCGGGTGCTCGGCGGCGGCGCGTTCGGGCACGCCGTCGGTGGACCCGTTGTCCGCCAGCACCACCGACACCGGTCGGGTGGTGGCGGCGGACAACGTGGACAGGAAGCCGTCCAGGGTCTCGCCGGGCGAGTAGGTGACGGTCACCACCGCCAGCTCGTCTCCGTAACGCGTCACGCCGGCCACCCTAGTGGTGATGGGCGTGGTGCACGACGGCGTGCCCCTTGCCGCGCGAGATGAGCCACCGGTTCACCGGCACGGTCAGCACGAACGCCACCGCCAGCGAGAACGCCAGCGCGCCCCAGAACAGCAGGCTGGACAGGCCGGCGTCCATCGCGCCGGGCACCACCACCATGATCGCGTTGTCGACGACCTCCATCACCGCGATGGACACCGTGTCGGCGGCCAGCGCGATCTTCAGCGCCGCGCCGAAGGCGAGACCGGACTTCAGCACCCCGCGCAGGGTCAGCGCGTACCCGAAGAAGAACGCCAGCGCCACGGACAGCACGACGGTGCCCCAGTTGGGCAGGCCGATCGCGGTGCCGATGACCATGCCGAGCACTTCGCCGATGGCGCAGCCGGTGAGGCAGTGCAGTGTCGCCGATACAGCCATTGACCAGGATGTCTTCATGCCGGGAACTATACCCCCTAGGGGTATGGCAAGCGCAAGTGGACAGACGAAGGTGGGTAGAGGTCGGATCTAACGCCGCCGGTGCGAGCGCGCCGCGCGCTCGTACGCCAGCCGGTGCCGGGCCGCCGACGTGGACCAGGAGAAGTCCTTCGCCCGCACGATCGCCGCCGCCGCCAGCTCGGCCCGCCGGGCCGGGTCGTCCAGCAGCTCGGTCAGCGCCGCCGCGATGTCACCCGCGCCGACACCGCAGTACGCCACCGCGTCGCCGCCCACCTCGGGCAGGCTCAACCGCCGGGTCGTCAGCACGGCCGCGCCGCACGCCATCGCCTCCAGCACCGGCAGCCCGAACCCCTCGCCGAGCGACGGGTACGCCACCAGCTCCGCGCCGCCGAGGAAACCGGCCAGCGACGGGAACGGCAGGTAACCGGCCCGGATCACGCGGACCCGGTGCGGCACGGCGTCCAGCGCCCGTTCCACCTGGCTGTCCCAGCCGGGCTGGCCGGCGAGCACGAGCGCGGGCGGGTCGCGCCGGTCGCGGCACGCCTGCGCGAACCCGCGGATGAGCGCCGGCACGTTCTTGCGCGGCTCCAAGGCACCCAGGAACGCCACGTAAGGCGCGTCCCCGAGCGAGAGCATCCGCCGGACCTCGGCCACGTCCTCGGGCGTCGGCGGGTGGAACCGCTCGGTCTCGACGCCGTGCTGGGCGATGTGCAGCAGCCGCCGGTCCGCGCCCGCCACCCGCGCCAGCTCGTCGGCGGTCGCCCGCGACGGCACGACGCACAGCGAGGCACGCCGCAGCGACGCCCTGGTCCAGGCGCGGAAGAAGCGGGCCTTGACCGACGAGTGCAGCACCGGGTCGGTGAAGAAGGTCGCGTCGTGCAGCGTCACCACCGACGCCGCCCGGTTGGCCAGCGGCACGGTGTAGTGCGGGGAGTGCACCACCGCCACGCCGAGCCGGTTCGCCAGCCGAGGCAGGGTCGTCTGCTCCCACGTCAGCCGGGCGGTCCGGGTCGCCACCGCGTCCGCCGCCGGGATGACCCGCGAGCGCGGCGCCAGGGACGTGTAGAGCTCGGCGTCACGGGGCTGGCACACCACGCTGAGCCGGGCCCCGTCCGCGTCCAGCGCGGCCACCAGGGAGTCCACGTAACGCCCGACGCCACCTCGGTCGGTCGGGACGGCGGTGGCGTCGATCAGCACGCTGGGTTCGACGGGTGACACGCGGTGAAGGGTACGGCCGGCGGCCGGCGGGGTGACCGCGATTGACGCAAACGATTCGTCAACGAAACAGGCCGAGGTGGATGCCCCAGACCGAGCGGGCGGCGTTTTCCCAGGTGAACGCCTCGGCGCGGATCCGCCCGGCGGAGATCAACCGGTCGACGAGTGATGAATCGGACAGCACCGAGGCCAGGCCTGTGACCAGTGCCGCATGATCACCACGCGCCACGGCCACCCCCGCGCCACCGGCCACCTCGACCAGCGCGGGCGCATCCGAGTGGACCACCGGCACGCCGGCCGCCATCGCCTCCACCACCGGCAGCCCGAACCCCTCGGCCAGGCTCGGCGCGGCCAGCACCGCCGCCCGCCGCAGCACGAACGCCAGCCGGGCGTCGCTCAGCCGTCCCAGCAGGTGGACGTGCGGCGCGCGCAGGTCCACCCCGCCCCAGCCCTGCGGCCCGACCACGACCAGCGGCACGCCCAGCTCGGCCGTCGCCGCCGCCAGCAGGTCGAATCCCTTGCGCGGCTCGACGGTGCCGATCGCCAGCACGTACCGGGGCGGCACGTCCACCGGCTCCTCCGCCGGGAACGCCGTCACCCCGTTGCCCACCACGTGGACGGGCGCCGGTCCGGGCGCGTACCGGCGCAGCTCCTCGGCGACGACCTCCGTCGGCACCACGACCGCCCCGGCGCGCGACGTCGCCCGGCCGATCACCCGCCGGTGCCACGCCACCCCGCGCGGCGTCAGCGTCGACGGGTGCGTCCACGGCACGGTGTCGTGCACCGTCACGACCACCCGCCCGCGCGGCGGCGCGAACGGCGTGAACGCGTGCACCGAGTCACCGCCCGGCCAGTACGGCACGCCCCGCTCCCACGCCGCGATCAGGGCACGCCGGGGCAGCGGCAGCACGCGCGGCCCGCGCACACCGGGGATCACCGCGGCCGAGGGGTCCGCGTGCCTGCTCACCACCCCCGTCACGGTCCACCCGGCGGGCGCGGTGGCGGCCAGCGCGGCGGCCAGCTCGCGCGTGTACCGGCCGGTGCCGCCGGGCACCGGCGCCAGCAACTGCTCGGTCAGCACAACGAGGTCGGGCACGTCGCGTACCGTCTCACGCCGTGTCGAACCCCAGCACGACGGTGGTCGTGGTGACGTGGCGGGGCCGCGCGCACATCACCGCGTGCCTCGACGCCCTCGCCCGCCAGCGTCCACACCGGACACTCGTGGTCGACAACGCCTCCGACGACGGCACCGCCGACCTGATCGCCGCGCACCCCAGCCGCCCCGAGGTCCTGCGCCTGCCGGTCAACCGGGGTTACGCGGGCGGTCTCGCGGCGGCGCTGCCGTCGATCACCACCGAGTACGTGGCCTGGCTCAACGACGACGCGGTGCCCGACGACGACTGGCTCGCCGCGCTCGAAGACGCCCTGGACGCCACCCCCGACGCCGCCGCCGCGACCCCGTCCATGCTGCTGGCCGACGGCTCGACCCAGTCGGTGGGCGTCCGCCTCACCGCCGACGGGCACGGCGCGGACCTGGTCCTGGCCGGTCGCGAGGTGTTCGGGTTCTGCGGCGGGGCGGCGCTGCTGCGCCGGGAGGCGTTGGAGCACGTGGGAGGGGTGCCGGCGGCGTACTTCTGCTACTACGAGGACACCGACACGGCGTGGCGGCTGCGGCTGGCGGGCCACCGGGTGCTGTCCATCGGCCCGGCCCGCGTCCACCACCGGCACGGCGCGAGCACCAACCCCGGCTCCCGCCCGTTCCACCGCTGGAACGAGCGCAACCGCCTGCTGACGCTCCTGCGCTGCGCGCCCCCGGGCACGGCCCTGCGCGAACTGGCCAGGTTCGCCGCGATCACCGCCCTGCTGCCGCTGCGCCGCGACACGCCCGACGCGGCCAACTTCCACGTGCCGCTGCGCCTGCGGGTGCTGCTCGAAGTGCTGGTGAGGCTGCCGGCCACGGCGATCCAGCGGTGGCGGATCGGCCGACGTGCGACCGTGGACCGGCGCGTGGTGTGGCGGGAGTGGGCGGGCCGTTAGGGGCACCGAGTGGTCGGCGGACCCGAGGCCGGCCCGCGACGAGGCGTAGGGCACCTTGGCCGCACGCTGCGGAGCGTGATGAGGCAGAGTTAGCCCGTGGAGCAAGGGACCCTGCCTGACGTCTCGGTGGTCGTGGTCAACTACCGCGGCGCCGACGACACCATCACCTGCCTGCGCGCGTTGTTCGGCGAACTCGACTACCCGGCGGAAAAACTCCAGGTCATCGTGGTCGACAACGCCTCGGGCGACGGCAGCGCGGACCGCGTCCGGGCCGCGTCGCCGAACGCGGAGGTGGTCGAGGCGCCGGACAACCTGGGCTTCGCCGGCGGCTGCAACCTGGGCGTGCGCTCGGCGCGCGGGTCGGTGGTCGCGTTCCTCAACAACGACGCCCGCCCGCACCCGCGGTGGCTGCGTGAGGCGGTGGCGGTGCTGCGCGCCGAGCCCGCCGTCGGCGCGGTGGCCAGCAAGGTGCTCGACTGGGACGGCCGCGAGATCGACTTCGTGGACGCCGGCCTCACCTGGTTCGGCATGGGCTACAAGCGGCACGCCGGCCAACCCGACGACGGCAGCCACGACACCCCCCGCGACGTGCTGTTCGGCACCGGCTCGGCGCTCGTGGCGCGGACCGCGGTGTTCCGCGAGCTGGGCGGGTTCGACGAGCGGTTCTTCATGTTCTACGAGGACGTCGACCTCGGCTGGCGGATGAACCTGCGCGGCTGGCGCGTCCGGTACGTGCCGACGTCCCTGACCTACCACAAGCACCACGCCTCGATGTCGAGCATCGACTCCAGCCGTGAGCTGTACCTGTTGGAGCGCAACGCCCTCGCCGCGCTCTACAAGAACTTCTCGGACGAGACGCTGGCCAAGGCGCTGCCCGCCGCGCTGGCCCTGGTCGTCCGCCGGGCCACCGCGCGCGGCGAGATCGACGCCACCCAGTTGGAGATCACCCGTCGTCCTCCGGATCCGGAGGACGACCGCGCGCCCGTGCCGGTGTCGCGGCAGGCGCTGGCCGGGTTCCTCGCGATCGACCAGTTCGTCGAGCTGCTGCCGTCGCTGGCCGAGTCGCGCAAGGCCGAGCAGGCCGCGCGCCGGGTGACGGACACCGACCTGGTGCCGCTGATGCGCAAGGCGATGGAGCCCGCCTACCCCCTGCCCCGCTACCTGGCCGCGCACGACGTGCTGGTCGAGGTGTTCGGGCTGGAGGAGGTGTTCGGCCGGCCGCGCCGCGTCCTGGTGATCACCGGTGACGCGATCACCGACCGGATGGCGGGCCCCGCGATCCGGGCCTGGAACATGGCCGACGTGCTGTCCGGCGAGCACGAGGTCCGGCTGGTCACGATCAACCCGCTGTGCGCGCCGCCCGAGGCGTCGTTCCCCGTCCTGAAGGTGGCGCGGCGCGACCTGGGCGCGCAGGTCGAGTGGGCCGACGTGATCGTGCTCCAGGGCCACGCGCTGGAGTTCGTGCCGGAGCTGAAGAAGCCGACCTCGACCAAGGTCGTGGTCTGCGACATCTACGACCCGATGCACCTGGAGCTGCTGGAACAGGGCAAAGACGCCACCGACGAGCAGCGCGAGCTCGACCTGGTCGGCGTCACCAAGGTGATCAACGACCAGCTCGCGCGCGGCGACTTCTTCCTGTGCGCGTCGGAGCGGCAGCGGCACTTCTGGCTCGGCCACCTGACCGCGCTGGGCAGGCTCACGCCCTCCCTGTACGACAACGACCCGACCGTGCGCTCCCTGCTGGCCGAGGCGCCGTTCGGGCTGCCGGGCAAGCCGCCGCAGCGCACCGGGCCCGGCCTGCGGTCGACGCTGGGCATCGGCGAGTCGGACAAGGTCGTGCTGTGGGCGGGCGGCGTCTACAGCTGGTTCGACCCGCTGACCCTGCTGCACGCGGTGGACCGGCTGCGGACCCGGCGGCCGGACGCGCGGCTGGTGTTCCTGGGCATGAAGCACCCCAACCCCGAGGTGCCCGACATGGACATCGCCGGGCAGACGCGGGCACTGGCCAAGCGGCTGGACCTGGTGGGCTCGCACGTGTTCTTCAACGAGACGTGGGTGCCCTACCACGACCGGCAGAACTGGCTGCTCGACGCGAACGCGGGCGTGACCACGCACTACGAGCACGTGGAGACGACGTTCGCGTTCCGGACCAGGGTGCTGGACTACCTGTGGGCCGGGCTGCCGATCGTGACGACGGACGGCGACTCGTTCGCCGACCTGGTGCGGCGAGAAGACCTCGGTGTCGTGGTGCCCTCGGAGGATCCGGACGCGTTGGCCGACGCGCTGGAGAAGGTCCTGTACGACACCGCGTTCGCGGCCGGCTGCGCGGAGCGGATCGCGGTCGTGCGGGAGCGGTTCACCTGGGAGAACGTGCTCGCCCCGCTGGCCGAGTTCTGCCGCAACCCGCGCCCGGCCGCCGACCGGCTGCCCGGCTCGTCGTTCATGGTGCGCAACCGGCCGCTCGGCAAGCTGGAGAAGGTGCAGCGGGACGTGGCGCTGGTCAAGGAGTACATGACAGCCGGCGGCGCGGGCGAGGTGGCCCGTCGGGCGACCGGCCGGGTGCTCAAGAAGTTGCGCGGCCGTGGCTAGGCCGTTGCGGGTGCTGATCGACGGCACCCCCCTGCTCGGGCAGCGGACCGGGATCGGCCGGTACACGGCGGCGTTGGCGGAGGAGCTGGCGTCGATGCTGGACGAGGTCGACGTGCGCGCGGTCGCGTTCACGTTGCGCGGGTGGCGCGCGCTGCGGACCGTGCTGCCGCACGACGTCGTGGCGCGCGGGCTGCCGGTGTCGGCGCGGCTGCTGCGGCAGTTCTGGCTGCGGATGCCGTTCCCGCCGGTGGAGTTCCTGGCCGGACCGACCGACGTCATGCACGCGACGAACTTCGTCCTGCCGCCCACGCTGCGGGCCGGTGGCGTGACGACCATCCACGACCTGGCGTTCCTGGACACGCCCGGCGACCTGCCGCCGTCGGACCGGCGGCTGCCCGAGCTGGTGCAGAGGTCCGCCGCCCGGGCCGACGTGGTGTGCACGCCGACCCGTGCGGTGGCCGAGGTCGTGGCGGAACGGCTGGGCGTGCCCGAGTCGAAGATCGTGGTGACGCCGCTGGGCGTGGACCCGGCGTGGTTCGCGGCACGGCCGCCGTCACCGGCGTTGCGCGCCCGGTTGGGGTTGCCGTCGGAGTACCTGCTGTTCGTGGGCGCGGGCGGGCCGCGCAAGGGCCTCGGGACATTGCTGACGGCCCACGCCGCCCGGCCGTCGCTGCCGCCGTTGGTGCTGGCGGGGCCGCACGCGGCCAGTTCGGACGACCGGGTGCTGCGGACGGGTTACCTGAACGACGTTGATCTGAGGAGCGTCGTGGCGGGTGCGGCGGCGTTGGTGCTGCCGTCGCGCGACGAGGGGTTCGGGCTGCCGGTGCTGGAGGCGTTGGCGTGCAACGTGCCCGTGGTGTGCACGGACGTGCCGGCGTTGCGCGAGGTCGCCGGTGGGCACGCGGTGCACGTGCCGGTCGGTGACGTGGAGGCGTTGGCGTCGGCCATGGTGGACGCCGTGGAGGCCCCGCCCTCACCGGCCGCGCAGGCGGCTCGGCGGACGCACGCGGCGGAGTTCACGTGGCGGAGGACGGCGGAGAAGACGTTGGCGGCGTATCGGCGGGCTGCGGGGCAGTAGGCGGCGGGGCGGTAGGGCGCGGGACGGTAAGGGCGCGGGACGGTAGGCCGTGGGGCGGTGGCAGGAGCTGAGGGCCGCCGCGACCGGTGCCGCGGGGATCCGGTGTCGTGGCGGTCGTCTCAGGTCGCACCGGCGAGCCGAGCAGCCAGGGTCCGGATGTGCTCCACCAGTTCGGGCGGCTCGTGCACGGTGAAGTCGAACCCCTTGGTGGTCACGTGGATCGCCAGCTCGTCCAGCGAGTTCGACCCGGCCCACAACGTGCAACTGCGCTCGTCGATCGCCTCCAACGCCCCGGTCGTGGGCGCGATCCGCTCCGCCGCCACCTCGACCCCCACGTGCAGCGTGAACCTGGCCCGGTAGCGGTAGGCGGACGTGGAGATCGCCCGTGACGTGTAGCCACTCAGATCGGGGTCCGGCGGCGTGCGCGGGGTGAATCGGGGACCGGTCGGCGTGCGCGGGTCGAGGCGGTCCACGCGGTAGGTGCGCCAGTCCTGCCGGTCGACGTCCCAGCCGACGAGGTACCAGCGCCTGCCCGAGTGCACCAGGCGGTGCGGTTCGGTCGTGCGGGTGCCGGCTGTTCCGTCGTGGGTGCGGTAGTCGAAGCGCAGGCGCACCGAGTCGCGGCAGGCGGCGGCGATGGCGGTCAGGGTGCCCGGGTCGACGGTCGGACCGGCGTTGGCCATCGGCACGGTCATGGACTGCAGGGCGTTGATCCGGTGGCGCAACCGGGACGGCAGCACCTGTTCGAGCTTGGCCAGCGCCCGCACCGAGGTCTCCTCGATACCGGTGATCGAACCACCGGCGGCCGTGCGCAGCCCCATCGCGACCGCGACGGCTTCGTCGTCGTCCAGGAGCAACGGCGGGAGGTCCGCACCCGCGCCCAGCCGGTAGCCGGCGGTGCCCGCGGTGGCGTGGACGGGGTAGCCGAGCACGCGCAGCCGGTCGATGTCGCGGCGGACCGTGCGCGGGGTGACCTCCAGCCGTTCGGCCAGCTCGGGCCCGGACCAGTCACGTCGGGTCTGCAGGAGGGAGAGAAGTCGCAGCAGCCGTGCCGAGGTTTCCCACATGTCGTGGAGTCTGCCGGCGAGCTAGGACCAGAGCTGTCCTAGCAGGTTCCTACGGTTGGGGACATGAGCGACGAGATCCGGCCCTTCACCATCGACATCCCGCAGGCCGACCTGGACGACCTGCGGGAACGGCTCGCCAGGACGCGGTGGGCGGCCGACCTGCCGGACGTCGGCTGGAGCCGCGGCGTGCCCGTGAGCTACCTCAAGGGCCTGGCCGAGTACTGGCGCGACGGCTACGACTGGCGCGTCCACGAGCGGAGGCTGAACGCCTACCCGCAGTTCGTGACGGAGATCGACGGCCAGGACATCCACTTCCTGCACGTGCGCTCGCCCGAGCCGGACGCGCTTGCGTTGATCATGACCCACGGCTGGCCCGGCTCGATCGCGGAGTTCCTGGACGTCATCGGCCCGCTGACCGACCCGCGCTCGCACGGCGGCGACCCGGCGGACGCGTTCCACCTGGTCGTCCCGAGCCTGCCCGGCAGCGGGTTCTCCGGCCCGACCCGCGAGGCGGGCTGGGACACCAACCGGGTCACGAGGGCGTTCGCGGAGCTGATGGACCGGCTCGGCTACGACCGCTACGGCGCGCAGGGCGGTGACACGGGCGCGGTCATCTCGCCGGGACTCGGCAGGCTGCACCCCGAACGGGTCGTCGGCGTTCACGCGAACGGGTTGTCGGGGTTCGCGGCGGTGTCCCCCGACGAGCTGACCGAGGCGGAAGGGGAGCGGCTGAAGAACCTGGAGTACATGAGGACCGAGCAGGCCGGGTACGTGACGGTGCAGATCACCCGGCCGCAGACGCTGGCGCACGCGCTGCACGACTCACCGGTCGGCCAGCTCGCCTGGATCGTGGAGAAGTTCAAGGAGTGGACCGACCCGGCCGCCGAGCTGCCCGAGGACGCGGTGGACCTGGACCTGTTGCTCACCAACGTGATGCTGTACTGGCTGACCGGCACCGGCGGGTCCTCGGCCAACAGCTACTACGAGACGGCGCACGCCGGCGCGTGGGGCGCGAGCGAGCGGTCCGCGGTGCCGACCGGGGTCGCGGTGTTCCCGATGGACGTGTCGATCCGGCGCACGGTCGAGCTGGAGCACACCGTGGTGCACTGGTCCGAATTCGACCGCGGTGGGCACTTCGCCGCCATGGAGGCGCCGGACCTGCTCGTCGGCGACGTCCGGGAGTTCTTCGCCGGGCTGCGCTGACGTGGAGCGGCCCAGGGCCTACGGATGCCCCGGCTGTCGGTCTTGGGGGCTCTTCAGCACGCTCCACGAGATCTGCCGTGAACCGGTCACGGCACAAACGCGACGCAGGAACCGCTGCCGCTCGCTGTCATGACGAGGCGCGGTCGCTTCAGGGGATCGCCCGAGCGCGGACATGGCGGAAAGGTTCTCGCACTGCTTGAGCGCAAAACCAGTGCGATAAACCTACTCCACCCCAACGGCGCAACCGACCCCTCCGGTGGTCACTCACCGCTTCCACTGCGATGATGCCGGCCATGAGCTTCACGGCTGTGTGGCCGATCGAGAACGAGCACGACGCCGACGCCGCCGACGAGATGACCGTCGGCGCGCCGGAGGACGTCGACACCCTCCTGACCCGTCTGGCCGGGCCCGGCGCGGGCCCGGCCGTGATCGAGCACCAGGACCGCGAGCTGATCACGGACACGGAGGGCCTGCTCGGCGCGCCGGGCACCACCAAGATCCCCGACCACGACGTGGCCGCCGCCGTGTACCAGGGGTTCGGCTACCTCACCTACGCCGATCCGGACCACGACTACTCGACGTTGCAGGGCGACCCGGCGTCGCCGGAGTACCGGTCCGAGTACGTCGACTACCCGGCGGGCGCGGGTGTGCCGGTGGAGGTGCTGGCGGCGGCGCTCAAGGAGTTCCTCGCGACCGCTCAGCGGCCGACATCGGTCAGGTGGCAGGCCGCCTGACCCTCCGGGAGGGTGTGGGACACCCAGACGTTCGCCTCCACGTACACGGCTACGTCGTGTGACGTCGACACGAACACCGGTGCGAGTGCGCCGGGAACGACCACCGCCCCGTCCCGGTCGAACGGCAGCCCGGTCCACTCCCGCCACCGCTCCAACGGCGCCTGCACGGTGGACGAGCACCGGGCGATGCCCTCGACCCGACCCCCGGCCCGCACGTGCGTCCGCAGCCACCGGTCCGCCGGCAGCCCGTCGGCACGGGTGCGCGCGGCGTAGACGTCCAGCGGCACCTCCGGCTCCGCTGCCTTGTCCGGCGGCCTGAGCGGCACCAGGAGCACCCGCAACCCGGCCGCCGCCGACCTCATCGCCGCCAGCACCTCGCCGGACAGCCCGCGCCCCAGGTGATCGGGGTGCACGGCGATCTCCAGCGCGCACGCGGTGTCGGGTTCGACGCCGTCCATCGCGTCCTCGGCCGCCCAGACCGCCACCTGGTCCCACCCACCGTCGGGCAACCTCGGCCGCGCGTCCCGGTCCGCCCGGTAGCCGACCATGATCCCCCGCGCCACGGTCCGGTCATCGTCCAGCAACGCCACCACCAGGTGCGGCCACCGCTGCGCCACCCGCCGTCCGCGCACGAGCAGCGACGCGAGGTTGCCCCGCATGAACCGGGGTGAGTCGGCCGGATAGGGAATCGCGTAGACGGCCTCGGTCAGCTCGGGCCGCGAGGCGAGGGTGATCACGTCCACCCCGGAATCGTGCCCGGGTCACGTCGACGACGCGGCACCGGCCCGTGGGTGCCTGTTCAGGGTACGGCGTTCGCCTCCACGGCCGCCGTCAACGCCTCCCGCCAGTGCCGCAACGGCGTCAGCCCCGCGTCCGCCCAGGCCTTGCCGGACAGCACGGAGTACGCCGGGCGCGGGGCGGGGCGGGGGAAGTCGGCGGTGGCGCAGGGGAGGATGCGGTTCGGGTCGAGGCCCAGTTCGGTGAAGATGGCGCGGGCGAAGCCGCACCAGGTGGTCTCACCGCCGCCAGTCGCGTGGAGCACGTGGGGCGGGGTGCCGCCCTTCGACACCGCGGCCGCCAGTTCCACCAAGCCGTGCGCCAGGTCCAGCGACCACGTCGGCGAGCCGAGCTGGTCGTCCACAACGGACAGCGTGTCGTTCGTGGCGGCGAGGCGGGCCATGGTCTTGACGAAGTTGTTGCCGTGTCGGCCGTAGACCCAGGCGGTGCGGACGATCCACGACCGGTCCCAAGTGGACAGAACTCGGTGTTCGCCGTCGAGCTTGGTGCGGCCGTAGACCGTTCGGGGGCCGGTTTCGTCGGTTGGTTCGTACGGGCGGGTGCTGTCGCCGGGGAAGACGTAGTCCGTCGACACGTGCAGCAGTGGGACGTTGTGGTCGCGGCAGCTTCGGGCGAGGTTCTCCGGGCCGATGGCGTTGACCTCGGTTGCCCGGGCGGTGTCGGATTCGGCGGCGTCGACGGCGGTGTAGGCGGCGGCGTTGACGACCACCGGCTTGAGGTTGGCGTCGCGGGCGGTCGCGGCGAAGACGGCTACGGCGTCGGCCACCGTGGAGGGGTCGGTCAGGTCCAGTTCGGCGGAGGACGGGGCGTGCACGAGGCCGTCGGTCGGGGTGGCGGCCACCAGGTCGTGCCCGAGTTGGCCGCGACCGCCGGGGACCAGCAGTGCGAGCGCCATCAGCCGGCCAGGGCCGCGCGCTGCTTGAGCGGCTCCCACCACGCGCGGTTGTCGCGGTACCACTGCACGGTCGCGGCCAGGCCCTCGGCGAAGTCGACCCGGGGGGCGTAGCCGAGCTCGGTGCTGATCTTGGTGATGTCCACCGAGTAGCGGCGGTCGTGGCCCTTGCGGTCGGTGACCGGCTCGACGGACGAGTCCCAGTCACGGCCCGTGGCCTCCAGCAGGCGCTCGGTGAGCTCCCGGTTGGTCAGCTCGGTGCCGCCGCCGATGTTGTAGATCTCACCACCGCGGCCGCCCTCCAGGACGAGCTGGATGCCGCGGCAGTGGTCGTCCACGTGCAGCCAGTCGCGGACGTTGAGGCCGTCGCCGTAGAGCGGCACCTTCTTGCCGTCGACCAGGTTGGTGACGAACAGCGGGATGACCTTCTCCGGGAACTGGTACGGACCGTAGTTGTTCGAGCACCGCGTGATGCAGACCGGAAGGCCGTGGGTGCGGAAGAACGAACGCGCCAGCAGGTCCGACGACGCCTTGGACGCCGAGTAGGGCGAGTTCGGCTCCAGGATGTGGTCCTCGGTCCAGGAACCCTCGTCGATGGTGCCGTAGACCTCGTCGGTGGAGACGTGCACGAACTTGGCCACGCCTGCCTCGAGCGCGCCCTGGAGCAGGGTCTGGGTGCCCAGCACGTTGGTCAGCACGAAGTCGGCCGAACCGGAGATCGAACGGTCCACATGCGACTCGGCGGCGAAGTGCACGACCACGTCGGTGCGGCTCATCAGGTCCGCGACCAGCTCGCGGTCGCAGATGTCGCCCCGGACGAAGGTCAGTCTCGGGTCGCCTGCGACCGGGGCCAGGTTCGCCTCGTTGCCCGCGTAGGTGAGCTTGTCCAGCACCACCACCTCGGCATCGGCGTAGGCCGGGTACGCGCCGCCGACCATCTCCCGCACGTAGTGCGAGCCGATGAACCCGGCCCCACCGGTGACCAGAACCCGCATGCTCAGTGCCCTCCCGAAGCCGGCTGCTCATCGCAGTCTGTCACGAGGGCCTTCTCTGCAACCCACCCGGTTGTTACAGCGTCTCCCGTATAAGAGGGAATGTCAGGCGCGGTTCACCGCCGCGCCCTGAGCTCGATCAGGACGGGGGAGGCAGGCAGTGGACTCCAGTGCGCGCGAAACAGCCGGTGGATCGGCTGCTGCGCTTCGTGTCCTCACGGTCACGGCCCGTTCATTGCTGGCCCTGCTGTCGGCGGCTGTGCTCGTCGTCACGTGGTACGGCTGGTACCACCTCAGCGACATCGACGACGACATCACGACCACCGACGTCATCGCGTCCTCGGTGACGCAGGACGCCGACGGCGTGCCCCGCAAGCCGCTCGACGGGGCGATCGACATCCTGCTGGTCGGCGTCGACAGCCGCACCGACGCGCAGGGCAACCCGCTGTCCGACGAGGTGTTGGCGCTGCTCAACGGCGGTGTGGCGGACGGCACGCAGAACACCGACACGATGATCCTGGTGCACATCCCCCAGGACGGCACGCGGGCGGTGGCCATCTCGTTCCCGCGCGACTCCTACGTGGAGATCGCCGACGGGTTCGGCACGCACAAGCTCAACTCGGCGCTGGCCAGGCAGAAGAACGAGACCGCGCAGAAGCTGCGCGACGAGGGCGTGACCAACGAGGCCCGCATCGAGCTGGAGTCGACGCTGGCCGGGCGCAAGACGTTGATCAAGACGATCGAGGGGCTGACCGGCGGCTCGATCACCGTCGACCGGTACGCCGAAGTCAACCTGGCCAGCTTCTACGAGGTCACGAAGGCGCTCGGCGGGGTCGAGGTGTGCCTGAACGAGGCCACCAGCGACCGCGACTCGGGCGCTGACTTCCCGGCCGGGCGGCAGACCATCGAGGGCGCGAAGGCGCTGTCGTTCGTGCGCCAGCGCGGCGGGCTGCCCGGCGGCGACCTGGACCGGATCGTGCGTCAGCAGGTGTTCATCGGCGCGCTGGCCCGCAAGGTGCTGTCGACCGGCACGCTGACCGACTTCGGCAAGCTCGACCAGCTCGTCACGGCGGTGAAGAAGTCCGTGGTGCTCAGCGAGGGCTGGAACATCACCGAGTTCGCCACCCAGATGCAGGGCCTGGTGGGCGGCAACATCCAGTTCCGCACGATCCCGGTGGGCGACCCGACGGACACGTGGGGCGACGGCAACGTGCTGCCGGTCGACCCGGCGCAGGTGCGGCAGTTCGTCAAGGGCCTGGCGACCGACCAGTCACCGTCGAAGGCCCCCACCACGACCACGACCCCGTCCGGCCCGCCGAACTCGGCGATCACCGTGCACGTCTACAACGCGGCCGGGGTGAACCGGTTGGCCGCCAGCGTGCTGGACACGTTGGAGGCGAAGGGCTTCCGCCGGGGTGACGCCCAGTCCGCCGCGTTCGCGGAGACGACCACCGTGCGGCACGCGCCGGGCGAGCGGTCGAGCGCCGACAAGGTGATTTCCGCCCTGGGAGGTAACGCCGAGGCCGTCGAGGACGACTCCGTGCCCAGGGGGCAGGTTCTGGTGTTCGCCGGCGCCGACTACGAGGCGCCGGACCAGTCCGACCCGGCGTCAGCGGACGTCACCGGCACGAGGTTCGCGCCCAGCACCAGCTCCACCCCGCCGATCACCGCCGACGGCGTGGTCTGCGTCAACTGACACACCCACCTCTTGGTGAACATGGACGTCCGACCGGCCGAAGGTGGTTAGCCTGATCGGACACCCATTCGTAGGAGGACGCCGGTGAAGGCTGCGGTGATCGCCGGACGCGTGCTCGTGGCGCTGCTGTCCGCGGCCGTGCTGGTGGCCGCCGGGTACGGCTGGTCGACGTTGCGGCGCGTGCAGGAGAGCGTGAACACGACCGACGTGCTGACGGCGTTGTCGGACATCCCGAACGCGCCGCCTGCCGACGACGGCGCGACCGACATCCTGCTGGTCGGCAGCGACAGCCGGACCGACGCCCAGGGCGTGCCGCTGCCGGACCACGTGCTGCGGAAGCTGCGCACGGAGGCGACGGACACGCTCAACACGGACACGATCATCGTGATGCGCGTGCCGCACGACGGCAGCCAGGCGCACGCCGTGTCCATCCCCCGGGACACCTACGTGCCGATCCCGGGACTGCGCGAGGAGAAGATCAACTCGGCGTACGGGCTGACCAAGTTCTTCACCATGGAGCGCCTGGCCGCCGAGGGGATGTCCGACCTGACCGAGCGCTCCAAGGCGGGCGACCAGGCCGGGCGGCGGGCGTTGGTGCAGGTGGTGCAGGACCTGACCGGTGTGCGGGTGGACCACTACGCGGAGATCAACCTGTACGGGTTCTACCTGCTCACCGAGGTGATCGGGGGCGTGGACGTGTGCCTGAGGCAGGCCACGTCCGACCCGGACTCGGGCGCGAACTTCCGCGCGGGCGTGCAGACGGTGTCCGGTGGCGACGCGCTGGCGTTCGTGCGGCAGCGCAAGGGCATCCCGAACGGCGACCTGGGCCGGATCACGCGGCAGCAGGTGTTCATGTCGGCGGCGATGTCGAAGCTGCTGTCGGCGGGGACGCTCGCCGACCCGGCGCGCTTGTCCGGGCTGCTGGACGCGGTCAACAAGTCGATCGTGGTGGACGAGGGCCTGGACCTGGCGACGTTCGCGGGGCAGGCGCGCGGCCTGGCGGGCGGCAACGTCGAGTTCGCGACCATCCCCGTCACCGGCGTGGGAGCCCGGAACGACCGCGGCCAGAGCATCGTCACCGTCGACCCGGCCCAGGTCAAAACCTTCGTCTCCGCCCTCCTGGGCCCCAAAACCCCCACCCCCACCCCCACTACCCCTCCCCCCACCTCCTCCTCCACCACCCAACGCCTCGCCCCCACCCCCTTCGTCCACCTCGACGGCCCCCGCCACCTCGCCGCCCAACCATCCCCACCCTGCGTCGACTAACCCGCGTGTCGAACGCTCAGGTCCCGCGTGTCGAACCTTCGGGCCCCGCGTGTCGAACGCTGAGGTCCCGCGTGTCGAACGTTCGCGTACCCCGTGTTCAACGTTCAGGTCCGGTCGGGCTGTTCTGAGTGTTGAACTCGGGGGTCCTGAGCGTTCGACACGGTGGTCCTGAGCGTTCGACACGCGGGACCTGGAGGTTCGACACGCGTGGGGGCGTGGGAAGGTTGGGGTATGACCGTCACGGATGCCCTGTTCGCGCCACTGTTCGCGGCGAATCCCGGCCGGCCCCTCATCACGCACTACGACGACGCGGCCGGCACGCGGGTCGAGCTGTCGCGCGCCACCATCCGGAACTGGGCGGCCAAGACGGCGAACTGGCTGCGCGACGAGCACGACGTCGAGCCGGGCGACCCGGTGGCCGTGCTGCTGCCCGCGCACTGGCAGACGGCCGGTGTGCTGCTGGGCGCGTGGTGGTGCGGCGCCACGGTGACGGACGACCCGGCGGGCGCGAAGGTGGCGGTCGTCGCACCGGGCGGGCAGGCGCCCGGCGCACTGGTGACGGCGGTGGCGTCGTTGCACCCCATGGGGTTGGGCAGCGGCGCGCCGGTGGACTACAACGACGACGTGCGCGTGTTCGGCGACGACTTCACGCCCTGGGAGCCGATTCCCGGCCACACCCCCGCACTGCTGAAGTCCACTGTGGACGAAGTGGTGGAGGAGGCGCACCAGCGGGCCGGGACGTTGGGCATCACGACGACGTCCCGCGTTCTGTCCACTGTGGAGTGGACGATGCCGGACGGCCTGCTGAACGGTTTCCTGGCCGTGCTGGCGGGCGGCGGTTCGCTGGTGCAGTGCAGCAACGCCGCACCGGACCTGCTGGCCGCCCGCCGCGCCAGCGAGCAGACGACCCTGGACCTGGTCGGCTGACCTAGACCGGCTGCTCGGACCTGCGGCTCGCGACCACCCTGGAGACGGCCAGCGAGCCGCCGTTGAACCCGAGCGCGAGCGCGGCCACCCCGAGCACGAGGACGAGCTCGTAGCCGCCCTGGCCGAGCAACCCGTTCGGCAGGTGCACGAGGATCAGCGCGCCGAGCATGTCCACCGCGAGCAGCACGCCGACCACCGGCATGGCGACACCGAGGACCAGCAGCGCGCCACCGGCGAGTTCGACGATCGCGGCGAACCAGGCGGACGGCGTCGGCAGCGGCACGCCCATGCCCGCGAACGCGGCGGCGGTGCCGTCCAGGCCCCACTCGGTGACCTTCTGCCAGCCGTGGGCGATGAACACGACCCCCACGCCGATCCGGCCGATGAGCGCTGCCACGTCCTTGAGCATTGCGTTTCCCTTCGAGTCGATGATCGAACGCACCCGACGTTATATGAACTTTCAACCAGTTCCCGGGCGACGACGGGTGTTGACAGCGACTCGACAGGGGCGTAGAAAACCAATCAGTTAGATAACCAAGTGGTTAGGTACCCATGGCGGACGATCCCCTCAGCATCACCTTCGCGGCCCTGGCCGACCCGACGCGGCGGGCCATCCTGGCGCGGCTGGCGGAGGGCGCGGCGACCGTGAAGGAACTCTCCGAGCCGTTCGCGATGAGCGGCCCGGCGGTGTCCAAGCACCTGCGCGTGCTGGAACGGGCGGGGCTCATCACGCGCGGCCGGGACGCGCAGTGGCGGCCGTGCACGCTCGACGCGACGCCGTTGCGCGAGGTCACCGAGTGGGCCGACGGCTTCCGCCGGTTCTGGGACGACAGCTACCGCCGCCTGGACGCCTACCTCGAACGCATGAAGGAGCGGGAAGATGACCACTGACACCACCGTTTCGTGGACCACGCCGTCCGCCGTGGAGGTGGCGATGACGAGGACGTTCGACGCGCCGCAGAAGCTGGTGTTCGAGGCGTTCACCCGGCCGGAGCACGTCGTGCACTGGATGCTCGGGCCCGAGGGCTGGACGATGCCGGTGTGCGAGATCGACCTGCGGCCGGGCGGTCGGTGGCACATGGTGTGGCGGCGGGCCGATGGCGGCGAGATGGCGATGAGCGGCGAGTACCAGGAGGTCACGCCGTGGTCCCGGACCGTGCAGACCGAGTCCTGGGGCGCGGGGTGGGCGTCGACGGTGAACACGACCGAGTTCATCGCGGACGGCGACCGCACGACCGTCGTGCAGACGATGAGGTACCCGTCGCAGGCCGACCGGGACCGGGCGCTGGAGACCGGGATGAAGGACGGCGCGGAGATCAGCTACGAGCGGTTGGCCGCGTACCTGGCGTCGGTGGGCTGACCCGGCGCGTCCGTTCGGCGGCAACGCGCGCCGATCGGGTTTGACGTTCACGCGACGGGGTTACTGAGCGGTTGACCTTCGTCACGGGACCGTGAACCGGATCGGTGGACATGCTGAGTTCGTACCTGGAGTCCGTTCGGACGGGCTTCGCGGCGTTCGTGGGCGTCGGGGTGCTGGTGCTGCTCCCGTTGGTCGCGCTGCACTACTACCGGTTCGGGCGGGTGGAGCCGCGGCGGGCGGTGGTCCTGTACGGGCTGCTGGCCTACGGCCTGGTGGCGTTGGCGCTGATCTTCCTGCCGTTCCCGTCGTCGCTGGTGTGCACCGGCGAGCGGATGCTGTCCACCACGCCGTTCCAGTGGGTGACGGACATGCGCTACAACATGGCGGCGAACGGGCGTTCCGGGGTGGGCGCGGTGGTCACGTCGACCGCGTTCGTGCAGCAGGCGTTCAACGTCGCGCTCTTCGTGCCGCTGGGCGTGGTGCTGCGCAAGGCGTACGGCCGCGGTCCGCTCGCCGTGCTCGCGATCGGTCTCGGCATCTCGCTCGCCGTCGAGGTCGTGCAGTACACGGGGAACCTGGGCACGTACCCGTGCCCCTACCGCATCGCGGACGTGGACGACCTGATCTCCAACACCACCGGTTCGCTGCTGGGCTGGATGATCGCTCCGGTCGCGCTGGTCGTTCCCTCCGTGCCCGATCCCGACGCCTCGACCGCGCCGCTGGACACCGTGACCGTGCCGCACCGGCTGCTGGCGCTGCTGGTGGACGCGATCATCCTGGTCGTGGCCACCCACCTGGTGTTCGGCGACAACCTCTGGTGGCTGGTCGCCCTGACCGTCGCGATCCGCGTCCTGCTGCCCTCCGCGACCGGCCGGACCCCCGGCGGATGGCTGCTGCGCTACCGGCTGCGCCGCACGGACGGCACCCGCGCCAACCCGCTGCGGATCACGCTCCGCGAACTCCTGGGCGTCACGGGCCTGGTCACCTACGCCGCCGTGGCGCCGTCGAACTGGTGGTTCGCCGTCGACCTGGCCGTGCTGGCCGTGTTCGTGCTGGGCGCGTTCGCGCTCCCGGTCTTCCGCCGCGACCAGCGGGGCCTGCCCGACCTGGCCGCCGACACCCGCGCCATCCCGACCGCGGTCACCCCGTCACGGCTGAGCGGCCCGGCCGAGAGCCGGGCCGCCAGGAGCTCTAGCCGTTGAGCAGGGAGCGGGACATGACGACGCGCTGGATCTGGTTCGTGCCCTCGTAGATCTGGGTGATCTTCGCGTCACGCATCATGCGCTCCACCGGGAAGTCGCGCGTGTAGCCGGCGCCGCCGAACAGCTGCACGGCGTCCGTCGTGACCTCCATCGCGACGTCCGACGCGAAGCACTTGGCCGCCGCCGTGATGAAGCCGATGTTCGGCTCGCCGCGCTCGGCCTTCGCCGCGGCCACGTAGACCATGTGGCGGGCGGCTTCGATCTTCATCGCCATGTCGGCCAGCATGAACTGGACGCCCTGGAACTCGGAGATCGACTTGCCGAACTGCTTGCGGTCCTTGACGTAGGCGATGGCGGCTTCCAGGGCGCCCTGGGCGATGCCGACGGCCTGCGCGCCGATGGTCGGGCGCGTGTGGTCGAGGGTGCGCAGCGCGGTCTTCAGGCCGGTACCGGGTTCGCCGATGATGCGGTCCGCCGGGATGGTGCAGTTCTCGAAGTGGATCTCGCGGGTGGGCGAGCCCTTGATGCCGAGCTTGCGCTCCTTCGAACCGACGACGAAACCGGGGTCGTCCTTGTGCACGACGAACGCCGAGATGCCCTGCGACTTCTTCGGCGCGTCCGGGTCCGTCACGGCCATGACCGTGTACCAGGTCGACTCACCGGCGTTGGTGATCCAGCACTTCGTGCCGTTCAGCACCCAGTGGTCGCCGTCGAGGCGGGCACGCGTGCGCATCGACGCGGTGTCCGAGCCGGCCTCGCGCTCCGACAACGCGTAGGACGCCATCGCCTCGCCCGACGCGATGGACGGCAGCACCTGCTGCTTCAGCGACTCCGACGCCGACAGCAGGATCGGCATCGTGCCCAGCTTGTTCACCGCCGGGATGAGGGACGACGACGCGCACACGCGCGCCACCTCCTCGATCACGATGCACGTGGCCACCGAGTCGGCGCCCTGCCCGTCGTACTCCTCGGGCACGTGCACGGCCGCGAAACCGGCCTTGACCAGCGCGTTCAACGCCTCGACCGGGAAGCGCTCCTGCTCGTCGACGTCCGCCGCGTGCGGCGCGATCTCCTTGTCGGCCAGCGACCGCACCGCCTCGCGCAGCGCCTCGTGCTCCTCGGCGAGCTGGTAGGTACCGAAGCTCGGGTCCACGTTAAGTTACCTCCCGGTAGGGCGTCCTACCCGGATGTTAGCCCGCGTTCACTCACTTCGCCGCTGTGCCGTCGGCAACAGCGTCCGCGACGGCTCGGAGTGCCGCATCCTTCTCCAGCACCAGCTCCTCCAGGGACGCCTGGAACTCCTCCATCCGCTTGCGCAGGTCCGGGTCCGCCGCCGCCAGGATCCGCACGGCCAGCAGGCCTGCGTTGCGCGCGCCACCGACGGACACCGTCGCCACCGGCACGCCCGCGGGCATCTGCACGATCGACAGCAGCGAGTCCATCCCGTCCAGGTACTTCAGCGGCACGGGCACGCCGATCACCGGCAGCGGCGTCGCCGACGCCACCATGCCCGGCAGGTGCGCGGCGCCGCCCGCGCCGGCGATGATCACCCGCAAGCCCCGGGACGCGGCCGTGGCGGCGTAGTCCAGCATCCGCTGCGGCGTGCGGTGCGCCGAGTACACGCCGACCTCGTAAGGGACGTCGAACTCCGCCAGCGCCTCGGCGGCGGCCTTCATCACCGGCCAGTCCGAGTCGCTGCCCATGATCACGCCGACGTGCGTCACTGCTGTCCTCCGTGGATGTCGTACCCGTCCAGCCACACGCCGTCGGACAGCCAGTGCGCCGCGAGCCCCGCCCGCCGCCGCACCTCGTCCATCCGCTCGCCGAGCAGCGTCACGTGACCGATCTTGCGCCCCGGCCTCTCCGCCTTGCCGTACAGGTGCACGTGCGCGTCGGGGAACCGGGCGAACAGGTGGTGCAGCCGCTCGTCCGGCCCCATCTCGGGCGGCGCGGACGCGCCCAGGACGTTCGCCATCACGACGGCGGGCGCGACGAGGTCCGTCGCGCCGAGCGGGTAGTCCAGCACGGCCCGCAGGTGCTGCTCGAACTGCGAGGTCCGCGCGCCCTCGATGGTCCAGTGGCCGGAGTTGTGCGGTCGCATGGCGAGCTCGTTGACGACCAGCCCGTCCTCGGTCTCGAACAGCTCCACGGCCAGCAGCCCGACCACGTCCAGCTCGGCGGCGATCCGCAGCGCCAGCTCCTGCGCCTGCTCGGCGAGCACCGGGTCGCCGTCGGGCGCCGGCGCCAGCACCTCGACGCAGATCCCCTCCCGCTGCACGGTCTGCACCAGCGGCCACGCCGCGCCCTGGCCGAACGGCGAGCGAGCGACCAGCGCGGACAGCTCGCGGCGCATCGGCACGCACTGCTCGACCATCAACGGCGTGCCGGCGTCCAGCAGCTCGGGCACGACCCGCTGCGCGCTCTGCGGCGTGTTGAGCATCCACACGCCGCGGCCGTCGTAGCCGCCGCGCACGGCCTTCAGCACGCACGGCCAGCCGTGCTCCGCGCCGAACGCGAGCACGTCGGCCGTGTCGCCCACCTGCGAGAACGGCGGCACGGGCGCACCCATCGCGGCCAGCCGCTCGCGCATGACCAGCTTGTCCTGCGCGTGCACGAGGGCGTCCGGCCCGGGGAACACCTTCACGCCGTCGGCGACCAGCGCGTGCAGGTGCTCCTGCGGCACGTGCTCGTGGTCGAACGTGACCACGTCGCACGACTTGGCGAACGCCCGCAGCGCGTCCAGGTCGGTGTGCTTGCCCAGCTCCACGTCCCGCGCCACGAGGGCCGCCGGATCGGAGTCCGACTCGGCGAGCACCCGCAGCGACTGGCCGAGCGGGATGGCGGCCTGGTGCGTCATGCGGGCGAGTTGGCCGCCGCCGATCATGCCGACGACGGGGAGGCGAGTTCGGGAGTCCACGGTTTCGTGATTCTACCTGCACAAACACAGTGGTCCGGACCCGGCCGCGCGGCAGGTCCCGCGCGCCTGCGCGGCGCGCGGGACCACGGCGGCGGGCACGTCAGACCCGGCGGGCCCGGCGCACCCACGCGAAGGCCACCGCGAGCAGGCCCGCGGCGAGCACGGCGAAGATCGCGGACTCGATCAGCTGGAACGGCAAGAGCCGGTCCACCGGGTGGTAGTCCATGAAGAAGTTGACCTGGTGGTCCGTCATGCACTTCGCGTAGTCGTCGCCGCTGCGCAGGTTCGAGCACGCCTCCGGGAACGGCATCTCGTTCCCGGCCGCGTCGGCGAACCCGCTGTCCACCGTCCACGCGCCGGCGCCCGGGCCGTCCCACTGCGACTCGTAGGGGTCGTACTTCTCGATCCCGCGCAGCGGCGTCTGGAAGTACGGCCGCCAGAACCACGTGACGACCACGCGCACCACGATGAACGAGGTGAGCGCCAGGCCCATCGACAGCACCGTGCGCCGGGTCACCGCGCTGAGCGCCAGGCCGAGCGCGAAGCCGAACGCCGCGTACGCGGCCTGGACCGGCGGCACCACCTCGAACGCGGGGCTGTTGAACGCCGGGAACGGCCGGTACTCGGTCATGACCGCGTTCAGGCTGTTCATCAGCTTGATCGAGGCCAGGCCGAGGCCGACGGACAGGGCCACGGCGGGCACGCCGAGCAGCACGACCTTGCCCGCCAGCCACCGCGTCGGGGTGATGTCCTGGCTCCACGCCACCAGGTGGGTGCGCTGCTCGTACTCGCGCGACAGCAGTGGCGCGGCCCAGAAGACGGCGATGGCCAGGCCGAACGTCATCGGCACCAGCATCAGCATCTGGGCCGCGTCGACGTAGCGCACGCGTCCGAACAGCTCGTGCGTGGCGCCGGTGGCGTCGACGTGCCAGGCCATGCCGAGCGCGAACGCGGCGACACCGAGCACGACGACGACCAGTCCGGTGATCGCCCACCGGTGCTGCCGCCAGGTCAGCCACGCCAGGTCGCCCCAGCCGACGCGGGTGCGCTCGGTCACGGGTGCGGCGGCGGCGAACCCCGTCGTGGTGGCGGTCATGCGCGGGCCCCCTTCCGGGTGGCTTCGAGCTGCGCGAGCACGTAGTCCTCCAACGTCGGCGGGCGCTCGACCCACGGCCCCGCGACCACCGGCCGCGGCTGCCCCTGCGGCAGCTCGACCAGGAACGTCGACTGGTTGCCGAGGTGCCGCGCCTCCACGACCGTCCCCAACGCGGGCGGCACGTCCGAGCGCGGGCCGGTGTAGCTGACGTGCCTGCCGAGCAGCTCGTCCAGGTCACCGCCCGCCAGCAGCCGGCCGTGCGCGAGCAGCAGCAGGTAGTCGGCCACGCCGGACAGCTCGGCCACGACGTGCGTGGACAGCAGCACGGTCATGCCGGTCTCGGCGACCTCGCCGAGCAGCTCGGCCGTCACCTCGCGGCGGGCCAGCGGGTCGAGGTTGGCCAGCGGCTCGTCCAGCATGAGCACGTCCGGCCGCGAGCCGAGGGCCAGCGCGAACGCCACCTGCGCCTGCATGCCGCCGGACAGCTTGCCGCACGCCCGGTCCAGCGGGATCTCGAAGCGCGCCAGCCAGCGGCGGGCGCGCGCCTCGTCCCACACGACGTTGAGCCGCGCGCCGAGGCGCAGCATGTCGGCCGCCGAGAAGTTCCGGTACACCGGCTTCTCCTGCGACACGAACGCCACCCGGCCCACCGCGCCCGCCGACCCCTCGTCGGCGTCGAGGAGTCCGGCCAGCACGCTCATCAACGTCGTCTTGCCGGCGCCGTTCGCGCCGACCAGCGCCGCCACCCGTCCCGCGGGCAGCTCGAACGCGCACTCGCGCAACGCCCACTTGGCACGGTAGCGCTTGCCAAGCCCCTGCGCCCGCACGGCGAGCGCGGCGCCGTCAACAGCCTCGGCGGCAATGCTCATCGCACCACCACCCCCTCCCCCGTCGTCGCCTGATCGCCGTCCCCGTCGGCGGTGAGGACCGCGCGCACCAGGGCGTCCACGTCCTCGATGTCCAACCCGGCCGCACGCGCCTCGCGGACCCACTCCTCCAGCCGCGTTCTCAGCGCGGCCATCACCCCCGGATCGGTGGAGCCGAGCCCGGCCTTGATGAACGTGCCCGAGCCCTGGCGCGCTTCCACCAGGCCGGACAGCTCCAGTTCGCGATAGGCCTTGAGCACCGTGTTCGCGTTCACACCACTCCTCGCGACGACGTCGCGCACGGTCGGCAGCCGGTCGCCCGGCCCCAGCCAGCCCAGGCGCAGCGCTTCCCGCACCTGGCGCACGAGCTGGAGGTACGCGGGGAGGCCGCTGGACCGGTCGATGCGGAACTCCACCCGACGCCTCCGAATTGTGTCACTCAACTAAGACACTAGAAGACCATCACGCTCGCGGAGCTGTCAACCGGAGCAGCCGTGCCCGCCGCCGAAAGGAGGAGCCCGGCGCGCTGGGGAGGCAGGCGCCGGGCTCCTGGGGGGAGGGGAGTCTTCGGTTGTCGGACGCCGGACAGGGGTTCGGCGCCCGCGTCTCAGCGGCCGAGCCCGGCCACGAGCGCGACGGCGTCCTCGCACGTCGGGGGCAGTTCCTCCAGCCAGACCCGCACCGGGCCGGTCGGCGCGACGTGCGGGTCCACGGCCAGCCGGTCGGCGGTGAGCACCCGCAGGTTCGTCACGGCACGCGCCAGGTGCCGGTCGCGGCGCAGCAGGACGCAGGCCACCGACGACCCGAGCGAGGCCACCGTCTCCCCCGCGTCGAACACCTCCTTGAGCGCGTCGGCCAGCAGGGTCATCGCCACCACGCGCGACCACCCGGACGTGCGGGTCAGGTCGAGCGCGACCAGCACCAGCACGTGCTCCTGGCGGCCGGCGGCCCGCGCCTCCGCGTACACCTCGCGCAGCCTCGTGTTCAGGTACGCGGGCGTGGCCAGGCCCGTCAGCGGGTTGTCCGCCGAGCACGTCGCCGCGCGCCTGCTCATCACGTCACCCCAGCCCAGCGCGGTGGACCGGAGCATCCGCGCCGGGATCGCGTCCACGCCCGGCGACACGATCCCGGTCGACCCGGCCGGCTCCTCCAGCACCGCGTGCAGCGCCGCCAGGTCGAGCAGCGTCTCGGCCAGGCCCGCGCCCGCCTCGGCCCGCGCTCCGCCCAGCCGGTACAGCTCGGCGGTCGCGTCGCCGCCGTCCAGCACGGCCCGGCACACGTCGTCCACTTCCGCCAACGGCCAGTCCGCCGGGAACGCCCAGCCGGCGGCCATCGTGGCGGTGCGCCACCTCGACCGCAGTGCCCGCGACCCTTCAGCGCCGGAGCGCCGCGTGACCGCTTCCCGAACACCCACCCGGATGCCTCCTCGACGTCGGTTTCCGTCTACGAGACGTCGCCAAAGGTCATCCATGACGGCACTTGTTCCACCCAGTCGGGGGGTTCCAGGTGACGGTGCGCGACCCGGTGCGTCAGACTGGCGCCGCGCGAGGAGGGAAGAACACGTGGCGACCGTTCCTGCCGAAGTCCAGGGACCGAGCGACGCGGAGCTGATCGACTCCGTGCGCGCCGGGGACATCGACGCCTACGGGCAGCTCTACGAACGCCACGTGTCCGCCGCGCACAACCTGGCCCGCCAGCTCGCCAGGTCGTCCGCCGAGGCCGACGACCTGGTCTCCGACGCGTTCGCGAAGGTCCTCGACACGCTGCGGGCGGGCCGCGGGCCGGACTCGTCGTTCCGCGCCTACCTGCTCACCGCGCTGCGCCACACCGCCTACGACAAGACGCGCCGGGACCGCAAGCTCGAACTGGCCGACGACGTGGCCGAGGTCGCGCCCGAGGCGACCAGCGTGCCGTTCTCCGACACCGCCGTGGCCGGGTTGGAGCGGTCCATGGCGGCCAAGGCGTTCGCCCGGCTGCCCGAGCGCTGGCAGACCGTGCTGTGGCACACCGAGATCGAGGGCCAGTCGCCCGCGGAGGTCGCGCCGCTGCTCGGCCTGACCGCCAACGGCGTGTCCGCGCTGGCCTACCGCGCCCGTGAGGGCCTCAAGCAGGCCTACCTCCAGGTGCACCTGGCCGAGACCCGCAGCGAGCGCTGCCGCGCCACCGTCGACCGGCTGGGCGCGTGGACCCGCGGCGGGCTGTCCAAGCGGGAGACCACCCAGGTCGAGGCTCACCTGGACGAGTGCACGAACTGCCGGGCGCTGGCCGCCGAGCTGGCCGACGTCAACGGCGCGCTGCGCGGGATCATCGCGCCGCTGGTGCTCGGCGTCGGCGCGACCGGTTACCTGGCCGCCGCCGGCGCGGGCACGGCGAAGGCCGCCGCGGTCGCCACCGCCGCGGGCACGGGTGGTGCCGCCGGTGCCGCCGCGTCCGTGCCGCGCCAGTTCCTCGGCGCCGCCGCCTCGGCCGCCGCGCTGGTGATCGCGGTCGCGATCGGCCTGGCGTCGGGTGGCGAGCAGGAGGTGCCCGCCGCGCAGGCCGTGCCGGCGCCCACCACGCAGCCCGCGCAACCCACCCGGCCGCCCGCGCCCACCCCGCCGCCACCCGTCGTCGTGCCGTCCCCGGAACTCCCGCCGGAACCCACGCCGGAACCCACGCCGTCGCCGGCGGCGGAACCGACCCCCGTGCCGGCGCCGACGCCCGAGCCGGCACCGACACCGTCTCCCGAACCCGCGCCGGAACCCGAACCGCAGCCGCAGCCGTCACCGCCGACCCTGGTGCCGGTGGTGCCCAGCGGGTTCGTGCTGACCCCCGGCGAGGACCCGGTCGACCTGCCGATCACCGTGCGCAACTCCGGCGCGACGGCGTCGGAGCCGGCGAGCGCCGCGCTCGACCTGCCGCCCGGCGTCCGGTCCGTCGGCCCCGCCGCGTCGTTCGCGGGCGGGCGGCTGCTCCGGCTCGACGGCGCGGCCGACCAGACCGCGGCCTGCCCCGCCGGCGCGGGCAGGGTGACGTGCGCGACCACGCTGGGCATCGCGCCCGGCGCCTCGGCGACGTTCCTGTTCCGCCTCCAGGCCGACCCGGAGGCGACCACCGGCCGGATCACCGGCACGGTCGACGCGGGCACGTCGGTGAGGGTGGCGATCGCGGTCGACGTCGAGGTGCGCCCGGTGCACGACGACCTGGAGCTGCTGGTCCACCGGTGGCAGCACGGGTTCTGGGACCCCCGGCTGGACATCAGCGCCACCAACACCGGCGGCCGGGCGGGCGACCTGCGGCTGGTCGTGGAGTCCGAGCGGCACATCACGCTGGTCGCGCTGTGGCCTGGCTGCGAGCGGTCGTGGAACCGGGTCGTGTGCGAGGTGCCGCTGGACCGCGGCGAGTCGTTCCGGATGTCGGTCTGGGCGGTCGGCGCGCCGCACCGCGAAGGCGTGGTGACGGTCACGGCGACCCTCGGCACGGCGTCGAAGAGCGTCGCGGTGCCGATCTCGACCCGTCCCGGCGGCGGCGACCCGCACGAGCCGGAGCCGCCGGTCGTGACGACCACCCCCGCGCCGCCGACGACCACGACCACCACCACCCGCCCGACCACGCCGACGACCACCACCACGACCCCGCCGACCACGACCACGACCACCACCGGGCCGCCGACCACCACGACCACGCCGACGACGCCGTCCACCGAGCCGTCCACGACGACCGCGCCGACGACGGAACCCACGACCCAGCCGACCACGGGCACCCCGCCTCCCGCGCGCGGCGAACCGTGCCGCCCCCTGCCGCCGTGGCTGCCGCCGGTGGTCGGTGACCTGCTGCCGGGCCGGTGCGACACCCCTTCGTGATCGTTCGGTCACGCGGTCGGTAGCCTGCCCCGGTGTTGCCACTAGTCCGCAAGGTCCTGAGCCGCCTGCCCGAACCGGTCCGGTTCCTGATCAACAAGCACCGCGAGTTGATCCGCTTCGCCGCCGTGGGCGGCACGACGTTCGTGATCGACAACGGCGTCTGGTACGCGTTGAAGCTGACCGTGCTGCAGGACAAGGTCGTCACGGCCAAGGCCATCGCGGTGCTGGTGGCGGTCATCTCGTCGTACGTGCTCAGCCGCGAGTGGTCGTTCCACACCAGGGGCGGACGTGAGCGACACCACGAGGCCGCGCTGTTCTTCCTGGTCAGCGGCCTGGGCATCGGGGTGAACCTGGCCCCGCTGTACATCTCGCGGCACGTGTTCGACCTGCACTCCGAGGTCGCGGACTTCGTCGCCGGATCGGTGATCGGCATGCTCCTGGCCACGGGTTTCAAGTTCTGGGCGATGCGGAAGTTCGTGTTCCCCGAGGCCGACGCACGCCCGTCGGTGCGACCGCTGCACGTCGTCCCCGAGCAGCGCGAAGTCGCCTGAACAGGGCTTTCACCCCGCTTTCCGTAGACTGCCGGGGTGTCCGTAGTCGAACGCGTCGTCCAGCGCCTGCCCGAGCCGCTGCGCAGGCTGGCCCTCAAGCACCGAGAGCTGCTGAAGTTCGCCGTGGTCGGCGGCACCTGCTTCGTGATCGACACGGTCATCTTCTTCGTCCTCAAGACGACCGTGCTGAGCGAGAAGCCGGTCACCGCGAAGGTCGTGGCGACGCTCGTCGCGACCATCGTGTCGTACGTGCTCAACCGCGAGTGGTCGTTCAAGACCAGGGGCGGGCGCGAGAAGCACCACGAGGCCGCGCTGTTCTTCCTGGTCAACGGCATCGGCATCGCGCTCAACTCGCTGCCGCTGTGGGTGTCGCGGTACCTGCTGCACTTCCAGGAGCCGCACGTGACCCGGCTCGGCGAAGAGGTCGCCGACTTCGTCAGCGCCCAGATCATCGGCACGCTGATCGCCATGGCGTTCCGCTGGTGGGGCTACAAGAAGTGGGTCTTCCCCGAGGCCGACTTCCGGCCGCGCCGCGTGACCAGGTCCTACGACCTCCCGAACGACGACGGCGGGGTCGGCCGCTCCTGACGCCCGCTCAGCGGCCGTCGGCGAGGACCTCCAGCGCCGCCTCGTGCAGGTGGCCGTTGGTGGAGAGCACGGTGCCGCCGTCGAAGCGCTCGACGCCGCCGAGGTCGCTGAACCGGCCGCCCGCCTCGCGCACCAGCACCTGGAACGGCGCGACGTCCCACGGGTTCACGATCGGCTCCGCGGCCACGTCGATCGCGCCCTCCGCGACCAGGCAGTGCTGCCAGAAGTCGCCGAACGCCCGGTTCTCCCAGCACGCGTCGACCAGAGCCAGGTAGGCCTCGCGCGAGTGGTGCTCGACCCACGTGCCCAGGTGCGTGGTGGACAGGTAGGCGTCGGACAGCTCCCGCACCCCCGACACCGAGATCGCCCGCTCGCCCGTCGCGTCCGAGGTGTGCGCGCCGCCGCCCGTCGAGGCCCACCACCGACGGCCCAGCGCGGGCGCGCTCACCACGCCCACCACCGGCACGCCGTCCACGACCAGCGCGATCAACGTCGCCCACACGGGCACGCCGCGCAGGAAGTTCTTGGTGCCGTCGATCGGGTCGACCACCCAGGCCCGGCCCGCGCCCGCCGTGCCGCCGCGCTCCTCGCCGGCGACCTGGTCGTCCGGCGCCTCGGCCGCGAGCACCGCCCGGATCGCGTCCTCGACGGCCACGTCCGCGTCCGTCACCGGCGTGCGGTCGGGCTTGCGCTCCACCACGAGGTCGCGGGCGCGGAACCGGGCGGTGGTGATCTTGTCGGCCTCGTCCGCCAAGCGGAGGGCCAGGGACAGATCTGCGCGAAGGTCGGACACGCACGGGATCGTGCCACGCCTACGCTGGGTGGTGTGAGCGTGGTCTTGTTGGCTGAGGACGATCCGGCGATCGCCGAACCGCTGTCCCGCGCGTTGCAGCGCGAGGGCTACCAGGTGCAGGTCGTCGTCGACGGTCCGAGCGCGTTGGACGCCGCCGAGCACAGCGGGGTCGACCTGCTGGTGCTCGACCTCGGCCTGCCGGGGATGGACGGTCTGGAGGTGTGCCGCAGACTGCGCGCGGGCGGTCGCGGCCTGCCCGTGCTGATGCTCACGGCGCGGTCCGACGAGGTCGACTTCGTCGTCGGCCTGGACGCGGGCGCGGACGACTACGTCGCCAAGCCGTTCCGGCTGGCGGAGCTGATGGCCCGCATCCGGGCGCTGCTGCGACGCCGGGCGCCCGGCACCTTAGAGGTCAACGGCGTGCGCATGGACCTGGCGGCGCGTCGCGTCACCGTGGACGGGCTGGAGGTGCAGCTGGCGAACAAGGAGTTCGAGCTGCTGCGCGTGCTGATCCAGCGCGCGGGCCAGGTGGTGCACCGCGACGAGATCCTGTCCGAGGTCTGGAACGACCCGGAGCTCAAGAGCAGCAAGACCCTCGACATGCACATGTCGTGGCTGCGCCGCAAGCTCGGCGACGTGCGCTCGGTGGAACGCCGCATCGCGACCGTGCGCGGCGTCGGCTTCCGCTTCAACACCGCGGACTGATGCGCAGCCGGATCCTGCGGGCCATCCTGCTCGCCGTCGCCGTCACCGGGTTCGCCCTGGGCCTGCCCCTCGGCTACACCGCCCTGCGGCTGGTGGAGGACGGCGCGAGCACCGACCTGGCCGCGCGGGCGCAGCGGATCGCCGCGTCCATCGACGACCAGATCGCGAACGGGCAGGCGATCGACCTCGGCCCGGTGGAGGTCGGCGTGCCGGAGGGCGGCCACCTGCTGGTGACGTCGTCGGGCGAGGTGCGCGAGTTCGGCCGCCGGCCCGGCCCCGAGCCGTTGTGGGTGGAGGTGCCGATCGCGGGGCAGGGCACCGTGCGGCTGGAGGTGTCGTCCGCGCCGATGCGCACCGCGCAGTACCAGGTGGCGGCGCTGGTGGTGCTGCTGGTCGTGCTGTCGGTGAGCACCGGCACGGTGGTGGCCACGGTGACGGCGCGCAAGCTCGCCGCGCCGCTGCGGCACGTGGCGGCGCGGGCGGCCCGGTTGGGCGCGGGCGACTTCCGGCGCGACGACCGGCGGCACGGGGTGCCGGAGCTGGACCTGGTGGCCGAGGCGCTGGACCGGTCGGCGGGGGCGCTGGCGGAGCTCGTGCAGCGCGAGCGGGAGCTGGTCGGCGACGTCTCGCACCAGCTCCGCAGCAGGCTGACCGCGCTGCAGCTGCGGCTGGAGGCGTTGTCGCTGCACCCGGAGCCGGACATGGCGGTCGAGGCGCGGGCCGCGTTGGAACAGGCCGAGCGGCTGGCCGAGGTGCTCAACGAGATGCTGGCCGCGGCCCGTGCCGCCCGCGCGGTCGGCGCGGAGCCGCTGGACCTGGGCTCGGAACTGACGGCCATCGCCGAGGAGTGGCGCGAGCCGTTGCGGCGGGTCGGGCGCGCGCTGCGGGTGAAGGTGCCGGAAGGGCTGCTGGCCCGTGCCACGCCCGCGCGGCTGCGTGAGGCGATCGGCGTGCTGCTGGACAACGCGCTGCGGCACGGTGAGGGCCTGGTCGTCGTCTCCGCGCGCCGTGACGACGGCACGGTGGTCGTGGAGGTCGCCGACGGCGGCGCGGGCGTGCCGGACGAGTTGGCGCACCACATCTTCGAACGCGGTGTGTCCGGCGGCGGGTCGACCGGCGTGGGGCTGGCGTTGGCGCGGGCCCTGGTCGACGCCGACGGCGGGCGGCTGGAGCTGTCCACCGCCCGGCCGGCGACGTTCGCGTTGTTCCTGCCGGTGCCGAAGGCCGAGGACGTGGTGGGCGTGTCCTGGCGGACCGACCTCACGCCTCGGTAGGCGCGGCCTCCGGTTCGACGGGCGTGGTCCCGGCGGGCTCGGTCTTGGCGGGCTCGGTCTTGGCCAGCTCGGTCCTGGCGGGCTCGGTCTTGGCTTCCTGGGGCAGCACGCCGACCGCGCCGCGCACGACCTGCGCCCACACCAGCCGGCCGAACAGGTAGTGGCAGGCGACGTCCTCGCTGGTGAACGCCGCCCAGTCGTACCGGTTGCCCTGCTCGCGCCAGAAGACCTCGAACCCCTCCTCGGTCGGCAGCAGGCACCACGTGTTGTCGGCCTCCGCGCCGATCGACACGACCTCCGCGGGCACGCCGACCGCCAGCAGCCAGCCCTGGATCGACTCCGCGTTCATGCCATCTCCTCCAGGTAGCCCAGCGCGACCAGGTCGGCGACCGGGTAGGTGGCGCGGAAGCGCGCGCCGCCGCCGGGCTGGCCGAACCACTCGGCGGACAGGGTGAACCACACCGGCAGCACCTTGGCCACCCGGTAGCGGTGGTAGCCCGCGTCCACCAGGGCGGGCGGCAGCGACCGCTCCGCGTAGGGCGTGCCGAGCTGGGACAGCACCCGGCCCTCCGGCCCGCCGAACCGGTCCAGCTCCACGCCGACCGCGAGCACGCCGGGCTGGCCCTCCTCGTACCCGCCCTCGGGGAACAGCTCGCCGGGCGGCCAGGCGTACTCGGGCGGGTCGGCGCGGACCAGGAACCGGCGGTCCCAGTCGCGTTCGTGCAGGCCCGCCAACGGGTCGTAGCCGTCCAGCAGGGCGGGATCGGGCGTGCCGCCGGGCGCGAGGGCCAGGCGCGGCCGGTTGACGGCGGGCACCGGGTCGGTCGACGCCGGGGTGGTCGGCTCGTCACCGGAGAGCCTGGACCGCAGCGCGTCCTGGCTCAGGGCGCGCAGGTCGAGGCCGAACTGCGCGGAGGCGTCGACCAGGTGGCCGTCCGGGTGGCCCTGCGGCTCGAAGCGCAGGCCGGCGGCGAACGTCTCGTCCTCCGACGGCGGCGGCAGTTGCCGGGCGGGCTTCGCGCTGGGCGGCGGGAGCGTGCCGCCGGGGAACATGTGCAGCAGGAACAACGCCGCCGCTTCGGTGGTCGGCCGCGCGGTCCCGGCCGCCCGCACCGGTGGCGCGGGCGGGGTGTCGTCCGGCTCGGTCGGCAGGATCGCGGACGTGGGGCCGGCCGGGAGGGGCGGTGCGAGGGTGTCGCGGGCGCCGGCCGGGATCGGGATGATCGCGAACGCGAGGTCGCCGTCCTTGACCTGCTGCCCGACGGCGGCCAGGGCGTCCTTGAGCTCCTTCTGGACGTCCTTGACCTCGCCCTTGGCCTGCGCCTCGCCCTTCGGCTGGGCATCGGCCTTGGCCTGGGCGTCGGCCTTCGCGGCGGCTTCGGCCTTGGCCTGACCGCCTTGCGCCTGGTTCTGGCCCTGGCCTTGACCTTGGTTCTGGCCCTGGCTCTGGCCCGACGGCGACTGACCGGGCTGGGTCTGACCGGTCTGAGTCTGACCGGGCTGGGGTTGGCCGGGCTGGGCGGCTTGGGCGGCACGCGCTTCGGCCTTCGGCGCGGCCTGCTGACCGGCCTGCTGGCCCGGTGCCGGGGCGGTGGCGGCGGCGTTCGCGGCCGGGCTCTGCGCGACGGCTGCCGCGGCGGCGGCCGGAGCCGCCGAGGGCGCGCCACCGAGGGACGGGCCGCCTGCGGACGGGCCGCTGAACGACGGTCCCTGCGGCGCGGCCTGGTTCGCGGCCGGGGCCGCCGGCTGCGAGGTCGCCTGCGGCGCTTCGGCGTGCGGCAGCAGCGGGCGGTCCAGGACCGTCGCCGACGACTGGTGGACCGTGCCCTCGGTGTGGGTGACAGCGTCCACGACCGGGCCTGCCGCGCCGAGGACGGGGTTCACCACGTCGCCGACCACGTTCCCGAGGCCGGGCGCGTTGCCCTGGCCCGGCGCGGAGCCGAACCGGCCGGGCGCGTTGTCGTGGCCCGGCGCCACGGTGTCCGCCGCGCCGTGCGCCACGTCCGCCGCGCCGTGAACGGTGCGGCCGACCGTGTCGTCCACCACGCCGCCGACGTGCTGGACGACCTCACCGGTCTTGTCGAGCACGGGTTCCACCACGGCCGCGACGGGCGGCGCGACCGAGTCGACGACGCCCACGACTGGCTGGGCCACCGCGCCGACGGTGTCGGTCACCGCGCCCAGCAAGCCACCGACCAGGCCGGGCGCGCGACCGCCGCCGGGTGCCGGAACACCGCCCGGCGCCGCGCCGGACGCGCCCTGGGACCCGCCGTCGACCGGACCCGGCTGACCGCCGCCGGAACCACCGGGCAGGAGACCTTCGAGCAGGCCACCGCCCTGGCCACCACCGCCGAGCAGGCCACCGCCGGCCGGCAGGCCACCGCTGAGCAGGCCACCGCCGTGCGGCTGACCGGCACCGGCACCGTGGCCATGGGTTTGGCCGGGGGCTTGGCCGGGACCCGTGTCGCCGGGCGCGTGCACGCCGGGGTTGGCGTCGACCGGTGGGTGGTGGCCACCGACCTGCACGCCGCTGTCCAACCGCACCGCGCTGGTCAACGTCTCGGTCAGGTGGGCGACGTTCGCCGCCGCGCCCCGCACCGCCGTGTCCAGTCCCAGCAACGCCGTCGGGTGCCCGGCGTTGGCCGCCTGCTGCGCGGCGTCGTTGTTCTTCGCCAGGTTCACCAGCTCGCGCACCAGCTCGACCTTCGCCGCGCCGACCTGCTCGGCCGCGTGGTCCAGTCGGTCGGCCGCCGCGTGGCAGCCGCGCAGCACCGCGTTCAGCGTGCCGTCCGGCGCGGTGAACCTGTTCCAGTGGCCGCGCGCCGCGTCACCGGTCGACCCGGTCAGCGCGGTCAGCGCCTTGCCCGCCGAACCGTCGGACTCGCCCGCCAGCGTGGACAGCTTCGCGCCGGCCTCCCGCCAGGCGGCGGCGGACGCGCGCAGCTTGTCCTCGTCGGCCTGGGGCCAGGACACCCCGGCCTTGGCGGCGACATCGGCCAGTTCGGCCGGCAGCTCGATCCCCATCACGGCCCCCTGAGTCAGATCGCGCCGAGCGCGTTGCGGTTGCCCTCATCGACTTCGCGGTACGTGCGGGCCGTCTCGGCGAAGCGCTCCCCGACGCCGCCGAACCCGGCGCTCAGCCCGTTCAACCCGCTCAACGCCTCGCCGGACGGCCGCACGTGGCTCGCCGCGAAGCTCTGCCCGATCGCGTCCGCGCCCCAGCAGTCGCCGAGCGAGTCCAGCACGCCGCTCAGCTCGCCCGCGATCTTCCCGGCTCGCTCGGCGAACGCGCCGAAGTCGGAGGCCCCCTCGGCGAGGCGGGCGAGGTCGGTCTCGAAGCCGGTCATCTCGTTCTCCTCGCGGTCGCGCGCGGCGCGGTGGCCTCCGCCTCGAGCCATTCGCGCTGTTCGAAGTCCTCGTCGTCGACGACGGCCGGACGCCGCCGGGCCGACTCGGGGGCCTGGTCCCCGTCTACGCCGATCTCCTCCGGGCGGAGGTCGGCCGTGCCGCGCAACAACGCCTCGGGGTCCGTGCCGGCGGGCAGCACCGGGCTCAACGTCCGGTAAGCGCCCTCGGCGGCCTTGGCGGCGGCTTCACGCGTGGTGCGCACGATCACCGCGGCGAGCTGCGCCGGCCGCAGCCGGTACGCGTGGTCGCCCAGTTCCAGGTCGGTGAGCATGCCCTTGGCGTCGACCACGGCCGTCACCGAGCCGTCGGGGCTGGTGGCCGAGCCGGAGATCCGGGCCAGGTCGCGCTGCACGGACGCGAGCTGCTCGCGGCTGCGCCGGTAGTCGGCGAGCAGCTCGTCCACCTGGGCGCGGTGATCGGTCGTCACGGCCACCTCCGGTCTTCGCCGTCGCCGGGCATGGTCGTCGGTCGCGCGTTGGACGTTACGACCCCGACCCCGGTTCCCGACCGTTCGAGGGAAATCCCGGCGTGCACGGCGCGGTGCACCGTTCGGGCCAACGCGGACCCGATCACCGACCGGGGACCGCCGTAGGGCTCGGCCGGGCCGTCCGGCGGGCACAGCAGCACGACCGCGTCCGTCACCGTCCCGGTGCCCGGCACGCCCGCCTCGCCCAGCGCCTGCGCCTTGGCCTCCGCCACCGTGGCGACCGCGTTGACCAGGGCCGCGTCCGCCAGCCGCACGGGCAGCACGCACACCGCGTTGATCGTGCCGACGCTCGGCAGGTCCTCGGCGGCCGGCCCGGCGGCCCACGTCGGGTGCGCGCCGATCCCGGTCGTCACCCACGACCGCACGCCGCCGTCGGCCTCCAGCACCGCGTCCCGCACGTCCACGGCGGTCAGCAGCCCGGTGCCGGGACCGCGCAACCCGAGGCCGGCCGCGATCTCGGCGACGTGGACGTCCGGGTCGCGGCGCGCGTAGTCCTTCGGCACGGTGGCGTTCAGCGCCCAGTGCCGCACGCCGAGCCCTCCGCCGTGCGGGCCGGACGAGATCGCCAGCAGCGGTCGCGGCAACCTCCACACCAGGACACCGGGGTGCCGCTCGATCACGACTCGACCAGCCGCACCGCTACCCCCGCAGCGCCCGGACCACCCGCGACGGGCTCGGCCTGCCCAGCCGCTCGGCCATCCACGCGCTGGTGTCGGCGAGCTTGCCCAGGTCGACGCCGTGCTCGACGCCCAGCCCGTCGAGCATCCAGACCAGGTCCTCGGTGGCCAGGTTGCCGGTCGCCGACTCCGCGTACGGGCAGCCGCCCAGCCCGCCCGCCGACGAGTCGATCGTGCGCACGCCCGACTGCATGGCGGCCAACGTGTTCGCCAACGCCTGCCCGTACGTGTCGTGGAAGTGCACCGCGAGCCGGTCGACGCCGCCGAAACCGGCCAGCAGCGCGGTCACCTGACCCGGCGTGGCCACGCCGATCGTGTCGCCCAGCGAGAGCTGGTCGCAGCCCATGTCCAGCAGCCGTCGGCCGACGCCGACGACCTGCTCGCGCGGCACCGCGCCCTCCCACGGGTCGCCGAAGCACATCGACACGTACCCGCGCACCCGCAGGCCCTCGGCCTTCGCCCGGGACACGACCGGGTCGAACATGGCGAACTGCTCGTCCAACGACCGGTTGAGGTTGCGCCGCGCGAACGTCTCGGTGGCGCTGGCGAAGATCGCGACGTGGTCCACGCCCGCCCGCAACGCCCGCTCCAGCCCGCGTTCGTTCGGCACCAGCACCGGGTAGGTCACGCCCGGGCGCTTGACCAGGCCGGCCAGCAGCTCCTCGGCGTCGGCCAGCTGCGGCACCCACTCGGGTCGCACGAAGCTCGTGGCCTCCAGCACCGTGCCGCCGGCGTCGGCCAGCCGGTCCAGGAACTCCAGCTTGGTGCCGACCGGCACGACCTCGGACTCGTTCTGCAACCCGTCCCGCGGCCCGACCTCCCAGATCGTCACGCGGTCCGGCAGGCCGTTCGCGCCCACCACGTCCGGCAGGCCGACTTCACGCGCGCCCATCTGCGACCCTGTCCTCCGGCCGGTGGTCGTCGGCCGGGTCGTCGTTGATCTCCCGGTACAGCATCGAGTGCACCTTCTCCACCCGCCCGATGTCGTCGAACTCCAACGGCTCGTCCGACGCCGACTCGATGATCAGCGTGCCGCAGCCGAGGATCCGGTCCGCCAGCGTGTGCTCGAAGCGGACGCTGTTGATGCGGTTGAGCGGGATGTCCAGGCCGGTGCGCTTGAACACGCCGATCCGGTACATCACGCGCTCGCTGGTGATGATGAAGTGCGTGGTGCGCCAGCGGATCACCGGCGCGAGCGTCAGCCAGGCGACCAGCACCGCGACGACCGCGGCCAGCGCGACCCACGCGACCGACGCCCAGCCGAGGTCCGACGCCAGCACCGCCAGGTAGGCGCCGCCGCCGACCGCGACGACGAGCACGAGCGCCGGGACGAACAGGGTCTTCCAGTGCGGGTGCTGGTGGATCACGACGTGCTCGCCGGTGCTGAGCAGGTCGTCCGGGTAGGCCACGGCGGTCCCTTTCGGTGGCACGGCTCGCCCCCAAGTGCGGCTCGGCCTCACCGTACCCGCAGGTGCACCACGTCCCCGGCGGAAACGGGGTGCTCGGTGCCGTCGTCGCCGCGCACCACCAGCGTGCCGTCGTCCTCCAGGCGCCGCGCCGTGCCGAGCAGCGACTCTCCCCGGGCCAGCTCGACCCGCACCTGGCGGCCGAGCGTGACGCAGTGCCGGCGGTACTCCTCGCGCAACGACGGGTCGTCGCCGTCCGCCCGCCGCCACCGCTCCTCCAGCGCGGCCAGCTCGCGCAGCAGCGTGATCGCCACCTGCGTGCGGTCCAGCGGGCCGGCGTGGTCTTCGAGGCTGGTCGGCACGAGGCCGCCCGCGCCGGGCTCGACGTCGTCGGGCAGCGCGGCCACGTTGAGCCCGATGCCGACCACCACGGCCTGGCCGACGCCCGCGGTGGTCTCGGCCAGCACGCCCGCCGCCTTCGCGTCACCGATGAGCAGGTCGTTCGGCCACTTCAGGGACGCCTCGACACCCACGCCGCGGGCCGTGCGGACCAACGCCACCCCGGCGAGCAGCGTCACCCACGGCAGCCTCGTCGGGGGAACGCCGGTGGGGCGGAACAGCACGCTCAGGTAGAGGCCGCCGGCGGGCGAGGTCCAGCCCCGGCCGCGCCGCCCCTGGCCCGCGGTCTGCCGTTCGGCGACGAGGGCGGTGCGGTCGTGCGCGCCCCTGCTCGCCGCGTCACGCAGGTCGGCGTTCGTCGAACCGGTCTCGGCGACCACGTCGACGGTCGCGTAGCGGCCGATGAGGGCGGAGCGGAGGGCGGCGGCATCCAAGGTCACGGCTGGAAGGGTAGAAGCGACCCGCCCCGCGCGCTGTGTCGGAGCGGTGTGGATGGCGGGGCGGATCGCCGTGATCAAGCCTGCAACCTCCACCGCGCTGGAGGTCAACTCCGTCTCCAGTGACCTGGGCTACTACCGGCCCGCCGTATCGAGACAGCCTGGTTAAGCTGCCCCGCTATGAGCAGTGCGACCGCCACCGACGGCGAGGAGCCGGACGTCCACACCACCGCCGGGAAGCTGGCCGACCTCCACCGGCGCAACGAGGAGGCCGTGCACGCGGGCTCGGCGCGCATGGTGGAGAAGCAGCACGCCAAGGGCAAGAAGACGGCCCGCGAGCGCATCGGACTGCTGCTCGACCCGGGGTCGTTCGTCGAGCTGGACGAGCTCGCGCGGCACCGCTCGACCAACTTCGGGCAGGAGCGCAACCGGCCCTACGGCGACGGCGTGGTGACCGGTTACGGCACCGTCGACGGCCGCCCGGTGTGCGTGTTCAGCCAGGACGTCACCGTGTTCGGCGGCTCGCTCGGCGAGGTCTACGGCGAGAAGATCGTCAAGGTCATGGACCTGGCGATCAAGACCGGCCGGCCGATCATCGGCATCAACGAGGGTGGCGGCGCGCGCATCCAGGAGGGCGTCGTCTCGCTCGGCCTGTACGGCGAGATCTTCCGCCGCAACGTGGCCGCGTCCGGCGTCGTGCCGCAGATCTCGCTGATCATGGGCGCGAACGCCGGCGGGCACGTCTACTCGCCGGCGCTGACCGACTTCGTCGTGATGGTCGCCCAGACCTCGCACATGTTCATCACCGGCCCGGACGTGATCAAGACCGTCACCGGCGAGGACGTCGGCTTCGAGGAGCTGGGCGGCGGCCGCACGCACAACACCAAGTCGGGCAACGCGCACTACCTCGGCGACAACGAGGAGGACGCCATCTCCTACGTCAAGGAGCTGCTGTCCTACCTGCCCGCCAACAACATGTCCGAGCCGCCGGTCTTCGACGCGCCGGACGACCTGGTGCACGGCTCGATCGAGGAGTCCGTCACCGACTCCGACCGCGAGCTCGACACGCTCATCCCGGACTCGGCGAACCAGCCCTACGACATGCACGAGGTCGTCACGCGGGTGCTGGACGAGGGCGAGTTCCTGGAGGTCCAGCCGCTGTTCGCGCCGAACATCCTGGTCGGCTTCGGCCGGGTGGACGGCCACTCGGTCGGCGTGGTGGCCAACCAGCCGACCCAGTTCGCGGGCTGCCTGGACATCGACGCCTCGGAGAAGGCCGCGCGGTTCGTGCGCACCTGCGACGCGTTCAACATCCCGGTGCTGACGTTCGTGGACGTGCCCGGCTTCCTGCCCGGCACCGACCAGGAGTGGAACGGCATCATCCGGCGCGGCGCGAAGCTGATCTACGCCTACGCCGAGGCGACCGTGCCGCTGGTCACCGTGATCACCCGCAAGGCCTACGGCGGCGCGTACGACGTGATGGGGTCCAAGCACCTGGGCGCGGACATCAACCTGGCGTGGCCGACGGCGCAGATCGCGGTCATGGGCGCGCAGGGCGCGGCGAACATCGTGCACCGCAAGACGCTGGCGAACGCCGTGGCGGCGGGCGAGGACGTGGACGCGCTTCGGGCCCGTTTGCAGCAAGAGTACGAAGATGCGCTCTGCAACCCTTACGTGGCGGCCGAACGCGGCTATGTTGACAGTGTGATCCCTCCCTCTTTCACGCGGGCGCACGTCGCCAGGGCGCTGGCGGTGCTGCGCGACAAGCGCGAGGTGCTGCCGCCCAAGAAGCACGGGAACATCCCGCTGTGAGCGGGGTTCCGCACCTCCGGGTGGTGCGCGGCAACCCGGACGACGTCGAACTGGCCGCCGTGACGGCGGTCGTGGCGGCGCTGGCCTCGGCCGGCGGCCCCACCCCCGACGCACCGCGCCGTTCGGCGTGGTCGGACAAGTCCAGGCAGGTCAGGCGTCCGCTGCCGCACGGTCCCGGCGCGTGGCGGGCCTCGGCCCTGCCGTAGCGGAGGACGGTCTCGGGGGCCTCAGCAGTCGACTCGGCGTGAGTTGACCCGGACGCCGTCGCCGAGCACGGAGACCTCGCGGCAGCGCGTGCCGTCCGGCACGTGCAGGCGCACGCGCATCCACATCGCGCCGGTGTCGACCCGCGCCGCCAGCACCTCGACCCCCTCGGCGGCCACCGCCGAGGGCACCGCGTCGAGCCGCCGCAACGTCCGCGCCGTGGCCGTGACCTGGTCCATCACCCGGTACTCGGCGCGGTCGCTGCCGTTCGCGAACGGCCAGAACGGCACGCCGTACCCGACCGGGTCGGTGGACACGACCCGAGCCGCCAGGACCAGGATCAGGACGGCCGGGACCACCAGGAGCCACCGGTACCGGCCTCGACCCCGGTCGATCCGGCGGACAACCAGAGCCAAGCGCTGCACCACTCCGAGGGTGCCCATCGCCGTCGCGGCGCACATCGGTAGTTCTACGCAGCGCGGTCCCGAAGTGCCGTGAGCAGGCTTTTCCGGTTCGGGATCACGCACCGGACCCGAAGCGCGAGCACGCTCTAGGCTGCACGCCGTGCGCTTCGTCCTCGCCTCCCAGTCCCCCGCCCGCCTGGCCGTGCTGCGCGCCGCCGGGGTCGAGCCCGTCGTCCGCGTGTCCGGCGTCGACGAGGACGCCCTGGCCGCCTCCCTCACCGACCCAACGCCGGAGGAGCTGGTCACGGCCCTGGCGACGGCGAAGGCCGAGGCGATCGCCCGTGACGAGGACGAGGACGCGGTGGTCGTCGGCTGCGACTCGATGCTGCGCACCGCCGACGGCGAGGTGCACGGCAAGCCGGGCACGGTCGAGGTCGCGCGCGAGCGGTGGAAGAAGATGGCCGGGACCACCGGCACCCTCCTGACCGGGCACGCCGTGCTGCGGATGCGCGGCGGGCAGGTCGTGGCGCGCGCCGTCGGGCACGAGGCGACGCTGGTCCGGTTCGGCCGCCCGACCGACGACGAGCTGGAGGCCTACCTGGCCACGGGCGAGCCGCTGCACGTCGCGGGCGCGTTCACGCTCGACGGCCTGGGCGGCTGGTTCGTGGACGGCATCGACGGCGACCCGTCCAGCGTCATCGGCATCAGCCTGCCGCTCACCCGCGCGCTGCTGCGCCAAGTGGGCGTCGCGGTGTCCGACATCTGGTAGCGGTTGTCACATTTCTCCTGATCCGGGAAGCTCTTCGAAGGGCTTTCGCGTTGGGGGGAGCTGTGGGAGAACTGCTGACGCGCCGCCGTCACATCGACTTCGGGCGCAGGACGAACACGGGCTGTCGCGGCTGACGCCGCCCCCGTCACCCACCCCTGCGCACCCAACCGGAGCAGTCGTGTCGTTCGTCCGCAGTTATACGAAGCCGAAGGTGTTCGGCATCACCGTCCTCGCCGCGCTGGTCCTGGGCGCGCTGGCGGGGTACGTCGCCAAGAGCACCGACCAGGAGTGGCTCACCACCACCCTGGGTTACATCGGTGACGCCTTCACCAGCTTGTTGCAGTTCACGGTCATCCCCCTGGTGTTCACCGCGATCGTGGTCGGCATCACGAGCCTGCGCCGCCTGGGCACGAACCGGGCCGCGCGGCTGGGCGGGAAGACGCTGCTGTGGTTCGCCACCACGTCCCTGATCGCCGTGCTCATCGGCCTCGCCATCGCGCTGGTCTTCAAGCCGGGCTCGGGCGTGCACGTCGAGCCGTCGCAGGCGGCGGTGGAGAAGCTCGCCGCCCGCGACCAGGGCTCGTGGAGCACCCTGCTGGAAACCCTCATCCCGTCCAACCTGTTCAGCGCCTTCACCGAGGGCGAGGTGCTGCAGGTGGTATTCATCTCCGTGCTGGTCGGCTTCGCCGCGTACGCGCTGGGCGAGAAGGCCACGCCGTTCGTGACGCTGACCCGGTCGGCGTTCGACCTGATCCAGAAGATCGTCGGCTGGATCGTGCTGCTGGCCCCGATCGGCGTGTTCGGCCTGATCGGCACGGCGTTCGCGACGTACGGCAACTCGTTCGTCCAGCCGCTGTTCTCGCTGATCGCGTCGGTGTACGGCGGGTCGCTGCTGGTGCTGTTCGTGGTGTACCCGCTGCTGCTGCGGTTCGTCGGCCGGGTGTCGCCGGTGACGTTCTTCGCCAAGGCGTGGACCGCGATCCAGTTCGCCTTCGTGTCCCGCTCGTCGGGCGCGACGCTGCCGCTGAGCAGGCAGACCGCCGCGAACCTCGGCGTGGACAACGACTACGCGTCGTTCGCCGTGCCGCTGGGGACGACCACGAAGATGGACGGTTGCGCGGCCGTGTACCCGGCCATCGCCACGGTGTTCATCGCGAACCTGTTCGGCGTGCAGCTGGGCGTGTGGCAGTACGTGGCGATCGTCGCGGTCGCCGTGTTCGGCGCGCTGGCCACCGCGGGCACCACCGGCTGGTTCACCATGCTGACGCTGACCCTGGGCGCGGTGAACATGCCGCCGGAGGTCATCGCCACCGGTGTCGCCGTGGTCTACGCGATCGACCCGATCCTGGACATGGTCCGCACGGCCACCAACGTGACCGGCCAGATCACCGTCCCGGTCCTGGTCGCCCGCTCCGAGGGCCTGCTGGACGACGAGATCCTCAACGCCCCCAGCGAGCCCCCGCTCCTGACGACCCCCCGCCCCACCCCGGTCCCCGCCTGACCGCTCACCTCACCCGACCCGAACGCAGGACTCTCGCGCGAGTCCTACGTTCGGGTCGCGTGTGTCCTACCTCCAGAACGCGCGTGTCCTACGTTCAGGTCGCGCGTGTCCTACGTCCAGGACCCCCGAGTTCAACGCTCAGGACGGTCACGCACCGCATTGGCGCAGGTCCGACGGGTCCGGCGTGACGGTCGGCCAGCCCGGCAACGACTCCGCCGAACGCACCACCGGCGTGCACCCCAGCTCGCCGCCACCGCCCGTGAGCGAGAACACCTGAGCGAACCACCGCGAGCAGTCCGCCCCCGCCTGGCACGCCCGCTGCACGGCCACCACGTCGGCCACCGTGTCCTTGTTCACGTCCTGCAGCGCCAAGTAGGCCCCGCTGGCCAGGTACGGCACCTGCGCCCGCGACCACGCGCCCGACCTGCGCACCAGCACCTCGCCGAGCACCTCGCCCCGGACCTCGCCCCGCACCAGGCACACCGCCACCTCGGCGTCCACGCACTGCAGCGACGAGGCGTCGATCCGGGCTCCCGAAGACGCGATGGTCAGCTCGAAGATGTTCGGCCCCGAAGCTCCACTGGTCCGGATGCGGCCCACGCCCTCGCCGACGACCAATTCCACTGAATCGACACCGACCTCCTGTTTCACCACGGAACGGCACGCCGTCGCGCCGCACCGCAATTCGTCCTGAGGCGCCGTGGCGCCGGGGTCGGTCGCCGCGGGAGGGCGCAGTGACCACGCGATGACCAGGCCCGCGACGGTGATGAGCAAAGCTGCGCAAGCTGTCAGAAGCGCGGCGACGGGCGGACGTGTCACGATTTTCCATTGTTCCACCCGAGCGTGAGCTGTCTCTCGGTCTCCGACTACTGACGGGTCACTAAACTTCCCGACCATTGCCGCTACCGGTTCCAGCGTTGCCAGGAGGTAGGACGTCGTGTCGCTGCGCAAGGTCCTCGTCGCCAACCGCGGTGAGATCGCCGTCCGGGTCATCCGTGCCTGCCGGGACGCCGGTCTGGCCAGCGTCGCCGTGTACGCCGACCCGGATCGGGACGCCCCGTTCGTCCGGCTGGCGGACGAGGCGTTCGCCCTGGGCGGCAGCACGCCCGGGGACAGCTACCTGTCCATCGACAAGCTCCTCGACGTGGCCAAGCGCGCGGGCGCGGACTCGGTCCACCCCGGCTACGGCTTCCTGTCCGAGAACGCGGACTTCGCGCAGGCGGTGCTGGACGCGGGCCTGATCTGGGTCGGGCCGACCCCGCAGGCCATCCGCGACCTCGGCGACAAGGTGACCGCGCGGCACATCGCGATGCGCGCGGGCGCGCCGCTCGTGCCCGGCACCAAGGACCCGGTGTCCGGCCCCGACGAGATCATCGCGTTCGCGCGGGAGCACGGCCTGCCGGTCGCGATCAAGGCGGCGTTCGGCGGCGGCGGGCGCGGCCTCAAGGTGGCCCGCACGGTGGAGGAGATCCCCGAGCTGTTCGACAGCGCGGTCCGCGAGGCCGTCACGGCGTTCGGCCGCGGCGAGTGCTTCGTCGAGCGCTACCTGGACAAGCCGCGGCACGTCGAGGCGCAGGTCCTGGCCGACCAGCACGGCAACGTCATCGTCGTCGGCACGCGCGACTGCTCGTTGCAGCGCCGCCACCAGAAGCTGGTCGAGGAGGCGCCCGCGCCGTTCCTGACCGACGAGCAGCGGGCCGAGATCCACCGGTCGGCGCGCGCCATCTGCAAGGAGGCGGGCTACCACGGCGCCGGCACGGTCGAGTACCTGGTCGCGGTGGACGGCACGATCTCGTTCCTGGAGGTCAACACCCGCCTTCAGGTCGAGCACCCGGTCAGCGAGGAGACCGCGGGCATCGACCTGGTGCGCGAGCAGTTCCGCATCGCCGCCGGCGAGGAGCTGCGGTTCACCGAGGACCCGACCCCGCGCGGCCACTCCATCGAGTTCCGCATCAACGGCGAGGACGCGGGCCGCAACTTCCTGCCCGCACCCGGCACCGTCACCACGTTCACCTCGCCGTCCGGTCCCGGCGTCCGGGTGGACGCGGGCGTGGAGAGCGGCACGGTCATCGGCGGCCAGTTCGACTCGTTGCTGGCCAAGCTGATCGTGACCGGCGAGAACCGCACCCAGGCCTTGGAACGGGCACGGCGCGCGCTGGACGAGATGGTGGTGGAGGGCATGGCGACCGTGCTGCCGTTCCACCGCGCGATCGTCCGCGACCCGGCGTTCGTGGGCTCCGAGGACGGCTTCACCGTGCACACGCGGTGGATCGAGACCGAGTTCGACAACACGATCGCGCCGTTCACCGACGGCGCGGAGGCCGAGGAGTCCGAGCCGCGGCAGACCCTGGTGGTCGAGGTCGGCGGACGTCGGCTCGAGGTCTCGCTGCCCGGTGACCTGGCGTTCAGCGGCGGTGGTGGCGGCGGTGGCGCGGCCAAGGCCGGTGTGAAGGCCAAGCCGCGCAAGCGCGCAGGCGGCAAGGGCGGCGCGGCGGTCTCGGGTGACGCGGTGGCGGCGCCCATGCAGGGCACGATCGTCAAGGTCGCGGTCGAGGACGGGCAGCAGGTCGAGGCCGGCGAGCTGATCGTGGTGCTGGAGGCCATGAAGATGGAGAACCCGGTCATCGCGCACAAGTCCGGCGTGGTCACCGGCCTGGCCGCCGAACCGGGTGCGACCGTCACCCAGGGCACGGTCATCTGCGAGCTCAAGGAATAGGCTCACCTGTGTGAGCGAGCGGGACATCCGGATCGGCGACGCGGAGCGTGAGCGCGCGCTCGAACTGCTCGGCACGCACCTCGGCGAGGGGCGGCTGAGCGTGGACGAGTACGGCGAGCGCTCGGCCCGCGTCGCCACCGCGAAGACCCGCGGCGACCTGCTCGCGCTGTTCGGCGACCTGCCCGCGCCACGGCCGACGTTCACGCGCGTCGAGCCGCTGGTGACGCCGCCGCAACCGCCCGTCCGGCGCGGCTTCGCGCTGGACCCCCGGGTCGGCAGCGGGATCGTCACCGCGGTCGCGATCGTCAGCGTGGCGTTGTTCTTCCTGGCCAGGAACCCGATGGTGTTCCTGCTGATCCCGGCCGCGATGCTCCTGCTCGGCCGGATGGGCAGGCGGTGAGCGCGCCGTCGCTGCTGCTGCTCGACCTGGACGGCGTGCTGCGGCGGTTCCCGGCGGACGAGCCGATCGAGGACGCGTTCGACCTGCCGCACGGCACGTTGGCGCGGGTGTCGTTCGCCCTGGCCGGTCCCGCGATCGCCGGCCGTGCCACGGACGACGAGTGGCGGGCGGCGGTGCGGGAGGAGTTGGTCGGCGAAGGGCTGTCACCGGCACGCGCGGTCGACGCGGTGGCGGCGTGGACCCGGACCGGCGAGGTGGTCGACGAGGCGTTGGAACTGGTGCGGCGGGTGCGCAAGCGGTGCCGGGTGGCGTTGCTGTCCAACGCGACCGACCGGCTGCCGCGCGACCTGGCGGCGCTGGGGCTGGACCGCGAGGTGGACGCGGTCGTGTCGTCCGCGCGGATCGGGGTGGCCAAGCCGTCACCGGAGGCGTTCCGGCGCGCGTTGCGGGTGCTCCAACACTCGCCGTCGGGGACGTTGTTCTGCGATGACAACGAGGTGAACACCGAAGCGGCGCGGACCGTCGGGATCGACGCCGTGCACACGCCGGACTTCCCCTCGCTGCACGAGGCGCTGGCGTCACGCGGCCTGCTGGACGACGGAGGCGGCGCCGGTCCGGCCACGGCTCCCGGCCCGTTGCTGCTGGTCCTGCACGACCGCGACGACGCCGAGGAAGCCGCGCGCGAGCTGGACGCGGCCGGCTGGTCGCCGTGCGCGGTGCACAAGGACGTGCTGGCGGGCGAGGACGACCTCGAGGACGCCGACTGGGTCGTGGAGTTGGCCACCGGTCCCGACGACCGACCGGCGTCGGCCCATCGCGGGCTGCTCGAAGAGCTGGCCGGGCGCTACGACGGGTTCGTGACGGACTAGTCTCCCCGCGCATGGAGGCCGTCGAGATCAACGCGGGCGAGTTCTACCTGCGCCGACTCCGCGCCGACGACCGCATCGACGACCGGGTGGCGTTGGTCGCGGGCGGGTTGTGCGCCGACCTGGAAGAGGCCGGCGCGCACATCGCCGAACGTGCGAACCAGTGGCACACCGAAGAATCCTGTTCCTGGGCCGTGTGCGACCAGCTCACCGGAACGGCCGTGGGCGTGATCTCCCTGACCCGCGACGGGGAACTGCACTGCTGGACCACGCCCGACCTGCGCGGCAGGGGAATCGCGACGCACGCGACCGGCGCCGTGCTGCGGTTCGGCTTCGGGTTCCTGGACCTGCCGCTGATCACCGCGAGACCCCCGGACGACGCGGCGCGACGCGTCGCGGTGAAGTGCGGCTTCACCGCCGAGTCTTCACCCGGCGTGTGGACACGGCTACGGTAGGTGGCCATGAGGGGTGCTCGGGTGCTCACCGCCACGCTCTGCGCGTTGGCGATGGCCTCCTGCACCCCCGCTCCGGCGAGGAAGGCCGACGGCCGGGTCGACGAACCACTCCCCGCCACCACGACGGTCGAGCTCTCGTTGTCGCCCAGGCCGCATGAGCTGCGGTTGGACGACGTGGACCCGTGCGCCGTGCTGTCACCCGAACAGCGCATCGAGCTGAGCCTGGACAACCCGCCCAGCGCATATGTGGAAGCGAGCTTCGGCAACGCGAAGGCGTGCACCATGCGCAGCAACATCAGCGGGAACGTCGTGCGGTTCGCCCTCGTCACAGTGGAGGGCGTCGACGTGTGGTTGAGCGAGAACGCCCAAGTCCACGCCGCGCGGACCACGGTGGGCGGTTTCGGCGGGCTGACCGTGCGGACGCCCGGCATGGACAACGTGTGCAACGTCGAGGTGGACGTCGCGGAGGGGCAGTTCCTCGACGTGATGTTCCGCGACGGCGGTAACGAAAAGGCGGCCAAGCAGGACACTCTGTGCCAAGGGGCGCAACGGGCGGCAGAAGCGGCGGTAGCCGGTTTGCTGCAGCGGCGCTGATCCACGCGGGGGATGTGGGCTCCACCTACTCCCCGCTGTCGGACCGGGTGGCTACAGTGACCTAGCGCGAGAACCGACGACGCGTGACGGGAACGAGGAAGGCGGGAGGTTGTCCATGCCGTCGGAAGACCACGGCCACGGCGCTGACACGGGCTCACCACCGCCCTTGTCGCACACGTTGAACGTCGAGCCCGAAGCGATCCCGAGCCTGCGCAGCGCGTTCGCGGGCGCGTTGAGCAAGCTGGACGAGCAGATCGAGATGGCCATCACCGAGGTCAGGGTCCGTCCCTGGGCGGGTGATCCGGTGAGCCAGGACGCCGCGGAGCGGTTCAACGAGCGGTCGCTGGAGTCGGGAGACTCGGCGCTGATCGCGTTGGAGAACTACCAGCGGCAGCTCAAGTCGGCCATGGACGCGCTCACCCTCGTCGAGCAGCAGTACCAGTCCATCGAAGAAGACAACACCGGGTTGATGGGACAGCAGGGCAGCCGCTGAGCGCCCGGCGCAGGCAAGGGGAACGTTCATGCCCGATGGACACCGCTGGAGCGGGTACAGCCACGAAGAGCTGTACGAGCAGATCAACGCGGGGCCGGGGCCCAAGGCCTCGCACGCCTCGATGGAGCGGTGGCAGGGCGTTTCCGCCGCGTTGACCGAGATCAACGCCGAACTGCACGCGGGCGTGCTGCGTTCCGGGGCGACCTGGGAGGGCTCGGCGGCGGACAAGGCCCGGGTGGGCATCAACCCGCTGGCCGCGTGGGCGGACGACGCCCGCGCCGGCGCGGAGGTCATGCGCATCTCGGCCGAGCTCCAGGCGGACTACATCGCCAAGGCGCGCGCGGACATGCCGCCGCCGGTGAAGGTGACCGCGGAGGAGCCGAACCTGCTCGTCAGCGCGTTGACCAACCTGGTGGGCGGGCAGACGGACTACGAGGTGCAGGAGAAGGCGAAGAACGCCGCCGAGCAGCGCGCGCGTGAGGTGATGACGACCTACGCCTCCAGCACCACGTCGAACACCAGCACGTTGGGGCAGTTCCACCAGCCGCCGCAGTTGGTGATCAACGCGCCCGAGGTCGTGCGCAACGACGCGGCCGGCGTGTCGGCTCCCGGTTGGGGGTACGGCGGTCCGCGCGGTGGGCGTGGCGGCTGGGGTGGGTGGCGCGGCGGTCGCGGCGGTGGTCGTGGCGGCTACCCCGGTCCGCGTCCGGTGGCGCAGCCTTCGGTCGGCGGCTCGACGGGCACGTCGTGGACCTCCACCTCGGGTTCCACGCGCGCCTCGACGGCCGCTTTACCGGCGTCGGCGTCGGGTTCCGGTTCGGGTTCGTTCGGGCCCGGTGGTGTGCTCGGCGGTGCGGCCGGCCAGTCGGAGAAGGACCGGCGCAAGTCGTCGTCCAACCCCTCCGGCGCGCCCGAGACCACGAACGGCCAGCAGGCCGGCAGCGGTGGTGGCGGCGCCGGTGGTGCCGCTGGTGGTGGCGGCGGCGCGAACCAGCAGCAGCAGTTGCTGCCGGGCGCCGGTGGGGTGTTGCCCACCGGCACGACGTCGGTCAGCTCGGCGGAGTTCGGCGCGTACGCGGCCAGTGCGCAGCACGCGGCGACGACGGCTCCCGGAGCGCCGGGCGCGATGCCGGGTGCCGGCGGGCAGGTCGGCGGCAACGACACCGTGCACAAGCGCAGCGTCGCGGCGGCGCCGCAGCAGCCCGCGTTCGACCCGTTCGGCGGGCTGGGCGGCCCGCGTGGCGCGGAAGAGGAAGAAGACGCCACGCACGACGCCGCCGACTACCTCCGGGAGACGGACGACATCTACGGCGTCGGCGGGGTCATCTCGCCCGCGGTGATCGGGGAGAGCACCATCCACTGATGACGACGTTCGGCTTGGACTTGGGCAGCAACGACCTGCGCGAACCCGTGACGATCTCGGCGCTGGAGTTCGACGTGCTCTGGGAGCACCTGCGGCTGGAGACGATGCCGCTGGTGCTGAAGGTGCCGTCGCCGGGCAAGACGAACACCGAGCGCGCCGAGTTGGAACAGCGGGCGTGGGCGGAGCTGGACCGGCGGGGCCTGGGCCGTCCGGTGTCGCTGGACCCGATGCTGGAGGACCTCCTGCACCTGTTGAACCGGCCGCAGGAGGAGGTGGACGGCCGCTTGTGGCTGGGCCGCAGCGTCCGCGTCCTGGCCGCCGCCAAGGGCCAGTCGGGCGTCCTGGCCGTGCTGGAGCACGACCAGCTGACCCTGCGCCCGGCGTCCGCCGAGGGCCTGCACCGCGAAGCCCTCTCCGTGCTGCCGCCACTGCCCGCCGGTCCCGGCCACTCCGTGACGCTGCCCAGCGCCGACCTGGACGCCGCCGCCGCGCACGCGAACACCCCCGACGACCTCTACCAGGCCCTGCTGGCCCGTGGCATCCGCCAGGACGACGCCCGCACCCTGGCCGACATGTTCCGTGACGCGGGCAACCGCGGCCAGTTCGGCGCCGCGAGCCGCGACAAGTGGGGCAAGCGCGTCCGCCAGGACCGCGTCGTCTCCTTCTTCGACACCCCCGACGGCCGCTACCTCCAACTCCGCCGCGCCACCCCGGGCCAACAACCCTGGAGCACCGTCTCCCCCGTCGACCACCGCCGCCTCCTCCACCACCTGGAATCCCTCTCCACCCCGTGAGTCCAACCTCCAACCCTCGAGAGTCCAACCTCCAGCTCGCGTGAGTCCTACGCCCAGCCCGCGAGAGTCCTACGTTCAGGACCGCTGAATTCAACGCTCGCGCATCGCGGCTTCCCACGATCAGGTGAACCGTGTACGGGATCGGGGGTTCCGGCACTCGGTTATGCATGATCGAACTGCCTCCGGGCCTCCACGGTGCCTACCCGCGTACGCGTCTGCACGACCACATCGGACGGCAAGCCGTGAGCCGCGCCATCCACGACGGTCACCTGGTCAGCTACTGCCGCACGGTCGTCATCCAGCGTGAGCGCATGGCGAGCCTGCACACCCGCGCCGCCGCCGCGCTGCTCATGGCCGGACCGGACGCCGTGCTGACCGACCACACCGCCGCCTGGCTGCACGGCTGCACAGCCGCCGAAACCAACCGGGTGCACCTCCTCCTGGACTACGACCGCAGGCTTCGCCCACGTCCCGACGTCGCCGTCCACTACCACCAGTACGACCCAGCCGACGTGGTCGAGGTCGATGGCCTGCGGTGCATCGTGCTCGACTACGCGATCGCGGACCTGCTCTGCCGCGGTCGTCACCGCTCCACCGCCCTGGCGTGCGCGGACCAGGCACTCGGCGCTCTACCGCCACCGCAACGAGCCGCGTTCAAGGCCGACCTCGCCGTGCGCATCGCGACCCGTCGTGATCACCGGGGCCGGCGGCAGGGCGTGCTCCTCCTGGACCTGGCCACCGGCCTGCCCGAGTCACCGGCGGAGAGCACGCTCCTGCTCACCATCGCCGAAGCCGGTTTCCCACTGCCCGAGCTCCAGTACTCCGTCCGTGACTACGACGACCGTGAGATCTGGCGGCTGGACTTCGCCTGGCCGGACGCCCGCGTGGCCGTGGAGTACGACGGCTACGCGGCGCACGTCGACAGGGCCGAGGCCGACCGTGCCCGGGACGAGGACCTGCGGCGGCGCGGCTGGAAGGTTCTCCGGGCCGACGTCTCGGACCTGCGCGACCCCACGCGGTTGTTCCGACAGCTGAGTGTTGAACTCGGGGGTCCTGAACGTAGGACTCACGCGTTCTGGGTGTAGGACTCACGCGCGCTGAACGTAGGACTCTCGCGGGGGGTCAGGGGCCGATGCCTTGGCAGGGGCGGGTGCGGAGGTCGGCTACGTAGTCGTCCGGGGCGCCGGCGGCTTCGGCGGCGTCGGCCACGACGCCGATGTAGCGGGCCGAGGGGAGACCGCCCTCGTAGGCGTCCAGGACGTAGAGCCAGGCGGTCACCGAGCCTTCCAGGGTTTGGACGCGGAGGCGGATCTTCTTGTAGAGACCGAGGGCGCCTTCCCAGCGGTCGAGGCGGGACTCGTCACGCGGGCTCACGTCGTAGAGCACGCAGAACACCTGCGAGTCGGGGTCCTCGACGATGGTGGCGAGCGCGCCCTCCCAGCCCAGGTCCTCGCCACCGAACGTCAGACGCCATCCGGCGAGCCACCCGGTCCCCGCCATCGGGGAGTAGGGGGCTCGCTCCATCATCTGGTTCGGGTCCATGTTGGACCCGTACGCGGCATAGAGCGGCACGACCACAGCCTAGCGACCTCGCGATCACCGCGAGGTACCAGAAGACCGGACGACACACCCCGACACCCGACCGCGTACGGTTATCAGCGGCCGTGAGCGGCGCGAACAGCGCGAAAAGGCGTCAGAAGACCGGTGCGAACAGCGCCGATGACCACGAGGAGGACGTGTCGTGACCCGCATCGTCATCATGGGCGGTGGCCCCGCAGGTTACGAGGCGGCACTGGTCGCGGCCCAGCACGGGGCCGACGTGACCATCGTGGAACGCGAGGGCCTCGGCGGCGCCTGCGTGCTCTACGACTGCGTGCCCTCCAAGACGTTCATCGCCTCCGCCGGCGGCCGAAGCGCCTTCCGCAACGCCGGTGAGCTGGGCATTCGCACGAACAACGCGGAAGCCGCGGTCGAACTGCCGGTCGTCCACGGACGCGTGAAGGGCTTGGCGCTCGCCCAGTCCGCCGACGTCCGGGCCCGCCTCCAGCGCGAGGGCGTGCGGATCATCAACGGCGTCGGCAAGTTCTGCGACAACGCCAAGGGCCTCGCCCAGCACGAGGTCGTGGCCCTCACCGAGGACGGCGGCAAGGAAGTCCTCCCGGCCGACGTGGTGCTCATCGCGACGGGCGCCACCCCGCGCGTGTTGCCCGGCGCCGAGCCCGACGGCAAGCGCATCCTCACCTGGCGGCAGATCTACGACCTCCCGGAGCTGCCCGAGCACCTGGCCGTCATCGGATCGGGTGTCACCGGTGTGGAGTTCGCCTCCGCGTACACCGAGCTGGGCGTGAAGGTGACCATGGTCTCCAGCCGCGACCGGGTGCTCCCCCACGAGGACGCCGACGCGGCCGTGGTGCTGGAGGACGTGTTCGCCGAACGCGGCACGGCGGTGGTCAAGCACGCCCGCGCGGACCGGGTCGAGAACGTCGGCGACGGCGTCCTGATTCACCTGGAAGACGGTCGCACGATCGAGGCCAGCCACGCGCTGATGACGGTCGGCTCCGTCCCGAACACCGCCGACATCGGCCTGGACAAGATCGGCATCGAGCTCGGCCGCGGCGGGTACATCCCGGTCGACCGGGTGTCGCGCACGAACGTCGCCGGCGTCTACGCGGCGGGCGACTGCACCGGCCTGCTGCTGCTCGCGTCCGTCGCCGCCATGCAGGGCCGCATCGCCATGTGGCACGCGCTGGGCCAGGGCGTCAGCCCGATCAGGCTCAAGACGGTCGCGGCGAACGTGTTCACCAACCCCGAGATCGCGTCCGTCGGCATCAGCCAGCAGGCGATCGACTCCGGCGAGGTGCCCGCGCGCACGATCATGCTGCCGCTGGCCACCAACCCGCGGGCCAAGATGGAAGGCCTGCGGCGCGGTTTCGTGAAGCTGTTCTGCCGCCCGGCCACCGGTGTCGTCATCGGCGGCGTGGTCGTCGCGCCCAACGCCAGCGAGCTCATCCTCTCGATCACGCTCGCCGTGCAGAACCAGCTCACCGTCGACGACCTGGCGACCACCTTCTCGGTCTACCCGTCGTTGACCGGCTCGATCACCGAAGCCGGCCGCCAGCTCATGCGCCACGACGACCTGGACTAGCGGCGAGGGGGCGTCCCCACGAGGGCGACGCCCCCGCCGAGGTCACTCGACCCAGTCGAACGTCCTGGTCACGGCCTTCTTCCACTGCGCGTAGGTCCGGGCGCGGGTGTCGTCGTCCATCGCCGGGTCCCACTGCTTGTCCTGCGCCCAGTTCTGCCGGATGTCGTCCTCGGACTCCCAGAACCCGACCGCCAGCCCCGCCGCGTAGGCCGCGCCCAGCGCCGTCGTCTCGTTGACCACCGGCCGGATCACCGGCACGCCCAGGATGTCCGCCTGGAACTGCATCAGCAGCTCGTTGACGACCATGCCGCCGTCGACCTTCAACGACTTCAGCGGCACGCCCGAGTCGGCGTTCATCGCGTCGATCACCTCACGGGTCTGGAACGCCGTGGCCTCCAGCACCGCGCGGGCCAGGTGGCCCTTGTTCACGAACCGGGTCAGCCCGACGATCGCGCCACGCGCGTCCGACCGCCAGTACGGCGCGAACAGGCCGGAGAACGCGGGCACGAAGTACGCGCCGCCGTTGTCCTCCACCTTCCGGGCGTGCTCCTCGATCTCGGCGGCCGTCGCGATCATGCCGAGGTTGTCGCGCAGCCACTGCACCAACGACCCCGTCACCGCGATCGAGCCCTCCAGCGCGTACACCGGCGCGGCCGAGCCGATCTTGTAGCACACCGTGGTGAGCAGGCCGTTCTCGCTCATCACCTTGTCCGTGCCGGTGTTGAGCAGCACGAAGTTGCCGGTGCCGTAGGTGTTCTTGGCCTCGCCCGGCGACAGGCACGCCTGGCCGAACGTCGCCGCCTGCTGGTCGCCGAGGATGCCCGCGATCGGCACGCCGGCCAGCGCGCCGCGCTCGCGCACCTTGCCGTACTCCTCCGACGACGACCGGATCTCCGGCAGCATCGACAGCGGGACGCCCATGTCGGCCGCGATGCCCTCGTCCCAGCTCAGCGTGTTGAGGTCCATCAGCAGCGTGCGGGACGCGTTGGTGGGGTCGGTGACGTGCACGCCGCCGTCCACCCCGCCGGTCATGTTCCACAGCACCCAGGTGTCCATGTTGCCGAACAGCAGGTCACCGGCCTCGGCACGCTCGCGAGCGCCCTCGACGTTGTCGAGGATCCAGCGGATCTTCGGGCCGGAGAAGTACGTCGCCAGCGGCAGCCCGGTCTTGTCCCGGTACCGCTCCTGACCGCCGCCGAGAGCCGCCAGGTCCTGGCAGATCCGGTCGGTGCGGGTGTCCTGCCACACGATCGCGTTGTACACCGGCTGCCCGGTGGTGCGGTCCCACACCAGGGCGGTCTCGCGCTGGTTGGTGATGCCCACCGCGGCGATGTCCGCGGTGGTGAGGTCGGCCTTGGCCAACGCGCCCGCGGCCACCTGCCTGGCGTTGGTCCAGATCTCGTTCGCGTCGTGCTCGACCCACCCGGCCTGCGGGAAGATCTGCTCGTGCTCCTTCTGGTCGACGGAGACCACGCGGCCCGAGTGGTCGAAGATCATGCACCGGGTCGACGTCGTGCCCTGGTCGATCGCGGCCACGTACTTCGTCATGCGCTGGAGTCCTTTCAGGCAGCCGGGAGAACGAGGTAGAGGAGACCGGCGAGCAGGCCGCCGACCAGCGGTCCGACCACCGGCACCCAGGCGTAACCCCACTCGGCGCTGCCCTTGTCGCGGATGGGCAGGATCGCGTAGGCGATGCGCGGCGCGAGGTCGCGGGCGGGGTTGATGGCGTACCCCGTGGGTCCGCCGAGCGACGCACCGATGCTGATGACGATGAACGCCACACCGGCGTAGCCGAGCGCGGCGTTGCCCAACTGCGGGATGCCGTCGGTCGCGCCCTTCGCGCCCGGGCTCAGCAGGACCCACGCGACCAGCACGAACGTGCCGATCACCTCGGTGACGACGTTCCAGCCGGCCTTGGGGATGGTCGGGCCGGTGCAGAAGATGCCCCGCGTGCCGCCCGGGTCGTCGTGCGCGTCGAACTGCGCCTTGTAGGCCAGCCAGGCGAGCACGGCGCCGATGAACGCGCCGACCATCTGACCGGCGATGTAGACGGGGACCTGGCTCCACGGTGTCTTGTCCGCGACCGCCAGGCCCAGCGTCACCGCGGGGTTGAGGTGAGCGCCGCTCGGAGCGGCGATGCTGGCGCCCGCGAAGACCGCGAAACCCCAGCCGATGTTGATGAGGAGCCACCCGCCGGCATTGCCCAGCGTGTCCTTGAGCACGACGTTGGCGACGACACCCGCACCCAGCAGGATCAGGATTGCGGTGCCCAGCACTTCCCACACGAAGATCGAGCCATTGCTCACTCGCCGACCTCCTCGCTTGACGAAGAGGCAACGCAGTCCGGGTCCGGCGGCGCTGCCCACCCCACGATGAGGCTTGACGCTAGTTCCGGCCTGATCAGTTGTCCACGGGTGGCGTACCAACGGGTAACGTGGTCGAGTCAAGTCCTGATCTGGCCAGTCGAGTCGAGCATCAGGGAGGCGTCAGTGGTCACGCGCAAGCAGTACCCCGCCACCGCGGGCCGGCTGGGGCCGCAAGAGCGCTCCGAGTCCTGGGACCGGCTCGGCGCGGAGACGTTCGACCTCGTGATCATCGGCGGCGGCGTGGTGGGCGTCGGTTCCGCGCTGGACGCCGCGACCCGGGGCCTGCGGGTCGCCCTGGTCGAGGCGCGTGACCTGGCCTCGGGCACGTCCAGCCGGTCGTCCAAGCTCTTCCACGGCGGCCTGCGGTACCTGGAGCAGTTGGAGTTCGGGCTCGTCCGCGAGGCGCTGCGGGAGCGCGAACTCATGCTGACCCGCCTCGCGCCGCACCTGGTCAAGCCGGTCCCGTTCCTGTACCCGCTGACGCACCGCGTCTGGGAGCGCCCGTACACCGCCGCCGGCCTGCTCATGTACGACACGATGGGCGGCGCGCGCTCCGTGCCGGGCCAGAAGCACCTGACCAGGGCCGGTGCGATGCGCCTGGTGCCCGCGCTCAAGCCGTCCGCGCTGGTCGGCGGGATCCGCTACTACGACGCCCAGGCCGACGACGCCAGGCACACCATGATGGTCGGCCGGACCGCGGCGCACTACGGCGCGGTCGTGCGGACGTCCACGCAGGTCGTGGGCTTCCTGCGGGAGGCGGACCGGGTCTCCGGCGTCCGCGTGCGCGATGTCGAGGACGGCCGCGAGACGTCCGTGCGCGCCCACGCGGTGATCAACGCGACCGGCGTGTGGACCGACGAGCTGCAACGGCTGTCCGGCAGCCGGGGCCGGTTCCGCGTCCGCGCGTCCAAGGGCGTCCACATCGTCGTGCCGCGCGACCGGATCGTGTCCGAGTCGGGCCTGATCCTGCGCACGGAGAAGTCGGTCCTCTTCGTGATCCCGTGGCGAAATCACTGGATCGTGGGAACCACGGACACCGACTGGAACCTCGACCTGGCGCACCCCGCCGCCACGCGGGCGGACATCGACTACATCCTCGAGCACGTCAACTCCGTCCTCGCGACCCCGTTGACGCACGACGACATCGAGGGCGTCTACGCCGGGCTGCGCCCGCTGCTGGCCGGTGAGAGCGAGTCCACCTCGAAGCTCTCCCGCGAGCACGCGGTGGCCCGGGTCGCGCCCGGTCTGGTCGCCATCGCCGGCGGCAAGTACACGACCTACCGCGTCATGGGCGCCGACGCCGTGGACGCCGCGTCCGTCGACCTGCCGGGCCGGATCCAGCCGTCGATCACCGACAAAGTTCCCCTGATCGGGGCCGACGGTTACCACGCCCTGGTGAACCAGGCGGACCAGTTGGCCAGCCGCTACGGCCTGCACCCCTACCGCGTGCGGCACCTGCTGGACCGCTACGGCTCGCTGGTGCACGAGGTGCTGGGCTCGGCCGACCCGGAACTGCTCAAGCCGGTCCCCGGCGCGCCCGACTACCTCCAGGTCGAGGTCGTCTACGCGGCCTCGCACGAAGGCGCGCTGCACCTGGAGGACGTCCTCACCCGGCGGACCAGGATCTCGATCGAGTACCCGCACCGGGGCGTGGAGTGCGCCCTGCCGGTGGCGCGGCTCATGGCCGGCGTCCACGGCTGGGACGAGGAGATGATCGCCCACGAGGTCTCGGTCTACACGGCCCGGGTGGACGCCGAGCGCGCGTCGCAGACCGAACCGGACGACCAGGCCGCCGACGCGGTCCGCTCGTCCGCGCCCGAGGCCCGACCGGAGATCACCGAACCGGTCAGCTGAGCGGCCGACGAGGTGCCCGGGTGGCCCGGGCACCTCCGCGCGGTCAGGCCAACGCCGCCAAGGCCGCGTGCACCATCACGCGCACGCCCACCAGCAGTGCCCGTTCGTCCAGGTCGAACCCGGGCTGGTGCAGGTCCTTCTGCTTGCCCACGCCGTCCCAGACGCCCAACCGGGCGAACGACCCGGGCACGTGCTCCAGGTACCAGCCGAAGTCCTCGCCGCCGGACGACTGCTCCGTCCCGGCCAGCGCGTCCTCGCCCAACGCCGCCTCGATCCCGGCGCGCAGCAGCATCGTGCTCTCCCGGTCGTTCACGACCGGCGGCACGCCGCGCCTGTGGTGCAGGTCGAACCCGACACCCGTGGGAGCCAGCAGCGCGCCAACCAACTCCTTGATCAACGGCTCCAGCTCGGCCCAGATGTCCCGGTCACCGGTCCGCAGCGTGCCGCGCAGCACGCCGTCCTGCGGCACCGCGTTGGGCGCCTCACCCGCGTGGACGGCGCCCCAGACCAGCACGGTCCCCGAACGGGGGTCCACCCGCCGCGACAGCAACCCCGGCAGCCCGGTGATCACCGTGCCCAGCGCGTGCACCAGGTCCGCGGTCAGGTGCGGCCGGGACGTGTGGCCGCCGGGTGACGTCAGCCGCAGCTCCAGCATGTCGCTGGCCGAGGTGATGGCGCCGATCCTGGTCCCGATCCGCCCGACCTCCAGGCGCGGGTCGCAGTGCAGGCCGAAGATGCGCTCGACGCCGTCGAGGCCGCCCGCGGCCAGCACGTCCAGCGCGCCGCCCGGCATGACCTCCTCGGCCGGCTGGAACACCAACCTCACCCGTCCGGGCAGCTCGGTGGCCGACGCCAGCGCCAGCGCCGCGCCCAGCAGCACGGTGGTGTGCGCGTCGTGGCCGCACGCGTGCGCCACCCCGTCCACAGTGGACGAGTACGGCGCGCCGGTGTTCTCCGGCAGCGGCAGCGCGTCGATGTCGGCGCGCAGCGCCACGCAGCGCGGCCCCGAGCCGACGTCGCACACCAGGCCGGTCCCACCGGGCAGGACGCGTGGCTTCAGGCCCGCCGAGCGCAGCACGTCGGCGATCAGCTCGGTGGTGGCGAACTCGTGCCGGGACAGCTCCGGGTGCGCGTGGAGGTGCCGGCGCCAGGCGACGACCTCGGAGGCGTTCGCCGCCAGCCAGTCGTCCAGCCACGAGGGCCCGCGCCCTTCACCGGGATCATCCACAGGGGCAATGCTGACCCCGCGATCGGTCAACAGCACCTCGGCACCCTCCTCTGGCAGACGCGAGTCCACGACCGTCATGCCACACCCGCCAGCAGTCGAGAGCGCTGCTCACCGTCGGTGGCAGCGGAAATTGTGGTCCAGGCGAGGGCGAGTGCCCCGTCGAGCACAGCTCGGTCGGCCGAGGCCGACGCACAGGCGGTCGCGAACTCGATTTGGTGGTTCACCGCGTCTCCGCAGTCGATGGCGATGGTCGGGTGGATGGCCGGCAGCGCACGGGTGATGTTGCCCATGTCGGTGCTGCCGATCTTCTCCTTGAGCTCCTGCTCGGGGCTCAACGGATGCCTGCCCAGCTCGACCGCGGCACGCCGGTAGGCGTCCGCGAGCCACGGGTCCGGGCTCAGCTCGGCGTACACCGGCGAGACCTTGACGACCTCGTGGGTGCAGCCGGTGGCGATCGCGCCCGCCTCGAAGCAGCGGCTGATCCGCTCTTCGAGCCGGTGCAGCGACTCCAGGTCGTCGGCGCGCAGGTCGAACATCGCCGACGTGCGCGCGGGCACGATGTTGGGCGCGCTGCCGCCGCGCGTGACGATGCCGCTGACCATCTGGCCGGGCTCCAGGTGCTGGCGGGCGAGCCCGATGGCGACCTGGGCGACCGTGATGGCGTCGGCGGCGTTCACACCCAGGTGCGGCGCGGCGGCGGCGTGCGACGGCTTGCCGGTGTAGTGGACCTCGACGTCGGTGATGGCGAGCGACCGCGCGGCCACGGCCTCGTACGGGGCCGGGTGCACCATCATCGAGAACGCCACGTCGTCGAATACCCCGCGTTCGAGCATCAGCACCTTGCCGCCGCCCACCTCTTCGGCGGGCGTGCCGATCACGCGGACGGTGACACCGAGCTCGTCGGCCAGGTCACGCAGCGCGAGGGCCGCTCCGACGGACGCGGCGGCGATGACGTTGTGGCCGCACGCGTGGCCGATCTCGGGCAGCGCGTCGTACTCCGCGCACAGCCCCAGCACCAGCTCACCGGCCCCGAACGAGGCGGTGAACGCCGTCTCCAGGTCCGCGACGCCGCGGTCGACCTCGAAGCCCTCGGCGGCCAGCAGGTCGGCGACCTTGGCCGCGCTGCGGTGCTCGGCGAACGCCTGCTCCGGCTCCGCGTGGATGCTGCGGGAGAGGTCTACCAGCGCAGTGGAGTACCGCTCGACGGCCGAGCGCGTGCTCATCTTGAAGTCGGTACCCATTTGCGTCCATCCTGCATCACGGCCCGGCGGGCGCGTCGCACCCCTGGTTGATCAACCGGCAACCGGTCGCGCGGGTGCGCCGAGCGGTGCCCGGTTTTCGGTCAGACCGATCACGCCGCGCCTGGCCCGCACATCCGCGCAGGCCATGCTAGGGGGCGACCACCTGTCGCCCCGATTTTCCCACTAAGTGGGAATCACCCCGACTTGCGCCCGGCCTTCCACTTCGACCACCGCTTCTTGTTCCGCCAGTAGACGAGGGCGAACAGCAGCAGCGCGATACCGCCGATCCACAACTTCCTTCGGGTTTCCCCGCTCGACGAGGGCGCCGGCTCCTGCTGGGGCGCGTCGATCGCCGGACCGGGCGGCACGGTGCCCTGGGGCTGGATGGTGCCGCCGGGCGCCAAGGTCTCGGTGGGCTGGGCGACCGCGAGGTGCGGCGATGTCGTCACGGCGGCCCCTGTGCCCGACACGGTGAACACACCGGCCAGCACGAACAGGCACACCGCGAGCACAGATCGCCACATGGTCGCCAAGCCTAGCTACCGCCTGTCGTGGTTACCACTGTCAGTGGTCATCCGAACCGGTCGCCGTTCACGTGCTGTGAGCGAACGTCACGTGTGCTGCCGGAACGCGGCCAGGATCCGCTCGGCGGCCAGGGTCGCGGTCAGCTCCCCCTCGCGCACCTGCCGCTCCACCTCGGGCACGACCGAGCGCACCGCGGGCGCCGCGCGCAGGCTCGTCAGCACCTGGTCGTTCACCATGGCCCAGGTCCAGTCGACCTGCTGCCGACGCCGCCGCTCGGCCAGCTCGCCGGCCGCCTCCAGCGCCTCGCGGTGCTTGGTGACCTGCTGCCACACGGTGTCCAGCCCCGTCCCGTCCAGCCCGCTGCACGTGAGCACGGGCGGGTGCCACACGGCGTCCGGCGGGCGCAGCAGCCGCAACGCCCCGGCCAGCTCGCGGGCGGCCTTGCGGGCGTCCGGCTCGTGCGGGCCGTCGGCCTTGTTGACCGCGATCACGTCGGCCAGCTCCAGCACGCCCTTCTTGATGCCCTGGAGCTGGTCGCCGGTGCGCGCCAGGGTCAGGAACAGCGAGCAGTCCGTCATGTTCGCCACCGCGACCTCGGACTGGCCGACGCCGACCGTCTCGACCAGCACCACGTCGTAGCCCGCGGCCTCGACCAGCACGATCGACTCGCGGGTCGCCTTGGCCACGCCGCCGAGCGTGCCGGAGGTCGGCGAGGGCCGGATGAACGCCGCCGGGTCGACCGCGAGCCTGGCCATCCGGGTCTTGTCGCCCAGGATCGAGCCGCCGGTGCGGGTGGACGACGGGTCGACCGCCAGCACCGCCACCCGGTGCCCCCGCGCGGTCAGCATCGAGCCGAACGCGTCGATGAACGTGGACTTGCCCACGCCCGGCACGCCGGTGATGCCGACGCGGTGCGCGCCGCCCGAGTGCGGCAGCAGCTCGACCAGCAGCTCCTGCGCCCACGCGCGGTGGTCCGGGCGGGTGGACTCGACCAGCGTGATGGCCCGCGCCAGCGTGCCGCGGTTGCCGGCGAGGACACCCTTGGCGTACTCGCCGACGTCGACGGGCCTAGCCATCTCGTCCCGGCAGCCCGGTCGCCTCACCGTGGCCGAGCTGCTCGGCGAGCTTGCGCAGCAGGTCGCCCGCCGCGTCCGCGATCACCGTGCCGGGCGGGAAGATCGCCGCCGCGCCCGCCTCGCGCAACGCGTCGAAGTCCTGCGGCGGGATCACTCCGCCGACCACGATCATGATGTCCTCGCGGCCCATCCCGGCCAACTCCGAGCGCAGCGCCGGCACCAGCGTGAGGTGGCCGGCGGCCAGCGAGGACACCCCGACGATGTGCACGTCCGCCTCGACGGCCTGGCGCGCGACCTCGTCCGGGGTCTGGAACAGCGGGCCGACGTCCACGTCGAAGCCGAGGTCGGCGAACGCGGTCGCGATCACCTTCTGGCCGCGGTCGTGCCCGTCCTGGCCCATCTTCGCGACCAGGATGCGCGGCCGGCGCCCTTCCGCCTCGGCGAACGCCTCCACCACCGCGCGGGTCTCCTCGACGTTCGACACGGACCCCGCCTCCTCGCGGTAGACGCCGGTGATGGTGCGGATCTGCGCGGAGTGGCGGCCCCACACCCTGCCCAGCGCCTCGGAGATCTCGCCGACGGTGGCCTTGGCGCGGGCCGCGTCGATGGCCAGCTCCAGCAGGTTGCCGTCCGAGCCCGCGGCCCGCGTCAGGGCGTCCAGCGCGCTGTCCACACCGGACTGGTCGCGTTCTTCGCGCAACCGGGCCAGCTTCGCGAGCTGCTGCGCGCGCACCCCGGCGTTGTCGACCTTGAGCACGTCGATCTTCTCGTCGAACTCGACCTGGTACTTGTTCACGCCGATCACCGGCTGCCGACCGGAGTCGATGCGCGCCTGGGTGCGCGCCGCGGCCTCCTCGATGCGCATCTTCGGGATGCCGGCGTCGATGGCCTGCGCCATCCCGCCCGCCGCCTCGACCTCGGTGATGTGCGACCACGCGCGGCGTGCCAGGTCGTGCGTGAGGCGTTCGACGAACGCGCTGCCACCCCACGGGTCGATCACCCGCGTGGTGCCGGACTCCTGCTGGAGCAGCAACTGGGTGTTGCGGGCGATGCGGGCGGAGAAGTCCGTCGGCAGCGCCAGCGCCTCGTCCAACGCGTTGGTGTGCAAGGACTGCGTGTGACCCTGCGTGGCGGCCATCGCCTCGACGCACGTGCGGGCCACGTTGTTGAACACGTCCTGCGCGGTGAGCGACCAGCCGGACGTCTGGCAGTGCGTGCGCAGCGACAGCGACTTCGGGTTGCGCGCGTCGAAGCCCTTGACCAGCTTCGCCCACAGCAGCCGGGCGGCGCGCAGCTTGGCGACTTCCATGAAGAAGTTCATGCCGACCGCCCAGAAGAACGACAGCCGCGGCGCGAACGCGTCGATGTCCAGCCCCGCGTCACGGCCCGCGCGCAGGTATTCCACGCCGTCCGCGAGCGTGTAGGCCAGCTCCAGGTCGGCCGTCGCGCCCGCTTCCTGCATGTGGTAGCCGGAGATCGAGATGGAGTTGAACTTCGGCATCCGCTGCGAGGTGTACGCGAAGATGTCGGAGATGATCCGCATCGACGGTTGCGGCGGGTAGATGTAGGTGTTGCGGACCATGAACTCCTTGAGGATGTCGTTCTGGATGGTCCCGGCGAGCTGCTCGGGCGCCACCCCCTGCTCCTCGGCCGCCACCACGTACAGCGCCAGGATCGGCAGCACCGCGCCGTTCATGGTCATCGACACGCTCATCCGGTCCAGTGGGATGCCGTCGAACAGCTGGCGCATGTCGTAGATCGAGTCGATGGCCACGCCCGCCATGCCGACGTCGCCGGCCACCCGGGGGTGGTCGGAGTCGTAGCCGCGGTGGGTGGCCAGGTCGAACGCGACCGAGAGGCCCTTCTGGCCGGCCGCGAGGTTGCGGCGGTAGAAGGCGTTGGACTCCTCGGCGGTGGAGAACCCGGCGTACTGGCGGATCGTCCACGGCTGGTTGACGTACATCGTCGGGTACGGGCCGCGCAGGAACGGCGCGATGCCGGGGTAGGTGCCCAGGAAGTCGAGGCCCTCGGTGTCGGCGGCCGTGTAGACCGGTTTGACGCCGATGCCCTCGGGCGTCTCCCAGGTCAGGGCGTCCACGCCCTTCCCGGTCGCCTCCTGCAACGCGGCCTGCCACTGCGCGGCGTCGGCGGCGGGCGTGGGTCCGCCCAGGTCGACGTCGGCGAAGTTCGGGATCATCGCTGGACTCCAAGGGCGTCGAACGTGTGCTCCAGCACCTCTAGCGCCGGGCAGCCGGTGAACACGTGCTCGTCGATCTCGGCGTCGGACTCCTTGCCGGCCAGCAGGACCCGTTCCGCCCCCGCCTCGCGCAGGGCGCGGGCGACCGGCGCGGCGAGTTCGGCGTAGCTCTTCTCGCTGCCGCACAGGCACGCGATCCGGGCGCCGCTCTCGCGGAACCTCGCGACCACGTCGTCCGCGGTCTTCGTCGGGCCGGCGCTCGGCGTCTCGATGCCGCCCGCCTGGAACAGGTTCGCCGCGAACGTGGCCCGCGCGGTGTGCGCGGCGACCGGGCCGAGGGTGGCGAGGAAGACCTTGGGGCGTTCGGGCGCCGCGTCGGCCGCGTCCCGCAGCGCCTCGAACTCCTGGGCGTAGCGCAGGCGCGGCAGCGGCCGGTGCTGAGGGGCCGGAATTGTCGGTTCCTGCTGGGAGAATGAGTTCAGGGGACCCCCTGCGGGGGACTCCTGCGGAGCGTGGCCGGCGCCCGGTTCGCCGGGAGCGGGCGGGCGGACCACGGGCTGCTCGGCCAGGTTCGGGAACTCGCTCACGCCGGTGATCGCGTCGGTCCGGTCGGCCAGGTTGCGCCTGCGCTGCTCCCAGGTCGCCGCGATCCGGTCGGCGACCAGGTCGAACGCCTCCGGCAGCCCGCCCGCGGCCTCGATCTCGCGGAACCACGCCCAGGCGGCGTGCGCCAGGTCGTCGGTGAGCCGCTCCACGTACCAGGAGCCGCCGGCCGGGTCGATCACGCCGGCCAGCTTCGACTCCTCCAGCAGCAGCGACTGCGTGTTGCGGGCGATGCGCCGGGAGAAGTCGTCGGACAGGCCGATCGCGTGGTCGAACGGCAGCACGGTGACGGCGTCCGCGCCGCCCAAGCCCGCGCCGAAGCAGGCCACGGTGGTGCGCAGCATGTTCACCCACGGGTCGCGGCGGGTCATCATCGCGGGCGACGTCACGGCGTGCTGGAGCTGCGGGCTCGGCGCGCCGGCGACCTCGGTGACCCGTGCCCACAGCCGCCGCGCGGCCCGGAACTTGGCGATGGTGAGAAACTGGTCGGCGGTCGCGGCGTACCGGAACTCCAGCAGCCGCACGGCCTGCGCGACGCCCAGCCCGGCCTCGGTCAGGTGCCGCAGGTACGCCACCCCGGCCGCGAGGGACGCGCCGAGCTCCTGCGCGTCCGAGCCGCCCGCCTCGTGGAACGGCAGGCCGTCCACCACGACCAGGCGCAGTTCGGGGAACTCGCGCGCCTTGCCCAGCAGCTCGGTCAACGCCCGCAGGTCGGCGGGCTGCCCGGTGCGCGCCCGGACGCCCAGCGGGTCCGCGCCGACGTTGCCCCGCACCTCGCTCGCCGGCGCCGGCGACTGGTCCCAGACCCGCAGCATGGCGCGGCCGGCGTCGAGGAAGTCCGCGCCCGCGTCCACGACCACCGGCGCGAGGTCCAGGTAGACGTCGGCCAGCACGTCGCCGTACGCCGCCGGGTCCAGCCCCTTGAGCCACAGCGACGTGACGCCGTTCTCCAGGTCCGCCATCACCGCCTCGCGGTCGGCGACCCGGTGCTGCTGGCGGACGTCCCAGCCCTCGACCGCCCCCTGCGGCCGACCGCCGCGGGTGAACGGGGCCAGGCCCGGGAAGCCCGCGTCCGGCACCTGGTCGGCCGCGGTGTAGAGCGGCTGCACGTCGATGCCGTCGTAGGTGGTGGTGATGAGGGATCCGAACTCCGCACCGGACTTGCGCAGCACGCCTTGGACCAGGTCCAGCCACTGCTCGCGGTCAGGGGTGGGGAACTCGGCGGCCAGCGCCAACTCGCCTGACGGCTCCATCATGCTCCGCAGTGTTACTCACCAGTAGGACGGCGGCTATGTGAGGTTCACCGCCGTGAACGATGCAGACGCCAGTCTTCCACGCTGGGGAATGATGGGGCAGTGGAGGAAGACCACCCGGTTACCGGGCAAGACCGGCTGATCGCGGGCCGCTACCGCCTGCGGCACGTCCTGGGACGCGGCTCGATGGGCACGGTCTGGGCTGCTCACGACGAAGTCCTGCGACGGGACGTCGCGGTGAAGGAGATCCTGCGCCCGTCCGGCGCGCCCGACGACGAGGCGGAATTGCTTCGGGAACGCACGTTGCGGGAGGCCCGGTCGGCGGCGGCGCTCGCCCACCCCAACCTGGTGACGCTGTACGACGTGGTGCAGGTCGACGGCGAGCCGTACGTGGTGATGGAGCTGGTGCCGTCGTCGTCGCTGGCGGAGGTGGTGCGGCAGCGCGGGCCGTTGACCGACGTGCAGGGCGCGGTCGTGGCGGACGCGGTGGCGGCGGCGCTGGAGGCCGCGCACCGGGCCGGGATCACGCACCGGGACGTGAAGCCGGGCAACGTGCTGGTCGCCGACGACGGCCGGGTGAAGCTGACCGACTTCGGCATCGCGCGCAACGTCGCCGAGGCCACCCTGACCAGCCGCGGGATCACGCTGGGCACGCCCGCGTTCATCGCGCCGGAGGTGGCGGCGGGTGGTGCGGTGTCGTTCGCGGCGGACCAGTGGTCGTTGGGCGCGACGCTGTTCGCGGCGATGACCGGGCAGCAGCCTTACGAGGGCGCGAACGTGCTGCAGACGATCAACCAGGTGGTGCACGGCGACGTGCCGTCCGCGTCGGCCTGCGGCGCGCTGGAGGCGGTGGTCGCGGGGCTGATGGTGAAGGAGCCCGCCGAGCGGATGGCGTTGGCCGAGGTGCGGCGGCTGGTGCGACCGCTGCTGCCCGAGCCGGGCACCGACGTGTTCCCGACGACGTCGGCGACCCGCCCGGTCGTGGAGATCGTGCGGCCGGCTCTCGCCAAGCCCCCGATCGCGCCCGACACGCCGTTGGCCGCCGACCCCGGCCCGCTGCCGTTCATGGTGGACCGGCGCGAGCCGGTGACGCGTGAGCTGACCCGTCGCCCGGGGTTGGCGGTGGTGGTGGCGTTGTCGGCGGCGGTGCTGTTCGCGATCGGCAGCGCGTCCGGCTTCGCCCTGACCAGGACGGTCGCGGGCGCGTCGCTGCTGCCGCCGCCGACCCAGGACGCGCCGTCCGTGCCCGCCATCACCGAGACGCCGTCCCTGCTGCCGACCACGGCCTCGGCCGCCGCCGCGAAGGGCGAGCAGGGCGCGGAGTTCACCATCGAGGTGGGGCCGGACTGGACCAGTTTCCTGGAGCAGCGGGGGAACAACGGGCTCGGGCCGAGCACGGTGGTGCACCTGGTCGCGCCGAACGGGTGGTACGAGGTGGCCGTGCAGCGGTTCCCGGACTACTACGAGCGGAACACGATCAAGGACTACCTGGAGCTGGTGCGGTCGAGGTGGGCGGAGGACCAGTACTTCGGCGAGGCCCTGGAGCCGACCGACGTGCTGCCGCCGGGCGGGCCGGAGCCGGGCGTCCAGTACAGCTACCGGACCGTGGAACGCGCCACCGACCTGGCCCGAGGCACCGCGCCACCCGGCCCTGACCTGCGCCGCAGCCGCTACTCCCGGGTCCTGCCCCGCGGCAACGACCTGTGGGTGGTCGAGGTCGTGGTGCCGACGGAGCAGGAGGAGGCGGGCCGCAGCCGGCTGTTCGACACGATCGCGCCGACGTTCAGGGTGAAGGACTAGCGCGTTCTTCGCGCACCCGGTCCAACGCCTTCCGGGTGGCCGCGGTGTCGCGGTGGTCGGTGCCCAGCACCCGCTCGCGAAGGGCCAGGATCTCGCTCAACTCGCGTTCCGCGACTTCCAGGTGCCCGCTCGCGCGGGCCTGCCCCGCCAGCAGGTACCTGGTCGACAGCGTGTCCGGGTGATCCGAACCGAGAACCCGTTCGCGGATCACCAGCAGGGCGCGGCGTTCGGCCGCGGCCCCCTCCGCGTCTCCGGCGCGGAACAGGGCAGCCGCGATGCCCGCCCGGGCGTCGAGGGTGCTCGGGTGCTCGTCGCCCGAGCGGGCGCGTCGCAGTTCGAGCAGTGCCCGGTACTCGGCCAGGGCTTCGGCGTGCCTGCCCTGCTCGCTCAGTTCCCAGGCCAGGTCGTCCCGTGCGCTCAACGTCTCCGCGTGGTCGGGGCCGAGCGACCGGGTCCGGTCGGCCACCACCGCGCGCAGTTCCGCGTCGGTCGGTGCGAAGTCACGTCCGTTCCTGGTCAACCGCAAGGCGAGCCGGGTGCTGAGGACGTCGGGGTGATCGGGTTCGAGGGTGCGCAGCTGCGCCGCCAGCACCGCCCGGAGTTCCGCCTCGGCCACCTCGTCCTCACCACGCCGCCCGGCCATGGTGCTCAACGTGAAGCGGAGCCCGAGCGTGAGCGCGTCGTCGTCGCCGAGTCGCGCGCTGCTCTCCGCCAGCGCACGTCGGACGAGGTGTTCGGCGTCCGCTTCCGACCCGACGCTCGCGCAGAACCTGGCAGCTGCGACGTCGATCAGGAGCGTGGAGCGGTCCAGCGCCAGGCAGTGCGGGAGGAGAGCGCGCCACAGCGGCCACGTCCTCGGGTCGACCATGTCGGAGCTGACGGCCACCTGCGTGAGCATCGCCGCCCGCAGGTCGTCGTACCCGGCCGCGTGGCGCAGGCCGGCGTCGCGCACCAGCGGGTGGAGCACGAGCGCGTTCGACTGGTGGTCGACCAGGCCGAGGCCGCGCAGCCCTTCGACCAGGTCGGCGAGTTGTCGAGGGGTGATGTCGGCGAACTGCTCGGATCCCGCGAGCACCGAGGCGTCCAGGAGTTCGACCGGGACGGGGGCGGGTGCGAAGGTGGACAGCAGCCGCAGCAGCGGGCGGGCCAGGGGTTGGCCGCGCTTGGCCAGCAGGTCGAGCGACAGTTCCCAGGTGCCCGCCAGCGTTTCGCGTTCGCGCAGCTCAGCGCCGTCCGCAAGCGCTTGCCCGTACTCCGCGAACGTCCTCGGCCGCACGACGCCCGGCAGCCGCACGGCCTGGCTGGTCGAGCGCAGGTAGTGCCCGGCCAACCGCAGGCCGAGCGGCAGGCAGCCCAGTCGTTCGGCCAGGTCGTGGGCGTCCGGCTCGCGCCCCGCGTCCGGTGCCAGGTCCAGCAGCACGCGGGCCGCGTCCTCGACGGCCAGCACGTCGACCGGGGCGAACGCGCGGTCGCCCCACTCCGAGCGGCGGCCGTCGCGGCTGGTGATCAGGATCGTGCCGGTGGACTTCGGGGTGCGCAGCCAGCCTCGGCCGGCGGCGACGCGGGAGCCGTCCGGGGCGAGGACCCGCGGGTCGTCGGCGTTGTCCAGGACCAGCAGCCACGGCCGCACGCGGGCGTCCAGGGCGCGCCACAGCACCTCCGGCGCGGAACTCGCGCCGGTCCACGCGTTGCGCACGGCCCGGTCGTCGGCACCCGCGCGCAACGCCACCTCGCGCAGCCCTTCGGTGACGTTCGTCGCGCTGCTCGCGTCCACCCACCACACCTCGACGCCCACCTGCCGCGCGAACTGCACCGCCACCGTCGTCTTGCCGTGGCCGCCGTTGCCGTGCAGGACCACCACCTGGCCGCCCAGCTCGACGCTCGCCCTCAGGGAAGCGAGCAGGTCGTCACGGCCGCGGACGGGGTGCGTGACCTCCTCCGGCACGACCAGCGTGGCGAAACCGGGGCTCGGGACCGGCTCGGCGTTCACGTACAGGTCGCGGGCAGCCTGGTGGACCGTCGAACGGTCCGATGCCACGCCCCGCTGCTCCACCCGCCAAGCTTCGCCCATCGCCGCACCGGGCAGACCGCAGCACTGCGGGCACCGGGGTCGGGCGGCTATTAGGCTCGCGGCCGTGACCGGTATCAGTGAGAAGACCACCCCCGAGGCCCTGGCCACCGACGCGGCCAAGGCGTTGGCCGAGCGGACCGGGGTCGGCAGGCACGACGTCGCGGTCGTCCTCGGGTCCGGGTGGCGCCCGGCCGCCGACCTGATCGGCGAGCCCGCGGCCGAGGTGCCCATGGGCGAGCTGCCCGGGTTCGAGCCGCCCACCGCCGTCGGGCACGGCGGCACGGTGCGGTCGGTGCGCGTCGGCGACAAGAACGTGCTGGTCATGCTGGGTCGGACGCACGGGTACGAGGGCAAGGGCGTGGCCAAGGTCGTGCACGGCGTCCGCACGGCGGCGGCGGCCGGTGTCGGCACGGTCGTGCTGACCAACGCGGCGGGCGGGCTGCGGCAGGGCATGGCGGTCGGCCAGCCGGTGCTGATCAGCGACCACCTGAACCTGACCGCGTCGTCACCGCTGGTCGGCGCGCGGTTCGTGGACCTCACCGACCTGTACTCGCCGCGGCTGCGCGAGCTCGCGCGGGAGATCGACCCGTCGCTGGAGGAGGGCGTCTACGCGGGCCTGCCGGGGCCGCACTTCGAGACGCCCGCCGAGATCCGGATGCTGCGCACGATGGGCGCGGACCTGGTCGGCATGTCGACCGTGCTGGAGGCCATCGCGGCCCGCGCGGAGGGCGTGGAGGTGTTCGGCCTGTCGCTGGTGACGAACCTGGCCGCGGGCATCACCGGCGAACCGCTCAACCACGAAGAGGTGCTGGAGGCGGGCCAGGCGGCGGCCGGCCGGATGGGCGCGCTGCTGCGGGAGCTGGTGACGCGGGCATGACCCTCGCCCCGGCCCTGCGCGACGCCGCGTTCCGCTGGATCGCCGACGACCCCGACCCCGGCACCCGCCTCGAACTGCAGACCGTCGTGGCGCGGGCGATGGGCGGTGACGCCGCCGCGGCCGACGAGGTGGCCGACCGGATGGCGGGCCCGCTGACCTTCGGCACGGCGGGGCTGCGCGGTCCGGTGCGGGCCGGGCCGAACGGGATGAACCGGGCCGTGGTCATCCGCACCACGGCCGGGCTGGCCGCGTGGCTCAAGGCGAACGGGCACGTCGGCACGGTGTTCGTCGGCCGGGACGCGCGGCACGGGTCGGAGGACTTCGCCGCGGCGGCGGCCGGCGTGCTGGCGGGCGCGGGGTTCACCGTGCGGGTGCTGCCGGGGCCGTTGCCGACGCCGGTGCTGGCGTTCCTGGTCAAGCGGCACGACGCGGTGGCGGGCGTGCAGATCACCGCCTCCCACAACCCGCCCGCGGACAACGGCTACAAGCTGTACCTGCGGGGCGGCGGGCAGATCGTGCCGCCGGAGGACCGCGAGATCGAGGCGGCGATCCGGGGCGTGGCCGCGGCCGTGTCGGTGCCGTCGTCGGACGACTACCTGCCGGTGTCGGACGCCGAGGTGGACGAGTACCTGGAGCGGGTCGCGTCACTGCCCCGCGGCACGTCACGCGACCTGCGGGTGGTGCTGACGCCGATGCACGGCGTCGGCGGCGCGACGGCGGTCGAGGCGTTGCGGCGGGCCGGGTTCACCGACGTGCGGGTGGTGCGCGAGCAGGCCGTGCCGGACCCGGAGTTCCCGACCGTGGCGTTCCCGAACCCGGAGGAGCCGGGCGCGGCGGACCGGTTGCTGGCGCTGGCCGCGGCCGAGGAGGCAGACCTGGCCATCGCGCTGGACCCGGACGCGGACCGCTGTGCGCTGGGCGTGCGCGACCGGGACGGCTCGTGGCGGATGCTGCGCGGTGACGAGACCGGCGTGCTGCTCGGGTCGCTCGTGCTGTCCACTACGGACAGTGCGGATCCGTTGGTGGCCACCACGATCGTGTCGTCGTCGTTGCTGAGGTCGATCGCGGCGGCGCACGGCGCGCGGTACGCGGAGACGTTGACCGGGTTCAAGTGGCTGGTGCGCGCGGGCGAGGGCCTGGTGTTCGCCTACGAGGAGGCGCTGGGCAACTGCGTCGACCCCGCGCACGTCAACGACAAGGACGGCATCTCGGCGGCCGTGGTGGCGTGCGACCTCGCGGCCGGGCTGAAGGCGTCCGGCCGGACGCTGCCGGACGCGCTGGACCAGCTCGCCGTCGACCACGGCCTGCACCTGACCGACCAGGTGTCGCTGCGGTTCACCGACCTGAGCCGGATCGGGGCGCTGATGGCCCAATTGCGCGCCCGGCCGCCGGCGGGTTTCGCGTTCGAGGACCTGCTCCCGGAGGCCGACGTGGTCCGCCTCACGCGCGAGGGCGTGCGGGTGGTCGTGCGGCCGTCCGGGACCGAGCCGAAGCTCAAGGCGTACCTGGAGGTCGTGGAGCCGGTGTCCGACGACCTGCCGGCCGCCCGCGAGCGCGCCCGGGCCCGGTTGGCCGAGCTGCGCGATCAGGTGTCCGAGCTGCTCACGCCCTAGCGGTCACGACGCCAGGGCGAGCAGCAGGCACAGCACGGCGACGACGAGCGAACCGCCCGCCACCAGGTACGGACGCCGGGTCGGCGGGCTCACCGGCCGCGACCGGTGCTGCGTGAGGGCGGCCACCGAGATGCGGCCGGAGATGTAGCCGGCCGTGCAGAGCGCGACGCCGGTCGCGAGGATCATCGTGTTGACGTCCCACGGGCTGTGGTCGACCCCCGGCCACAGGGCGATGAAGACCAGCGGCAGGCCGATCAGTCCGAGCCCGATGCCGACCCCCGCGCCCCAGGTGATCCGCCGGTTCCGGTTCATCGTGGCGATGCTACGAGTTTCCATGACTCCCTCCCGTGTCACTACTACTGAGGACGCGCGACGGCCCCGCGGGTTCCCGCGCGCCGTCACTGGGGTTGGGGCCATGCTATCGAGCGGTTGCCGTGCCGTGCCGATCGCGGCACCGTGTGGGGCGTGCCCCGCCTGCTGATCGTGCACCACACGCCGTCACCCGCCATGCAGGAGCTGTTCGAGGCCGTGCTGGAGGGCGCGACGGACCCGGACATCGAGGGTGTCGAGGTGGTGCGGCGGCCGGCGCTGAGCGCGACCGCGTCCGACGTGCTGGAAGCCGACGGGCTCATCCTCGGCACGCCCGCCAACATCGGGTACATCAGCGGGGCGTTGAAGCACTTCTTCGACACGATCTACTACCCGTGCCTGGACGCCACGCGCGGTCGGCCGTTCGGCGCTTACGTGCACGGCAACCTGGGCACGGAGGGCGCGGTGAAGGCGTTGCGGGACATCACGGCCGGGTTGGCGTGGCGGCCCGTGGTGCCGACGCTGAGCCTGACCGGCACGCCGGACGGTGACGCACGGCAGCGGTGCCGTGAGCTGGGCGCCACCGTCGCGGCGACGGTGATGGACTAGCGGCCCAGCGTGGGCATGACCTCGGTCGGGTAGCGGGTGCCGGCGACGGCGTCCGGCGGCACGGCCGCGGCGATGCGGGCCAGCTGGGCCTCGGTCAGCTCCAGGTCCGCGGCGGCGACGTTCTCCTCCAGGTACTTCACCCGCTTGGTGCCCGGGATCGGCACCGCGCCCTGGTGGTGCACCCACGCCAGCGCGATCTGGCCCGCCGTCACGTCGTGCTCCCGCGCCACCTCGCGCAGCGACTCCACCAGCGCCAGGTTGCGGGCGAAGTTCTCGCCCTGGAACCGGGGCTGCCCGGCCAGCCGGAAGTCACCGTCCGCGAAGTCGTCCTTCGACGTGTACCGGCCGGTGAGGAAACCGCGGCCCAGCGGCGAGTAGGCGACGATGCCGATGCCCAGCTCGCGGCACGTCGGCACGATCTCGTCCTCGATGTCGCGCGACCACAGCGACCACTCGGTCTGCACGGCCGCGACCGGGTGCACGGCGTGCGCCCGCCGGATCGTCTCCGCGCCCGCCTCGGACAGCCCGATGTGCCGGACCTTGCCCTCGGCGACCAGCTCGGCCATCGCGCCGACGGTCTCCTCGATCGGCACCTTCGGGTCGACGCGGTGCTGGTAGTACAGGTCGATGTGATCGGTGTTCAGCCGCCGCAACGACGCCTCGGCGGCCTGCTTGACGTACTCCGGGTCGCCACGCAGGCCCCACTCGGAGCGCGGCAGGCCCGTGTCGCGGACGATGGCGAACTTCGTCGCCAGCACGACCTCGTCCCGGCGGCCCGCGACGGCCCGTCCCACCAGCTCCTCGTTGGTGAACGGCCCGTACATGTCGGCCGTGTCGAGGAGCGTGACGCCCAGGTCCAGGGCGCGGTGGATGGTGGCGGTCGACTCGTTCTCGTCACCGGGGCCGTAGAAGTCGCTCATGCCCATGCAGCCCAAGCCCTGCGCGCTCACCTCGAGCGCGCCCAACCGGCGGTTCTCCACGGTCGTTCCCCTTTCCGGCACGGCCTCAGGCCGTGATCCCCTCGATGAACGTGTGCTCGATCTGCTCGTAGTGCCCGATCTTGTAGTCGAGCACCTCCAGGCACGACTGGAGCTCGGCGATGCGCGCGCGGACGGACGCGCGGTGCTCCAGCAGCATCTGCTTGCGCCGGCCCGCGGTGGCCGCGCTGCGGTGCCTGAGCTGCGCGTACTCGCGCATCATGCGGATCGGCATGCCGGTGGTGCGCAGGCGGGTCAGGAAGACCAGCCAGCCCAGGTCGTCGTCGCTGTAGCTGCGCCGCCCGCCGGAGTCCCTGGCGGGAGGGTCGACCAGGCCGATCCGCTCGTAGTAGCGCAGCGTGTCGATCGACAACCCGCTGCGTTCAGCCGCTTGGGCGATCGAGTAAGTCACGTGTCGACCGTAGGAGCTGGAGTGCGCTCCAGGTCAACCCGGCGGGGCGGATCAGGTGGGATCGCCACCGCCGGCGAGGGTCGTTCAGCCGTCCTTGGGCAGGCTCCACGCCTCCAGGTGGGCGGCCATGCCGGCGACGTCGATCTGCTCCCGGCCCAGCGCGCGCACCAGGTCGAGGGCCTCGTCCTCCTCCGCGTCGATCCACCAGCCGTTGATGTCGCACAACGTCACGGCGGCGACCCAGCCCAGCCGCCAGTTGCCCTCGGCGAGCGGGCGGGTGCGGACGATGGAATCGAGCAACGCGGAAGCTTTCAGCCAGAGCGTGTCGTAGGCCTCGACCCCCAGCACGGTGGCCCTGGGGCGGTGGGCTGCGGAGTCGAGGAGACCTAAGTCGCGCACGACCAGGTCCCCGCCGGTGACGGCGGTCGCCAGCACGAGCAAGTCGCCGGCGTCGAGGTAGTTGACCACTGCTTGACGCGCTCCCTGTCCCGAGGGGCGGGGACTCCGGCGCGGCCACGCCGCATCCGGGACGTCTGTGGCGCCACTACCCACCCCCTCAGGTCCGTATCGCCTCCCCGCCCGGAAGGCGGCGAGGATGTCGTCGGCCGCGTTGTGCGCCGAAGCGCTACCCGGACGCAGCCCGATCTTCAACGGCGCACCATACCGGTGTGCTCCGGACCGTCGTGGACGTTCACAGAGGTAGGCGAGTGAACGGCCGGGCGTGCGGCGGTTGAGCTGCATGGATTGATCGTATCGAACATATGTTCGAACGGCGAGGGCGCAGCGGTGCCATCATCCGAAGGTGCGAGGGCGTGACCGGGGAGTAGTCGACCGGTCGCACAGAGGTGCGGGATCCCGCAACGCGGTCAGGCGGAGCCGAGCCGGTCGAGCAGCCCCCGGTACTTGGGGAGCACGCGCCCGAGGACCTCGGACAGCTGCTCCTCCTTCTGCAGGCGGGCCCACCGCTCGGCCAACGCCAAGCGCACGACCTCCTGCTTGGAACGGCCTTCGGCGGCGGCGAGTTCGTCGAGCCGCCGGTTCTCCTCGTCGCTCAGACGCAGGGTCATCGCCATGGTGAATGACGGTACCAACTTGATACCACGATGGCCAGGCCGCGAATTATAACAGTGTTGCGATACGATGCCCCCGTGCCACGACCGAAGACACACGACGACGCGCTCCGCGGCCGGCTGCTCGAGCGGGCGGGCGAACTGCTGTCGACCGAAGGCCCCGGCGCTTTGAGCTTGCGCAGGCTCGCGGCGGATGTCAACACGTCCACCACCGCCGTGTACTCGTTGTTCGGCGGCAAGCCGGCGCTGCTGAACGCCGTGTACGAGGAGGCGTTCCGCCGATTCGGTGAACGCATCGCGAGCGTGCCGCAGACCGACGACCCGGTCGAGGACCTGGTCCAGATCGGCCTGGCGTACCGGGCGAGCGCGCTGGCCGACCCGCAGTTCTACCTCGTGATGTTCAGCAAGGTCGTGCCGAACTTCGAGCCGTCCGACGAGACGAAGGAGGCCGCCGTCCAGACGTTCCTGCCGGTGGTGCGGGACGTCGGCCGGGCCGTGGAGGCAGGGTTGTTCGTGACGGAGCCGCCCGAGCGGATCGCGTTGGCGATGTGGGGCATGGTGCACGGCCTGGTGAGCCTCGAGCTCAACGGCAACCTGCCGCCGGGCGTCGAGATCGCTCCCGTCTACGAGCGCGCCCTGCGTGCGCACGCGGACGGTTGGCGCACCTTGTGAAGGTGGGGCCCGGGGAGGTGGCCGCCGCGAAACCTCCCCGGACCCCGTGGACTGCCCCTTGTCAGGACAGTCCGCTGGTGAGCGCCCTGATCAGCTCGCCGTCGGCGGTGTCGCCGTCGAGCGACCAGATCATCGCGCCGCCAAGGCGCCGTTCGGCCACGTAGCGCCCCTTGCGCTTCAGCTCGACCGGGTCGTCCCAGGTCCAGAACGTGGTGCCGTCGAACAGCCACGCGTGCCCGGCCTTGGCATCCCGGTGCACGGTGAACTCGGAGAGTCGGGCCTTGAGGATCCGGTAGTCCTCGTACCCGGCCTCGTAGGTCGCGGGCGCGGGGCCGGCCGCGGGCTGGAACAGGCCGTCGTCCTCGTCGCGGACGCCGGTCCAGCCGCGGCTGTAGAACGGCACGCCCAGGACGACCTTGTGCTTCGGCGCGCCGTTGCGCAGGTAGTGGTCGATCGCGACCTGCGAGCTGAACGGCGGCGTGGTCGGGTCGGCGGCGGGCGTGCGGATCGAGGACTGCTGGTTGGTCAGCGGCTCCCACGCGCCGTGGTAGTCGTAGCCCTGGACCGTGCCGAAGGTCAGCAGGCCGAAGACCTTCTCCACCTCGAAGCCGCGGTCGACCTGGGCGGGGTTGGCGGGCAGGAACGCGGTCAGGTCGTAGCGCTCGCCGGTGCGCCAGGTCAGCTTGCCGAGCTGCTTGCGGTACTCCGCGAGCAGCGCGGTGAAGTTCTGCTTGTCCTCGGGGCGCACCACGTTGCCGGGCGCGGCCTCCGACGACGGCCACTCCCAGTCGAGGTCGAAGCCGTCGAACACGCCGGCCGCCGCACCGGGCGCGGCGCCGGGCAGGTTGCCCTTGAGCCACGTGTCGATGCAGGAGGCGACGTGCGCGGCGCGCGACTCCGGGGTGAGGGCGGCGTTGGAGAAGTACTTGGAGCCGGTCCAGCCGCCGAGCGAGATGTTGACCCGCAGCCGGGGGTACTTGGCCTTGAGCTGCTTGAGCTGGTTGAGGTTGCCCGACAGCGGCTGGCCCGCGACGTCCGCCGTGCCGTCGACGCTCTGCCCGGCGCCGAACGGCCGCTGGTAGTCCGCCCACGGGTCGGCGCTGACGCACTTGCCGGACTCGTCGAGGAAGCCGAAGGCGTAGTTGAGGTGGGTGAGCCGCGCGGCGGTGCCGTTGGTGACGAGGTCGCGCACCAGGAAGTTGCGGTCGTAGCCGCTCCACTGGGTGTAGTAGCCGACCACGCGCTCGTTCTTGCCGTGCCCGCCGTCGGCGAGGGCCTGGGGTGCCGGTGACACCGCCACCGCGGTGGCCAGGAGGGCCGGGAGCACCCATCTCCTGCTCGACATGCTTCTCCTCGCGGTGCGGCGTCTTCCGGTGTGGTCCAGACCACGGTAGTGATGAGGTCTAGACCACCTCTACGGCCGTTCGGCCGAATCCGGTAATACGAACTCTTTTCGCCTATGGGCGATCGAGGCGTCCGGGTGGGGTGGCCGCACGCGCCGTTCCCGGAGCCGGCACGCGCGTGTCGAACCTCCAGGCCCCGCGTGTCGAACGCTCAGGACCACCGTGTCCTACGTTCAAGACCCCCGAGTTCAACACTCAGAACGGCCCGGCCGAACCTGAGCGTTGAACTCGGGGTACGCGAACGTTCGACACGCGGGACCTGAGCGTTCGACACGCGTGTTCTGAGCGTTCGACACGCGGGACCCGGAGGTTCGACACGCGTGGGGTCAGTGGACGGAGCCGTATTGGCGGTCGCCGGCGTCGCCCAGGCCCGGGACGATGAAGCCCGAGTCGTTCAGGCGTTCGTCGATGCTGGCGGTGATCAGGCGGACCGGGTGGGCCGAGTCCTCGAGGTGCTTGATGCCCTCCGGGGCGGCCAGGGCGCAGATCGCCGTCACGTCGGTCGCGCCGCGGTCGGTCAGCAGGCGGATCGTGTACGCCATCGAACCGCCGGTGGCGAGCATCGGGTCCAGCACGAACACCGGGCGGCCGGACAGAGAGTCGGGCAGCGACTCCATGTACGGCGTGGGCTGGAGGGTCTCCTCGTCACGCGCCAGGCCCACGAAGCCCATCTGCGCGTCCGGGATCAGCTTGTGCGCCTGGTCGGCCATGCCCAGGCCGGCCCGCAGCACGGGCACCAGCAGCGGCGGGTTGGCCAGGCGGTAGCCGGTGGTGCGGGCGACGGGCGTGTGCACCCGCTCCTCGGCCACGGGCAGGTCGCGCGTGGCCTCGTACACCAGCATCACGGTCAGCTCGTGCAGCGCGGCGCGGAACGCCGCGTTGTCGGTGCGGGCGTCACGCATGGTGGTCAGCCGCGCCCTGGCCAGTGGGTGATCGACAACGAGGACGTCCATGGTCGAACAGTATGTGGTACGTCCGGCCGATGCCCGCCGGGTCGCACCCGGCCGGTCGGCGCAACCCGGCGGCGGCTCGGGTTGACGGCGTGCCGCCGGGGGTAACGTCCTGACATGGCCGACCACGTGCGGATCGGGGTTCTGGGTGCGGCGCGGATCGTGCCGGCGGCGTTGGTCCGGCCGGGACGGTCGGTGGCGTCGGTGGAGGTGGCCGCGGTCGCGGCACGGGATGCCCAACGGGCGCGGAAGTTCGCCGACCGGTTCGGGATCGCCAAGGTGCACGGGAGCTACGCGGAACTGCTGGCCGACGACAACGTGGACGCCGTCTACATCCCGCTGCCCAACGGGTTGCACGGGAAGTGGACGCTGGCGGCGTTGGCGGCCGGGAAGCACGTGTTGTGCGAGAAGCCGTTCGCGGCCAACGCGGACGAAGCCGCGGCGGTGGCGGAGGCGGCGAAGAGCAGCGGGCTGGTGGTGATGGAGGCGTTCCACTACCGCTACCACCCGTTGGCGTCGCGGCTACCGGAAGTGGTCGCGGAGTTGGGCGAGCTGCGGCACGTGGAGGCGCGGTTGGCCTTCCCGCTGCCCCGGTTCTCCGACATCCGGTACTCGCTGGAGCTGGCCGGCGGGGCGTTGATGGACGCCGGTTGTTACGCGGTGAACCTGGTGCGGTACCTGGGCGGCGAGCCGGAGGTGAAGTCGGCGCGGGCGTTGCTGAAGGGCGACGGCGTCGACCGGGCGATGCGGGCGGAGCTGAAGTTCCCGGCCGGCCATACCGGGACCGTGGTGGCGTCGATGTGGTCGCGGTCGTTGCTGAGGCTCTCGGCGAAGGTCTTGGGCGCCAACGGTGAGCTGCGCGTGTTCAACCCCTTCGCGCCGCAGGCGGGACACCGGCTCGCGGTGAAGCTGGACGGGCACCGGCGGGTCGAGCGCTTCGACCGGCGGCCGTCGTACGAGTACCAGTTGGAGGCGTTCGCCGACGCCGTGCTGCACGGCAAGCCGTTCCCGACGACGGCGGACGACGCGGTGGCCACGATGCGGGTCGTGGACGACATCTACCGCGCCGCCGGGTTGCCGGTTCGGCAGCCGAGCTGACCCCTCCCGATTAGGCTGCCGCCGAACGGATCACGTGACGCGAGGAGCCGGGCCGGTGCGGAAGTGGGTCGTCGCGCTCGTCGCGGCCGTCGCGCTGGCGGGGTGCCAGGCGCGGGAACCGGCGCAGGAGCCGGCGGTGAAGTCGGGGACCGGCGAGTTGCGCACCGACGTCGAGCCGCTCGTCCGGCGCTTCCCCGTGCTGGGGACACCGGCCGGCGCGCGGTGGATGTCCGGCACGTTCGGGCGCGCCGACGTGCCCGGGCCGTCCACCTACTGGATCGACGCCGTGGTCACGCTGGAGCCCGCGGTGGTCGAACGGGTGGTCGCCGACTACGCGCCGGCGGCCGAGGGGAAGTCGCCCGACGTCACCGAGGCCCTGCGCGCCGAGCTGCCGAGCGGGCCGTTCCTGACCGGGGACGCGCTGGACGCGGCGTTCGACCACGAGCGGTGGCACGCGGACGCCTACCTGGACGCAAAATCCGGCGGGCTCGTGCTCATCGCGACAGGAACGTGAGCATCCTCTCCTAGACTCAGCCGGGTGAGCGACGAGCTGGTGCCGGACCCCCTTCAAATGCGTGCCTCGGACGCCGACCGCGAGAAGGTCGCCCGGGTGCTCCAACAGGCCCACGGCGAAGGCCGGCTCGACCTGCACGAGCTGGACGAACGGCTCGCGGCGGTGTACGCGGCCAAGACCTACGGCGAGCTGGTGCCGCTGACCGCGGACCTCGGCATGGCCACGCCGTCCGTCATGCCCGTGCCGCTGCAGCACAACGTCCCCGCGTCGCGCGTCGGCGGCACGCCCGGTCCCACGACGTCGTTCGCGTTCTGGTCGGGCGTCGACCGCCGGGGCGAGTGGGTCGTGCCGCCGCAGCACACCGCCGTCGCGATCATGGGCGGGGTCCAGCTCGACCTGACCAACGCCCGCTTCGCGGAGGGCGAGACGACGATCAACGCCTTCGCGCTGATGGGCGGCATCGAGATCTTCGTGCCCGAGGACGTCACGGTCCAGGTGTCCGGCATCGGCTTCATGGGCGCGTTCGAGGACGCCACCCACAAGGGCGCGCCGACGATCCCCGGCGGTCCGGTCGTCAAGATCACCGGGTTCGCGATGATGGGCGCGGTCGAGGTGCGGCGGCCGAAAAAGAAGAAGGTCAAGGGCCACCACCGCGACGAGCTGGAGGGCTAGTCGCGGGCACGGAGGGGCGCTACCCTTCGGCGTCCCCCGCCGACTGCCCCCCTTGCGAAGCCGCGAATGTCCAGCCCCGTGTTCGTCGACCCGTCCGGCCGCCGCCGGTGGGTCCTGCGCGTCGTCATCGGCACGGCCGTGGTGTGCGTGCTCGCCTACCTGACACTGCTCGCCGTCGCGCTCGCGGGCGGCCCGGTGAACCGGTCGTCGCTGCTCCCCGTGCCGGAGGAGGAACCGCCGCCGGTCGTCGTCGCCACCACCACGGCCGTCCCCACGACCACGCGACCGCCGGTGCGTGACACCGCCACCAGGACGACCGCCGAGGACGCGCCGGTCACCACGGCGGAACCGACGACGACCACCACGACGGCGGAGACGACGAAGACGCAGGGCCGTCGCACCGAACCGCCGCCGGGCGCCTCGAACCGGCCGACCTCCGCCGGCAAGGGCTGATGCGCGCACACCTCCCGTCACCGCGCGCCCACTGGCTGCTGCTGGCGCTGTCGCTCGTCGTGCTGTTCGGGTTCCTGCTGCTGGACCAGCTCGTGGTGCAGCGGGTCGGTCAGGGCGAGGCGCCGACGGCCGGGCCGGCGGACCACGTGCCCGAGGCCGTGCGCGCGGGCGGCCCGCTGATCGGCACGGACGGCGCCGGGCTGACCTCGCGCTCGGTGCCGGACGGCACGGTGGTGCTGACGTTCGACGACGGCCCGGACCCGCGGTGGACGCCTCAGGTGCTGGACGTCTTGCGCCGCAACGACGTCAAGGCCACGTTCTTCGTCACCGGGGTCGCCGCGGCCCGGTACCCGGAGCTGGTCGAGCGGATGGCCGACGAGGGGCACGAGGTCGGGCTGCACACGTTCACGCACGTCGACCTCGGCAAGGTCGGCGAGGCGCGGACGGCGTTGGAGCTGGGGCAGACGCAGCTCGTGGTGGCCGCGTCGACGGGCCGGGCGAGCACGCTGGTGCGCCCGCCGTACTCCTCGAGCGCCGACTCGCTGGACGACGAGGACTTCGCCGCCGCGCAGCGGATGGTCGGCACCGGGCACCTGGTGCTGCTGTCGACCCACGACACGGAGGACTGGCGCAACCCCGGCGTGGACGCGATCGTCGCCGCCATGCCGTCCGACCAGCGCGGCGCGGTGGTGCTGGCGCACGACGGCGGCGGTGACCGGTCGCAGACCGTGGCGGCCCTGGAGCGGGCGATCCCGAAGCTGCGCGCGGAGGGGCGTCGGTTCGCGACGGCCGGTGACGCGTTGGGCGTGCCGACCACGCGTGCCGCGACCTCCGCGGAGCGGGCCGAGGGGACGGCGGTGTCGCTGGCGGTGCGCGCGGCCGCGGCGACGACCGGGCTGATGACGTGGCTGGTCGTGGTGTCGAGCGTGTTGGCGCTGCTGCGGGCGGCGTTGTTGTTGGGCACGACCGGTGTGCACGCGCGTCGCACGCGCAACGTCGGCCGGCACGTGCGCCGGCTGCCGCGCCAACCGGTGACCGTGCTGGTGCCCGCGTACAACGAGGAAGCCGGGATCGAGGCGACCCTGCGCACGATCCTGGCGAGCACGGCCGACGTGCGGGTGATCGTGGTGGACGACGGTTCCACGGACCGGACCAGCGAGGTCGTGCTCGCGCTGGACCTGCCCGGGGTGACGTTGATCCGGCAGGAGAACGCGGGCAAGGCGGCGGCGCTGAACACCGGCCTGCGGCACTGCCGGACCGAGCTGGTCGTGATGGTGGACGGCGACACGGTGCTGGAACCGGACACCGTGGCGGAGCTGGTGGAGCCGTTCGCCGACCCGGACGTGGGCGCGGTGTCGGGCAACGCGAAGGTCGGCAACCGGGACGGGCTGCTGGGGCGCTGGCAGCACATCGAGTACGTGATCGGCTTCAACCTCGACCGGCGGATGTACGACGTGATGGAGTGCATGCCGACCGTGCCGGGCGCGGTCGGCGGGTTCCGGCTCAGCGCGTTGCGGCAGGTGGGCGGGGTGCCGGAGGACACGCTGGCCGAGGACACCGACCTGACCATGGCGTTGGAGCGGGCCGGCTGGGCGGTCACCTACCGGGAGACGGCGCGGGCGTGGACCGAGGCGCCGTCGACGCTGGGCCAGCTCTGGCGGCAGCGCTACCGGTGGTGCTACGGGACGTTGCAGGCGATGTGGAAGCACCGGGGCGCGGTGCGGGAACGCGGCCTGGGCGGGCGGCTGGGCCGGCTCGGCCTGCCCTACCTGGCGCTGTACCAGGTCGTGCTGCCGGTGCTGGCGCCGGTGATCGACGTGTTCGCCCTGCTCAGCCTGTTCACCGACCCGGCGCGCGGCGCGGCGGCGTGGCTGGGGTTCCTGGTGCTGCAACTCGTGCCGGCGGTCATCGCGTTCCGCCTGGACCGCGAGAGCCTGCGCCCGCTGTGGGCGGTGGCGCTGCAACCGGTCGTCTACCGGCAGCTCATGTACCTGGTCGTGATCCAGTCCGTGATCACCGCCGTCGCCGGGGCGCGGCTGCCGTGGCAGAAGCTGAAGCGCACCGGCACGGCGGGCCGGCACGCGCCCGAACTCGCTCCGGCGTCGGAGGTGACCAAGCCGCTCGGCCCGCGCGCCTGGGCCGGGCAGGACGAGGTCACGAAGCCCCTTCACGTGGGCTGACCTGCCCGAAGTCGCTCACTTAGGACGGCCGTCCCATTCCGCCTAGACTCGGCGGCATGGCTGTTCCCTCGACATCGCCGTCGCTGCCCCCGGCGCTCGCGGACGCCGTCCGCGACGACGCGTCGCTGCGCCGGTTCCTGCACGGACTGCCCGGTGTGGACCAGGTCGGCGTCGAACAGCGCGCGGCCGGTCTGGGCACCCGCAGCATCAAGAAGGCCGCCAAGATGTGGGCCATCGACACCGCGATCGGCATGGTCGACCTGACCACGCTGGAAGGCGCCGACACCCGCGGGAAGGTGCGGTCGCTCGCGGCGAAGGCCAGGCGGCCCGACCCGGACCACCCGGACGTGCCGCAGGTCGCCGCCATCTGCGTCTACCCGGACATGGTGGCGACGGCGGTCGAGGAGCTCCAGGGGACGGGCATCGACATCGCCAGCGTCGCCACCGCGTTCCCGTCCGGCCGGTCGAGCCTGAAGGTGAAGCTGGAGGACACCGCGTACGCCGTCGACGCGGGCGCCACCGAGATCGACATGGTGATCGACCGGGGCGCGTTCCTGTCCGGCCGCTACGGCCAGGTGTTCGACGAGATCGTGCAGGTCAAGCACGCCTGCGGGGACGCGCACCTCAAGGTCATCCTGGAGACCGGCGAACTCGCCACCTACGACAACGTGCGCCGCGCGTCCTGGCTGGGCCTGCTCGCCGGCGGCGACTTCATCAAGACGTCCACCGGCAAGGTCTCCCCCGCCGCGACGCTGCCGGTCACGCACGTGATGCTCCAGGCCGTCCGCGACTGGCACACCCAGACGGGCGAGCTGAGAGGCGTGAAGCCCGCCGGCGGCATCCGCACGACCAAGGACGCGATCAAGTACCTGGTCGCGGTGCACGAGGTCGCGGGACCGGAGTGGCTGACCCCGACCCTGTTCCGCTTCGGTGCCTCCACGCTGCTCAACGACCTGCTGATGCAGCGGCGCACCCAGTTGGCCGGCCACTACAGCGGCCCCGATTACGTGACGGTGGACTGACATGTGGGAATACGCGCCCGCGCCCGAATCGCGGGACATCGCGAACCTCAAGCCGAACTACCGGATGTTCATCGACGGGCAGTTCGTCGAGGGCGCCGGTGAGCCGCTCAAGACCGTCAACCCTGGCACGGAAGAGGTGCTGGCCGAGGTCTCCACGGCCGCGCCGGCGGACGTCGACAGGGCCGTGAAGGCCGCCCGCCGCGCCTACGACCGCGTGTGGGGCCGGATGCCCGGCTCCGAGCGGGCCAAGTACATCTTCCGCATCGCCCGCCTGATCCAGGAGCGGTCGCGGGAGCTGGCGGTGCTGGAGTCGCTGGACAACGGCAAGCCGATCAAGGAATCGCGGGACGTGGACGTGCCGACGGCCGCCGCGCACTTCTTCTACCACGCGGGGTGGGCGGACAAGCTCGCCTACGCGGGCCACGGCCCCGACCCGCGCCCGCTGGGCGTGGCCGGGCAGGTCATCCCGTGGAACTTCCCGCTGCTGATGGCGGCGTGGAAGATCGCGCCCGCGCTGGCGACCGGCAACACGGTGGTGCTCAAGCCCGCCGAGACGACGCCGCTGACCGCGCTGGTGCTGGCCGAGATCATCCAGCAGGCCGACCTGCCGCCCGGCGTGGTGAACATCCTCGCCGGCGCGGGTGACGTCGGCGCGGCCGTGGTGTCGCACCCGGACGTGGACAAGGTCGCGTTCACCGGGTCGACCGAGGTCGGCAAGATCATCCAGCGGCAGCTCGCGGGCACCGGCCGCAGGCTCAGCCTGGAGTTGGGCGGCAAGGCGGCGAACATCGTGTTCGACGACGCGCCGCTGGACCAGGCCGTCGAGGGCATCGTCAACGGCATCTTCTTCAACCAGGGCCACGTGTGCTGCGCGGGCTCGCGGCTGCTGGTGCAGGAGTCGGTGGCCGAGGAGCTGATGGAGAAGCTGCGCGTCCGCGTGTCCACGCTGCGCGTCGGCGACCCGCTGGACAAGAACACCGACGTCGGCGCGATCAACTCGCGCGAGCAGCTGACCAGGATCCAGGAGCTGGTCGAGTCGGGCGACGCCGAGGGCGCGGAGCGCTGGACGTCCGCGTGCCCGTTGCCGGACAAGGGCTTCTACTTCGCGCCGACGGTGTTCTCGAACGTGTCGCAGGCGATGCGGATCGCGCGCGAGGAGATCTTCGGGCCGGTGCTGTCGGTGCTGACGTTCCGCACCCCGGACGAGGCCGTGGCCAAGGCGAACAACACGCCGTACGGGCTGTCGGCCGGGATCTGGACCGAGAAGGGGTCGCGCATCCTGTGGGCGGCGCAGAAGATGCGCGCCGGCGTGGTGTGGGCCAACACGTTCAACCGCTTCGACCCGACCGCCCCGTTCGGCGGCTACCAGGAGTCGGGCTTCGGCCGCGAGGGCGGCCGCACCGGGCTGGAGGCCTACCTCGATGTCTGAGAACCGGATCGCCGTCGCGAAGACGTACAAGCTCTACATCGGCGGCGCGTTCCCGCGGTCGGAGTCGGGCCGGTCCTACCCGGTGGTCGACGCCAAGGGCGCGTTCCTGGCCAACGCGGCGCAGGGCTCGCGCAAGGACGCCCGGGACGCGGTGGCGGCGGCGCGCAAGGCGTTCCCCGGCTGGTCGGGCGCGACGGCGTACAACCGGGGGCAGGTGCTGTTCCGGGTGGCCGAGGTGCTGGAGGGCCGGCGGGAGCAGTTCATCGCCGAGGTCGCGGCCTGCGAGGGCGTCGCGGCGAAGAAGGCGCAGTCGCTGGTGGACGCGGCGATCGACCGGTGGGTCTGGTACGCGGGGTGGACCGACAAGGTGGCCACGGTGCTGGGCGCGTCGAACCCGGTGGCCGGGCCGTACTTCTCGTTCTCGGTGCCGGAGCCGACGGGCGTGGTCGCGGTGCTCGCGCCGCAGCAGTCGTCGCTGCTGGGCCTGATCAGCGTGGTGGCCCCGGTGATCGCGACCGGGAACACGGCGGTGGTCGTGACGTCGCAGGACCGGCCGCTGCCCGCGGTGACGCTGGCGGAGGTGCTGGCGACGTCCGACCTGCCCGGCGGCGTGGTGAACGTGCTGACCGGCCGCACCGCGGAGATCGCGCCGTGGCTGGCGTCGCACGCGGACGTGAACGCGGTGGACCTGACCGGTGCGCCGGAGTCGACGCGGGCCGACCTGGAGCGCGCGGCGGCGGGGACGGTGAAGCGGGTGCTGCGGGCCCGTCCGGCGGAGGACTTCACCCGCGAGCCGGACCTGGCCCGGCTGCGGGCGTTCGTGGAGATGAAGACGGTCTGGCACCCGATCGGGGTCTAGCGGCGGCAGCCGAACCAGCTGTAGGCGAGCAGGCCGGCGCAGCCGAGCACGACCGCGGTCGCGGTGGCCGAGGCGGTGCCGGCCGGCTGCACCGGCCACGTCAGCAGGCGGCTGAGCCAGTGGTCGTCGCCGGGTGGGACGACCAGCGTGACGCCGGTCCAGCCGACCGGCAACGCCCAGGCGGCCCGGGGGCCGAGCAGCAGCGCGCCGAGGGCCACCAGGCCGCCCAGGCCGACCACGTCGCGGAGCAGGAACGCGTCGGTGGCGATCGGGTCGGCGACCAGGCCGACGGCGAGCAGCAGGGCGGCGACGAACGCGCCGCCGAGCAGCAGGTGCGCGGCCCGGCGCGGGGGCCAGCCGAACGCGGCCGTGCGGTCGAGCGCGAGGTCGTCCCCACCGAGGCCGGTCGCCACGGCCGCCATCCCGACGGCCGCGCCGAACGCCGCCAACTGCGGGCTGCCGCCTTCGGGCGTGATCGCGGCGATCCCCGCCACCCCGACCACCACGGCCGCCGCCGACGCCGGCACCTGCCTCGACTTGCCGTGCAGCACCACCCACCGCGTCACGGCGCACCGCCCGTGAGGGTCGCCAGGGCGTCACCGGAGCAAGCTGCCTGCACCTCGCGCGCCGCCTGCACCCGGGCCGCCTGCTCCGGCTCCGGCAGGCCCCGCAGGTGCGCCCAGGCCTCGGCGGCCAGCGCGTCGGTCTCCTCGCCGAGCCACGCCCGGAACACCGGCAGCGGTTCCAGGCGGCCCGTCAGCCAGGCGGTCATCACGGTGCGGGCCGCGAGCTCGCGGGTCAGCGTCCGCGGGATGTAGTCGCCGTAGCAGGTCCGCGTCCCCGCGCCGGTCAACCAGTACGTCGTCACCTGCTCCGGCGTGAGCGGGGTGCGGCGGAAGTAGGTGAACTCGTCCAGGTCCACCCACACCGCGTCGGTCGGCTCCGGCAGCCGCACGTCCTGCTCCCCCCGCTGCGCCAACGCGGCCTCCCGCACCGATGTGGGCGGCGACGGCAGCTTCGCCATCAACCGCAGCACCTCCCGCGCCGGCCCCGTCAACGCCGCCCGCTCGTGCTCGTGCGCCCGCGTCAGGCACAGCTGCTCGGCGCACACCAGCTCCGCGGCCACCGGATCGGGCGTCACGGCCTCCTCCGCCGCGGCCGGCAGCAACGGCACCACGACAGCAGCCGCGACCAGCACCGGCAGCGCGCCCAACCACCGCCGCCGCAACGCCACCAGCAGGAAACCCGACAGCGCGATCCCCGCGAACCACACCGCCTGCACCGCGCTCACCGAACCGTCCACCGCCGTGAACACCGACCGCGGGAACGGCAGCGTCGGCAGCAGCGCCGCCCACGGCAGGCCCTCACCCGGCCGGCCGAACCCCAGCGACGTCACGGCCAACCCGGCGACCGCCAGCACGGGCGGCGTCAACGGCGACGGCGCCAGCCGCCCGAGGCCCATGCCCAGCCACGCCACGCCGACCAGCGCCAGGGCGCCGACCAGCACGACCGGCAACCAGCCCCAGTGGAAGTAGTCCGTCGCGGACGACACCTGCGCCGCCCCGACCGCGAACACCACCGCGTAAGCCGCGACGAGCCCGACCGCCAGCGCGCCGAGCGTCCACCCGACCCGCTGCGCCCGCGGCCGCGGCGTGGACGCGAACAGCTCCCGCACTCCGGACCGCCGGTCCCGCAGGCCCTGCAACGCCCCCGCGCCCAGCGCGAGCGGCCAGGCGAACGCCAGGATGAACCGGACCCACTCGGCCGACGTCGTCCACTGCCGCGTCCACGCCGTGCTGTTCTTGGTCGACGGCCCCCAGCACAGCAGGCCCAGCATGACCGCCGCGACCAGCGCGCCGAGCAGCAGCGCCGTGGTGCGCCTCAACTCGATCCCGAGGATCCTCACCACCGACCCGCCTCACCGATGAGCGCCGAGTACCCGCGTTCCAGCGGGCTGTCGCCGACGTCGTCCGGTCCGCCCGCGGCGGCCAGCTCGTCGGGCGTGCCCTGGAACACCAGCCGGCCCTTGTCGAACAGCACCACGTCCGTGCAGGCCGCCGCGACGTCCTCGACCAGGTGCGTGGACACGACCACGCACGAGTCCGAACCCAGCTCCTGCACCAGCTCCCGGAACCGGACCCGTTGGCCGGGGTCCAGCCCGGCGGTCGGCTCGTCCAGCAGCAGCACCTCGGGGTCGTTCACGATCGCCTGCGCGATGCCCGCCCGCCGCACCATGCCGCCGGACAGCGTCTTGAGCCGGTCGTCGGCCCGGTCGGCCAACCCGACCCGCTCGACGGCCCGCTGCACCGCGCCGGGCACGTCCCGCTTCGGCATCTCCTTGAGCCACGCCATGTACTCGACGAACTCCCGCACGGTGAACCGCTTGTAGTAGCCGAAGTCCTGCGGCAGGTAGCCGAGCGCGCGCCGCACCCCGCGCAGGTCCACCCGACCGGACACCGGCGAGCCCAGCACCTCCAACGTCCCCGACGCGGGCCGCAGCACGGTCGCCAACGACCGGATCAGCGTGGTCTTGCCCGCGCCGTTGGGCCCGAGCAGCCCGTGCACGCCGCGGCCCAGCCGCAGGTCCAGCCCGTCCACCGCCATCGTGCGACCCGCGCGCACGCGCAGGCCCCTCGCCTCGACCTGCCAGGCGTACCCCGTCGGCGCGACTTCCGCCGCGCTCACCGCACGTGCCATCCGCCCTCCCTCCATCACAGCCGCGCGTAAGCCGCGGACCTGAAGACCACGGCGGCGGCGCCCCCGACGAGCACCGCCGCCCACACCGGCGCGGCGCCCGGCGCCAGCACGCCGGGCACACCGCCGACGACCACCGCCGGACCGATCACCAGCACCGCCCACGCGCAGGCGGCGGCGACCGCGGCCCGGCGCACCCCGATCACGCCGCCGAGCGCGAGCGTCACCGCCGTGACGGCCAGGCACGGCAGCAGCCAGTACGCGGGCGACGCGCCCACCAGCCCACCGCCGGCCAGCAACGCGGGCAGCACCACCACGAGCACCGCGAACGTCCGCCGCAGCACCAGTTGCAGCCCGGCGCGTGGCGTGGAGACGACCAGTTCGTAGGCCGGGTCCATGCCCCTCGACCACGCCGCCGCCACGCCGAGGACCGGCACGATCGGCGCGAGCAGCAGCACCGCGGCGGACACCCCCGACGTGGGCAGCAGCCAGTCCAGCGACAGCGCCGCCAGCAGCACGAACGCGGTCATCGCCAGCCACGGCAGCAACGACGGCGTGGCCCACCGGGCGAGCCGGTGACGTCGGCGGGCCGGCGCCCCGGTCGGCTCCAACCCCGCCCACACGACCGCCGTCAACGCCGTGACCTGCGGCGGAGCCACGTCGGCCAAGCGCAGCCGGCACGTCTCGCAGCTTTCGAGGTGCGCCTCGACCGCCCACAGCACGTCGGCGGGCAGGTCGTCGCCCGACGCGTACCGGGCGATCGAGTCGGCGGTGGGGTGCTCGCTCATGACAGTGCCTCCCGCATCGCGATCCGGGCCCGCCGAGCGCGGGTCTTGACGGTGCCCTCGGGCAGCCCGAGCAGCACGGCGGTCTCCCGCACGCTCAGCCCGTCCAGCACCATCGCCTGCAACACCTGCCGCAGCTCCGGCGCCAGGTCGCGCAACGCGCCGCCGACGTCGTCGCTCAACGCGCCCGCGAGCACCACGTCCTCGGCGGCGGGAGCGGTCGCAGCGGCGGGCGCGGCCTCGGCCACCGGCAGCGGCCGGGCCTGGTGGGCCCGCCTGCGGAACGCGTCGACCAGCCGTCGCGCCGCGATCGTCCACAACCAGCCGACCGCCGTGCCGTCGACCGCCGCGCCCGCGAACGACCCCGCCGCCCGCCACACCGCCAGGTACGTCTCCTGCATGACCTCGGCGACGACCTGCTCGTCGGCGCACCGGCGGCGCAGGCGCACGGCCAGCCACGGCGACGTGCGGCGGTAGAGCTCCTCGAAGGCCGCGCGGTCGCCACGGGCCACCGCGCGGACCAACTGCTCCTCGTTCACACCCGGCAAGACGCCCCGCTCGCGGAGAAGGTTCTCACCGCGAAGTGACCTGCGTCACATCACGCGGTGCTCAGGACCGTGTCGAACAGGTCGCGCAACGCGTCGTTCGACCGGATCAGACTCTGCTCGCACGCGTCGATGAACGCGACCCGGTCCAGCGTGTGCACGGCGACCCGCCAACCCGCCTCCCGCGCCAACTGGCGGAAGAACGCCCGCTGCGCGCGCCCGTTGCCCTCCCGGAACGGGTGCACGGCGTTGACCTCGGCGTAGTAGTGCGCGAAGCGTTCGAGGAACGCGTCCCGGGGCAGGTCGCGCAGGTAGCGCTCCTTCTTCAGGCCGTCGAACACCCCGACCGAGTACGGCTCGATCCGCTGCCAGGCCGCGAACAACGCCGACTTGCCGATGTTGACCCGCCGGACCTCACCGGCCCACGGGTAGAAGTCGCCGAAGATGCGGCGGTGGAAGGCGCACAGGTGGGCCAGGTCGTACAGGCCGGGCAGGGGCGTCATCGCGAGCTGCTCCACGCGCATCGTGCTCAGCCGCGTCTCGGCGAAGTCGCACTCCTGCGGGTCCGTCAGGCCCAGGTTGTTGCGCAGCACCCCGGACCGGGGGTCCAGGTAGGGGTCTTCGTCCACTACCGGCGCAGCGCCTCGATCTCCCGGGCGATCGCCTCGTCGACGGTCAGCTCACCGGCCGCGACGGCACGCATCGTGGCCACCACGTCCTCCGGCACGGCCAGGCCCTCCAGCCGGGCGCTGCCCACCGCCTCCGCGATCGCCTCCTCGCCACCGCTGGTCAACCGGCGGAAGTAGCGGGCCATCACCTCGTGCGACAGCGGCGCGTTGCCGGGCTCCGACTCGGGCAGGCCGTCCCGCGCCGCGCGCCACGGCTCCTCGTCGTGCGCCATGTCGCTGAGCTGGTGCCTGGTGAAGTGGCCGTACCGGTCGACCACCGAGGCGACGACCGCGCGCTCGCGCTCGGCCAGCCGACCCGGATCGCCCTCTTCCCACGCGCGGACCTCCGACCGGCCCTGGTGGCGGTGGTAGACCTCCGGCACCACGGGACCTCGCCGCCACGCCTCGATCCGGGCGTCGAACAGCGGTTCGCCGTGCTCGGCCAGGTGCCACGCCTGGGCGTAGTAGAGGAGCTTCTGCAGCTTCATCGGCGACTCGGGCCCGGTGGCGTCGAGCAGGGCCGCTGCCACGTCGTGGACGTCCGCCATGCCACCTCCTGCGAGTGCTCTGAGCTGCGGTTACCCAGTCTACCGGAGATCGTGGGCGGGGTGGGTGCATCAGCCGCGGCGACTCCGGAGCCCGGCGACGGCCAGGGCGGTCGCGCCGGCGAGGAGCAGGAGGCCGCCGAGCGCGAGCAGGCCGCGGACCGGGGTGCCGGTGGCGGCCAGGTCGTCGCCCGGGCGGACGGCCGCCGGGTGGCTGGTGGTCGCGGTGGTCGCGGTAGTCGCGGTGGCGGGGGTGGTCGCGGTGGTCGGGCCCGCGGTGGTGGTGCCGGCCGTCGTGGTCGGGGTCGTGGTCGGGGTCGTGGACGCCGTGGTGGTCGACCCGCTGGTCGTCGTGGTCGTGGTGGTGGTCGGGGTCGTCGTGGTGGTCGGAGTCGTGGTGGTCGTGGTCGTCGTGGTGGTGGTCGTCGTGGTGGTCGTGGTCGTGGTGGGGCTGGAGCCGCAGGTGCTGACGACGTTGTCGAACGGCGCGTAGTGGATCTCGCCGCCGCTGCCGCTCGCCGCGCCGCCCTCCACGAGCGACTTCACGACCACCGCGCCCTCGATGTTGGACGAGCTGTTGTCGACCAGGGTGGCGTTCGGCGCGTAGATCGTGCCCCACACCGTGGGCGAGCCCGGGGGCAGCGTGATCGTCCCCGACGTGGTGAAGTTCCACAGCACGTGCCGCGACGGCCCGTTGCCCTGCCAGCTCGGGTTCGGCGGGTCGAAGGTGTAGTCGCCGGCCACGTCGACGTTGATGATCAGCCAGGCCTGGTCGCCCGGCTGCGCGTAACCGTTGCGCGGGTTGATGTTGTCCAGCGCGCTGATCTGGGCGGGGGTCAGGGTCAGCACGTTCTGGCCGGGCTGCAGGCCGATCGTCGCGTTCGGGTCGGTGCCGTTCCACGGGCCCTGGCCGTTCTGGTCCGTCAACGTCACGGTCGACGGGCACGCGGACATCTCCGCGTTGAGACCCCGGTAGGTCGCGAACAACGAGGCGAAGTCGAAGCCGCTCGCGCCGCCGACCGATCCGGCGGGCTGCGAGGTCTGGATCGAGATGCCGGGGGTGGTGCCGGCACCGGCACCATCGGGCACGACCCACGTGACGCCGCCGGACGGGATCACGTCCGCCGCGGTCAGGTCGCCGATCTTGGCGTAGGAGTTGCTGAGCACGCTGAGCGTGCCCGTGCTCCGCGCGAAGTCCACCGCGCCGCCGACGACGAAGCTGGTCGGCCGGGTGTCACCGGCGAGGACGTACGTGCCGGGGTTGTTGGGCCCCACGTTGTAGTGGCGGAACCGGACGTCACCGCCCACCGCGACCGGGCCCTCCGTCTCGTTCTCGTACAGCGCGGCATCACCCTCGACCAGCACGAGGAACCCGTGGCTGGGGTCGGCGTACACGTCACCCGGCGCGACCGGCCGCACGGGGTTCACCTCCGCCCGGAGCCGCGGCTGCGCACCGGACGCCCACCCGATCGCGAGGACGGCGACAGCGGCCGCCAGACCGACGGCTCCGACGCGGATGATCTGCATGTCCGGCTCCCGTGGAGGTCGACACCCTCCCCGCAGCCAACGGCACCGCGCCCGCTTCAGCGCGCCGGCACGCCCAACTTTCACCCACGCGTGTGATCACCACGCGAGTCCTACGTCCAGAACGCGCGTGTCCTACGTCCAGAACACCCGAGTTGAACGCTCAGGACGCTAGTTCGTGCACCACCCCAGGCGGCCGTCGGTCGTCACCAACGGCTCGCAGTGGCCGAGCCGGCTGCGGTGCTCCAGGGCCGTGGCGACCTGGTCCAGCATCTCGTCCAGGCTGGTCCACTCGGGCTTGAGCATCTCGCCCGCCTCGCGGTCCCACTCGACCACGCACCCCGACAGCACGCCCGGCCGCAGGTCCAGCGCCAACGCGTCACCGCACCCGTCGAACGCGATCGGCAGCCACATCGGGTGGAACCCGCGCGTCGGCGTACCCGCCTCAGAGGCCAGGTCCGCGGGCCAGAAGCGCTCCTTCAACCGCCACGACCGCAACGCGTTGGACGGTCCGAGCGGCGTGTAGAACGGCGGCAGCACCTCCGCGAACGCCAGGTCCGCCGTGCCGCCGCACACGGCCCACCACGCGCGCAGGTCGGCGGGCGGCTCGAGCCCGGTGGCAGCCGCCAACGCCTCGACCGCGGCGCCGGCCTCGGGGGCCACGAACGCCGATCCGGTCGAGGGGGCGTGGTGGTCCAGCCACGCCACTATCCGTTCCCAATGGCGCAAAACACCCACCCCCACATGATCAGGTGCCGGAACGGCCGGTGGTACCGCTCATCGGGGCAGGATCTGGCCGAACGCCGCACAACCCGCCGGCGGATGGGGCAGGATCGCGTTCGCACGGCACCAAAAGGGGGACCAGGGTGGAACGGGGTTTCGGCGTCGACACCGCGGCGCTGTCGGCTTACGGCAGCACGGCGGCGGGTCTGGCGAGCGAGGTCGGCACGGTCGGCACCGCCACGTTGGCGGGCACGACGTCACTGGCCGCGGGCAGTTTCGGCGAGATCGGCGACGAGGTCGGCCTCGGCGCGGCGTTCCAGCGCGCCGCACAGGCCCAAGTGGACGGTGTGGCCGCCGCGTCGGCCGCGTTGTCCGCGTTCGCCTCGGAGGTCGGCAAGACCGGCCAGGCGTACGACGAGCAGGAGGCGCGCAACAGCGCCGACCTCAACCGGGCGGCACGGGCCTGACGTGGACGTCGGCGGCTTCCTGGCGGCTCTGGTCCAGCCGATGAAGGACCACCTCGCGAAGCTCGAGGGCGACACCGGCGGCGCGACGAGCGCGGCCGAGGCGTTCGGGCGGGCCTCGACGGCGTTGACCGAACTCGACGGCAGGCACACGGGTGCGGCGAACGCCGCGTTGAGCGACTGGTACGGCGAGAAGGCGAACGCGTTCCAGGCGCGGGTGGCCACGTTCTCCGGCGGCGTGGGCACGTTGGCGCGCAACGCCACGACCACCCAGCAGGCGGCCACCGCGGCGGTGACCGCGGTGAACTCCGGCAAGACCGCGATCCAGGGCCTGATCGACGAGTTCACCGGCTGGGCGTGGCCGCGGTTGGCGGCGGCGGTGGCGGCCGGGGCGTTCGGCGGGATCGGCGCGGTGCTCGCGGTGGCGGCGGACGTGACCGCGAAGGCCCGCGAGTACGAGGGCAAGACCGGTCGGGAGTTGGAGAAGGTCCGCACCGAGCTGACCAACGCCGTCACGCAGTTGCAGGGCCTCCAAAAACCGGACTTCGCCGCGGTCGGCGACCCGTTGGGCGTGGAGAGCGGTGGCACCACGTCGACGTCGTCGGCGGGTGACAGCGGCGGCTCTTCGTCCGGCAGCGGATCCGGCAGCGGATCCGGCGGTGGCTCGGGTGGCGGGTCCGGTGGTGGTTCGGGTGGGGGGTCGGGCGGCGGCAGCGGTGGAGGTGGCGGCGGCGGTCCCACGGGCCCGCGGCTCCCGGTGGCCATCCCGCCCCAGCCCGGCACCGGTGTCGGCGTGAACCTGCCCGACGGCAGCTCCGCCGAAGCGCCCAACGAGACCGCAGCGCGCGCCGTGCGCAACGCGTTGTCCGCGCTGGGCACGCCGTACGTGTGGGGCGGCGCGAACCCGCCCCAGGGCACGGACTGCAGCGGCCTGACCCAGTGGGCGTACGGCGGCGCGGGCTTCGACATCCCGCGGCCCGCGTCGTCGCAGGCGATGGGCGCGTCCGTGCCCGCGGACCAGGTGCTGCCCGGCGACCTGGTCGTCTGGGACGGGCACGTGGCCATGGTGATCGGCAACGGACAGATGGTGGAGGCGGGCGACCCGGTGCAGGTCAACCCGATCCGCACGAGCAACAGCGGCATGGGCTTCATGGGCTTCTACCGACCGACGGGCTGACGACGTGGACGAGACGCAGCGGGCGGCCCGACGGGTCGCCGACACCGAGCGGCAGGTCGCCGAGCACGTCGCCCGCACGGGACCGGTGCTCGGCCGGGCGTCGTCACCGGACGGCGCGGTCACGGTCGTCGCCGCGCCGGGCGGGCCGCCGCAGGAGGTGCGGGTGTCGCCGTCGGCGCTGAACATGGGGCCGAGGGCGTTGGCGGACGAGATCCTGCGCGTGTCGGCCCGGGCGTCCCGGGACGCGGCCGCGCGGATGCACCGGAGCCTGGAGCGGGTGGCCGACCCGGCGGCGCTGCGGGCGTTGACCGAGATCGGCTTCGAACGCGGCCCGGACGACGACTTCGACGGCTCCTACCGGAGGGGTTCGCGATGACGCGGGAGCAGGAACAGCGGGAACAACGGCTCGCCGCCGCCGAGGGCCTGACCGAAGTGCTGGCCCGCACCACCGGCAGCGCCGAGCACCCGACCCGCCTCGCCCGCGCCACCGCGACCGCGACGGGTGAGCTCAAGGCGCTCGACCTGCACCCGAACGCGTTGGCGCAGGGGCCGGACGCCGTCGGCAGGCTGGTCGTGGAGACGGCACGGCTGGCGACGGACGCGGCCGTGCAGAAGAGCTACAACGAGCTGGCGAAGTCGTTGGGCGACAGCCTGGCCATGGCGGTGGAGGCGTTCGCCGGCCCGCCGCCCCTGAAGGCGTCACCGGCCGTCCAACCGCAGGTCACGCCGCCGAGCGCGGCACCGGCGAGGCCGTCCGGGCCGACCGCGCCGCCGTGGGCGGGCCAGGTGAGGAGCCGTCCCGCGCCCCGCCCCCAACCGGAGGAAACGGACGACGACGACTACTTCGCGGACCCTTTCCGTGGTCAACGGCAGTAGCACCTGATCGACCCCGTAGTCTTGCCCCCGCATCGCAAAGGGGCATGGCGTGACCGGGAGGTCGGATGGCACAGGACATCGTCCCGATCGAGCTGGGGCTCACCCAGGGTGATGTGGTCACCCTGTGGGCCCCGCGCTGGCGGGAAGAGGGCGAGGAGTGGGAAGCCTTCCTCGGCCACGAGGAGGACCTGTACGCGTTCCCCGATGCCGCTCACTTGGCGGCGTTCGTGCGCAAGACCGAAGAGCACGACCTGACCGACCACCCGGCGTGGCACGTCGTGCCCGCGCTGTCGGTCGGTGAGCTGTCGCCGGACGACAACCACCAGTTCGACCTGGTCGGCGTGCCCGAGCTGGTCGCCGAGGAGCCCGACACCTGGGTCATCGGCGAGCTGGCCGACGTGATCTCGATCGTGCGGTCGCTGGCGGACGTGTGCGAGCTGGAGAAGGTCCACGAGATCCTGGACTCCGCGGAGGGCTTCGCGCTGCTGCCGCAGGGCACGCTGCCGTTCACCGGCCGCGAGGGCCAGGCGCTGTGGACCGAGATCTCCCAGGTCGTCGCCGAGAAGTGGGACGAGGTGCTGGACGCGATCGACGAGGTCGTGACCACGCCGGAGGTCGACGAGACCGCGCTCAAGGCCGCGCAGGACGAACTGGCCGAGTTCGAGGAGGCGAACGCCGCCGCGGCGGCGGCCTCCGTGGTCGAGGACGACGAGGACGGCGACGAGCCGGTCGGCTTCTGGGGCGAGGTCGGCATCGACCCGATCAAGATCATCAGTGGCGCCGGCGAGTACTACACGCTGCGCTGCTACCTGGACGACCAGCCGGTGTTCCTCGGCCGCAAGGGCAAGATCGACGCGTTCACGTCGCCGCGCGCGCTGGCCCGGTTCATCGTGGAGGCCGACGACAACGACCTGGCCGAGGTGTCGACCTGGGGCGAGCTGGTCACCAAGGCGACCGGCGGCGATCTCGAGGTCGAGGTCGACCCGGACAACGTCTACGTGCTCACCGGCCTGGACGAGGACATCCTCGACGGCCCGGACGCGATCGACCCCACCCAGCTGGACCTGGTGGTCGAGCTGCTGGAGGACACCGGCGAGTGGGCGAACGACGACTCGGTGAAGGTGGCGCTGAACCAGTCCGAGCGGCTGGGGTGGCTGGTGTCGTACGTGCTCAAGCCGGACCCGACGCGGCTCGCGCCGAGCGCGCCGTTCGACGACGAGCAGGCGGCGTGGCGGACGCTCGTGGCGGCGTTCGAGGACCGGCTCAAGGTGCACTAGGCACTGGGCGGTAACGAGCAGCAGAGGTCGCGGGCCACCATCGGAGCCCGCGACCTCTGCTTTTTCCCGCTTGCGCGGCCGCTACTGCCGGAGGGCGGCGTAGGCCGGTTCGATGACGTCCTGGATGAGCGCGCGGCGCTCCTCGTGCGAGAGGAACGCGGCCTTGGCGGCGTTGACGGTGAACTTGCGCAGGTCGTCCCAGCCGAACCCGAAGGTCTCGACCACCGCGGCGAACTCGCTGGTCATCGACACCATGCTCATCAGCCGGTTGTCGGTGTTCACGGTGACGCGGAAGCCCAGCTCCGCCATCCGCTTGATCGGGTGCTCGGCCGGCGACGCCACCGCGCCGGTGTGCACGTTCGACGTCGGGCACATCTCCAGCGCGATGCGCCGGTCCCGCACGTACGCGGCCAGGTGCCCGACCTCGTCGCCCTTGATGTCCTCGGCCAGCCGCACGCCGTGGCCCAGCCGCTCCGCGCCCGCGAGCTGCACGGCCTCCCAAGCCGACTCCGCGCCGGCCGCCTCGGCGGCGTGGATGGTGAAGTGCGCGTTCTGCTGCCGCAGGTACTCGAACGCCGACAGCTCCTTGCTGGGCGGGAACCCGGCCTCGGGCCCGGCGATGTCGAAGCCGACCACGCCCGCGTCCCGGTAGCGGACCACCAGGTCGGCGATGCGCTGCCAGCCGTCGTTCTGGCGCATCGCGCAGAGCAGCGTGCCCACCCTGATGCGGCCGCCGGACGCGGCCTCGCCCTGGCGGAAGCCCTCCTGCACCGCCTCGACCGCCTGCTCCAGGCTCAGGCCCTTGTCGGTGAACAGCTCGGGCGCGTATCGGATCTCGGCGTACACGACACCGTCCGCGGCGAGGTCCTGCACGGCTTCGGACGCGACGCGCACCAGCGCGGCCTCGTCCTGCATGACGCCGCACGTGTGCGCGAAGCCCTCCAGGTAGCGGACCAGCGAGCCGGAGTTGGCGTTGTCGCGGAACCACTCGCCCAGCGCGACCGGGTCGGTGGTGGGCAGGCCCTGGTGGCCGCAGGCCTCGGCGAGCTCGATCACGGTCTGGGGGCGCAGGCCACCGTCGAGGTGGTCGTGCAGGAGCACCTTCGGCGCGCGGCGAAGGTGCTCCTGAGTCAGCGGGGTCGGCATGGCCGTCACCGTATACCGGTGACACGCCGTGTCGTTCCGACCTGTGATGATCATGATTTGCTATGATCACCCCCGCGTCACCAGGTGTGGTCATAACCACTCGTACGGGTGTCGCTTTCGCCGTGCTGAAGCCGTTGTGGACTCGTGATGCAGAACTTTCCGCTACTGGTGACCGGGCTTTAGTCACTCACACGGCGGATGCTCACGGGGAGCAGTCATAGGCGCGCTTGCCGTTACCTTGAGGTAAGGTCGGCGACTGTCACTCCAACGGAGTACATGCAAGGTCGATCCAGGCGGTCCCGGTCGGGGGGCGCTACTGCCCGCCGCCCCAACCTGGTTAGGCTCCCGGAGGTCTCCCCTCCCCTGGACGAAGGCACCCGAGCCGTGAACGAGAACAACAACTCCACGATGTCCTTCGATCGGATGCGCAACATGCTCACGCGCGCCGCGGAGATCCGTGAGAGCGAGCAGCAGCAGATCTTCGACGCGCTGGACGAGATCCACGCGCGGATGTCCCCGCTCGAATCGCTGGGTTCCGTTCGCAAGCGCCTGTCCGAGCTGCCCGACCGGACCGAGGTCAGCGTGCTGGCCGAGCGCCTGGACGAGGCGCTGGCCAGGTTGGAGGCGCAGGACAACGCGGTGCAGGGCATCGGCCGGGCCGTCGAGGGCCTGGTCGACAAGCTCGCCAAGCCGTTCGCGCAGCTCGACGGTCGGCTCGACGGGGTGGCGGGCCGGTTCGAGGGCGTCGCCGGGCGGATGGACGGCCTGGAGGACAAGCTCTCCCACATCCACAAGCGGCTGGACGACCTCGACGGCCACCTGGACAAGCAGGACGGCAAGGTCGAGCAGGTGCCGGGTGCGGTGACCGGGCCGTTGCGGGAGCGCATCGAGGCGTTGGAGGCCGCGCTGCGCGGTCGCCTGGACGAGGTCGACGAGGGCGTGCACGAGCACCTCGACGGCACCCGCGAGGCGTTGCAGCGCTCCGTCACGGAGTCCGCGAACAGCCTGAACGGCAAGCTGGACGAGACCCGCGACAACATCAACAGCACGCGTGACGGCCTGCACTCGTCGCTCACCGAGACCCGCGAGTCGCTGGTGGCGTCGTTGGCCGACACCCGCAGCACGATGACGGGCAAGCTGGACGAGGCGCGCGAGGCGCTGCACGCGGCGCTGGACGAGACGCGCGACCGGGTCGACGCGACGGACCGGCTGGAGGCGCTGGCGCAGCGCTTGGAGCAGGTGACGTCCCGGCTCGACACCATGGCGACCCGGCTCGACTCGGTCGAGGACGACTTCGCGGCCCGGCTGGGCGAGCTGTCCGGCGTGGTGGAGCAGGGGATCGCGAAGGTCGAGGGCACGCTGTCGACCCGGCCGGACGCCGACTCGCTGGCCGGCCTGGTGCGCAAGAGCAACCAGGAGTCGGAGCTGCGCATCGGCGGCCAGTTGGACGAGGCGATGGCCACGTTCGCCGAGCTGATCCTGGGCGGCGGCTCCCCGACCCCGCCGCCTCCGCCCACCGCCCTCCCGCGGCCGCAGCGGCGGACCCGGAAGAACGGGTCCAAGCCGGGCGACAACCGGAACGTGGACGACGACGACCTGACCGCCGAAGGCGCCTGATCGTCAGCGCTTGGCGCTGAAGAGATCGGCGGCGCTTGGCGCTGAGCTGAGAATCGAGAGGCCCGGTCCGCTGTGTGCGGGCCGGGCCTTTTTCGGCTGGGCTGGAAGAGGAGAAAGAGCGAAAAGCGTCCTCGCCGGACGGGCAGATCAGCAGGATGACGGGGTTCGGCGGTCATGCTGCGGGCCCGTTGTTGGTCGGGTTTCGTGTCATCCCGCCGACCTCCACAAGGGCTACCACGCGTATCAAGGGGGCGGTTCCAGCCCAAAGTGCGGTGGGGGTGGGAAGTGCCCCCTTGACACGCGCGGTAGGGCTGCGCCAGGTCGGCGGGATGACACGAAGCCCTCCTGTGGGGAAGGGCGGTGTGGTGGGCGGTCAGCTTCGGATCGTGTCGAGGACCAGTGGCGTGGGGGTTGGAGCGGTGTCGGTGATGGTGTAGCCGTTGGTCAGGGATTCCAGGGCGGCGGGGATGGCGTCAGGGGTGTCGGTGCGCAGTTCGAGCAGCGGTTGGCCCTTGGTCACGCGGTCGCCCGGTTTGGTCAGGCACAGGATGCCCGCGCCGGCTTGGACCGGGTCCTCCTTGCGGGCGCGGCCGGCGCCCAGGCGCCAGGCGGCCACGCCCACGGCGTAGGCGTCCAGGGTCGTCAGGTAGCCGTCGGACGGGGCGGTGACGACGTGCTTGTGCCCGCCGACCGGCAGTGGGGCGTCGGGGTCGCCGCCCTGGGCCCGGATCATCCTGGCCCACGTCTCGTAGGCCTCACCGGAGGCCAGGACGTCGCGCGGTGAGGCGGAGACGCCCGCGCGGGACAGCATCTCCTCGGCCAGGGCGATGGTCAGCTCCACCACGTCGGACGGGCCGCCGCCGCGCAGGACCTCGACCGATTCGGCGACCTCCACGGCGTTGCCGACGGCACGGCCCAGTGGCACGGACATGTCGGTCAGCAGGGCCGACACGCGCAGGCCGTGGTCCGAGCCGATCGAGACCAGGGCCGTGGCCAGGGCGCGGGCCTGGTCGAGCGACTTCATGAACGCGCCCGAGCCGACCTTGACGTCGAGCACCAGGGCCTCCGCGCCCTCGGCGATCTTCTTCGACATGATCGAGGAGGCGATGAGCGGGATGGACTCGACCGTGCCCGTCACGTCGCGCAGCGGGTACAGCTTCTTGTCGGCCGGGGCGAGGCCGGACGTGGCGGCGCAGATCACCGCGCCCACCGAGCGCAGTTGGGCGACGACCTCGTCCACCGAGAGCTGCGCGCGCCAGCCGGGGATGGACTCCAGCTTGTCCAGCGTGCCCCCGGTGTGGCCGAGGCCGCGGCCGGAGAGCTGGGGCACGGCCGCGCCGCAGGCGGCGACGAGGGGCGCGAGCGGGAGGGTGATCTTGTCGCCGACGCCGCCCGTGGAGTGCTTGTCCACGGTGGGGCGGCCGACGTCCAGGGTCAGCTTCTCGCCGGAGTCGACCATGGCGCGGGTCCACCGGGCGGTCTCGGCGGCGTCCATGCCGTTGAGGAAGATCGCCATGGCCAGGGCCGACATCTGCTCGTCGGCCACCGCACCGCGGGTGTAGGCGTCCACCACCCAGTCGATCTGGGCGTCGGTCAGGCGGTGGCCGTCGCGCTTGGCCCGGATCACGTCCACCGCGGCGTGGGTCATGGCAGGTCCTCCGGGCCGAACGCGTCGGGCAGCACCTTGCTCATCGGGAGGACGCCGGACGGCGTGTCGATCAGGCAGGCCGCGCCGCCCAGCTCGTAGATCACCTGACGGCACCGGCCGCACGGCATCAGCAGCTCACCGGTGCCGCTGCGGCACGCCAGGGCGACGAGCCTGCCGCCGCCGGTCAGCGTGAACTGGCCGGCGAGGGTGCACTCGGCGCACAGGCCGACGCCGTAGGCGGCGTTCTCCACGTTGCAGCCGACGACGATCCGGCCGTCGTCGCAGACGGCCGCCGCACCGACCTGGAGCCCGGAGTACGGGCAGTAGGCGGACTGCGCGGCCTCGACCGCACGGGTCCGCAGCAGCTCCCAGTCGACCTCAGCCACGGCGGTACACCACCCCGTCCGCAGCGGGCATGCGCAGCCGTTGCGACGCGACGGCCAGCACGACCAGCGTCACCAGGTGCGGCGCGTAGGTGGTCAGCTCGCTCGGCACCTCGTCCACCGAGTAGTAGACGGCGTAGAGCAGGCCGGCGGCCAGGATGCCGAACGCGGCGGCGAACCAGCGGCGGCGGACGAGCTGCCAGATCACCAGCACGACCAGCAACAGGACCGCGCCGTAGACCAGCGCCAGGAACGTCTTGCCGCCCGACCGCAGCTGCAACCCGTCGGCGTAGCCGAACAGGGCCGCGCCGCCGAGCAGGCCGCCGGGACGCCAGTTGCCGAAGATCATCGCGGCGAGGCCGATGAACCCGCGGCCGTTGGTCTGGCCCTCCAGGTAGCCGGGCTGGCCGGGGTTGAGCACGAGGGCCGCGCCGCCGATGCCGGCCAGCGCCCCCGAGGAGATCACCGCGATGTACTTGTAGAGGTAGACGTTGACGCCCAGGGACTCCGCGGCGACCGGGTTCTCGCCGCACGACCGCAGCCGCAGGCCGAACCGGGTGCGCCAGAGCACCAGGTAGCTGCCGATCACGAACAGGATCGCCAGCATGGTCAGCGGCGACACGCCGGTGACCAGGCCGCGCAGGATGCCGGCGACGTCGGACAGGCCGACCCGCTGCTGGGCCTCGAGCTCGCCGAGCCAGTCCGACAGGCCGGAGGCCGAGTAGGTGTCGAACTTCGGCACGGCGGGCGACTCGCGCGGGTTGTGCGAGAGCGGGAAGAAGATCAGCGTGGACAGGTACTTGGTGAGGCCCGCGCCGAGCAGGTTGATCGCCACACCGGACACGATGTGGTTCACGCCGAACGTCACGGTCGCGATGGCGTGCAGGAGGCCGCCCAGCGCGCCGAACACCGCCGCCGACACCAGTGCCGCCCACGGGCCCCACTGGTAGCCGGCCCACGCCGCGCCCCACGTGCCCATGATCATCATGCCTTCGAGGCCGATGTTCACCACGCCCGCGCGTTCCGCCCACAGGCCGGCGAGGGCGGCCAGGAGGATCGGCAGCGCCAGCCGCACGGCGGTCTGGATGGTGCCGGTGGACGTCAACTGCGGCACACCGGTCAGGTACGACGTGGTGGACAGCAGCACGACCGCACCGGCCACGCCCAGCGCACCGACGGCCCAACCGGGGATCCGGCGCGCCTTGCGGGGCGGCGGAACGGTGGTCGGGGCTTCGGACGGGTTCATCAGGGAAGTACTCATGCCGCATCCACCGTTCCGAGCTGCCGGCCGACCTGCCGCTGCTGCGCGGCCAGTTCGAACCGGCGGACCACCTCGTACGCGACGACGACCGACAGCACGATCGCCCCCTGCATGATCGTCACGATCTCGCGGGGCACGCCCACGTTGTCCAGCGCCAGCCCGGACTTGTCCAGGAACGCCCACAGCAGCGCGCCGAACGCGATGCCGCCCGGGTGGTTGCGCCCGAGCAGCGCGATCGCGATGCCGGAGAAGCCGATGCCGGCCGGGAAGTTCAGGTTGTAGGTGTGGTCGCGGCCCAGGATCTCCGGCATGGAGACCAGGCCCGCGATGCCGCCCGAGAGCAGCATGGCGATCAGCACCATCTTCTTGGCGTTCACGCCACCCGCGGCGGCGGCCGTGGACGACTCGCCGGAGGCCCGCAGCTCGAAGCCGAACCGGGTGCGGTTCATCATCACCCAGTAGCCGATGCCCAGCAGCGCGGCCAGGAACACCAGGCCGAACACCGTGCCGGACGAGCCGAGCGGGATGCCGGGCACCCAGCCGCTCTCCGGGATCTCCGGGGTGCGGATGTTGTTGCCGCGCAGCTCGCCGAACACGTCCGAGCCGATCAGGTACGCGGCCAGGCCGAGCGCCAGGCCGTTCATCATGATCGTGGAGATGACCTCGTTGACGCCGCGCGTCACCTTGAGGATCGCCGGGATCGCGGCCCACAGCGCGCCGGCGACGGCGGCGGTCAGGATGATCACCAGGGCGTGCAGGCCGGGTGGCAGGGCGATCGAGCCGCCGACCACGGCCGCGACGACCGCCGCGACCCGGTACTGGCCCTCGACGCCGATGTTGAACAGGTTCATCTGGAACCCGATCGCCACCGCCAGCGCCGCGATGTAGTACGTGCCGGTGCTGTTGACGATGTCGACGGCGGTGGTGCCCTCGCCGACCTGGGCGAACATCACCCCGAACGCCCGCAGCGGGTTCGCGCCGGACACCACCAGCGCGATACCGCACAGCAGGGCGGAGAACAGGATCGCCAGCACGGGCGGCAGCAGTTTGCCGCGCAAGATTCCCATTACTCGCCTTCCGATTCCGGCGCGGGCGTCGCGCCAGGCGCGTGCTCGGCGCTCGTGGCGCCGGTCATCGCACTGCCGAGGTCTTCCGGGGTGACCGTGGCCGGGTCGGCGTCCGCGACGAGCCGGCCGCGCAGCATCACCCGGATGGTGTCGGACAGGCCGATCAGCTCGTCCAGGTCCGCCGAGATCAGCAGCACGGCCAGGCCGCGGGCGCGGGCGGCGCGGATCTCGTCCCAGATCAGCGCCTGCGCGCCGACGTCCACGCCGCGCGTCGGGTGCGAGGCGATGAGCAGCACCGGGTCGCCGGACAGCTCACGGCCGACCACGAGCTTCTGCTGGTTGCCGCCGGACAGCGCGAGGGCGGCCACGTCGATGCCGGGCGTGCGCACGTCGAAGTCCTCGACGATGCGCCGGGTGTCCTGCTTCGCGCCCGCGAGGTCGAGCCACTGGCCCTTCGCCACGGGGCGGCGGGTCTGGTAGCCGAGGATGCGGTTGGCCCACAGCGGCTGGGTGAGCAGCAGCCCCTGCCGGTGCCGGTCCTCGGGGATGTAGCCGATGCCCGCCTCGCGCCGCGCCAGCGTGCCCAGCCTGGTGAGGTCGCGGTCGCCGAGCAGCACGCGGCCGTGGTGCGCCTTGCGCATGCCCATGATCGTCTCGACCAGCTCGGTCTGCCCGTTGCCCTCGACGCCAGCGATGCCGACGATCTCGCCCGCGTGCACGACCAGGTCGATGTCGTCCAGCACGGGCCGGGTGCCCTCGGCCGCGACCAGGCCCAGGTTCTCCACCTTCAGCACGACGCGGTCGGTGACGGTGGACTCGCGGGTCTCGGGGCTGGGCAGCTCGCTGCCGACCATCATCTCGGCGAGCTGGCGGGAGCTGACGGCCTTCGGGTCGGCGGTGCCGACCGTGGTGCCGCGGCGGATGATCGTGACGGAGTCGGCGATCGCGCGCACCTCGTCGAGCTTGTGCGAGATGAACAGGAACGTGAACCCCTGCCGCTGCATCCCGCGCAGGGTGGCGAACAGCTCGTCCACCTCCTGCGGCACGAGCACGGCGGTCGGCTCGTCCAGGATGATCACCTTGGCGCCGCGGTAGAGCACCTTGAGGATCTCGACGCGCTGCCGGTCGGCCACGCCGAGGCGTTCGACCAGCACGCCGGGGTCGACGGTCAGGCCGGTGGCCTCGGCCAGCTCCAGGATGCGCTTGCGCGCCCGGCCGCCGATGCCGTGCCGGGACTCCGCCCCGAGCACGACGTTCTCCTGCACGGTCAGGTTGTCGGCGAGCATGAAGTGCTGGTGCACCATGCCGATGCCGGCCTTGATCGCGTCGGCCGGGGTGCGGAACCGGACCTGCTCGCCCGCCACCTCGATGGTGCCCTCGTCGGGCTGCTGCATCCCGTACAGGATCTTCATCAGGGTGGACTTGCCGGCGCCGTTCTCGCCGCACAGCGCGTGCACCTCGCCGACCTGCACGCTGAGGTGGACGTCGCTGTTGGCGACGACACCGGGGAAGCGCTTGGTGATGCCCGACAGGACGACGGCAGGGGTCGTAGTACTCATTGGAGCTCCGTCTGATCTCCGGCTGCGCCGGGGCTAACCACGCACTGGGCCCCGCGAGGGTGCTCGCAGGGCCCAGTGCGCCGGAGGCCGGATGGGTTACGGCGTGGACTTGACCTTGATCTTGCCCTCGATGATCTGGGCCTTGTAGCCCTCGAGGACCGCCTTCAGGTTGTCGTCGATCTTGCCGCCGGAGGTGGCGTAGCCGACGCCGTCCACGGACAGGTCGAACACCTTCGGCAGGCTCGCCAGGTCGTTCTTGGCGACCGCGCGGACGAAGTCGTACACCGCGACGTCGACCCGCTTGAGCATGGAGGAGACGATGACGTCCTTGGAGTCCTCGACCGTCTTCTGGTTGTACTGGTCGGAGTCGACGCCGATGGCCAGCGCGTTGCCGGTCTTCGCGGCCGAGAACACGCCCTTGCCGGACGCGCCCGCGGCGTGGTAGAGCACGTCGGCGCCGGCCTCGATCTGGCCGGTCGCGGCCTCCTGGCCCTTGGTCGGGTCCTGGAAACCGGTGAAGTCGCCCGCCGGGGTCAGGTACTTGCTCTCGATCTTGATGTCCGGGGCGGCGGTCTTCGCGCCCTGGACGTAGCCCGCCTCGAACTTCTGGATCAGCGGGATCTGCACGCCGCCGACGAAGCCGACGTGGCACGCCTTGGACTTGTAGGCGGCGATGACGCCCGCCAGGAAGGAGCCCTGCTCCTCGGCGAACACCAGCGGCGTGACGTTGGCCGCGCCCTCGACCGCGCCGTCGACGATCGCGAACTTGACGTTCGGGAACTCGGGCGCGACGACCTTCAGCGACTCGGCGTAGGCGAAGCCGACACCGACGATCGGGTTGTAGCCCTCGCTCGCGAGCTGGCGCAGGCGGGTCTGCTTGGCGTCCTCGGGCTCGTTCGGCGCGGCGGTCAGCTCCTTGACCTCCGCGATGCCGAAGTCGGCCTTGGCCTTGTCCAGGCCCGCCGCGGCGGAGTCGTTGAACGACGCGTCGCCACGGCCGCCGATGTCGTAGGCCAGGCCCACCTTCAGCGAGCTGCCGTCGACCTTGTCGCCCGACGCGGAGCTGCTGGACGTCGCGGCGGCGGCGGGCGGCTTGTCCGCCAGCTTGCAGCCCTCGGCGGTGTTGGTGGACCCGGACCCGGTGTTGTTGCCACCGGTGTCCTTGGCACACGCGGCCATCGTGAGAACGCTGGTCAGCGCGATCGCGGCCACCGCGAGGCCACGCATTCGACGACGCACGGCTCGTCTCCCTCCCTGCTCGTCTAGGAGCAGACAAATCCCGACGGCGGGCCGTCGGGGCTTCCGAGTGGCGAACCGTACCCCGTAGTAATGACACCCGCGCACGTACCGGTCCGCACGTGACCTAATCGTTGGTGCCATCAGGCGACTCCGCCACTCGTAGTGATCTGGTGACTTCCCGGCGTCGTAGGCGGTTACTCACCGTCAATACGTGGACCGGGTGACGTGGCGGGCCGGCGGCACGGGGGGCCGGCCGGGTTCGGGTGCCCGCAGGTTGACCCGTTGGTGGGGCGTTGGGGCGGCGTTGGCGGGTTGGGGTGCACTCCAACCTGCACCGATATCCCCCCTAGGAGGTTGACTTGGACCCCCAGCAGTGGCTCGACAACTTCGAGGCAAAGCTGGCCGATCTCCAGCGGAAGTCGGCGGACCTCCAGGAGAACTTCCAGAACTCGCAGGCCACGGCGTCCAGCCCGGACGGCGCGGTGACGATCACCGTCGGCCCGAACGGGGGCCTGCTCGACATCCGGCTCGGCCACCGCGCGACCGAGCTCGGCTCCGCCCGCCTCACCGCCCTGATCATGCAGACGGCCAAGGTCGCGCAGAAGCAGGCCGCGCAGCAGGTGATGGCCGCGTTCGAGCCGCTCGGCGAGGGCACCGAGGCCATGCGGATGGTCAGCGACGCCATCCCGGACGACGAGGTCGAGGACGACGAGTCCGACTACGCCGAACCCGACTACGCCGAGCCGGAGCCCGAGCCCGCGCGCCCACCCGTGCCCCAGCTGCCGACTGCCCAGGCTCCGCAGGCCAGGCAGGTGCCGGCGCGCGCCGCGCGTCCCGGTGACGACGAGGACGACGACAACCAGCCCTGGTGACGAGGAGACCCTGACCCATGACCGCCCCCGACACCCCCATCGCCTCGCCACCGGGCATGGAGATCACCGAGCAGAACAAGTTCAAGGGCTCCCTGTTCATCTCGGCCTGGGACGAGATGATCACCACGATCGGCAAGGACGCGGAGACCGAGACCGAGAAGGCGCTGGACATCACGTTCGCCGCGATCGGCACGGCGTCGTCCATGGCCATGCTGGCGGTCGACCCGTTCGGCACGATCCTCGGCGCGGGCATCGGCTGGCTGATCGAGCACGTGTCGTTCCTGAAGGAACCGCTCGACCAGCTGATGGGCGACCCCGACGAGATCAACGCCAACGTCGAGGCGACCAAGAAGCAGGCCGCCGAGCTGCGCGTGCTGGCCGAGGACCACCGCCGCGAGCTGGGCGGGGTCGACGGGTGGACCGGCGCGTCGGCCGAGGCGTTCCAGAAGAACATGGAGACGATGGGCCAGGAGCTGGACTCGCTGGCCAACGCCGTCGAGCAGAAGGCCAAGATCGTCGCGATCTGCGGTGTGCTGGTGTCCGTGCTGCGCGACATCGTGCGCGACCTGATCGCCCAGCTGCTCGGGTCGCTGCTGGCGGGCGCGCTGATCGCCGCCGCCACCGCGGTCATCACGTTCGGCGCGTCGATCGCGGCCTACATCGGCTTCGCGGTCGGCAAGGCCGTGACGCTCGGCATCAACATCGCCTCCCGGATCGCCCGGCTGACCGCGGCGCTGGCCAGGCAGATGGGCCGGATCAAGAACCTGGACGAGATCACCGAGAAGGTCGGCAAGGGCTGGGACCGGTTCGAGAACATCGCCGACGTGGCCGAGGTCGGCTACGAGTCGTGGAAGGCGCAGAAGGGCGTCGACCGCGAGATCGACAAGGCGCTGGCCAAGGACGTGCAGGACGACAAGGTCTCCGACGCCAACAAGAAGGCGGAAGAGGCGAACAAGAAGTACGAGCAGGCCAAGGAGGCGGAGACCAAGGCCGCCGAGGAGGCCAAGGCCGCCAACGAGAAGCTGAACACCGCCTCGGAGAAGGCCGCCGCGGCGAACGACAAGGTCAGCTCGGCCATCGACGAGGCCAACGCCGCCGCCGCGCGCGGCGACCAGGCCGGTTACGACGCCGCGATGGCGAAGTACGACTCGGCCAAGGTCGAGGCCGACTCGGCGCGCTCGGAGGCCGCGAAGGCCGCCGAGGCCGCCGCGAAGGAGAGCCGCGACGTCGCCGACGCGGCCAAGGCCAGCAACCAGGCGCTGACCGACGCCAAGCCCTCCGACGAGGCCGCGAAGGCCGCGTACGAGGAGTACAAGCGCAACAACCCCGGGTCCGACGACCCGGCGCGCACGTCCGCGGAGACCGAGCTGTCGGCCAAGAACGACGCGGCGAAGCAGGCGAACGCCAAGTACGAGCAGGCGAACGTGGACTTCGCGGCGGCCAACGCGGCGGCGGCCGAGGCCAACGCCAAGGCGTTCGCGTCCGGCAGCGACGCCGACATCAAGGCCGCCGAGGAGGCCTCGCGCAAGGCCGAGGCGGCGGGCACGAGCGTCGAGCAGGCGGCGAACGACGCCAAGGCGGCGGGCGAGGCGGCGAAGTCGAGCTACGACTCGTTCCAGTCGCAGTACTCGAAGCCGGCCTCGGGCCAGTCGTCCAGCAGTTCCGTCCAGGTCTAGTCCTAGAACACCGGAGAACCAGCCATGGCACGCGGTGGCGGCGTCGACACGAACACGACCCCGGGTCCCTCGGGCAACCCGTCCTCGCCACCACCGCCCGGGCCACCGCCGTCACCGGGCGGGCCGACCGGCAACAGCGGCTTCGGGATGAGCGAGTCGTCCATGGAGAGCGCGCAGAAGCGCGCCGGCGACCTGCAGTCCCGGCTCGCGGCCATCTCCAGCGGGTTGCAGGGGCTCAAGCTCGCGCCCAACGCGCTCGGCCCCATCGGGATCGTCGCCGTACCCGCGTTGAACAGCTCCAACGACGCTTCGGTGCAGCAGGCGAACAAGGCGTCGAGCGCGATGGGCAACGTCCAGTCGGGCTTGAAGGCCACCGTGCAGACGCACGTGCAGAACGACCAGTTCAGCCGCGACCAGTTCACCAAGATCGACCCCAACTCGAACGCCCAGCGGCCACCGGGCTCACCCGGCAACGGCCCGCTCGGCGCGAAGGGCGCCGGCGGGCCCGCCGTGACGCCGGTGACGAACGTGCCGGGCGCGTCCGGGCCGAACGGGTCGGGTGGGACCAAGGGCGCCGGTGGGCCGTCCGTCACGCCGGTGAAGAACGTGCCCGGTGCGACCGGGCCCAACGGAACGGGTGGGTCCAAGACGTCCGGTGGACCTTCGGTCGGGCCGGTCAAGAACCTGCCCGGTGCCACGGGGCCGAACGGGACCGGCGGTGGGACCAAGGGTGCGGGTGGGCCGTCCGTCACGCCGGTGAAGAACGTGCCGGGTGCGACCGGGCCGAGCCTGCCGGGTGGGTCCAAGACCTCCGGTGGGCCGTCGGTGTCTCCGATCACGAACCTGCCCGGTGCGACGGGGCCGAACGGGACCGGTGGGTCCAAGACGTCCGGTGGGCCTTCGGTCGGGCCGGTCAAGAACCTGCCCGGTGCTCCCGGCGTGACGCCGCCCGGTGGGTCGCGTGGCACCGGCGGTCCTTCGGTGGGGCCGGTTTCGGGCATTCCGGGTGCGTCCGGGCCGAACGCCCCGGGTGGGTCCAAGTCGCCCGGTGGGTCGTCGGTCGGTCCGGTCAAGAACGTGCCCGGGGTTTCCGGCGTGACGCCGCCTGGGACGGGTGGCTCGCGCGGCGGTGGTGTGCCCGGCGCGGTGCCGCCCAATGGGGTCCCGTCCGGTGGGGTCCCGTCCGGTGGGATCCCGTCCGGTTCGACCACGTCCGGCGGGCCTTCGGTCAAGGGCGGTCCGACGCCGGGTGCGGGCCCGGTGACGGGTGCGGGCCCGGTGACGGGTGCCACCACGCCGGGAGGGAGCACGGCGGCCCGCAGTGCCGGCAGCCCCCTGCCCGGTGCTTCGACCGCGTCGCCGCCCCCGGCGTCCGGCGCTCCGATGGCTCCCGGTGGCGCGCCCGGTGCCACGGGTGGGTCGGACCGGTCGAGCAAGTTCACCGGCGGACCCGGCAAGGGCCTCTTCGACGCGCCCAAGCCACCCACCGGCGACGGCAACATCAGCAAGGCCCCGTCCACCTCGCTCTCCACCCCGCCGCCGGCTCCGAAGCCGACCATCAGCGCACCCGGCTCCGGCACGCCGGGCACTCCCGGCACCAGCGCTCCCGGCATCAGCACGCCCAGCCCGAGCACCCCCAGCCCGAGCACGCCGGGCACCAGCACGCCCGGCGCGGCGGCCGGCACCCCCGGCACCGCGACGGCTCCGCCCTCGACCACCCCGAAGCCGACCACGAGCGCCCCGCCGTCCGCGAGCGCACCGGCCGCGCCCCCGGTGGCAGCACCGCCGGCGGCAGGTGCGCCGGGTGCGACGGGTGGAGCGGACCGTTCGAGCAAGTTCACCGGCGGACCGGGCAAGGGCGTCTTCGACGCGCCCAAGCCCCCGACCGGCGACGGCAACATCAGCAAGGCTCCGGCCACCTCCCCCTCGACCCCGCCGCCCGCGCCGAAGCCGACCATCACCGCACCCCCGGTCAGCACGCCCTCCCCCAACGCCCCGAGCACCACCGCACCTCCGACGACCGGCGCGAAGGCGTCCCCGACCACCACGCCACCCGTCAGCACCCCCAGCACCAGCACCCCCAGCACCAGCACCCCGAGCACCACCGCACCCCCGGCGACCAACCCGAAGCCGTCCCCCACCACCACGCCACCGGTCAGCACCCCCAGCACCAGCACCCCCAGCACCACCGCACCCCCGGCGACCAACCCGAAGCCGTCCCCCACCACCACCCCACCGATCAACACCCCCAGCACCACCGCACCCCCGGTGACCGGCCCGAAGGCATCCCCCACCACCACGCCACCGGTGAGCGCGCCCTCCGCACCCCCGATCAGCGCGCCGCCGGCCGCCTCCCCCTCCACCCCGCCGCCCGCGCCGAAGCCGACCATCAGCGCACCGCCCGCACCCGGCCTGACCAGCCCACCGGCACCCGACACGACCGCGCCCAAGCCGGTCACGCCACCTGTCACCGCCCCGCCGACGACCGTCAAGCCACCGGCAGCACCGGTCGTCACCCCGCCTGCCGCGACCCCGCCCGTCACCACCCCGCCGGCCAACACCAGCCCCTCCACGCCGCCGGCGCCTCCCGCCTCACCCCCACCGGCCACCCCAGCGCCGGCCACCCCAGCGCCGGCCACCCCAGCGCCGGTCACCTCGCCCCCACCGGCCCCGGTGAGCACGCGGCCCGCGCCGCCCGCCGCCACCACCGCGCCACCGAGCAGCCCCGCCCCGCTCACCACCCGACCGGCACCCTCCACCGACACGACGCCGCCCGGCAGCCCGTCGTCCACGCAAACCCCCGTGCCGCCACCGCCACCGCCCCCACCGCCGGGCCACGGCAACCAGGTGCCGCCACCCCCGCCGCCACCACCGGGCAACCAGGTGCCGCCGCCTCCCCCGCCTCCCGGCGTCGGAGTTCCGCCACCCCCACCGCCGCCCGGATTCGGCGCGCCCCCGCCCCCGCCGCCGCCCGGTTTCGGGACCCAAGCGCCCCCACCGCCGCCGGCGTTCGGCGCGCTGATCCCCCCGCCGCCCGGCATGCCCCCCGGGCAGTCGAACGCGCCCACCGCACCGGCGGGCCCGTTCTCGACGCGGCGCGACAACGCCCTGAAGACCGGCATCCTCGACAACCTGCCGGCCGACATCACGCCCGCGCCGATGACCATCGCGGACGTCCAGGTCGACATCGCCCAGATCCAGGCCGGTTTCGACGCGCTGTTCACCACCCTGAACGCCGACCACGGCGTCACCAAGACGCCCAACGTCGACCCCAACCTGATCGTCCAGTTCGACCAGCACACCTTCGCGAAGCACTTCGCCGTCCAACAAGAGCTGGACGCGGCGCTGAAGACGGACAACCGCGGTGAGTCCGACGTCACGGTCGATCAGCTCAACGCCCAGGGCATCGCCAACCCGCGCCAGGTCCGCGACGAGGTCCTGTCGCCCGACTTCATGCACCGCCTCAGCAACAACGACCCGACCACGATCGCCCGCCTCGACGCCCTGCTCGACCAGGTCGTCCAGGCCAAGATCGGCCCGAACGGCAACCTCGGCGTAGAGCGGGCCAAATTGGTCGACAGCACGCTCACCAATCCGGCGCGCGCGATCAACGGCCACATCCTGCTCAACACCGACCACCTCGGGGGCCTCACCACCGACCAGAGCCGCAAGGCCGACGCGATCCGGCACCTGCTCGCCCACGAGTTCATGCACCTGAACTCCGCGGGCAGCGACGTCACGTTCGCGCACCGCGACGGGCAGGGAGGCGTCTTCAAGAAGGACATCAACCCCGACGAGGCCATGACCGAGATCCTGGCCCGCACCATCACCGACGCGCTGTCCGAGCGCGACGGCAAGCCCAGCCAGTACAACCAGTTCCCCGACAACGGCGACAACCGCTACCAGAACAACGTCGACGACCTGAACAAGGAGTTCAACAAGACCAGCAAGTGGGTCAAGTTCGACGCCGAGGGCACCTTCCAGACGATGGTCGACGACTACTTCGGCACCACCCGGCCGGACAGCACGTCGGGCACGCGAGGCGCTCCATCGTCCGACGTCCCCACTCCGTCCGCGGTCCCCACGCCCGACGGCGTCATCACACCGGACGTCGTCCCACCGGCGGGAACCACCAAGGACGTCGCCGCCGACGAGTCCTGGCGGCACAGCACCGCGACCACCTCGGACTGGTCCGCACCGAAGAACCCGCAGCCCTCGGCGCTGTGGGACCCGGTGCGGGACAAGGCGCCCGTGCGCACGGTCGACACCGAAGTGGCCGACGTGCAGCGGTCGAGCACGCCGGGCAACGTCGACTCCATCACCGGTCTCATCAAGCACGACGTGCGCCGGATGGAGGTCGCCCCCGGCAAGTGGGTGAAGGAGTACACCCTCAAGGTCTACCTCAAGCCCGGTGACGGCATCACCGAGTCCGATGTGGACGGCGTGCAGAAGAAGACGACCGAGGGCGTCGACCGGTTGCTGAACCAGGGCTACCGGCTGCCCTCCGGCGACCAGTTCCACGCCAGGGTGGAGTTCGTCACCGACCCCGCCCAGGCCCACACCACCATCGACCTGACCTCGGCGAAGGACGCCGACCAGCTCAACTGGGGCACGCAGACCTCGTCGAACGTGCTCGCCCACGAGGTCGCGCACTACTTCGGCCTGCCGGACGAGTACAAGGACGCGCCCGGTCCGGGTGCCCGCATCTTCAACAGCGACGGCAAGCCCCTGCCGCCCGGCCACACCCAGTCCAACCTCGTGGTGGACGACGACGGCCTGATGGGCGCCGGTGTCCACGGCGACCCGTCGATCAAGCCGCGGCACCTGTGGCAGATCGAGCGCACCACCGACAGCCAGGTGATGGTGCCCGACGCCGACCACACCACCCTGCACAACCCGGACTCGCCGACCCAGACCCCGCCGCCCCGCCCGCCCGAGTACGGCACCCAGCCCGACCCCGACCCCACGACCGCGCCCGCCGCCGGAGCCGACGTCCAGCCCGACACCCGGCACGTCGGCCCACCCGCGCCGCCGCCCCCGCCACCACCACCGCTCCCACCGACGACGGTCCAGCAGAACACCGGCCCCGTCGCGCCCCCGCCACCCCCGCCTCCGCCGCCCCCACCGGCGGCGACCTCCACGCAGCAGTCGTCGGTGCCCCCGCCTCCGCCGCCGCCCCCACCGCTGCCCACGCAGCAGAACTCGGGCCCTCCCGCGCCACCGCCCCCGCCGGGAACGCACGCGCAGCAGAGCTCCGCGCCCCCGCCACCCCCACCACCGCCGACGACGTCACGCGGCCCGCAAGCGCCCCCGCCACCTGCGCCCGCCTTCGGCACCCAGGCACCCCCGCCGCCGCCCGGCCCGCAGGCGCCGCCACCACCCGGCACGTCCCAGCCGAACGCGCCCGCCACCCCCGCGGGCCCGTTCTCGGACGTCCGCGACACCGCCCTGAAGGACGGCATCCTCGACCGCCTCCCGGCCGTCATCACCCCGGCCCCGCTGGAGATCGCGGGCGTCCAGGTGGACATCGGCCAGGTCCAGGCGGGCTTCGACGCGCTCTTCGACACGCTGAACGCCGACCACGGCATCACCACCACCCCGAACGTGAACCCCGACCTGGTCGTCCAACTCGACCAGCAGACGTTCGCCAAGCACTTCGCCGTCCAACAAGAGCTCGACACGGCGCTGAAGACCGACAACCGGGGCGAGTCCGACCTCACCGCCGAGCAGCTCCGCGGCCAGGGCCTCAACGACCCGCAGCAGGTCCGCGACCGGCTCGTGTCCCCCGACTTCCTGCGCGGGCTCAACGACCGCGACCCCGCCACCGTCGCCGAGCTCGACGCCCTGCTGGACCAGGTCGTGCAGGCCAAGGCAGGCCCCAACGGCGACGTCGACGCGACCCGCCAGGGGCTGGTCGAGAGCACGCTGACCAACCCGGCGCGGGCGATCAACGGGCACGTGCTGCTCAACACCGACCACCTCGACGGCCTCACCACCGACGCCACCCGCAAGGCCGACGCGATCCGCCACCTGCTCACCCACGAGTTCATGCACGTGCACTCCGTGGGCAGCCACCAGACCTTCGCGCACCGCGAGGGGCAGGGCGGCGTCTACAACAGGAACATCAACCCCGACGAGGCCGTCACCGAGCTGCTGGCCCGCCGGATCACCGACGCCCTGGCCGAGCGCGACGGGAAACCCAGCCAGTACAACCAGTTCCCCCACGGCCCGGTGCGCTACCAGGACAACATCGACGCGCTCAACCGGGAGTTCAACCGGACACCCACGAAGTGGAACAACTTCAACCCGGCGAACTCCTTCCAGGCCATGCTGGACGACTACTTCACCGGCCCGGCCCAGCCCTCCACCACGACCCCGACCGCCGGCCCGTCCACGCGCTCCGCGCCGCCGAACTCCCCGTGGCGCAACCCGTTCCGCTCCACACCGACCCCGACGCCACCGCCGATCTCCGCGCCGATCCCTATGGTCAACCTGACCACCCCGGCACCCGCCCCGGCGTCCGCGACAGCGCCCGCCCCGGCGCCGACCCCGGCGCCCAACCCCGCCCCGCGCCCCGTGCTGGCGTCGCGGAACCTGCCCGACTTCGTCCAGCACGGCAAGGCGCTGGGCACCGTCGCGCCCACCGACGTGCGAGGCGCACAGCACGTCACCGCCGCCATGACCGGCATCACGCCGGACGACGCCGTGGTCATCGAAAGCGCGCTGGAGAACAACTTCGAGTCGTTCCTCGGCCAAGGCCGCGCCTTCCAGGTCAAGATCGACGGCACCTGGTACGAGGCGAACGTCCGCGCCACCATGCTGCCCCCGGCCGACGTCGCCGCGGCCACCAGCACGCCGTCCACCACCACCAAGGTGGACATGACGGTCCACTCCGGCGCCACCACGGGCACCGCCACCAACCTCACCACCGCCAACGACGTCGGCCTCGCGGCGGCGGCGAGCGCGGGCGTCGGGCCGTACGGGTCGCTGGCAGGCAAGGCGCAGCTCGCCACGCCCGCCACCACGCTGAACACGTCCTCCGGCACCGTCGACCAGCGGGCCATCCGCGGCGGCGAGAGCTCGACCAACGTCGACGTCCCGGTCTCCTTCGAGGTCACGCTCACCGCCGCCAACGGCAACGCGCGACCCACCCAGGCGGTCAACGGCGGCGTCACGCTCGCCGTGCCGAACGACCTGGAGACCATCGCCAACTCCGGCAAGGCGCAACCGGCCGCGGCCCTGCCGCCGGGCTGGGGCGCGAAGCTGGAGCACCCCGCGCCCGAAGCCGTCACCGACTTCGACGCCAAGCAGGCGTTCACCGACGTCGCCGCGAAGATGCACCCGTCGATCACCAAGATCGGCGCGCCGGGCCGGACCGCGTTGCAGGACTTCCTCAACCCCACCACCGTCCGCGACAACCTGGGCGCGATGCTCAACGGCTGGGTCACGTCACCGGACCTGGTCAGCCCGCACGGCAGCAAGGCCAACGCGGTGCAGATGAAGGCCACCCTGCTCACCGCCGAACTGGTCGGCACGAACGACGCCGGCCAACTGCGGCTGCACGAGACCCAGACCACCGGCAGCTCCCTGACCGCCACCACCAAGGCGGGCTTCGACCTCGCCGCCGGTGTCGGTGGCGGCGTGGGCCTGCCGGACGTGATCGGCGGCACGGGCGGCATCACCGGCGGCTACTCGGCCCGGACCTCGGAGTCGTCCAACGCGGGCACGAACTCCAGCACCCGCACCGGCATCCAGCTCAAGGGCGAGACCGGCCTGTACAAGGTGACCGCGAACGTCCACATCCGCACCCCCAACGGCGCGGACGTCGTCATGCCGGTCACCACCTACATGAGGGTGGGGCTGCCCGAGGCCGCCGCGCTGGCACTGCCGGTGCCGCCGGGCACCCGGGCCGGGCTGACCAAGCCGGGCACGGCGGGCACCAAGTACCTCCCGCCCTACCTGGCCGCGGACCTGGCGGCGGGCAACGTCAAGGTCGGCGAGTTCGGCCCCGGCGCGCAGGTGCAGCAGCAGGTCCAGACCGCGCTGCGGGAGCTGCCCGGGTTCGGCAAGTTCCTGCCCGGCTGGAACGCCCCGGACGCCGGCGCGCGCAAGGGCCAGGGCCTGGCCGACGTCGCGGAGGCCCTGGCGAACCAGCGCAAGCTCGACGCGGAGCTGTCCCCGACCGCGCTGAAGACCAAGATGGACAGCCTGCTCGGCCCCGGTGTGCAGGTGCAGCTGAAGAAGCGCGGCCTGAGCACCAACGAGTACGTCAACATCACCGTCCGGGCCCGGCCGTCGTCCAGCGCGCACCTCGGCCAGGTCGACGCGCGCAACGTGCGCGGCCTGGCGAACACCGCGCCGAAGCTGGACAGCACCACCGCCACGCAGAAGTCGGTCAACATCGGCGTCGAGGGCAAGGTCGTGTTCCCCGTCAAGACCGGGAACGCCGCGCTCACCCCGACCCCGCAGTTCGGCGCGAAGTACACCTACGGGTGGGGCAGCAAGAACACCGGCGGGCCCACGGTCACCAGCACCGGGCTCAACGTCGGCAGCCCGGACGCGCAGGTCTTCGCGCAGGACCTGGAGTTCGACGTCGAGATCACCACGTTCAGCCGCAACCGGGCGTGGGTCAAGCGCGTCACGCCCGGCTCGCCGTTCCTCCAGGTTCCCGAGCCGAAGGTGGTGGCCAGGACCGGCGGCCCCAACCCGCCCGGCGTGGCGAGCCTGGACCGGATCTCGGGCCCGGTGCACCTGTGGGTGTCGGACAGCTCGTCGATGGACCACGACCCGTCCGGCTTCGCGCCCGGCACGCCGGTCTCCACCAGGCTGGACGCCCCGCCGACGATCAAGGACCTGCTCAACCCGCCGGTGCCGAGGCCGGCCGCGCCGGAGTTCCTGCACGTCGAGGCGGTGGTCAACACCGAGGCGGTGCGCGACCAGGCCATCGAGGCGCTCAACCGGGCGGCGCGGGGCGACTCGTCGCTGACCGTGCCCGGCACCGAGGCGCGCAACCAGATCGACAAGCTGTTCAGCCCGGAGAGCATCAAGGCCAACCTGCGCAAGCTCACCGAGACCGGCATGCAGGAGAACGGTCTCAAGTACGGCCGCCGCGTCACCGACCGCTCCGGCGCGATCGGCATGGCGATCGAGCTGGGCAACCCGAAGCTGGTGTCGATCTCGGACAACACCGGCACCGAGAACGCGACCACCGGCGGCTACAAGGCGGGTGACGCGAAGACCAGCAGCCACACGGTCGACCTCACCGGCGGCCTCAACGTGCCGATCAAGCCGATCGTGGCGCCGCCGCCCGCGGGCCAGCCGAAGCCCACGTCCGGCTCCGGCGGCTTCGCGGTGGCGGGCAAGGCCACGCCGTACTCGTCGTCCAAGACCACCGCGACCGAGATCAGCGGCAGCGTCGACCGCAACTTCGTCACCCCGCCCACCGCGCGCACCGTGCTGATCCAGCTCGACGCGGACGTCACGGTGGTCGGCGAGAGCCGGTCCGGCAACGCCGTCTACGGCGGCACGCCACGCGTGGAGGGCGCCAAGGTCACCCTGCCCGGCGGTGTGTTCGTGCGGGTCAGCGAGGACGTGGCGCGCCAGTTGGGCGTGCTGCCGGACGTGCAGCCCAAGACGCCCCCGCCGACGTTCGGCACGATGACGCCGCCGGCGACGCTGACCCAGGACAACCCGAGCTCGCTCGGCCTGAGCACGCTGGACACCGCGCCGGACCTGTCGAGCCTGGTCCCCGGGCTGATCAACGACCTCAACACGCGCACCGGCGGGGTGTTCAAGAGCGACCTGGTGCCGGACTCGGTGCTCAAGGACTCGATGAACAACTTCCAGCGGCTGGTCGACTTCACCTCGCCGACGAGCGTCAAGGCGATGATCGACAGCGCGCTGGACGGCGGCGTGCCGCTGCTGCTGCACCAGCCGGGCACGTTCGGCAAGGACACCTACCAGGTCACGCTCAAGGCGCGGATCACCGACGCGCCGAAATTCACCGGCGTGGTGAACGACGGCGTCGACATGGAGCACACGATCGCGGGCGCCAAGAAGGTCACCGACGGCCTGGGCAGGGCCACCGGCTGGGGCGTCGGCCTCAAGTCGCCCGGCCTCGCCCAGCCCGGCAGCGCGAACCCGAACGTGTCCGGCGGCGTCGGCGTGATCGCGGCGGCGAACGTCGGCCAGCAGCACAGCAGCACCGTCACGAAGGCCACCACCGAGCAGTTCGGCCACCTGCACGCGGGCGGCGGCCCGGCGGCGAAGTACACCGTGCCGATCGAGTTCGAGCTGGTGGTGGAGAAGGGCGACCAGGTCGTCACCACGGCCACCGGCCGACCGCAGGACATCGGGGTGCGGCTGCACGCCGACAACCAGAAGGTGTTCACCCCGGCCGCCACGCCACCGGCCGGCTACGCGTCCACCACGACCGTCCGGCCCGCCGCCGAGGGCACGCCGGACGCGGCGGCGGCGTGGCAGCACAACGGCAACCCGGCCACGTTGCCGCCCAAGGCGTCGGTGGAGAACTTCCGCGGCGCGCGGGACCTGCGTGCCGCGGCGATCCAGGCGCTGACCGCGGCGGGCGCGAACCAGGGCATCACCGGCAAGGGCACCGGCCCGCTGAACACGCTGCTGTCCACGCTGAGCTCGGAGAACCTCCAGCCGAGCCTGCCGGACATGCTCGACGGCCCGCTGGCCGTGCCGGGGCTGCACGAGGCCGCGCTGACGTTCGGGCAGCACGCGGACGTGAAGGTGTACGCCAAGCTGGTCAACCCGCGGCTGGGTGGGCTGAGCGACGGCGTGAACCTGGAGAACCCGAGGTCGTCGGTCACCACGACGTCCGGGGAGGCCAAGCACAGCGAGACCGGCGACGTGTCGGCGGGCTGGGCGACCGGCAGCGCGTCGGTCGCGCCGAGCCAGGACCCGAAGGACACCGCGAGCTTCGCCACCGGCGGCGTCGAGACCCGGCACGCCGCCGAGGACGCCGAGGCGCTGTCCGGCGGCGCGACGAACAACAAGGTCAACAACCTCAAGCCGCAGGGCCGCACCGGCCTGGTCGACTTCGACGTGGAGTACCGCGTGGTCGCCACGATCGGTGGCCGCACCAGCGTGGTCGACCTGAGCGTGCCCGGCTCGGCGTCGGTGCGGATGCCGTCGGCGGAGACCGAGGCGGTGCTGGGCCGCGGCCTGGGCACCGAGCTGGAGACCGCGCAGACCGCGGTCAAGGACACCGCCAAGGCGTGGCGCGACGCGGAGCTCGAGGTGGACCGCGCCCGGCACGCCGCGCAGGCCGTGATCAACGAGGTCGCCGCCGACGTCGCCCGGCTCCAGCGGGACCTGACGGACGCGAAGGTCCGGCACAACACCGCGATCGGCAACCAGCAGACCGAGGCGGGCCGCGTGCCCGCGCTGGAGCAGGCCGTCCAGGACGCGCGGACCGAGCGGGACAACGCGAACCGGGTGGTCGAGGACCTGCGCAGGCAGATCCCGGCCCTCGACTCGGCGTTCCAGGACGCCCGCGCGGCGCTGGGCGACGCCGACGCCGAGGTGCGGGCCACCGCGCGCGACCTGGCGGACGCGAACGCGGAGCTGGCGGCGGCGCAGCGCAGGCTGGCCGACGCGCAGGCGGCGTTGGACGTCGCCCAGGGCGACCTGGACGCGCACCTCGACGCCCGCCCCGGGAACGCGCCGCCGATCGCCACCGACGCGGTGGCCAAGGACCTGGTCGGCAAGGTCGACGACGCCCGCGCCACCCGTGACGCCCGCGAGACCGAGGTCGACACGGCGACCGACGTCGCCCACGACGCGCAGGCCGCGAACACCGAGGCGATCGGGAAGCAGACCGCGGCCCAGCTGACGGCCGACCGGGCGCAGCAGGCGGCGGCACAGGCGCGGACCGACCTCGGCCTGGCCAACGGCGCCCTGGCGACCGCCCAGGGCGACCTGGACGTGGCCGACACCGACCTGGACACCGGCCGTGACGCCGCCCAGCGCGCGGCGGACGAGCGTGACACCGCACAGCGGACGCAGCAGCAGGTCGAGCAGGCCATCGTGGCGCTGGAGGCGAGGATCACCGCGGCCGAGGTCGCGCTGGCCGACCGCCGCGCCGAGGCCGACCTCCGCCAGCGCGACTGGTGGAACGCCCGCATCGAGGTGGACCAGCGGATCGCCGACTTCAACCGCCCGACGCCGCCTCCCCCGCCACCCGGCACCACCCCACCCGGCACCACCCCGCCGGTCATCACGCCGCCGGTCATCACCATCACGCCGCCGAGTGACACCCACTCGGGACCACCGGCCCACCCCGGGACCACGACGAACGGCACCCAACCCGCCGTCGCCCCGAACACGCGCCCGGACGTCCTCGCGGCCACCGCCGAACTGGACGCCGCGACGATCGCCCTGGCGCAGGCCAACACCGCGTACGGCCACCTGCCCACCTCGTCCTCCGCGCCCCTGCACCCGGCGATCGCCCACGCGCAGACCAGGTTCCAGGACGCGCAGGCCAGGCTGAACACCCTCCTCGCCCAGCCCGCACCCGGCACCGGACCGTCCACTCCGAACACCCGACCCGCACCGCCGCCACCTCCGATCGCCCCGCTGATCGCCCCGCCGCCGCACCCGCCGGTGCCGCCCGAGCTCGTCGACGAGGCCCGGGCGCACCTCCAGCTCACCGCGAACGGCCTGCCGTCCGCGCCGCCACCGGCGCCGGGCGGCCTGTACGCGGCGGTCGCCCACGTCGCCGGCATCCCGCCGGTCAACCTCAGGCACGACGTAGTGACCTCCGCCACGGGCATCGCCGACCAGGTCGCGGACTTCACCGCCGCCCACCCGATGCGCAAGGCCCACCTCTACGGGGCGCTGGTGGAGAACCTGAACTGGTCGCTCCAGGACCCGGCCGAGAACGTCCGGGCGGGCAACGCCCGCGACCTCACCGGACGGCTCATCGCGACCCGCCTCGGTGTGAACCTGGTCATCCACCTGCCCGGCGTGCCCCAACCCGTGCGGCTGCCGCCGTTCACCGGACCGGTCCAGCCGGAGATCCACGTCGACCTGGCCGTGATCCAGGGGGTGGCCACCTACCGACCGCGTTGACCAGCGACGAGGTCCGCTGTGGACGGTGCCGGTCACCCGTCGGGGTGATCGGCGCCGCACAACCGGAGGCCCCGGCCTGTGAGGTGGATCGATCCGGTGACCACCCGGTGTCTCGTCGCTCACAGACGGGTCAGGCTGTTGGGTCGGGTGGCTCGAGCGGGTCTAGCATCCGGGGGTCAAGGTCCGCGTACGCCACGTACCGGAGACCAGTCCACCACTGACGCTGGAGGCCGTTGCGCATGGCCGGCACCACCGCACCCGAGCGGGCGGGCACCTCAAAGGGGGGCGGAACGCTCTACCGCGGCGACCTGGGCATGTGGTCCTGGGTCGCCCACCGCATCACCGGTGTGCTGACGTTCTTCTTCCTGTTCGCGCACGTCCTGGACACCGCGCTGGTGCGGGTGTCGCCGGACGCGTACGACAAGGTCATCGAGACCTACAAGAACCCGATCGTGAACCTGTTCGAGGTCGGCCTGGTCGGCGCGGTCCTCTACCACGCGCTCAACGGCATCCGGGTGATGCTCGTCGACTTCTGGGAGAAGGGCGCGCGCTTCCAGAAGCAGATGCTCTGGGCGGTGCTCGTCGTCTGGGTGCTGGTGATGATCCCCGGCACCTACTTCATGCTGGTCCGCACGATTACCGACCTGCTCGGTGGGGGTCACTGACCATGAGCGAACTGACCCTGGCCAAGCCGCGCGCCCCTCGCCGCCCCGCCGCCCGCCGCAGCAACTTCGAGCTCTACAGCTGGCTGTTCATGCGCATCTCGGGCGTCGCGCTGGTGGTGCTGGTCCTCGGGCACCTGTTCATCATGAACATCCTCGACGGCGGCGTGCACCGCATCAACTTCGGCTTCGTCGCGGGCCGGTGGGCCTCGCCGTTCTGGCAGTTCTGGGACCTGGCGATGCTGTGGCTGGCCCAGATCCACGGCGGCAACGGCCTGCGCACCGTGATCAACGACTACGCCCGCAAGGACGCGACCCGGTTCTGGCTCAAGGTGCTGCTGTACGCGTCGATGGTGCTGATCATCGCCCTCGGCTCGTACGTGATCTTCACCTTCGACCCGAACATCACCGACTGACCCGCCGCGGGGAGTACTCAAGCCATGCAGTTCCACAAGTACGACGTCGTCATCATCGGCGCGGGTGGCGCCGGGATGCGCGCGGCGATCGAGTCCGGCCAGCGCGCCCGCACGGCGGTGCTCACCAAGCTCTACCCCACGCGTTCCCACACGGGCGCGGCGCAGGGCGGCATGTGCGCCGCGCTGGCGAACGTGGAGGAGGACAACTGGGAGTGGCACACCTTCGACACGATCAAGGGCGGTGACTACCTGGTCGACCAGGACGCCGCCGAGATCATGGCGAAGGAGGCCATCGACGCGGTCCTCGACCTGGAGAAGATGGGCCTGCCGTTCAACCGCACGCCCGAGGGCAAGATCGACCAGCGGCGGTTCGGCGGCCACACCCGCAACCACGGCGAGGCGGCCGTGCGCCGGGCGTGCTACGCGGCCGACCGCACCGGCCACATGATCCTCCAGACGCTGTACCAGAACTGCGTCAAGCACGGCATCGAGTTCTTCAACGAGTTCTACGTGCTCGACATCTGCCTGACCGAGACCGCCGACGGCCCGGTGTGCACCGGCGCGGTGGCCTACGAGCTGGCGACCGGCGAGATCCACGTGTTCCAGGCCAAGTCCGTGGTGTTCGCGACCGGCGGCTTCGGCAAGGTCTTCAAGACCACGTCCAACGCGCACACGCTGACCGGCGACGGCATGGGCATCGTGTTCCGCAAGGGCCTGCCGCTGGAGGACATGGAGTTCTACCAGTTCCACCCGACCGGTCTCGCGGGCCTGGGCATCCTGCTCACGGAGGGCGCGCGCGGCGAGGGCGCGATCCTGCGCAACGCGTCCGGCGAGCGGTTCATGGAGCGCTACGCGCCCACCATCAAGGACCTCGCGCCGCGCGACATCGTCGCCCGCTCGATGGCCCTGGAAGTCCTCGAAGGACGCGGCGCGGGCCCGAACAAGGACTACGTGCTCCTCGACTGCACCCACCTGGGCGCCGAGGTGCTGGAGTCGAAGCTGCCCGACATCACCGAGTTCGCCCGCACGTACCTCGCGGTCGACCCGGTGAAGGAGCCGGTGCCGGTCTACCCGACCGCGCACTACGCGATGGGTGGCATCCCGACCAACGTGCACGGCGAGGTGCTGCGGGACAACGACAACGTCCTGCCCGGCCTGTACGCCGCCGGCGAGTGCGCGTGCGTGTCCGTCCACGGCGCGAACCGGCTCGGCACGAACTCGTTGCTGGACATCAACGTGTTCGGCCGCCGCGCGGGCATCGCCGCCGCCGAGTACGCGTTGGCGCACGACCACGTGGAGCTGCCGGAGAACCCGGCCGCGGCGGTCGAGGCGCAGGTCGCGCTGGTGCTGTCCGAGCACGGCCAGGAGCGCGTGGCGGACATCCGCACCGAGCTGCAGGCCACGATGGACGCCAACGCGTCGGTGTACCGCACCGAGGACACGCTCAAGCAGGCGCTGCACGACGTGCAGGCGTTGAAGGAGCGGTACCAGCGGATCACCGTGCAGGACAAGGGGAAGCGGTTCAACACCGACCTCCTGGAGGCGGTCGAGCTGGGCTTCCTCCTGGAGCTGGCCGAGGTTCTCGTCGTGGGCGCGCTGGCGCGCAAGGAGTCCCGCGGCGGTCACGCGCGCGAGGACTACCCGAACCGCGACGACACGAACTTCATGCGCCACAGCATGTACTACAAGCAGGGCGACGGCTTGCTGGCCGACATCCGGCTCGACTACAAGCCCGTGACGTTCACCCGGTACCAGCCGATGGAGCGCAAGTACTGATGACCGCTACCGCTGAAGTGTCCACCGGCTCGCGCGGGAACCAGCCGCCCGTGCCGGACGGCGCGATCACCGTCACGCTGAAGGTGCGCCGGTTCAACCCGGAGTTCGACGACGAGCCGCGCTGGGACTCGTTCGAGATCCCGGCCCTGCCGTCGGACCGCGTGCTGAACCTGCTGCACTACGTGAAGTGGTACCTGGACGGCACGCTCACGTTCCGCCGGTCGTGCGCGCACGGCATCTGCGGCTCGGACGCCATGCGCATCAACGGCGTGAACCGGCTGGCGTGCAAGGTGCTGCTGAAGGACCTGCTGGCGTCGGGCGGCAAGCCGACCACGATCACCATCGAGCCCATCAAGGGGCTGCCGGTCCACAAGGACCTGCTGGTCGACATGGAGCCGTTCTTCGAGGCGTTCAAGGCGGTCAAGCCGTACCTCATCACGTACGGCAACGAGCCGACGCGCGAGCGGATCCAGTCCATCGCCGACCGCGAGCGGTTCGACGACACCACGAAGTGCATCCTGTGCGCCGCGTGCACCACGTCGTGCCCCGTGTACTGGACCGAGGGCTCGTACTTCGGCCCGGCGGCGATCGTGAACGCGCACCGGTTCATCTTCGACAGCCGTGACGAGGGCGCCGAAGAACGCCTGGACATCCTGAACGACGTGGACGGCGTGTGGCGCTGCCGCACGACCTTCAACTGCACCGACGCCTGCCCGCGCGGCATCCAGGTCACCAAGGCCATCCAGGAAGTCAAACGCGCCCTCCTCTTCAAGCGCGTCTGACCCCACCCCACCTCAAGGCCCCCGAGCACCCCTCGGGGGCCTTCCCACATCCGCGCGTGTCGAACCTTCAGGTCCCGCGTGTCGAACCTTCAGGACCCGCGTGTCGAACCTTCAGGACCGCTGAGTTCAACGTTCACGACAGCATGGACCGAGCCCGGCGCGCTCTGAACGCAGAACTCAGGGGTCCTGAGCGTTCGACACGTCGCCCGTGAGCGTTCGACACGCGGGACCTGAGCGTTCGACACGCGTGGGTCAGAGGGATTGTTGGCGGGCGGCGCGGGCGGCTTTGGCGCGGCGGTTGCGCAGGTACATCAGCAGGCCCAGGACGAGGCCGAGGCCGGCGACGGCGGTGATCGGGCCGCCCACGTTGCCGAACGCGGTCTCCATGGCCGACGGCCGGCCGCCGTCCGCGGTGGAGTTGGTCACCTCGCCGACACCGGCGCTGGTCGGCGTCGGCTTGGGCTCGGTGGTCTTCTTCTTCGCCTGCGGCGCGCCCTCGACCAGCCGACCCACCGGGTTGCCGGACGCGGCCGGTTCCAGGCCGAAGCCGTAGTCGAGCAGGCGGGCCGCCTGGTCGGTCATCCGGGTCGGCTGCTGCTGGCCGCGCAGCAGCACGACCACGAGCCGCTTGCCGTTGCGCTCCGCCGCACCGACGTAGGTGTGCTGGGCGTCGTCGGTGAACCCCGACTTGCCGCCCAACGCGCCCTCGTACGTGGTCAGCAGCCGGTTGTCGTTCACCACCGGCACGGTCCCGCCGCCGTCGGGCGCGGGGAAGTCGATCCGCTGCTTCATCACGGCGGTGACGAAGTCCGGGTACTTCATCGCCTCGCGGTAGATCAGCGCCACGTCGTACGCCGACGTCGACGTGCCCGGCGCGTCCAGCCCGGACGGCGTCACGGCCCGCGTGTCCAGCGCGCCCAGCTCGGCCGCCAGGGCGTTCATCTTCCGGATCGCGGACGGCACCCCGCCCAGCCGACGGGCCAGCGCGTGCGCCACGTCGTTGCCCGACGCCATCACCAGCGCCTGGAGCATCTGCTCGACGGTGTACTCCGCGCCCGGGCGCAGCCCGACGCACGTGCACTCCTGCGTGGTGTCCTCGGCCGTCGCCGCCACCGTGGCGTTGGGCGCGAGCTCCTTGGCCACCACCATCGCCAGCAGCACCTTGATCACCGACGCGGGCCGCTGCCGGCCGTGCGGGTCGAGGGCCGCCAGCACGGCGCCGGTGTTCATGTCGGCCAGCAGCCAGCTCTGGGCCGTGATGCCGTCCGGCGGCACGGGCGCGTTCGGCGGCAGCACGAGGCCGCACTCGCCGAGGCGCTGTCCCCCGATCGGGCTCTCGGGTACCTCGATCGGCGGAGGCGGCTTCTCACCCGGCGCGACCTGTTCGGACGTGTCGACCGGCGGGGGCGGCGACACCTTGTTCGCACAGGCCGGCTGGGCCGCCGCGAGCGGTGCGGCCACGAACGACGCGCCGGCCATCAGCGCGCAAGCAGCCAGGACCAGGGCAACGGGCCGTCGGAACGCGGAGGAACGCACCCGCCCAGGCTAGCCACCCCGGATGAGTGACCTGCACCCGCCACGTCGGATACTGCTCCCGTGAAGCTCTCCCGCGGCATGTCCGTGTTCCTGCTTGCCTTCGGGGTGTGGTCCTGGGTGATCTGGCCGACCTTCCTGCGCAACATCTGGAAGGACCCCCGCTCGTGGGACGGCGGCCCGACCGCGTTCTTCACCGTCCACCTGCTGCTCGTCGTCGCGTCGCTCACGTTCGGCACGGTCATCGGCGTGTTGGGCGTGCGCGGGCTGCGTGCGGCCGGACGCGCCAAGACCGACTGAACCCACCACACCTGGAGGCTCCGCCGTGGAGTTCGTGCGACTACTGCTGGTGTTCCTGCACCTGCTCGGCATGGGCATGCTGATCGCGATGTTCTTCGTCCAGCGCCGGATGGACGCCGACGCCCCGCTGAACAAGGGCTGGCTGCACGGCAGCGCGTTGCAGCTGCTCACCGGCCTGGCCCTGATGGGCCTGGCGCCGTTGACCGACAAGGACTACGACAACATCAAGATCGGCGTGAAGCTGGTGGTCCTGGTGGTCATCGCGGCGCTGGTGGCGGTCAACCTGAAGAAGAAGCCCGCCGCCTGGCTCACGCCCGTGCTGGCCGGCCTGGTCGTGCTGAACGTCGGCATCGCCGTCTTCTGGACCTGAGCCCCCGGGGCGGGCATCACCGACGGCGGAACAACGCGCCCAGCAGCAGCCCCGCGCCGACCAGGCCCACGGCGGCGCGCGGGCTGGGGCCCGAGCGGACCTCCACCACCGGCCGGATCACGGCGGGCGGTGGCGGCGCGGGCGGGTCGCGCAGCAGGTTCTCCCGGGCGGTCGCGGTCCAGGCCGTGATGAACAGCAGCGACTGCGCCACCAGGTTCGCGAAGAACAGCACGCCGATGACCGGGCCGAACGCCGCACCGGCCGGCGACGACGTGACCGTGCTCAGGTAGAGCGTCCCACCCTGCTTGAGCACCTCGAACACCAGCGCCGCCGCCGCCGCGCCCTTCGCCGCGCTGCGCAGGCTGAACGGCTTGCGCGGCAGCTTGGCCAGCACCCACAGGAACACCAGCCAGTTCGCCACCAGGCCCAGCGCGATCGTGCCGATCTTGAGCAACGCCTCGGCCCACCCGACGCCGTCCAGGCCGACCCACCGCAGCACCAGCTCCGCCAGCCCGCTGCCCGCCGCCGTGAGGCCGAACGACACCACCAGCGCCGCACCCAGGCTGACCAGCGCCAACAGGTCCTTCAACGCCGTCTTGAGGAACGGCAGGTCCTCCTTGGCGTGCCCCCACTGCGCGGTCAACGCGTCCCGCAGGTTGCTCATCCACCCCAGGCCGGAGTAGGCGGCGGTGAGCAGGCCGAGCACGCCGACCGTGCCCTTGCTCTTGATGGCCTCGCCCACCACCTCGTTGATGGTGTCGCCGAGCGCGCCCGGCACCGCCTCGGCGATGGAGGTCTTCAGCTCCTCCAGCAGCTCCGGCTGCGAGACCAGCACGAAACCGGCGATCGCGAAGCCGATCATCAGCATGGGCACCAGCGACAGCACGCTGAAGTACGTCACCGCCGCCGCGTAGTGCGCCCCGTACTGCTCGCTGTACCGCTGCGCGGCGCGGAACAGGTGATCCAGCCACGGCCGTTCCCGGCGCATCCGGTCGATCTTGGACCCGGCTCCAGCGTCTTCCGCCACACGGAAAAACTAGCCCGTGGGCTGATCACCCGCCAATCGGGAGGAAGCCGATCCGGTCGTAGGTCCGCGCCAGCGTCTTCGCCGCCACCTCGCGCGCCCGTTCCGCGCCGCGCGCCAGCACCTTGTCCAGCTCGGCGGTGTCGTCGAGGTACTCGGCCACCCGCGCCCGCACCGGCGTGACGAACTCGGTGAACACCTCGCCGAGGTCCTTCTTCAGGTCGCCGTAGCCCTTGCCCTCGTAGTCGGCCACCAGGGACTCGACCGAACGACCGGTCAACGCCGAGTAGATCACCAGCAGGTTGCTCACGCCCGCCTTGTTCGCGGGGTCGTAGGCGATCTCGCGGCCGGTGTCCGTGACCGCCGACCGGATCTTCTTGGCCGACCGCTTCGGGTCCTCCAGCAGCTCCACCACGCCCGCCGGCACGGACTTCGACATCTTCGCCGTCGGGTCCTGCAGGTCGTAGATCTTGGCGGTGTCCTTGACGATGTAGGGCTCGGGCAGCCGGAACGTCTTGCCGTAGCGGGTGTTGAACCGCTGCGCCAGGTCGCGGGTCAGCTCCAGGTGCTGCCGCTGGTCCTCGCCGACCGGCACGTAGTGCGCCTGGTACAGCAGGATGTCCGCCGCCTGGAGGATCGGGTAGGTGAACAGGCCGACGCCGACACCCGCCGTCGTCTGGTTGCCGGCTTCGCCTGAGGTCTGCCGCGCGGACTTGTCCTTGAACTGGGTCATCCGGCTGGCCTCGCCGAACCCGGTCAGGCACTGCATGACCCACGCGAGCTGGGCGTGCTCGGGCACGTGCGACTGCACGAACAGCACGGACCGGTCGGGGTCGACGCCCAGCGCGAGCAGCTGCGCCGCCGACACCCGGGTGTTGTGCCGCAGCACCTTCGGGTCCTGCTCGACGGTGATCGCGTGCAGGTCGGCGATGAAGTAGAACGCGTCGTGCGCGTCCTGCAGCGCCACCCACTGCCGCAGCGCGCCCAGGTAGTTGCCCAGGTGGAAGGAGGCCGCGGTCGACTGGATGCCGGACAGCACGCGGGGGCGGCCGACCGGAGCCGGGGCCGGGTTCTCGGCAGGCAGGCCCGCGGCCTCGCCTGCGGCGTTCTCCGTAGAGTTTTCGACGACCACGGGAGGATTCTCCCAGGCCGATCAGACCCCGGTGGTGGCGGGCCGCACCTCGGCCGCGCCGTCGCCGCCCGCGGTCACCGGAGAGGCGATGGGCTGGTTCGCCGCCGTGCGCACCACCGCGGCCTTGCGCCGCCGGACCAGGCCGAAGACCAGGCCGATCGCGCCCAGGGCCACCGCGGCGACGCCGACCGGCGCCTCGAGGGAGACCGGGTCCGCCACCGCGCCGTCCGCCGCCACCGCGACACCTCGGACGACCAGGGGGGACGCCGCGCCCAGGACCAGACCCAGGACCGCACCGCGACCACGCACGTGCCCAGCCTCCTCACCAACACCGTGCCACTCCACCGAGGAGTGAACCTTGTTGACGGACGGCCGCGAACCTACCGAAGCTGTGGGGCTGGCATGTGCGGTTCGGGTGAACGCGACCGGCGGCAGACTAACCACCACCGCCCGCGCCGCCGTCCGCAGGGGGTCAGCCCACCACGTCCACTCGGCCATACGTCGTAGTGCGCTGCCGGGCCGGGCGACCCGCCAACGCCGCCGTGGCGTGCAGCTGCTCGGCCGTGCGGGCGGAGCCGTGCTCGGAGCCCGCCATGCGGCTGATGGTCTCCTCCATGAGCGTGCCGCCCAGGTCGTTGGCACCGCCGCGCAGCACCTCCGCGGTGCCCTCGTCGCCCAGCTTGACCCACGAGCACTGGATGTTGTCCACGCGGCCGTGCAGGGCGAGCCGGGCGAACGCGTGCACGGCCCGGTTGTCGCGCCGCGTCGGTCCGGGACGGGCCACGCCCGCCAGGTAGATCGGCGCGTTGCGGTGCACGAACGGCAGGCCGACGAACTCGGTGAGCCCGCCCGTGCGGTCCTGGAGCGCCGCCAGCGCCCGGAAGTGCCCCAGCCAGTGGCCGGGGTGGTCGACGTGGCCGTACATCATCGTGGACGACGAGCGGATGCCCACCTCGTGCGCGGTGGCGACCACGTCCAGCCAGGTGGCGGCGGGCAGCTTGCCCTTGGTCAGCACCCAGCGCACGTCGTCGTCCAGGATCTCGGCGGCGGTGCCCGGGATGGTGTCCAGGCCCGCCTCGCGCAGCTCGGTCAGCCACTCGCGCACGCTCACGCCCGCCTTGGCCGCCGCGCTGACGACCTCCATCGGGCTGAACGCGTGCACGTGCATCCCCGGCACCCTGGCCTTGATCGCGCGCACCACGTCGGCGTAGTAGGTGACCGGCAGCTTCGGGTCGATGCCGCCCTGCATGCAGACCTCGGTGGCGCCCGCGTCCCACGCCTCCTGGGCGCGGTCGGCGACCTCGGCCACGGACAGCCGGAACGCGTCGGCGTCCCGCTCCCGCTGGGCGAACGCGCAGAACCGGCAGCCGACGTAGCAGACGTTGGAGAAGTTGATGTTGCGGTTGACCACGTAGGTGACGTCGTCGCCGACCACCTCGGCGCGCAGCTCGTCGGCGAGCCTGGCCATGGTCTCCAGCGCCGCGCCGTCGGCCGTCAGCAGCGCCATCGACGCGTCGGTGTCGTCGAGCAGCCTGCCGGGGTCGTCGGCGGCCAGCCTGAGGGCGCGCGCGGTGTCCTCCGGCAGCCGTTCGACGGCCTTGGGGACGCTCAGCGACGCCCAGTCGCCGTAGACGCTGTCGAAGTCGCCCCGGCGGTCCTCGGTGCGACCCTCGGTGTCGATGGCGGTGTTGAGGTCGGCGCGGCCGTAGGTGTCGAGGCCGCCGTCGGGTTCCTGCCACTCGCGGCCCACGACCGGGGCGTCCGGCTCGGCCAGCCCGTCGGGCCGGGCCAGCGCGGACACGTGCGCGGCGAGGCGGGTGTCGACCCACTGCCCGGCGGGCGCGGTCACGTACCGGGGGTAGACGGCGAGGCGCTCGGCCAGCTCGAAGCCGGCCGCGCGGGTGTGCTCGGCCAGCACGTCGACCTGCGGCCACGGCCGCTCGGGGTTGACGTGGTCCGGCGTCACGGGCGACACGCCGCCCCAGTCGTCCACGCCCGCGCGCAGCATGAGCCCGAACTCGCCGCCGACCAGGTTCGGCGGTGCCTGCACGCTCGTGGACGACGGCATGACCAGCCGCGCCACCGCGATCGTGGCGGCCAGCTCGTGCAGGTCGGCGTCGGGCATCCCGCGCATCGCGGTGTCCGGCTTGGCCCGGAAGTTCTGGATGATCACTTCCTGGACGTGCCCGTACTGGCGCGCGACGCCGCGCATGGCCAGCAGGGACTCGGCCCGCTCGGTGATCGTCTCGCCGATGCCGATCAGGATGCCGGTGGTGAACGGCACGTTCACCCGGCCCGCGTCGGTGAGCACCCGCAGCCGGACCGCCGGCTCCTTGTCCGGGCTGCCGTAGTGCGGGCCGCCCTTCTCGCTCCACAGCCGCTCGGCCGTGGTCTCCAGCATCATCCCCATGCTGGCCGCGACCGGCCGCAGCCGCTGGAGCTCCTCCCAGCTCAGCACGCCGGGGTTGAGGTGCGGCAGCAGGCCGGTCTCCTCCAGCACCGCGATCGCGCTGGCCCGCACGTAGTCCAGCGTCGAGGAGTACCCGCGCGCCTCGAGCCACTCCCTGGCCTGCGGCCACCGCTCCTCGGGCCGGTCGCCCAGCGTGAAGAGGGCTTCCTTGCAGCCCTGCGCGGCGGCCCGGCGGGCGATGTCCAGCACCTCGTCCCGCTCCAGGAACGCGGCAGGCAGCTTGTGCGGGACGGTCGCGAAGGTGCAGTAGTGGCAGCGGTCCCGGCACAGGCGGGTCAGCGGGATGAACGCGTTGCGGCTGTAGGTGACGACACCCTGCCGCCCCTCGGCCAGCAGGTGGGCGTCACGCACCCGACCGGCGGCGTCCAGCAACGCCTCCAGGTCGTCACCGCGGGCGTGCAGCAGCACGGCGGCCTCGGTGACGTCGAGCACCGCGCCGTCGGCGGCACGGCGCAACGCGCGTCGCATCGCCGACGCGCTGGGCGTCGGTTCCGGCGGGGTGATCGAGATGTCCACGGCCACGACAACGACATTAGGTGGGGAGAATTCCTGATCACGCCCAGTGTGACGTCCGACACGAAGAGCGGTGGGACCTGTTCGGCCGCTACCGGACCGGCGACCTGCCGGCGATCAGCAGCTCGGTGTTGCGGTCGAGCGCCGTGCCGACCGCGTCCGGGTTGGCGTGCGGGTCGTTGAGCGCGAACTCGCGGGCGAGCGAGGCCAGGCCGCGCGGCGAGAAGTCGCCGTAGTCGGCCCGGTAGGGCGCGTCACCCTCGACCAGGGTCGTGAACAGGGACAACGTGCCGTCGCCGTTGTCGGCGAGCTCGATGATCCGGGCGTGCTGCGGGTGGTCGACGTGCGCCGCGGTGTTGATCTCCCAGAACGCCCGGTCGCCCGTGCCGTGCGGGACGATCCGGTTCTCGTGGGTGTGGCCGTTGACCCAGGCGACGACGTTCGGGAACCGGCCGAGGAGGTCCACCAGCGCCTTGCCGTCCAGCCGCGGGTCGAGCGGGCGGCGGCGGTCGGGCAGGAGGTTGCCCATGGTCCAGCTGGTGTGGTGGCTGAACAGGACGAACAGCTCGTCGGTGACGTCCTGGCGGTGCGGGAGGCCGAACGCGTCGTAGTAGCGGGAGCTGCCGCGCTTGAGCGTCCGCTCCAGCCAGAGGTACTGGTGCACGCCGATCGAGCCGTCGGCGAAGCCCGCGGTGGTCGTGGTGTCGAGGCTGACGCCGGTGACGCCGGGGGCGATCGGGAACGTGTAGAAGACGTCCACGCCGTCGGCGTTGTCGTCGGTGAAGCCGTGGCCGTGCGGGCCGGGGCCGGTGTGGCGCGGGTCGAGGTGCGCCCGGACGAACTCGGCGGTGGTGAACGGGCGGCGGCGGTCGTCCGGGGTGACCGTGCGGACCAGCCCGCCCTCGGCGACGACGGCCGCGGCGTCGAGCACGTGCGCGGGGTCGGTCATGGCCCTGGCGAGGCGGGCGGCCTGCGCGTCCGAGAAGCCCATGACCTTGCGGTCGGACGTGTAGAGGCCGTCGACGAGCGCGAGGCCGTCGGGCAGGGAGCCGACCACGCTGTCGTCGTGGTTGCCGAACGTGCAGTACCAGGGGACGCGCAGGCCGGGGCTGTCGAACGGGCGGATGGCGGCGTCGAGCAGGCCGGGCAGGTGCGGGAAGCCCTTGGCCTTGTAGTCGTCCGGGAGGGTGGAGTGCGGGTTCCAGTAGGCCGTGACGCCGGAGTCCTGCACGCCTTCGTAGCGGGCCGGGTCGCCGGTGTTGGCGGTGAGGCGACCGCCGTTGAGGACGGTGAGGAACCAGTCGAGCTCGACCAGTTCGTGGTTGTCGGTGTTGTCGCCCGTGGTCATGGTGAAGTCGATCGGGCGGTGGGTGAACGGGCCGGTGCGGATCGCGTTGACCCGGTTCACCAGGGCGGTGGACGTGTGCTGGGCGAGCGTCTCGTGGGCGCGGAAGGCGCCGGCGCCGAGCAGCGGGTGCGTGTACTCGAAGCGGGCGGGGCTCTGCGCGTCGACCACGTGCATGTCGGTGAACTGGACGAAGCAGGCCAGCGCCGTGCGCCGATCCGCCCGCCCCGCACCCGGCGTGGCCAGGTCCGACCGCACCACCAGCGGCCACCCCGGTCCGGCCTGCAACCTCCGGTAGCCCGTGCCGACCGCCGTCGCCGCCTCGTCCAACGTCGTGCCCGTGGTGGCCGCCCAGGCGGGCCCACCCCACAGCAGCCCGACGCCCGCCGCACCCGTCGCCTGGAAGAAACGCCGCCGGCTGATCTCCATCGAACGCCCCCGTCTCGGTTAGTGAAAACTTCTCACGAACCGTGGAGCGGGTCACGAACCCGGGGTGAAGTGCGGCCGAACGAGCGAAGTCGATCGTCGGGTTGATCGGTTCCGTTGCGGCGCAGAGCTTTCAGTCGCCGTAGACGACCGTGACCGGCGCGTGGTCGGACCAGCGCTCGGCGTAGGTGGCGGCCCGCTCGACCACCGCGGACCGGGCCGTGCGCGCCAGGCCGTCCGTGGCGACGTGCAGGTCGATCCGCCAGCCCGAGTCGTTGTCGAACGCCTTGCCGCGGTACGACCACCAGGTGTACGGGCCCGTCACGTCCGGGTGCAGGGAGCGGACCACGTCGACGTAGCGGGCCTCACCGAACACCCGGTCCAGCCAGGCGCGCTCCTCCGGCAGGAAGCCGGACGACTTCTGGTTCGTCTTCCACGCCTTCAGGTCCTCCGGCCGGTGCGCGATGTTCCAGTCACCGCAGACCAGCACCTCACGCCCGTCGGCGGCGGCCTTCTCGCGCAGTTCCACCAGGTAGGGCAGGAACGCGGCCATGAACCGGTCCTTCTCGTCCTGCCTCGGCGTGCCGACGTCGCCGCTGGGCAGGTACAGCGACGCCACCACCACGTCGGCCAGCTCCACCTCGACGTACCGGCCCGAGTGCTCGAACTCGGCCACCCCGAACCCGATCCGCACGGCCAGCGGCGCCTCGCGGGTCAGCACCGCGACCCCGTTGCGGCCCTTGACCTCCGAGTACGCGTGCGCCACGTGCCACCCGGCAGGCGACCGCACCTCGTCCGGCAGCTGCCCCGGCTCGGCCCGCACCTCCTGCAGGCACACCACATCCGCCGACGTCGCGGCCAGCCACTCGAGGTAGCCCTTCTTCGCGGCGGCGCGCAGCCCGTTGACGTTGATCGTGGAGACAGTCAGCACCGGGGCAGCCTAACGGCGATCAGCGACGGCCCAGCCGTACGGGTAGTCCGCGCCGCAGCCCGCGCAGGACGCCGACAACCCCAGCATCAGCACCAACGGGCTGCTGCCCTCCGGTGACGGCACCCCCGCCACCTCGTGCCCGTCCAGCAGCGCGCGCAGACCGGGCCACTCCGGCTCGCACGCGCACGGCACCACGTCACGGCGCGACCACCGCCACTTGAAGAACATCCGCCCATCAGATCACGTGCAGCCGCTGTCCGACGTCGGCGTCACGAACTCGTCCTTCACCCAACGCCCGTCCGCCAGCATCCGGAAACCGTTCTCGACCCGCGCCTCGGCCCGCACCACCGCGTCGCGCTGCATGGTCGCCACGATCGGCTGGGTGTCGGCGGGCCCGGAGCGCACGTTGAGGATGTCCGCGATCACCGTCACCTTGCACTCGCGCGCGGCCACCTCCTCCACGCCGAACTTCTTGCCGTCGTTGGCCACGTACATCAGCCCGGCCGCCGCGAGCACACCCACGACGACCACGCCGCGCACCGGAATCCCGAACATCACGCCTCCCGACACCTCCGCCGAACTGCAGATATAGCGCGTCGGGAGTGGCCGCGGGCCGGTCCGGAGCACAATCCACACCACCGGGGAACCGGACGGGTGACGCCGTCACGGAAACGGATCAGGGGACCGCCCGGAGGCAGTCCCCTGATCGCGCGAACCGGACGGCAGGCGTCAGCCGGCCATCTTCTTCTGCAGGTTCTCGTCCAGCGTGCCGAGGAAGTCCTCGGTGGTCAGCCAGTCCTGGTCCTTGCCCACGAGCACGGCGAGGTCCTTGGTCATCCGGCCGCTCTCGACGGTCTCCACGATGACCTGCTCCAGCGTCTCCGCGAAGCCGGTCACCTCCGGCGTGCCGTCCAGCTTGCCGCGGTGCTTGAGGCCACCGGTCCACGCGAAGATCGACGCGATCGGGTTGGTGGACGTCGGCTTGCCCGCCTGGTGCTGCCGGTAGTGCCGGGTCACGGTGCCGTGCGCGGCCTCGGCCTCGACGGTCTTGCCGTCCGGCGTCATCAGCACCGACGTCATCAGGCCCAGCGAGCCGAAGCCCTGCGCGACCGTGTCGGACTGCACGTCGCCGTCGTAGTTCTTGCACGCCCAGACGTAGCCGCCCTCCCACTTCATCGCGGCGGCGACCATGTCGTCGATCAGGCGGTGCTCGTAGGTCAGGCCCGCGGCGTCGAACTGCGCCTTGAACTCCTCCTCGAACACCTTCTGGAAGATGTCCTTGAACGCACCGTCGTACGCCTTGAGGATCGTGTTCTTGGTCGACATGTACACCGGGTAGTTCCGCTGCAACCCGTACGAGAACGAGGCGCGCGCGAAGTCCTCGATGGACTTGTTGAAGTTGTACATGCCCATCGCGACGCCGCCGTCGGGGCCGTAGTTGGCCACCACGTGCTTGATCGGCTCGGAGCCGTCCTCGGGCGTGAACGTGATGGTCAGCTCGCCCGCGCCGGGGACCTTGAAGTTGGTCGCCTTGTACTGGTCGCCGTGGGCGTGGCGGCCGATGATGATCGGCTTGGTCCAGCCGGGCACCAGCCGCGGGATGTTCGAGATGATGATCGGCTCGCGGAACACCACGCCGCCGAGGATGTTGCGGATCGTGCCGTTGGGCGAGACCCACATCTTCTTGAGGCCGAACTCCTCCACCCGCGCCTCGTCGGGCGTGATGGTGGCGCACTTGACGCCGACGCCGTGCTTCTTGATGGCGTGCGCGGCGTCGATCGTGACCTGGTCGTCGGTCGCGTCCCGGTACTCGATGCCCAGGTCGTAGTACTCGAGGTTGACGTCCAGGTACGGGTGGATCAGCTTGTCCTTGATGAACTGCCAGATGATCCGCGTCATCTCGTCGCCGTCGAGTTCGACGACGGTCCCCTGAACCTTGATCTTGCCCATACTCAGGGCGCTCCTCTCGCGACAATGCAAGCAAGACAAGCGTACTGCTATGTCGGCCTGCTTGCGTCCACCCGGGCGGAAAAAGGGAACGGCGTCACACCTGGCGCCGAGGCCGCCGCCGGTGGCACGTGCTGTTCTCCGGCCCAATACAACCAGCCGCGCCGGCCGACCGCCGCACGGGGACGCCCGTGACGACACTCGAACACGCGTTCGCGGAATGCGCCCGCCGGCCGGGTCCGCCCCGCTAACCTCGCACCCGTACGAGTGATCAAGGGGGCAGCGTTGTCGACGGGTCCGACCCACGCCATGAGCGGTCTGCTGGCCTGGTCGGCGGTGACCGCGATAGCCGAGAACCACCCCATCGGCCAGCTCACGCCGCAGAGCTGGGCCGTCGGCGCGGTGCTCGCCACCGGCGCGGCCCTGCTGCCCGACCTCGACCACCCGTCCTCGACGATCTCGCGCACGTTCGGGCCGGTCAGCGCGGGCGCGTCGGCCCTGATCAACACGGTGAGCTCGTTCGTCTACCGCACCACCCGGACCCGCAAGGACTCCAACCGCGACGGCGGGCACCGCGGCCTCACGCACACGCTGGCGTTCGCGCTGGCCGCCGCCGTCGGCACGACGGCCGTGGTCCAGCAGTCGCAGAAGTGGGCGCTGCCGGCGCTGATGTTCGTGTTCGCGGGCTTGGCCGTGCGCGGGATCATGAACGACTGGTGCCCGCAGAAGGACGCCCTGCTCATCACCGGCGCCTCGGCCGCCATCACGGTCGCCTGCGTGGCCTGGACGGCGCAGACCCCGGCCAGCGCGGCGGCGTGCGGCGTGGCCGTGGGGGTGGGGTGCGTGGCCCACTACCTGGGTGACGCGATCACCGAGCAGGGCTGCCCGATGCTGTGGCCGATCCCGCTGATGGGCAAGACCTGGTTCCCGGTCGCGCCGCCGAAGATCATGCGGATGAAGACCGGCGGCAGGGTCGAGATGGCCATCGTCGGCCCGCTGATCACGATCCTGAGCGTCTGGCTGGCCGCCGCGGCGTTGCAGCGGGCGGGCGCGCTGCCGTTCCTGGACACCTTCGACCTGCTGCCGATCTAGATTTCGGATACCGGCCATTCGGCGGCTACCACATCATCACCCGAACGGACTAGCCTCCACCGAAATCCTGTCCCGCGCCGATCGCGTCGAGGAGGACTTCGTGCCCCACCCCACGCACGACGACGTCGTCGAGGCGGCCGGATGACCACCTGGCTCGGCCTCAACGCCGGTCACGAGGACCAGGCGACCGCCGACACCGTCGCGGTGTCGTTGTACGAGACGCTGCTGTTCCACGCCCAGCTCGTGTGCGTGCACCGGGTGGAGGGCCGGCACGCGCTGTCGTTCCGGCTCGCCGAGGAGCCGTCCGAGAACACCGTGTCGACGCTGATCGAACGCGGCTACGGCGTGGCGGTGCACAACGGCTCGCTGCAACGGCTCGCCGGACCCGAGGAGCTGACCAGGGGCGCGCTGCGGGCGGCGCTGGCGCACCGCGACCGCAGGGAGGGCAGGGCGCTGCGGTTCCCCGGCCAGCGCACGCTGCGCGGCCGTTACGGCGTCTCGGACATCCTCGCGTTCAGCGCGATCGAAGAGGTGCTGCCGCACGGCACGAAGAGCGTGGACGCGCGCGGCGACCTGCAACCGACGTTCGTCAACGGCCGGCTGGTGCTGGACTGCGGCTAGGGCTCAGCCCGGGTGCGCGCCGACGGTGTCCTTGATCTCGGCGCCGAGGCTCTCCGCGCTGCGCGCGCAGTGGGCGCAGCAGAAGAACCGGCCCTGCACCTCCACGCCGTGGCCGAGGATGCGGCAGTCGCAGTGCTCGCAGCGCGGCGCGAGGCGTTGGATCGCGCACTCGAAGCTGTCGAACGTGTGCACGCCACCGCCGACAGTGCGGACCTCGAAGGCCATCCAGTAGTCGTTGCCGCAGACGTCGCAAGTCGCCATGGCCGAAGCGTGCGCCGGCCGGCGGGGACCGGCAACTCGACCTCGTGGCGCTCACCAGGCGCAACGCCGCGCCGGGCCTGACCCTGCGCGACCACGCCTCACCCTGCGGACCAGGCCGGACTCGAACCGGCGTCCTCCCTCCCGGGGGGAGGGCGCGTCAACCACTGCGCTACATGGTCCCGAGCCGGGCCGGATTCGAACCGGCGTCCTCCCTCCGAGCAGGAGGGCGCGACAACCACTGCGCTACCGGGCTCCTGCCCAACACTAACCATGACCACGGCCCCGGAGACAGGGCCGCTAAGGTCTGCCCTCGTGCGCGGAGTCGACTACTACGAACTCCTCGGGGTCGGCCGCTACGCGTCCGAGGCGGAGATCAAGTCCGCTTACCGCTCCCTGGCCAAGGTCATGCACCCCGACGCGGGCGGGTCCTCCGGCACCTTCCGCATGCTGCAAGAGGCATATGACACCCTGCGAGATCCGGCTCGCAGACGTGACTACGACCGTGGCTGGACGTTCACCCGTCCGGGTGCACGGCCGACGTCGCCGACCCGCCCGCCGCGCTCCGGCCGGACCGGCCGGCTGCGCAACTTCGGCGAGGACCCCGACTTCGTACCTCCGAAGCCCGTGGTGGACCTCGGCGGCCTCGCGTGGTGGCACCTGGTCGACGTGGGGCAGCGGGTGCGGTACGTCCCGGCCGCCGGTCCCGGCCACGCGCCCGCGCTGGCGGCCGTGTGCGGTTGGTTCTTCCTGCTGCTGCCGGTCGTGGTGATCGACTTCTCGCCGCTGGCGCTGGGCGTCTGGCTGGTGCTGGTGGCCGCCGCGGCCGCGGTGGCGTTCCGGCTGGTGCGGCGCTACCTGGCGGCGGTCCGGGCCGACCGGGCCTTCACGCTGGACCACGACACCGGCGTGGTGCACGGGACCACGGACGACCGGCCGTGCGAACGGCTCACCGCCGACCTGCTCAGCCAGTACCTGACCCGGCTGCCCGGCGTGCGGATCTTCCACGGCCTGGCCTGGCCGGGCTCGGTGTTCGCCGACGTCGACCACGCCGTGCTGTGCGGGCGCAGGCTCGTGCTGATCGAGTCGAAGTCGTGGCTGCCGGGGCACTACGAGGCCGAGGACGACGGCTCGGTGTGGCGCAACGGCCACCCGTTCCGGGGTGGCGGTATGAGGATGCCCCGCAGCCTCGCGGTGTACCGGAAGCTGCTGCCGTGGCTGGACATCCGGACCGCGCTGCTGATCTACCCGAGCCGGGCGGGGGCCGTGACGACCGAGGAACCGGCGGACGCCGTCGTGCCGCCGATGACCCCCGCGCAGTTCGTCGAGGAGATCGGCGACTGGCTGGCGGAGGACCCGGCGACGGTGGACCGGGAGGCGTTGCGGGTGCTGATCGGGCAGGTCGTGCCGATCGTGCGGGCCTAGCAGGCGGGTCGGGCGGTCAACCGAATGGCGCATGTCGCGGCGGGCGTGCGCGGGCTACGTTTCGGCGAGCCCACGGGAGGAGCCGCGCGTGAAGATCGACGTCTTCAACGAGATCCAGGACCCGCGCCCGTGGCAGGAGGGTCACCAGCACGCGCGCATCACGGAGGCGTTGGCGCAGGCGAGGCTGGCCGACGAGCTCGGCTACGGCTGCTGGTGGCAGGTCGAGCACCACGGTGCGGAGGAGTTCAGCCTGTCGTCCGCGCCGGAGCTGATGCTGGCCGCGATCTCGCAGCAGACGTCGAGGATCAGGCTCGGGCACGCCGCGGTGCTGGCGCCGGCGCGGTTCAACCACCCGATCAGGGCAGCGGAACGTGCCGCGATGCTGGACCACCTCAGCGGCGGGCGGCTGGAGTTCGGCCTGACCAGGTCCACCGCGCCGGAGTGGCGGCTGTTCGGCGTCGACCCGGCGGACGTGCGGCGGCAGACGCAGCAGGCATTCGAGATGATCCCGCGGATGTGGACGTCGGAGCGCTTCTCGCACTCCAGCGAGGACTTCGAGATCCGCGACGTGCCGATCGTGCCCAAGCCGCTCCAGCAGCCCCACCCGCCGCTGTGGCAGGCGGCGGCCAGCCCGGCGTCGTTCGAGGAGGCCGGTCGGCGCGGCGTCGGGGTGCTCGGGACGACGATCTGGGAGTCCGTGGAGCGGGTGCGCCGGATGGTGGGCCTGTACCGGGCGGCCGCCGAGGCGTGCACGTCGCCGGTCGGCTCGCAGGTCAACAACCAGGTCGCGTTCTTCACCTTCGTGCACTGCGCGGAGACCGACGAGCAGGCGATCCGCAACGGCGCCGTGGCGGCGGCGGCCTGGTACACGGTCAAGGCGCTGACGTTCTTCGAGGCCGCGGACTCGTTCGTGGAGACGGTCCGGCGGCAGGAGGAACTGCTGAACGACCCCTCCGGCGGCGGCCTGACCGGCGAGTTCCTGCGCGCGGAAGCCGCAGGCTCCACCGGCCCCAACCGCGCCCAGGTCGTCATCGGCCGGGTGCTTCAGGGTGACGACGTCGAGCCGGAGGAGATCTTCGAGGCGCTGAACGAGCAGGACTCGCTGATCGTCGGCAGCCCGGAGACGTGCCGGAAGAAGCTGCGCGTCTACGCGGACCTGGGCATCGACCGCCTGATGGCCTTCCACCAGGTGGGCAGCCTGAAGCACGAGGACGTGATGCGGAGCCTGCGGCTGATCGGCGACCTGATCCCGGAGTTCGACGAACCGACCCGCCCCTGAGTTCGGCGGGTGGGGTCGCGGTGTTCGGTGCGAGGATGTGCGCATGCCGAAGAAGCTCCGCCTGACCGGTGACCCGGCCGCCGACAAGCTGCTCAGCGAAGACCCCTTCGCCCTGCTCGTGGGCCTGCTGCTGGACCAGCAGTTCCCGATGGAGCACGCCTTCGCCGGGCCCCGGAAGATCGCGGACCGGATGGACGGGTTCAGCATCGACAAGATCGCCCGGACCGACGTGGACGAGTTCGTGGAGCTGTGCGTGCAGCCGCCCGCCATCCACCGGTACGGGGCGTCGATGGCACGGCGGGTGCACGCGTTGGCGTTGCACGTGATCGAGCACTACAAGGGCAAGGCGGCCAACATCTGGAAGGCCGGCAAGCCGGACGCCGAGGAGGTGCTCCGGCGGGTCAAGGGGCTGCCCGGGTTCGGTGACCAGAAGGCGCGCATCTTCGTCGCGCTGCTCGGCAAGCAGCTCGGCGTGACGCCGGAGGGGTGGCGGGAGGCGGCCGGGGCGTACGGCGACGAGGGGTCGCGGCGGTCGATCGCGGACGTGACGAGCGCCGAGGCGCTGGCCGAGGTCCGGGCGTTCAAGAAGGCGGCGAAGGCGTCCGCGAAACAGGGCGGTTGATCCGGTACACCTGGCCGGTGAGATTCAGAGCGCTCCTCATCGCACTCGCGCTGGGCCTGACGGCGACCGCCGTCGTCCCGGCCACCGCCGACGCCGCCGGGGCGTGCTACGCCTCGGGCGTGCACTCCGGGTACTCGACGGCCACGTGCCACATCTACCGGACCAACCACCCCTGGTACATGTACGGCTCCGCCGTGCTCAAGCTGGAGGGCAACGTCGACGGCGTCCTGTACGCCGGGGACAGCTGGTTCGTCTGCCAGCGCCGCTTCGGGGTCCGCATCGACTACGGCTCCGTCGCCAACGACTGGTTCGGCTACACCCTCAGCGACAACGGCTACTGGGGCTGGGTCAGCGCCACGCACTTCTCCGCCGGCGGCAACTGGCAGCCCGTGCCGGGACTCGCCACGTGCCCCTCCGGGTTCGGTGAGACGAGCACCTACCCCGGTGACCGGCCGCGGCCGGGATCAATGCTCCAACTGCCCGGCCCGGACGGCGGGAACGTCACCGTCAACTGACGTCGCACGGTTAGAGTCCCGGCGTGCAACTGCCGGGACTCACCGACCTCACCCCGCTGGGTCAAGGCGGCTTCGCCACCGTCTACCGCGCCCGCCAGGTCCAGCTGAACCGCGAGGTCGCCGTCAAGATCGACGACCGGGTGCTGCGGACCGAACGGGACCGGCGGCGGTTCCTGCGCGAGGCGCACGCCGCCGCCCGGTTGTCCGGACACCCGCACGTCGTCTCGGTGCACGACGCGAACTTCACCCCGGACGGCACGCCCTACCTGGTCATGGAGCTGTGCACGGGCGGCTCGCTGGCCGACGTCGTCCGGCGGGAAGGCCCGTTGGGCCCCGACCGCGTCCGGCAGCTCGGCGTGCAGCTGGCGGACGCGCTGGCCGCCGCCCATGCGGAAGGCGTGCTGCACCGCGACATCAAGCCCGGCAACATCCTGCTGGACCGGTACGGCACGGCGAAGCTGGCCGACTTCGGGCTGGCGGCGCTGCTGGACGCCGAGGGGTCCAGCACCGTCACCCGGGACGCGTTGAGCCCCAGTTACGCGGCCCCGGAGGCGTTCGCGATGGCCCAGCCGACGGCGTCGGCGGACGTCTACGCGCTGGCGGCGACGTTGTACGACCTGCTGGCGGGCAGGCCGCCGCGTCCGGTGCCGTGGCCGATCGAGTCGTTCGACCACCTCGGCGAGGTGCTGCGCTCACCCGTGCCGCCCGTGCCCGGTGTGCCGCGGGACCTGCACGACACGCTGGTCCGCGCGTTGCACCCGGACACGGCCTACCGCACGCCCAGCGCCGTCCGGCTGCGGCAGGAGCTGAGCGAGGTCCCGAGCGGCCAGGCCCCGAGCCCGGGCGCGCCCCCGCCACCCCCGCCGCCGCTCGCGCCGACGCCCCGTCCCGAGTACAACGCCTCCTACACGCGCCCGCCCACCAGAAAGCCGTGGGGGCTGGTGGTCGGCGCACTGGTGCTGGCCACGGTCGTCGCTGTCGGCACCTGGTGGTGGGCGACGCGCAACCAGGTCAGCACGGCCGCCCCCTCCTCCACGTCCTCCACCACCGCGCAGGACACCACCGCGGAGGACACCGCAGGGCCGCCGCCCCGGCTCGAGGAGTGCGACACGGGCTACTGCGTCGCCGAACCCACCTGCTACCACGGCGTCAACAACGCGGGCGGGGAAGCGGCGACCGCACGGCGTGCCGGTGACTGCTCGGTCGAGCACTTCTGGGAGGCGTTCGCCGGCGGCTGGCTGTCCGGCGCGATCCCCAAGGTCGGCAGCGACGACCTGCTGAAGGCCCCGGAGGTCGTCGACGTGTGCACGGCGGAGGCCATGAAGGCCAACACCCGCCCGACCGTGGACACGTCGACGTGGCAGATCACCGCGGTGGCGTTCGCGGACGGCGACCGGAACTACTTCCACTGCTTGGCGAGCGAGCCGGGCGCGGGCGAGGTCACCACCAGCGCGTTCGGGTCCTGAGGCCGTTCGGGCTTGAGCGCGAAGACCAGCATCACCAGCGCCGCCAGGGCGAGCAGGGACGCGATCGGCGCGAGCGGGAGCAGGCCGAACCAGCTGATCACCAGGCCGCCGACCACGCCGGACAGGCCGACGCCCAGGTAGATCGCGGAGGCGTTGAGGGACAGCAGCAGGCCGCTGTTGGCGGGGGCGAGCTCGATCAGCCAGCTCTGGATGGGCGGGTTCGCCGACCACGTGAGCGCGCCCCAGACGAACAGGGCGACGGCGGCCGAGACGGGTGTGGCCGTGGTCAGCGGCAGCGTGGCCAGCACGACGGTGAAGCAGCTGAACAGCACGACGAGCAGCTTGCGGGTGTCGAAGCGGTCGGTGAGGCGGCCGGCGGCCCAGTTGCCCAGCACCGAGCCGAGGCCGTAGGCGACGAGCAGGGCGCTGATGGTCGCGCCCCGGGCGTTCGCGGTCTTGGCGAGCAGTGGCGCGATGAAGTTGAAGACGCTGAACACGGCCAGGCACGCCAGCACGGTCAGGCCGAGGACCATGAGCACGCGCCGGTCGGCGGCGGGGGCGAAGCGCTGACGCAGGCCGACGGCCGGCGGGGCGTCGACGCGGGGCAGCCAGAGGCGCACGGCGACGGCGGCGATCGCCGAGACCGCGGCGATCAGCGCGAAGACGCCCTGGTAGCCGAGGGGGCCGCCGAGCAGGTTGCCCGCGGGCACGCCCAGCACCAGGGAGAACGTGAGGCCGCCGAAGACGAGCGCGACGGCTCGGCCGCGGTGTTCCGGCGGCGTGAGGACGGTGGCGACGAGGGTCGCCGCGGGTGTGTAGACCGCCGCACCCAGGGCGCTGACGATGCGGGCGACCAGCAGCAGCGGGTAGGTCGGGGCGAGTGCGGCCAAGAGGTTGCCGACGGCGGCGACGACGAGCGCGGCGACGAGGAGCGTGCGGCGTTCCCACCGGCCGGTGAGGGCGGCCAGCAGGGGTGACGAGATGGCGTAGGCGATGGCGAACGCGGTGAGCAGTTGACCGGCGGTGGCGGTGGAGACGTGCAGTTCCGCGCTCACGGCCGGTAGCACGCCGGAGACGATGTACCCGCTCGTGCCGATGGCGAACGCGCCGGCGGCCAGGAGGTAGGTGCGTGCCGACATGTGTGATCCCCCAGTCGAGTGATGGTTCGACAGGGATCGTACTACGACATTCATCAAAGTACGACGCATCTCGTAGTATGGGCGTTATGACCACGATGCTCGCCCACCCGACTCGGGACGAGATCCGGATAGCGTCGGTGCTGCACGCGCTGGCGGACCCGGTGCGGCTCGAGATCGTGCGCGCGCTGGCCGTGCACGAGGAGGGCATCTCGTGCGGGCTGCTGCCGCTGGGCGTGACGGCGTCGACCCTCACGCACCACGTGCGGACGTTGCGGGAGGCGGGCGTGGTGCGGGTTCGGCCGCAGGGCACTTCGCGGATCAGCTCCCTGCGCCGGGACGACCTGGACGCGTTGTTCCCCGGGCTGCTGGACGGCGTCCTGGCGGCACGGCGGTGAGCGACTCGAACGACTGGGAGTGGGTGCGGGTGCTCGCCCAGGGCCGGGTGTACGACGAGGACCGCACGCCGGCGAACCGGCTGGCGTGGGCGGCGGTGGCGCTGGCGGCCTCGCACGGCGCGGAGCGCAGCGGGGTGCGGCGGGCCCGGGCCGTGGCCGACCGGTTCGCGTTGCGCGCGCGGGTGGCGCGGTCCCTGGGCGCTTGGGCCGCCGACCCGGACGCGTTGGTGGCGGACGTGCTCGGCGAACCGGACCTCCCCGACCGGTTCCGGAAACTCGTGGCGCGGGCGGTGGAACCCGTCGTGCCGCAAGTGCGCGACGACGCGTTGCGGGAACGGGCCGGGCAGTGGGTGCGCGCCCTGGGTTGACCGGAATCGAATGCCGTCGGGCGTAATTCGGTTGCGACGGTTCCTAGGGTGAACAGACGTGCGCGCTTACGTCTTCCTAGCGCTGGCCGGATTCCGAAGATACTCCACCTATCGACAGGCGATGGTCGCCGGAATGGCGACGAACGTCGCGTTCGGCCTGCTCAGGATGGCCGTGCTGGTCGCGGCGGTCGGGCAGGGACCCATCGCGGGCTATGACGTCGCCGCCACCGCGACTTACGTGTGGCTCGGCCAAGGGCTGATGGCCGTGGTCGTGCTGTGGGGCGACAAGCAACTCGCCGAACGGGTGCGCAGCGGTGATGTCGTGGTCGACCTCTACCGACCGTGGCACCTGCAGTCGGCGTTGTTCGCGGAGGACGTCGGACGGGCCGGGTACGCCGTGGTGGTGCGATTGGTCCCGCCCATCGCGTTCGGCGCGTTGCTCTTCCCCTTCCGCTGGCCTTCGGCGGGCACGGCGCCGGTGTTCGCGGTCAGCGTCGCGCTCGCGCTGGCGGTGAGCTTCGGCATGCGGTTCCTGCTCAACGCGACCACGTTCTGGCTCTTGGACAACCGTGGCGTCCAAGCGCTGTACACGGCGCTCACCTGGCTGTTGTGCGGGTTGGCCGTGCCGCTCGCGTTCTTCCCCGGCTGGGCGCTGCCGATCGTGTGGTCCACGCCGTTCGCGGCCATGTTGCAGGCGCCCATCGACGTGTTCCTCGAACGCGGGTCGCCGTGGCCTTTCCTTGCGGGGCAGGCTTTCTGGGCCGTTGTGGTGCTGCTCGCCGGACACCTCGTGCTGAACCGCGCGGTGCGCAAGGTGGTGGTCCACGGTGGCTGAGAGCGTCTACCTGAAACTCGTCGGCGCGCGGTTGCGCGGGCAGATGTCCTACCGCGCCTCGTTCCTGCTCCAGTGCGTCGCGCAGGCCGTCAACCAGCTCGCCGAGCTGGGGATCATCCTGGTGCTGTTCAACCGGGTCAGCGCGCTGGGCGGGTTCTCGGTCGGGGAAGTCGTGCTGATGTACGCGATCGCGGGCACGGCGTTCGGCGTCGCGGACATGGTGGCCGGGCAGTTGGACGAGCTGCCGATGTACATCCGCACCGGGACGTTCGACGTGCTGTTATTGCGGCCGTTGGGGACGCTCGCGCAGATGATGGCGTCCGACCTGCACCTGCGCAAGGTCGGGCGGATCCTCGCCGGGCTGGGCACGATGGCGTACGCCTTGAACCACAACGACATCGCGTGGTCGGCGGGCGCGGTGGCGCTGGTCGTCCTGGCGCCGGTGAGCGGCGCGGTGATCTTCTCCTCGATCTGGGTGGCGGCCAACGCGCTGTGCTTCTGGGTGGTGGACGGCCAGGAGCTGGCCAACACCGTCACCTACGGCAGCAACGCGTTCACGTCCTACCCCGCCACGGTGTTCGGGCCGTGGCTGCGGCGGTTCTTCGCGTTCGTGGTCCCCGGCGCGTTCGTCGCCTACTACCCCAGCCTGGCGTTGCTGGACCGGCCGGACCCGTTGGGCGGGCCGGCGTTCCTGGGCTGGATCTCACCGCTGGTCGCCGCGGCCTCGGCCGCGGTCGCCGGGCTCGCCTGGCGGACGGCCGTCCGGCACTACCGAGGGACTGGATCATGATCGAGGTGCGCGAGCTGCGTCGCGAGTTCACGGTGACGACCAGGACCGGCCGGTTCCGGCGGGACAAGCGGGTGGTGCGGGCGGTCGACGACGTGGCCTTCGACGTGGCGGCGGGTGAGGCCGTCGGGTACGTCGGCCCCAACGGGGCGGGCAAGTCGACGACCATCAAGATGCTGACCGGGATCCTGGTGCCGACGTCCGGGCACGTGCGGGTGTGCGGGGTGGAGCCGTCACGCGGCAGGCGCGAGCTGGCACGGCGGATCGGCGTCGTGTTCGGCCAGCGCAGCCAGCTGTGGTGGGACCTGCCGCTGCGGGACAGCTTCGAGCTGCTGCGGGCGATCTACCGGGTGAAGGCGGGCGACCACCGGGCCCGGCTGCGCGAGTGCGTCGACCTGCTGGAGCTCGGGCCGTTCCTGGACACGCCGGTCCGGCAGCTGTCGCTGGGGCAGCGGATGCGGGGCGAGGTCACGGCGTCGTTGCTGCACGGGCCGGAGCTGCTGGTCCTGGACGAGCCCACGATCGGGCTGGACCTGGAGTCCAAGGAGCGGCTGCGGGAGTTCCTCGCGGACGTCAACGCCCAGCGCGGCACCACCCTCCTGCTCACCACGCACGACCTGGACGACATCGAGCGGCTGTGCCCGCGGCTGGTGGTGATCGACCGGGGCACGGTGCTCGCCGACGGGCCGCTGGACGGGTTGCGCGCCGAGGTCGCGCCGGAGCGGGTGCTGGTGGTCGACCTGGAGCGCCCGGCGCGGTTGGACGGCCTGCCCGGCGTCACGTCGCACCGGGTGGAGCCGAACGGTTTGCGACACCACCTCACGTTCCGCCGGACCGGCACCACCGCGGCGGCGCTGATCTCCGCCGTGGCCACCAGGGCGGAGGTCCACGACCTGGTGGTCGTGGAGCCGGATATCGACGACGTGGTGCGTCGGCTGTACGCGCGTCGGTAGAGTCGGACGAAACGGTCAACCGAGAAACGGGAGCACCCCATGCGCGCAGGTCGTCCGGTAGCCACCCTCCTGCTGGCGATGGGACTCGCGGCCGCGGTGTCCGGCTGCGAGGCCGTGCAGCAGGCCTCCGACACGGCCAACCAGGTCGGCGCGGTCGCGGACAAGGCGCAGCTGTGCATCGACGCGCTCAAGCTGGCCGGCTTCACGCCCGACGCCACCGACCCGCAGAAGGCGCTGGAGGAGACCCAGCAGAAGGCCCAGGAGCTCAACGACCTCGCCGCGAAGGCGGGCGACGCCACGCTCAAGGACGCCATCACCGGAGTCTCGGACACCATGGGCAGGGTGACGGTGGAGGACCTGAACCCGGCCAACATCGCGGACTGGTCGCAGCAGAAGCTGGACCAGGTGGCCAAGTTGTCGAACGCCTGCGCCTGAGCGGAAATGCCAGGCTGTCGGTACCTTCGGAACAGTCCTACGCTGTGACGCACCGGAGGTGTTGCAGATGCACGCGACAGTAGGCGACCGGTTGCACATCCACAGCCGCGCGGTGGGTCTCGACGAGACGGTCGGCGAGATCCTCGAGGTGCGCGGGCGGGAAGGTGCGCCCCCGTATCGGGTCCGCTTCTCCGACGGCCACGAAGGGCTGGTCTACCCCGGCCCCGACAGCCTGGTCGAGCCGCGGGCCTCCGAGTCACCCAGGATCAAGGACTCGACCTCGGCGCGGTAGAGCAGCGCCGGGTCGAACCCCATCGGCCCGAACTGGCCGGAGACCTCCAGGCTGAGCACGCCGTGCAGCCTGGTGAACGCACGCAGGCCGGTGAGCAGCACGGCGGGGGGCACCTCCCCCTCGCCGCGCGAGCCCGCCCACGCCACCAGTTGGGCGTCCAGTGTGGACGGTCCGGCCGGGTGCGGGCCCTCGTGCGGCAGGATGCCGAGCAGCGCGCTCATGGTGCGGTGCGCGGTGAGGATCGTGTCCTGCGGCGCGTGGTAGCCGGGTAGCGGCGTGCCGAACAGCAGCAGGTAGCGGTGCGGCTGGGTGACGGCCCACGTCCGGAACGCCTCGGCGAACGCACGCACCCGATCGGGTGGTGACGCGCCCTCCGACGCCTCCACCGACGCCTCCACGGTGTCCGCGAGGTCGTGCCACGCGTCGCGGACGAGGTCGTTGAGCAGCTCGTCGCGGCCCTTGAAGTACCGGTAGAGCGCGGGACCCGTCACGCCCATGCGCTTGGCGATGGCGTTCACCGAGATCCCGGAGATCCCCTGCTCGGCCAGTTGCTCCAGCGCGATGCGCTTGGCCTCGGTCTTCGTTTCCTCGCGGAACCGCTCACGGCGGACGTTGACCACTGGTGCCCTCCTTGACAAACCCACTCTAACTTGTGTTAGAACTTCTAACAACAGTGAGGGCTTGATACGAGGGGGCGTCATGACCGCGGTCGTGCTGGGTGCGGGGCGGGGCATCGGTCGGGAGATCACCCGGCAGTTGGTCGCGGACGGGCGCGAGGTGCGCGCTGTCACACGTTCGGGTGGAGTTCCGGAGGGCGCCCAGGACGTGCGGGCCGATCTGATGGACCGGGCGTCGACCCTGAAGGCGGTCGAAGGCGCGTCGGTGATCCACCTCGCGGCGAACGTGCCGTACCCGGACTGGACCGCGATGCTGCCGACGATGGTGGACAACGCGATCGCGGCGGCCGAGGCCGTGGGCGCGAAGCTCGTCTACGCGGACAACCTGTACGCGTACGGGCCGGTGTCGGGACCGCTGCGGGAGGACACGCCGGAGCGGCCGGGCGGCGCGAAGGAGCGGCTGCGCAGCGAGCTGGGCAAGCGCTTGCGGCAGGCGTCGGTGCCGGTGGCTACGGGTCGCTCGTCGGACTACTACGGGCCCGGCGGCACGGGTTCGCTGCCCGGTGAGCTGGTGCTCAAGCCGATGGCGGCGGGCAAGGCGGCGATGTGGTTCTGGCCGCTGGACCTGCCGCACACGTTCGCCTACCTGGCCGACACGGCCCGCGCGCAGATCGTGCTGGGCGACGACGAGCGGGCCGACGGCAAGGTCTGGCACACGCCGGCGGCGGAGACGCTGACCGTGCGGGAGTTCGTGGCGCTGACCGGGCGGGTGCTCGGCAACGAGCGCAAGCCGATGCGGCTGCCGGCGTTCGCCGTCACGGTGGCGTCGCTGTTCGACAAGCGGCTGCGGGGCGCGGGCGAGATGGACCACCAGCGCACCGCGCCGTGGGTGGTGGACCACTCCGCGTTCGAGGCGACCTTCGGCCCGTTCGCCGTCACGCCGCACCAGCAGGCGATCGAGGAGACCGTGCGCTGGTACCGGGGTTGAGCGAAACGGCAACCTGGGAACGGTCTCAGCCCAGGATGGTCGTGATCAGGTCGTCGGCCAGGGCGGGCGTGGCGGCGGCGATGCCGGACCACCGCCGGGACAGGTCGAGGTCGAAGGTGAGCGGCCGGCCGCGCAGGTCGAGCAGCGCTCCCCCGGCGGCGGGCAGCGTGACGAGGGCGGCCATCAGGTCCATGAGGCGGTGGGTGTCCGAGCCGGGGTCGGCGAACGCGTCCACCGCGCCCTCGGCCACCAGGACCGCTTCCAGGCACGTGGTGGCGAGGATGCGGATGCGGTCGGCCCGGTTCGCCACCCGCGTCCACGCTTCCTCGTGGCCGCGCTTGGGCCGCATCATGCAGACCGAGGCGCCCTCGAGGGTCGTGCGGCCGGTGGTGCGGTAGGGCGTGGGCCTGCCCGCGTGCGCCGACCACGCGCGGCCCGTGTCGAACCAGACGGTGAGGGCTTCGACGGGCTGGTCGTCCACGACGAGAGCGCCGGCGAAGCAGGAGAGCGGCACGCCCATGGCGGCGTTCGCGGAGCCGTCCACCGGGTCGATCACGAGGGTGGCGGCGGAGCCGTGGTCGAGGAACCCGGCCTCCTCCGACAGCAGGTTCGCGCCCGCCTTCGCGGCGGCCTCGGCGATCGCGGCCTCCACGATCGCGTCCACCCGCATGGTCGGCGTGCCGTCCGCGCCGTCGGCGACCTCCTCGCGCAGCTGCGCGCGGGTGAACTCGCGCCTGGCCCGGCCGTAGGCGGCCGACGCGGCGATGGCGGTGGCGGCGAGCGCCGGGTGCACGTCGGCGGGCAGGTTCGGCGAGGGCACGGGCCAGGAGTCCATGCCCCCAACATGCCACGGGAGGGCCACCGGTGGCGGCCCTCCCGTGGGGTACGACTCAGATCAGGCCCAGGGCCTTGACCGCGTCGCGCTCCTCGACCAGCTCGGCCACGGAGGCGTCGATGCGGGCGCGGGAGAACTCGTCGATCTCCAGGCCCTGCACGATCGAGTACTTGCCGTCGGCCACCGTGACGGGGAACGACGAGATGATGCCCTCCGGCACGCCGTACGAGCCGTCCGACGGGATCGCCATCGACACCCAGTCGCCCTCGGCGGTGCCGTTGACCCAGTCGTGCACGTGGTCGATGGCCGCGTTCGCCGCCGACGCCGCCGAGGACGCGCCGCGCGCCTCGATGATCGCCGCGCCGCGCTTGGCGACGGTCGGGATGAACTCGTTCTCCAGCCAGGCCTGGTCGTTCACGGCCTGCGCCGCGTTCTGGCCCTTGACCTCGGCGTGGAACAGGTCCGGGTACTGGGTGGCCGAGTGGTTGCCCCAGATGGTCAGCTTCTTGATGTCGGTGACCGACACCCCGAGCTTCTTGGCCAGCTGCGACAGCGCCCGGTTGTGGTCCAGGCGGGTCATCGCGGTGAACCGCTCGGCGGGCACGTCGGGCGCGTGCTGCTGGGCGATCAGGGCGTTGGTGTTGGCCGGGTTGCCGACGACCAGCACGCGCACGTCGTCCGCCGCGCCCGCGTTGATCGCCTCGCCCTGCGGCTTGAAGATGCCGCCGTTGGCCTCCAGCAGGTCGCCGCGCTCCATGCCCTTCGTGCGCGGGCGGGCGCCCACCAGCAGCGCCACGTTGACGCCGTCGAACGCGGTCTTGGCGTCGTCGGTGATGTCGATGCCGGACAGCAGCGGGAACGCGCAGTCGTCCAGCTCCATCGCGGTGCCCTCGGCGGCCTTGACGGCCTGCGGGATCTCCAGCAGGCGCAGGCGCACCGGGACGTCGGGGCCGAGCAGGTGGCCGGAGGCGATGCGGAACAGCAGTGCGTAGCCGATCTGGCCGGCCGCACCGGTGACGGTGACGTTCACGGGCGTGCGGGTCATGTGCCTTCCCGAATGTTGTGGCTTCAGTCCTCGGGCACGACCACTAGGCAGGCTGACGACCTGTCAGCGGCGGTCTCTACTCCGGGACCGCGCACCGGGCGGTTTGCCCGGCAGGTCGGAGGTTACCAACTGGGCGACGATGACAAGGTGTGACAGTGGACATCATCGGCGAGGACTACTCCGACGCGGTCATGCACGGGCAGCAGTGGGCGGGCCGTTCGTTCGTCCGGTGCGACTTCACCGAGGCCGACCTGCGCGGCCTGGCGACGTCGAACTGCACGTTCACCGACTGCACGTTCGACCGCACGGACCTGGGCGAGTCCACCCACGCGGCCACCGCGTTCCGCTCCTGCCGGTTCACCGGGGCCGTGCTGGGGTCGGCCGGGTTCACGTCGTGCTCGTGGCTCGGGTCGGTGTTCGCGGACTGCGCGATGCGGCCGATCACGTTGACCGAGACCGATCTCACGCTGACCGGCCTGTCCGGCGCGGTGCTGCGCAAGGCGTCGCTGCGCGGGCTGCGGCTGCGCGAGGCCAACCTCTCCGACGCCGACCTGCGCGAGGCGGACCTGCGTGACGCGGACCTCACCGGCGCGCGGCTGCGCGGGTGCCGGCTGGAGGGCGCGGACCTGCGCGGGGCGCGCCTGGACGCCGACGGGCTCGTCCAGGCCACCCTGCGCGGCGCGCGGGTGGACCTGGACACGGCCGTCGCCTTCGCCGCGGCGCACGGGCTGCGCGTCGGCTAGTGGCCCGGGGGCTCCTGGCCCGCGACCTCGACCAGCACGCCGTCGGCGATCATGTCGTCGATCGTCTTCGGCATCAGGTAGGCCGTGCCGCCGCCCGGCTGCTCGAACCACGGCACGGCCACGCCGGTCAGCACCTCGACCGGTCGGCGCAGCCGGTACACGTGGTACGGGCGGTTGATCCACGACGGCACCAGCGAGCGCTGGGCGAACGGGGTGCCCGCCGCGTAGACGAGGTTGCCCTCGCCCTCGCCGAAGCGGTCCACCTCCATGCCGGCGGGCAGCTCGACCATCTTCTTGTGCCGGAACAGGGTGAGCGGCGGCTCGCCGTTCATCGGGTTGATCGGCCACGACCGCTGCGGCTTGGGCTCCTGGGTGGACGTGGTGACGCCCGAGAGCTGCTGCTGTTGTGCCACGACCGGGGCCGGCGGTTCGACCGGGGGTCGCTGCGGCGGCGCGGGACGGCGTTGCGGGTCCTCGCGGAAGCCGTTGTTCATCGGCGGGCGGGGGCGCTGCGGCGGCGGGGGCGGCGGCATCGGGGCCGGCCGCGGCACCCGCCGGTTGGTCAGCACCAGCTTGCCGATCAGGTACGCGGCGGCGTCCTCGAGCCGGTCGAAGCGGACGGGGTTGGTGGGGCCGTGGTCGAACCACGACACCTCCCAGTCCGGGCCCTCGGTGCGCAGCAGCCAGGTGCGGTCGGCGGGCTCGCCGAACCGGTAGGCGGCGGGCGGCACGTCCAGCTCGTCCAGCGCGCGGCGGACGCCGGACAGCTCCCGCTCCTCCTCCGGCGTGACGTGGCGCGGCTCGACCGGCTTCGGCTGGACGAGCGCCGGCGGTGCGAGCGGCGGCACCGGCGGCGGGGGCGGGCTCACGTCGTCGAACGGCTGCACGGCCTCGGCGAACTGGGTCGCCTGGTCCGCGAACGGCGGCGGCACCTGCTCCACGAACTGCTGCTGCTCGACGGGCTCGGCGCGGTCCTCGCGCTCGTCGTGGTGCTCGTCGTGGTCGCGGTGCTCGTCGTGGCTGTGTTGCTCGTCGTGGCCGTGGTGCTCGACGTGGCCGTGGTGCTCGACGCGGCCGTGGTGCTCGACGCGGTCGTCGTGGTCCGCGTGCTCGGCGGCCTCGGCGAGTTCCGCGTGGTCGTCGTGGTCCGCGTGGTCGGTGAACCGGGGCTCGGGCTCGTCGTGGCGGCCCTGCTCGGCGAACAGCGGCTCGTCCGGCTCGCTGAACGCCTGCTCGTCGAACCGGGAGTCCTCGTGCGCGGCGAACGGCTCGTCCTCGCGTTCCGGCGCGTACAGCCGCGCCTGATCGACCTCGAACTCGGCGGTGACCTCGGCCTCGTCGGCGGAGTGCCGCGACTCGACCTCGGACGCCTGCTCCGACGCCTGCCCAGGCTCGGGCTGCCGCTCGTGCGGGTCGTCGTGGTGCGGCGAGTCGTGGTGCGGCTCGTGCGCGGGCTCGTCGGTGACCGCCTCGACCTCGACGGTCCGCTCAGCCGGCTCGGCCTCCGGCTCCTCGTCGGTGAACGGGTTCCAGGTCTGGGTGTCGTTGAGCTCGCGCTCGTACGCGGCGGGCGCGAACAGGTCCATGCCCTCCACGTAGGACTCGCGCCGGTACCGCTCGTCGATCACCGGGCCGTCCTCCTCGAACCGCACCCGGTACGGCGGGCCGTCCTGGGCGTACTCGATGACGTCCGGCTTCAGCTCGGTGAGGTTCGCGGTCTCCTCGACGTCCACCGGCGCGCCCGGCTCGGCGGCGGCCCGCGGCTCGTCCGCCGGCAGGTCGGGCAGCGGCGCGGCCACCGTCGCGCCCACCTCGGCGGGCGACTCGACCGGGACGGGCGGCAGTTCGGCGACCGGCAGCTCGGTGCCCTGCGGCGCGGCGGGCGCGCCCAGGTTCGCCGCGGCGGCGACCCGCGCCTCCTCGGTCACCTCCGGCAGCACGAAGTCCAGCGCCTTGGCCCGCTCCACCAGCTCCGGCTCCGGCGGCACGCCGTAGGCCCGCAGGTAGTAGCCGACCGCGGCGGGCCAGATCCAGTGCCCGTCGGTCTGGAACGCCACCGGCACCACCGACGGCGCGTCCGGGTTGAGCACGTCCGCGTCGAAACCGCGCCCGATCACCGCGACCGGCGCCCGGTCCAGGTAGCTCAGCAGCAGGTCGTGGTCGGCCTCGGCGACCGGCGGCCGGTTCACCGACGGCCGACCGCCCGGACCGGCGCCGTCGAACACCCGGGCCGTGCGGAACCCGCGCGGCGGCTGCGGCTCCACGGGTGGCGGCGGTGGCGGCGCCTGCTGGAGGCGCCGGCGCAGCCAGTCCGGCACGTTGTCGTCCGTGCGCGGGAAGAACCGCATCTCGTCCAGGTACGCCTGCGGCGGCGGTGGCGTGGTCCACGTCGGCTCGGCGCGGTCGAAGTCCAGGTTGTAGCTGGACGGGTGGTCGAGCTGGTAGCGGGCGTTGGACCAGCTACCCCGGCCCTCCCGGTACATGCCCGCGCGCAACCGCGAGAACAGGCCGGCCACCTCCTGGGGCGGCGACCAGGCGCGCACGCCGCCATCGGCGGTGCGCACCTCCGCGGCCAGCTCGAAGTACCGGCCGGTCGCGCGGTACTCCGCGGTCACGTGCCGCCACTCCTCCGGCGCGGCCCGCATCAGCGTCAGGCCGATCTGCTTGACCAGCGCATCCTGCTCGGTCGGGTTCAGCGGCTTCAGCTCGGACACGTGCACATCTTCCCCCGCGACTCCCCGTGCCCGCACGGGACCCCGATGAGCCGAACGGAGTAATGACGCCGCGCGACCGTGCCTAGACGCCCGGTTGCGGCGGCTGGAACGCCGCGCCGGCCACCTCGACCAGGCTCCCGTCGGCCAGCAGGTCGCGCACCGAGCTCGCCAGGAAGTAGCCCGTGCCGCCGCCTGCCTGCCCGAACCACGGCACGGCGACGCCCTTGAGCGCAGGCACCGGCTTCTGCACCCGGTACACGTGGTAGCGGCGGTTCAGCCAATCCGGTGGCAACGATCGTTGGCCGAACATGGTCCCGGACGCGTAGACGAGGTTGCCCGTCTCGGCCCCGAACCGGTCCAGCTCGGTCCCCGCCGGGACGACCACGTTCTCGCGGTCGCGGAACAGCGACAGCGGCGGCTCGTCGGGCAGCGGCTGGATGTCGGCCACCGGCAGCACCAACGCGCCCGTGTCCGCCGCCGCGCGCGTCCGCTCCAGGTCGGCCCGCCACAGCAGCTCGGCCAGCAGCACCTTCGCCGCGTCCACGGCGTGCTCGTACACCCGCGGCCGGCCGTGCGGGCCTCGGCTGGCGTCCCAGAACTGGACCTGCCAGCCGGCAGGCCCGGGCGCCGGCTCGATCACGAACGCGTCCGGCTTCGGCTCGACGATCCCGTACTCGGACTCGTCCACCCCGAAGTGGTCCAGCCGCTCCTTGAGGTGGTCGAGCGCGCGCTGGTCGGCGTCGGTGATCACGCGGGGCCGGTGCTCGGGCAGCGGCGCGGGCTCGGCCTGCCCGGTGGCGACGGCGGCGGCCGACTGCTCGGCCTCGGGCGCGACCGGCGGCACCTCGTAGCCGTTGTCGCGGATGTGCTGCACGAGCTGCGGCACCGGCGGCACGTGGTGGTTGCGCAGGTAGTAGGCCACCCCGCCGGGCCACACCCAGGTGCCGTCGGTGTGGAAGGACAGCGGCACGGACGGCGTGGCGTCCGGCTTGAGCGCGTCCGGGCCGTACGAGCGCGCGGCCAGCACGACCGGCGCGTTCTCCAGGTAGGCCAGCACGTCGTCCAGCTCCTGCGGGTGCACGGCCGGCCGGTCGCGCACCACCGCATCCGGCCCGTCGAACAGCGGCGCGGCGATCACGGCGCCCGGCGCGGCGCCGAGGCCGGCTCGCTCCCGCAGCCACGCCGGGATCGCGTCGTCGTCGCGCGGGTAGATCTCCAGCTCTTCGGCGTGGTGCTCCGGCGCGGGCGGCTGCGTCCAGTCCGGCTCGCCGTCCCGGTCGAACTCCGCCGAGTACGTGTCGGGGTGCACGAGGTGGAACTTGAGCGTGAACCACGTGCCGCGGCCCGGCCTGGCCATGCCGTCGCGCAGCTGCACGAAGAACGGCAGCGCCTCCGGCGGCAGCTCCCAGTCGAACGACGAGCCGTACATGGTCAGCCCCGAGACCTGCGTCTCCAGGTAGCGGCCGACCATCCGGAAGTCGACGAACAGCTGCTCCCAGTCGCCGGGCAGGCGCTGCACCAGCAGGGTGGTGACGGAGCCGAGGATCGCGTTCTGGTCCTCGACGTCCAGCTGCGGCGCGGTCATGCGTTCTGCTCCTCGGTCGTCTCGCTCGCCTCGACCAGCTTGGTGCGCAGCCAGTCGGGGATGAAGGCCTCGTCGCGGGGGAAGACCTGGAGGTCACGGGCGAAGTCGGCGGCGGGCACGGGCGGGGTGAACCGCGGGTCGTGGTCGAAGTTGTAGGTGATGTCGATGCGGACCGGCGCGTTGACCACGCACCGCGCGGAGAACCACGTGCCCCGTCCGGGCTGGTACAGCACCTGCCGCATCTCCTGGAAGGCGGCGTTCAGCCCCTCCGGCGGCATCACCTCGGGGGTGGAGCGGTCGGGCATGTACACCTTCAGCGTCGCGTCCTGGACCGCCACGGTCATCCGCACCAGCAGGTCGATCCGCCGGAAGCCGTCCGGAGCAGCGTCCAGCAGCATGCCGCCGATGTGCTGGAGCAGCTCGTCGTGGCGCTGCTCAGAAGTCGGCCGGCCAGAGGGCTGCGTTGTGCTCATTCGGGTAGCTCCTGACGTAGATCTCGGTCGTGCCGTCGGCGAGCGTCACACGCCACCGCGTCTGGTAGGTGTGCGGGTGGCGTTGCAGCGGGTCGCGCAGGGCGAACGTGTCGATCATCTCGACCGTACCGCCGGACTTCAGGAATCTCGCGCGGTCCCGCTCCATCCGGTGCCACGTCTCCTCGGTCACGAACGCCGGGCGCTCGTTGCCCTGGTTCTGGTCGCGCTGCTGGCTCGACTGGTTCGCCGCCTCGCCGGGCCCGCCGGTCTCGTTGCCCTGGTGGTGGCCGCCGTCGGACAGCTTCTTGCCGTCCGCGTCGACCTCGCCGTGGCTGCCGACGTCGAGCTGGGCGCTGCCGTCGCGCCGGATCGCGCCACCGGACTTCAGGTCCGGCCGGCCGGTTGTCGCGACCGTCTCGCCGTCGCCGTTCGTGCGACCGCGCCACGCGTCGTTGTCGGCGACCAGCACCGCGTTGGGCAGCGGGTTGTTCAGGTCCGGGCTGAACGGCCGGAAGGTGTGCACGTGCGAGGCCGTGCCGTCGGAGCCGGTCTGGAACGTGCCGTAGCCCTGCTTCTTGTGGTCGTCCAGCACGAACCGGGTGTCCGGCGGCAGGTCGGCGCGGGCCGCGAACGGGTCGGCGTTGGAGAACGGTCGGGTGACGGCCGCGCGCTGCTCCGGCGTCCAGCCGCTGGTGTCGCCGCTGACGACCTTCACCGAGTACACGTACCCGTCGTCGGTCTTGGTGCGCTGCACCGCCAGCTTCACCTCGCCGTTGGCGGGCGTCGGCCAGGTCTGGGTCGGGTTCTGGGCCTTGCCGAGGCCGTAGAAGCCGTCGGAGGTGACCTGGGCGTTCGCCGGGGCCTGGGTGATCTCGGCGTTGACCCGGCTGCGCTGGCCCGAGTGCGTGTCCTCGAACACCACGTGACCCGACTCGTCGGTAAGGAACCGGCCGCGGCGCTGGCCGTGCTCGTCGGTGACGACGTACTCGGTGCTGGGGTCGTGCACCTGGCCGGGACGGCTGAACGGCTCGCCCTGCTTGAGGCCGCCGACCGGTTCCTGCCTGGTCGTGGTCGGCTCGACGCGCTCGACGGCGTGCTGCGGGTGGCCGTTGGCGTCGGTGGTGAACTCCTGGTGCAGCGGGCCGCGGTCGATGTTGTAGTTCGTGCCCTGCGAGGTGTGCTGGACCTCGGGGTTGCGCACGTCGGTGGACAGGTAGTCCGGCGCGGCCACCCACCTCGGCTTGCCGTCGGCGTCGGTCTGGACCGTGCCGCGGTACGTGCCGTCGGTGTCGTGGACCTCCATCCGCGTGTTCGGCGGGAGGTCGGTGCGGGCGGTGAACGCCTCGTCCGGCCGCGGCGCCAGCGGGTGGTCGCGGTCGATGACCTGGCGGCCGTTGGCGGGCTCGGGGATCGGCTCGATGATCACCGCGCGGTCGATCGCGACGACCCGGTCGCCGATCTTGATCGTGTCCTGGGTGGTCTGCCGGGTGCCGTCGGCGTTGGCGACGAAGACGTCGTGCCGGTGGCCGAGCTCGACCCGGTAGTGGGCGTTCGGCGCGGGGTGGCGCACCTCGGGGTTGTCGCCGATGCGGGTGTTCGGCGCGATGGCGTCGACGTGGACCTTGCCGTCGGCGTCCACGTGCACGACCGTGCGGACGTTGCCGTCCTCGCCGTGGATCGTGATCCGGGTGTCCAAGGGCAGGTCCTGGCCGCTGCGGAAGAACGACTGGTCGTCGCGCAGCTGGACGGTCTGCTCGTGGGTGGTCTCCGGCGCCGTCCACGGCTCCTGGACCTGCGGCTCGATGTCGAGCCGGCCGCGGTGCTCCTGGCCGTCGGTGGCGAGGTCGCCCCTGGGCTCGTGGCCGGGCGGCATCCCGTTCTCGCCCACCGGGGAGTGCGTGCCGTCGGGCTCGAACGCGTGCCAGCCGCCGTCCGGCGGGAGCTTCGGGCCGGTACCCGCCTCGTTGGGCGAGCTGCTGTAGACGTTGCCGTCCCGGTCGGACCAGGCCAGGCTGTCCGGCGCGATCACCCGCTGGCCGGTCTCGCGGGCGACGTGCGCGGCCAGGCTGTTCTCGCCGCCCGCGCCCGCGTCGCAGCCGACGAACACGATCGGCTTGCCCGCCAGGTCCGGGTGGTTGTTGATCAGCTGGACGAGCTCGTCGCGCGTGTAGTGCGTGTCGCCGATGCGGACGCCGTCGCCGTCGGTGTGGATGTCGAGCACGGCGTGGCCGTCGTCGGCCGGGATGCGGCTCGACAGGTCGCGCAGCCGGTCCTCGGTGTGCAGCGCGACGCCCGAGTCGGTGACCTGGCTGTTGCGGATCGCCTGGTCGACGCGCTGGGACACCTCGCCGATCGGGATCGGGCCGTGGTGGGAGACCGGGCCGAGGTCGGGGTTGGGCGTGAGGGACGCGGGCGCGTCGGACGGGGTGTGGTTGTCGAACGCGCCGTTCTGCGCGTCGGCCACGCTGACCGGGTCGGGCGTGCGCACGTTGCCGTCGGCGTCGAACGTGCCGAAGTCGGGCGGCAGCACGCGGCCGTCGGCAGGCGGCACGCCGACCTCGTGCAGGATGCCCAGGTCGCTCAGGCGCTGGACGCTCATCTTGCCCGTGGCCGGGTCGACCAGGGCGGCGTCGAAGATCGGCTGGAGCTGGCGCGCGCCGCCGTTCTGGTCGAACGCGGGCGCGACCTGGGCGAGCTCGACGGTGAGCGGGGCGTCCAGGACGTAGACGTGGTAACCCTTGCCGAGGCTGTCCGGCATGATCGCGCGCTCGCCGAACCCGTACGCCTGGCCGTCCGGGCGCAGCGGGGAGAGGAAGTCGCCGTTCGGACTGCCGAACCGGTCGAGCACGGTGCCGGCGGGCAGTTCCACGACCACGCGCGGGCCGTCCGCGCCCTGGTTCGGCGGCCAGTCGATGCTGCCGTCGGGCTTGGAGTGGGCGTCGCGGAAGGACTGGTAGTCGCCGTACGGGCCGTAGGGCTGGTAGGTCGGCTCGATGAGGGCGGCGGCGCGCTGGTCGTAGGTGCCGACGGACTGGTCCGTGGGGCCGGTGCTCTCGTGGACGGCGACGTAGTTGCCGTCCTGGGAGAAGCCGGGGACGACGCCCGCGGGCTGGTTCCAGACGTTCTTCTGGGGGAACGGGTCCGCGGGGGCGGCCGTGTCGGCCTTGGTGCCGGTGTCCGCGTCGGTCGTGGTGTCGGCGGGCCACTCGTGGGTGGAGGCGGGCGAGTGCTCGTCGCCGGGCTCGCCGACCAGGTCGGACGGGGGCTCGGTGCGGTCCGGGCCGTCGGTGCCGTCCGGGGTCGCGTCGGGCGGCGTGCTGTCCGTCGGCGTGGTGTCGGTCGGCGCGCTGTCCGGCTGGGGTCCGTCGGTCGGCGTGGTGTCGGTCGGCGTCCGGTCCGTCGGCGTGGTGTCCGTCGGTGTGCGGTCCGTCGGTGTGCGGTCCGTCGGCGTCCGGTCCGTCGGCGTCCGGTCCGTCGGCGTCCGGTCCTTGGGCCCGTCGGCGGACGGCGTCGGGCCGTCACCGCCACGGGCTGCCGGAGCGGGGCCGTCGGTGCGGATCGGAGCCGTGGGCGGCGATGCGACCGGACGTGCCGCGGGTTCGGGGGCACGCGTCGGGGCCGAGGCTTCCGGCCGGACCGGCGCGGAGGGTTGCGCACCGGCGGGCGCGGGCCCACCGGGCTGCGGCCCGAAGCCTCCCGGCTGCGGCCCGAACCCACCGGGCTGCGGTCCGAACCCGCCCGGCTGCGGCGAGGGCATCGAGGTCTGCGGCGGCGTGCCGGAGCCGGGACCGCGCTGCTCGGGCATCGACACGGGGCCGGGAGCGGGCCGCGACTCGACCGGCATCCCGGTCAAGGAGCTGGCGGCGACGGCGTCGTTCCCACGACCGTGCTGATCACGGCTCGAAGGGGACGCGGACGGCTCCGGCGTGAAGCCGTGCGCGGCCGGCGCGACCGGCCCACGACCACCGGACGCCGGCGGCGCTCCACCGGCCGCACCCGCCATGGGAGCACCGCCCATGGGACCTCCGGCCACCGGACTACTCCCACTCGCGGGCGCGGCACTCGGAGATCCGGGGCCTGCGGGCGCGGCGTGCGCGGACCCACCCGCGGGCGCCGGCGCGGCCGGCGCGGAACCGGGCGTCGGCCCGCCCGTAGGCGCAGGTCCACCGTGCGTCGAACCACCCGGCGTGGCCCCGCCCAGCGGCGTCCCACCGGGGATCACACCACCGGCGACAGGCCCACCGTGCGCAGCCCCGCCAGGCGCACCGCCCGGCACCGAACCACCAGGCGTCGCACCACCGGGCGTCGATCCACCAGGAACCGAACCACCGGGCGTCGGTCCACCAGGCGTCGATCCACCAGGAACCGCGCCACCAGGCAGCGACCCTCCAGGCGTAGGACCACCGGGCAAGGCCCCACCCGGATGCGCCCCACCCGGCGTCGACCCACCAGGTACAGCGCCACCAGGCGTAGAACCACCAGGCGTCGATCCGCCCGGAGTCGACCCGCCCACCGGCGAACCACCGGGCGTCGCACTACCCGGCACCCCGGCACCGGGCGTACCGGTGCCGTGCGCCGGACCACCGGGAGTCGCCCCACCGAACGACGACCCACCCGGCATCACGCCGGGCATCGAGCCGGGCCGGACCCCCGGCGCGGCAGACCCACCCTGAGGCGTCGCACCGGAAGTCGAACCGGGCGCAGTGCCCAACCCGCCGGGCGAACCTGCCGTGTTCGGCGTGAACGCCGTCCCACCCGGCACGGGCCCACCAGCCGGCATCCGCGGCCCGGAACCACCAGGCGCAGGCGAAGCAGGCGCTGAACCACCGGGCACGCCGACGGGAGCCGAACCGGCGGGAGCCGTGCCCAACCGGCTACCGATGGAAGGCCCGTTCCCGCCACCACCGGGCGACGTCGGCACCGAGGCGCCGCTCCGCCCACCCGGCGTGCCGCCAGGAGCCCCACCGAAAGTCGACGGTGCCGGAGCACCGACGGACGAACCACCGGACGACGACCCACCCGGCGAGGAGTCCCCACCGACCGAAGGCGGCGCGCTCACGCTCGGCCCCGGCGCGGGAGGCGCGGCCACCGACGAGGCCGCGGTGGTCCCACCGGGCAGCCGGTTCAAGCCCTCACGGCTCACCGACGGCCCACCGGACGACGGTCCACCGGGCGTCCCACCGGGAACCTGGCCACCAGGCGAACCACCGGGCACACCGCCGGGCGAGCCACCCGGAACAGGACCACCCGGAACAGGGCCGCCGGGCGTCGGCCCGAGGTTCGGCGGTCCTCCGTCCGGGCCACCGGCGTTGATCCGCGGCGGCTCGACGGAGATGCCCTCCTTCGCGCCGCCGATCCCACCGGACACGGCACCGGCCGACGCGCCCATCAGCACGTCCCGCGCCGAGATGTCCTGCCCCAACACGGCCGCCGTGCCCACCGTGGACACCGCGCCCTCGACCGCACCGCGCGTCGCGCCGACCGCCACCTGCCCGGCCAGCCCGCCGCCCTGGAACTTCAGCCCGCCCGACACGCCGCCGACCAGACCGGACACCGCACCCGAGACCGCCGCCTCGGTGGTCTTGCCCCAGTCCCACGACTCGCGGTCGCCGCGCGCCACCTGCACGGCCTGGATGGCCGCGTCGATGCCGACCGAGATCGCGACCTCCTTGAGGATCGCGATGATCAGCTGCCGGAACGTGAACTGCACGATAAGCCGCGTGGCCTGCTGCGCGATCGGGATGCCCGCCGTCGTCGCGCCGAACGTGCCGAACGCCGCGGCGACCAGCGCGGCGATCTCGATCGCCAGCGCGATCAGCGACGCGATGATCGACAGCTTGGTGTACTCCACCTCCAGCGCGGTGTTGTCGCAGCTCTCCGCCAACTGCTCGCAGATCTTCTGCAGCTTCGGCAGGTACGAGTCGTCGCCGGCGGCGAACTTCTTCCAGTACTCCTCGAACGCCTTGACGGCCTCGCCGGTCTGGCTCGCGTACACGGTCGACGCCGCGCCGTTGCCCTCGTCGATGACCGACTTCACGCCCTGCGCGGCCGTGCGGTAGGCGTCGGCCATCCGCCGAAGCGCCGTCTCGTCACCCTCCGGCCAGCTCTGCCCGACCACGATCGGGAAGAGCCAGGTGACCTCGCTCGGGATCTCGATGCCCACCGCAGTGCCCCTCAGTAAGTCCGGGAGATCCCGGTCGCGTTGCCCTGGTCGGAACCCTCGTAGGCATCGGCGGTCTGGTCCACGCCGGTGCGGATGTCGGCAAGGGCCTTGGCGAGGTTGCCGAAGGCCTCCAACGTCGCTTGCGAATTCGGCACGTACTGCTTGGCGAACGCCTGCCCGGACTCGTCGCCGCCCCAGCACTGCCCCTCGGCCTGCAACGCCGAGTTCAACGCCTGCAGCACGCCGGTCAGCGAATCACCGGCCGCACCGAACTGGCCCGCGCCTCGGCGCAGACCGGACACGCTGACATCGAACCCGCTCACCAGCCACTCCTGTCCATGATGCTGACGCCGTCGTCGTCATCGGGAGGCGGCGCGGGCCGACGGGACCGCGTCGACGGCTCCGGCACGACGGGCGGCTTGGGGATGAGGTCGGCCAGCGACGGCACGCCGGGCAGCATCTCCGACAGGTCGATGCTCGGGCCCTGCTGCGCGGGCGCCAGCACCTCGTTCAGCTCGGTCCGCGCCTTGGCCACGGCCTGCTGCACGGTTTCGGTGGCCAGCCGGGCCAGCTTGTCCGGCGTGGTGCGCTCGAAGGCGTTCGCGGAGAACTCCAGGGCCGTCAACGCGCCCGCCGAGTCGACGGTGGCGCGCACGGCGCCGTCCTTGGACACCGCGGTCGCCGTGATCGCCATGGCCTGCGCCTGGGTCTCCTGCAACTGCGCGGTCTTCTTCTTCAGCTCGGCCAGGAGGGAGTCGACCTGCTCGCGCATGGCCGCGTTGCGCGCCTCCAGCTCGGCACGTCGTCCTGTCGGATCGGTCACAGCGGTCCCCTCGTGAGCGCTCTCCAGAGGTGCTGACGCTAACCGAGGCCCGCAGGTTCCCACGGATATTCGGCACTGGTTCGTCGGTGCGGCGCGGCAGAGTGTCACCGTGCTCCGTCCGTACCGTGAACTCGCCGTGATACCGCACCTGCCGCGGCTGCTGCTGTGGTCGATGATCGGCCGCATCCACCTGCCGGGCACCCCGTTGGCGGTGTCGTTCCTGATAGCCGGGTGGACCGGGTCGTACGCCCTGGCCGGCGTGGTCGGCGGCGCGTTGACGCTGGGCATGGGCGTGGCGGGGCCGCTGCGGGGGCGTGCGGCGGACCGCAGCCCGGCCGGGCGGTTGCTGCTGGTCACTTCGGCGGGCTACGGCCTGGGCATCGCGGTCCTCGGCGTGCTGCCCGCCGTGACGCCGGGCGGGGCGTGGCCGTTGGCGGTGGTGGTGGCGTTCCTGACCGGGTTGTCCACGCCTCCCGTGACGGCGATGAGCCGGGCGTCCTTCCCGCGGCTGGCGACGGGGCAGGCGCAGTCCGCCGTGTTCACCGTCGAGGCGTCCATGCAGGAGGTCATGTACATCGTCGGGCCGGCGCTGGCGGCGACCGTGGTGGCGGTGTGGAACGCGCAGGTCGCGCTGTGGCTGTGCGGTGCGCTGGCGGTGCTCGGCGCGGTGGGGTTCGGCGGCGCGTTGCGGCGGGCGGGGCTGGACCGGCCGGTGGCGCGCGAGGCGGGGCGCGGCGGGCGGGCGCTGCTGCGCGACGGGTCGCTGACGCTGGCGCTGCTGACCGCGCTGTTCATGGTGACGTCGCTGGTGTCGATCGACATGGTGATCATCGCCTGGGCGCGTGACCTGGGCAGACCCGCGATGGCGGGCGTGCTGACGGCGGTGTGGGGCATCGGGTCGGTGGTCGGCGGGCTGATCGCGGGCGGGCTCGTCGGGCAGGCCAGGTTCACCCGGCGGATGCTGTTGCTGGCGCTGGGCGTGGCGCCGCTGGTGCTGGTCCTGCCGCCGGTGATGGACCCGTCGTCGGCGTGGTTGATCGGCTTGGTGCTGGGGGTGGGCGGGATGGCGATCGCGCCCGCCATCGCGGCAGGCAACCAGCGGATCAGCGGGCTCGCGCCGGAGGACCGCAAGGCGGAGGCGTTCGGCTGGATGGGCACGTTCACCACGGCGGGCTCGGCGTTGGCGCTGCCCGTGGCCGGGTCGCTGCTGGACCACTCCGGGCCGGCCGCGGCGGCCGGGGCGAGCACGGCGGCAGCGCTGGTCGGCGCGTTCCTGGCGAGCCGGGTGCGCGAGCGGAAGGCGGTTCCCGTTGGGTGACCGGGCTCGGTTGGTCGGCGGGCTGCTCGCGTTCGTCGGTGGGGCGTTCCTGGCTGTCCAGGGCCGGTTGAACGGCGAGCTGGGGCACGTGTTCGGCGACGGGTTCCTGGCCGCGCTGGTGTCGTTCGGCGGCGGGTTGGCGCTGTTGCTGCTCGGCGTGCCGACGACGGCCTCCGGGCGGGCCGGGTTGGGCCGGCTGCGGTCGTCGCTGCGGGAGGGGCGGATCCGCTGGTGGCAGTGCGTCGGCGGGGCGTGCGGCGCGTTCTTCGTGGCCACGCAGGGGTTGACGGTGACGGCGCTGGGCGTGGCGGTGTTCACCGTGGCGGCGGTGGGTGCGCAGGCCGTGAGCAGCCTGCTGGTCGACCGGGCGGGGATCGGACCGGCCGGGCGGGTGGCGTTGACGGGGCCGCGGGTGGCCGGTGCGGCGTTGGCCGTGGTGGCGGTCGCGGCGGCGGTGGCGGACGAGTTCGGCGACCCGTCCGCGTTGTGGCTGGCGCTGCTGCCCGCGCTGGGCGGCCTCGGGCTGGGCTGGCAGCAGGCGGTGAACGGGCTGGTGCGCGAGGCGGCGCGGAGCACGCGCGTGACGACGTTGGTCAACTTCGGCACCGGGACGGCCGTGCTGCTCGTCGTGTGCGCGGTGGACGTGGCGGTCCGCGGGCTGCCCACGGCCGCGCCGACGGAGCCGTGGTTCTACGCGGGCGGGGCGCTCGGCGTCTGCACCATCGGTTCGGCCGTGCTGGCGGTGCGCCGGCTGGGCGTCCTGCTCGTCGGCCTGTGCCAGGTCGCCGGGCAGCTCGTCGGTGCCCTCGCGGTGGACCTCGCCGCTCCCACCGCAGGTGGGCAGGTGTCCGTGTTCGCGTTGGTCGGCACGGCGTTGACGCTGCTCGCGGTGGTGGTCGCCGCGTTGCCCGGTCGGCGGTGATGAGAGGATGAGGCACGTGACTGCGACGATCCTCAACGGCAGGGCCACCCGGGACGCGATCTTCGAAGACCTGCGGGCGCGGGTCGGCGCGTTGCGCGAGCGGGGGGTGACGCCGGGGCTGGCCACCGTGCTGGTCGGTGACGACCCGGGCTCGCACTCGTACGTGCGGGGCAAGCACCTGGCGTGCGAGAAGGTCGGCATCACCTCGATCCGCCGCGACCTGCCCGCGGACACCACGCAGGCGCAGCTCGAAGAGGTCATCGACGAGCTGAACGCCGACCCGGCGTGCACCGCGTACATCGTGCAGCTTCCGCTGCCCAAGCACCTCGACCCGAACCCGATCCTGGAGCGCATCGACCCGCGCAAGGACGGTGACGGCCTGCACCCCGTCAACCTGGGCAAGCTGGTGCTCGGCGACGAGGCCCCGCTGCCCGCCACCCCGCGTGGCGTGGTGGAGCTGCTGCGCCGCTACGACGTGCCGCTGTCCGGCGCGAACGTCACCGTCGTGGGTCGCGGCGTGACCGTCGGCCGCCCGATCGGGCTGCTGCTGACCAGGCGGTCGGAGAACGCCACCGTGACGTTGTGCCACACCGGCACCAAGGACCTGGCCGCCGAGGTGCGCCGGGCGGACATCGTCGTCGCGGGTGCCGGCAGCCCCGGCCTGATCACCGCCGACATGGTCAAGCCCGGTGCCGCCGTGGTCGACGTCGGCATCACCCGCACCGAAGCCGGCCTGGTCGGCGACGTTCACCCGTCCGTGGCCGAGGTGGCGGGCTTCCTCGCGCCGATCCCGGGTGGCGCGGGACCGATGACCATTGCCATGCTGCTGACCAACACGGTCGAGGCAGCCGAGCGCACGGCCTGAGGCGGAAGCGGTGGAGTTGTTGCCGGAACAGCGCTGGCGGTCCGCGGCGGGCAAGCACCTGCCGTTCGCGCTGGTGCTCGCGGTAGTCGGCCTGGGCCTGCTCCGGGTCGTGCAGTACCACTGGCGGCAGGGCGCCGTGCTGATCGGCGTGGCCCTCCTCGTCGCGGCACTGCTGCGCGTCCTGGTGACCGACGAGCAGGCGGGCCTGATCGCGATCCGCGGCCGCAGCGTGGACGCGCTCCTCTACACGGGCCTGGGCGTCGCCGTGATCTTCGTGGCCATGACGATCATCGGCGGCCCCCTGGACCGCTGACCTGCGACCGCTCGACCAGTGCCGTGATCACCTCGGCCAGCTGCTCCTCCGGCAGCACGTCGGGCAAGGTCAGCCGCTCCACCATCAGCCCGCTCATCGCCAGGTAGAGCGACACCACCGCGGTGCGGTCGCCGGGCAGGCCCGCGTCCAGGTGGAAGCGCACGTTCTCCTCCAGGTTGTCGCTGATCGTCCTGGTCAGCGCGGCCTGCAGCTCGGGACGCCTGGTGGCCTCCAGTCTCAGCTCCAGCAGCGCCAGGTACCCCGTCCGGTCGACCTGGAGTCGCTCCAGCATCTCGTGCAGCAACCGCTCCGCGAGGCTCTTGTCCGGCGGGCCGGCCATCGTCTCCGCCAACCGCCGGGCATCGGGCGAGAGCCGGACGTGGATGTGCTCACCGGCCTGCCGCAACAAGTCGTCGCGGTTGGCGAAGTAGTTCGACGCGGTGCCGTTGGGCACCCCTGCCTCCTGGTCCACGGCCCGGAACGTCAGCCCCCTCGCGCCCTCCCTCGCCAACACCTCGATAGCCGCGTCGACCAACGCCATACGCCTGTTCGGGTTACGCACGAAGATCCCTCCTTGACAACCACTCCAATCATAGTACTACAGTCGCAGTGGTCACCAAACCCCCCAAGGAGAACCCCATGCGCACCCTGACCTACTTCGTCGCCACCTCCCTCGACGGCTTCATCGCGGACCCGAAGGGCGGCTTCGGCGACTTCCTCTTCGAAGGCGACCACATGACCGCCCTCTTCGAGGAGTACCCCGACACCCTGCCCGCCCAGGCCCGCGAGGCCATGGGCATCGACACCCCGAACAAGAACTTCGACACGGTCCTCATGGGCCGCGCCACCTACCAGGTCCCAGGGGGCCTACCAAGCCCCTACCCACACCTACGGCAATACGTGGTGTCCACGAGGCTGAGCACCATCCCGGCCGACGTCGACGTGATCACGGACCCCGTACCCAAGGTCCGTGACCTGAAGGAAGAACCGGGCCTGGGCATCTGGCTGTGCGGCGGAGGCAGGCTGGCCGCCACCCTGCTCCCCGAGATCGACGAACTGGTGCTGAAGATCCACCCGATCGTCCTGGGCAAGGGCATCCCCCTCTTCGCCGGCGACGTCCCCACCACCCACTTCGCCAAAGCCACCACCAGAACCTTCGACACGGGCGTCGTCTTCACCACCTACACCAAGACCGACACCTGACGACCACCCCACCGCCACAAGACCAACCTTCACTCGCCCGTCGCACGCACTCGAACACACCTCTAGCGGCCACCCCGAGCCAGTCGTTCGAGCCCGCCTTACCAACGGCAGACCATGGCGACCTACCGACCTGCCCAACCACCGGACTGCCGCCGCCACCCAGGGGCCTGCCATCAGGCCAGCCACCTGCCCTGCCCAGCCCGACCCAGCCCTGCCCGGCCCTGCCCAGCCCAGCCCAGCCCGGCCCACGTCCCCTACATTCCCTACGTCCCCTATCCAACGGCTCCACCTCAAACCCGCCACATCCCCACCGAGGCCCGATTTGACATGGGTTCGGGTGCCTTAGGCTGGACGAAGCCGGCAGGCCTGGCGGGACGCTCTTCCCCGCCGGGCCTGCCGGCTTTGGCCTGCCTGGGGTGCCCGTAAGGGCCCCATGTCAAATCGAGCCGGACCCAACCACCCACCCCAACCCCAACCGCTGGCGACCGGCGGGCGGTTAACGACCAACGACCAGCACTCAGCACCCAACACTCAGCACCCAACACCAGCACCCAGCACCCAGCACTCAACGACACGGTCACCGGAAATCCCGGGACCGTGACGGTATCCGCAAATCCAACTGCTGCAACCGCTCCGCACGAATACTGATCACCCCTTCCGCCGCCTCCACCACCCCCCGCACCAACAACGCGGGGCTGGTCCGCGCAACCTTGCGGTAACGGGCCCACAGGCCTGTGGTGCAGACGACGTTGACCATCCCGGTCTCGTCCTCGATGTTGAGGAACGTGACCCCGCCCGCGGTACCCGGCCGTTGCCGGTGGGTCACCGCACCACCGATCAACACCCTGGTGCCGTCGGGCACGCCGGCCAGATCCGCAGTGGCCAAGGCACCGAGCGCCGTCAACCGATCACGGACGAACTCGGTCGGGAAGCTGTCGGGCGACAACCCCATCGCCCACACGTCCGCAACAGCCAACTCAACCTCGTCCATACCGGGCAGGGCAGGAGCCTCCGTCCCGACCACGGTGCCGGGCAGCCGGTCAGGCCGGATCCTCGCCACGGCTCCCGCCGACCACAGCGCGGCACGCCGGTCCAAGCCGAAGCACCCGAACGCGCCGGCGGTGGCCAGAGCCTCCACCTGCGCAGTCGTCAAGCGAACCCGCGCACCGAAATCCGCCATGTCCCGGAACAATCCACCGGCACCCGAATCCCGTTGTGCGACAACCTCTTCCGCCACCTTCTGCCCGATCGTCCGAATGCCGCCCAGGCCGATGCGCACGGCCTGCTCGCCATCCACCAACTCGAGGGTGGCGTGAGCGAGGCTGGCATTCAGATCGGGACCGAGCACACGCACCCCGTGACGGCGCGCATCCGCGACCAACGACTGAGGGGAGTAGAACCCCATGGGCTGAGCACGCAGCAACGCCGCGCAGAACGCGGCCGGGTAGTAGAGCTTGAACCAGGCGCTGACGAACACGAGGTGCGCGAAGCTGAGCGCGTGGCTTTCCGGGAAGCCGAAGTTGGCGAACGCCAACAGCTTCGCGTAGATCTTCTCGGCCAGCTCGTGCCCGATCCCGTTCGCGGTCGCACCCTCGTAGAAGCGCTCACGGAGCCGTTCCATCCTGTGCGTGGAGCGTTTCGCACCCATGGCGCGCCGCAGTTCGTCGGCCTCGGCGGGGCTGAAGTCGGCCACGTCGACGGCGATCTGCATCAACTGCTCCTGGAACAACGGCACGCCGAGGGTCTTCTTGAGCGCCCCTTCCAGCAGGGGGTGGTCGTAGTCCCACTCCTCCTTGCCGTTGCGGCGGCGGATGTAGGGGTGCACCGAGCCGCCCTGGATCGGACCGGGGCGGATCAGGGCGACCTCCACCACCAGGTCGTAGAACGTGCGCGGCTTGAGGCGCGGCAGGGTCGCCATCTGGGCGCGACTCTCCACCTGGAACACGCCCACCGAATCGGCGCGCTGCAGCATCTCGTAGACGCGCTGGTCGTCCAGGTCGAGGTTGCCGATGTCGACCTCGACGCCCTCGTGCTCGCGCACCAGGTCGATGGCGTAGTGCAACGCCGAGAGCATGCCCAGGCCGAGCAGGTCGAACTTGACCAATCCGATGGAGGCGCAATCGTCCTTGTCCCACTGCAACACCGTGCGGTCGGTCATCCGTCCCTTCTCGACCGGGCACACCTCGCTGACCGGGCGGTCGCAGATGACCATGCCGCCGGAGTGGATGCCCAGGTGCCGCGGGAAGTTCTCCAACTCGGCGGCCAGTTCCAGCACCGGACCCGGGATGCCGCCTTCCTCCACTGTGGACCGCAACGGCCCCCAGCGGTCGATCTGCTTGCTCCACGCGTCCTGCTGGCCGACCGAGTAGCCGAGCGCCCGCGCCACGTCCCGGATCGCCGACCGGCCGCGGTAGCTGATGACGTTGGCCACCTGGGCGGCGTGCCGTCGTCCGTACTTGCGGTAGACGTACTGGATGACCTCCTCGCGGCGGTCGGACTCGATGTCGAGGTCGATGTCGGGAGGGCCGTCGCGGGCCGGGGCCAGGAATCTCTCGAAGAGGAGGTCGAAGCGGACCGCGTCGACGTTGGTGATGCCCAGGGCGTAGCAGACCGCGGAGTTCGCGGCCGAGCCGCGGCCCTGGCAGAGGATGTCGTTGCGGCGGCAGAACGAGACGATGTCGTGCACGACGAGGAAGTAGCCGGGGAAGTTCAACTCCTCGATGATCTTCAGCTCGTGCTCGATCTGCCGGTACGCCCTGGGGTTCTCGCCGATCGAGCGGTAGCGGCGGGCCGCGCCCTCGTAGGTCAGCGCACGCAGGTGGCTGTTCTCGTCACGCCCCGGCGGCACGTCGAACGGCGGCAGTTGCGGCGCGATCAGCCTGAGGTCGAACTGGCACTGCATGCCGAGCACGGCCGAGCGGTGCACCGCGCCGGGGAACCGGGCGAACCGGCGGGCCATCTCCTCGCCCGACCGCAGGCACGCCGTGCGGCCGGGCGGCAGCCAGCCCGCCATCTCGTCCAGGCTGCGCCGCGCCCGCACCGCCGCCATCGCCGCCGCCAACCGGCCGCGCGCGGGCACCGCGTAGTGCACGGCGTTCGTCGCCACGGTCGGCAGCCCCAGGTCGTGGGCCATGCCCCACAGCAGGTCGTTGCGCGGGCCGTCCTCGGGGTAGCCGTGGTCGGTCAGCTCCACGAACACCCGGTCCGCCCCGTACAGGTCGACCAGCCTGCGCAGCTGCGCGAACGCCGCCTCCGGTCCTTCCCTCGCCAACGCCCGGCGCACCGCGCCCTTGCGGCAGCCGGTGAGCACGACGCAGTCGTCCCGGGTATCCGCGACGACCTCCTCCAGCCGGTACACCGGCCGTCCCTTCTCGCTGCCGTCCGCGAGCTGGCCGCTGGTGATCGTGCGGCACAACGCGTGGTAGCCGTCGCGGTTGGTGGCCAGCAGCAGCAGGTGCTCGCCTTCCGGGTCGGGCACGCCGTTCTGCGGCGCGGACAGCCCGAGGCTCAGCTCCGTGCCGAACACCGTGCGCACGCCCAGCTCCTTGGCGGCCTCGGCGAACCGCACCACGCCGTACATGCCGTCGTGGTCGGTCAACGCCACCCCGTCCAGCCCGAGCTGCTGCGCCGCCTCCACCAGCTCCTCCGGGTGGCTCGCGCCGTCGAGGAAGCTGAAGTTGGAGTGGCAGTGCAGCTCGACGTACGGCACCCGGGCGCGGGTCGAGCCGAGCTCGTCCACCTTGACCGCGAAGTCGGACGGCGCTTCGTACCGGTCGCGGTGGCGCGTCCACGCCGGGCTGTCGCCGCCATCGGGAGCCGGTGGCTTCCCGGACAACGCGCGCTCCAGCTCCGACCACCGCACCGGCGGGTTGTTCCAGCCCATCAGCGCGGTTCGTCCCAGCGGGGCTGGTCCTCGATCGCCCGCCTGGGCCTCGGGAGCACCGACTCCACCCCCTGCGCCGACGGCGGCAGCCGGGACGGCAGCCAGCCGAAGCTCACCACGTAGGCCGACCCGCCGCGCTGGTCCGGCACGTCACGCCGATCCGGCACGGCCCCCCAGGCGTCCAGCCACTCGGCCAGCCCACGACGATCCGGCTCGGAGAAGTCACCGCTCATCAGTCGTACACCCCTTCCACCGCCCACTTGCCACCCGCGCGGATCAGCAGGAACGCCTGTTCCTCGCCGTCCGCCGCGGTTCCCAGCACTTGCAGCCGCGCACCACGCATCGCGGCCTCCGCGTCCCACCAGCGCTCGTCCACCGGCCACGGCCCCGACCACGCCACGACCTGCCGCGCCCGGCCGCCGTGCACGATCCGGTGCGGCCGCACGACCAGCTCGGCGTAACCGGTGACCACGACGTCCGCGCCCGACTCGTCCAGCAGCGAGACCGGTTCGGGCTCGGCGAACACCGTCGCGGGTGACGGCGCGGGCAGCTGTCCCGGCCACGGCTCGGCCGGGTCCGCCGCCGGCGTGCGCTCGTCACCCCACGGCACCAGCCGCACCCGTTCGACCGGGCCACGCCCACCACCGAGCACCGGTGTGAGCACCGCGTCCGGCCCCAACAGGCCTTGGACGTGCACCATCGCGCGCGCCGCCCGTTCCGCCGCTTCCCCCTGGTCCTGCCCCGCGCCCGGCCACAGGCCCAGTTGCAGCGCGGTGGCGTCGACCACCTCCTCGGGGTCCAGGCGCAGCAGGTGGATGCCGGCGGTGAGCCCGGTCCGGGTGAGGCGAGCGCGGGTGAGCCAGCCGTCGAGCTGCCAGCGGACCCGGTCCGCGATGCCCTGCGGGGTGAGCGGCTCGGCGCAGCGCCACACCCGGTGCAGCTCCTCGCCGTTCTCGGTGGTGGCCCGGATGCCGAGGCGGGTGCAGGCCAGGCCGCGATCGGCGAGGCCCGCGTGCAGGCGTTCGGCGAGGCCCTTGGCCGCGAACGCCGCCGCGTCGACCCGGTCGATCGGCGGGTCGAGGTCGCGGGTCACCGACAGCTCGGGCGGCGGGCGGCGGCGCGACCTGGGGCGTTCCTCCAGCCCGGTGGCCAGCCGGTGGGCCAGCACGGCGGCGCGGCCGAAGCGGGTGGCGACGTCCCGTTCGGGCACGGCGGCGAACGCGCCCAGGGTGCGCAGGCCGAGGCGGCGCAGCAGGTCGACCAGCTCGGTCCGGTCCTGCCGGCGCTCGGCCGGCTGGTCGAGCTCGTGGATGCCGAGCGGCGCGAGGAAGTCGCGGGTCCGGCCGGGCGGCACGATCAGGCCGCGGTGCGCGGCGAGGGTCGACGCGAACAACCCGTCGGCGAACCCCACCTGCGCCTCGACCCCGGCGTGCACCGCGATGTGGTCGACCAGGCGCTCGGCGGCCGACTCGGCGGACTTGAAGTACCCGACGGGCCCTTGGGCCGCGACGACCACCAGTCCCGGCCGGACCACCTCGATCCCGGGTGCCAACTCCTCCACCGCCACCGCGACCGGTTCGAAGAGCCGTGCGTCGCGCACCTCGTCGTACTCGAAGACGACCAGCTCGGGGCACTGCCCCTGGGCCGCACGCCGACGCATCCCCCGCCGCACGCCTTCGGCACGCGCGACCGCCGAACAGGCGACGACTTCACCCGATCCGACGACGACGGCGGCAGGCACGTGCGGCGGCAGCGACGCCTCCGCGGAGGCCGCCACGACCGGCCAGTCAGGGCACCAGACGGCAAGTGTGTACAGGGGATTCACCTTCCTCGACGGGACGTCCACGACCGCGATCGGCGGAGGAGCGGAGGAGCGGCGCACCGGACCGCCGGCCAGGTGCACCGGTCCGCCGGCCAGGCGCGCCGGTCCGGCGAACGGAACAGGCGGAAACCGGCCGAAACCGCGGGCGGGTGGTGGCGGACATCGATAAGTCCGCGATCCTCGACAGCGACGGGCCACCGATCGACCAGGGCGTGCCTGCGGTCGGCAGAGGTTCAGCAACGGGCAACGGCGGGTTGGCGGTCGGGCCGGCAGCAGGCAGCGGAGTCGGGCCGGTGGTCGGCAGCGGTGGGCCGGTGGCAGGTGGCGAGGTGGTGGCCGGTACGGGGGTCAGGGCGGGACGACGTGGTGAGGTGTCGGTGGTTCCCGGTAGGACCAGGGTGGTGTGGCGTGGTCTCGCGGCGGCGCCCCGGCCCGTCGCCCTGACGGTCAGGGTTCGGGAGGTCAGGAGGCCGTGACCGGCGGCCAGCCCGGTCCACCGGCCGGAGGTCGCCGTCAGCTCCACGTCGGCGCCCGCCCACGCCACCCCGAACGGCAGCAGGACGGACTTGCGGTGGCGGGCCCTGGCCGAGAGCTTGCGCGAGGTCGCCGCGGTGACCGGTGTGGCCAGGACGACCAGGTCGAAGCCGTCCAGCAGGGCGGCCACGGTCTTCTCGACCTCGCTCTGGTCCCGGCCAGGCCGAGGGACCAGAGCGAGTCGATGGACGGCCACGCCCAACTCGGCCGCCGCGAGTGCCCCACACCCCGGCAGGCCGACCACGGCCGCCCAGCATCCTTCCCCTGTCGCCGCGGCCATCAGCGTGAGCAGCAACGATGTCGAACCACGCACCGACACCGTGCTGCCCCGCCGCAGGCCGCCCCACGGGAGGAGCCCTGCCAGTTCCCCGCGAACCGGCAGGGTCCGGGCCGGTGCCGTGGTCAGCTCGCCCGCCGCGCCTACCCCGAGCGCGGTCAGCGTCGCCGTTGCCGACCTGGACACCCGCCCTCCTCCCACTGATCCGCGCGCACCCCTGTGCGCGGATCGCCGTGGGAAGTTCGGCGACCTGTCTGTCGAACATCTGTTCGAACGACAGGGTGATCTTATCCCGAACCGACCACCCGCTGTCAATGCCGGAGGCGTCCACGATCGGGTGGCCGGCAGACTGCTCCGCGCGCACCGACCGCACCACGGGGGGAACCGTGAACGCACCTCAGCACCCGCAGAACCCGCCCCACCAGCCCGCACCACCCCACCAGCCCGCACCACCCCGGCAGCCCGGTTACGGCCCGCCCCAGCCCGGCTTCCAGCACCCCGGGCACCCCGGCGCCCAGCCACCGGGCTTCGGGCAGCCACCCACCGGCTACGGCCCGCCACCGAAGAAGAAGCGGACCGGGCTGGTCGTCGGCATCGTGGTCGGCGTCGCCGTGCTCGTCCTGGCCGGTGTCGTCGGCACGATGTACCTGAAGTACACCGCCGAACCCGGCGGCGGCCCCGGCGAGGAGCCCATCGCCGGGTGCGTGCTCAGCGACGACCTGAAGTCACAGGCGCACGTCAGCAGCTTCCGCCTCATCCAGGCGCCGACCAACGCCAAGAAGGGCATGAAGCAGACCCACTGCGCGTGGGAGCAGACCAAGGGCAAGGATGGCCGGAACACGCGCCGCCTCAGCTTCCTCGTCTACGACTTCACCACGTTCTCCGACAAGCCGGACCGCAACGTCGACCAGGCGCACGACAACTACTCGAGCTTCACGTCCTACGCCACCGGCGAGCAGGCCAAGCCGCTCGGCATCGGCGACGAGTCGATGATCCTCATCCCGTCCTCGCCCACCGACCTGACCGAGGTCAACCTGCTGGTCCGCAAGGGCACGGTGGTGTGGAACATCCGCTACCAGGGCCACGACAAGGGCTTCTTCACCGACTCCGGCTTCCCGGTCGCGGACGCCGAGGCCGTGGCCATCAAGGCCGCCGAGGAACTGACCTCCGAATAACGCCGAAGGGGGCTCCTCGCACCCGGCGAAGAGCCCCCGACCGCAGAACGACCTAGTGCGCGAAGTGCCGCGTGCCGGTCAGGTACACGGTCGCGCCGGCCGCCTCCGCCGCCGCGATCACCTCGGCGTCGCGCACCGACCCACCGGGCTGCACGATCGCGCGCACACCGGCCTCGACCAGCACCTCCAGCCCGTCCGGGAACGGGAAGAACGCGTCCGACGCGGCCACCGAACCCCGCGCCCGGTCACCGGCGCGCGCCACCGCCAGCCGCGCCGCGTCCACCCGGTTGACCTGGCCCATGCCCGCGCCGACGGTCGCGCCACCGGACGCGAGCAGGATCGCGTTCGACTTCACCGCCCGGCACGCCCGCCACACGAACGCCAGGTCGGCCAGGCCCTCCTCGTCCAACGGCGTGCCGCACGCCAACGTCCACTTGGCCGGGTCGTCGCCCTCGGCCTCGATCGTGTCCGAGGTCTGCACCAACAACCCGCCCGACACGGCCCGCATCTCCACGCCGCCGCGCACCGGCTCCGGCGCGACCAGGATGCGGATGTTCTTCTTGCGCGTGAGCACGTCCACCGCGCCGTCGGCGTAGGACGGGGCGATGATCACCTCGGTGAAGATCTCCGCGACCTGCTCGGCCAGCTCCACGGTCACCTCGCGGTTCACCGCAATCACGCCGCCGAACGCGCTCACCGGGTCGCACGCGTGCGCGTTGCGGTGGGCCTCGGCGATCGCGCCCGGACCGTCCACCCGGGACACCGCGATGCCGCACGGGTTGGCGTGCTTGATGATCGCCACGCACGGCAGCTCGTGGTCCCACGCCGCGCGCCACGCCGCGTCGGCGTCCACGAAGTTGTTGTAGGACATCTCCTTGCCGTGCAGCTGCTCCGCCGTCGCCAGCCCGGTGCTGCCGTCGCCCTGCGTGTACAGCGCGGCCCGCTGGTGCGGGTTCTCGCCGTAGCGCAGCACCTGCTTGCGGTTCCACGTCGCGCCGACCCAGCCGGGGAAGCCGGAGCCCTCGTCGTCGGGGGCGACCACGCCGCCCAGCCACGACGCCACCGCCACGTCGTAGGACGCGGTGTGCCGGAACGCGTCCACGGCCAGCCCCTGCCGCTCGGCCAGTGTGAAGCCGCCGGCCTCGACCTGCTCCAGCACCCACGAGTACCGCGACGGGTCCACGACGACGGCCACGCCGGCGTGGTTCTTCGCCGACGCGCGGACCATGGCCGGACCGCCGATGTCGATCTGCTCCACGCACTCGTCCGCCGACGCGCCCGACGCCACGGTCTGCGTGAACGGGTACAGGTTCACCACGAGCAGGTCGAACGGCTCGATGCCCAGCTCGCGCAGCTTCTCCACGTGCGCCGGGCGGCGCGTGTCGGCGAGCAGGCCCGCGTGCACGCCGGGGTGCAGCGTCTTCACCCGCCCGTCCAGCGCCTCCGGGAACCCGGTGACCTGCTCCACCGGCGTGACCGGCACGCCCGCGTCGGCCAGCGTGCGCGCGGTGCCGCCGGTCGAGACGATCTCGACTCCGGCCGCGTGCAGGCCGGTGGCCAGTTCCACCAGCCCCGACTTGTCGGAAACCCCGATCAGGGCCCGGCGAACCGGTCGCCTCTCGGCAGGAGTGGTCACGGGATGCTCACCTTTCGTCCGTTCACGGTGCAGCCCTCGCGGGCCAGGCGGGCGACCACGTCGACCAGCAGTCGCCGCTCCACCACCTTGATGCGCTCGTGCAGGCTTTCGACGTCGTCGTCATCGGCGACGACGACCGCTTCCTGGGCCAGGATCGGCCCGGTGTCCACCCCGCCGTCCACCAGGTGCACGGTCGCGCCGGTCACCTTCACGCCGTAGTCGACGGCGTCGCGGACGCCGTGCGCGCCGGGGAAGGCGGGCAGCAGCGCGGGGTGCGTGTTGACCATCCGGCCGCCGAAGCGGGCCAGGAAGGCGGGTCCGAGGATCTTCATGAACCCGGCGGAGACCACCAGGTCGGGTTCGTGCGCCTCGACGGCGTCGGCCAGCGCGGTGTCCCACGCGGCGCGGTCGGCGTGGTCGCGCAGCTTGACGGCGAAGGCGGGGACGCCGGCGCGCTCGGCGCGGCTCAGCCCCTCGATGCCGTCGCGGTCCGCGCCGACGGCGACCACCTCGACCGGGTATCCGGGGTCGGCCGCCGCGTCCAGCAACGCCTGCAACAGGGTGCCGGAACCGGAGACGAGGACGACGACCCTGGCGGGGACGGGAAGCCGGAGTGTGGTCGCGGCGCTCAGCGTGCTCTCCTTGCTGGGGACTGTCACAGCAGCTCAAGAGCAGCCTAGGCGTTGCCTAGCGGGGCTTGTCGGCCAGGTCCGGATCGGCCTCGTCGCCCTCGTCGCCGGACTCCGTCCCGGGCTCCGGCTCGGGGTCCGACTCGTCATCGGAGTCGTCCTCGAGGTCCTCGGCCTCTTCGAGCTCCTCGAGCTCTTCGAGGTCGTCGTACTCGTCCAGGTCGTGGTCGAACTCCTCGTCCTCCTCGTCCTCCTCTTCTTCGACCTCGTCCTCGTACTCCTCGGCTTCCTCGTCGTACTCGATCTCGTCGTCCTCTTCGTCGTAGTCGTCGTCCTCGTCGAGCTCTTCGTCCTCTTCGGGCTCTTCGGGCTCGTCGGGCTCGTCGGGCTCCTCGGCGACCGGCTCGGGCTCCACCACGCGCGGCGGCCTCGGTCCGGAGAACCACGCCACCACCGCGCCCGGCACGGTCACCCAGCCGAACGTGAGCACGGCCAGCAGCCCGGCCGGGATGGTCACCGGGTTGAACGCCCCGCCGCCCAGCGCGCCACCGGCCACCGCCGCCAGCACCAGCGTGCCGACGCCCGCGGTGACCGCCGCGACCAGCACCGCGCGCACCCTGGCCCGGGGCGTCTCGGCGGCGTCGCGCAGCGAGAACCCGACCAGCACGCCGACCACGCCCGGCAGCACGAGCACCAGCGCCAGGTAGCCGGCCTGCTGCTCGGGCAGCGCGGCCAGCAGCGGCACGGCGGGCACCGGGCCGCCGGTGAACTCCAGCGGGCCCACCACCGCCGAGCCGATCGAGAACCCCGAGCCCATCACGTACGACAGCGCCCCGACCACCGCGTTCGGCAGGTAGGCCAGGCACAGCAGCCAGATGCCGAGGCCGGTGCCGACGGTGCCGCCGGTCTGGTCGAACAGCGACGCGGTCGTGGACCACGAGAACGCCAGCCCCAGCGCCAGCACCAGCGCACCCGCCGTCGCCAGCGCGAACAACGCCAGCGCGCCCGCGCGCAACCCGCGCCGCGCCACCGGGTCGATCCGCTCGAACACGACCTCCACCAGGCCGCAGCGCTGCGCGACGCCCGCGACCGCCGCCAGCCCGGACACCACCGCGCACCCGAAGAACGCCACCGCGGGCGTGGCCCGGACCGGGCCGTCGTCACCCATCAGGAACGCGATCAGGCCGCCCACCCCGGCGTGCGCCCCGGCGATGCTGAACACCACCGACCGCGCCTGCAACGGCTCGAACAGCCCCAACCGGTCCGCCGCGCCCGCCGCCGCCCGGTACACCAGCAGCATCACCAGCGCGGTCGGCAGCAGCGGCAGCAGGCCGAGCTGACCGCCGTCGAAGCGCAGCGGCACGTGGTGCGCGACCAGCCAGCCCGGCGCGGCGGCGGTGAGCACGCCGGTCGTGGAGAACGACGCGTGGGCGGCCGTCGAGGAGATCAGCGCGAGCAGCGCCGCGACGCCGGCGTAGCCGATCACCACCGAGCCGGCGGCGGTCATCGTGAGCACGCGCACCCGTTCGGCGCGGGAGAACTCGGGCGGGCGGACGGAGTCCGTCACGACGCCGTGCGAGGTCGTTTGCTGCACCGACATCCTCCCACTGTCCCAGTAGCGGTGAGCCGTTCGGGCGAGACTCGCCGGACACGCGAAGAGGGGTGGCGCCGGGGGTGCGGGGCCCCCCCCCCCACCCACCGCGGAGACCCCCCGCGGGGGGCCCCCCCCCCCCCGCGGCGGGGCCCCGGCGCGGGGGCGGGGTGTTGTCCCCCACCTACCCCCCCCCCCTGTCGCTGGGGTGGGGCCCCGTGGGCCCTCCCGGCCCCCCACGCGCGTGGGGGGGGGGCGGCGCCCCCCCCCCCCCACCCCTCCCACGACGTGCTCAGCCCTGCTGCGGGCCGCCGAACCCGCCGGGCGGCGTGCCCTGGCCGGGCTGCTGGCCGGGCTGGCCGAACTGGCCCGGCTGCGGCATGTAGGACGTGGGCTGCGGCTGACCCGGCTGCGGCGCCTGCGGCTGCTGCTGCGGCGGCGCCTGCTGGCCGAACTGGCCGGACGGCGGGCCGAACTGCTGCGGCTGCTGGCCCTGCTGCGGGAACGCGCCCGAGTGCGGGTTCCAGCCACCGGGCTGGCCGTAGACGTTCGCGGCCTTCGGCTGGAGCTTCACGATGCCGGTCTCCAGCAGCAGGCTCATCACGACGGCCGCGGTCAGCAGCAGCGACACGATCAGCAGCACGATCTGCATGCCCTTGACGTCGGCCTCGGTGGTGATCAGACCCTGGAGCAGCCCGAGCGTGGGGATCAGCGCGAACGGCACCGCCGCGTACAGCAGGCCCTTGGGCGCCTGCGGCAGCACGGACAGGGCGGCGAGGGTGCCCGCCGCGTACAGGTACTCGGACGACGGCACGTCGTCGGCGAACGCGAGCAGGAACGCGATCAGCGCCAGACCGGCGGCGACCAGCGGAAGGATGAGGTTCAGGTTCACACCCACCGCCGGCTGCGCCGGACCCGGCTGCTGCTGAGGGGCGCCGTACGGCTGGGACATGATGCGGTCTCCTCCACCTGCGAACTGATTTCGGGTCGACAGAACGCTAGCCGATGCACACTCTCCGACGACGACCGGACTCCCGTGGTTCCCCCCAATGTGCGCATTGACTCGTCCGTGAGCGCACTGAGGGCCACCTCCCGGGGGAAGTGGCCCTCATCGCGTTGCCCGAACGGACCAGTGTCAGCCGATGGACTGCATGATCTCCCGCATGATGGCGGCGGTCTCGCTCGGCGTCTTGCCGACCTTGACGCCCGCCGCCTCGAGGGCTTCCTTCTTCGCCTGCGCCGTGCCGGCCGAGCCGGACACGATCGCGCCCGCGTGGCCCATCGTCTTGCCCTCGGGCGCGGTGAAGCCCGCCACGTAGCCGACGACCGGCTTGGTGACGTTCTCCTTGATGTAGGCCGCGGCCCGCTCCTCGGCGTCGCCGCCGATCTCGCCGATCATCACGATCGCCGTGGTCTCCGGGTCGGCCTCGAAGGCCGCCAGGGCGTCGATGTGGGTGGTGCCGATGATCGGGTCGCCGCCGATGCCGATGGCGGTGGAGAAGCCGAAGTCGCGCAGCTCGTACATCATCTGGTAGGTCAGCGTGCCCGACTTCGACACCAGGCCGATCTTGCCCGCGCCGGAGATGTTGGCCGGGATGATGCCCGCGTTGGACTGCCCGGGGCTGATCAGGCCGGGGCAGTTCGGGCCGATGATCCGGGTCTTGTTGCCGGTCGCGACGGCGTGCGCCCAGAACGCGGCGGTGTCGTGCACCGGGATGCCCTCGGTGATCACGACGGCCAGGCCGATGCCCGCGTCGATCGCCTCGATCACGGCCGCCTTGGCGAACGCGGGCGGGACGAAGATCACGGTGACGTCCGCGCCGGTCGCCTCCATGGCCTCGGCCACGCTGCCGAACACGGGCAGCACGTTGCCGTCGAAGTCGACCTTCTCGCCGGCCTTGCGCGGGTTCACGCCGCCGACGATGTTCGTGCCGGAGGCCAGCATCCGCTTGGTGTGCTTGGTGCCCTCGGCGCCGGTCATGCCCTGGACGATGACCTTGCTGTCCTTGGTGATGAAGATAGCCATCGTCAGACCCCCGCAGCCGCGAGCTCGGCGGCCTTGTCGGCCGCGTTGTCCATAGTGTCCACCACGGTGACCAGCGGGTGGTTGGCCTCGGCGAGGATCCGGCGGCCCTCCTCCACGTTGTTGCCGTCCAGGCGGACCACGAGCGGCTTGGAGGCCTCGTCGCCCAGGATGCCCAGCGCGGCCACGATGCCGTTGGCGACCGCGTCGCACGCGGTGATGCCGCCGAAGACGTTCACGAAGACCGAACGCACGTCGGGGTCGTGCAGGATGATGTCCAGGCCGTTGGCCATGACCTCGGCCGACGCGCCGCCGCCGATGTCGAGGAAGTTCGCGGGCTTGACGCCCTTGTGCTTCTCGCCCGCGTACGCCACCACGTCGAGGGTGGACATCACGAGGCCGGCGCCGTTGCCGATGATGCCGACCTGGCCGTCCAGCTTGACGTAGTTGAGGCCCTTGGCCTTGGCCTTGGCCTCCAGCGGGTCCTCCGCCTGCTTGTCGACCAGCGCCTCGTGGTCGGGGTGGCGGAAGGAGGCGTTCTCGTCGAGGGTGACCTTGCCGTCGAGCGCGACGATCTTGCCCTCGGGGTCGCGGACCAGCGGGTTGACCTCGACCAGCGTGGCGTCCTCGGAGACGAAGGTCTCCCAGAGCTTCACGATGACGTCGGCGACCTGGTCGGCCACCTCGGCCGGGAACTTGGCGGCGGCCACGATCTCGTCGGCCTTCGCGCGGTCGACACCGGTGATCGCGTCCACCGGCACCTTGGCCAGGGCCTCGGGCTTGGTCGCGGCGACCTCTTCGATGTCCATGCCGCCCTCGACGCTGGCCATGGCCAGGAAGGTGCGGTTGGCGCGGTCGAGGAGGAAGGAGAAGTAGTACTCCTCGGCGATGTCGGACGCGGGGGTCACCAGCACGCGGTGAACGACGTGCCCCTTGATGTCCAGGCCGAGGATCGCCTCGGCCTTGACCTCGGTCTCGGCGGGCGTCTCGGCGAGCTTGACGCCACCCGCCTTGCCACGGCCACCCGTCTTGACCTGGGCCTTGACCACGACGGTCTGACCGAAGCGCTCGGCGATGGCCTTGGCCTCGGCGGGGGTGCTCGCCACGTCGCCCGGAAGTACCGGGACGTCGTGGGCGGCGAAGAGATCCTTCGCCTGGTACTCGTACAGGTCCACTCGGGTCTCCTGCGACGTCGGTGTCGGACACCGCGTCAGGTGGTGCGGTCCTCTGAGGTCCGGCGCTCCAGGCTGGAGCCTGGTGCCCACACGTACCAGGCATCACCTGGAACGCCGGCACAGCCGTGGGGGGACCGGCTCGACGCGGCTTCGCAAGACACTATCGACCAGCCCGGACTCCACCGCACCCCACGCCCGTGAACTCCGTCATAGAGGTGGTGAGGTCGATCACCACGCGCCGCCGGCCGCCCGTCGGATGACCGATTCAGCGGACCGTCCACCGGGCCGGGCCGGGGCTCACCGGTCCGATCCGGCGGGTCGGACCGGCCGACCGGTTCCGCGGGCCGGATCAGCCGGCCGGGTCACGCGCTGGACCGGCCGACCGGTTTCACGGGCCGGGTCGGCCGGCAGGGTCACGGGCCGGGTCGGGTCACGGGCCGGGTCGGGTCGGGTCGGCCGGGTCACGGGCCGGATCAGCCGACGGGTTCCGAGAGCCCAGGCCGGCAGGCCGGATCGGCAGGCCGGATCAGCGGCTGGGCCGGGCAGCCGGGTCAGCGGGCCGTTCGCAGAGCACCCGACACGATGAACGCGGCCGTCGCGGCGGCGGCGAGCCAGAGCCCCGGACCGGGCGCGGCCTCGGCGGCACGGGCGGCGGTGAGCGGGTACTCCCAGGCGCGGACCGCCGTCACGACCGCCGCGCCGAGCAGCAGTGCCGCACCTCGGCCTGGCCGGGCCCGCAGCGCGACCACCGCGGCGACCACGACGGTGAGCAGCGCCACGAGCAGGCCGAACGAGCCGACGCGCAGCCCGAACGCCCCGATCGGCACGTAGTCCGGAGCCCTCAGCACGGGCAGGGCGAACGCGCCGAACGCGAGCAGCACGGCGATCAGGGCAGCCGCGACGAGCGGCAGCGGGGGCTCGGTCGTGGTCGTGCCCACCTCGTCCCGCTCGACCGCGCCGGCCAGGGCGGCGGTGACGGCGGCAGCCGCCGCGGCGACCACCGAGCCCGCGGTGAACCAGACGCCGACGCCCGGCTGGACCACGTCGACCCTCGTCGCGGCGAAGACGGCATCGAGCGCGACGGCGGCGGCCAGCGGGATGGTGGCGGTGACGACGGTGAACGCCGGCCGGACGGCGGCCTTGGCCACCAGCGCCGCGGACAGCAGGCCGGTGGCGATCGCGGCGGGCCAGAGCAGGCGGCCCGCGTAGTCCTCGGGCGGCGGGGAGCCGTCGGGCAGGACCAGCAGGTCGGTCGACGCGCCCACGACGGCGGCCGCGGCGGCGATGAGGCCCAGCGTGGCGGCGATGACGTGCAGCCGGCGTTGGCCCGGCAGTTCGACCTCGCGCTCCTCCTCGTCCTCCTTCACGGCGCGCTGCGGCCAGGCGAGCGCGACGGCGGCGGCCAGGACCAGGAACGGGCCGACCGCCGGACCGACGGCGTCGACCGCGACCGACGTGGCGATCGGCGGCACGGCGAGGGCGAGCAGGACGGCGGCGAGGCCCAGCAGCCCGCCCCGGCGAGCCTCGTGGGTGGTGGCGCTGGCGGCGAGGACGGCGAGCGCGGGCGCGGCCACGGTGAGCACCAGGCCGCCGAGCATCGGCAGCGTCGGCGAGTCGAACGTGCCGCGCCCCGGGATCAGCGCGTCGGACGACGTGAACGGCGCGGTGAACAGGCCGATGCCCGCGATGGTGCCCGCGGTGGCGGGCAGCACGAAGCTCGCCCGCTCGCTGCGCACGTCCGGTTCCGCGCCGAGGGTGGCCAGCGCGCCGGCGGCGACGAGCAGCACGTGCCCGGCCAGCAGCAGCCACAGGCCCGCCGCCGGGCCGGGCGGGTGGAGGCTGGTCGGGCGGAACAGCTCGGGCCGGGACGCGTTGACGGGGTCGGCGAGCAGTTGCAGGTCGTCGAGCAGGCGGCCGACGGCGAACACGGCCGGCGCGACGAGGGCGGCGGCCGCGGTGAGGTCCTGCCCGCGGGCCAGGAAGACCGCGGCCAGGGCCGTGGGCAGCAGGGCGAGCAGCGCCAGCAACGGCCAGGCGGTGAACGCGGGCGGCGCGGAGCCGTCGACCACACCGACGGCCGGGCCCGCCGCGGTGAGCAGCGCGCCCGCCGCGGCCACCACCACCGCCGCCCGGAGTCTCGTGGGGGTCGTGGAGACCGGTTCAGCGGTTCGGATCACCGGTCGGACGCTAGCAAAACCGAGCCGGTGGCGACGGCCGACCGGTCGCCGGTTGTGGACATCGGCCGTCGGGTACTCCCAGTTCGTGGGGGCAACACTTAGTTTCAGTCCTATGGGTGACGCGGCGCGGCGGCTCGTGGGGACCTGGGCGAGCCGGGTCGGCGCCGGCGTGGACGCCGGGTTGGCGGTGGCGGGCGAGGCCCTGGGGCTGGCGGGCGACGTGCTCCGGGCCGTCGCCACCCCTGGTGGAGTGCGCGGAGTCGCCGTGGAGGCCGCATGGCTGGCCGCGCACACCGTGCTCTACCCGTGGGGCGTCGTGGAAGAGCAGTTGAAGGCGGACGGGCACTTCCGGGCCTACCGCACCGACCGCCTGCCGCCCCGCCGCCGCGGCCTCGTGGTTTCGGCCATGGACGCGGCGGGCACCCCGATCGTGCTGGTGCACGGCATCGGGGACAACCGGTCCGCCTTCGCAGTGCTGTCGGGGGCCCTGCGGAGGCGTGGCTTCGGCGTGGTGCACGCCGTCAACTACAGCGTGCTGACCGCGCTGACCGGGGACGTCCGGCGGTCGGCGGCGCTGCTCGGGGAGCACGTCGAGCGGATCTGCGCGCAGACCGGGTCCGACCGGGTGCACGTGGTCGGCCACTCGCTGGGCGGCCTGATCGCCCGCTATTACGTGCAGCGCCTGCACGGGGACGCCCGCGTGCGGACGCTCGTGACGCTGGGGACCCCGCACCAGGGCACGCTGGCCGCCTACCTGTTCCCCACTTCGCTGACCAGGCAGTTGAGGCCGGGATCGGAACTGCTGTCCGAATTGGCCGAACCGTCCCGACCGTGCCGCACGCGGTTCGTCGTGGTGTGGAGCGAGATGGACCAGGTGGTCGTGCCGCAGCGCAACGCCCGGTTGGAGCACCCGGCGCTGGTCGTCGAAGAGCACCGGATACGTGATTCAGGTCACCTTTCGCTCCCGGTCGACACGCGCACGCTTCACCTCGTTGTGACCGCCATCACGCGTTCGGATGACAACCAGGATCACCCCATCGTGCCTGGACGGGCCGTGTTTGGGGAGCGCGACCATGACCGTGCGTGACCACTCACACGCGGGGATGTCCCACTGACCGCTAAACGGTCAACTTCACCTTCGGGGATTGCCCTTAAGGGTCTCGCGCCGTTATCTTCCCCCGGTCCGTTGTCACGGTCTGGTCACAAGCAGGACGACGAGCCGGTACCCCGACCGGCTCAACCGGGATCCCCCGCCCGGTAGTCCGACCGGACTCCCCGAAGACGGAAGGCCAGGTTTTGTCTCAACACCGCTCCCCCGGCGGCCATACGAGTTCTGCTGTGCTCGACGAAGCGGTAGACCGAGCTTCGACGCGCACGGTGAGCACGCACCGGCTCCCGCCCCCGCCCTCGGCGCTGCGCGGACGGATCGTGGTCGCCGCGGTCGCCGTCGGCGCCTTCGCCGCCGCCGGCGCAGGGCAGACGCTCCACGCGCTCGGCTCCGACTCGCCTGCCCAGGCCGACGAGGTCACCCCGCTCGCGAACACGGCCGCCGACGGCGCCGCCGCGTTCGGCGTCGGTGGCACCGGCCCCGCGTCCCCGCAGGTCCTGCCCGTCGCCAAGACGGTCGACCCGGCGGCCGAGGCGCAGAAGCTCGTCAAGAGCCAGCACATCTCCGAGACCCGCGAGGCCGAAGAGGCCGAGGCCCGGCGTCCCAAGTACGCCCGCCCCGCCGCGGGCCTGTTCACCTCCGGCTTCGGTGGCCGCTGGGGCGAGATGCACTACGGCATCGACATCGCCGGCCCCATCGGCACGCCGATCCTGTCCGCTGCGGATGGTGTCGTGGTCGAGGCCGGTCCGGCAAGCGGTTTTGGCCTCTGGGTCAAGGTCCAGCACGCCGACGGCACCACCACCGTCTACGGCCACGTGGACACCTACTCGGTCGAGAAGGGCCAGAAGGTCCTGGCGGGCGAGCAGATCGCGCGCATGGGCAACCGCGGCTTCTCCACCGGTCCGCACCTGCACTTCGAGGTCTGGAACCCGGACGGCAAGAAGATCAACCCGCTGGGCTGGCTGAACGCCAACGGCATCAGCGTCTGAGCCGACAGGCTCGTCATCAGCGCACAAAGGTGGGCCCGGGCTGCTGAGCAGCCCGGGCCCTCCACTGTGCGGAACCGCCCCCCGAAGGTGATCCCCTGGCACGGTCGCCGCCCCGACGCGGCTCCCGCTTCCACCTACCCCCGTAGGCCCCCCTGCTGCCGTCAAGCGGCTCCCTCCGGCCGGTTCACCCCGAATGACCCGGCCCACCCGCTTGTGACATCCCTAAAGACGCGCGGACCCGATTCGGGTTGCACGGGAATTCGGCCACGTTCAGGTGAACACCGGTCGACCTCCCGGGGTCGACCGGGACCTCGTCACTCGTAGGACGACGAACCGCGGCTGAGCGCGCCTCAGAGCTTCACGAGGGGCACGCCGCCGATGAGCATCAGCCGCACCGTCCCCGAGCCGCCGAAGTCGATCGTGGCGGTCGCACGGGGGCCCGAGCCGTCCACGGCCACCACGCGACCGAGCCCGTACTTGTCGTGGTTCACCCGGTCGCCCACGTCCAGCTTCAGCGCGGGCGTGTCCTTCCAGGCCGCGTTCGTCGGCGCCGGGCGCGACGGGCCGGACCCGCGGCTCCACGACGTCGGCGCGGACGGCGCGGTGCGCTTGGGCTCCACCCGCCGCCAGTCGACCAGGTCGGCCGGGATCTCGTCCAGGAACCGCGACGCCGGGTTCGCCGAGGGCTGGCCCCACGCCGAGCGCACCAGCGCCCGCGACAGGTACAGCCGCTTCTGGGCGCGCGTGATGCCGACGTACGCCAGGCGGCGCTCCTCGGCCAGCTCCGTCGGGTCGCCCAGGGCACGCATGTGCGGGAAGACGCCGTCCTCCCAGCCGGTGCAGAACACGACCGGGTACTCCAGGCCCTTGGCGGTGTGCAGCGTCATCAGCGTGACCACGCCGTCGGACTCCGCGTCCGGCACCGAGTCGGCGTCCGCGACCAGCGACACCCGCTCCAGGAACGCGGCCAGCGAACCCTCGGCGGGCAGGTCCCCCGGATCAGGGGTTACTGCCTCGTCCGGCGTGGGGGTGTTCAAGTCGGTGAACTCGCGGGCCACCGTGACCAGCTCGTTCAGGTTCTCGACCCGGGTGTGGTCCTGCGGGTCCTCGCTGGCCTCCAGCTCGGCCCGGTAGGCGGTCTTCTCCAGCACCGCTTCCAGGATGTCGGCCACGTCGTCGCCGCGCTCCACCAGCACGCCCAGCTCGTCCATCATCTCGACGAACCCGGCGATCGCGTTGCGTGACCTCGGGTTGAGCAGCGGCACCTTGCCCGTCACCGCGTCGCGCAACGCCGCCGCGAAGCCGATCCGCTCGCGCTCGGCGTACATCGACACGCACGCCTCGGCGCGCTCGCCGATGCCCCGCTTGGGCACGTTGAGGATGCGCCGCAGCGACACCGTGTCGTCCGGGTTGGACAGCGCCCGCAGGTAGGCCAGCGCGTCGCGCACCTCGCGCCGCTCGTAGAACCGGACGCCGCCGACCACCTTGTAGGGCAGGCCGAGGCGGATGAAGATCTCCTCGAACACGCGGGACTGGTTGTTGGTCCGGTAGAACACGGCGATCTCGCCGTTGTTCGCCTCGCCGGTGTCGACCAGGCGGTCGATCTCGCCCGCGACGAACTGCGCCTCGTCGTGCTCGTTGTCGGCGACGTAGCCGACGATCTTCTCGCCGTCGCCCAGGTCGCTCCACAGCCGCTTGTCCCGGCGGTTCGGGTTGCGCGAGATGACCGCGTTCGCCGCGGTCAGGATGGTCTGCGTGGACCGGTAGTTCTGCTCCAGCAGGACCGTGGTGGCCTGCGGGTAGTCCCGCTCGAACTCCACGATGTTGCGGATCGTCGCGCCGCGGAAGGCGTAGATCGACTGGTCGGCGTCGCCCACCACGCACAGCTCGCCCGGCGGCACGCCGTCCTCGCCGGTCCCGATCAGCTCGCGGACCAGCGTGTACTGGGCGTGGTTGGTGTCCTGGTACTCGTCCACCAGGACGTGCCGGAACCGGCGGTGGTAGTGCTCGGCCACGTCCGGGTGGTTCTGCAGCAGCTCGACGGTCCGCATGATCAGGTCGTCGAAGTCGAGCGAGTTCGAGTCGCCGAGCCTGCGCTGGTAGCTCTCGTAGACCTCGGCGACGCGGCGCTCCAGGTCGTTGGCCGCGCGCTCCTTGGCGGTGGCGGCGTCGACCAGCTCGTTCTTCAGGTTCGAGATGTGGATCGCCAGCGTGCGCGCCGGGTAGCGCTTCGGGTCCAGGTCGAGGTCGCGCGCCACCAGCGTGATCAGCCGGCGGGTGTCGTCGGAGTCGTAGATCGAGAAGTTCGACGACATGCCGAGGGTCTTGGCCTCGCGGCGCATGACCCGCACGCACATCGAGTGGAACGTCGACACCCACATCGAGCGGGCCCGCGCGCCGACCAGGTCGGCCACGCGTTCCTTCATCTCGGCGGCGGCCTTGTTGGTGAAGGTGATCGCCATGATCTCGCCGGGGTGCGCGTCGCGCGCGGCCAGCAGGTAGGCGATCCGACGGGTGAGCACGCGCGTCTTGCCCGAGCCCGCACCCGCGACGACCAGCAGCGGGGCGCCCGAGTGCTCGACGGCCCGACGCTGGGACGGGTTGAGGTCTTCGAGCAGCCGCGCGGACCGGGAAGTGGGGGGACTTGGGGGCAAGTCGAACAAGGCGCTCATCGCCTGTCCACGTTACCGGGTACCCCCGACAGTCCGTGGCTGTGGCATGATGAGGCGGTGCGCATGGCCCACTTCGAGTTTTTTTACGGGAACCGGACTCCGGCTCCCGTGGACCGCTAGCGCCGACAAGCCACCACGAAGCCCCGGAGTCCTCGGACCCCGGGGCTTCGCTGCTGCCAGGGCTGGGACTCCAACCAGAGTCGAGAGGTCGTCACGATGAACAGCACCGAAACCGCCCCGGACATCGACGCGTTGCGCCAGGAGATCGACCACCTGGACGCGGAGCTGCTGCGGCTGGTCAAGCGACGGGTCGAGGTCTCCAAGATCATCGGCGCGGCGCGGATGGCCGCCGGCGGCACGCGGATCGTGCACAACCGGGAGATCGACGTGATCAACCGCTACAAGGACCTGGGCCCGGAAGGCCGGGACCTGGCGATGATCCTGCTCAAGCTGGGCCGAGGCCACCTGGGGCGGTGACCCGGGCGAACTCCCAGCCGGTGAGGGCGGACCTGGCCCTGGCCAGGTCCGCGTCCACCAACTGGGTGTCGTCCGGCACGTAGGCGAGCGGGTCGTCCAGCAGGTCCAGGCCGAGCAGGCCCTCGACCAGGGCGTGCAGGCACAGTGCCGCGTACCCGCGCAGGTAGCCGCCCTCCTGCGTGAGCACGGTGGGCAGCCCGAGCCCCGACACCGCCCGGCCGATGTCGCGGTACCCGGCGGCGGTGAGGTTGTGCCTGCCGTTCGGGTCGAACGCCGACCCGTCGAACCCGGACGCGCAGACCAGGAAGTCCGCGCCGAACTCGGCCAGTGCCGGGAACGCGATCTCGGCCAGCGCCCGCCGGTACGCCGCGTCGCCCGCGCCCAGGGACAGCTCGACGTTGATGTTCGACGGTCCCGACTCGGCGGGCGCGCCGGTCTGGGTGTGGTTCGCGCCCCACGGGCCGTGCCGCATGTGCACCGACACCGTGAGCACGTCCGGGGTGTCGCGGAACACCTCCTGGGTGCCGTTGCCGTGGTGCACGTCCCAGTCCAGGACGGCGACCCGCCGGCCCGCGCGCCGGGCCGTCTCGGCGACCAGCGCGGCGTTGTTGACCAGGCAGTACCCGTCGGCCGTCGCCGGCTGGGCGTGGTGGCCGGGCGGGCGGACCAGGGCGTAGGCCAGGCGGGTGCGGCCGGTCGCGACCGCCTCGTGCGCCGCCAGCGCGGTGCCGGCGGCGGCGCGGATCGCGTCCCACGAGCCGGGGCCGACGACGGTGTTCACCTCGACCGCGGTGCGCCGTTCGCACGCGGACCGCAGCTCGGCCAGGTAGGACGGCGCGTGGACGCGGGCCAGCTCCTCGTCGTCGGCGAACCGGCCGGTCGACCAGGTCAGGTGCGGCGCGACCGGGCCGTGCCGCAACGCGTGCCGGAACGTGCGCAGCCTGGCCGCGTTCTCCGGGTGCGGCTCGGCCGCGTCGAGCCAGTCCCACCGGCCGGGCAGCTCCCACAGCCCCGAGCCGGTGTCGTGCTCCAGGCAGGCGTCGTGCCAGAAGACCTCCATCCCGGGTGGATATCAGGGCGATCACGGATGGTCCAGCCGGTTCGCGCGCGGGCACACTGGTGCCATGGTCATCGGTCTCATCACGGGCCTCATCGCGATCCTCGGTGTGCTCGCCGCGCTGGCGCACGACGGGTACCTCGCGATGCTGGGTTCCGCCGCCAAGTCCAAGCGCGCCGCGGGCGCGCCCATCGCCCAGTACGTGCGCAGCCGGTGGACCCTCGCCGGGGTGACGACGATCATCGCGCTCGTCGGCCTGCTGATCACCTCGGGCGACGGCGTGTCGGGCGACGTCATCGGCGCGTTGATCGCGGGCGGCGCCGGGCTGGCCGCCACGAACGCGCTCCAGGGCACCAGGAAGAAGCTGAACAGCGGCAGCTGAAAGATTCACTCTTACGTGTGCCGATCAGCCCCACAAGGCTGATCCGCGCAGCTCTACGTGCACCCTGCACCTACCCTGAGGCAGCGGCGGGGTCCTCGGCGTCCCACCCCCATTCCCCGCGCCACTCGAACCCACCAGGTGAGTTCGACCGCCAACAGGTGAACAACCGCGAGGGCCGTCAGGTCGGGGGGCGGGAGGGGTCTGCGCAGATGGACATCGGGGAACCGGAACGGTCGGGTCGGCATCGGCTGGAGGACGGGGCGGCGATCTGGCTGCCCATGGGCGGTGAGCTCGACCACACACCGCTGGAACGCGCGCCGGCACGACCCGCGCCACCACCGCCGCCACCACCGCCGGACCCGTTCGTGGACACCGACGCGATGGGACTGCGCAAGTTCAACATCGGGCTCGTGCCCGCGTCCGTGACGCCGCCCCGGACGTGGCGGCTCGCCGCCTGGTTCTCCGTGCTGTCCTCGGCGGGCGTCCTGGTCGGCCTGGCCGTCGCGGCGGCCGGCCTGGTCGGCACCAACGGCCCCACCGAGCGCATCGGGCTGCCCGGCTACCCGACCGACGTGCCGCTGCTCACCGGGTTCGCCACCACGCCGCCTCCCCCGCCCCGCACCACGGCGCGCCGCCCGGCCGCCGAGCCCGTGGCGAACGGCCTGGTGGCCGCGAGCGGCCAGCGCGCCGCCCCGGACGGCGGCTCACCGGTCCACCGCACCGCGGGCACGCCGGACCCGCAGTCCTCCCCGCTCGTCACCACCGTCCCCGCGGCCGCCCAGCCGGTCGTGGACGCGGAGACCATCGCGGAGAACACCGAGCTGTTCTACGAAGGGGTCGCGACGAGCTCCGACAACGCGCTGACGCTGCTCTCCGACGCGTTCCGGGCGGCGGGCGAGGTGCTGCTGGAGGAGGAGTTCGCCGACGTGTCGCTGATCGAGGTGCGGGAGATCACCGTGGACCCGACGCGGGGCGTCACGGTGAGCACGCTGGACGTGACCCGCAAGGACGGGTCCCGGACCACGCAGAAGCGCGAACTGGTGTTCACCACCGGCGGCGTGCCGCTGATCGACCACGAACGGCCCGCCGGCGGCGCGTGACACCCGCACCCCCGGTGGGCGTCGCTGCGTAGCGCTTCGACCGTTCGAGCGACGGAAGTCGACCACTGACCGCCACGAACGAGTGAACTCCCACGCTGAGCTGGATTCCCACCGGTCCACCACGGTACGAGTCTTGGCGACTACACGACCGAGGGAGTCGCCAGTGCAGCGCCCTACGACGAGCGGTCGCAGGCACAACCGCGCGGGTTCGGTCACGGTGGCTGAGCTGATCAGGAAGCAGCCCGCGCGGGTCCGGACCCGCGAGCAGGCCGCCACCCACGGCCTGGTCGCCGATCCGCTCCGGCCGCCGGAGGACGCCCCGGTGGGCTTCGCGAGACGCCCCGCCCGGGCGGCGAAGATCGCCGGCGTGGCCACCGGGGCGATCGTGCTGCTGGCCTCGATCGCCGCCGCCTCGATCCTGGCGGGCCACCGCTCCGGCGGTCCCGCCCAGCCGCGGGTCGAGCCGCCCGGGTCGATCACCGGGCCGTCCGCGCTGCGACCGGACCTGCTGTCGGCCCAACTCGGCGGCGCCCCGGAGCGGGTGCCCGCGGCGGCGCGGCAGGCCTCGCCGGCGGCCGACGTGCCGCTGGGGTCGCCCGTGATGGTGCCGCCACGGCAGGTCGACGTCGGGCCGCAGCCGCAGGTCGACATCGTGCGGCGGTTCTTCGAGCTGCTGCCCGCCCGGCCCGCGGAGGCCGCCCGGATGCTGTCGCCGGAACTGCTAGGCGGCAACGCGCGGGCCTTCGTCGAGTCGTGGGACCACGTGCAGTCGATCACGATCGAGTCGACGTCGGCCCGGCCGGACGGCGCGGTGCTCGCGGTGGTGTCGATGCAGGAGCGCACCGGCCGGTGGCTGCGCGTCGAGCAGCTGTTCCGGTTGACCGACACGAGCGTCCCGCGCATCGTCGCCACCGAAGTCCTATCGGCCCAGCGCCGCTGACTCTGCGTGACGATCAAGCGCCAACTGTTCACTCAGCGTTCAAGCAACCCCTGATCCCGTAGGAAACTTCACTCAAAGGGGTTACGTAGACGGTCACGATTCGGTATCCATGGTCCCGGTCAGTAGCGCAACGCACTCCCCGGGAGAGGTGTCCAGCGGTGTCGAACGACGACAAACGCCGTCGACAGGATGGCTCGACGGCCAAGCTGTCGGTCGCCGACCTGCTCGCCAGGCGGGAGGCGGAGACGCAGCCGATCCCGCGGATCACCTCCGACGACCGGATCACCGAGCGGCACACCGACGACGAGGAGACCGTGCGCTTCTCGGCGGCCGCCCTCGCGGCGGGCACGGCGAACCTGTCGGGCCGCGAGCTGCACGTCACCGAGTTGCTGCGGCGCGAGGGCCGGGCCGGCGAAGAGGAGCGCGGCGGCGGGTTCTCCGTGCCGAAGCTCGTCGCGATGGCCAGTGGCGGCGTGGTGCTCGCCGGCACCGTCGCGTTCACCGCGACCAACCTGATGTCGTCCCCGGACGAGCGCCCGCTGGCGGAGGTGCGCTTCGACGCCCGCCCGGCGGCCCGCGCCACCAACACGCTCACCAAGGACCTCGGCGCCGCCGCCGCCCAGCAGCAGGCGCAGCAGACCCAGGCCGAGACCACCACGACGACGCCGGAGCAGACGTCGGAGACGACGACCCAGCGCGCGCCGCGGCCCGTCGCGCAGCAGACGACGACCACGACGCAGCAGCAGGTCCAGCAGCAGGCTCCGACGAGCACGACCACGCAGCCGCCGAGCTCCAGCAGCACCCGGACGACGACCCCGGCGCCCGCCCCGAGCACCACGACGCCCGCGCCGCCGAGCAACAGCTCCTCGCAGCCGCCGTCGTCCTCCACGCCGCCGCCGTCCTCGTCCACCCCGAGCACCACGCCGTCCCCGGACGAGGGCTCGGGCCTCAACCTGGACCTCGACCTGGGCAAGATCCTGAACCCGATCGGCGGGTTCGACTTCTTCGCTCCGGCCAGCTGACCTCCACCCGGGCTCCCCGCGGACCCGCGGCTCGGCGTGCCCGAGCCGCGGTTCCGCGCTGTCCGCGTGAAGGCATCCGGCCACCCGGACGGGTGACGCGCCGAGCGGTTGGGCCGTTCGGCCGCAAAACTCGCGATCTTCGTGCGAACGGGTGTCCTTCCGGGCCGGTATCCGGTATCCCTTCCCGGTCACCCCTCGGCTCACGTGACCTGCGCAACGGCTCGAAAGGCGTCGTCACGGGCGAGGTAGGCTCTGCGGGCGAGCGGTGGCCTAGCCTGTTCCGCGCACCGATCCGCACGACGAGGAGCCCGAGCGTGAGACCTGCTGCCCTTGCCGCGGTCACGCAGCGCCCCAGCGAGGTGGTCCGGTGAGCAACGACGGTCGCGTCATCGCCGAGCGCTACCGGTTCCTGGACCGGATCGGCAGCGGTGCGATGGGCATCGTGTGGCGTGCCCAGGACGAGCGCCTGGGCCGGATCGTGGCGATCAAGCAGCTGCTGCTGGCGCCGAGCCTCGACGAGCGCGAGCAGGACGAGGCGATCCAGCGCGCCATGCGCGAGGGCCGCATCGCCGCCAAGCTGCACCACCCCAACGCCATCGCGGTCTACGACGTGGTGGAGGAGAACGGCGCTCCGTGCCTGGTCATGGAGTACCTGCCGTCCTACAGCCTGGCCGACACGATGGCCGAGCACGGGCCGCTGGACCCCGTCGAGGTGGCCCAGATCGGCATGCAGGCCGCCGCCGCGCTGGCCGCCGCGCACACCGCCGGGATCGTGCACCGGGACGTCAAGCCCGGCAACGTGCTGCTCGCCGACAACGGCCTGGTCAAGATCACCGACTTCGGCATCTCCCGGGCCAGCGACGACGTCACGGTCACCAAGACCGGGCTGATCGCGGGCACCCCCGCCTACCTCGCGCCGGAGATCGCGCGCGGCCAGGACCCGACGCCCGCCTCGGACGTGTTCTCGCTCGGCTCGACGCTGTACGCGGCGGCCGAGGGCGAGCCGCCGTTCGGGCTGTCGGAGAACACCCTGGGCGTGCTGCACGCCGTCGCGGCGGGCCGGATCAACCCGCCGACGGTCGACCACCCGCTGACCGACGTGCTGCTGCGGCTGCTCAACTACGACCCGGCCGACCGGCCGACCATGGCGCAGGCCCGCGACATGCTCAGCGCGGTCGCGCACGGCCGCAACCCCAGCCTGACCGGCCTGCTGCCGGCCAGCTCGCCGGGGTTCGCGCCGGTGCCCGCGGGCGCCACGGCCGTGATGGACGCCGACCGCACCCGCGTGGTGCGGCCCGGCCCGCGCTCGACGGGCGGCGCCGCGCCGGTCGCCCCACCGCCGCCGCGATCGAACGACAACCGGCCGCTGGTGATCGCCGCGGTGGTGCTCGGCGCCGTGCTGCTGCTCGGCTTCCTGGCCGTGGCGCTGGACTTGTTCGGCGGGAAGGACCCGGTCACGCCGCCGGCGGGTGGTTCGAGCTCCGCGTCGGCCACGCCCACCACCACGACCGCGAAGCCCGCGCCGACCACCACGGTGGAGACGCAGACGGTCACGGTCGAGGCGACCACGACGACCGCGCCGCCGCCGACCACGACCACGACCACCACGCCGCCCGCGCCCACCACGACCACGACCACCACCACGCCCCCGCCGCCCACCACGACCACTCAGCAGCAACCGACCGGCTCGGTGGCACCGACCACCCAAGCGAAACCCTGAACCTCGTATGGTGGTGCCGAACCCGTTCGGGTGAAGCAACGTTCTTGTCCTAGTGGCGTCTTGTCGTTCGCCACTGAATGAAGCCCTAGCAGCTACTGGGAGCACGCCGTGAGCGACGATGGCCGCCTGGTTGCCGGCCGCTACCGACTTGGCCGGCGGATCGGCAGCGGTGCGATGGGCATCGTCTGGCAGGCGCACGACGAGCGACTGCACCGCACGGTCGCGGTCAAGCAGTTGCTGCTCCAGCCCGGCCTGGCCGAGGCCGACACGGACGAGGCCAAGCGCCGCGCCATGCGCGAGGGCCGGATCGCGGCCCGCCTGCAGCACCCGCACGCGATCGCGGTCTACGACGTGGCGGAGGACGACGGCCAGCCCTGGCTGGTGATGGAGTACCTGCCGTCCAAGAGCCTGTCGACGGCCCTGTCCGAGCGCGGCACGCTGCCGCCCCGCGACGTGGCGTCGATCGGCTCGCAGGTCGCCTCCGCGCTCGCCGCCGCGCACAACGCCGGGATCGTGCACCGCGACATCAAGCCGGGCAACATCCTGCTCGGCAACGACGGCACGGTGAAGATCACCGACTTCGGCATCTCCCGCGCCACCGGCGACGTCACGGTCACCGCGACCGGGATGCTCGCGGGCACGCCCGCCTACCTCGCGCCCGAGGTGGCCAAGGGTTACGACCCCGGCCCGCCGTCGGACGTGTTCTCCCTGGGCTCGACGCTGTACGCGGCGGTCGAGGGCGCGCCGCCGTTCGGCGTGAACGAGAACACCATCGCCCTGCTGCACCAGGTCGCGTCGGGCAAGGTGGTGCCGCCGAAGCAGGCCGGTCCGCTGACCGCGCTGCTGATGCGCCTGCTGCGCGCCGAGCCGGAGGACCGGCCGACCATGGCCGAGGCCCGCGAGGCGCTGGCCGCGGTGGCGGCCGGTCGGGCCGCGCCGGAGTTCCCGGTGGCGCTGCCGCAGAGCCACCCGCCGTCGTGGCAGGGCGCTCCCGTGCAGGCCCAGCCGACCCGCGCGCTGACCTCGGCGGCCCAGAACACCCCGCCCGCCGCGCCGAACCACCCGCCGCACTCCGCGACCAGGGTCGCGCCCGCGCCGACGCCCGCGCCGCAGCGGCAGGTGGGCTCCCCGCCGCCGGCCCGCCCGCTCGGCGCGTCGAGACCGGCCGGCGGTCCGATGAAGAGCAAGCGGTCCACCGTGTTCACCGCGCTGGCCATCGCGGGCGCGGCGGTCGTGGGCATCCTGCTGGCGAGCATCCTGTCCGACGGCGACGGCTCGACGGGCAACCAGGCCAACTCGACCACGTCGACCACGGCGCGGGAGGCGGGCGGCGAGGCGTCGGTGACGCCGTCGAAGAAGCCGACCAGCCCGCCCCTCAAGGTCACCGTCGACCCGACGCCCCAGCAGTTGGAGCAGGCGCTGCGCGACTACTACGGCCTGCTGCCGGAGCACGTGGACGAGGGCTTCAACCGGCTGACCGCCAGGATGCAGGCCACGGCCGGCGGCGCGGGCGCCTACCAGGGCTGGTGGAAGCAGGTGAAGTCGGTCGACATCAAGAGCGTGCGGGAGAACTCGCCGTACGCCTTCGAGGTCGACATCTCCTACACCATGAAGGACGACTCGGTCAGCTCGGAGCGCAAGCTGATCGTCCTGAAGTGGGAGAACCAGACCATCTACATCGACAACGAGCAGAAGCTCGGCCAGCCCTGACGGCGGCGGCGCCGGTCAGGTGGCCGACGCCTTGAGCGCGTCCAGCAGGCTGGTGACCGCCGGTGAGCCGACGCCGTCCTCGCGGATCGCCGCGCAGATGGTCCTGGTCGGCTCCGGGTGCCGCAGCTTGCGGATCACCACGCCGGGGTGCACGACGCCGAGGCTGAGCTTGGGCACGATGGTCACCCCGAGCCCGGCGGCGACGAACCCCTGCGCGGTCGGGTAGTCGTCGGCCTCCACCACGATGTTGGGCGCGAAGCCGGCGCCCGCGCACGCGTCGAGCACGATGTCGCGGCACGGCCCCGGCGGCGCCACGGCGTCCACCCACTGCTCCTCGGCCAGGTCGGCGAGGTCGAGCACGCGCTTGCGGGTCAGCTCGTGGCCGCGCGGCAGGACGGCCAGGTACGGGTCGTCGAGCAGGTGCACCAGGTGCACGCCGCGCGGGGCCTCGCCGCCCCGGTGGTGCACGACGATGGCCACGTCGGCGCGGCCGGCCTCGACCTCGACCATCGGGTCGTCCGGCTCGGTCAGCTTGAGGTCGAGCTGGACGTCGGCGTGCTTGGCCCGGAACTGGGCCACGGCGGGCGGCACGAGCGCCGCGCCCGCGGTGGCGAAGTAGCGCACCCGCAGCCTCCCCGTGCGGCCTTCGCGCAGGTCGGCGAGGGCCGCCTCGGCCTCGACCAGCCGGTCGGTGATGTGGGCGGCGTGCTCGGTGAGCAGCCGGCCCGCCACGGTCGGCCGCACGCCGCGACCGACCCGGTCCAGCAGCGGCAGCCCCGCCTGCCGCTCCAGGGCCGAGACCTGCTGGCTGACGGCCGAGGGCGTGTACCCGAGGTTGACCGCCGCGGCGGTGATGGAGCCGGTGGTGACCACGGCCCGGAGCACCTGCATACGTCGCACGTCCAACATGACGCAACCGTACAGCTCTGCTTAAGCGTTGTGCAGTTCTATTCACTTGTCCTGATACTTCGCGTAGCGCAGAGTATGGCCGTGAACAAGCCTGGCACGCTGATCAGGATGGGTGTCCTGGCCCTGCTCTGGGGCTCCAGCTTCCTGTGGATCAAGATCGCACTGACCGGTCTCTCGCCGATCCAGATCACCCTCACGCGCACGACCCTCGGCGCGGTGGTGCTGGTCGCCCTCGTCTACGGGAGCAAGCAGCGGCTGCCGCGGGACCGGACGTCGTGGCTGCACCTCGGTTTCGCCGCGCTCTTCGGCAGCGCGGTGCCGTTCGCGCTGTTCGCGCTGGGTGAGCAGACCGTGGACTCCGGCGTGGCGGGCGTGCTCAACGCCACCACGCCGCTGTGGGCGCTGGGCATCGGGCTGGCCCTGGGCACGGAACGGCAGCGCAACCCGGCCCGGTTCGCCGGCCTGGTGCTGGGCTTCGCGGGCGTGCTGCTCATCTTCGCACCGTGGCAGAAGGCCGGGCTGGCCAGTTGGGGCGCGCTCGCGTGCCTGGCCGCCGCCGCCTCCTACGCGGTCAGCTACGCCTACGTCGGCCGCAAGGTGTCCGGGCGCGGCCTGACCCCGATGCAGATCTCCTCGACGCAACTGGTGGCCGCGGCGGGCATGACGGCCGTGGTGGTGCCCGTGGCCGGGTCGCAGCCGGTGCACCTGTCCTGGCAGCCGCTGGTCGCCGTGGCGATCCTGGGCGTCTTCGGGACCGGCGTGGCGTTCGTGCTGAACTACCGCGTCATCGAGGACGAGGGCGCGACCAACGCCACGATGGTCGGCTACCTGCTGCCCGTGGTGTCGGTGCTGCTGGGCGCGCTGTTCCTCGGCGAGGCCCTGAACCTCCGCGTCGTGCTGGGCATGGTCGTGGTGCTCGTCGGCGTCGCGCTGACCCGCAAGCAGCCCGCCACCGCGATCGTGCCGGTGGTGCGGGAGCGCGCCGAGGTCCAGGTGACTACGCTCAAGTGACCTGCGATAACGCAGTGTTACCCGTCGGTACGGCGGGATCGGCGGCCATCTGAGACAGTCGTCCTGGGCAAACGGGTGGACTTGAGACACAGGTCTCCCCCGATCGCGTGGTGTTCAGGCGAACCACGTCCCGATTCGCCTTCTCGGACGTCTCCTCACATGAGAGGGACGACTTCGGAAGGGAACCCACAGGACATGAGCAACGACAGCATCACCATCACGACGACGTTCCACCTCCTCGTCCCGGGCGTGGCCCCGGCGCCGGTGGAGGCCGAACTCCACTACGAGCCGGAGGACCCGTACGCGGTAGCCGTGCTGTTCCACACCGGCCAGGGCAAGGTCGAGTGGATCTTCGCCCGCGACCTGCTCGCCGACGGCCTGCTGACCTCGTCGGGCGAGGGCGACATCCTGGTCCGGCCCGCCGCCGACGACCCGGAGCGGGTCCTGGTGGAGCTGAACGCGCCCACGGGCTTCGCCATCCTGTCCGCCGACGCGGAGGACATCGCCGAGTTCCTGGACCTCACCTACGACGTGGTCCAGCCCGGCGAGGAGGACCTGTGGATCGACTTCGACCGCGAACTGGCCAAGCTGGTCTCGACCAACTGACCATCACCGCCCCCGCCATCGCCTAACCTGCTGGCGTGGCGGAGTCCGGGGGGACGGTAACGGGGACGGTGGGCGGTCGGTACGCGCTGGTCGAGCGGATCGGCAGCGGCGCCATGGGCGTCGTCTGGCTGGCCCGGGACGAGCTGCTGGACCGCGAGGTGGCGGTGAAGCAGCTCCGCTGGCCGGACCTGGGCGCGGACCGGGTCGAGGTGGCCAGGGCGCGGGCGATGCGCGAGGCGCGCAACGCGGCGCGGCTGCAGCACCCCGACGCGATCTCCGTGTTCGACGTGGTGGTGGAGGACGACCGGCCGTGGCTGGTCATGGAGTACCTGCCCTCGCGCAGCCTGGCCGGGCTGCTGGCCGAGCGGGGCGGGTTGAGCCCGGACGAGGCGGCCAGGATCGGGGGCAGGGTGGCCTCCGCGCTGGCCGCGGCGCACGCGGCGGGCATCGTGCACCGGGACGTCAAGCCGTCGAACGTGCTCATCGGGCACGACGGCACGGTCAAGCTCACGGACTTCGGCATCTCGCGGGCCGCGGGGGACGGCACGCTGACCGACAGCGGCATGATCACCGGCACTCCGGCCTACCTGGCGCCCGAGGTGGCGCGCGGGGAGCAGCCGTCCGAGGCGTCGGACGTGTTCTCGCTGGGCGCGACGCTGTACGCGGCGATCGAGGGCAAGTCGCCGCACGGGGTGAGCGACAACAACTTCGGGCTGCTGTACCGGGCCGCGGCGGGGCGGATCGAGCCGCCGACGCGCTCCGGGCCGTTGACGGGGGTGCTGACCGGGTTGCTCGCCGCCGACCCGGCTGAGCGGCCCACAGCGGTCCAGGCGGCCGAGTCGCTGGCCGAGCACGGCAGGCGCGGCCGGCAGGCGGACCGGGACCCGCGGGCCGAGCGCCCGTCACGGGAGATCAGGCTCGCCCGCCAGGCCGAGCCGGGGCCTCCGGTCGAGGACGAGCCGCGAGCCGGACGCGATCCCCGGGCCGAGCCTCCGGTCGTGGCCGAGGCGAACGAGGGCGGCGAGGGGTCGGGGAGGAAGCGGAGGCGGTGGCTCGCGCCGACGGTGGCGGCGGTCGTGCTGCTGCTCGTCGCCGGCACGGTCGCGGTGGCGGCCTTCCGGTCCGAGCTGTTCGGCCTGGACCTGCGCGCGTACACCGCCGACGACGCCGTCCGGCTGGTGGAGCTGCACTACCAGCAGCTGCCCGAGAACACACCGGTCGCCTACGAGAACCTCGCCCCGTCGTTCCGCCAGCCGTTCGACGAGTACCAGAGGTTCTGGGACCAGTACGACGACGTGCGCACCGACCAGTTCGAGGGCGTGGAGATCTCGCCCACCAGGTTCATCGTCCGGGCCCGCGTGACGTTCGTGCGGGGCGCGTCCGAGGTGGCGGGCTCCTACCAGCTCGTGGTGGAGCCGATCGACGGCCGGCTGCGGATCAGCTCCTCCGAGCAGCTCACCTAGACCAGGCGCCGGTCCGACGCCCAGCGCGACAGCTCGTACCGGTTGGACAGCTGCGTCTTGCGCAGCACGCTCGACACGTGCGTCTCGACCGTCTTCACCGAGATGAACAGCTCCGACGCGATCTCCTTGTACGCGTAACCACGCGCCAGCAGCCGCAGCACGTCCCGCTCCCGCGGGGTCAGCAGGTCCAGCTCGGGGTCGCTGATCGGCGCCGCGCCCGGCCGGTCGGCGAACGCGTCCAGCACGAACCCGGCCAGCCGCGGGCTGAACACCGCGTCGCCCTCCGAGACGCGCACGACCGCGCGCACCAGCTCCTGGCTGGAGATGGTCTTCGTCACGTACCCGCGCGCGCCGGCGCGGATGACCGCGATGACGTCCTCGGCCGCGTCGGACACCGACAGCGCCAGGAACACCACCTCGGGCAACGCCGTGCGGACCTGCCGCAGCACCTCCGCGCCGCCGCCGTCGGGCATGTGCACGTCGAGCAGCACCACGTCCGGGCGGTGGTGCCCGATGCCCGCCACCGCCTCGCCGACCGAACCGGCCTCGCCCACGACCTCGACCTCGTCGGTGATCGAGTCCAGCTCGGCCCGCACCCCGGCGCGGAACAGCGCGTGGTCGTCCACCAGGAACACCCGAACGGTCATGTCCTGGCCCCCGTCTCTCGCTTGTCTGCGGTTTTCCTCGGCATCATCAGCTGCACCTCCGTGCCCTCACCCACCCGGGTGCGGATCCGGACTTCGCCGCCGTGCCGGTCCATCCTCCCCCCGATCGAGTCCGCGAGGCCATGCCGGTCCTCCGGGACGGTCTTCGGGTCGAAGCCCTTGCCCCGGTCGCGGACGAACACCGTCACCCGTTCGGGCTCGACCTCGCCGTAGACGCTGATGTCGGCCACGCCCGCGTGCTTGGCCGCGTTGACCATCGCCTCCCGCGCGGCCTGCACGAGCGCGTACAGGTTCGGGTCGAGCTCGCAGTCACCCACCACGACCTGCTGCACGGCCAGCGCGAAGCTGTCCTCGACCTCGCCGGACGCCTTGGCGATCGCGGCGGACATGGTGGTCGGCTGGCTGTTCTCCTCCACGATCCGCCCGTACAGCCACTCGCGCAGCTGCCGCTCCTGGCCGCGGGCCAGGCGCTTGACCTCGCGCGGCTGCTCGGCCTGCTTCTGGATCAGGGCCAGCGTCTGGAGCACGGAGTCGTGCAGGTGGGCGGCGATCTCGGCGCGCTCCTCGGTGCGGATGCGGACCCGGCGCTCCTCGCCCAGGTCGTTGATCAGCTTGATCCACAGCGGCACGGTGAGCACCGCCACCCCGCCCAGCGTCGCGACCACGGCCAGCAGCGCGAAGCGGAGCTGGTCGATGCCGTAGCTGTTGACCAGCAGCACGCCGATTCCGATGGCGACCAGCGCCACGCCCGCGAGGACGCGGACGAACGTGCTGCGACCCCCGCCGCCGAGCAGCCCGGACTTCGCGCCCGCGCGCCAGCGGCGGCGCTGCGCCTCGTCGGCCTCGCGCCACACCACGGCCGCGCCGACCAGGGCCACCGCGAGCGGTCCGGCGATCCAGCCGCTGACCGGGCCGGAGAACAGGCCGGCGAGCACGGCCGCGGCGATGCCCAGGGCGACCAGGCCCAGCGCCTGCTGGCGTTCCCTCGGGTTCGGGGCCTCCTCCGGCTCGCCGGCGGCCCGTTGCGGCACGAACAGCCACAGCAGGCCGTACGCGACCACGCCGACGCCGTTGAGCGCGGTCAGCGCCGCGAACGCCGCCCGCACCCAGAACACCTCGATGCCGAGGTGGTCGGCGACACCGCCGGCCACGCCCGCGACCACCCGGCCGGTCCGCCTGCGGCGCACCGGCTCGACGGCCTTCGTCTCCACACTCACCCTTTGATGGTCACACGCGGGTCCGGGCAGGTCATCAGGGTTCCACCCGATGCCCGGTTCAGGGTGGGTCCCCGATGTGCCCGACGCGTTCGTTCAGCAAGCTTGTCGTCGTGAGCGGGAGCATCAGCGCAGCCAGCGTCGAAGAGACGCTGAAGGACTTCTGGGCCACTCGGCCCAGGCGGCCCCACGACGGTCGCAAGATCGCCGGTGTCGCCGCCGGTATCGCCCAGCGGTACCAGATCGACCCGGTGATCGTCCGGGTGGCGTTCGTGGCCATGGCGCTGTGCAACGGCGCCGGTGTGCTCGTCTACCTGCTCGGCTGGTTGTGGCTGGCGCAGGCCGACGACGAGGTGTCGGCGGCGGAGGCGCTGCTCGGGCGCGGGCGCAGTTCCACGCCGACGGCGTTGACGGTGGTGCTGGGGATCGCGGTGATCCCGGCCACCGGGTTCTTCGTCGACGGCGGCTTCACCATGGTCGGCGGGGTGCTGCTGTCCGTGGGGGCGATCTACCTGCTGCACCGCGGTCGCGGGCAGCTCAACCGGCCCGAGCCGACGGTGGCTTTCGGGACCGACGTCGGTGCGGGTGAGGGTCTGGGGGGCAAGGTGTCGACGGAGGAGCAGACGACCGGGCGCGTGACGCCACCGGCCTGGGACCCGCTGGGCGCGGCCCCGTTCGCCTGGGACCTGCCCGAGCCGGGCGGTCAGCCGGAACCGGTGGGCGCCACGCCCGCGCCGGTGGTGCGCCGCCCCAGGTCGCGGGTGGGGGTGGCGACGTTCGGGGTGTCGCTGGTGGTGCTGGCCGGGTCGCTGGTGGCGTCGTCCTACTCGGACTGGTTCCACGCCCAGCACGTGGTGGGCCTGCTGGTCGCGGTGCTGGGCGGGGGCATGGTGCTCGGCGCGCTGCGCGGCAACGGCGGACGCGGCCTGATCTGGCTGGTGGTGCCGCTGTCCGTGGTCGGGGTGCTGCTGACGTCGGTGGACTTCGACGGCGACCCGACGCAGATGGGCAGCACCAGGGCCCGCCCGACGACGGTGGCCGAGGTGCACGACCGGTACACGGCGAGCGTCGGCGAGGTGGAGCTCGACCTGACCGCGCTGCCGGACGACCGGTCCGAGATCGTGACCACGAGCATCGACGTGGGGCTGGGCCGGGCCGCGGTCCGGGTGCCCGAGAACGCGGACGTGACCGTGGACTGCCGCACGGACCTCGGTTCGGTGCGCTGCCTCGACCACGAGTCCGACGGGGAGGACCGGCACGAGGAGGTCACCGACTACGGCCCGGACGGGCCGGGCGGGTTGAAGATCGTGCTCGACGTGCGCAGCGATCTGGGAGACGTGGAGGTGAGTCGTGGCTGACCAGGATTCGATCGAGAAGCGCGGGGTCGACGTGGTGGGGCTGGTGTTCGGGGTCGCGGCCCTGGTCGCCGCCGCCTACATGCTCTCCGACGGCGCGTCGTGGCCGCAGTTCCTCGACCTGAGGTGGGCGTTGGCCGGAGGGGCGATGGTGATCGGGTTGGGCCTGCTGGCGGGGTCCGCGCGACGCCGCCGGTAGCCGGGGGAACGAAAGGAGAAGGGCCCGTCCTGGGGAGGACGGGCCCTTCTCGCGTCGTCGGGACTACTCCCACTCGATGGTGCCCGGCGGCTTGCTCGTGACGTCCAGGACCACGCGGTTGACCTCGTTCACCTCGTTGGTGATGCGGGTCGAGATGCGCTCCAGCACCTCGTACGGCAGGCGGGTCCAGTCCGCGGTCATGGCGTCCTCGCTGGACACCGGGCGCAGCACGATCGGGTGGCCGTAGGTGCGGCCGTCACCCTGCACGCCCACGCTGCGCACGTCCGCGAGCAGCACGACCGGGCACTGCCAGATCTGGCGGTCCAGGCCCGCGCTGGTCAGCTCCTCACGGGCGATCGCGTCGGCCTTGCGCAGGATCTCCAGGCGCTCCTGAGTGACCTCGCCGATGATCCGGATGCCCAGGCCGGGGCCGGGGAACGGCTGGCGCTGCACGATCGTCTCGGGCAGGCCCAGTTCGCTGCCGACCCGGCGCACCTCGTCCTTGAACAGCGCGCGCAGCGGCTCGACCAGGGCGAACTGGAGGTCGTCCGGGAGGCCGCCGACGTTGTGGTGGCTCTTGATGTTCGCCGCGCCCGCGCCGCCGCCGGACTCGACCACGTCCGGGTAGAGCGTGCCCTGGACCAGGAACCCGTAGTCGCCCTCGGCCTTGAGGTCGCGCTCGGCCTGCTCGAAGACGCGGATGAACTCCCGGCCGATGATCTTGCGCTTCTGCTCCGGGTCGGTCACGCCCTGGAGCGCGTCGAGGAACCGCTCGCGGGCGTCGACGGTGATCAGGTTGACGCCGGTCGCGGCCACGAAGTCGCGCTCGACCTGGGTGCGCTCACCGGCGCGCAGCAGGCCGTGGTCGACGAAGACGCAGGTCAGCCGGTCGCCGATGGCGCGCTGGACGAGCGCGGCGGCCACCGCCGAGTCGACGCCGCCGGACAGGGCGCAGATGGCCTTGCCGTCGCCGACCTGCTCGCGGATCCGCGCCACCTGCTCGTCCACGATCGAGGACGTCGTCCACTGCGGCCGGATGCCCGCGATCTCGTGCAGGAACCGGCGCAGCACCTCCTGGCCGTGCGGCGAGTGGCCGACCTCCGGGTGGTACTGCACGCCCGCGAAGCGGCGCTCGGTGTCCTCGAACGCGGCGACCGGCGCGCCTTCGCTGGTCGCGGTGACGGTGAAGCCCTCGGGCGCCTTGGTGACGCAGTCGCCGTGGCTCATCCACACCGGGTGGCTGGCGGGCAGCTCCTCGTGCAGCAGGCCGCCGGCGTGCTGGACGCCCAGCTCGGTGCGGCCGTACTCGCGGGTGCCGGTGTGCTCGACCGTGCCGCCGAGGGCGCCCGCCATGGCCTGGAAGCCGTAGCAGATGCCGAAGACGGGGACGCCGACCTCGAACAGCTTCGGGTCGACCTGGGGCGCGCCGGGCTCGTACACGCTCGACGGGCCGCCGGACAGCACGATCGCGGCCGGGTCGCGTTCCAGCAGCTCCGCCACGGGTGTGGTGTGCGGGACGACTTCCGAGTAGACCTGCGCCTCCCGGACTCGCCGGGCGATCAGCTGCGCGTACTGCGCACCGAAGTCGACTACCAGCACAGGGCGGTTGCTGCTCTCGGCCACTGGGGGAAAACCTCTCGTCTGGCGGATCCGCGCAGGTGAAGGATGTCATGCGTGCAGGAGGAAGTGCTCACCGGAGGCGGGCTCAACGAGGTCGTGCGGATCGGGTCGACGGTCCGGCGGCCGACCGGTCCGTGGACGCCCGCCGTGCACCGGCTGCTGGAACACCTTGCGCCGCTTGGCATTTCGCCGGTGGTGCACGGGGTGGAGGAGGTGGGCGGCCGGGAGCGCGAGGTGCTGTCGTACCTGGAGGGTGAGGTCGGCCACCCGCCGTTGGGTGAACCGCTGCGCTCGGACGAGGTGCTGGTGGCGGTCGCGCGGATGGCGCGCCGGCTGCACGACGCGTCGGCCGCGTCGGTCGGGGTCGTGGAGGGGTGGCAGTTCCCGGCCGTTCGGCCGGTCGAGGTGATCTGCCACAACGACCTCGCGCCCTACAACATGGTGTTCCGGGACGGGCTGCCGGCCGGGGTGTTCGACTTCGACGGCGCGCGGCCGGGGCCCCGGTGGTGGGACATCGCGTACACGGCGTACTGCCTGGTGCCGTTCTCGCCGGAATTCGGCGATGTGGAGGACCAGCGGCGGCGGGCGGAATTGTTCTGCGCGGCGTACGGGATCGAATCGGCCGGGATGGGACGGCGGGTGCTGGCGCGGTTGGACGACATGGTCGCGATGATCCGAGAGCGGCCCGAGTTCTGGAGACAACGCGAAGAAGGGCACGACGCGTATTACCTGCGGCACGTCGACTACGTGCGGGAGAACTTCTCGGACCTGTAGCGGCGCCGCCGTCTCCCCTGTCGGCCGCCGTCGCGGTCCGGCACGGTCCGGTCGTCCGCGAACGGGTGACGTCCAAGATCACTAGGCCGAAGTGCGCGGGTCGGGCATACGGTGTTCGGCATGGACGCGTTCACGCCCCAGCCACGGCCTTGTTGGATCGCCGGACACGCCGAACAGGGCGCTTCCGCTCTCGCCGTGCATCACCCGTTCGACGGAACGGAGGTGGCCTCGGTCGCCGTGCCGGGACCGGACCAGGTGGAGCGGGCCGTCGCCGCCGCGGCGGCGGTGGCCAAGGAGTTCCGGCGCACGCCCGCGCACGTGCGGGCACAGGCGTTGCTCCAGGTGTCGCAGGCGTTGACCGAGCGGGCCGAGGAGATCGCGGAGACGATCACCGCCGAGAACGGCAAGCCGTTGAAGTGGGCCGAGATCGAGGTGCGGCGGGCGGTGAGCACGTTCCGGTTCGCCGCCGAGGAGGCGCGGCGGTTCACCGGCGACCTCCAGCGCCTGGACACCGACGTCAGCGGCGAGGGCCGGTTGGCGGTGGTGCGGCGGGTGCCGCGCGGGCCCGTGCTCGCGGTCGCCCCGTTCAACTTCCCGTTGAACCTGGTGGCGCACAAGGTCGCGCCGGCGTTGGCGGTCGGCGCGCCGGTGATCGTGAAGCCCGCCTCGGCCACGCCGTTGTCGGCGTTGTTGTTGGGCGAGTTGCTGGCGGAGACGGAATTGCCCGAGGGCGCGTTCTCCGTGTTGCCGGTGCGCGGGTCGGACATGAAGAGCCTGGTCACCGACGAGCGGTTGCCGGTCATTTCCTTCACCGGGTCCACCGGGGTCGGGTGGTCGTTGGCGGATTCGGCACCGCGCAAGCACGTGGTGATGGAACTGGGGTCCAATTCGGCGGCGATCGTGTGTGCGGACTGGGACGACCTGGATTTCGCGGCGCAGCGGATCGCGACGTTCGGGAACTACCAGGGCGGCCAGTCGTGCATCGCGGTGCAGCGGGTCCTGGTGCACCGCGCGGTGGCGGAGGAGTTCGTGCCGAAGCTGGTCGAGGCGGTGCGGGGGCTCAAGACCGGTGACCCGCACGACCCGGAGGTCGAGGTCGGGCCGCTGATCGACGAGGACAACGCCCGGCGGGTCGAGGAGTGGGTGGCCGAGGCCGTGGCGGGCGGCGGCGTGCTGCACGTCGGCGGCGGGCGGTCGGGGACGTCCGTCGAGCCGACCGTGGTGCAGGACGTGCCGGCGGACGCGAAGCTGTGGCGCCAGGAGGTGTTCGGGCCGGTGCTGGCGGTGGCCGTGGTGGACTCGGTGGACGACGCGTTCGAGCAGGCCAACGCGACGGAGTACGGGCTCCAGGCCGGCGTGTTCACCAAGGACGTGACGGTGGCGTTCGCGGCGGCGGCGGAGCTGGAGGTCGGCGGCGTGATCATCGGCGACGTGCCGTCCTACCGGGCCGACCAGATGCCGTACGGCGGCGTGAAGGGGTCCGGCACGGGCCGCGAGGGCGTGCGCTCGGCGATGGAGGACTTCACCGAGGAGCGCACGATGGTGCTCACCGGCATCACTCTGTGAGAGCGCCCTTGGCGAACATCAGCAGGCCGTTGACCAGGTCGTCGGTGCCGGAGCCGGTGGCGAGGGCGCGCAGCTTGAGGCCCATCACCATGCCGACGACGGCGCTCGCGACCTGGTCGGCGTCCTTCACCCCGATGGACGCCAGGACCGTCTCGGCCAGCTTGTCGTAGGCGGCGAAGCACTCGGCGGCGGCGGCGCGCAACTCCGGGTCCCGACCGGCGTGCAGGTACAGCTCGTAGGGCGCGATGCGCTCGCTGTCGGTGCCCGTGGCCTCGGCGACCTGGCCGACGACCTCGACCACCTGGCCGAGGTCGGCGCACTGGACGTCGTCCCGCGTGGCCAGCTCGCCGAACCGCTTCGTCTCCTCGGTGACGAAGTGCCGCAGGCTCTCCCGCAGCAGGTCCTGCTGGGTGGCGAAGTGGTAGGTGACCGAGCCGAGCGAGACGCCCGCCTCCTGCGCGATGCGCCGGTTGGTCACGCCCGCGACGCCGTCGTCACCGATGATCCGCAGCACGGCCGCGATGATCCGCTGCCTCGTCTCGGCCGGTCTCGTCATGGCGCTCATTGTCCGCCATGGGACGAGTCGGCCGTTTCGCGATACTGTTCGTTCGAACGAACAAACTCGGGAGGGCGCATGCGGGTGTCTGGGTCGACCGTGTTGGTGACCGGCGCGACGGGCGGTATCGGGCACGCGATCGCGCGTGAGCTGGCCCGTCGCGGCGCGAAGGTGGTGCTGACCGGGCGGAAGGTCGCCGAGTTGGAGGAGCTGGCCGAGGAGGTCGGCGGGCGCGCCGTCGTGGCCGACCTGGCCGATCCGGACGCGGTGGCGCGGCTGGTCGCCGAGGTCGGCGCGGTGGACGTGCTGGTCGCCAACGCGGCGCTGCCGGCCAGTGGCGCAGTGCTCGACCTCACGGCGGAGCAGGTGCGGCGGGCGCTGGCGGTGAACCTGGAGGCGCCGATCGCGCTGGCGCAGGCGATGGCGCCGTCGATGGTCGCGGCACGGCGGGGTCACGTGGTGCTCATCGGGTCGCTGGCGGGCAAGGTGGCGTCGGCGTACACCTCGCTCTACAACGCGACGAAGTTCGGGCTGCGCGGCTTCGCGCTGGGGCTGCGGGAGGACCTGCGCGGCACCGGGGTGGGCGTGTCGGTCGTGCAGCCGGGGTTCGTGCGGGACGCGGGGATGTTCGCCGACACCGGCGCGAAGCCGCCCGCCGGGATGCGGACGGTGTCGCCGGAGCAGGTCGCCGCCGCAGTGGTCAAGGCGATCGAGGACGACCGCGCCGAGCTCAACGTGGCGCCGCCCGAGCTGCGGGCGGCGAGCGTGCTCGGTGGCGCGTTCCCGGCGTTCTCGTCGGCGTTGCAGCGGCGGTTGGCGAGCGGCGAGATGACGCGGCGGGCCGACGCGGCGAACCGGTGGAAGCGGTGACGAGCGCCGTCATCCCGCACCCCGGGTGGCGGGTGCCGTTCCCGGGTGACGTCCTCGGCTGGGCGCGGGCACGACCTGCTCGGGCTGAGGCCGGCGTCCGGCGGGCTCGGTGAGGGGACATCCGCGACCAAGCCGAAGGGGTTCAGTCGGCGGTGAAGCCCTTGGCCCGGCGGAGAGCCTGGTCGAGGTCGGCTCCGACGGCGGCGGTGTGGCCGTCGGGGCGGACCAGGGCGTCGCCCTCGAGCGTGAAGCCGGGGCCGTAGCGGTGGCTGTCCGGGCGGAGCTCGCCGTCGCCGTTGGTGGTGAGGGGCGAGTCGCGGTAGGCGAAGGGCTCGAACAGCCTGCCGGAGTCGATCCGGTCGGTGAGGCCGTGCTCCAGGACGTGGCGGCGGTGGGCGCGTTCGGCCGCGGTGCGCGGCACGAGGAAGCGCATGGTCGCGTCGGTGATGCGGAGGTTCTCGTCGGCGGCCGCCGCGCGTTCCCGGTGGTAGGAGTCGAGGAGGTGCGGGCCCGCCTCGCCCGCCCGGTCGAGGGCGATCTTCCAGGCGGCGTTGTCGGCGTCGCAGATCCCGGAGTTGAGGCCGCGCGCGCCGAACGGGCTCATGACGTGGGCGGCGTCGCCGGCGAGCAGGATCCGGCCGACTCGGAGGCGGGCGGCCCGGCGCTGGTGGAAGCGGTAGGTGGACTGCCAGAGGACCTCGTAGGGGCGGTCGCCGGTGATGGCCCGGATGTGCCGCGGGGTGAGCTCGAAGCCCTCGGGGACCTGCCAGTCGATGCGGTGGACGCCGCCGGGCTGGGGGTGGACGAGCACCTGGCGGCCGGGGTGCCACGGCGGGTCGAAGTAGAAGCGGCGCTCCGGCTCGGGGTGGCCCAGGTCGACCCGGATGTCGGCGATGACGAACCGGTCGCTGAACGAGTGACCCTCGAACGGGAGGCCGAGCAGGTCCCGAACGGTGGAGTGCGCGCCGTCGGCGGCCACGCAGTGCGTGCCCTCGACCGTTCCCCGACTCGTGTGGGCGGTGATCGTGCCGGTCTGCCGGATGCCGTCGACCGCATGGCCGTAGCGGAGGTCGACCAGCGGCTCGGCCTGGGCCTTCTCGTGCAGTATCTGCTCGACCACGGTCTGCGGTGTGTTCACGAACGGCGGGAAACCATCGCCGCGCGGCAGCTCGACCGTGAGCACTTCCCGGTCCCGGAAGTAGGTCCGACCGCGGTACCAGGTGACGCCCGCGGCCACGACCGCCCGGCCCGCGCCGACGCGTTCGAGGATGTTCAGCACGTCCCGGTGGACGCAGATGGACCGGCTGCCGACGGCTTCGCGCCGGGCGGAGGCCTCCAGGACGGTGGTCGGCACCCCGGCCCGGGCCAGCAGGAGCGCGGCGGTCAGCCCCACCGGCCCCGCGCCGACCACCAGCACCGGTGCCATCACGGGTCCCGGGTCATCGCAGCGCCTCCCACACCTCGCGGTCGCGGTCGGCGGTCCAGATGCGGGGCCACGTGATGCCGTCGCACTCGTCCCAGTAGCGCTGCACGTTGAACGGCAGGCAGTGCTCGAAGATCGGCCAGCGGCCGTAGCGGGGCGCCAGGGCGTCGTGCGCGGCCTCGAACGCGTCCTTCACCGTGCCGCCGCTGACGTGCGCGGTGCCGACCGTGCGGCGCAGTTCGTCCAGGAAGTGCCGCGACTGGGCGATGGCCGCGTCGACCTCCGCCCGGTCGCGCGCGGGTGCGCCGCGACCGCCGACGAGCTGCTCCGCGCCCAGGGCGGCCACGCGGTCCAGCGTCGAGGTGGCCCACTCGTCGTGGAACGCGTCACCGGTGTAGAGCGCGGCCCGGGACTCGACCAGGTCACCCGCGAACAGGATCCGCTGGTGCGGCAGCCAGACCACCACGTCGCCGGCGGTGTGGCCGCGACCGCAGAAGCGCAGCTCCACCTCGCCCCGGTCCCCGCCGAGCGGGATGGTGAGGCGGTCGGAGAACGTGACCGTCGGCCAGGTCAGGCCGGGGATGCCCTCCGGTTCCTCGAACAACCGGGGCATCCGGCCGTACTCGCTGAGCCAGTCCTCGCGGCCGCGTTCGGCGATCAACGTCCTGGTGGTCTCGTGGGCGATGACCTCGGCGGCGTCGAACGCGCTCGCGCCGAGCGTGCGGACCGCGTGGTAGTGGGTCAGGACCAGGTGGCGGACGGGTTTGTCGGTGCGCTCGCGGAGCTGGTCGAGCCAGCGCCGGGCGGCCTTCGGCGTGGCCCTGGCCTCGACGCAGACCAGGAAGTCCTCGCCCTCGATCGCGCCGACGTTCGGGTCGCCCTCGGCGGTCAGGGCGTAGACGCCGTCGGCGAGTTCGACGAACCGCTCGTCCTTCGGGGTGAGGTCGGCGCTGGACGCGAACGGCTTCGATGCCACACAACCCACCATAGGGCGGTCAGGTCGACTTGACCTCCACGATCGGCAGCCTCAGGGCGCCGGGCGCTCCGGCCGGCACGGCGGGGTTCTTCGGCGCCACCGGCGCGAGCCGCCGGTAGCCGGCCGACTGGTCGGGACGCCGGTCCGGCTCGCCCTTGTTCGGCCACACCGAGAACGCCCGCTCGGCCTGCGCGGTGATGGTGAGCGACGGGTTCACGCCCAGGTTCGCCGAGATCGCCGCGCCGTCCACCACCGACAGGCCCGGGTAGCCGTAGACCCGGTGGTAGGGGTCGATGACGCCGCTCGACGGGTCCGAGCCGATGGGGCAGCCACCGATGAAGTGCGCGGTCAGGGGGATGTCGAACAGCTCGCCCCAGGTGCCGCCGGGGATGCCGTCGATGTGCTTGGCGGCGAGCAGGTTCGCCTCGTGACCGGCCTTGATGAACGTCGGGTTCGGCTGCCCGTGCCCCTGCTTCGAGGTGAGCTTGCGGCCGAACAGGCCCTTCTTGGTGAACGTGGTGATGGAGTTGTCGAGGCTCTGCATCACCAGCAGGATCACCGTCCGCTCGCTCCACCGGCGCACCGACACGACCCGGGCCAGCCGCAGCGGGTGCCGGACCGCCTGTGCCAGGAACTGCAGCAGGCGCGGCGTGGCCTTCGCGCCGTCCGTGGCCAGGGTCTGGAGCAGCCCCATGGCGTTGCTGCCCTTGCCGTAGCGGACCGGCTCGATGTGGGTCTGCTCGTCCGGGTGGATGGACGACGTGATCGCCACGCCCTGGCTGAAGTTGCGCTCCTCGTCCACGGTGAAGCGGGCCGCGCCGATGATCGACTCGGAGTTCGTCCTGGTCAGCTCGCCGAGCCGGGGCGAGAGCTCCGGCAACGCGCCCTCGGCCCTCATCCGGTGCAGCAGCTGCTGGGTGCCCCACGTGCCGGCGGCCAGCACGACCTGGCCCGCGGTGATCGTGCGCCTGCCCTTGCGCAGCTTGCCGCCGGTGCGCCGGGTGCCGACCGCCCACGTGCCGTCCGGCGCCTGGCGCAGGTCGGTGACGGTGGTCAGCGGCAGCACCTGCGCACCGTTGCGCTCGGCCAGGTACAGGTAGTTCTTGACCAGCGTGTTCTTCGCGCCGACCCGGCAGCCGGACATGCACGCGCCGCACTGCGTGCAGCCGGTCCGGCTCGGGCCCGCGCCGCCGAAGTACGGGTCGTCGGCGGGCTTGCCCGGCTCGCCGAAGAACACGCCGACCGGCGTGGGGTGGTAGGTGTCGGCCACTCCCATGTCCTCGGCGACGCGTTGCATCACCACGTCCGAGGGCGTCGTGGTCGGGTTCTGCACCACGCCCAGCATCCGGCTCGCCTGGTCGTAGAACGGGGCGAGCTCGGCCTCCCAGTCGGTGATGTGCGCCCACTGCCGGTCGGCGTAGAACGGCTTGAGCGGCCGGTACAGGGTGTTGGCGTACACCAGCGACCCGCCGCCGACGCCCGACCCGGCCAGGATCATCACGCTGCGCAGCGCGTGGATGCGCTGGATGCCGTAGCAGCCGATCGCGGGCGCCCACAGGTACCGCCGCAGGTCCCAGGACGTCTCGGCGAACTCGTCGTCGGCGAACCGGCGGCCCGCCTCGACCACGGCCACCCGGTAGCCCTTCTCGGTGAGCCGGAGCGCGGCCACGCTGCCGCCGAAGCCCGAGCCCACCACCACGACGTCGTAGTCGGTGTTGTTACCGGCGAGTTCACCCATGCCGGCGAGATTAGGCGTAACTTCCGGTAACAGGCTAGATCTCAATCGGTCAAGTGACCTGGGCGCACGAAAAAGCCCCCGCCTGGAGCAGGGGCTCGTTCGAGTGGGTTCTCAGCCGCGGATGGTCAGGCCGACCTTCTGGAACTCCTTGAGGTCCGAGTAGCCGGTCTTCGCCATCGCCCGGCGCAGCGAGCCGAACAGGTTCGTCACGCCACGCGGGTCCACGGACGGGCCGAACAGCAGCTTGCGCAGGTCCACGACCTGGTCCACGCCGGTCGACACGTGGCTGCGCGGCACCGAGGGGTGCGCCGACGCGGCCGTCCAGTACAGGCCCTGGCCCGGCGCCTCCGACGCGGCCGCGAGCGGCTCGCCCAGCATCACCGCGTCCGCGCCGCACGCGATCGACTTCGCGATGTCGCCGCTGGTCAGCACGCCACCGTCGGCGATCACGTGCACGTACCGGCCGCCGGTCTCGTCCAGGTAGTCCCGGCGGGCCGCGGCGGCGTCGGCGATGGCCGTGGCCATCGGCACGCCGATGCCGAGCACCGAGTCCGTCGTGGTCACGCCCGGCGTGTAGCCGTAGCCGACGATCACGCCCGCCGCGCCCGTGCGCATCAGGTGCATCGCGGTCCGGTAGTCGCCGACACCGCCCGCGATCACCGGGATGTCGAGGTCCGCGATGAACGACTTCAGGTTCAGCGGCTCGCCGTCGCGCGAGACGTGCTCGGCCGAGATGATCGTGCCCTGCACGACCAGGATCTCCACGCCCGCCGCCAGCAGGTCCGGGGTCAGCTCGGCCGCGCGCTGCGGGCTGACCCGCACCGCGACCGTGACGCCCGACTCGCGCACCTGCTTGATCGCCTCGGCGATCAGGTCCATCCGCACCGGCTCGGCGTGCAGCTCCTGCAGCACCTTCACCGGCGCGGCCGGGTCGTCGGTGTCCTCCACCGCCTGCACCAGGCGGAACAGCGCCTCTTCGACGTCACCGTGGCGGGCCCACAGGCCTTCGGCGTTGAGCACGCCCAGGCCGCCGAGCTCGCCGATCGCGACCGCCGTGCCCGGCGACACGATCGCGTCCGTCGGGTGGGTGATCAGCGGGATCTCGAACCGGTAGGCGTCGATCTGCCACGCCGTCGAGACGTCCTTGGAGGACCGGGTCCTGCGGGACGGGATGATTTCGAGGTCGTCCAGCTCGTAGGCCCGCCTCGCGGTCCGGCCCATGCCGATCTCGACCAGATCGCGCACCTTGTGTCGTCCTTCCGTGGAGCCAGAGAACCTGGAGAGCTAGCGAACCTGGGAACACTAGCCCAAGGAGATCCGATTCAGCGGGTCGTGTAGTTCGGGGCTTCGACGGTCATGGTGATGTCGTGCGGGTGGCTCTCCTTGAGCCCCGCCGCCGTGATCCGCACCAGCTGCTTCTGCTGCAGGTCGGCGATGGTCTTGGAACCGGTGTAGCCCATCGCGGCGCGCAGCCCGCCCGCCAGCTGGTGCACCACCGTCGACAGCGGGCCGCGGAACGGCGTGCGGCCCTCGATGCCCTCGGGCACCAGCTTGTCCTCCGAGAGCACGTCGTCCTGGAAGTAGCGGTCCTTGGAGTACGACTTGCCCTCGCCGCGGCCCTGGAGCGCGGCCAGCGAACCCATGCCCCGGTAGGTCTTGAACTGCTTGCCGTTGACGAGCACCAGCTCGCCCGGCGACTCGGCCGTGCCCGCGAGCAGGCTGCCGAGCATGACCGCGCTCGCGCCCGCCGCGATGGCCTTGGCGATGTCGCCGGAGTACTGGATGCCGCCGTCGCCGATCACCGGCACGCCCGCCGGACCGCACGCCAGGCTCGCCTCGTAGATCGCGGTGATCTGCGGCACGCCGACGCCCGCGACCACGCGCGTGGTGCAGATCGAGCCGGGGCCGACGCCGACCTTCACGCCGTCCGCGCCCGCGTCCACCAGGGCCTGGGCGCCCGCGCGGGTGGCGACGTTGCCGCCGACCACGTCGACCTCGTCGCCCAGTTCCTTCTTCACCCGGGCGACCATCTCCAGCACGTTGCGCTGGTGGCCGTGGGCCGTGTCGACCATGATCACGTCGACGCCCGCCTCGGCCAGCGCCATGGCCCGCGCGAAGCTGTCCTCGCCGACGCCGATCGCGGCCGCGCACAGCAGCCGGCCGTCCGGGTCCTTCGAGGCGTTCGGGTACTGCTCGGTCTTGACGAAGTCCTTGACCGTGATCAGGCCGCGCAGCTTGCCCTCGCCGTCCACGATCGGCAGCTTCTCCACCTTGTGCCTGCGCAGCAGGCCGAGCGCGGCCTCGGCCGAGACGCCGACCTGGGCGGTGATCAGCGGGCCCTTGGTCATCACCTCGCTGACCTTGCGCGAGTGGTCGACCTCGAAGCGCATGTCGCGGTTGGTGATGATGCCGACGAGCTTGCCGTCGGCGTCCGTGACCGGCACGCCGGAGATCCGGTAGCGGGCGCACAGCTCGTCGACGTGGCGGATCGTGTCGTCCGGGGTGCAGGTGACGGGGTCGCTCACCATGCCCGCCTCGGACCGCTTCACGGTCTCCACCTGGCGGGCCTGCTCCTCCAGGGACAGGTTGCGGTGCAGCACGCCGATGCCGCCCTGGCGGGCCATCGAGATGGCCATCCGGCCCTCGGTCACGGTGTCCATGGCGGCCGAGGCCAGCGGCACGCGCAGGGTGATGTTGCGCGACAGCTTGGTGCTGGTGTCCACGCCGCTCGGGACGATCTCCGACTCGGCGGGAAGCAGCAGTACGTCGTCGAAGGTCAGTCCCAGCATGGCGAACTTGGGCGGGACTCCGTCAGCGTTGAGCTCGCTGGTCATGGCGGCTGGCTTGCCTTCCGTCGTGCGGTGATCCCGCCGCCGCGGATCGGGTGCCACGCAGCGGCGATGGGTTCAGGTCATGGTATCTGGACGTGGCCGGGGGTCCGCCCGGTACCGTGCGGGGTCGTGCCGCACGACGCGTTGCCACCAGACCCGTTCGCGGGCGACCCGGAGGACCCGGCCCGGGCCCTGGGCGAACCCGACCACGACCACGACCACCCGCCGATGGACGACGCGGAGCGGGCCGAGCTGATCGGCGACCTCAGCGACCTCGCGGTGTACCAGGCGCTGCTCGAACCCCGTGGTGTCAGGGGAATCGTGGTGGACTGCGGCGAGTGCGAGGAGCCGCACTACCACGACTGGGCGCTGCTGCGGTCGAGCCTGGAGCAGCTGCTGGCCGACGGCCGGATGCGCCCGCACGAGCCCGCGTACGACCCGGATCCGGCGGCCTACGTCAGCTGGGAGTACTGCCGCGGCTACGCCGACGGGGTCACCGCGACCGAGAGCGCCCGCTGAAGATGTGACGAAGCCCGCCCCGTGGTGATGGGCGGGCTTGGTCACACGCGTGTCCGGACGGTCAGTTCTCGACCTTGGCCGTGCCGTCAGTGGTGCCCGGTGTCTGGGTCTGCTCGCCCTTGGTCTGGCCGCCCGCAGGCGACTCGCCCGACGTGGGCGGCGGCGGCGCGGCCGTGCCGTCCGTGGTCGGGACCGTCGGCGTGGTCGTCGCGGGCTCGGGCGTCGTGGTCGGCTCGACCGTCGTCGTGGTCGCGGTGTCCGACGGCTTGCTGGGCTCGGTCGTCGGCAGCGGTGACGTCGTGGACGGCCCGGCGGTGGTCGGCGTGTCCGGCGTCGGCGTGGTGCTGGTCAGCTCCTGCAGCAGGGCGCCGTGCTGCTGGAGCAGGGCGTCCTTGTCGTCGTCCGGCGAGACCGACGGCAGGCTCTGGCCGGCCTTGAGCAGCGCGTCGCGCGCCTCGCCGTACCGGCCGTCGCGCAGGGCCGCGCGAGCGGTGTCGAGATCGGTGCGCACGGCGACGGCGGCTTCCACCGACCGCGCGTGCTCGGAGTACAGGACCCTGGTCAAGCCCCAGAGCGCATCACCCGGCTGGGCGTCGCGCGCGACCAGGCTCATCCCGGTGAACGCGATCGCCAGCACGGCGGCGGCGCTCGCCAGGGGGATGAGGAAGCGGTGCCTGCCCCTCGGCTGGGGGCGGGCGGCGGCGATCGTGGCCACCGCCGTGTCGGTGTCGACCAGCTCGCCCATGGGCGGGCGGTCGACCTCGCGCCGCCAGGCCAGCAGCAGCGCGTTCAGCTCGTCGTCGACGAGCGAGTCCGGCTGCTCGCCGTCACGCCCGCCCAGCGCGTCGAGCAGCGCGTCGTCAGCTCGAATCCCCGCGAGGTCGTCCCCCGGGTCCAGCGGGGTGTCCTCGATCAGGGTGTCATCAGACTGCGGCGGTCTCTCACCTCGTCCGCGCACGACTTCTCCATTGCCCTTCTCGTGCTGGTCAGCCACTCAGACCACCTCCTCCGCTGCCAACGTCTTGCGCAGGCGGGCCAGGGCGCGGTGTTGCGCCACCCGGACCGCGCCCGGCGTGGAGCCGACCGCGTCGGCGGTCTCCTCGGCCGACAGACCGACGACCACGCGAAGCAGCAGGATTTCCCGCTGCTTCTCCGGAAGGACCTTCAGGAGCACGGCCATCCGCTCCGACAGCTCGCCCTGCATGGCGCGCTGCTCGGGACCGGCCTCCGTCTCGGGGGCGTCGGGCACCTCCGGGACCGGTTCGGACCGGTTCCGGGCTGCGGAGCGATGCGCGTCGGCCACCTTGTGCGCGGCGATCCCGTACACGAACGCCAAGAACGGCCGACCCTGGTCGCGATAGCTGGGCAGGGCCGTCAGCACCGCGAGACACACCTCCTGGGCCACGTCGTCCGCCGAAGCGAAGGACCTCTCCTGCCTTCCGACTCTGGCGCGGCAGTACCGCACCACGAGGGGTCGGATGGATGCCAGGAGCCGCTCGATCGCGAGGCGGTCGCCATCGACGGCTGCGCCCACTTCGGCGTCCAGTCCGTCCCCCAAGTTGGTCATCGCAGACAACTGCCCTGGTGTTACGCGTAGGCGTACCGACAAAGAACAGCACGGGACGATCGACGTCGCCCGTACTGGTGATGCTCACCGTACCGGTCTCCCGGCCGGATGTTCCGCAATGGGGTCCAGATGGGGTCTTTCGACCTCACCTGACCAGCCGACACGCCGGGACGCGCGGTGGCCCGCGGCGTGGGCACGCGGTGGCCCGTGGCGCGGGCACGGGTGGCGCGTGGCGTGGGCGCGGGGGTGGCCCGTGACGCGGGGTGGCGTGGGCACGGGTGGCGCGGGCACGCACGGCGGTGTGAGGACGCGCGGCGGCCCGGTGACGCGCGTGGCGTCACCGGGCCGTGGCTGGAGGAAGGAGTGCCGGTGCGACTCGCCTGACGAGTCCGACGAGCCTGGCCCCGAGCCTGGTCGAGCTCCGCGCGCTAGGACACGAGGCCGCGCCGGAAGCCGTGCGCGACGGCCTGGGCCCGGTCGCGCACGCCGAGCTTGCGGAACAAGCGCCGGGCGTGCGTCTTCACCGTGTCCTCGGACAGGTAGAGCTCACGCCCGATCTGCCCGTTGCTCTTGCCCTGGCTCATCCCGCGCAGCACCTGGAGCTCGCGCTCGGTGAGCTGGACGCCCGGGTCCGACGGCTGGCGCGGCGCGGGCACGCTCGTGCTCGCGAGCGTGTGCGCCAGTGCGGCGACCAGCTCGGGGCGCGAGGCGTCCCAGCGCAGGTAGCCGCGGGCTCCGCCGGCGATCGCGGCGGCGATGCTGCCCGCGTCGTCCGGTGCGCCGAAGACGATGACGTTTGCCTGCGGGTTGGCCGAGACGAGTCGCCGGGTCGCTTCGACCCCGGTCGGGACGGCGCGCTGGGTGCCAACCAGTACGACGTCGACCGGCTGCCGAGAGAACCGAGCCAACAACTCGTCACCGTGCGCTACGCAGTCGATGCGGCTAACCCCTGGGACAGCCGACATCACGCGGGTGAGACCCTCCCGCACACTGCGCCGGTCGTCGCAAATAAGGACCGTGGTCACGGGGACTCCTTCCTGCAGCCGAGTGACGTTCCACATCCCCTATCGGACGCTAGAGGCCGAACCTTGACACGATCCGGTGCTTAATCCGTCAAGAAGTTCGTCTGAGCGTCTGCGTTCGGGGGTTCCCCGGAACGGAGCAGCGCAGTCGGGATCCACGGCGAGCGGTCCGCGAGCCGGCGGCCCGACGGGTCGGCTCTGCGCAACACGCAGCTCAGAGCGTTTTCGGCGCGTTCCTTCACGTTTTCCGTGCCCGCAATAGTGCGGTCTGCCTGGGCGTTTGCCAGGACAAGCGCCGTCGGCCAGACCAACGAGAAAAGCCCTCGGCGGTCAGTGTGATTTAGGTCACACAGTAGCAGTTCGACCCCCCGCTCGACGCTTTCGGGTGTCCCCCACACCACCAACGCGGCGCCCAGGACCAGGTCGGACTTGAGGATGTGTCGCATTGCGCCTGCCTCCCGGGCGGTCGCCGCGGCCACCTCGGCCGGGTGCACCGCCTGCTCGGCGTGACCACCGGCCAACGCGATCTCGGCGGCGAGCCACTGGTGCCGCACCCGGCTGCGCCATCCGCGCGGCTCGACCGTCGCGTGCAGTCGCCGCGCCTCGGCGAGCCGCCCGGCCCCGACCGCGTCGGCCGCGAGCCCGAGCAGCGCGTCGGTGCGTGCCCCGGCCGCATCGACGTCGTCCGCGTCCTCACCGCCCCGATCGGGTGCCATCGCCAACGCCCGCCCGTCGAGCTCCCGCGCCGCCGCGTGCCCACCCAACTGCCGCCGGTGCGAAGCCAGCGTGGAAGCCGCCAACGACCCGAACAACCCGCCACCCCGGATCAACCCCCCGAGCACCGAGGCCGCCGCCGCGTACCGCCCCTGCCCACCCAGCACCACCGCCGCCAGCCACCGCTCCTCCACCCCACCGTCCAACGCCTGCCACACGTCGACCTCGGGCCGATCCCCGAACGCCGCCTGCCGAACCCCTGCCACCACCACTCCCACCGGTTGTCCACAGGCGTTGCGGTTGTCCACAGGCCTCGTGGTGACGCCTCGGAACGTCGGACGCCCATGGCAGGGTAAAAGCAGGGGTCCCCTGGGCGGGGACCTCCGCGCAGCGGTGTTCGAACGACCCTGCCTGCCCGACAGCCGCCGTCAGGCAGGCAGCGCCGTCACGCAGGCAGCGCCGTCACGCAGGCAGCGCCGTCACGCAGGCAGCGCCGTCACGCAGGCAGCGCCGTCACGCAGGCAGCGCCGTCACGCAGGCAGCGCGAGGCGGGGCGGACGGGGTAGCGGGTGGGGCGGGGTCAGCAGATGGCTCGTTCGAGGGCGTCCGCGGCCGAGGCGAGGTCGTTGATGCGTTCCGCCGGTTGTGGCACGACGCCGCGTTCCCAGCCCGGCCCCCCGACGAAGACGCGGACCTGTTGGCGGGTCCGCGGCAGGGCCGTCACGACACCCGGATCGGCGTAGCGCGGCAGCTGGGCCCACAGCACCACGGCCGCCGGGGCGGTTCGGCGGACGGCGGAGGCCAGGGCGTCGGCGGGCAGGGCCGCGCCCAGTTGCCTGGCACCGACGCCGCGCTGCGCCAGCACCGCCGCCAACGGGTACAGCGGCAGGTTGTGCCGTTCGTCCGGCATGCACGCCAGCAGCACGGGACGGTGGTTGCGCGGGCTCGTCACCACCGGGGTGGCGCGGACCAGGGCGGCGAGCACGCACTCCTCCACCAGGTGCGACACCTCGACCCCGGCGCCGGAGTGCTCCCACCTCGCGGCGATCGCGGCCATCACGGGGCGCACCACCTCGTTCCACGTCGTGATCACGCCGTCCGCCTCGATCGCGTCGGCCAGCAGCGCCTGCACCGCCGCCGAGTCCATCGCCAGCGCCGCCCGCCCGACCCCCCTGGCCCGCCGGTTCGCCGCCTGGAGCTTCAGGCCGCGCCCACCGGCCGGCGCGCCGCCGTCCAGCTCACCGCCGTCGAGCCCACCGCCGGTCGGGGACGAGGGCACGGCGGCCAGCGGCGCGCGCACCGGCCCTGCCAGGGCGTACTTGGCCGCCTCGGCCGACGACGCGCCCCGCAGCAGGGCCCGCTGCATCAGCTCCAACCGCGCCACGTCGAGTGGCGCGTACTTGCGGTGTCGCCCGGTTGTGTGATCGCTCGGTCCGAGGCCGTACCGGCGGTCCCAGGTGCGCAGGGTAGCCGGCGCGACGCCGAGCCTGCGGGCCACGGCGGCCACCGACAGGGTCACCGAATGCGCTGGATCGTCTTCCGCCGCAACGGTTTCCCGGTCGCCTTCCGGCACGGTCCCGGTGTGGTCGGGGGGCGTCATCACGCTGACATCGTCCGTTCACCTGACGTCACCGGCAACTCCGGGTTTCAACGCCAATCGATCACCCATCGTATGAATTGCCGGCAAAAGCCGCCGCACCCCCTTGAACAAGTTTTGGCGCGGTTCTACGGTGGATCATCGTTAAGCCGAATGGAGCAGTTCTCGTCCATGGGCCAAGGAGGCGGTCTCGATGGCGGACACCCGAAGGCTTCCCGGTCCCAACGCGGATCTGTGGGACTGGCAGATGCGCGGCTCGTGCCGCGGGATGGACAGCGCGTTCTTCTTCCACCCGGACGGGGAGCGCGGACCGGCGCGGGCTCGGCGGGAGGCGCGGGCGAAGGCCGTGTGCCTGTCGTGCCCGGTGCTGGAGATGTGTCGGCGGCACGCCCTGGCGGTGCAGGAGCCCTACGGGATCTGGGGCGGCCTCTCGGAGTCCGAGCGGGACAGCATCATCAAGGCGCGCAAGCGGCAGTTGACGCCCGCTTGACGCCGCAACGCGCGGGAGGGGCGGCACCTCGTGGGTGCCGCCCCTCCCGTTCGTGCTTCAGCTGACCGATAATGCCTGGTCAGTGGCCGTGACCGTGGCCGTGCCCGTGGCCGTTGGCGGCGGCGGGCTCCTCTTCCTTCTTCTCCACGACGGCGCTCTCGGTGGTGAGCACCATGCGGGCGATGGAAGCGGCGTTGGTGACCGCGGAGCGCGTCACCTTCACCGGGTCGATGATCCCGGCCTCGAGCAGGTCGCCGTAGGCCAGGGTGGCGGCGTTGAGGCCGAAGCCCCAGTCCTGCTCGCGCACCTTGTTGACCACGACCGCGCCTTCGAGGCCCGCGTTCGCGGCGATCCAGAACAGCGCCGAGCCCAGGGCCTCGCGGACGATCGCGACACCGGTCGCCTCGTCGCCGGTCAGGCCGAGGTCGCCGTCGAGCACCTTGGCCGCGTGCACCAGGGCCGAACCGCCGCCGGGCACGATGCCCTCCTCGACCGCGGCCTTGGTCGCCGACACCGCGTCCTCGATGCGGTGCTTGCGCTCCTTCAGCTCGGTCTCGGTGGCCGCGCCGACCTTGATCACGGCGATGCCGCCGGACAGCTTGGCCAGCCGCTCCTGCAGCTTCTCGCGGTCCCAGTCGGAGTCGGTGGACTCGATCTCGCGGCGCAGCTGCTCCGCACGACCCGCCACGTCGGCCTTGGTGCCGCCGCCGTCGACGATGGTCGTGTTGTCCTTGGACACGACGACCCGCCGGGCCGAGCCCAGCACGTCGAGGTTGGCCTCGGACAGCTTCAGGCCGACCTCGGCCGCGATGACCTGCGCGCCGGTGACGACGGCCAGGTCGTCCAGGAACGCCTTGCGGCGGTCGCCGAAGTACGGCGCCTTGACCGCGACCACGCGCAGCGTCTTGCGCAGGGCGTTGACGACCAGGGTGGACAGCGCCTCGCCCTCGACGTCCTCGGCGATGATGACCAGCGGCTTGCCGGCCTCGGCGACCTTCTCCAGGATCGGCAGCAGGTCGGCCAGCGCCGAGATCTTCTCGCGGTGCAGCAGGATGCGGGCGTCCTCGAACACCGTCTCCTGGGCCTCGAGGTCGGTGGCGAAGTGCGCCGACACGTAGCCCTTGTCGAACTGCACGCCCTCGGTGATCTGCAGCTCGGTGGCCATCGAGGAGGACTCCTCGACGGTGATCACACCGTCCTCGCCGACCTTCTCGATGGCTTCGCCGAGCAGGGCGCCGATGGACTCGTCGCGGGACGAGACGGTGCCGACCTGGGCGATGTTGTCACGGCCCTTGACCGGGGTGGCCTTGGCCTTGAGGGCGTCCACGACGGCCTCGGCGGCGGCCTGGATGCCGACGCCGAGCGACATCGGGTTCGCACCGGCCGCGACGTTGCGCAGGCCGACCCGGACCATGGCCTGGGCCAGCACGGTCGCGGTCGTCGTGCCGTCACCGGCGACGTCGTTGGTCTTGGTGGCGACGCTCTTGGCCAGCTGCGCGCCGAGGTTCTCGAACGCGTCGTCCAGCTCGATCTCGCGGGCGATGGTCACGCCGTCGTTGGTGACGGTGGGCCCGCCGAACTTCTTGTCGAGCACGACGTGCCTGCCGCGCGGGCCGAGGGTCACCTTGACCGTGTCCGCGAGCTTGTTCACGCCGCGCTCGAGCGCCCGACGAGCGTCCTCGTCAAAGCTGATCTGCTTGGGCATTGCCTACGCCTCTCTTGATGCGAAACGCCCCGGGAGCCCCGGTGAGGGGTTCGCCGGGGCGTCTTGCGTGTCAGCCGAGCGTCAGTTGATGACGGCCAGCACGTCGCGGGCGGAGAGGATGAGGTACTCCTCGCCGTTGTACTTGACCTCGGTGCCGCCGTACTTGGAGTAGATGACGACGTCGCCGACAGCCACGTCCACGGGGACGCGGTTGCCCTTGTCGTCGATCCGGCCGGGGCCGACCGCGAGGACCTTGCCCTCCTGGGGCTTCTCCTTCGCGGTGTCCGGGATCACGAGGCCGGAAGCGGTCGTGGTCTCGGCCTCGCTGGCCTGGACGACGATCTTGTCCTCGAGCGGCTTGATGTTCACGCTCACCGGGCTGACCTCCACGGTCGTCGAAAGCGTTGGCAGGTTGCTGTTACGGCTCCTGCCACCCCGCCGTCGCGGGGGTCGGGGCGGTTGCTGGTGCCGTGCATCTAGCACTCTACCCATGCGAGTGCCAACGCTTCAACGAACCCCCCGCAACCCGGCCGGGTGAAGTCGTCCACTCGTGTCACACCGCCGTTCACCTGGTCGCCAACCTGGTCGGCAACGGTGTGCCGCATGACTGCGGTGACCCGACGTTCCCTGCTCATCGGCGGCGTGGCCGGTGTGGCGCTCGTGACAGCCGGCGCGGGCTTCCCCAAGCTCGACGACCCCTTCACCCTCGGCGTCGCCTCCGGCGACCCCCGTCCGGACGGCGTGGTGCTGTGGACGCGCCTCGCGCCCCGGCCGCTGGAGGAGAACGGCCTCGGCGGCATGCCCGACCGGGTGGTCCCGGTGCACTGGGAGCTGGCCGAGGACGAGCGGTTCCAGCGCGTGGTGCGGCGCGGCGTGCAGCCCGCCCGGCCGGAGCTGGGGCACAGCGTGCACGTGGAGCCGTTCGGCCTTCGGCCCGGCCGCGAGTACTTCTACCGGTTCCGGGTGGACGGCCACCTGTCCCCCGTCGGCCGCACCCGCACCACGCCCGAGCCGGGGGCGCTCAGCCAGGACCTGACCATGTGCTTCGCGTCCTGCGCGCACTACGGCGAGGGCTACTTCACCGCGTACCGGCGGCTGGCGGAGGACCACCCGGACCTGGTCCTGCACCTCGGCGACTACCAGTACGAGTACGCGGCCAAGGCGGCGGACGTGCGGCCGGTGCTCGGCCCGGAGACGCGGACGCTGGCCGACTACCGGCTGCGGCACGCCCAGTACAAGACCGACGCCGACCTGCAGCTCGCCCACTCCGTCGCGCCGTGGCTGGTGGTGTGGGACGACCACGAGGTCGAGAACAACTGGGCCGACGACGTGCCCGAGCAGCCGGACCCGGACTTCGCGGCACGGCGTGCGGCGGCGTTCCAGGCGTACTACGAGAACATGCCGCTGCGGCGCGGCGCGCGTCCCGAGGGCACGGACATGCAGCTCTACCGGCGGGCGCAGTGGGGCGGGCTGGTCAACTTCCACATGCTCGACACCCGGCAGTACCGCGACGACCAGGCGTGCGGCGACGGGTGGAAGACCTGCGCGGACGCCGGGCTGCCGACGCGCTCGATCACGGGCGCGGCTCAGGAGGAGTGGCTGCTCGACGGTTTCCGCAGGTCGCGGTCGCGGTGGGACGTGCTGGGCCAGCAGGTGTTCTTCGCCGAGCGCGACCGCAAGGAGGGGCCGGAGAAGGAGGTCTCGATGGACGGGTGGGACGGCTACTTGGCCTCCCGCGACCGGGTCACGCGCGGGTGGGTCGACGCGGGCGTGCGCAACGCCGTCGTGCTGACCGGTGACGTGCACGCGCACTACGCGGCGGACGTGAAGCTGGACTGGAACGACCCGGCGTCGTCGCCGACCGTCGGCACCGAGCTGGTGTGCTCGTCGGTGACCTCCGGCGGCGACGGCAACGACACGGTCGACGAGGTGCAGTTGCGGCTCAACCCGCACATCAAGCTGCACAGCAGGCGGCGCGGGTACGTGCGGACGAAGTTCACCGCGCGCGAGGTGCGGGCGGACTTCCGCACGCTGCCGTCCGTGCGGACGGCCGGGGCCGCGGCCTCGACGCTCAAGTCGTTCGTGATCGAGGACCGCAACCCCGGCCTGAACCCGGTGTGATCCGGGCGTGATCCGGGGGTGATCAGCTCCGCAGGACGTTGATCAGGGCGGTCCAGCTGTCCTTGCCGTGCCCCGCCGCGATGGCGCGGTCGTACAGGGACCGGACCGCCCTGGGCAGCTCGGCGTCGACGCCGGCGGCCTCGCTCGCGCCCACGACGTGCGCCGCGGTGGCGCCCATCATGGCCGCGTTGGCGAGGTCGCCCGGGTGCTCGCCGGAGTCGACGTGCCGCGCGGTCCCGGCCACGTACATCGACAGCGTGTCGAGGTTGTCGGTGAGGTAGGGCGCGAACCGCTCGGCCGTGACGCCCGCCGACTTCACCAGGGCGATGCCGTGCAGCATCGCGGCCAGCGAGGTCAGGAAGACGTCGAGTTGCGCCTGGTAGAGCAACTGCGCGAGGGCGTGGTCCTCGCCCATGTAGTCGGGCCTGCCGATCACCGCGAGCGCGTCGGCGTGCCGGTCGAACACCGCGCGCGGTCCGCTGTAGAAGACGTACGCGGCCGGGTCGCCGACCATCGTCGCGTTCGCCATCACGCCGCCGACCAGCAGTTCCGCACCCCGTTCGGCGAGCCAGGCGGCGGCTTCGAGGGTCTGGTCCGGTGTCTCGGAGCTGAGGTTGACCACGACCCGACCGGCGAGGTCCGTGCCGTCGAGGATGTCGTACATGGCGGCGTAGTCGGTGAGGCTGAGCACCAGCAGCCGGTTGGCGGCCACGGCGTCGGCGGCGGTGGCGGCGCGGGTCGCGCCCCGGGCGACGACGGCGTCGGCACGGGACGGGGTGCGGTTCCAGACCGTGGTCGGGTGGCCTGCGTCGAGGAACCTGGCGACCATGGCCTGGCCCATCGGGCCGAGGCCGATCACGGTCAACGGGGTCTTGTCGGTCATGTGGTTCTCACTCCTTCGTGTGAGTTCCACGGTGGCCGGGGGCGCTCACGGATCGCTGGGGGTCGGCTGCGGGTCCACCGGGGTCCGGCGCACGAGGGCCCGGTTACGGTCCGGGGCGTGAGATTCGGGGTGTTGGGGCCGCTCGGGGTGTGGACGGCGGGCGGTGAGGCGGTCCGGGTGCCGGAGGCGAAGGTCCGGCTGCTGCTGGCGGACCTGCTCGCGCACGAGGGGCGGCCGGTGTCGGCCGACCGGCTGGCGTTCGACCTGTGGGGCGACGAGCCGCCCGGGAACCCGGTGAACACCCTCCAGACCAAGGTCTCGCAGCTGCGGCGGGCGCTGGAGTCGGCCGAACCGGGCGGGCGGGGGCTGGTCGCGCACGGTCCGGCCGGGTACGCGGTGCGGGTCGATTCGTCCACTTTGGACGTGCTGCGGTTCCGGGAGCTGGTGGCCGCCGGGAGGTTGGGCGAGGCGCTGGCGCTGTGGCGGGGTGAGCCGTTGGCGGAGTTCGCGGACGCGCCGTTCCTCGCCCCGGTGACGGCGCGGTGGGCCGAGGAGCGGTTGGCGGCGCTGGAGGACCACGCCGGATCGGGTGACGTCGACCTGGCCGCGGAGGTGGCGCGGCACCCGTTGCGCGAGCGTTTGCGCGGACTGCACATGCGGGCCCTCTACCGGGCCGGGCGGCAGGTCGAGGCGTTGGAGAGCTACGCCGAGCTGCGGCGGGCGCTGGCCGAGGAGCAGGGGCTGGAGCCCGGTCCCGAGCTGGTCGCCCTGCACCGGGCGATCCTCCACCACGACCTCGGCCCCGCGGCGGCGCGCACGAACCTGCCGGTGGCCGTGACGCGGCTGGTCGGGCGGGAGCGGGCGGTGCGGGACCTGTGCGGGCTGCCCCGTGACGCCCGGTTGGTGACGCTGACCGGTCCCGGTGGGGTCGGCAAGACGAGCCTGGCGCTGGAGGTCGCCCGGCGGGTGCCGGTCGCGGACGGGGTGTGGCTGGTCGAGCTGGCGGGCGTCGGCCGGGCCGAGCAGGTGGTGGGCGCGGTGGCCGACGTGCTCGGCGTGCGCGAGGACGCGTCGGGGACGGCGCTGGTGGAGGCGCTGCGCGGGCGTGAGGTGCTGCTCGTGCTGGACAACTGCGAGCGGCTGGTCGAGCCGGTCGCGGCACTGGTGTCCCGGCTGCTGCGGGCCGTGCCGGGCCTGCGCGTGCTCGCCACCAGCCAGGAACCGCTCGGGTTGGCGTTCGAGACGGTGTGGGCCGTGCCGCCGTTGGGTCTTTCGGACGCCGTCACGTTGTTCGCAGCGCGCGCTGCCGCCGCCGCGCCCGGCTTCACGGTGACGCCGGGCAACGCGCCGGTGGTCGAGGCGATCTGCCGCCGGCTCGACGGGCTGCCGCTGGCGGTGGAGCTGGCCGCGACGCGGGTGCGCGGGCTGGGCGTGACGGCGCTGCTGGACCGGCTGGACGACCGGTTCCGGTTGCTGGCCACCGGGCACCGGGACGCGCCGGCCCGGCAGCGGACGTTGCGCGCGATGATCGACTGGAGCTGGGACCTGCTCGGTGACGCCGAGCGGATCGTGCTGCGGCGGTTGTCCGTGCACGTGGACGGGTGCGCGTTGGACGCCGCCGAGGCCGTGTGCGCGGGTGGTGGCGTGGCGGCCGACGAGGTGCCGGACGTGCTGACGAGGTTGGTCGACCGGTCGCTGGTGGTCGCGCCCGAGCACAACGGCGAGCCGCGGTTCCGGTTGTTGGAGTCGGTCGCGGACTACGGGCGGGAACGGCTGCGCGAGGCGGGCGAGTTCGACGTGGTGCGGGCCCGGCACGCGGCGTTCTACCTGGCGCTGGCCGAACGGGCGGACCCGGAGTTGCGCGGCGCGGGGCAGTTGGCGTGGCTGGACCGGCTGGACGCCGACACGGCGAACCTGCGTGCGGCGCACGACGCGTTGGGGCCGGCCGACGCGGCTCGGCTGACGCGTGCGTTGACCTGGTACTGGTTCCTGCGCGGGCGGCTGCGGGAGGGGCGGCGGCTGATGACGGCGACCGATCCCGTGACGGTGGCGTGGCGGGCGGGGTTCGGGGTGCTGCTGGGTGAGGCGGCGGAGCCGTCGGCGATCTCGGGCGTCTCGGAGATCGCGGATCGGTTGGAGCGGGCGCGGGCGCGGTGGTTCCTCGGGTACGTGCTGTCGACGGTCGGCGACATGCCGTCGGCGGAGGAGTTGACCGGGCGGGCGTTGGCGGCGTTCGAGGAGTCGGGCGACGAGTGGGGCGTGGCGGCGGCGCACAGCGACCGGGTGAGCCAGGCGCTGGCCCGGGGTGCGCTGGACGAGGCGCGTGCGTCGGCCGTGCGGTCCGCCGAGCTGTTCGCGGCGTCGGGCGAGCGGTGGGGGCAGCTGAAGGCGTCGTTCGGGTTGGGGGTGCTGGCGCAGCTGACCGGTGATTACGAGCGCGCGGAGGCCGTGCACCGGGAGGGGTTGCGGGTGGCGGAGGAGCTGCGGTCGTGGCCGGAGGTGTCGTACAAGCTGTCGTGGCTGGGCCGGGTCGCGTTGACGCGTGGTGACTACGCGAAGGCGCGTGAGCTGCACGAACGGGCTCGTCGGACGGCGGCAGAGCACGGTTTCTCGCCCGGTGAGGTGTACGCGGAGACGGGATTGGCGCTGGGCGCGCGGCGTGAGGGGCGGCTGGACGAGGCGGAGGCGCACTGGGAGCGGCTGCGGTCGTGGCACCGGCAGGTCGGGTTCGAGGCGGGCGCGACGCTGGTGCTGGCGGAGCTGGGGTTCGTGGCCGAGCTGCGGGGTGACGCGGCGCGGGCGTTGGAGCTGCAGTCGGAGGGGTTGGCGCTGGCCCGGCAGGTCGGCGACCCGCGGGCGATCGCGCTGGCGTTGGAGGGGGTGGCGGGCGCGCGGGCGTTGGCGGGTGAGGCGGAGGCGGCGGCCCGGCTGCTGGGTGCGGCGACGGCGGCGCGGGAGTCCGTGGGCGTGCCGCTGCCGGCGGGCGAACGCGGTGACGTGGACCGGATCGCCGCCACCGCTCGTGCGGCCCTGGGCGCGGACGCCTACACCACCGCCTTCTCCACCGGCCACGCCACCGGCCTCACCATCACCCCCTGACCCGCGTGTCGAACACTCAGGCCGCGCGTGTCGAACGCTCAGGTCGGGCGTGTCGAACGCTCGCGCCCGGTGTGTCGAACGTTCAGGACTGGTCCGGGTCGGCGCGAACGGAGAACTCGGGGGCCTTGAGCGTTCGACACGCGGGACACGAGCGTTCGACACGCCCGACACGAGCGTTCGACACGCGGGACGCGAGCGTTCGACACGCGGGTGGTCAGAGGATCTGGATGGTGCTCACCGGGAGGCCAGGGGTGGTGGAGAGGTCCAGGGCGGAGGGCTTCGCGCCGGCGGCCACCAGGTGCGCGCCCAGGGCGGCGATCATCGCGCCGTTGTCGGTGCACAGCCGGGGACGCGGGACGCGCAGCTCGATGCCCGCCTCGGCGCACCGCTCGGCCGCGAGACCGGACAGGCGCGAGTTCGCCGCCACGCCACCGGAGATCACCAGGGTGTCCACGGCCAGGTCCTTGCAGGCCCGGATCGCCTTGGCGGTCAGCACGTCGGCCACCGCCTCCTGGAACGACGCGGCGACGTCCGCCAGCGGGATCTCCTCCCCCGCCCGCTCCTGCTTCTCGACCCACCGCGCCACCGACGTCTTCAAGCCCGAGAACGAGAAGTCGTACTTCGAGTCGCGCGGACCGGTCAGCCCGCGCGGGAACGCGATCGCGCAGCCGTTGCCCTGCTTGGCGAGCTTGTCGATCGGCGGGCCGCCCGGGTAGGGCAGGTCCAGCAGCCGGGCCACCTTGTCGTACGCCTCACCGGCCGCGTCGTCCACCGTGGACCCGATCTCGGTGATCTTCTCCGCCAGCCCCTCGATCAGCAGCAGCTGCGAGTGCCCGCCCGACACCAGCAGCGCCACGCACCGCTTCGGCAGCGGGCCGTGCTGGAGGGTGTCCGCGGCGACGTGGCCCGCGAGGTGGTTCACGCCGTACAGCGGCTTGTCCAACGCCGCCGCGTACGCCTTGGCCGCCGACACGCCGACCAGCAGCGCCCCCGCGAGCCCCGGGCCCGCGGTGACCGCGATCGAGTGCACGTCCCGCAGCTCGATCCCGGCCTTCTCCACGGCGCGCCGCATGGTCGGCACCATCGCCTCCAGGTGCGCGCGCGACGCCACCTCGGGCACGACGCCGCCGAAGCGGGCGTGCTCCTCGACGCTGGACGCGACCTCGTCGGCGAGCAGTTCCATCGCACCGTCCGGGCCGAGCCGGACGATGCCGACGCCGGTCTCGTCGCACGAGCTCTCGATACCGAGGATGAGCCGGTCAGTCACGGTTCGCGGGCCTTCCCATCGTGTACGCGTCGGCACCCGACGGCTGGTAGTAGCGGCGGCGCACGCCGAGGTGCTCGAAACCGTGCGCCAGGTAGAGCCCGATCGCCCGCGCGTTGTCCGTGCGGACTTCCAGGAACACCGGCAGGCCCAGCTCGTCGGCCTTGGCGAGCAGGGCGCGCAGCAGCGTCTTGCCGACGCCGCCGCCCTGGTAGTCGACCACGACGGCGATCGTGTGCACGCTCGCCTCGAAGTCGGTCAGGCCCAGCCCCGCGTACCCGATCAGCGTGTCGCCGACGTACGCGCCGACGTAGAAGTTGCCGTTGTCGAGCTCGCTGCGGAACGCGTTCGCGCTCCACGGGTCGTCGCCCGGGAAGAGGTCCTTCTCGATCTGCGCGCACCGCGCCGCGTCCTGCCTGCGCAGCGGTGCGATCGTCACGGTGCCGGAGCTCACGCCCTGGTCACCCGCTTGCGGCCGACGGGCTCCACGGCGTCGGGACGGCGCAGGTAGAGCGGGGTGAGCGCGGCGGGACGCGCGCCGGCCAGCAGCTCCTCGGCCGCCGCCGCGACCAGGGACACCGGCGACGGGTAGCGCGCCGCGACCACCGGCAGCCCGATCACATCGGCGTACAGCTCGGCGCCCTCGCCGGCGGCCTCGGCCACCGCGGGCAGCTTCGCGACCAGGTCGGCGGGCCGGTCGACGTGCGGGCCGTCGGTGCGCCTGCCGGCCGCGTCGTAGGCCGCCCAGTACACCTCCTTGCGCCGCGCGTCGGTGGCCACGAGCAGCGGCTTGCCGGTGGCGGCGTCCAGCGCCACGGCGTCGGGCGTCGGCACGGGGTAGACGGGCCGGTTGAGCGCCTGGCCGAGGGCGGCGGCGGTGACCAGGCCGACGCGCAGCCCGGTGAACGGGCCGGGGCCCGAGCCGCACACGATCGCGTCGAGGTCGGCGAGCCGGTGCCCCGACTCCGCCAGGGCCGCCTGGAGGTGCGGTGTGAGCAGCTCGCCGTGCGCCTTCGCGTTCACCGTCACCCGCTGGGCGAGCAGCCGGGGAGGCGAACCGGGCGCGAGTTCGACCACACCGGCCGTGACGGCGGGGGTGGCCGTGTCCAAGGCGAGCACCAGCACAACTGACAAGGGTATCGGGTGGCGTGGAGCACACTTGTGTTGACGTCCACGTCAAGTCGGAGGATGGGTCCGTGCGCATCGGAGAACTGGCACGGCGGGGTGGCACGACCACCCGTGCGCTGCGCTACTACGAGTCCCTCGGCCTGCTGCCCGCGCGACGGGGCGCGAACGGGCAGCGGGAGTACGACGAGGAGGACCTGAGGCTGGTGCACGAGATCCGCTCGCTGACCGGCATCGGGTTCGCCCTGGAGGACACCAGGCCGTTCGTGCAGTGCCTGCGCGAGGGGCACACCACCGGTGACGCCTGCGCGGCGTCGGTGGAGGTGTACCGGCGCAAGCTGGCCGAGCTGGACGACTGCATCACCCGGCTGGGGGCCGTGCGTGACCAGGTGCGCGCGCAACTGCGGGAAGCCGAGCAGAGGAGCAAGCCGTGCGGACGTTGACCGACGACGAGTTCACCGGGGCCGTGGCCACCGGGAACGTGCTGGTGGAGTTCGGCGCCGACTGGTGCGGGCCCTGCCGGATGCTGGAACCGGTGCTGGACGAGATCGACCGGGAGCGCGGCGACCTGACCGTGGTGAAGGTCGACATGGACACCAGCCCGCGCACCGCGCGTGACCAGCGGATCATGTCCGCGCCGACGCTCCAGCTCTACAAGGACGGTGAACTGGTCGCGCAGAGCGTCGGGGCGCGGCCGAAGATCCACCTGATGGCGTGGCTCGAACCACACTTGTGATGCGCACGACGGCGAGGACGGTCACTGTAAGGGGATGCTGCTGCCGGGCCTGGCCTCGCCGTCGTCGAAGATCGCTCTGCGGTTCCCCGATCGGGAGCTGACCTACGAGCAGTTGGCGCGCGAGGCGCGCGAGGTCGCGCACGGGTTGGTGGGCAGGCGGCGGGTCGCGGTGTGGGCCCGGTCGACGCCCGAGACGTGCGTGGTGGTCGTCGGCGCGTTGCTGGCCGGCGTGCCGGTCGTGCCGTTGAACCCGAAGGTCGGGGAACGGGAGCTCGCGCACATCCTGGGTGACAGCGAGCCCGACCTGGTGATCGACGACGAACTGCCGTCCGGTCCGGCGGTGGACCTGCCCGAGCCGGACGGCGAGGCGCCGGCGCTGATCGTCTACACGAGCGGCACGACGGGACCGCCCAAGGGCGTGGTGCTGCCGAGGCGGGCGCTGGCGACGAACCTGGACGCGCTGGCGAGGGCGTGGGCGTGGACCGAGGACGACGTGGTGGTGCACGGCCTGCCGCTGTTCCACGTGCACGGCCTGGGCATCGGGGTGATCGGGCCGTTGCGGCGCGGCGGGACGGTGCGCCACCTGGGGTCGTTCAGCGTGGCGAAGGCGGCCGGGGCGTTGCGCGACGGCGGCACGATGCTGTTCGGGGTGCCCACGATGTACCACCGGATCGCGGCCGAGCCCGAGCACGCGGAGGCGTTCGGCGGGGCGCGGCTGCTGGTGTCGGGGTCCGCCGCGCTCCCGGCCTCCGTGCACGAGCGCATCGAGAAGTTGACCGGTCAGCGCGTGGTGGAGCGGTACGGCATGACCGAGACGTTGATGAACACCAGCGTGCGCGCGGACGGCGATCGGCGGCCCGGCACGGTCGGGTTGCCGCTGGACGGGGTGGAGCTGCGGGTCGTCGGCGACGAGCCCGGTGAGGTGGAGGTGCGGGGCCCGAACCTGTTCCTGGAGTACCTGAACCGGCCGGACGCGACGCGCGAGGCGTTCCGCGACGGCTGGTTCCGCACCGGCGACCTGGCCGTGGTCGAGCCGGACGGGTACGTGCGGATCGTCGGCCGACGCGCCACGGACCTGATCAAGAGCGGCGGGTACAAGATCGGCGCGGGCGAGATCGAGAACGCCCTGCTGGAGCACCCGTCGGTGGCCGAGGTCGCGGTGACCGGCGAGCCGGACGACGATCTGGGCGAGCGGGTGGTGGCCTGGGTCGTGGCGGACGGGGAGCCGCCCTCCCCGGAGGTGTTGAGCGACCACGTGGCCCGGCTGCTGTCGCCGCACAAGCGGCCGAGGGTGGTGCGGTACGTGGACGCGTTGCCGCGCAACGACATGGGCAAAGTGCTGAAGCGGGAACTGGGGTGAACCCGCTCGGCTGGCCGGGGTACGAGGCGCAGCTCGAGCGGGCGCGGCAGCGGTCCGGTGGCGTGGAGTCGGTGTCGTGGCGGCGGCTGCCGCGCGCGGTGGAGATCGCGTTCGACTTCCGGTTCCTGGGCGGGTCGGTGGGCACGGCGACCGGCGCGGTGATCGAGGAGGCGTTCACCGCGGCCCGGTCGGCGCGCCTGCCGGTGGTGTCGAAGATCGCGACCGGTGGCAGCCGGATGCAGGAGGGGATGCTGTCGCTGCGGCAGCTCCAGCGGGTGGCGCGGCTGTGCGCGGTGCACCGGGAGGCCGGGTTGCCGCACGTGTCCGTGCTGCGTGACCCGACGACGGGCGGGGTGTGGGCGTCGCTGGGCGCGGGCGCGGACGTGGTGATCGGGGTGTCCGGTGCGCAGGTGGGGTTCGCGGGAAGCCGGGTGAGGCCTGCCGACGACCCCGCTTACACCGCTGAGGGCCAGTTCGCGGCGGGGACGGCGGACCTCGTCGTGGGGCCGGAGGACGTCGACGCGACGGTGGCGGAGTTCGTCTTCCTGCTGGCGCGTGGTGACGCCGTGCCCGCCGAGGTGCCGCGCGCCCTGGGGTCGCGGGAGCTGCCGGTGGACGGGTGGAGCGCGGTGCTGCGGGCGCGTGCGGCGGGACGTCCCCGGGCGGCGGCGTACCTGGACGACTACTTCGACTCCCGGATGCCGATCAGCGGTGACCGGGCGGGCGGGGTGGACCCGGGGATGCTGTGCGGCATCGGACGACGGGACGGGCGGGCGATCGCGTTCGCCGCGCAGACCGGCACGGCCAACTCGCCCGCCGGCTTCCGCACCGCGGCCCGGGTGATCCGGCTGGCGTCGCGGTTCGCGTTGCCGGTGCTGACGTTGGTGGACACACCGGGCGCGGCGAACGACGCCGCGGCCGAGCGGGCGGGCGTCGGGGCGGCGATCGCGGAGCTGTTCGCGACGGTCGCCGAGGCACGAGTGCCGATCACGACGCTGGTCATCGGGGAGGGCGGGTCCGGTGGGGCGTTGGCGCTGTCGTCACCGGAGCACACGTGGATCACGCCGGACGCCTACTTCTCGGTGATCGCGCCGGAACTGGCGGCGGCGATCCTCAAGCGGGACGACGTGCGGAGGCTCGCCGACGACTTGCGGCTGCGCCCCCAGGACCTGGTCGAGCTCGGCGTGGTGCGCGGCATCTCGGAGCGCTAGTCAGACCGGCAGCTCGCGGTCCTCCCACGCGCCGTGGGGGTGCAGGTGGGCGATGCGCACGTCGTCGTCGCGGCGTTCCAGCCTGATCAGCAGGTGGTCCTCGGACAGGCGCTCGGCCGCGCCCTCGCCCCACTCGACCGCGACCACGGCGTCCACCAGGTCGGTGTCCAGGTCGAGGTCGTCCAGCTCGTCCAGGTGACCGCCGAGCCGGTAGGCGTCGACGTGCACCAGCGGCACGCCGCGGCCGTTCGGCGCCGGCTCGTGGACGCGGGCGATCACGAAGGTCGGCGAGCTGACCCGGCCCGTCACGCCGAGGCCGTCGGCCAGGCCGCGCACCAGGGCCGTCTTGCCCGCGCCCAACGGGCCGGACAGCAGCACCAGGTCACCGCCCCGCACCAGTCCACCCAGCTTGCGCCCGAACTCCTCGGTGTCGTGCACCTCGGGGAGCGTCACGCTCACGCTCGTCGCCACCACCGCCGCCTGCTTTCCGACCGTTCGGCGGCACTGCGCCGAACCAATCCGACCAGGTGCCCGGTGACCAGGTCGGGTTGTTCCAACATGAGCATGTGGCCCGCCCCGGACACGCGGACCAGTTCGCCGTGCGGCATCTCCTCGGCCATCCGCTCGGCGTGCGAGAACGGCGTCAGCTTGTCCGCGTCGCCGCTGATCACGAGCACCTCGCAGTGCCGCAGACCGGCCAGCGCCTTGTAGCGGTTGTGCGTGCCGAGGGTTTCCAGGAACTCGGTGAGCACCTGCACCGTGGCGCCGCTGATCATCTGCTCCATCAGGTCGACCAACGACGGGCTGACCTTGCCGGTGCCGAAGGCCAAGGCGCGGATGCCGCTCCACGTCAGCGTGGACGCACGGCGGCGGACCCATTCCACCAGGCCCGGTTGCAGGCCCGCGAGCCTGCCGACGCCCAGCGTGACGGGGTTGTAGCGGGACAGGACGGACTTCGGCAGGCCCGCGCCGCCGACCGCGCCCGCCGCCGTGCCGACGAGCGCGACCCCGCGCACCCGGTCGGCGAAGAGGTCGGGGCGCTGCTCGGCCAGCGCCATGATCGTCATGCCGCCCATGGAGTGGCCGACCAGCACCAGCGGGCCGTCGGGGGCCATCGAGCGGATCACCGCGTCGAGGTCCTTGGCGCACTGCTCGATCGTGCTGCCCTCGGCGGTGGAGCGGCCGGAGCGGCCGTGGCTGCGCTGGTCGTACAGGACTTGGCGGACGCGCGGCCCGGTGAGGGTGGCCAGGTCGCGGCGCTGGAAGTGCCAGCAGCGGCGGTCCAGGGCGAAGCCGTGCACGAGGACGACCGTGACCTCGGGTTTCCCGCCGTCCTCCGGGTCGACCTCCTCGGCCGACAGCGGCACGCCGTCGTCGGCGGCGACGGTCGACTCCCGGGTCGGGGTGAGGCGGCCCAGCGGCTCGTCGGCGAGCGGGTCGTCGGCCTTGCGGTCGTGCGAGACCTTCTTCTGGTTGGCGGCCACGCCCACCGCGACACCGGTCGCGGCGGCGCCGAGGATGCCGCCGGCCCAGCCGACGGCCTTCCACACCGTGTTCACCGAGGTGTCCCCACGTACGTCCGGGTGACACGCGGTCGGTACATGCCGGTGACGATCTCGTAGTCGATGGTGCCGGTGGTGTCGGCCCACTCGCGGGCCGTCGGCTCGCCCCTGCCGCCGGATCCGAACAGCACGACCTCGTCCCCCTCCGCCACCGCGTCGTCACCGCAGTCGACCACGACCTGGTCCATGCAGACGCGGCCGACGACGGGGCGACGGCGCCCGGCCAGCCAGACGTCCATCCGGTTCGACAGGCTGCGCGGCACGCCGTCGGCGTAACCGACGGGCACCAGGGCCAGGTTCGTGTCGCTCTGCGCGGTCCAGCTCAGGCCGTAGGACACGGACTCCCCGGCCGGGACGCGCTTGGCGAGCGCCACCGAGGACCGGAACGTCATCACGGGGCGCAGGTCGGCGGGCACCGGGACCGGGTTGAGGCCGTAGATCGCGATGCCGGGGCGGACCAGGTCCAGGTGGAGGTCCGGGCGGGTGATGAGGGCGGCGGAGTTGGCGAGGTGGCGGCGCGGGTCGAGGCCCGCGGCCACGGCTTCGCGGTAGGCGTCGTCGAAGCGCTCTGCCTGGGCGTCGGTGCCGCGGTGGCCGATCTCGTCGGCGACGGCCAGGTGTGACCAGATCGAGTGAACTTCGATGTTGTGGGTCTTGGCGGCGCGCTCGACCAGCTCGGGCCACTGCGCGGCCGGGCAGCCGTTGCGGGACAGCCCGGTGTCGATCTTGAGGTGGACGCGGGCCCGCTTGCCCGCCCGGTCGGCCGCCGCCGAGATCTCCTCCAGTTGGGCGAGGGAGGAGGCGGCCAGGTCGACGTCCTGCTCGACGCCGGGCGCGTAGTCCGTGCCGGCCGGGTCCAGCCAGGACAGGATCGGCACGGTGAGGCCGGCCGCGCGCAGCGTCAGGGCCTCGGCGAGCGAGCAGGAGCCGAGCCACGTCGCGCCCGCCTCGACCGCCGCTCTGGCCACCTCCACCGCGCCGTGCCCGTACCCGTCGGCCTTGACGACGGCCATCGTGTCGGCGTGGGGCGCGAGGGCGTCGAGGTAGGCGACGTTGTGCCGGAGGTTGTCGAGGTCGATCACGACCTCAGCGCGAGGAGCAGCCATAACGCCGCTCATGGTGACACAGCCGGCCGACACCGCCCGCGAGAGTCCTACCTACGCGTCGCGCGAGTCCTACGTTCAGAACGCGCGTGTCCTACGTTCAGAACACCCGAGTTCAACGCTCAGGCGCGGTCGTCAGAGGGGGCGGACGGCGCGGATGGCGTCGGGGATCGCGTTCAGGAGCGAGGTGGCGGGGATCGGTGCGCCGTCGGCGGCGAGTTCGGCGGCGAGGACGTGGACCTTCGCGGCGCAGCCGGCGGCGAGGACCGGGTCCAGGCCGGCGGCCAGGAGCGAGCCCAGCAGCCCCGACAGGACGTCGCCGGAGCCGGCCGTCGCGGCCCACGAGGAGCGGGCGCGGTTGACCAGGACGCGGCCGTCCGGGCCGGCGACGACGGTGGCGTGGCCCTTGAGCAGCACGACGGCGTTGAACCGCTCGGCGGCCTTCCGCGCGGCCGTCACCCGATCAGGGCCGACCGGTCCGGCGAGCCGTTCGTACTCGCGGTCGTGCGGGGTCAGCACGAGCGGGGTGTCGGGGTCGCGGGCGTCCCACAGGTCCGGGTTGTTGGCCAGCATGGTGATCGCGTCGGCGTCCGCGCAGACCGGGACGCCGGCCTCGAAGACCGCGCGCAGGACCGCCTCCGCGCCCAGGCCGGTGCCCAGGCCTGGCCCGACGACCCACGCCTGCACGCGCCCGGCGTCGGTGATCGAACCCGTGCAGATGGCTTCCGGCCACCGCGCCCGGACGCCTTCGGCCGCCGCACCGGCGTACCTGACCAGGCCGGACGTCGACAGCAGCGCCGCGCCGGTGGCCAGCACCGCCGCGCCGGGGTAGGTCGCCGAACCGGCCGCGACGCCCGTCACGCCCTGGGTGTACTTGTCGTCCTCCGGCCCGGGGACCGGCCACGCCGAGCCGACGTCGGTGACGTCCAGCTCGACCAGGTCGGGGCCGTGCAGCTCGCCGTCCAGGCCGATGTCGACCAGCCGCACGTCGCCGCAGTCGGCCAGCGCGTGCACCGGCTTGAGGCAGCCGAACGTCACGGTGGTGTGCGCGCGGACGGCGGGGCCGGAGATCGCGCCGGTGTCGGGGTCGATGCCGCTGGGCAGGTCGACCGACAGCACGGGCGCGTCGAGGTGCGCCACGTGCTCGGCGGCGTCCGGGCGCAGCGGGCCGCGGGCGGACAGGCCCACGATGCCGTCGATCACCAGGTCGACGTCGGTCAAGCGGTCCACCACCCGACCTCCGGCGCGACGGAACGCGGCCAGCCCCTCGGCGTGCACACGATCAGGTGTCAGCAGTACGGCGGACACCGTGACACCGCGTTTGCGGAGGTAGTAGCCCGCCCACAACGCGTCGCCACCGTTGTTGCCCGCGCCGACGAGCAGGCCGACCCGCCGCCCGCCCGCCAGCAGCTCCGCCGCGACGACCGCCACGCCGAACGCCGCCCGGCGCATCAGCGCGCCCGGCGGCACGACCGCCATGACGCGGTCCTCCGCCGCCCTGACCCGATCCGTCGTCCACAGACCCCGCATGGGGCCAAGCCTGCCCTACTCGACCGTGACGGACTTGGCGAGGTTGCGCGGCTTGTCCACGTCGTAACCGCGGCTGCGGGCGATCTCCGCGGCCAGCACCTGCAACGGCACCGTGGAGATCAACGGCTGCAGCAGCGTCGACACCGCCGGGATCTCGATCAGGTGATCCGCGAACGGGCGAACCGTCTCGTCACCCTCTTCAGCGATCACGATCGTGCGCGCGCCCCGTGCCTGGATCTCCGAGATGTTCGACACCAGCTTCGAGTGCAGCACCGCCCGGCCCTTGGGCGACGGCATCACCACGACCACCGGCAGGCCCTCTTCGATCAACGCGATGGGACCGTGCTTCAGCTCGCCCGCCGCGAAGCCCTCGGCGTGCATGTAGGCGAGTTCCTTGAGCTTCAACGCGCCCTCGAGCGCCACCGGGTAGCCGACGTGCCTGCCGAGGAACAGCACCGCCTTCGAGTCGGCCAGCTCCCGGCCCAGCGCGCGGACCTGCTCGACGGTGCCGAGCACCTTCTGCACGGCGTCCGGCATGGCCTCCAACTGGTGGAACTCGCGGGCCACCTCGTCGGGGTACTTCGTGCCGCGCGCCTGCGCCAGGGCCAGGCCGACCAGGTAGTTCGCCGCGATCTGGGCCAGGAACGCCTTGGTCGACGCGACCCCGATCTCCGGGCCCGCGTGCGTGTAGAGCACGGCGTCGGACTCGCGCGGGATCTGCGCGCCGTTCGTGTTGCACACCGCCAGCACGCGGGCCTTCTGCGAGCGTGCGTGCCGGACGGCCTCCAAAGTGTCAGCGGTTTCACCCGACTGGGAAACGGCGACGACGAGCGTGTCGCGGTCGAGCACCGGGTCGCGGTAGCGGAACTCGCTGGCCAGCTCGACCTCGACGGGCAGCCGCGTCCAGTGCTCGATGGCGTACTTGGCGACCAGGCCGGAGTGGTAGGCCGAGCCGCAGGCGACCACGAAGACCTTGTCCACGTCACGCAGGTCCTGGTCGGACAGGCGCTGCTCGTCCAGCACCACCCGGCCGTCGCGGAAGTGGCCGCGCAGCGTGTTGGCCAGCGCTTCCGGCTGCTCCTCGATCTCCTTGAGCATGAAGTACTCGTGGCCGCCCTTCTCGGCGGCCGACAGGTCCCAGTTCACCGTGAACGGCTTGGCCCGCGCGTCCTCGCCGTCGAAGTCGGTGACGCGGTAGCCGTCGCGGTCGATCACCACGACCTGGTCCTGGCCCAGCTCGACGGCCTCGCGGGTGTGCTCGATGAACGCGGACACGTCGCTGGCGACGAACGTCTCGCCCTCGCCGACGCCCACTACGAGCGGTGACGAACGGCGTGCGGCGACGACCACGTCCGGGTGATCGGCATGTGTGACGACGAGGGTGAACGCGCCTTCGAGGCGGCGGACGACCGTGCGGACGCTCGCGACCAGGTCGCCCTTGGTGTCGCCCTCGTCGTACGCGCGGGCGATGAGGTGCGCGGTGGTCTCGGTGTCGGTGTCGCTGGCCATCTCGACGCCGACGGCTTCGAGCTCGGCGCGCAGGGCGGCGAAGTTCTCGATGATGCCGTTGTGGACGACGGCGACGCGGCCCGTGGCGTCGCGGTGCGGGTGGGAGTTGCGGTCGATCGGCGCGCCGTGGGTGGCCCAGCGCGTGTGGCCCATGCCCGCGGTGCCTGCGAAGGCGTCGCGGCCGACCTCGTCCAGGCGGGCCTCCAGGTTCGTCAGCCGGCCTGCCTTGCGTTCGACGGCCAGGCCGCCGTCACCGTCGAGGACGGCGACGCCCGCCGAGTCGTAGCCCCGGTACTCCAGCCGCCGCAGCCCGTCGAGCACGACGTCCAGCGCCGACCTGTGTCCCACATACCCCACGATTCCGCACACGCCGCACAGCGTAACTAGACCAGGGCCGTCACTCGAACGGGCCGCTGCGCCGCGTTTGCCCAGGTCGCGACACGGATTGGTGTAGACCAATCGGAGCGTGCGCGCCGTGACCACGATCGACTACCGTTCGCGTGGTGAGCGGCTACTCGGCGAAGCAGGTGCTCGACCAGCTCAGCAGGCCCGGTGAGCACCCCGTGCTGCGCGGCGACCTGGCGTTGGTCGGACTTCCGGGCCTGGTCTACACGCCCGCGGCCGGGCTGGGACTGCCCGCGGTGGCGTTCGGCCACGGCTGGTTGCAGCCGGTCAACCGCTATCGGGCGCTGCTGCGGCACCTGGCGTCGTGGGGTTTCGTCGCCGCCGCGCCGGGGACCCAGCGCGGGCCGCTGATGTCGTCGCGGCTGCTGGCCGGGAACCTGCGGACCACGCTGGACGTGTGCACCGGGGTGCGGCTGGGTGACGGCGGGATCAGCGTGGACCCGTCGCGGCTGGCGGTGGCCGGACACTCGATGGGCGGAGGCGCGGCGGTGCTCGCGGCGGCGGAGGACCCCCGCGTGCGGGCGGTCGTGACTTTGGCCGCATCGGAGACCCGCCCGTCCGCCCTCGACGCGGCCCGCCGGGTGACCGCGCCCGGCCTGCACCTGGCCGGCGGGGAGGACCGCATCGCGCCGCCGGTCGGGCACGCGGAGGCGATCGCGGAGGCGTGGCAGGGGCCGGTGCAGCTGCGGTCGTTGCCGAAGACCAGCCACCTGGGGTTCGCGGAGGGGCGGCACTGGAGCGAGCTGCTGCTCGACGGCAAGGGCGAGCGGGCGGCGCAGCGGCTGGCGCGGGCACTGATGACGGCGTTCCTGCTGCGGATCCTCAAGGGCGAGAAGAAGTGGGACGCGCTGCTGGACGGGGACGTCAAGGGCGCCGTGCTCACCTACCAGCGCGGGCCTCTGGTCAGCCGCTGAGTCCGCGAACCTCCCCGAACCGCCGGGGCTTCACACCCCCTGGTCGCTGAGGCTCCTGGGCGGCTTGGCGCACGGGTCGGGCGGGCTGTCCGGTGGCGTGGGGTGCGGCGGGCCGGTGGGGGCTGCCCGGTGCGGCCGGCTGGCGGGTGCCGGGTGCCGGGTGGGCGGTGCCGTGGGCTGCGAGATGGCGTGGGTGGCGCGGTGAGCGGCCCGGTGCCACGGGTGCGCCGTGCAGCGGGTGGGGTGCGCCGTGCGGTGCGTGTGGCGCGGGTGGGTGGTGGTCATGGTGCGGTGGCTCCGGCCCCTCGTCGTGTCCTGGGACGGTCCCGGGTGGCACGTCCGTTGCGTGGTCGAGCGCGGGGCGTGGTTGGCGGGGCGGTCCTTATCAACCGAGGTACGGGAACAGTGTTTCCGTACATTTTCGGGCGATGTTCACCCGAACGGGGTTGGCAGGGCACGGCGAGGGGCCGGAGGCGCGGGTCAGGTCAGCCAGCTCTGGCCGCTCAGGTCGTCGTCATCGTCCACCGGCGCCGGCCGGCGAGGGGCCGGGCGCGGTGGAGGTGGGGGCAGCGGCGCCGGGGTGGCGACGGGGGGTTGCACGGGCGGCGGGGTGGGGGTCCACGAGGTGGTCGGCGGTGGCGGGGTTTCGTAGGTCGGTTCGTCGTCTTCCGCGCCGAACCGGTACTCGCCGCTCTTCTTCTCCGTCGCCGCCTTGGTGTTCCAACCGCCGGCGGCCTTCTGGGCCTTCTCGGCCTCCTCCAGCCGCTCGACGATCTTCTGCGCGACCTGGCCCTGCTTGGCGAAGCTGTCGCTCGCCTGCTCCTTCGCCTCGCGCGTGCGGCGTTCCCGCAGCTCACGCCGGTCGGCGTGCTCCCGCGAAATCTGGTCCATGCGGCTCAGCGCCACGGCCAGCCTGTCCGACGCCACGCTCATCGGCCCTCCTCACCCAGCACTCCCTGGACGCGGCTGAGGGCGACGTCGTCGTCGAACAGCGACCCGGTCGTGCGCCACTGCCCGGGGCTGTTGCGCTCGCTGTCGCCGCCACCGCCCTGCTGACCACCACCGCCGGGCATGCCGCCGCCCATCATCCCGCCGCCCATCATGCCGCCACCGCCGGGTTGGCCGGCGGCCTGCGACTCCTGCATGGACGGGAGCGTGGCGGAACCGGCCTGGCCCGCCTGCGACGCGTTCGTGTCGGACGCGAGGCCCTGGTCGGCGGAGTTCGCGGGCGGGTTGCTCCACGTGTTGTCCGAGGACGACGACGGACCGCCGCCGAGCACGGAGTCCGCGCCGTTGAAGCCCGAGCCGCCGAGGACGGAAGCGCCGGACGTCGACGTGGTGCCCTCGGTGTTGTACTGGGTGGGGCCGCCGTCGAACGAGGCCGCCGGGGCCTGGAACGCCGAGGGTTCGGTGAAGCCGCCGCTGATGGGCGCACCCGCGACGCTGCCCGCGAAGCCCGAGTTGTCCGGTGCGGGCATCGTGGTGAACTGCGGTTCCGTGAAACCGCCGCCACCACCGGCGAAACCGGCGTCCGGTGCGGTGAACTGCGGCTCGGTGAAACCGCCGCCACCGGCGCCACCGGCGAAGCCCGGGTCGGCGGCCGACGGCGGTGCGAACTGCGGCTCGGTGAAGCCGCCGACGCCGGCCGGTTCCGGTTGGCCGATCAGCGGGTCCACGCCGGCGGGCATGGTGGTGACGTCGGACGGCAGGGAGCCGGGCACGTCGGCGGGCAGCGGCACGGCGTTGTCCATGCCGGGGATGCCGGGCGTCCGGTCGGAGTCGGGGGTGTCCTCGCCGAACTCGACGCCGTACTCCTCGGGCGTGCCGTCGCCGTTGTCGACCGTGAGGTTGATCTCACCGGTCAGCGGGTCGACCTCGGCGGTGATGGCGAGGCCGTCCAGTTCGATCAGCGCCTTGCCGTCCGCGCCCGCCTCGATCGGGATCGCGCCGTTCGCGCCACCCTCGGCCCCGCCGGCGACCGCGCCGATCGCCGCACCGGGCGCGCCAGGGGTGCCGCCGGCCACGCCGGGCACCGCACCCGTGGTCGACGTCGCACCGGCCAACGCGCCCGCCAGCGCCGCGCCGCCGTTCTGGCCCATCAGGGCCTTCGCCGCGTCGGGGTTGTTGCTGAAGTCGACGTCGTAGGTCTTCGGCTCGCTCGTCGGCGTGTCGACGGTGATCTGCACGTGGCCGCGCTCGTCCGGCTCCGTGATCTTGATCTCGTTGTCGCCGCTCTTGATGGTGACGGTCTCGGGCGGCTCTTCCTCGCCCTTCAGCCCGTCGGGCTTGCCGGCCTGGTCGTCCGGCTTGCCGTCACCGTCGAGGTCGTCGATCTTGCCGTCGCCGTCGGTGTCGCCGGGCAGCTTGACGTCGTCCGGCTTGCCGTCGCCGTCCTTGTCCAGCGGGTTCTCCGGGGGCTTCGGCATCTCCGGCACGGACGGCGTGCCGCCGCCACCACCGGAACCGCTGCCGCCACCGCCGGTGCCGCCGCCCGTGCCGCCACCGCCACCGGTGCCGGTCTTGTCACCGCCCTTGTCGCCCTTGTCCCCGCCCTTGTCGCCGCCCTCTTCGGAAGCGGGGGCCGGGAACGGGTTCTCGAACTCCGCCATGTAACCGGCGAGCGTCTCCCACTGGGCGTCCACGGAGGACTTGGTCTCCGTGCAGCACGTCTTGAACTGCTCGTAGAGCTGCCAGAACTCGCGGTTGAACGAGTCGCGGATCCACTTCTTGCACTGGTTGATCGCGTAGTCGCGGTTCTCGTCGTTCAGGCTGCAGTCGTCGGAGTGGATCCGGTCGGCGATGTTGCTGCCCGTCTTGGAGTCGACCCAGCCGGCGATCTCCAGCACGCGGTCCTTGGAGTAGTCGCCCTCGCCGCGCGCGAACGACACGACCTTCTCGGCCATGAACGTGTCGGCCTGGCCGATCTGCTCCCGGTACATGCCGAGGACCTCGTCGGCCTTGCTCTTGCACAGCTGGTACACGTTCCGGACGGCGGTGCGGCTCAGCTTGGCCGCGCCCTCGAACGCGTCGGCCAGCTCGGTGACCTTCGGCGAGATCTTGCCGGTGTAGTGCTCGTGGGACTTGGTGGCCGCCTGGCCCTCCCACTCGCCGTACAGGGTCTTGAGCTGCCCGTCGACGTCGGACTTCATCTCGTCGATCTTGGTCTTGGCGGTGCTGAACTCGTCCGCTTCCATCAGCAGCTTCTGGAAGTTGATCCCGCGCTGCTCGTCGTACGGCTTCTGGATCTGCTCGGCGTAGTTGATCGACGTGGTGTTGCCGATGCAGTCACCCGGCCGGTTGTTCCAGATGCCCTCGAACTTCTCGAACACCTTCAGGCCGGCCTTGCCCGCGTCGAACAGCTCGTCGGACAGCTTCACGCCCGCGCCGGACGAGGCGGGTGGCTGCTTGGCGTCCAGGTCCTGCTGGCCTTCCTGGACGGCCTTGGTCTGCTCCTGGCTGTTGTAGCTGTTGGTCTCGCCCTCGGCCTTGGCCTCGTCGTAGCGGCTCTGGAGGCCGCCGTCGGCGCCCGCGTTGTCGCCCCAGTCCCACAGGCTGGAGGTGTCGTAGCGGTCCTTGTAGGTGTTCGCCTCGTCGGGGATGTTCCACGGCGCGGTGGAGGACACGTAGGCGTGCATGAGCTCCGCCTTCTTGTCCTCCGACACGTTGGGGTCGTTGAGAACGGCCTTGACGTCGTTCCAGCTCGGCTCGGCCATCAGTACTGGCTCCCCAAGTCCGCGGCGTTGGTGGATTCGACGTCGGAGTAGGTCGTGGCGCCGGAAGCGATCTTCCCGGCGAATCCGCCGAGCACGCTCGTCATGTTCGCGACGCCTTTCGCGAAGTTGTCGATGCCCGTCTTGTAGCTGGTGAAGTGCTGCTGGTGCGCCTCACCGAAATCACGGGCGACCGTCTGGGTCTGGCCGACGTCCTTCAACCCGTCGGCCGTCTCCTTCGCCGCATCGGAAATGCCCTTCGAGGCTTTTTGCATCGCCTCGGTACTGGTGCCGTAACCGGCCACGGCGCTCCACTCCCCTCCGTGGCGCGAAGGCCACGACCCAAACTGACGACTCGCCCCTTTTCGACGCGACGCCACGACGTGCGGTTCCCATCGTGGCAGGCCGCCGGTCCGCCTGACGGCGGTTCCGCGCTGGTCCTTGCAGGTGTAAACGCCGGGGCGCGAGGAGCGCGGCCTACTGCGGCGGACCGGTCGGCGGCTGGGGCGGCTGGTAGCCGTGCGGAGGGTTGCCGTGAGGGGGCTGCTGGCCGTACGGCGGCTGCGGGTACGGCGGCTGGCCCGGGTACTGCTGGCCGGGGAACTGCTGGCCGGGGTACTGCCCCGGCTGGGGCTGGCCGGGGTGGGGCTGGCCCGGATACTGCTGGCCGGGGTACTGCTGGCCCGGGTACGGAGGGCGCGGGGCCTGCTTGTTCCCGCTCTTCTTCACCAGGACGACGATCCCCACGACGACGCCGATCACCACCACCGCGATGATCAGCAGTTCGACGTACCCCAAGCTGCCCATCCCCGAACCCCCGAACGACTCGCGCGTCAGTGCACCGAGGAAACCACACCGGCCAGCCGCTGTGCCGCGGACTCGGCCAGTTCGTGCGTCGCGGCCTCGACCATGACGCGCACCAGCTGCTCGGTGCCGGACGGGCGCAGCAGCACGCGGCCGGTGTCGCCCAGCTCGGCCTCGACCGCGGCGACGGCCTCCTTGACCGCGGCGTCCTTCGCGACCGCCGCCTTGTCGCCGACGACCACGTTGATCAGCACCTGCGGCAGCCTGCGCATCACGTTCGCCAGCTCGGCCAGCGGCTTGCCGGTCTCCGCCACCCGCGCCATCAGGCGCAGCGCGGTCAGCAGGCCGTCGCCGGTGGTGGCGTGGGCCGGGAGGATCACGTGCCCGGACTGCTCGCCGCCCAGCGCGAACCCGCCCGCGCGCAGCTCCTCCAGCACGTAGCGGTCGCCGACGGCGGTGGTCTTGAGGGCGATGCCGTGCTCGCGCATCGCCAGGTGCAGGCCGAGGTTGCTCATCACGGTGGCGACCAGCGTGTCGTCGGTCAGCTCGCCGGCTTCCTTCATGCCCAGGGCCAGCACCGCCATGACCTGGTCGCCGTCGAGGTCGTTGCCGTCGGCGTCGACCGCGACGCAGCGGTCCGCGTCACCGTCGTGCGCGATGCCCAGGTCGGCGCCGTGCTCGACCACCGCGGCACGCAGCTTCGCGACGTGGTTCGAGCCGCAGTCGTCGTTGATGTTGAGCCCGTCGGGCGTGGAGTGGATCTCGACGACCTCGGCGCCCGCGCGGCGGTAGGCGTCCGGCGCGGCCACGGACGCGGCGCCGTTCGCGCAGTCCACCACGACCTTCAGGCCGTCCAGGCGGTGCGGCGTCACCTTCAGCAGGTGCTGCACGTACTGGCCCTCGGCGTCCTCGATGTCGCGGACGCGGCCGATGCCCGCGCCGGTCGGGCGGTGATCGCGGTCACCAAGCTTCTGCTCGATCTCGTCCTCGACGGCGTCGGGCAGCTTGTGCCCGCCCGCGGCGAACAGCTTGATGCCGTTGTCGGGCATCGGGTTGTGCGAGGCGGAGATCATCACGCCGACGTCCGCGCCCAGCGCCGACACCAGGTAGGCCACGGCGGGGGTGGGCAGCACGCCCGCGCGCAGCACGTCCGCGCCCGCCGACGTGAGGCCGGCCACCACGGCCGCCTCCAGCATCTCGCCGCTGGCCCGCGGGTCGCGGCCGACGACCGCGACGGGGCGGTGCGAGCGGTCGTGCTCGGCCAGCACCCGTGCCGCCGAGGCGGCGATGGACAGCGCGAGTTCCGGGGTCAGGTCCGCGTTGGCGAGACCGCGTACGCCGTCAGTGCCGAACAGCCGAGCCATGATCGCCGTGACCTCCATGCACACGAGACAGTGGGGAGAAAAGCACTGCGGGAGCAGCAGTTCGACGAAGAACTGACTGCTCCCGCAGGATGGTGCTCGCTCGACCCGGAAAGGTCAGCGCTTGCTGTACTGAGGCGCCTTGCGGGCCTTCTTGAGGCCGTACTTCTTCCGCTCCTTGACCCGGGGGTCACGGGTGAGGAAGCCGGCCTTCTTCAGCACCGGGCGGTCCTCGGAGTCGACGGCGATCAGCGCACGCGCGATCGCGAGGCGCAGCGCGCCTGCCTGGCCGGTGGTGCCGCCGCCACGCAGGTTCGCGATGACGTCGAACGTCTCCGGCTTCTCGGTCGTCACCAGGGGCTCGCGGATGAGCTGCTGGTGCACCTTGTTCGGGAAGTAGTCCTCGAGGGACTTCCCGTTCAGGGTGAACTTGCCGCTGCCGGGGAGGAGCCGCACGCGGACGATGGCCTGCTTGCGCCGGCCGACGGTCTGCGCGAGGTGGTGCGCACCCGCGTTGAGCGTGTGCCGCACGACGGGCGCGGCCTCGACCTCGGTGTCCTCGACCTCGTCGGCCTCGGCTGCCGGGGTGTCGGCTTCGGTGGCCTCGGCCTCGGTGGCCTCCGCCTCGACGGCGTCGGTCTCCACGGCGTCGGTGTCGACGGCGTCGAGCTCGGCCTCAGGGGTCGTCACGTCGATGTCCTCGGTCTGCTGCTCGGTCACTGGGCGACCTTCTTGATCTCGAACGGCTGCGGCTGCTGCGCAGCGTGCGGGTGGTTCGGGCCCGTGTAGACCTTGAGCTTGCCCGCGATCGCGCGGCCGAGGCGGTTCTTGGGCAGCATGCCCTTGATCGCCTTCTCGACCAGCCGGTCGGCGCGGGTGTCGAGCACCTCGCCGAACGAGCGCTGGCTCAGGCCGCCCGGAAAACCGGAGTGCCGGTACACGAACTCCTGATCACGCTTCTTGCCGGTCAACGCCACCTTGTCCGCGTTGATGACGATGACGAAGTCACCGGTGTCAACGTGTGGGGCGTAAGTCGGCTTGTGCTTGCCGCGCAGCAGCGTCGCGGCCTGGGTGGCGAGCCGACCGAGCACCACGTCCTGGGCGTCGATCACGTGCCAGGTTCGGGTCACCTCGCCGGGCTTCGGGCTGTACGTGCGCACGGGTCTACCTCGTCGTCACTTGCGTCTGGGGTCATTGCGGCGGCTGCTCAGGCCAGAGACCCCAGGTGGGCAGAGGACCAGAACACGAGGTACGCATAGTGCGCACCAGTTACCGCACAACAACGTAGGAAGATACCGGTTGGGGTCGGCGTGGGTCAAAACGGCCCCCCCGAACCGGGTCTGAACACGCACGTGGCCCCGGAACCTCGAGGTTCCCGGGGCCACGCGGGGGTCACGCGGAAGTGACCGGAGTCACCAGCGAGCGGCGTTCTTCGACTCCGCGGCCTGGTAGGCGTCGGTCGCCGACTGCACGGCCGTACCGACCTGCGCCAGCACCTGCTGGAGGCCGGCGGCGGACTCGTCCCACGCGCGCTGGGCGGCCTGGTAGTTCTCCGACGCGCCACCGCCCCACTGGGCGATGACCGGGTTGAGGCGGGACTTCAGGTTGTCCAGCTCGGACTGGATCTTGGCGGCCTGGCTGCTGATGTCACCGGCGGCGCTGCTCAGCGAGCCGAAGTCGACCTTGATCTGGTTGGTGTCCATGGTCTCCCCTTGGAGGTGAAGTCAGAAAGAGAAGGAAAAGCGAAAAGAACGGAAACGAGGTGCGAATGCGAAGCGTCAGCCACCGAGGCGGTTGGTGATGGCCGACATCTCCTGCGCCTGCTCCTCTTCCTGCTGGACGTAGGTCTGCGCGCTGCCGTCCATCTGGTCGGCGATGTCGAGCAGCGCCTTCTGCAGCTTGTCGGCGTCCTCGCGGAAGCGCTCCATCAGCTTCTGGAACGCGAGGGCGGCGCCACCGCTCCACGCGCCGGACAGGCCGTCGATCGTGTTGCCGAGCTGACCCAGGACGCCCTGCACGTTGTTGTTGGTGCTCACGATGTCCTTGGCGGCATCGAAGAGCTCCTGTGATCCAGTCTCGTAACCGGCCATTTGGGTGCGACCCCCTTGGTAGATGAGATCAGGCGTTCTCGCTTGGTACGCCCCTTACGACGCAGACCCTGCCATGTCCGGTTCCACGCTGTCGCCACTTCTTCGGAAGTCGTTGCGGTTGTAAACGCGACGGGCGCCGAAACGGGGTCAGTAGAGGATTCGCGCTTGCGAAAAGTCCTCGTCATCGCCCCTTTCGGGGGGAAGTTGACCGCTCGGGCCCGCCACCGCGCGGGAACCGAGCACCGGGCGTGGCGGAACTGCATTTGCATTCGCGTCCGTTTGCTCTCGCGATTTCTCCGGCGCGAGCAGTTCGGCGGCCGGGGGCAGGTCCGCCACGGGCAGGCCGCGGTGCTCCCGGAACCCGGTGGCGACCCGCTGCACGTCCGGCGAGGTGGGCGCGTGCCGGTCGGGCCGCACCTGCCGGGCCTTGGCCTGCTCGGCGAGCTCCCGGTTCCGCTCGCGCTGGGCCGCGCTCTTCGCGCCCGCCGCGGCGGCCGCGCGCCTGCCTCTGGTCACCGCCGCGTCGAGGTCCGAGCGGAACCGGGCGAAGGCCTCCGGGATGCCGGTCATCACACTCCCCACAAAGTCACTTGGTCACGGTCAGCGTGCCGACCACCTGCTCGCACGCGGGGCGGACCCGGTCGCGCCCGTCCTGCGGGTACTGGCACCCGACGCTGACCTGGACGTCGTCCTGGAACAGCACGTACCAGTCGATGACGGCCGACCCCACCTCTTCCCGGTAGTAAACGACATTCTTGCCGGCGAAGTCGGCGGAAGGGTCGAAATCGGACACTTTCTCCCGCTGGTCGTACTGGCCGCGCAGCTCGCTCTCGGCCCGCTCCCGGTCCTCGGTGGCGTCGTAGTTGAGCAGCCGCTCCTCCACCGCGATCACGTCCAGGTCGGACTCGGGCGCCTCGGGTTTGAGCAGCACCTTGCGGGTCTCGACCTGGCCGCCGGTCTGCTGCCAGCCGGTCGGCGCGACGAAGCTGTACTCGTACTGGGCGATGGTCTTGCCCTCGGCGGCGGTGGTCGAGGTCGTGGCGGGCGTGGTCGGCCCGCCGCCGGTGGTCTCGTCCCTGGTCAGCGCGTACGCCACGGACGCGCCGACGACGGCGACCACCACGACGGCTGCCGTCACGAGCAGTGGCACGCGGCTGCGGCGCGTCGGCCCGGGAGCGGGACCCGGCGGCGGGAAGTAGGACGGCTGCGGGAACCCGGCCGGTGGCGACGGCGGCGGCGTGATCCGCCGGGTGATCTTGCGGGTCTGGTCGTCGGTGATCTTCTGGGTGACGTCGCCCTGGCCGGAAGGCAGCGCGCCGGTCCGCAGCGGGTCCACCCGCACCGCCCGCAGCGCGCCCCGGGCCACCACGGTCTCGGGCTGGTCGATGCTCGTGGGCACCACGCCGGACTGCTCCAGCACCAGGCGCGCGACCAGCGGGATGCGGCTGGACCCGCCGACCAGGAACACGCCGGCCAGGCCGCGCGGGTCGAGGCCCGCGTCGCGCACCGCGCTCACCACGAGCGCGGCGGCCCGGGTGAGGGGCGTGGTGATCAGCCGTTCCAGGTCGGTCCGGGTGACGTGGGCGTCGGGGAACGGCGGCGGCATCGGCACGTCGGTGTAGGCGTGCCTGGACAGCGTCTCCTTCGCACCGCGCACGTCCTGGCGCAGCACCCGGCGCTTGCGGCGGTCGGCCAGCTCGCGGCCCTCGACGAGCTGCCGCCACGCGTCCGGGTCGCCGGGCGAGACCAGCGAGCCGACGTGCTCCAGCAGCGCCTGGTCGACGTCCGCGCCGCCGAAGCCCGGGTCGCCCTTGGTGGCGAGCACGCGGAACGTGCCGCCCTGGCGGGCCACCACGCTGGCGTCGACCGTGCCGCCGCCGAGGTCGAGCACGGCCAGCGCCGCGCCGTCCGGGATGGCGTGCGTCGCCGAGTGGAACACCGCCGCCGCGACCGGCTCGGGCACCAGCCGGACCTCCTGGCCGAGGCCGCGTGCGGCGTGCAGCAGCACTCGCGTGCGGATCGCGCCCCAGTCCGCCGGGTGGGTGAGCACGAGCAGGTCGACCCGCGCGCCGCCGGCCACGCGGCGCGCCTCGTCCACGGCCCTGGTCAGCACGGCCCGCACCACGTCGACCACGGGCAGCACGCTGGAGCCGAGCAGCAGCTCGCCCTCGTCGACGCGGCGCTTGGGGTGCGGCTCGTAGCGGGACGGGTCCACCGCCGCCTGGCGCTCGGCCTCCTGCCCGACGAACAGCGTGCCGTCGGCGGCGGCGAACACCGCGGAGGGCACGATCGGCTGGCCGTCGACCATGACGACCTGCGGTTCCCGGCCGTGCAGGGACATCGCGACGCAGGTGCTGGACGTGCCGAAGTCCACCGCCACGTGCAAGCTCATCCGTCATCCCCTCGTCGGCCGGGGCGGGCCTGCATATGCATACCTCACCGCACCGACGGTTCGCCGCCGGGTCGCCGGCCTTCACCCGCGGCGGGGACCAGCCGCCGTGCTCGGCCCTGAGCTCCGCCGCCCGGTCGCGGCCGAGCCGCTCGGAGAGGTCCATCGCCGGCGCGGTCCGGCCCGCCACCCCCGCACGGGTCGTGGCGCTTCCCACGCCCGTCATGCCGGCTCCCCGAGCTCACGTCGCACTTCGTCGGCGTGCGGGTGCCCCAGCGCCTCGAATATGGTCAGCGCGTTGAGCAGGGCGGCGCGGGCCGCTTCCGGGGCGCCCGCGCGCCGGTGGGTTTCGGCGAGCTCACGCCACGCGCCCGCCTCGTAGTAGCGGTCGCCCGACTCCGCGAACCTGTCCACCGCCTTGCGCTGCACGACCCGCGCCTCCTCCAGCCGACCCAGTTCGCGGTAGGCGAGACCCAGGTTGTCGATCGCCGCGGCGTGGCCGGGGAGGTCGGTCATGCCCTCGTACCGCTCGATCGCGGCCGTCGCGTGCAGCGCCGCCTCCTCGTACCGGCCGAGCAGGAAGTAGCTCCACGAAGCCGAGGTGAGCGCGCGTGCCTGCCCGTGCGCGTGGCCGAGTTCCCGGAACAGCTCCAGCGCGGCCAGTTGCAGCGGCAACGCCTCGGCGGGCCGGTTGTTCAGCTCGTCGATCCCGCTGATGTTGATCAGCACGTAGGCCTCGGACGCGCCGTCGCCCAGGTCGTGGAACAGCCGCCGGGCGATCTCGAGGTGCTCCCGGCCCTCGGTCCACCGGTGCAGCAGGGTGGACGACCGGCCGAGGCCGCGGTGCATGTCGGCCCGCCCCCGGACGTCGCCGAGCCGTTCCGCCGCGGCCAGCGCCTTCCCGCACACGTCCATCCACTCCGACCAGTGCCCGCTGGAGTGGAAGAACGTCGCCGTGCACTCGGGGATCAGCCAGGCGCGGGCGTCGGACGCGTGCTCGGCCGCGTGGCCCGCCACCGCGAGCAGCGTCCGGAACTCGGTGCGGAACCAGTCGAGGGCGGCGGCGTGCGACTCGACGCGCTCGGGGCGGACGCACGGTCCCGCCGGGGGCGGGTCCACCGGCCTGCGCTCCGGGTAGAGCGCCTTGTCCGCCTGCTCGGCGGTGTGCAGGAAGTGGTCGATCAGCCGCGTCTCGGCCTCGCGGAGCTCGGCGGGCGGGTGCTGGGCGCCGGCGAGCTCGACGGCGTACGCGCGGAGCAGGTCGTGCAGCGAGTACCGGCCCTTCACGTGCTCGGCGACCAGGTGCGCCTGCGTCAGCTCCACGAGCGCGCGGCGCACCTCGGCGAGCGGCAGCGCGGCCAGGCTCGCGATGGCCGACGGCGAGATGTCCGGGCCCGGGTGCAGGCCGAGCAGCTCGAACAGCCGCCGCGCGGTCGGTGTCAGCTTCCGGTGCGACAGGGTGAACGCGGAGCGGACGGCGGCGGGGAGGTCGCCGGGGATCGCCAGCTCGGCGAGGCGATCGCCCGACCGCAGCGCCGCCACGTACTCCGCGACGCCGCCCGGCTCGGCGGTCAGGGTCGCGGCGGCCACCCGCAGTGCCAGCGGCAGCCCCGCGCACACCTCGACCAGTTCGGCGACGGCGTCCGGTTCGGCGTCCACCCGGTCCGGGCCCAGGATGCGGCGCAGCAGGTCGACCCCCTCGGCCGGGGACAGGCCGTCCAGCCTCAGCAGCACGGCGTCGTCGAGGGCGACCAGGCCGCGCAGGTCGTCGCGGCCGGTGACCACGGTGAAGTTGCCGCGGCCGGGTGGCAGCAGCGGGCGCACCTGCGCCACGTCGGCGGCGTTGTCCAGCACGACCAGGAGCCGCCGGTCGGCGACCAGCGACCGGTACAGCGCGACCTGGTCGTCCAGCGCGACGGGGATGCGCTCGGGCGCGACGCCCAGGCCGCCGAGCAGGTGGGTCAGCGCCTGGCCGGGGGACAGCGGCCGGAGGTCGTGGTCGTAGCCGCGCAGGTTCACCAGCAGCTGCCCGTCGGGGAAGTCGGCGGCCACGCCGTGCGCCCAGTGCACGGCCAGCGCGGTCTTGCCCAGCCCGCCCATGCCGGTGATCGCGACGACCGCGGCCACCCGGGCGTTCCCGGCCAACCGGTCCAGCGCCGCGATCTCCCCGTGCCGCCCGGTGAAGCTGCGCACGTCCGCCGGGAGCTGCCGGGGCGCGATCGGCTGCCCGCGCGGCCCGATGCCCAGCACCTGGTGGTGCACGTCGCGCAGGTGCTCACCCGGGTCCACGCCCAACTCGTCGGCCAGCAACCCGCGCACCTCCTGGTACGCGGCCAGCGCCTCGGCCTGCCGACCTGACCGGGCCAGTGCGAGCATCAACTGGCCCCAGAACCGCTCCCGCAGCGGGTGCCGGGCGGTCAGCTCGCGCAGCTGGGGCACCAGCTCGGCGGCCCGCCCCGACGCCAGGTCGGCCGCGACCCGCCGTTCCAGCACGGTCAGCCGCTCCTCCAGCAAGGACGCCACGTCCTCGGTGTGCGACACGTCCGACAACGGCTCGCCGCGCCACAGCGCCAACGCCTCGGCGAACCGGCCCTGCCCCGCCAGCGCCCGGAACTCGTGCAGGTCCAGCGCGCCCGGCGGGACGTCGGCCACGTAGCCGTTGGTCGTCGTGCGCACCACGTTCGCCTCGCCCAACGCCTGCCGCAGTCGCCGCACCACCATCTGCAACGTCGCCTTGGCGCGCCCGGGGTTGGGCGGCGCGCCGCCCCAGAGCCGGTCGACCAGCAGTTCGGCGGGCACCACCTCGCCGGCGCGCAGCAGCAGCGCGGCGAGCAAGGTGCGGCCCAGGCCCGACGGCACCGGCACCTCGCGGCCGTCGACCCGCACCCGCAACGGGCCGAGGACGCCGAACTCGATCACCAGAAACCCCCTGAGCCGATCGCCGTGGACATGGTTCCCGAGGTGCCGCCGGTGCGGCTACCGAGTTGTCCCGGTACGGGCCGGCTGGGCGACGTGGTCCCACCCGGACGCCGGCCGCGCCGACACCACCGCCGCGGACCTGACCTCGTCGGGCCGCACGCGGTCGTGCGCCGCCAGGGCGGGTGCGACCTCTGCCGCGGTGTGGGCGTGCCGGGTCGGAGCGCGTGCCGGGTCACGGTCGGCGTCGTCGCCCGCGGCCCGCGTCGCCACCACCGCCAACGGGCCGGCGTGCCCGCCTTCGAGCGGTCCGAGCACCTCCGGCCCCGTCGTCACCGGCCCCCTTCCCCACGATCACGAGTGTACGACTCGATCACGCGCCGTGACGTCACGGAAACAGTCGGCTGATACCGCAGCGACGACTCGACCGCGCCGGTTCGGCCAGGCGAGGACCGCCGACGCCTGCCGGGCCGGTGAGCAGGCCGTGAGCCGAGTGTGAGGCTCGGCGCGCACAGTGGGGACGTGCACCGCCGCGACCCCGAGTGGGCGCGGGACCGGACGTCGGTCGAGGGGGGAAGCCGGTCCCGGTGGAGGGCGGTCGTCGGGGGGCGACCCGCCTGCCGGCCCTCGCGGCGGTGACGACCGGACCGCGGGGTCCCGTCTCCTCCCCACCAGGGGCTCCGCGGTGTCGGTCCGGGGCGCGCTCACCCCAGGGCCGCCAGCCGGGCCCGGATCTCGGACTCCTGCGGGAAGCCCGCCTTGACGCACAGCTCCAAGGCGTGCGCCAGGTGGATCCGGGCGGTGTCCGGGTCGTCCAACCGCAGCAGCAGGTCCGCGTAGTTGAGGTGGGTCCGCATCGCCGACAGGCTGTTCAGCTCGCCGACGCCGCGCGCGAAGATCCCCTCGTAGGTCGCGGCGGCGTCCGCCAACCGCCCGAGGCCGATGAGGACCTGCGCCAACGTCTCCTCCACCACGCCGACCGCCAACCGGCCGGGCAGCCGCCGGTACAGCTCGACGGCGCGCAGGCACACCTCCAACGCCTGCTCGTGCCTGCCTGCCTGGCTCAACGCCCCGGCGTGGTTGTTGAGCGCCACCGCCTGCGCCGACAGGTCGCCCGACGCGGTCCACAGCTCGACCGCCCGCTCGCCGTGCTCGATGGCCTCGTCGAACCGGCCGAACGACTGGTACGCGCCCGCGAGCTCCAGGCAGCTGGCCGCCATGCCGTGCACGTGGCCGATCTCCTCCCGGATCGCCAACGCCTGGTGCAGGTGGTCCAGGGCCTCCTCGGGGCGCATGTTGCGGGTGATGCCGCCCAGCGTGTGCAGCGCCACCGCCTCGGCGAACCGGTTGCCGAGCCGGCGCGCGGCCGTCAGCGCGATCTCGGTGAACCGGCGCCACTCGGTCCAGACGTAGTGGATGTAGAGGTACCCCCACAGCGCGGTCGGGATCTGCCACGCGTGCTCGTGCCTGCCGCGCTCGCCCGCGTACGGGATGACCAGCCGCAGGTTCGGCATCTCGCCGTCGATCCAGGCCACCGCCTCGGCCTGGTCGGCGAACTCCAGCAGGGGCACGGTGTCCGCGATCGGGGTCAGCGGCAGCTCGGTGCGGGTCGGCCGGATCGCCCGGTCCGCGCGGTCGACGTTGTGCAGGTAGAAGTCGAGCAGCCGGTCGACGGCGAGCTCGTGCTCCGCCGCGGGCTCCTCGGCCTTCGCGGTCGCCTCCGCGTGCAGCCGCAGCAGGTCGTGCAGCGCGAACCGGCCGGTCCGCGGCTGCTCCAGCAGGTGGGCGCGGGACAGCTCGCCCAGCGCCGACCGGGCCCGGTCGAGGTCGACGCCGGCCAGCGCGGCAGCCGTCCCGACCGTGAAGTCGCGGCACGGCGCCACGCCGAGCAGCCGGAACACCCGTTGCGCGCCCGGCGTCAGCGCCCGGTACGACAGGCAGAACGTGCTGCCGACCGCCGACGCCGGGTCGCCGGGGACCACCAGCCCGGCGAGCGGGTCGCCGGCGCGCAACGCGCTCACGTAGTCGGCCACCCCGCGCGACTCGCCGGCCAGCGTCGCGGCGGCCACCCGCAGCGCCAGCGGCAACCCCGCGCACACCTCGACCAGCTCGGCCACCGCGTCCGGCTCGGCGTCCACCCGGTCCGGGCCCAGGATCCGCCGCAGCAGCTCCACCGCCTCGGCCCGCGACAGCCCGTCCAGCCGGAACAGCACGGCGTCGTCGAGCGCGACCAGTCCGCGCAGGTCGTTGCGCCCGGTCAGCACGGCGAAGTTGCCCGCGCCGGGCGGCAGCAGCGGGCGCACCTGCGCCACGTCGGCGACGTTGTCCAGCACCACCAGGATCCGCCGGTCCGCCAGCACCGACCGGTACAGCGCGACCTGCTCGTCCAGCGCCGCCGGCACCCTCTCGGGTGGCACGCCCAGCGCGCCCAGCAACTGGGTCAGCGCCTGCTCCGGAGTCAGCGGCGGGAGGTCCGGGTCGTGACCGCGCAGGTTGACCAGCAGCTGCCCGTCCGGGAAGTCCGCCGCCACCCGGTGCGCCCAGTGCACGGCCAGCGCGGTCTTGCCCAGCCCGCCCATGCCCGTGATCGCGACGGTGGTGGCCGCCCGCGCCTGCGCCGCCAACCGGTCCAGCGCGGCGACCTCGTCCCGCCGCCCGGTGAAGCTGCGCACGTCCGCGGGCAGCTGCCGGGGCGCGACCGCCCGGCCGCTCGGCTCCGACGCCGAACCCAGGGCCAGCCGGTGCGCCTCGCGCAGCTGCTCACCCGGTTCCACGCCCAGCTCCTCGGCCAGCAGCGCGCGCACCTCCTGGTACGCGGCCAGCGCCTCGGCGGTCCGGTCCGCGCGGTGCAGGGCGTGCACCAAGGCCGCCCAGAACCGCTCCCGCAACGGGTGCTCGCGGGTCAGCGACCGCAGCTCCGGCACCAGCTCGGCCGCCCGCCCCTCCTCCAGGTCGGCCGCGATCCGCCGTTCCAGCGCGGTCAGCCGCTCCTCCAGCAGCGGTGCGACGTCCTCGGCGTGCAGCACGTCCGACCGCACGTCCGACAGCGGCATGCCCCGCCACAGCGCCAACGCCTCGCCGTACCGGCCCTGCCCGACCAGCTCGCGGAACTCGTGCAGGTCCAGCGCGCCGGGTGGGACGTCGGCCACGTAGCCGTGCGTGACCGTGCGCACGACCGTCGGGTCGCCCAGGGCCTGCCGCAGCCGGGCCACCACCATGTGCAGCGTCGCCCTGGTCCGCTGCGGGTTGGGCTGGTCGCCGTCCCACAGCCGCTCGACCAGCTCGTCCACCGTCACCACCCGGCCCGCCCGCAGCAGCAACGCGGCCAGCAGCGTCCGGCCGCGACCGGCGGGCACCGCGACCGGCTCGTCGCCGCGCCACACCTCCAGCGGCCCGAGGACGGCGAAGCGGGTCACCGGCGGTGTCACGGCAGACCGGCCGCTTTCGCCGGCGCCACGCCGCCGCGGACGTGCGAGCCTCCGGCCCCCGACCGCGCCACCCGCCCGCCGCCGTGCCGGCCCCCGAGCGGCCCGGGCAACTCGACCCCGATCTCCACGCGCCACCCCCTAACGTGCGGGCCGAAGCATAAGGCAGCGAACCGACAAGCTCAGGGGACGGCGTGAGTCGACTGTGAGCGCCGTTCGGCAGAGTTCCCCACGTCCACCGCGGCGCCCGCACGGCGGTCGGCGACACCGGGGGGTACCGCCGTGCGGGCAGGTGGGACGACCCGCGGTGCGACGACGGCCCGCGCCCGGCCCGATGCTGCCGGGCGCGGGCCGCTGCCGTGACGCGCGGAAGGCCCCGCCGAAGCGAGGCCTTCCGGTCGGTCGGGGACCCGGGTCAGTCCGGGTCGATCCACGCGATCTGCATGCGCTGCTGACCCAGCTTGCGGGTCACGATCGTGCCCCGGCCGGGAGGCTGCGGCGACGCCTTGAGGTTGCCCACGATCGCACCCTCCTCCTTCGAGCCGGAACCCACCAGGATCGGCGCCGAGATCTCCTTCAGCTTGCCCAGGATCGGGTCGTACATCGCCCGCGACGCGCCACCCATGCGCCGCACCGCGACGATGTGCAGGCCCACGTCCTTCGCCTGCGGGATGAACTCCGCCAGCGGCTGCAACGGGTTCTGCGCACCCTGCGGCGCGACCAGGTCGTAGTCGTCCACGACCACGAACAGCTCCGGGCCCTTCCACCAGGAGCGGTTCTTCAGCTGCTCCTGCGTGACGTCCGGGCCGGGCAGGCGGTTGGCCATCGAGCCGCGGACATCCTTGATCATGTCCGTGAGCTGCGCCGACGACACCGCGTACGAGAGCAGGTGGTCGGTCTCGATGTAGCCCAGCATGGTGCGCCGGTAGTCGACCAGCATGATCAGCGCCTCGGACGAGGTGTAGCCGGTCATGATGCCGCGCACGATCGCGCGCAGCAGGTTGGTCTTGCCCGACTCGCCGTCGGCCAGCGCCATGAAGTGCGGGTCCGAGTCGAAGTCGAGGTACACCGGCGCCAGCTCGTCCTCGTTGACGCCGATCGGCACCAGGTGGCCCCGGTTCGGCCGCTGCTGCTGCACCTGCGCCATGAAGTCCTGGTAGCGCAGCAGGTCGGGCAGCAGCCGGACCTGCGGCGCACGCGGACCGCGCCACGCGCCGGCGACCTTGGCGATCATGTCCTGCACGCCCGCCGCCACGTTCTCCGCGTCCGACGACGCGTCGATGCGCGGCAGCGCGGTCAGGAAGTGCAGCTTCTGCGGCGACAGGCCGCGACCCGGCCGGCCGGGCGGCACGTTGACCGCGACCTTGCGGTCCACCTCGGACTCGCTGACGTCACCGAGGCGCAGCTCGAACCGCGTGCCGAGCAGGTCCTTCATCGCGGGCCGGATCTCCGCCCACCGGTTCGCCGCCACGACCACGTGCACGCCGTAGGACAGACCCTGCGCGGCCAGCGCCTGGACCATCGGCTCCAGCGCCTCGAACTCCTGCCGGAAGTTCATCCAGCCGTCCACGATCAGGAAGGCGTCGCCGAAGTCGTCGTCGCGGATCTCGCCGCGCCGCCTGCGGTTGCGGAACTCGACCATCGAGTCGATGCCCTGCGCGCGGAACCGCTGCTCGCGCTCGGAGATCAGGCCCGACAGCTCGGCCACCATCCGGCGCGCCTTGTCCACGTCCAACCGGCTGGCGAACCCACCGACGTGCGGCAGGTTCTCCAGCGACGCCAGCGTGCCGCCACCGAGGTCGAGGCAGTAGAACTGCACTTCCTGCGGCGTGTGCGTCAGCGCCATGGACGTGATCAGGGTGCGCAGCATCATCGACTTGCCCGACTGCGGGCCGCCGACGATCGCGCCGTGGCCCGCGGCGCCGGAGAAGTCCGCCCACAGCAGGTCGCGCCGCTGCTCGAACGGCTTGTCCACCACGCCGAGCGGCACCTGGAGCTTGCCGTTGGAGAAGAAGCCGGGCGGGGTCAGGCCGCGGTCCTCGGTCGCCTGCAACGGCGGCAGCAGCGTGTCCAGCGACGGCGGCTCGTTCAGCGGCGGCAGCCACACCTCGTGCGCCGGCGGGCCCTGGCCCACCAGCCGCTCGACGATGACCTCCAGCTCGGACGGCTCGTTCGAGTCGCCCTCGCTCTTCTTCTCCTGCTTGACCGGCTCGACCGGCTTGATCGGCTCCTTGGGGATCTCGATGTAGTCCGGCACGAAGTAGCGCGGCCGCTTGTCGCTGGTCACCGGCGCGGACGGGCCCGCGACCTGCAACCCGGCGGGCCGGTACGGGCCGGACACGTACAGCGCCTTGAACCGGGTCAGCGGCGAGCCCTGCACGCCCAGGTACCCCGAGCCGGGGATGGGCGGCAGCTCGTAGGCGTCCGGCACGCCGATCGCGGCGCGCGACTCGGCGGCGGAGAACGTCTTCAGGCCGATCCGGTAGGACAGGAACGTGTCCAGGCCGCGCAGCTTGCCCTCTTCCAACCGCTGCGACGCCAGCAGCATGTGCATCTGCAGCGACCGGCCGACGCGGCCGATCTGGAGGAAGATGTCGATGAAGTCCGGCTTCGCCGTCAGCATCTCGGAGAACTCGTCGATGCAGATGAACAACGCCGGCAGCGGGTCGAGGTCGGCGCCGTTCTCCCGCGCCTTCTCGTAGTCCCACACGTTCTTGTAGTTGCCCTTGGCCAGCACTTCCTGGCGCCGCGACACCTCGCCCGCGATGGCGTCCTTCATGCGGTCGACCAGGGTCAGGTCGCCCGCGAGGTTGGTGATCGTCGCGGCGACGTGCGGCGCCTTGTCCAGGCCCAGGAACGTCGCGCCACCCTTGAAGTCGACCAGGATCATGTTGAGCGAGGTCGACGAGTGCGTGGCCAGCATGCCCAGCACCAGCGTGCGCAGGAACTCGGACTTGCCGGAACCGGTCGCGCCGATGCACAGGCCGTGCGGGCCCATGCCCTCCATCGCCGCTTCCTTGATGTCGAGCTCGACCTGCTGGCCGAACTCGCCGATGCCGAACGGCACCCGGTAGCGGTCGCGCACCGGCCGGGGCCGCCACGCCGCCTGCACGTCGAAGGTCATCGGGTCGCCGGGGATGCCCAGGAACTCCAGCAGCGGCGGGTTGTTGCTCATCGACAGCGGGTCCTCGTCGCTGCCGCCCGCGTCCACGCCGCCGATCCGGTACGGCGACAGCCGCCGGGCCAGCGCCTCGGCCTCGACCACGCTCAGCCAGTCCGGCGCGCCGAACCACTCGACGCCGCTCGCGCTGCGCGCGCCCAGCTTGCCGTCCTCGATCACCAGCCGCAGGCCGCGCCGGGCGGTGAGGTTGCCCAGGGACTCCGACAGGTCGAGCAGCGTGACGCCGACCAGGCCCTCCTCCAGGATGATCTGCTCTTCCCGGGTGACGTCGCCGTCGTCGATCACGATCACGACGTGCGGCTGGTCGGCGGGCGGCGGCGCGTTGCGGGTGAACCGCTGCCGGTCGCGCAGCTGCTCGTCCAGCATCTGCTCGACCTCGGCCAGCGAGCCCGCCATCATCCGCATCTGGCCGATGCCGTCGACGATCGTCGGGTGCTGCACGTGCGGCAGCCACTTCATCCACTCCCACTCGGCCTTGGTGCGGCCGGTGGTGACGACGGCGATCAGCAGGTCGTCCGGCGAGTGGAAGGTGACCATCTGGGCCAGCAGGGCGCGGGCCAGGCCGCGCTTCTCCTCGATGTCGCCGAGCAGGCCGACGGCGGCGAAGCCGCGCAGCGCGATGGAGATCGGCAGGTCGGGCACCAGCGAGTGGGCGCGCACGAACCGGCGCAGCGCCAGCGTCGCGATCGGCTCCAGCTCCTCGACCGGGCCGGTCTGCGGCGGCACGAGCCGGGTGGCCAGCCGCTGCGAGCCGCGGCCCGCGCGCAGGTGGCAGAAGTCGGGGTCGTTCTGCCGGCGCTCCCACATGCGCCGGGTGGTGGCCAGGGACCACAGCATCTGCGGGTCGGGGTGCACCCACTCGCGCTCGGCGCGCTGCTCGTTGGCGGCTTCGCGGGCGCGGTCGCGCATCTGGCCGAGGTAGCGCAGGTAGTCCTTGCGGTCCTCGTTCATCTCGGCCTTCTTCTGGCCCTTGCCGCCGCCCATGCCGCCGGCCATCATGCCGATGGTCGAGACCAGCATCATGCCGGGCATGATCATCGCAGCGGGGCTGCGCCCGCTGTAGCTGAACATCAGCACCATCATGCCGACGGACGACACGATCATGACGACGGGCATCGCCTTCATCATGATGTTGCCGGGGATGACCCGGGGCACCTCGGGCGGCGGTTCGAGGTGGACCTCACCGCCCGGAGGGCGGGGAGCAGCGAGGCGTGCCGTGCGCTTGAACTGCAGCGTGCTCACCTAACAGGCACCTCTTCAGCGTCGATCCGTAAACGATCACCCCGACTGCGCTCGAAGGCCTCAGGCCGCCACAGTCGCAACGACACTATGGCGCATCGGAACCCCGCACGGCGGGGGGTCGGTGAAATCCGCGGCCAACGTGTTGCGCGGAACGGCCGTGCCACGACGCCCGGTGGGCCCATACTGGGTCCGCTCCTCGAGGGGCGGGCCGAAGCGCGTCCGACCGGCCCAATAGGGTCGGGCGGACCACAGCACACACTCATCAGGACTTTTAGGGGGCGCTGGTGGCGACCGGAACGACGGTGTTCAGCCGGGTGACGGTGGTTGCGCCGCGAACGCGTATCGACGTCGCGCTGCCCGCCGACGTCGCGGTGGCCGACCTGCTGCCGATGCTGCTGGACATGGCCAAGGAGGCCACTCCGGACGGTGGCGTGCGGCACGGCGGCTGGGCGTTGGCCAAGCTGGGCGAGGGGCCGCTGGACCCCAGCCGCACGCTGGCCTCGCTGGGCGTGGTCGACGGCGAGCTCCTCCAGTTGCGCAAGCGCAACGAGAACCCGCCGCCCCCGCTGTACGACGACGTGGTCGACGCGATCGCCGAGTCGGACCCGGACAGCTTCCGCCCGTGGACCAAGGACACGGCGCGGCGCTACGGCCACCTCGCGGGCGCGCTCGCGCTCATCACGGCCTCGATCGCGGTGCTGCTGGCCGGCCCGCTCGCGGGCGGGGGCAACCTCGCGCCGGCGATCTGCGCGGGCGTGGTCGCCGTCGTGGCGATGGCGGCGGGCGCGGTCGTCGCGCGGTCCTACGGCGCGACCGGCACCGGCGTGCTGATCGCCGCGTCGGGCGGCCTGCCGATGGCCTACGTCGCGGGCCTGTACATCGTGCCGGGACCGATCGGCAGGCCGAGCCTGCTGCTGGCCAGCGTGCTGGTGCTGATCTTCGCCGCGGCCGCGATCATGCTGATCGGCCGCGGCATCACGGTGTTCATCGCCGCCGCCACGGCGGGCGCGCTGAGCGGCCTCGCGTTCCTCGTCGGCATCTTCGTCGACCACCCCGTGCAGGGCATCGCGGCGGCCACCGCGGCGGTCTCGCTGGCGACGCTGTCCGTGCTGCCCCGGCTCACGATCCAGCTCGCGAAGCTGCCGCTGCCGACCGTGCCGGGCAGCGCCGAGGACCTCAAGGAGGACACCGGCTTCCCGGAGTACTCCGTGATCGAGCGGCGCACGGCCAACGCGCACGAGTACCTGACCGGCATGATCATCGGCTGCGGTGGCACCGCCGCGCTGTTCGCCGTGATCGCCGCGGGCGACGGCTCCATCTGGGGCCCGCTGCTGGCGATCGTGGTCACCCTGGTGCTGCTGCTGCGCGGCCGGGCCTACGCCAACGGCGCGCAGGCGGTGGCGCTGCTGGCCAGCGGCATGGTCGCGGGCACCGGCGTGCTGCTGGGGTGGCTGGTGCAGTCCTCGGCGGGCGACCGGCTGCTGTACGTGTTCGGCACCCTCGTGGTGGTCGGCGCGGCCGCGCTCGTGCTCGGCGTGATCTTCCCCAACCAGAAGTTCTCCCCGGTGCTGCGTCGCACGGTCGACGTGCTGGAGGCCATCCTGATCGCCGCGGTGCTGCCGCTGGCGCTGGCGGTGATGGACCTCTACGTGGCCATGCGCCAGCTCATCCCCGCGTGAGGCCCTGATGCGCATCCGCAAGATCGCCGCGCTGGCCGCGGTGGCCGCCACCCTGGTGACCGCGCCCGGCGCGTACGCCCAGCCGTCCACGACGAACGCGAACAGCCGGCCGAACTCGCAGCCGCCGCCGGTGGACCGGTCGTTCCTGCGCGCGCCCGAGCCGCCGATCGAGGACGTCAACTACACGCCGAAGACCGAGTGCGTGACCTCGGGCACGGGCAACCGCCCGATCCCGAACAAGCCGTGGGGCCAGATGCAGCTGCGGCTGGAGGAGGCGCACCGCTTCGCCACCGGCAAGGGCATCAAGCTCGCCATCATCGACACCGGCGTCAACAACCACCCGCGGCTGGCGGGCCGGGTCATCGCGGCAGGCGACTACGTCGAGACCGAGAAGAAGGGCAACGACGACTGCGACGGCCACGGCACCGAGGTCGCGGGCGTCGCGGCGGCGAGCCGGGACGAGGCGACCGGGTTCATCGGCGCCGCGCCCGAGGTGACGGTGCTGGCGTTCCGGCAGACCAGCAACCACTTCAAGTTCGACGACCCGGCGAAGAAGGACAACCGCGACTCCGCGGGCAAGGTCGGCACCCTGGCCAAGGCCATCGTCTCGGCCGTCGACCAGGGCGCGAAGGTCATCAACATCTCGCTGACCGCGTGCGCGGCGCCGGCCGAGCCCAGCGCCCAGGAACGCGAGCTGCAGGCCGCGATCAACTGGGCGGTGAACGACAAGGACGTCGTCATCGTGACCGCCGCGGGCAACATCGACTCCAACGGCGGCTGCACGACCCAGAACGACAACCAGGACCCCAAGACGGTCAACGTGGTCGCGTCGCCGCCGTGGTACGCCGACGACGTGCTGTCCGTGGCGTCGATGAACTCGGAGGGCGAGGTGTCGTCGTTCTCGGTGTGGGGCCCGTGGGTCAGCGTGGCCGCGCCGGGCGAGAACATCGTCACCCTCGACCCCAAGGGCCAGGGCCTGACCGACGCGAACTCCGACGCGAACCGCCGGCTCACCGCGATCCAGGGCACCAGCTTCGCCTCGCCGTACGTGGCGGGTGTGGTCGCGCTGGTGCGCGAGCGGTTCCCGGAGCTCAAGGCGCGCCAGGTGATGGACCGGATCAAGGCGACCGCGCAGCACCCGGGCAACCCGTCCGGCCGCGACCACAAGGTCGGCTACGGAATGATCAACCCGGTGGCCGCGCTGACCGCCGAGCTGCCGTCCGAGCGGCCGGGCGCGAAGCCCACCACGCCGGAGCAGCTGATCACCAACCTGGGCCCGCTGAACCCGCCGAGCAGCACGCCGATGATCGTGGCGCTGTCCGGCACGGGCGCGGGCGTCGGCCTGCTGCTGCTGACGCTGTTCATCGTCCACACCGTGAACCGCAACCGCGCCCGCCGGACGGTCCCCGCCCCGAAGCGCTCCGTCCTGGACTGACCTGCCCTCAGGACACGCGAGAGGCCACCACACCCCTCGCGTGTCCTACCTCCAGAACGCGCGTGTCCTACGTTCAGGTCGCGCGTGTCCTACGTTCAGGACCCCTGAATTCAACGCTCAGAACACGCGAGCGGGCCGTTCAGTCCTCGCCGAGGACCGGTGGCGCCGACTTCTTGGGCTTGCCGAAGACCTGCTCGGTCGAGCCGGCCAACTGGACCTTCGACTTGTGCTCCTTGTCGCCGCCCTGCTGACCGCCGGCGCCCATGCCGCCCATCATCCCGCCGCCCATCATCCCCGTGGCGCCACCGGCCGCCTGCCCGGCCGGACCCGCCGCGGCAGCCGCCGGACGCGGGCCGGACTCCACCGGGTGCGGCTCGGACACGCCCGTCGACCCACCCGGCTGCATCCGCTCCGCGGGCGCACCGCCGGGCAGCCCACCACCGGGCACGCCACCGCCACCGGGCACGCCGCCACCGCCACCACCCGGTACTCCACCACCACCCGGCGCACCGGCCCCGGACCCACCGGAACCGGCGGGCTTCGTCTCGGCCGCGGGCGCGGTCACGGGCGGCTGCGGCGCGGTCGGCTTCGCCGGCGCGGTGAACGACCAGTCCTGCTCGGGGTAGCGGTGCTCCATCTTCACGTCGGCGAACTCGTCCGAGCCGGACACCCCGTCGCACAGCCGCAGGAACGCCTCCAGCACGTCCCGCACCGACTCGTGCAGCTCCTTCGCCGGGTCGTGCAGCTCGTCCAACGCCTCCACCACGCGCCGGTCGCCGTCCACCGGCAACGCCGCCGCGCCCGACACCGTGTCGGCCGCCTCGGCGTACACCCGGGCCATGTCCTCCACGATCGCCCGGATGCCCTCGGCGGTCTGGTCCAGCGCCTCGCCCATCGCGTGCATCGCGTCGGACATGTCGTGCCCGGCCAGCCCGACCTTCCGCATGTGCTCCACGAACGCGTCCGCGTCCTTGCCCTGCCACGCCGAGTCGAGCTTGCCCAGCGGCTTGGTCAGGTCACGCGTCACGTGCTCGGCGACGAGCCCGGCCTTGCGCCAGCGCTCCGCCTCCTCGTGCAGGTCGTTCCAGTCGCCCACGACCGGCGCGAAGTAGTCCGCCACGAGGTCGCGCACGCCCAGCCGCCTGCTGATCCCGGACAGGTAGTCCAGCTCCGGCCCCACCTCGGCGGCGATCTGCCTGCCGTCCTTGCCCCGCATCAGCCCAACCCCGCCCGCCGGTCGACCGCCTTGATCAGCGCCACCGCGTCGTCGTCGTGGGAGCCGTAGTGCTCGGCCACCCCGCTCAGGCCCTTCGCCGCCGCCGCCAGCACCTCGCACGCCCGGTCGAGCTGCTGGTTGAGCAGCCCGGCGGCGCGGCCGTACGCCTCGGCGCTGCGCAACGTGCGGCCCAGCTCGCCGAAGCTCTGGGGGCGCATCGGCGCCTCCCGCAGCTCGGCCCGCGCCCGGGTCAGCTCCTCGGCCGCCTCTTCGACGCGCTTCGCGTACAGCTCGATCCAGCGCGGGTCGACCGAAACCTGCCTGCGTGTGACCTCGTTCACCCGGACACCTCCTGGACCTCTGACGGGAACCGGCCCACTCCGGTTCCCCCAAAGGGCTCAGCAGAGCTCAGCTGCCCTGCTTCTTGGCCTTCTCCTCGGGCAGCAGGCCGTTGTCCTTCGGCACCGGGATCGAGTCCCAGCTGCGCGAGGCGTCGTTGCGGTTGAGCTGCGGCCCGTTGGGCAGCAGCCGCAGGATCGACTCCGGTCCGGGCGCGAACCCGTCCGCGCCGAGGCCGAGCGCGCCGCTGGTGACGACGTCCGGGATGCCGTACTTCACGCCGCGGCCGGTGATCAGGTGGATCGGGCCGCTGGCGAAGTCCTGGGTGGACGTCGCGCTGCGCACCACGGCCGACTTGCCCGGTGCCATCACGAACTGGCTGACGACCTCACCGGTCGCGCCGACCTGGTTGATCTCCACCGGCACCACGTCCGTCGGGATCGGCAGCGACGGCGCGATGGTCACCTTGGTGTGCTGGGACTTGTTGGCCGACGACACGTCCTGCGCCTGCCAGCCCAGGCAGATCACCCGGTTGTTCTGGTTGGGCTCCAGGATCTCCGGCACGTCCGGCGGGTAGTCGGCGAAGTCGAGCTGCTCGACGGTCGGCGCGCTGTTGGTCCGCGCGATGTCGACCAGCTTCGGCTCCGCGCCCTGCGCGTAGGCCGCGCGGAGCAGGTCGGCCGCGGCCCGGCTGATCTTCTGCAGGCCGTCCTTCAGCGCCACGTGGAACTCCGAGTCCGCGCCGGAGCGGCGGACCTCGATCACGGCGCCGATCTTCAGGGTCTCACCCTGCACGTAGGTGACGTTCTGGCCGCGGCCGGGGATCTCGGGCGCCACCAGCGGCTTGGCCTCGGGGATCGCGTTGAGCAGGCCGGAGCTGATCGCGCGCGGCTTCTTCTGGCTCAGGTTCAGCGCGGTGCGGACCTCGGCGTTGGTGAGGTCGACCTTGGCGCGCACGGTCGACGTCGAGGTGATCTTGGAGTTCACCGGCGCCTTGTAGATCAGGTACGCCTGCTTGTCGTCGGTGCCCGCGCGCACCAGCAGGGCGCGGTTGCCGTCGAGCAGCTCGCCGCCGCCGCTGTAGCCCGCCAGGACGGTGGTGGTGAACTTGCCCGGCGCCGCCGGGTCGTTCAGCGACTCGTCCAGCGTCAGGGTGTCGCACACCGACCAGTCCGGGCCGATCCGGTCGGAGGGACCCGGCAGCACGTCCGGCCCGTCCGGGATGCCGGTCAGCCTGCCCTTGGGCAGCTTCGCCAACGCCTTCTCGCTGACCAGCTTCGGCTCGCCGCCCGCGACCTGCGGCCCCGAGTTCACCTGGCCCGCCGCCGCGTCACCGCCCGCGACCGAGGCCTGCCCCTTGTCCGGGTTGGACCGCTGGAGCAGCAACAGCCGCGCGGACGCGAGGTTGGTCATCGGGATCAACGTCTTGGTCTTGCCGACGAGGTGCACGACGTAGACCTGACCGGTCTCCTTGGAGATCGCGATCTGCGTCTGGTCGTCGACCTGGGGGTCCGGCGAGAAGAAGCCGAAGATGAGGAACCCGAGCAGACCGACCACGCCGAGCAGGACGCCGACCGCGGTGGCACGCGAGTGCGTGCGCATCGGGTCGTGCAGCATCACCGCGTCTCTGCGCACCAGGGCGGACTGCATCCTGCGCAGCACGAAGCGGTAGGCCTGGACCTGTGACTTGGTGGTGGGTGTTGATGCCATTCTCGGCTCGCTGCTCTCCCAGTCGCGGTACGGTCTGCACGATAGCCGGACGGCGGGTGGTCCGTGTGCGGGTTGGTCAGACCCGGTCGGTCCACCCGGCGCACGCCGACGGAAAGAGAACCAGAGCGGATGTCCGTGACCACCCCACATCCGGGCCAGCCCAACCCCGCCACGGCACGCGCGCAGGCGGCAGGCGGCGCCGTGCGCGCAGCCCTGCTCCGGGCGCGTCGCCGCACCGCAGGCGCGAGCCTGGGCTCGCTGCCGGTCGCCAACCTGGTTGTCCTCGAGGTCGGCTTCGCCATCGGCCTGGTCCTGATCGCGGTCGGCGCCACGGGCGACACCATCGCGCCCGTGCCGATGTACGTCGCGGGCGGCATCCTGCTGATCGCCTTGATCCTGGCGTTCACCAGGTCCCGCGGTCGCTGGCTGACCCAGTGGATCGGCCTGGTGGTCCGCTACAGCTTCCGCTCGCACGGCCGCACGGCCAAGCGCAGCGGCCCGGTGGAGATGAAGCCGCCGTCGGAGGAGGAGTCCTCGGTCATCGGCCCGGACGACCCGCGGGTGGCGTTGCTGCGCCTGGCCGTGCCGGACCTGGTCGTGGCACGGGGCGTCGACCACGAGCGCCGACCGCTGGGCATGGCCTGGCACCAGGGCGCGTGGACCGCCGTGCTGCTGGTCGACCCCGCGCCGGGCCTCATCACCGCGGTGGGCAGCGCGCCGTCGCTGCCCCTGGGCGCGCTCGCGCCGACGCTGGAGGACCGCGGCGTGGTGCTCGACGCGATCTCGGTGATCTGGCACTGCTACCCGGGCAGCGCGGCGCTCCCGTCGAACTCGCCGGCGCTCAACTCGTACATGGAGGTGCTCGGCCCGCTGCCCGCGGCGGCGCGGCGGACCACCTGGATCGCGGTGCGGCTGGACCCGCGGCGGTGCGCCGCGGCGATCCGGGAGCGCGGCGGCGGCGTCGTGGGCGCGCACCGGGCGCTGATCGGCGCGCTGTCGCGGGTGCGCAACGCGTTGGAGTCGACGGGCGTGTCGATCCGGCCGCTCGACCCCGACGAGCTGATCCGGGCGGGCATCTCGGCGGCCGAGCTGACCTCGGTGGCCGGCTCGAACAACTCGGTGTCGTTGCGGGAGAAGTGGTCCGGCGTGACGGCGGGCGGCGTCGGCCACGCCAGCTACGCGATCACCGGCTGGCCGTCCAAGGGCATGCGGCAGAACCTGAACGCGCTGACCGGCGTGCGGGCGCTGTCCTCGACGCTGTCCATGACGATCTCGCCGAGCAGCGAGCAGGGCCAGGTCGGCCTGCGCGGCATGGTGCGGGTGAGCGCGCGGACGCCGTCCGAGCTGGACCGCGCCGACGACCGGCTCAAGGCGTTGGCCGACAAGCTCGACATCACGCTGACCCCGTTGAACGGCCTGCAGGTCGCCGGGCTGGCCGCGACGCTGCCGCTCGGAGGTGTGGCGTGAGCAACTCCCGCTTGATGGACTCGCAGGGCCGGGGGGTGGCGCCGGAGTTCCTGGTGTCGCCGCAGATGCTGGACGTGGTGAGCCCGTCGGGCGACCGCGGCGGCATGGTGCTCGGCTCCGGCCTGCAGGGCGAACCGCTGACGATCTCCGTGCTGCGGTCCGCGCCGACCCGCATGGTCGTGGTCGGCGGGCTGTACCTGGCCAGGCAGATCGCGCTGCGGGCGATGGCGACCGGCGCGTGGATCACCATCGCGACGGGCCGGCCGGCGTCCTGGCAGCCGGTGGTGCGCGCGGCGGGCGCGGGCGCGGACGGCAGGCCGTCGCCGCTGGTGCAGTTGCGCCGGCTGAGCCCGGTGGAGCTGCCGCGACCGTCGGAGGACAGCCCGCTGCTGGTCGTGCACGACGGCGGCCACGTGCCGCAGGAGTTGTTCCCGCCGCGGTCGCCGTGGCAGACCACGATGTACGTGTTGCCCTATTTGCACCCCCAGGCGGCGACCACCGCGAATTCCGCGGACCTCGTCCTGCTGCAACGGCTGCCGGTCGGCCAGGCGCAGTTGGCGAGCCAGATCTGGCGGTTGCCGCCGCAGATGGCGCACCAGCTCACCACGCTCAAGGACGACCAGGTGATCGCGCTCGGCACGAACCTGTGGCGGCCGTTGCGGCTGGTCACCACCCCCGCCGAGCAGCAGATCCTGGGCGCGGTCCGGCGCGGCGACTGAGCCCGCGCGCGACACCCGACGTGCCCCCGGACGATTGTCCGGGGGCATATTTTTCGACCCCGGTCCAGTCACTCTCCGCAGCAATTCGTTCACAGCACGAATAAAACTGTGGAGGAGTCGATCGTCGGTGATTGCCGCAAAATTCTTGCGCCGCAACGCAGGGCGAACTAGGAACAACTCACCGTGTCCGGTCGGTTTCGGGGGCGACACCGATCGGACACCCACCCTGCGAAGAGGAGAACCGCTGCCATGGGAGACGTTCGCGCGTCCTGGACGAGACGGCTGGCCGGTGTCGGGCTGGCCACGGGCACGGCGTTCGCGGTGACCGCCGCGCTGACCACCTTCACCTCCGCCGCCGCCGAGGGCGAGATCCTCGGGTCGGGCGCGCCCAACGCGGTCAAGGACAGCTACATCGTCGTGCTCAAGGACGTGAGCACGAGCAGCGTCGGCACGTTGAGCAGCAAGTACAAGGCCAACGTCAAGCACACGTACACCAGCGCGCTGCGCGGCTTCTCGGCCACCATGACCGAGGCGCAGGCCCGCAAGCTCGCCGCCGACCCGTCGGTGTCGTACGTGCAGCAGGACGGCGAGGTGTCGATCTCCGCCACCCAGGCGCCGACCCCGTCGTGGGGCCTGGACCGGATCGACCAGGCCGCGCTGCCGCTGGACAACTCCTACACCTACCCGAACCAGGGCGAGGGCGTCACCGCCTACATCATCGACACGGGCATCCGGTTCTCGCACAGCGACTTCGGCGGTCGCGCCGTCAGCGGTCGCGACACCGTCGACAACGACAACGACGCCACCGACTGCAACGGCCACGGCACGCACGTGTCGGGCACGGTCGGCGGCGCCACGTACGGCGTGGCGAAGAAGGTCAAGCTCGTCGGCGTGCGGGTGCTGAACTGCTCGGGCTCCGGCACGTACGCGGGCGTCATCGCGGGCATCGACTGGGTGACGGCGAACGCGGTCAAGCCGGCGGTGGCGAACATGTCGCTGGGCGGCGGCGCGGACGCCACGGTCGACCAGGCCGTGCGCAACTCCATCGCGTCGGGCGTGACCTACGGCCTCGCGGCGGGCAACGACAGCGGCGCCAACGCGTGCAACACGACGCCGGCGCGCACGCTGGAGGCGATCACGGTCGGTTCCACGACCAACACCGACGCCCGGTCGTCGTTCTCCAACATCGGCACCTGCCTGGACATCTTCGCGCCGGGCTCGAACATCACCTCGGCCTGGTACACCAACGACACCGCCACCAACACGATCAGCGGCACGTCCATGGCGACGCCGCACGTGGTCGGCGCGGCGGCCGTCTACCTGGCCGCGAACCCCACCGCCACGCCGCAGCAGGTGCGTGACGCCCTGGTCAACGGCGCGACGAGCGGCGTGGTCGGCAACGCGGGCACCGGTTCGCCGAACAAGCTGCTGCGCGTGGTCGGCTCGTCCACCCCGCAGCCCGGCGGCTGCGCGGCCAAGACCAACGGCACCGACGTGGCCGTGCCGGACCTGGGCACCGCCACCAGCTCGATCTCCATCACCGACTGCGCCGGCAAGGCCGGTTCGGCGGCCACGGTCGAGGTGCACGTCAAGCACACCTACCGGGGCGACCTGGCGATCGACCTGATCACGCCGAGCGGCGCGGTCAAGCAGCTGAAGGTGACGTCCGGCTCGGACAGCGCGGACAACGTCGACGCCACGTACACGCTGAACCTGTCGACGGAGGACGCCAACGGCACCTGGCAGCTGCGCGTGCGTGACGCGTACAGCCAGGACACGGGCTACATCGACACCTGGACCCTCGACCTGTAAGCGGTCATCCGGTCCAGTCGCACGACAGCGGCCCCTCACCACTTCCGCCGGTGAGGGGCCGCTCCGCGTTTCACCTGATCAGGCACTGCTTCGCCCCAGCGGGACTGTGCCATGGTCGTGATCAAGTCAATCGTGGAGGTCGGAAACCGTGTCCGCAGCGCTGAAGGAAGAAGTCCTGCCGGACCCGATGATCGGCCCGCACACCATCCCGGAATGGCTCGACCTGCCTTCCCCTGAGGACGGGTCGCGCGTCGAGCTGCTCTTCGGGCACTTCCACGCGACTCCACTTCCGTCCGGTGAGCACCAGTTCGCGGTGTCCCGCGTGGTCCGACCGCTCGAGGATTCGATCTCCGCGGCCGGCCGGACCGATCTCCACGCGGTGGCGGGCGTCGGTGTGAAGATCTCCTCCACGCTGCGCACCGGTCTCATCCCCGACATTGTGGTCATGGACCGGCCGCCGGCCGGTGCGAGCTTCCCCGCCGAGGCGCTGCGACTGGCGGTCGAGGTCTGGTCACCGGGCAACAACCGGAACGAGCGCGAGGCGAAGATGGTCGCCTACGCCGCCGCCGGCGTCCCGTTCCTCTGGACGATCAGCCGGAAGGGCGAAGACCCCGGGCTGGAGCTGGTCGCGCACCGGCTGCACGACGACCAGTACCTGGTGGAGAACACCGTCCGGTCCGCCGGACCCACGACCATCACCGCCGCGCCGGTCCCGATCACGCTCGACCTGGCCGACCTCGTCTTCTAGCCCTCACACCCGCGCCGCGCACGACTGCAACGCCTCCAGCACCCGCGGCCAGGTGCAGTGGGTCGGCTCGGTGGTCCGGTTGTGCGCCGCGATCCGCAGGCGTTCCTCCCGGTCGCCCACCAGACGCGTGATCCCGGCCGCCAGGTCGTGCGTCAGCAGCCCCTCCACGCCGTCGCGCACGAAGTCCGCCACCCCCGTCCCCGGCCGCGCGACCACCGGCACGCCCGCCGTCCGCGCCTCCAGCGCCGCCAGCCCGAACGCCTCCTGCGCCGCCGGGTTCACGAACAGGTCCGCCCCGGCCAGCAGGCGCGCCACCCCCTGCCGGTGCAGCCGTCCCGGCAGGCTCACCCACCCCAGGCCGTGCCGCCGGGTGTACCGCCGCAGGACGGCCATCTCCGGCCCCGCACCGGCCAGCGTCGCCCGCAGCGGCACGTCCGACGACACGGCCCGCAGCGCCCGCAGCAACGCCAGCGGCTCCTTCCGGGCCGCGAGCCGCCCCACCGACACCACGTGCACCGCGTCGTCCGGCCGCTGCGCCGGGATCCCCCGCCACTCCGACGGCACGATCCCGTTCGGCACCACCCCGACCGGCAGCCCCGGCGCCACCGACCGAACCCGCTCCGCCGCCGCACGGCTCACCGCCGCCACCGCCACCCGCGCCGTGCTCCACGACGCCAGCCGGTCCAGCGCCCGGTAGCACCGCTGCACCACCGGGTCCCACATGCTGTGCACCACGACCACCGCCGGCAACCCCAGCCGCGACGCCGACCGCACCCCCGACCACGCGAACGGCGAGATCGCGCCGACGTGCACGTACACCACCGACGGCCACAGCGAGGCGAGCACCCGGTCGAGGTGCGAGCCCGCCCTCGGGTGCACGGGCAGGTCCCACGGCAACCGCACCGCGACCCGGTGCACCGCGTACCCCTCGCCCGGCGACGCCTCCCTGGTCGCCGTCACCACGTGCACGTCCTCACCGGAGCACGCCTGCGCCCGGGCCAACCCGGCCACCTGGACCTCGATCCCGCCCAGCCGCGGCAGGAAGCAGTCGGTGACATGAACGATGGACAAGTGCGCTCCCGTCAAGCCGCCGAACGGACCAACTGACACTCTTGCACCCGTGAGCCGAACGTGCGTCTTCTTCCACGCCCACCCCGACGACGAAGCCCTCCTGACCGGCGGCACGATGGCGCGCCTCGCGCGGGAAGGACACCGCGTCGTGCTCGTCGTCGCGACCGCCGGTGAACAGGGGCTGAGCGCGCGCCGGAACGACCTCGGCGCCGTCCGCACCCGGGAGGCCCACGCGTCGGCCCGCGTGCTCGGCTGCGCGCGGGTCGAGTTCCTGGGCTACCCCGACTCCGGCCTGGACGGGCGGCACGGGTTCGCCCGCGCCGACGTGGGCGAGGCCGCCGAACGGCTGGCCGAGCTGCTGCACGAGGAACGCGCGGACCTGCTCACCACCTACGACCCCCACGGCGGGTACGGGCACCCCGACCACGTCCAGGTGCACCGGGTCGGCGCGCTGGCCGCCGAGCTCGCCGGCACGCCCCGCGTCTGGGAGGCGACGGTCGACCGCACGTGGCTGCTACGCGGCCTGCGGCTGGCCCGGCTGGTGCGCGAGTTCGACCTGGCGCCGTTCGAGCGCGCCTACACCGCCCACGCCGAGATCACCCACTCGGTGGACGTCCGGCGGTACGCGCGGGCGAAGCGGCAGGCCATGGCCGCGCACGCCACCCAGACCACCGGCGGCGAGTCGACCCGCACCCTCGCCGCGCTGCTCAAGCTGCCCCCGCCGCTGTTCAAGGTGGTCCTGGGCACCGAGTGGTACGTCGAGCGCAAACGGTTGCGGGCACGGTGACGCAGTGGGGCGCGGTGAAGCGGTGCGCACGCCGCCGCGGTGGCATGGTGGTGTCGTGGGTGCGGTGAGGCCGTGGTTGCGCGTCACCGCGTCGCTGGCGTCACTGGGCCTGGCGGCGTGGCTGGTGGTCGCGCTGGTGCCCGCCGTCGGCGGGGTGGCGTGGACGGCGGTCGGCGAGCAGCTGCGCGCCATCGGCCCCGGCACGGCGCTCTGGCTGACCGGGCTGTGGCTGGCCGGGCTGTGGGCCTACACCTACGTGCTCACCGGATCGCTGCCCGGCCTGCGCAACACCCAGGCGTTCAGCCTCAACGCGGCCGGCAGCGCGATCAGCAACGTGCTGCCGTTCGGCGGGGCGGCCGGGGTGGCGGTGACCGCGGTGATGGCGTCGAGCTGGGGCTACTCCGCGCGGGCGATCACCACGTCCGCGATCGTCAGCGGCCTGTGGAACTCGCTGGCCCGGGCGGCGCTGCCGCTGCTCGCGCTGGCCGTGCAGGGCGCGGCGGTGCACGGCGTGCTGGTGGCGGCGGCCACGGCGGCGGGCGGGGTGGTGCTGGCGGTGGTCCTGCTGGGGCGCCCGCGGTGGCTCGGCAAGCTCCTCGGCGGCCGGGCTGCCCGGTTCCTGCTGCGGCTGCGCCGCCAGACCCGCCAGGTCGTCCGCGCCGGCTGGCGGCGGATGACCCTGGGGATGCTCGCCTACCTGCTGCTGCAAGGCGTCCTGCTGTGGTGGTGCCTGGCGGCCGCGGGCGTGCACCTGGGGCTCGGGGCGGCGCTGGCGGCGTTCGCGGTGAGCAGGCTGCTCACGCTGGCCGTGGTCACGCCCGGCGGCTTCGGCGTCTCCGAGAACGGCACCATCGCCCTGCTGGTCGGCCTGGGCACGCCCGCCGCACCGGCCGTGGCGGGCGTGCTCCTGTTCGCCTTCTTCACCTACCTGGTCGAGATACCGCTGGGCGGCGCGGCCTGGCTCAACTGGTCGGCGCGGCGCGCACGTTCCGGGTGATCGCGGCCCGCGCGGCGAGCTCGTCGTCGGCCGGGTAGTCGACGCGGACCAGCGACAACCCGTGCGGCGGCGCGACCGTGACCTCGCTGGAGCGCGCGGTCAGCGACAGCAGCGACGCGGGCCAGCCCACCGGCTTGCGCCCCTCGCCCACGGCCAGCAGCGCGCCGACCAGGCTGCGCACCATCGAGTGGCAGAACGCGTCCGCGGACACGTGCGCGGTCAGCACGGCACCGTCCCGCACCCATTCCAGGCGTTGCAGCTCGCGGATCGTGGTCGCGCCCTCGCGCCGCTTGCAGAACGCGCAGAAGTCCCGTTCGCCCAACAGCAGCCGCGACGCCTCGTCCAGCGCGTCCAGGTCCAGAGGACGCGGCCAGGCCAGCGTGTCCAGCCGGCGCAGCGGGTGCGCCCCGAACGGCGCGTCGGTGACCCGGTACTCGTAGTGCCGGCGCAGCGCGGCGAACCGCGCGTCGAACTCGGCGGGCACCACCCGGGCCGAGAACACCCGCACGTCGGCGGGCAGCGCGCGGGCCAGCCGCCTGGGCAGGCCGGCGACGTCCACCGCGGCCGGCAGGTCGACGTGCGCCACCTGCCCCGACGCGTGCACGCCCGCGTCCGTCCGACCGGCCACGGTGAGCTGCACGTCCTCGCGCAGCACCGTCGACATGGTGTCCTCCAGGACGCCGCACACCGTGCGGCGGGCGGGCTGCCGGGCCCACCCGGAGAACTCCGTGCCGTCGTAGGCCAGGTCCAGTCGCACACGAACGAGCCCGTCGTCCCCAGCGGGAACGACGGGCTCGTCGGTGAAGTTCGCGTCCGTCAGGACTCGTCCTTCTTGTCCTCGGCCTTCGGCGCCTCGGCGGAAGCGTCGTCGGCGCCCTCGGCGGGCTCCTCCGTCGCGTCCTTCGTGGCGGACTCGGGCGCGTCGGCGTCCTGGTCCTGCACGTCCTCGGACTTCGTCTCCTCGGACTCGACGGCCTTCGGCGCCTCGTCCTTGGCGAACTTGGTCTTGCGGGCGCGCTCCGCCTCGGAGGTGACGGTCTTCTCCGCGACCAGCTCGATCACGGCCATGGGGGCGTTGTCGCCCTTGCGCGGCAGCGTCTTGGTGATGCGGGTGTAGCCACCGGGGCGGTCGGCGAACTGCGGGCCGATCTCGGCGAACAGCTTGTGCACGATGTCCTTGTCGCGGATCACCTTGAGGATCTCGCGACGGTTGTGCAGGTCACCGACCTTCGCCTTGCTGATCAGCTTCTCGGCGTACGGGCGCAGCCGCTTCGCCTTGGCCTCGGTGGTCGTGATCCGACCGTGGGTGAACAGGGACGTGGCCAGGTTGGCCAGCATCAGCCGCTCGTGGGCCGGCGAGCCCCCGAGACGGGGTCCCTTGGTGGGGGTGGGCATCGAATTGCTCCTCGGATTTCTTTCTGATCCTCTGCTCCGGCCCGGCCGCTAAGCGACCTCAGAGCTGCTCGGTCTCCGCGTAGTCCTGGCCGTCGTCGTGGGAGTCCACGGCGGTGTCCGTGCCCCAGCCTTCGGCGGGGTAGTCGGACGCGGCGGCCGACGGGTCGAACCCAGGAGGGCTGTCCTTCAGCGCGAGGCCGAGGCCGACGAGCTTCATCTTGACCTCGTCGATCGACTTGGCGCCGAAGTTGCGGATGTCCAGCAGGTCCGCCTCGCTGCGCGAGACCAGCTCGCCCACCGTGTGGATGCCCTCGCGCTTGAGGCAGTTGTAGGACCGGACGGTGAGGTCCAGGTCCTCGATCGGCATCGCGAACGCCGCGATGGTGTCCGCCTCGGCGGGCGAGGGGCCGATCTCGATGCCCTCGGCGTCGACGTTCAGCTCGCGGGCGAGACCGAACAGCTCGACCAGCGTCTTACCCGCGGACGCGACGGCGTCGCGAGGCGTGATGGACGGCTTGGTCTCGACGTCGAGGATCAGCTTGTCGAAGTCGGTCCGCTGCTCGACACGGGTGGCCTCGACCTTGTAGGTCACCTTCATGACGGGCGAGTAGATCGAGTCGACCGGAATGCGGCCGATCTCGGCACCGGCCTGCTTGTTCTGCACGGCGGGGACGTAGCCGCGACCGCGCTCGACCACGAGCTCGATCTCCAGCTTGCCCTTGCCGTTCAGGGTGGCGATGTGCAGGTCGGGGTTGTGCACGGTGACACCGGCCGGAGGCACGATGTCGCCGGCGGTCACCGCGCCCGGCCCCTGCTTGCGCAGGTACATGGTCACCGGCTCGTCCTCCTCGGAGCTGACGACCAGCTCCTTGAGGTTGAGGATGATGTCGGTGACGTCTTCCTTCACACCGGGGACGGTCGTGAACTCGTGCAGCACGCCGTCGATGCGGATGCTGGTCACGGCCGCGCCGGGGATGGACGACAGCAGGGTGCGGCGAATCGAGTTGCCGAGGGTGTAGCCGAAGCCCGGCTCCAGCGGCTCGATGACGAACCGGGAGCGGGTCTCGTTGACCGCTTCCTCGCTGAGCGAGGGGCGCTGGGAAATCAGCACTGGGTTCTTCCTCTCTAACCCCGACGCCCGCTATTTGACGTCGTGGGAACCGGTCGCGGAGACCGGCAAACGCATGCGGCACACCATTCCGTGCCGCCGCGGGACCCGACTGGAGGGGCTCCACCGAGATTTCTCTTGGCAGGCCCCTCCAGGAGGATCACTTCGAGTAGAGCTCGACGATGAGCTGCTCGGTGACGGGCGTGTCGATCTGCGCCCGCTCCGGCAGCTGGTGGACCAGGATGCGCAGGTTGGACTGCACGACCTGGAGCCACGCCGGGATCGGCCGGTCGCCGAAGGAAGCGCGCGCGGCCTCGAAGGGCAGCGTGGGCAGCGACTTCGGCTTCACGTCGATGATGTCGAACTTCGACACCCGGAAGCTCGGGATGTTGACCTTCTGGCCGTTCACGATGAAGTGACCGTGGCTGACCAGCTGGCGGGCCTGACGACGGGTGCGCGCGAGACCCGCGCGGTACACCACGTTGTCCAGCCGGGACTCCAGGATCTGCAGCAGGTTCTCACCGGTCTTGCCGGGACGGCGAACCGCTTCCTCGTAGTAGCGCCGGAACTGCTTCTCCAGGACGCCGTACGTGTAGCGGGCCTTCTGCTTCTCCTGCAACTGCAGCAGGTACTCGGACTCCTTGATCCGACCGCGGCCGTGCTGGCCGGGCGGGTAAGGACGACGCTCGAACGCCTGGTCCCCGCCGACGAGGTCGACCTTGAGACGGCGCGAGATGCGAGTGGCCGGTCCGGTATAGCGAGCCATGTTGTCTTACTCCTCCCCGTGCCTCAGACCCGGCGCCGCTTGGGCGGGCGGCAGCCGTTGTGGGGCTGCGGGGTCACGTCCTGGATGGTGCCGACCTCGAGACCGGCGGCCTGCAGCGAACGGATCGCGGTCTCGCGGCCGGAGCCGGGACCCTTCACGAACACGTCCACCTTGCGCATACCGTGCTCGGCGGCCTTGCGGGCGGCGTTCTCGGCGGCCATCTGCGCCGCGAACGGCGTCGACTTCCGCGAGCCCTTGAAGCCCACGTGGCCGGCGGACGCCCAGCTGATCACGTTGCCCAGCGGGTCCGTGATGGACACGATGGTGTTGTTGAACGTGCTCTTGATGTGCGCCTGGCCGTGCGAGACGTTCTTCTTTTCCTTGCGCCGGACCTTCTTGACCCCGGCGCCCGTACGGGACTTGGGTGGCATGTCTGGGTGAACTCCTACTTGCTAGAGACGCGAGGTCTTACTTCTTTCCGGCCTTCTTCTTGCCGGCGACGGTCTTCTTCGGACCCTTACGAGTGCGCGCGTTCGTCTTGGTGCGCTGCCCGCGGACGGGCAGGTTCCGACGGTGGCGCAGCCCCTCGTAGCAGCCGATTTCCATCTTCCGGCGGATGTCGGCCTGAACCTCGCGGCGGAGGTCACCCTCGACCTTGAAGTGGTTCTCGATGTAGTCCCGCAGCTTCGCCAGGTCGTCGTCACCGAGGTCCTTCACCCGGATGTCCGGGGAGATCTCGGTGGCGGTCAGCAGCTCCTTCGAGCGCGTCCGACCGATGCCGAAGATGTAGGTGAGCGCGATCTCCAACCGCTTTTCGCGGGGGAGGTCGACGCCAGCGAGTCGTGCCATACGGCGCTTGCTCCTAACAGTGGTGTCGCTCCAGGTCTGCTCCTCGCCCGATCCCGGGACTGACTCGCTGTGTCAGTTCCGATCGCTCTCGCGACCGGTGTCCCGGCCCCGGCCTGGAGTCCGGGGGTGTGCCGCACGTGGTGCTCGGGTGTGCGGCAGGTGCGAGGAGGCGTACTCGTGTCGCGTCCGGTGAAGACTCGACTCGTGCTGGTCTGCTCAGCCCTGGCGCTGCTTGTGGCGCAGGTTCTCGCAGATCACCATGACCCGGCCGTGACGGCGGATCACCTTGCACTTGTCGCAGATCTTCTTGACGCTCGGCTGGACCTTCACGCCTGAGCTTCTCCTGCGTCAGCCGGTGCGCCCGTGCTGGGACGCACCGGAGGTCACTTGTAGCGGTAGACGATGCGCCCGCGGGACAGGTCGTAGGGCGAGAGCTCCACGACAACCCGGTCCTCAGGGAGGATGCGGATGTAGTGCTGACGCATCTTGCCGCTGATGTGTGCCAGGACCTTGTGACCGTTCTCCAACTCGACGCGGAACATCGCGTTGGGGAGCGGTTCGACTACGCGGCCCTCGACCTCAATGGCCCCGTCCTTCTTGCCCATGTCCTCCGCGTTTCGTGACGGTGGGTGTTACTTCTGGAGTGCGGGCACGCGGCACCCCGACTCCTCCAGGCCCTTGCGAACCCTGCCACCTCCGGAGAAGAGATCCCCGGGCATGGCGGAACCGGCGCGACGTATGCGCCACCCGTCCATAGTACGCGGGTCAGCGTGAACGCCCAAATCGAACCTGGCGACCCAGCAGGAGGGCCAGGCCCCACGGCCCCGCGACCCAGATCCACCAGGGGTGGAGGACCTCGCCGAGGGAGAGGCTGACGATGCCCCAGACGAGGAAGTTGATCGCGCTCGCGGCGAACCACGCGCTGGTCATGACCCTGACGAAGGTGCTCCCCCGGGCGCCGGCGCGCGGTCGTGCGGCGGGGAGGGGCGCGTCGCGGGGCAGGTCGGCGGTCAGGGCGCTGAGCTCGGCGTACGTGCGGGCCTCGTAGACGGCACGGGTGCGCTCGTCGAACTCGGCGAGGGTCAGCCTGCCCTCGGCGTGGGCGCGGAGCAGCTCCTGGGCCACCGCGGCCCGGTCGTCGTCCGCCGCTCGGGTGAAGGAATCGTTCATCTCGCTCCCCTCGGTCCCGCAATAGTAACGCCGTTACCGTTGAGGCGGGTGCTCAACGCTGAGGGCGCGTGCTCAACGCTGAGGGCGGGTGCTCAACCAGATGACGCCGAGCACCGCGCCCGGCGGGACGGCGACCCAGAGGAACCACGGGTGCACCAGGCCGTGGCCGCCGAGGAGGCTGACGAGCAGCCAGAGGGCGAGGTTGAGCGCGCTGACGCTCAGCCAGATCGTGGTGAGCACCTTCATCGCCTTGCGCCCGTTCCCGGTTTTCACCGGTTCGGGTGTGGGCGGCGATGCCGTGGCGGGCGGTGGCGGGGGGACGAGGGGCAGGTCGGCGGTCAACGTGGCCAGCTCGCCCCGGGTCTTGGCCTCCCAGGTGCGCACCACCCGGGCGTCGAACTCGGCGAGGTCGAGGCTGCCGTCGGCGTGGGCGCGGTGCAGCCACTGCTGGACCAGTTCGCGTTCGGCGTCGGAGGCTCGGATGTCCTCGGGCCGCACAGGCTGGGTCACCACTCCATCGTGGCGGGGGAGGTCGGGGCGGGAAAGGGGGCTAGCCCCCGGCTTCGACGCGGCCGAATGGGTCTCCCGGCCAGGGCTGCTCAAGATCCAAAAACGCTCAAAAGCTTGAAAAGCATGTCCTCGCCGGACGGGCAGATCAGCAGGATGACGGGGTTGGGCGGTCACCCTGCGGGCCCGTCGTGGTCCGGGGTACGTGCCATCCCACCGACCTCCCGAAGGGCTACCACACGCATCAAGGGGGGCGCAGACAACAGTCACCAACCAGGCAAAGGACCCACAGCGCCCCCCTTGACACGCGCGGTAGGGCTGCGCCAGGTCGGCGGGATGACACGAACCCCTCCATTTGAGAGAAAAGACCATGTCAGCCGACCGGCAGGGGCGAAGCGGCGCGGGACCGCCCTATGCGGTCACCCCCGGCCCTTCCCCCAACACGAGGGGTTCGTGTCATCCCGCCGACCTGGCTTTGCCCTACCGCGCGTGTCAAGGGGGCACATTCCATCCCAACCGCACCTTTCGGCTGGAACGGCCCCCTTGACACGGGTGGTAGCCCGGAGGGAGGTCGGTGGGATGACACGAAGCCCGCACCACAACGGACCCGCAGCACGACCACCCAACCCCGTCATCCTGCTGATCTGCCCGTCCGGCGAGGACATGCTTTTCAAGCTTTTAGGCTCTTGGACGCGCCACAACGACCAACGCCGGCGGCCCCGAGCAACGGGTCCACCGGCGTCTTCAGTCGCTCAATCGATCAGTCGATCGCTCAATCGATCGATCAGTCGTCCAGGGCGGTCAACACCCAGGGCCCGTCGTCGGTGATGGCCACCGAGTGCTCCCAGTGAGCGGCACGCGAGCCGTCAGCGGTGATCACGGTCCAGCCGTCTTCCAGCTCCACCGTGCGCTCGGTGCCCAAGGTCAGCATCGGCTCGATCGCGATCGCCATGCCGACCTTCAACCGAGGCCCCTTGCCGGGCTTGCCGTGGTTCGGCAGGAACGGGTCCATGTGCATCTTCGTGCCGATGCCGTGGCCGCCGTAGCCCTCCACGATGCCGTATTCGATGCCGTGCTCCTCACCAGCGCGGATGGTCGCCGTCTCGATCGCGAACGAGACGTCGCTCAACCGCCCACCGGGCACGGCTGCCTCGATGCCGGCCAGCATCGACAGCCTGGTCGCGTCGGACAGCTTCAGCTCCGCGTCCGTCACCGAACCGACCGGCAGGGTGATCGCCGAGTCGCCGTGCCAGCCGTCCAGGATGGCGCCGCAGTCGATCGAGATCAGGTCACCCTCGGCCAGCACCTGCGTGCGGCTGGGGATGCCGTGCACGACCTGCTCGTTCACCGACGCGCAGATCGACGCCGGGAAGCCGTGGTAGCCCTTGAACGACGGGATGGCGCCCGCGTCGCGGATGTTCTGCTCCGCCAGCTCGTCCAGCTCGGCCGTGGAGATGCCGGCCTTGGCGTGCGACGCCAGCAGCTCCAGCGTGCGCGCCACGACCAGCCCGGCGGCCCTCATGGCCTCGAGCTGGCCGCGGCTCTTGATCTCGATCATGCGGTCCCGACCGGGGACGACCTGAACGACCCGACGCAGCGCATCGACGAGTCCACCGCTCACTTCAGGTCGCGCAGCGCGCGGACGGCGCGCTCGCTGATCTCGTCGACCTCGCCGACGGCGTCGATGCTCACGACGATGTCGGCGTAGTAGTCGAGCAGCGGCGCGGTCTCCGTGCGGTAGACCTGCTGGCGGTGCCGGATGACGTCTTCCTTGTCGTCCGTGCGACCCCGGGCGAGCAACCGCTCGACCACGACGTCCTCGGGGATGCGGAACTCCAGCACCGCGTCGAGCTTGTGGCCGTCGGCCGCCAGCATCTCGCCCAGCACGCCCGCCTGGGCGGTGTTGCGCGGGAAGCCGTCGAGCAGGAAGCCGTTGGCGGCGTCCGGCTGCGAGAGCCGGACGCGCACCATCTCGTTGGTCACCTCGTCCGGCACCAACTCGCCCGAGTCCAGGTACTCCTGGACTTCCTTGCCCAGATCGGTCTGCTCGCTGATGTGGGCGCGGAACAGGTCCCCGGTGGAGATGTGCGGCACGCCAAGTTCACGGCTGAGCGTTTTGGCCTGGGTGCCCTTGCCCGCACCGGGCGGGCCGACGAGAACGAGTCGCACTAGCGGAGGAACCCTTCGTAGTTGCGCTGCATGAGCTGGCTCTCGATCTGCTTCACGGTGTCGAGGCCGACACCGACCATGATCAGCACCGCCGTGCCGCCGAACGGGAAGTTCTGGTTCTGGCCCTGGCCGGTGATCTCCAGGAACAGGTTCGGCAGGATGGCGACGATGCCCAGGTAGAGCGAGCCGGGCAGCGTGATCCGCCCCAACACGAAGCGGAGGTACTCGGCGGTGGGTCGACCCGGTCGGATACCCGGGATGAACCCACCGAACTTCTTCATCTCGTCGGCACGCTCGTCCGGGTTGAACGTGATGCCGACGTAGAAGTAGGTGAAGAAGACGATGAGCAGGAAGTAGAGCGCGATGTGGATCGGGCTCGACTGGCTCACCAGGTGCGTCTGGACGAAGGTCTGCCACCAGCCGGGGGCCGAGCCGTCGTTGGAGGCGGTCAGCCTGGAGATCAGGTCGGGCAGGTACAGCAGCGACGAGGCGAAGATGACCGGGATGACACCGGCCTGGTTCACCTTGAGCGGCAGGTAGGTCGACGTGCCGCCGTACATCCGGCGGCCGATCATGCGCTTCGCGTACTGGACCGGGATCCGGCGCTGCGCCTGCTCGACGTAGATGACGCTCGCGATGATCAGCAGTGCCGCGACGCAGACCAGGAAGAAGGTCAGGCCACCGCGGTCGAGGATGATCTTGCCCTCGATCGGGATGCGGGCCGCGATGCCGGTGAAGATCAGCAGCGACATGCCGTTGCCGATCCCCTTCTCGGTGATGATCTCGCCGAGCCACATGATCACGCTGGTGCCGGCGGTCATCACGACCACGAGGACGGTCAGGGCGAAGATGCTGTCATCGGGGATGACCGGCACGTCGCAGTTCTGGAACAGCTGCCCGCGCACGGCGAGGGCGATGATGCCCGTGGACTGCAGGATCGCCAGCGCGATGGTCAGGTAGCGGGTGTACTGGGTCAGCTTGCCCTGACCCGCCTGCCCTTCCTTCTTCAGCTGCTCGAACCGCGGAATCACCACGGTGAGCAACTGGATGATGATGCTCGCCGTGATGTACGGCATGATGCCGAGCGCGAAGATCGACAAGTTCAGCAGCGCGCCACCGCTGAACAGGTTGATCAGCGAGTAGATCCCCTGCTGGTCGACCTGCTCGACGCACTGTTTGACGTTCTTGAAGGAGACGCCCGGCGCGGGCATGGTGGCGCCCAACCGGTACACCACGACGATCCCGAGTGTGAACAGGATCTTCTTGCGTAGGTCCGGCGTCGCGAGAGCCGAGCGGAATGCGCCGAGCACGCGAACCTCCATCAGCGTTGCCGCCCCACTGGGGTCGGCATCCTGCGGTGCCGGCTGTGTTGCCGGCACAGTCTTGCGGACATGCCGTCGGCCATCGCCGACGGTGGCGGAAGCGACGGATAGCCGCGACCGACCCGGAGGGCATCCGGGTTCAGCCCGCGACTTTAACAGCCGCTTGGCCGATCGCCGTAGTCAGTCTTCCCTCACACTTCGTACCCGATCGACTACGGCAGCCGGCAAGCCCCCGAATGGATCAAGTTCGACCGGTCGCCAGCACGCCCGCCATGCCCAGTAGAACAGCCGCCGTGCCCTTGTCGAACCTCGCCTTGGCCCGCCGGGTCAGCCCGGCCTTGCCGATGCCCGCGCCCAGCACCACGTACGCCGTCCCGGCCAGGGCCTCCGCGGCCAGGTAGACCGCGCCGAAGGTGGCCAGTTGCAGCGGGATCGGGCCGCGGGCCGGGTCGACGAACTGCGGCACGAACGCGGTGAAGATGAGCAGCGCCTTGGGGTTGGTGATCGCCACCAGGAACTCCTTGCGCAGCGGCGTGCCCTTCCTGGCAGGCGTTTCGGCGGCGTCCTTGGTCACCAGGATGCGCACGGCCAGGTAGACGAGGTAGGCGACACCGGCCCACTTGATCACGGTCAGGGCCGTGTGGCTGGCGGCCAGGACGGGCCCGAGGCCCGCGACGACCGCGCCGACCATCAGGGAGAAGGCCGCAAGGCGGCCCAGGAGGGCCGTGGCGGCCCGCAACGGCCCGTGGTGGACCCCGTGGTGCATGCCGAGCAGGTTGTTGGCGCCAGGTGTCAGTGCGACCAGCACCGAGGCGCCGAAGAAGACCGCGAGCCACATGTGGGCACGCTAACCCGACCGCCAAGCGGATTTACGCCCTGCGCGAACGCCCGTCTCAGCAGCTCCCACCACGGGCGGGACACCGCCGGCAACCGTCAAGAACCCGGCCCTGACCAACACGGCCCGGCTTACCCAGGCCCGACCCAGGCCCGACCCAGCCCCAGACCCAGCCCCAGCCCCAGACCCCGACCCCGGACCCGACCCAGACCCCCGGACCCGGACCCGGACCCGGACCCGGACCCGGACCACCCTGCCCCGGACACGCGAACGGCCCCGGAGCGGGAGGCTCCGGGGCCGTTCGGCAGTGCGTCGTGCGTCAGAGCACGGTGGTGGTGCCACCGGCGGCGGCGATCTTCTCGACCGCGCTGCCGGAGAACTTGTTCGCCACGACGTCGAGCTTGACGCCGTCCAGGTCACCGTTGCCGAGGACCTTCACGAGCTCGTTCTTGCGCACCAGACCCGCGTTGATCAGCGCGTCCACGTCCACCCGACCGCCGTCCGGGAACACCCGGGCGAGGTCGCCCACGTTCACCACCTGGTACTCGGTGCGGAACGGGTTGCGGAAGCCCTTCAGCTTCGGCAGGCGCATGTGCAGCGGCATCTGGCCACCCTCGAAGCGCGGGGAAACGTTCTTCCGCGCGCCGGTGCCCTTGGTACCGCGACCGGCCGTCTTGCCCTTGGAGCCCTCACCGCGACCGACACGGGTCTTCGCGGTCTTGGCGCCGGGGGCCGGACGCAGGTCATGGATCTTGATGGTCACGACTGGACCTCCTCGACGACCACCAGGTGGCGCACGGCGTGGATCAGGCCGCGAACCTGCGGCGTGTCCTCGCGGACCACCGACTGGCGGATCTTGCGCAACCCCAGGGTCCGGAGGGACTCACGGTGGTTGTGCTTGGTACCGATGCTGCTCTTGACCTGGGTCACCTTGAGCTGGGCCATGGTCACACCGCCCCTGCACGGGCACGGAGCATGCCGGCGGGAGCCACATCCTCGAGCGGCAGGCCGCGACGGGCGGCCACCTCCTCGGGACGCTGGAGGCCCTTCAGGGCCGCCACCGTGGCGTGCACGATGTTGATGGCGTTGTCGGAGCCCAGCGACTTGCTCAGCACGTCGTGGACGCCGGCGCACTCCAGCACCGCGCGGACCGCACCACCGGCGATGACACCGGTACCGGCCGAGGCCGGGCGCAGCAGCACGACACCGGCCGCCTTCTCGCCCTGCACCGGGTGGGGGATCGTGCCCGCGATGCGAGGGACGCGGAAGAAGTTCTTCTTCGCCTCCTCGACACCCTTGGCGATCGCCGCCGGGACTTCCTTGGCCTTGCCGTAGCCGACACCGACCATGCCGTCGCCGTCGCCGACCACGACCAGCGCGGTGAAGCTGAAGCGACGACCACCCTTCACGACCTTGGAGACGCGGTTGATCGCAACCACGCGCTCCAGGTGCGGGGTCTTCTCCTGGGCCGCTCCGCCGCGGCCACCGTCACGGCGGTCGCGGCGCTCTCCGCGCTCGCCCCCGCCGCCTTCGCGACGCGTGCGTCCTGGCATCAGGCGTCCCTCTCAATTCGGTTCATGTGCATTGTCAGAACTCCAGCCCCGCCTCGCGAGCGGCATCGGCCAGAGCGGCGATCCGACCGTGGTAGGCGTTGCCGCCCCGGTCGAAGACCACCTTGGTGATCCCGGCGTCCTTGGCGCGGGCGGCGGCCAGCTGGCCGACCTTCGCCGCACGGGCCTTCTTGTCGCCGTCGATCGACCGGACGTCCGCCTCCACGGAGGACGCCGCCGCCAGGGTGCGGCCGGCGAGGTCGTCGATGATCTGCACGGTGATGTGCTTCGACGACCGGTGCACGACCAGGCGCGGGCGCTCCGGCGTGCCGCTGACCTTCTTGCGGAGGCGGAAGTGACGGCGGGTCTTGGCGACGCGGCGGGTGGTCGAGATGTCCTTGCCCACCGGCTTGCGCTTCGTTGCAGTCTCGCTCATGTCACTTACCCGTCTTTCCGACCTTGCGGCGGATCTTCTCGCCCGCGTAGCGCACGCCCTTGCCCTTGTACGGGTCGGGCTTGCGCAGCTTGCGGATGTTGGCGGCGACCTCGCCCACGAGCTGCTTGTCGATGCCGGCCACGGAGAAGCGGGTCGGGGTCTCCACCGCGAAGGTGATGCCCTCGGGGGCCTCCACCTTCACCGGGTGGCTGTAGCCCAGCGCGAACTCCAGGTCGGAGCCCTTCAGCGCCACGCGGTAACCGACGCCGTGGATTTCCATCTTCTTCTCGTAGCCCTGGGTCACGCCCACGACCATGTTCTGCACCAGGGTGCGCGACAGGCCGTGCAGCGACCGGCTGCGACGCTCGTCGTTCGGGCGCTTCACCTCGAGGGTGCCGTCTTCGGCCTTCTCGATGATGATCGGCTCAGCGATGTTGAGCGACAGGGTGCCCTTGGGCCCCTTGACGCTCACAGCCTGGCCGTCGATGTTCACGTCGACCCCGGAGGGGACGGTGATCGGCAGTTTTCCGATGCGCGACATTGCCTAGTCCCCCTTCCTCACCAGACGTAGGCGAGGACTTCTCCGCCCACGCCCGACTTGTTGGCCTGGCGGTCGGTCATCAGACCGCCAGAGGTCGAAATGATCGCGACGCCCAGACCGCCCAGCACCTTCGGCAGGTTGGTCGACTTCGCGTACACGCGCAGACCGGGCTTCGACACGCGGCGGAGGCCGGCGATGCTGCGCTCCCGGTTCGGGCCGTACTTCAGCTCGATAACCAGGTTCTTGGCCACGTCGCCCTGCTCATCGCGGTAGCTCGCGATGTAGCCCTCGCGCTTGAGGATCTCGGCGATGTTGGCCTTCAACTTCGAGTGCGGCATCACGACCTTGTCGTGGTAAGCCGAGTTCGCGTTCCGCAGACGCGTCAACATGTCTGCGATCGGGTCGGTCATCGTCATGGTGACCTGGTCAACCTTTCTCGCTGCGGTTCCCCAGCCAGGGTCCGAGCCGGCCTTGCGGCCGGCTGGTCGTGGACGGGCCTACAGCGAAGTGATGAGTCTAGAAAAACCTGCCGCCGAGCCGGACTTACCAGCTGGACTTGCTCACACCGGGCAGCTCGCCCCGGTGCGCCATCTCGCGGAGGCAGATCCGGCACAGGCCGAACTTGCGGAACACCGAGTGCGGGCGACCGCAACGCTGGCAGCGGGTGTAACCCCGCACCTTGAACTTCGGCTTGGCCGCGGCCTTGTTGATCAGCGCCTTCTTGGCCATGATCAGTTCTCCTTGAACGGGAAGCCCAGGAGCTTCAGCAGCGCCCGGCCCTCATCGTCGTTGGTCGCGGTCGTCACCACGGTGATGTCCATACCGCGGGGGCGGTCGATGGCGTCCGGGTCGATCTCGTGGAACATCGACTGCTCGTTGAGGCCGAACGTGTAGTTCCCGTTGCCGTCGAACTGCTTGCCCGAGAGACCGCGGAAGTCGCGGATACGCGGCAGCGCGATCGTCAGCAGGCGGTCCAGGAACTCCCACATGCGGTCGCCGCGCAGCGTGACGCGCGCGCCGATCGGCATGCCCTCGCGCAGCTTGAACTGCGCGATGGACTTGCGGGCCCGGCGGACCTCGGGACGCTGGCCGGTGATGATCGCCAGGTCCTTGACGGCGCCCTCGATCAGCTTGCCGTCACGGGCGGCGTCGCCGACACCCATGTTGACGACGACCTTCACCACGCCCGGGATCTGCATGACGTTGGCGTACTCGAACTGCTCGCGCAGCGAGGCGACGATCTCCTCGCGGTAGCGGGCCTTGAGCCGCGGAATGGTCTTCTCAACGGTGGTCATCAGATGTCCTTCCCGTTACGACGGGAAATGCGGACCCGCTTGCCCTCGTCGTTCGTCCGGTAGCCCACACGGGTCGGCTTGCCGTCCGAGTCGACCACCATCACGTTGGACACGTGGATGGGGGCCTCCTGGGTCACGATGCCGCCCGACTGCGCGCCGCGCTCGGTCTGCGTGATCCGGGTGTGCTTCTTCATGCGGTTGACGCCCTCGACCAGGACGCGGTTCTCAGCGGGGTAGGCCTGGATGACCTTGCCGCGAGCACCCTTGTCCTTGCCGGCGATAACCACGACGGTGTCGCCCTTCTTCACCTTCATGGTCAGAGCACCTCCGGCGCCAACGAGATGATCTTCATGAACTTCTTGTCGCGCAGCTCACGGCCGACGGGGCCGAAGATGCGGGTGCCCCTCGGCTCGTTGTCGTTCTTGATGAGCACCGCGGCGTTCTCGTCGAACCGGATGTACGAGCCGTCCGGACGGCGCTTCTCCTTGACGGTGCGGACGATGACCGCCTTGACGACGTCGCCCTTCTTGACGCCGGCACCCGGGATGGCCTGCTTCACCGTCGCGACGATGATGTCCCCGATGCCCGCGTAGCGGCGGCCCGAGCCACCGAGAACACGGATGCAGAGGATTTCCTTCGCACCGGTGTTGTCGGCGACGCGCAGCCGCGACTCCTGCTGGATCACTTACCTGCTCCTTGACCATTCCTGGCCCGCCAGATTGCCGACCTGACGGGCTCGGTCGAAACGACTGGCTACTTGGCCTTCTCGAGGATCTCCACGAGCCGCCAGCGCTTGGTGGCCGACAGCGGCCGCGTCTCCATCAGCAGGACGCGGTCGCCGATGCCGGCGGTGTTCTGCTCGTCGTGCGCCTTGACCTTGGTCGTGGAGCGCATGACCTTCGAGTACCGGCGGTGCTTCTTGCGGTCCTCGACCGCCACCACGATCGTCTTGTCCATCTTGTCGGACACGACGTAGCCCTCGCGGACCTTGCGGTCGTTGCGAACCTCGGTAGTCACTTCGTTGTTCTCGCTCATGCCGCACCCTCACCAGTGGAAACCGCGTCGGGAGAGGCCGAGAGGCCCAGCTCCCGTTCCCGCATCACGGTGTAGATCCGGGCGATCTCGTGCCGGACCGTGCGCAGGCGGCGGTTGTTGTCGAGCTGCCCGGTGGCCATCTGGAAGCGGAGGTTGAACAGCTCCTCCTTCGCCTCCCTCAGGCGCAGCACGAGCTCTTCCTCGGTGAGCTCACGCAGCTCGGAAGCGGTGGAACCCGCTGCCATCAGAACTCACCACCCTCACGCGTAACGATGCGGCACTTCATCGGGAGCTTGTGGATCGCGCGGCGCAGCGCCTCGCGGGCCACAGCCTCGTTCGGGAAGCTCATCTCGAAGAGCACCCGACCCGGCTTGATGTTGGCCACCCACCACTCCGGCGAACCCTTACCGGAACCCATGCGGGTCTCGGCCGGCTTCTTCGTCAGCGGGCGGTCCGGGAAGATGTTGATCCAGACCTTGCCACCACGGCGGATGTGCCGGGTGATCGCGATACGAGCCGACTCGATCTGCCGGTTGGTCACGTAGGCGGGCTCCAGAGCCTGGATGCCGTACTCGCCGAAGGTGACCCTCGTGCCGCCCTTGGCAGCACCGGACCGTCCGGGGTGGTGCTGCTTGCGGTGCTTAACCCTGCGCGGGATGAGCACGACTCAGCCCTCCGTCTTCTCTTCGGTCGCGGTCGGCGCGGCGGCCTGGTCGCCGGCAGCGGCCCGGCCGGCCTCGGTGCTCGTCGCGGTGGTGCCGCTGGCGCCGGAACGACGAGCCCGGTTCGGGCGCTCGTTGCGGTCGCGGCGCGGCGCGCGGTCGGCCGCCGGAGCGGCGTCGCGCTCGCGCTTGGCGCTGATGCCACCGACGATGTCGCCCTTGTAGATCCACACCTTCACGCCGATCCGGCCGAACGTGGTGCGGGCCTCGAAGAAGCCGTAGTCGATGTCGGCACGCAGCGTGTGCAGCGGCACGCGGCCATCGCGGTAGTGCTCGGAGCGGGACATCTCGGCGCCGCCGAGACGGCCGCCGCACTGCACGCGGATGCCCTTCACCTGGGGCGAGCGCATGGCCGACTGGATGGCCTTGCGCATCGCGCGGCGGAACGCCACGCGGTTGGACAGCTGCTCGGCCACGCCCTGCGCGACGAGCTGGGCGTCCGACTCCGGGCTCTTCACCTCGAGGATGTTGAGCTGCACCTGCTTCTTGGTGAGCTTCTCCAGCTCACCGCGGATGCGGTCGGCCTCGGCGCCGCGGCGGCCGATGACGATGCCCGGCCGGGCGGTGTGGATGTCGACGCGAACCCGGTCACGGGTGCGCTCGATCTCCACCTTGGAGATGCCGGCCCGCTCCATGCCCTTGGAGAGCAGCTTGCGGATCTTGACGTCTTCCGCCACGTACTCGGCGTACTGCTTGTCGGCGTACCAGCGGGACTTCCAGTCCGTGGTGATACCAAGTCGGAAGCCGTGCGGGTTGATTTTCTGGCCCACTACCGAGCCCCCTTCCTGTCAGCGCCGGCCTTCGCGCTGGTCTTCTTCGGACGGCTCTCCACCTCGACGGTGATGTGGCTCGTCCGCTTGCGGATCCGGTAGGCGCGGCCCTGGGCGCGCGGGCGGAACCGCTTGAGGGTCGGACCCTCGTCCACGTAGACCTTCGACACCCACAGGGTGTCGGGGTCCAGGGACAGGTTGTTCTCGGCGTTGGCCACGGCGCTCTGCAGCACCTTGCGGACCGGCTCAGATGCCGCCTGCGGCGCGAACTGGAGCACGGCCAGGGCCTCGCTGGCGCTACGACCCCTGATGAGCTCGACGACGCGACGCACCTTCATGGGCGTGTCACGGACGTAGCGAGCCCGAGCCACGGCGCGCGGGAACTCCGGCGCTTCGGCTTCGTTACGGGCGTTCATCGCTGCTTCCCCTTGCTCTTCCTCTAGTTCGTCGCCTAGCGACGGCGCGACTTCCGGTCGTCCTTGATGTGGCCCTTGAACGTGCGGGTCGGGGCGAACTCGCCGAGCTTGTGCCCGACCATCGCCTCCGTCACGAACACCGGCACGTGCTTGCGGCCGTCGTGCACCGCGATCGTGTGGCCCAACATGTCGGGGATGATCGTCGACCGGCGGGACCAGGTCTTGATGACGGTCTTCTTGCCCGACTCGTTGAGGACGTCCACCTTCTTGAGCAGGTGGTCGTCCACGAAGGGGCCCTTCTTAAGGCTGCGAGGCATCCTTCACTCCCTCCCTGCTCAGCGCTTCTTACCGGTGCGACGACGCCGGACGATGAGCTTGTCGCTTGGCTTGTTGCGGCGGCGGGTGCGACCCTCGGGCTTGCCGGCCGGGTTCACCGGGTGGCGACCACCGGAGGTCTTGCCCTCACCACCACCGTGCGGGTGGTCGACCGGGTTCATGGCGACACCACGCACCGTGGGCTTGCGGCCCTTCCAGCGCATGCGGCCGGCCTTGCCCCAGTTGATGTTCTGGTGCTCGGCGTTGCCGACCTCGCCGACCGTGGCGCGGCACCGGACGTCCACGTTGCGGATTTCGCCCGAGGGCATCCGCAGCTGGGCGTAGGGGCCGTCCTTGGCGACGAGCTGCACGCTGGCGCCCGCGGACCGGGCGATCTTCGCGCCGCCGCCGGGGCGGAGCTCGATCGCGTGGATCACGGTGCCGACCGGGATGTTGCGCAGCGGCAGGTTGTTGCCCGGCTTGATGTCAGCCTTCGGGCCGTTCTCCACCATGTCGCCCTGCTGCAGCTTCGACGGCGCGATGATGTAGCGCTTCTCGCCGTCGAGGTAGTGCAGCAGCGCGATGCGCGCGGTGCGGTTGGGGTCGTACTCGATGTGAGCGACCTTGGCCGGCACGCCGTCCTTGTCGGTGCGGCGGAAGTCGATCAGGCGGTAAGCCCGCTTGTGACCGCCACCCTTGTGCCGCGTCGTGATCTTGCCCGACGCGTTGCGGCCACCACGGCCGTGCAGCGGGCGGACCAGCGACTTCTCCGGCGTCGTCCGAGTGATCTCGGCGAAGTCGGAGACGCTCGCACCGCGACGACCGGGGGTCGTCGGCTTGTACTTGCGAATGCCCATCTCTACGCAGTCCTCGTCGTCATCAGGCGGCCGGGCCGCCGAAGATCTCGATCGGCTTGCTCTCGGCGGACAGCGTCACGATGGCGCGCTTGGTGTCCTTGCGCTTGCCGTATCCCGTGCGGGTCCGCTTGCGCTTGCCCTGGCGGTTGATCGTGTTGACGCTGACGACCTTGACGCCGAAGACCTTCTCCACGGCAATCTTGATCTGGGTCTTGTTCGAGCCGGGCGCCACCACGAAGGTGTACTTGTTCTCCTCGAGCAGCCCGTAGGACTTCTCGGAGATGACCGGCGCGAGCAGGATGTCCCGGTGGTCGGGGATCACTTCGCGGCCTCCTCGTCGACCTCGGACGACTCGGCGGTGGCCTCGGCGGAGCCCTGCCCGTGCTGGGCCTTGCTCGCCAGGAACACGTCGAGCGCGTCCTTGGTGAACACCACGTCGTCGTTGACCAGCACGTCGTAGGTGTTGAGCTGGTCCGGCGCGATGATGTGCACGTGCGGCAGGTTGCGCAGGCTGACCCACGAAACCTCGTCGGTGCGCAGCAGCACGGCCAGCACGCGGCGGGCCTCGGTCACCGACTCCAGCACCTTGCGGGCCGACTTGGTCGACGGCGTGTCGCCCTCGACGAAGCTCGTCACCACGTGGACCTGGCCGGCACGCGCCCGGTCGGAGAGGGCACCGCGCAGGGCGGCGGCCTTCATCTTCTTGGGGGTGCGCTGGCTGTAGTCACGCGGCTGCGGGCCGTGGACGACGCCACCACCGGCGAACTGCGGCGCGCGGGTCGAGCCCTGGCGGGCGCGGCCGGTGCCCTTCTGCCGGTACGGCTTCTTGCCACCGCCGCGGACGTCGCCGCGGGTCTTGGTGGCGTGCGTGCCCTGGCGGGCCGCGGCCAGCTGGGCCACGACGACCTGGTGCAGCAGCGCCACGTTCGCCTGCGCGTCGAAGATCGCGGCGGGCAGCTCGACGTTGCCGTCGGCCTTGCCGGCCGGGGTGCGGATCTCAACGGAAGTCATGATCAGGCACCACCCTTCGCTGCGGTCTTGATGAACACGGTGCCGCCCTTGGGGCCGGGAACGGCGCCCTTGATGAGCAGCAGGCCGGACTCGGCGTCCACGCGGTGCACCTTGAGGTTCTGGGTGGTCACCCGCACGTTGCCCATCCGACCCGCCATGCGCAGGCCCTTGAACACGCGGCCGGGCGTGGCGCAGCCGCCGATGGAACCCGGCGAGCGGTGCTTGCGCTGGGTGCCGTGGCTGGCGCCGAGGCCCTTGAAGCCGTGGCGCTTCATGACACCCGCGGTGCCCTTGCCCTTGCTGGTGCCGACCACGTCGACCACCACGCCGGCCTCGAAGACCTCGGCGGTGATTTCCTGGCCGACCGTGTACTCGGACGCGTCCGTGGTGCGCAGCTCCGCCAGGTGGCGGCGGGGCGTGACGCCCGCCTTGGCGTAGTGGCCCGCGACGGGCTTGTTGACCTTGCGCGGGTCGATCGCGCCGAAGGCCAGCTGCACGGCCGAGTAGCCGTCGATTTCCTGGGTCCGAACCTGGGTGACCACGTTCGGCTCGGCCTTGACGACGGTGACCGGAACGATCCGGTTGTTCTCGTCGAAGACCTGAGTCATGCCGAGCTTGGTGCCCAGGAGGCCCTTAACCTGCCTGTCAGACATGGGTCTCGTTACTCTCCGCCCCAAATGGGATCAACACTGCCGCGTCCAACGCTTACTGGATGTTGACGTCGACGCTCGCCGGCAGGTCGATGCGCATGAGCGCGTCCACCGTCTTCGGCGTCGGGTCGAGGATGTCGATCAGACGCTTGTGCGTGCGCATCTCGAAGTGCTCGCGCGAGTCCTTGTACTTGTGCGGCGAGCGGATGACGCAGTAAACGTTCTTCTCAGTGGGCAGCGGCACAGGCCCGACGACCCGAGCGCCGGTGCGCGTCACGGTCTCGACGATCTTGCGCGCGGACGCGTCGATCGCCTCGTGGTCGTAGGCCTTGAGCCGGATGCGGATCTTCTGTCCCGCCATGATGGCTTGCCGTTCCTCTGCTTCTAGTACCGCTGCGGTGCGGGCACCTTGCACGAGGTCACGGGACCTCCGGCGCGCTCCGCCCCCTATTCAGGACTGACACCGAGCGGTGTCACGGTGCCCGGTCCACGCGGTCGGGCGTGTCGCGCCCCAACACATAGACCGGTCCCACTGATGCAACCTGTGGGATTGTCTTTCTCGATCAAACCCCGCTCGTGACGGGGCGGCCGAGTCCAGAACTCGAACCGGCCGCCCCGACGAGCAACCCGTCAATGGTCGCACACGCGGGTGCGCAGACCAAATCGGGGGGTGAGATTTAGAGCCAGGTCACTTGAGGATCTTGGTGACCGAGCCCGCGCCGACGGTGCGGCCACCCTCGCGGATGGCGAACCGCAGGCCCTCGTCCATGGCGATCGGCTGGATCAGCTTCACGGCCATCGACGTGGTGTCGCCCGGCATGACCATCTCGGTGCCCTCGGGGAGGGTCACGACGCCGGTCACGTCCGTGGTGCGGAAGTAGAACTGCGGGCGGTAGTTGTTGAAGAACGGCGTGTGGCGGCCACCCTCGTCCTTCGACAGGATGTAGACCTGCGCCTCGAACTCGGTGTGCGGGGTCGTGGTGCCCGGCTTCACGATCACCATGCCGCGCTCCACCTCCTCGCGCTTGATGCCGCGCAGCAGCAGGGCGGCGTTGTCGCCCGCGCGACCCTCGTCGAGGAACTTCTTGAACATCTCGATCGAGGTGACCGTGGTCTTCTTCGAGGTCTCCTTGATGCCGACGATCTCGACCTCTTCGTTGACCTTGATGATGCCGCGCTCGATGCGGCCGGTCACCACGGTGCCACGACCGGTGATGGTGAAGACGTCCTCGACCGGCATCAGGAACGGCCGGTCGACCTCGCGCTCGGGCTCCGGGATGTTCTCGTCCACGGCGTCCATGAGGCCGATGAGCTTCTCGCCCCACTCGGCGTCGCCCTCCAGCGCCTTCAGCGCGGAGACGCGGACGACCGGCAGGTCGTCACCGGGGAACTCGTACTCGGAGAGCAGCTCGCGCACCTCGAGCTCGACCAGCTCGAGGATCTCCTCGTCGTCCACCATGTCGGCCTTGTTCAGGGCGACCACGATGTAGGGCACACCGACCTGGCGGGCCAGGAGCACGTGCTCCTTGGTCTGCGGCATCGGGCCGTCGGTCGCCGCGACCACCAGGATGGCGCCGTCCATCTGCGCCGCACCGGTGATCATGTTCTTGATGTAGTCGGCGTGACCGGGGCAGTCGACGTGCGCGTAGTGGCGCTTGTCGGTCTGGTACTCGATGTGCGCGATCGAGATGGTGATGCCGCGCTGCTTCTCCTCCGGCGCCTTGTCGATCTGGTCGAACGGCGTGAAGGGGTTGAGGTCCGGGTACTTGTCGTGCAGGACCTTGGAGATGGCAGCGGTCAGCGTCGTCTTACCGTGGTCGATGTGACCGATGGTGCCGATGTTGACGTGCGGCTTCGTCCGCTCGAACTTCGCCTTCGCCACTGGAATGTCCTCCTGGACTTCTATTGCTTAGCCCGGCGGGTGGCTTTCCACCCGCCGGACTTCACGTCAGGGTCGGTTGTGCGGACCCCGGGGCATCCCCCCGGAGAGCCCGCGTGGTGCTGCGGTGCTCCGGTTGGGGTTACTCGCCCGTCGCCTTCGCGATGATCTCCTTCGCGACGTTCGCGGGAACCTCGGCGTAGGAGTCAAAGGTCATCGAGTAGTTCGCGCGACCCTGGGTCTTGGACCGCAGGTCGCCGACATACCCGAACATCTCCGACAGCGGGACCAGCGCCTTGACGACGCGGGTGCCACTGCGCTCTTCCATGGCCTGGATCTGGCCACGGCGGGAGTTCAAGTCGCCGATCACGTCGCCCATGTACTCCTCGGGCGTGGTGACCTCGACGGCCATCAACGGCTCGAGGATCGCCGGGCTCGCCTGCCGGGCGGCTTCCTTGAGCGCCATGGAGCCCGCGATCTTGAACGCCATCTCCGACGAGTCGACCTCGTGGTAGGCGCCGTCGACCAGCGTCAGCTTGACGCCCACCAGCGGGTAGCCCGCCAGCACGCCGTACTGCATCGCGTCCTGGGCGCCCGCGTCCACGGACGGGATGTACTCCCGCGGGATGCGACCACCGGTGACCGCGTTGACGAACTCGTAGAGAGCGCCGTCCTCGGTCTTCTCCAGCGGCTCCAGGTCGATGAGGACCTTCGCGAACTGGCCGGAGCCACCGGTCTGCTTCTTGTGGGTGTAGGAGTACTTCTCCACCTTGCGGCGGATCGTCTCCCGGTACGCCACCTGCGGCTTGCCGATGTTGGCCTCGACCTTGAACTCGCGGCGCATGCGGTCCACCAGGATGTCCAGGTGGAGCTCGCCCATGCCGGCGATGATCGTCTGGCCGGTCTCCTGGTCCAGGTTGACCCGGAACGTCGGGTCCTCCTCGGCCAGCTTCTGGATCGCCGTGCCCAGCTTCTCCTGGTCGGCCTTCGTCTTGGGCTCGATCGCCACCTGGATGACCGGCTCGGGGAAGGTCATCGACTCCAGCACGATGGGCGCCTGCGGGTCGCTCAGCGTCTCACCGGTGGTGGTGTCCTTCAGACCGATCACGGCGTAGATGTGACCGGCGATGGCCTCGTCGACCGGGTTCTCCTTGTTGGCGTGCATCTGGAAGATCTTCCCGATGCGCTCCTTGCGGTCCTTGGTCGAGTTGATGACCTGGGTGCCGGAGGCGACCTTGCCCGAGTAGACCCGGATGTAGGTGAGCTTGCCGAAGAACGGGTGCGCGGCGATCTTGAACGCCAGGGCCGCGAACGGCTCGTCCGTCGACGGCTTGCGGAAGGCCGGCGTCTCGCCGTCCTGCAGCGTGCCCTCGACCGGGGGGAGGTCCAGCGGAGCGGGCAGGAAGTCGATCACCGCGTCGAGCATGGGCTGGACGCCCTTGTTCTTGAACGCCGAGCCGCACAGCACCGGGTAGGCGGTGCGGTTCTTGACGATCGCGCGGATGCCCGTCTTGATCTGCTCGACGGTCAGCTCCTCGCCCGCGAGGTAGGCCTCCATGAGGTCGTCGTCGGTCTCGGCCACGGCCTCGACCAGCGCCTCGCGGTACTCGGCGGCCTTGTCGGCGAGGTCGGCCGGGATCTCCTCGACCGTGTAGTCCTCACCCTTCTGGACCTCGCCGCGCCAGGTCAGCGCCCGCATCTCGACCAGGTCGACCACGCCGATGAAGTCGCTCTCCGACCCGATCGGGATCTGGATCGGCAGCGGCTTCGCACCCAGGCGCTCCTGGATGGTGCGAACGGTGAAGTAGAAGTCCGCGCCCAGCTTGTCCATCTTGTTGACGAAGCAGATGCGCGGGACGTCGTACTTGGTCGCCTGGCGCCAGACCTGCTCGGACTGGGGCTCGACGCCTTCCTTGCCGTCGAACACGGCAACGGCACCGTCGAGGACGCGGAGGTTGCGCTCCACCTCGACGGTGAAGTCGACGTGGCCCGGCGTGTCGATGATGTTGATCTGGTGGTTCTTCCAGAAGCAGGTCGTCGCGGCCGACGTGATCGTGATGCCGCGCTCCTGCTCCTGCTCCATCCAGTCCATCACCGCGGCGCCGTCGTGGACCTCGCCGATCTTGTAGCTGATCCCGGTGTAGAACAGGATCCGCTCGGTCGTCGTGGTCTTGCCCGCGTCGATGTGGGCCATGATCCCGATGTTGCGGACCTTGGCCAGGTCGGTGAGCACGTCCTGTGCCACGGGTGTCTTCCCCTGTCTTGAGCTAGCTGGTAGCAGGCTCACTAGGGCCGGGAGGCGCCAGGCGGGCGGGTCAGTGGGGTCCACTGCCGACAGCCCGCCTGGCGGCACGTCACCAGCGGTAGTGGGCGAAGGCCTTGTTCGACTCGGCCATCTTGTGCGTGTCCTCGCGGCGCTTGACGCTCGCGCCGAGGCCGTTGCTCGCGTCGAGCAGCTCGTTCATCAGGCGCTCGATCATGGTCTTCTCACGGCGCTGCCGCGAGAAGGTGATCAGCCAGCGCAGCGCGAGCGTGGTCGAGCGGCCCGGCTTCACCTCGACCGGCACCTGGTAGGTGGCGCCACCGACGCGGCGGGACTTCACCTCGAGGGCGGGCTTGACGTTGTCCAGCGCACGCTTGAGCGTGACGACCGGGTCGGTGCCGGTCTTGTCGCGGGCGCCTTCGAGGGCGCCGTACACGATCCGCTCGGCCACGGAGCGCTTGCCGTCGACCAGCACCTTGTTGATGAGCTGGGTCACCAGCGGAGAGCTGTAGACCGGGTCGGAGATCAGCGGCCGCTTCGGGGCCGGTCCCTTGCGGGGCATCAGCTCTTCTCCTTCTTCGCGCCGTACCGGCTGCGAGCCTGCTTGCGGTTCTTCACGCCCTGCGTGTCGAGGGAACCGCGGATGATCTTGTAGCGGACACCGGGGAGGTCCTTCACACGACCGCCGCGCACGAGCACCATCGAGTGCTCCTGCAGGTTGTGGCCCTCACCGGGGATGTAAGCCGTGACCTCGATACCGCTCGTCAGCTTCACGCGGGCGACCTTGCGCAGCGCCGAGTTCGGCTTCTTGGGCGTGGTCGTGTAGACGCGGGTGCACACACCGCGCCGCTGCGGGCTGCCCTTGAGCGCCGCGGTCTTCTGCTTGGCGACCTTGTCCTGCCGGCCCTTGCGGACCAGCTGCTGGATCGTTGGCATACGCCGGCTGCTTCTTCCCTTTACGTGCCCGCCGCGTGGGCGACGAGCCCTGTTTACTTGGTCCCTCTCTGCACCCGAGGTCGGGCGTGTCGCCGCCTTCGGCAGTGCCGAAAGCGCGTACACAGCGCCCCAGGTCCGCAGGCGACATCCCAGGATGCCCCTACGCGTGGAGGTCACCGCGGCCGGCTTTCCAGCACCACTGGCGCGTAGGCACGCGGAGCGGCCCGACATGGGTCGGGCACGAGTACCAAAGATACCCCGCCTGGTTCCCACGGGTCAAAACGGAGGCACAACCGGCCTGGTCGAGCGGTCGGCGCACGCGAGCCGGCGGACGTGCGGGGGCGGCTCCGGGTGACGAACCCCACGCTCCCGGCCGGGCGAAGGGCCCGCCGCGACGCTGCCGCGAGGTCGAAAGGCGGCTCAGGGGTAATCAGAACATGAAACCGGGGATGACGCCGGTTGGCGTGGCCTCGATTTCACTCGATCGAGTGGTGTGAGCCGGTGCGGACCGGTGTGGGCCGCCCGCCTGGGCCTGCCCGGCTGCCGGTCACACTGGTCGGGTGAACTCCGATCTCATCGCGGGCATGGCGGCGCTGGTGGCCCCGGACGCCTCGCCCGAGGTGCTCGCGGTGCGCGGCGACGTGGTGGTGGTCCGGGTCGCGGACGTGGTGCTCAAGGCGCACGAGCACGGCACGGACCCGGACGTGCTCGCCGCCCGGGTCCGGCTGGCCGCCGATCCCCGGTTGGGCGAGCTCCTGCTCGCGCCCCTGTCGGCGCCCGCGGTGGTGCGCGGGCGGGTCGTGACGGCGTGGCCGATGGGGACGCCGGTGCCGCAGAGCGAGCCCGAGGACCTGCCGATGGAGGCCGCCGGTCGGATGCTGGCCGCGTTGCACCGGTTCACCGCGGCGGACTTCGCGCCGCCCGTGCCGTCGGCGGGCGCGCGGCCCCGGATGGAACGGGCGGTGCGCGACCTGGTGCTCGACACGCCCGCCGCCGACCTGGTGCGGCGGGCGTTCGCGACGCTGCCGGACTTCGGCGATGGCGGTACCACGCTCATCCACGGCGATTGGCACCTGGGCCAACTGGTGTGGCGGGACGGGTACCGGCTGATCGACGTGGACGACCTGGGCGTGGGCGACCCGGCGTGGGACCTGGCGCGACCGGCCGCGCTCCACGCGGCGGGCGTGCTCGACGCCGACGCGTGGGGGCGGCTGCTCGGGTCGTACTTCGACGCGGGAGGCGCGGGCGTGCCGCGGGACGACCCGTGGTCGGTGTTGGAAGCGCCGGCGCGCGCTTTGGTCGTGCAGATGGCGGCGCGTGCCCTTTCCGCTGCGGAGCGCGACGGAACCGAGTTGAACGACGCCCAGGAAGCGCTGATCGACGCCTGCGCCCGGATCGTCTCGACGCATGAACCCATTCGGCGTGGCTAATATCGAATCCATCGCGTCAAGAGCAGGAGGCTCACACGATGCAGTGTCCCAAGTGTCATGCGAACATGCGCACCTTCGACCGCATGGGCGTGCACATCGAGCAGTGCGATGGCTGCCGCGGGGTCTTCCTCGACTACGGCGAGCTGGAGGCCATCACCCGGCTCGAGCAGCAGATGGCCGCTCCCCCGCCCCCTCCGCCGGTTGCGCCGCAGCCGCAGGTCCACTACGTCCAGCAGCCGGTCCAGCCGGGCTGGGGCGCCGCGCCGCACTACGGCCACCACTACGGGCACCGCAAGCACCGCGGCCTGGGCGGGCTGTTCTTCTCGTCCTGATCTTCGGGTCGGTGGCCCCGCGCCGACGGTGCGGGGTCGCCGTTGCCACTACCGAAAATGTGGGCGATAATCGGTAGTGAACCGGGGAGGCCCGCCATGTCCGTCGCCACCGAGGCCGCGCAGATCCGCGACCTGTTCGACCAGATCGAGGAGATCGAAGAGGTCGCGTCGAGCTTGTCGGAGGACGACGAGCGGCGGCGCAAGCTGCACGGCGTGGTGGCGAAGGCCCTGCGCAAGGCGCCTCCGGTGCGGCCGGTCGTAGCCGGTGAGCTGCTGGACCTGACCGAGAAGACGGTCAAGGCTTGGGCGCGCGAGGGCGTGCTCGCCATCCACAGCCAGGAGCCCCGGATGCTGCTCGACGCCGTGCGGCTGCACGAGGTGCTGCACGTCGTGTCCGACCTGAGGCGCGCGGGCCGCAACCGCGGGTTGCTGGACGAGGTGCACCGCCGGTTGAGCGACGCGGCCCTGCTCGACCGCGACGACCTCGCCACCAGCCTGGAGCAGCTGCACCGCGGCGAAGGACGCGTAGTTCGCTGATCACCGTCGTCGAAACGCCCGTCGCGGCCGTCCAGGCCGCCGGCCTGCGCGGCGCCGCCAGGGTCGCCTACGACAGGTTCCTGGACGAGCTGGCCCACAGCGGCTGCCTGGCCCTCGGGTACCGCGTCACGGGCCCGGAACCACTGCCCCGGCTCTGCGTGAAGCACCTCCGCGGCACCGACCGCGTGGTCGTCGCCTTCCCCTCACCGCACACCGCGTGGATCCTGCTCGTCGGCCCGCACGACGACGACCCCGGCCGCGACCTCTACGAGACCCTGTACGAACTGGCCGGCGTCCGCCCGAAGCTGACGGAGAAGCGCACCAAGCCACCGTGCTGCTCGGACCTGGAACCCCCGCTCGCCGACGCCGACCTGGTCGACGACCTGGTCGCCCGCGCCCGCTCCCTGGCCAAGTCCCGCCGCCGCCCGACCTGACCCCTTACCGCGCGTTCACCCACGCGATCCGGTCGGAGCTGAACCGGAACGTCGGATCGAGCAGCACCACGAATTGGCCGGCCGAATTCCCCTGCTTGGCGTCGAAGCACACGTCGGCGGTCATCTTGCCACCCGGTGCCAATTCTCCCGATTTGAGCAGGTTGTCGCTACCGATTGGGGTGTTCGCGAGGATCGCGCCGTTGGGGCTCTGCAACTTCCAGTCGAAGCCGCCGTTGAACGTGGCGGGACGGCCGGACTGGTTGTCGTACGTCACCGTGGTGCACAACGTCGGGCCGAGGGTGGCGTCACCGGCGACGAGGCTGGTGGTCGTGACCCGCAGCCCGTCGGCGTCCACGGTGTCGCCGGCCTGCGCCACGACGTCCTTGTCCGTCGCACCGGGGAAGGCGGGCTGCGCTCCCGGTTCGCGGGCGGCCGAGGTGGAATCACCCGGGGACACGACCGTGGGCCGGTCGTCGTCGCCGGCGCTCAGCTTGATAATCACGATGACCACGACGAGGGCCAACGGCAGAATGAAGCGCTTTTTCTGGTACCAAGGTCGTTGAGCCTTGCGATACGCCTTTTCGGCCTTGGCCCGGGCTCTGGCGTCACCGGCGTTCTCGAATGTGGGTGACGCACCTTCTGGTTGGGACATGACGATCACTTCAACCTGGCTATCGGTCGAACATGGGCGGCCAGCGTACTGCCGGTCCACGTGACCCGCAGGCCGTCACGCGCGCCCCGGTGGTTCGCCGCGGAGTTCCTGGACATGGGAAAGGCCCCCGGAGCGGGAGGCTCCGGGGGCCTTTCAGGTGACTGGCGACGTCAGCGGTAGTCGCGGCCGAAGTCGTAGTCGTCCAGCGGGACCGCGGCGCCCGTGCCCGTGCCGAAGACGTCCGGCGTGTAGTAGCCGTCGTCGTAGCTCGGGATGGCGTACGCCGCCGCACGCGCTTCCTCGGTCGGCTGCACCTGGATGTTCCGGTACCGGTTGATGCCGGTGCCGGCCGGGATCAGCTTGCCGATGATCACGTTCTCCTTCAGGCCGATGAGCTTGTCCGACCGGCCGTTGATGGCGGCGTCGGTCAGCACCCTCGTCGTCTCCTGGAAGGAGGCCGCCGACAGCCACGAGTCCGTGGCCAGCGACGCCTTCGTGATACCCATCAGCACCGGACGGCCGGCGGCGGGCTCGCCACCCTCGGCCACCACGGCCCGGTTGCCCGACTCGAACTCCGCGCGCTCGACCAGCGAGCCCGGCAGGAACTCGGTCGCACCCGAGTCGATGATCGTCACCCGGCGCAGCATCTGCCGGACGATGACCTCGATGTGCTTGTCGTGGATCGCCACACCCTGGGCCCGGTAGACCTTCTGGACCTCCTGCACCAGGTGCAGCTGGGCCTCGCGGGGACCCATCACGCGCAGCACCTCGTGCGGGTCGGGCGTGCCCTCCAGCAGCTGCTGGCCCACGTGCACGTGGTCGCCGTCCTGCAACGGGCCGGTGGCCGTGTTGGCCAGCCGCTGGCGCTTCGACAGCTTCTCGAAGACGATCTCCTCGGACCCGTCGTCCGGGATGAGGGTGATCTTCCAGAACCGGTCGCCGTCCTCGATGCGCACCCGGCCGTCGACGTCCGCGATGGGCGCCTTGCCCTTCGGCACGCGAGCCTCGAACAGCTCCTGCACACGCGGCAGACCGGTGGTGATGTCGTCACCGGCCACACCACCCTGGTGGAACGTGCGCATGGTCAGCTGCGTGCCGGGCTCACCGATCGACTGGGCGGCGACGATGCCGACGGCCTCGCCGACGTCGACCAGCTGGCCGGTCGCCATCGAGCGGCCGTAGCAGGACGCGCACACGCCGACCGCGGACTCGCAGGTCAGCACCGAGCGGACCTTGACGCGGGTCACGCCCGCCTCGACGAGCGTGGCCAGCGCCGGGTCGCCCAGGTCGGCACCGCGGTTGAGGACGAGGTTGCCGTCCGCGTCCGTGATGTCCTCGGCGATGGTCCGCGCGTAGACCGAGGTCTGCGCGAACTCGGCCAGCACGACCTTGTCGCCCTGGCGCTCGCCGACGGTCATGTTCACGCCGCGGCTGGTGCCGCAGTCGACCTCGCGGATGATGACGTCCTGCGACACGTCCACCAGACGACGGGTCAGGTAACCCGAGTCGGCGGTGCGCAGCGCGGTGTCGGCCAGACCCTTGCGGGCGCCGTGCGTGGCGATGAAGTACTCCAGCACCGACAAGCCCTCGCGGAACGAGTTCTTGATCGGACGCGGGATGTACTCGCCCTTCGGGTTGGTCACCAGACCACGCATGCCGGCCAGCGAGCGGACCTGGGTCATGTTGCCCGCCGCCCCGGACGCCACGATCATGCGGATCGAGTTGTCCTCGGGGAAGTTGGCCTCCATGACCTCGGCGACCTCTTCGGTGGCCTTGGTCCACACCTTGACGAGCTCGTTGTTGCGCTCGGTGTGGGAGAGCTGACCGCGCTGGTAGCGCTTCTCCACCGCGTCGGCGAGCTTCTCGTACTCGTCCAGGATGCCCTGCTTGGCCTCCGGCACGAGCACGTCGGAGATCGCGACCGTGACACCCGACCGGGTGGCCCAGTAGAAACCGGCGTCCTTCAGCTTGTCCAGCGTCCGGGCGACGGTGACCATCGGGTACCGCTCGGCGAGGTCGTTGATGATCGTGGCCTGCCGCTTCTTGGGCATGACCTCGTTGATGAACGGGTAGTCCTGCGGCAGGACCTCGTTGAACAGCACGCGACCGAGGGTGGTCTCGGCCAGCCACGGCTGACCGGGCTCCCAGCCCTCCGGCTCCTGGCCCTTGGGCGGGTTCTTGTCCGTGATCCGGATCTTGACCATGGACTGCAGGCCCAGGACCTTGCGGTCGAACGCCATCAGCGCCTCGGCCGGCGAGGAGTAGGCCTGGCCCTCGCCGAGGTCGTTCTCCTTGAGCCGGGTCAGGTGGTACAGGCCGGTCACCATGTCCAGACGCGGCATGGCCAGCGGCTTGCCCGACGCGGGCGAGAGGATGTTGTTCGACGACAGCATCAGCACGCGCGCCTCGGCCTGCGCCTCGGCGGACAGCGGCAGGTGGACCGCCATCTGGTCACCGTCGAAGTCGGCGTTGAACGCCTCGCAGACGAGCGGGTGCAGCTGGATGGCCTTGCCCTCGACCAGCTGCGGCTCGAACGCCTGGATGCCCAGCCGGTGCAGCGTGGGCGCGCGGTTCAGCAGCACGGGGTGCTCGGTGATGACCTCTTCCAGCACGTCCCACACGGCGGGGCGCGCGCGCTCCACCATCCGCTTGGCGGACTTGATGTTCTGCGCGTGGTTGAGGTCGACCAGCCGCTTCATCACGAACGGCTTGAACAGCTCCAGCGCCATCTGCTTGGGCAGGCCGCACTGGTGCAGCTTCAGCTGCGGGCCGACCACGATGACCGAACGGCCCGAGTAGTCGACGCGCTTGCCGAGCAGGTTCTGGCGGAACCGGCCCTGCTTGCCCTTGAGCAGGTCGGACAGCGACTTGAGCGGCCGGTTGCCCGGGCCCGTCACCGGCCGGCCGCGGCGGCCGTTGTCGAACAGCGCGTCGACGGCCTCCTGCAGCATCCGCTTCTCGTTGTTGACGATGATCTCGGGCGCGCCGAGGTCGATCAGCCGCTTGAGGCGGTTGTTGCGGTTGATCACGCGGCGGTACAGGTCGTTCAGGTCGGACGTGGCGAAGCGGCCACCGTCGAGCTGCACCATCGGGCGCAGGTCCGGCGGGATGACCGGGACGCAGTCCAGCACCATGCCCTGCGGGTTGTTGCGGGTCGCCTGGAAGGCGGCCACGACCTTGAGCCGCTTGAGGGCGCGCAGCTTCTTCTGGCCCTTGCCGCTGCGGATGGTCTCGCGCAGCACGTCGGCCTCGGCGTCGACGTCGTAGTCACCCAGGAGCTTCTGGATGGCCTCCGCGCCCATGGCACCGGTGAAGTAGTCGCCGTAGCGGTCGTACAGCTCGCGGTAGAGCAGCTCGTCCGCGATCAGCTGGGCGCGCTCGAGCTTGGTGAAGGTGGACCAGATCTCGTCGAGCCGGTCCAGCTCGCGCTGGGCGCGGTCGCGGAGCTGGCGCATCTCGCGCTCGCCGCCCTCCTTGACCTTGCGGCGGACGTCGGACTTGGCGCCCTCCGCCTCCAGCTCGGCCAGGTCGGCTTCCAGCTTCTGCGCCCGGGCCTCGACGTCGGCGTCACGCCGGTTCTCGACCCGCTTGCGCTCGACCTGCATCTCGTTCTCGAGCGTCGGCAGGTCGTTGTGGCGCAGCTCGGTGTTCACGCCCACGATGACGTAGGCCGCGAAGTAGATGATCTTCTCGAGGTCCTTGGGAGCCAGGTCGAGCAGGTAGCCCAACCGGCTGGGGACGCCCTTGAAGTACCAGATGTGCGTGACGGGCGCGGCCAGTTCGATGTGGCCCATCCGCTCGCGGCGCACCTTGGCGCGGGTCACCTCGACGCCGCAGCGCTCGCAGATGATGCCCTTGAAGCGGACGCGCTTGTACTTGCCGCAGTAGCACTCCCAGTCCCGGGTGGGACCGAAGATCTTCTCGCAGAACAAGCCGTCCTTCTCCGGCTTGAGCGTGCGGTAGTTGATGGTCTCGGGCTTCTTGACCTCGCCGTAGGACCACTGGCGGATGTCGTCCGCGGTCGCAAGACCGATGCGAAGCTCATCGAAGAAGTTGACGTCGAGCACGTCTACTCTCTTCCCCTTTTTGGTTCGGTGCTGCTTGGGGTGCTGGTGGCTGGGTCATCGAGGGGGTTGGTCCCGACTTCCGAGGGGAACAACCCCCTCGATGACCGGCGAGGAACTAGTTGACGACGTCGTCCACGGACGGCGACTCGGACCTCGACAGGTTGATGCCGAGGTTCGCGGCCGCGCGCTCCAGGTCTTCGTCGTCGCCGTCGCGCATCTCGATCGCGGCGCCGTCCGAGGACAGCACCTCGACGTTGAGGCACAGCGACTGGAGCTCCTTGAGCAGCACCTTGAAGGACTCCGGGATACCCGGCTCCGGGATGTTCTCGCCCTTGACGATGGCCTCGTAGACCTTCACGCGGCCGAGCACGTCGTCGGACTTGATCGTGAGCAGTTCCTGGAGCGTGTACGCGGCGCCGTACGCCTGCATCGCCCAGCACTCCATCTCACCGAACCGCTGGCCACCGAACTGCGCCTTACCACCCAGCGGCTGCTGCGTGATCATCGAGTACGGGCCGGTGGAACGCGCGTGGATCTTGTCGTCCACCAGGTGCAGCAGCTTCAGGATGTACATGTAGCCGACCGACACGGGGAAGGGGTACGGCTCGCCGCTGCGCCCGTCGAGGAGCACCGCCTTGCCGTTCTCCTTGACCATGCGCTCGCCGTCGCGGTTCGGGATCGTCGAGCCGAGCAGGCCCGTGATCTCGTCCTCGCGCGCGCCGTCGAAGACCGGCGTGGCCGTCTTCGTGCCGGGCTCCACGTGGTAGAGCTCCTCGGGCAGGTTCTTCGCCCAGTCCGGGTCGCCGTTGATGCTCCAGCCCTGCTTGGCGATCCACCCGAGGTGGGTCTCCAGCACCTGGCCGATGTTCATACGACGCGGCACGCCGTGCGTGTTCAGCACGATGTCGACCGGGGTGCCGTCCTCGAGGAACGGCATGTCCTCGACCGGGAGGATCTTGCCGATGACGCCCTTGTTGCCGTGCCGGCCGGCGAGCTTGTCGCCGTCCTGGATCTTGCGCTTCTGGGCCACGTAGACGCGGACCAGCTCGTTCACGCCGGGGGGCAGCTCGTCGTCGTCCTCGCGGCTGAACACGCGGATGCCGATGACCTTGCCGTACTCGCCGTGGGGCACCTTCAGCGACGTGTCGCGCACCTCGCGCGCCTTCTCGCCGAAGATCGCGCGGAGCAGCCGCTCCTCCGGGGTCAGCTCGGTCTCGCCCTTGGGCGTGACCTTGCCGACCAGGATGTCGCCGGGCTGGACCTCGGCGCCGATGCGGATGATGCCGCGCTCGTCGAGGTCGGCCAGGACCTCCTCGGAGACGTTCGGGATGTCCCGGGTGATCTCCTCGGCGCCCAGCTTGGTGTCCCGCGCGTCGATCTCGTGCTCCTCGATGTGGATCGAGGTCAGGACGTCGTCCTGCACGAGGCGCTGCGACAGGATGATCGCGTCCTCGTAGTTGTGGCCCTCCCACGGCATGATCGCGACGAGCAGGTTCTTGCCCAGCGCCATCTCGCCGTTCTCGGTGCACGGGCCGTCGGCCAGCACCTGGCCCTGCTGCACCCGGTCGCCCTCGTTCACGATGGGCTTCTGGTTGATGCAGGTGCCCTGGTTGGACCGGCGGAACTTGTGCAGGCCGTAGGTCTGCCGCGAGCCGTCGTCGGCCATGACCGTGACGTAGTCGGCGGAGATCTCCTCGACCACGCCGGTCTTCTTGGCCACCACGACGTCACCGGCGTCGACCGCGGCGCGCAGCTCCATGCCGGTGCCGACCAGCGGGGACTCGCTGCGCAGCAGCGGCACCGCCTGCCGCTGCATGTTCGCGCCCATCAGGGCGCGGTTCGCGTCGTCGTGCTCGAGGAACGGGATCATCGCGGTCGCGGCGGACACCATCTGCCGCGGCGAGACGTCCATGTAGTCCACGTCGGACGGGTCGATCTGCTCGACCTCACCGCCCTTCTTGCGGACCAGGACCTTCTCCTCGAGGAAGTTGCCGTCCTCGTCGATCTTGGCGTTGGCCTGCGCCTTGACGTAGCGGTCCTCTTCGTCGGCCGTCAGGTAGTCGATCTGGTCGGTGACCCGGCCGTCGACGACCTTGCGGTACGGCGTCTCGATGAAGCCGAACGGGTTGACCCGCCCGTAGGAGGACAGCGAGCCGATCAGGCCGATGTTCGGGCCTTCCGGCGTCTCGATCGGGCACATGCGGCCGTAGTGCGACGGGTGGACGTCGCGGACCTCCATGCCGGCGCGCTCACGGGACAGACCGCCCGGACCCAGCGCCGACAGGCGGCGCTTGTGGGTCAGGCCCGCGAGCGGGTTGGTCTGGTCCATGAACTGCGACAGCTGGGAGGTGCCGAAGAACTCCTTGATCGCCGCCACCACCGGGCGGATGTTGATCAGGGTCTGCGGCGTGATGGCCTCGACGTCCTGGGTCGTCATGCGCTCGCGGACGACGCGCTCCATGCGGGACAGGCCGACCCGGATCTGGTTCTGGATCAGCTCGCCGACGGTGCGCAGGCGGCGGTTGCCGAAGTGGTCGATGTCGTCGACCTCGACGGGCACCTCGACGTCGCCGGGCTGCATCGTCGTCTCACCCGCGTGCAGGCGCACCAGGTACTCGATCGTGGTGACGATGTCTTCCTCGGTCAGCACGCCCGTGGTGATGGGGGTGGACAGGCCGAGCTTCTTGTTGACCTTGTACCGGCCGACCTTCGCCAGGTCGTAGCGCTTGTCCTTGAAGAACAGGTTCTCCAGCAGCGCCTGCGCGGACTCCTTCGTCGGCGGCTCGCCCGGGCGCAGCTTGCGGTAGATGTCGAGCAACGCCTCGTCGGTACCCGCGGTGTGGTCCTTCTCCAGCGTCGTCAGCAGCGTCTCGCTGAACGAGAAGCGCTCGCGGATCTGCTCGGTGGTCCAACCCAGCGCCTTCAGCAGCACGGTCACCGGCTGCCGGCGCTTGCGGTCGATGCGGACGCCGACGGTGTCGCGCTTGTCGACGTCGAACTCCAGCCAGGCACCCCGGGACGGGATGATCTTGACGCTGAAGACGTCCTTGTCGGTCGTCTTGTCGATCGCGGTGTCGTAGTAGACACCCGGCGAGCGGACGAGCTGGGAAACCACGACCCGCTCGGTGCCGTTGATGATGAACGTGCCCTTGTCGGTCATCATCGGGAAGTCACCCATGAACACCGTCTGGCTCTTGATCTCGCCAGTGGTGTGGTTGGTGAACTCCGCCGTGACGAACAACGGGGCGGCGTACGTCATGTCCTTGTCCTTGCACTCCTCGGTCGAGGCCTTGACCTCGTCGAAGCGCGGGTCGGAGAAGGAGAGCGACATCGAGCCGGAGAAGTCCTCGATCGGGGAGATCTCGTTCAAGACCTCCTCGAGGCCGCCCGTCGGCGCCTCGTCACCCTCGTCGACGCGGCGCTGGAACCACGCCTCGTCGCCGGTGAGCCATTCGAACGACTGGATCTGCAGGTCGAGCAGGTTGGGCGTCTGAAGCGGTTCGTGGATCTTCGCGAAAGAGACTCGCTTCGGCGCTCCGGGAATCCCCGACGTGGAGTTGGTCGCAGCAGTGGCCTTGGTCGCGCGAGAGATCGCCAAGATGCGTCCTTCCAGGGACAGGTAGCTGGCTAGTCAGCGGAACTAGCACGGCTGTCAAGGGTGCGGCGATGCCCGGCAATCCAGCTCTCGGCGAAGGGCAAACGGAAAGAGGGCAGCGCAAAGGAGCAGTCTAGCCACGCGCGCGGCAACTGTCGAGAGGCACCTGGAAGGACCTTTCTCGTGCTCACCGACAGAGTGACCCGGCCAACGCCCACAGTCAAGATGCCACGCGGCGATCACTCCACTGGCGCAAGGCGCGATAACGCGCAGTTACCGCTGTGACCTGCGAAAATACATGGACGTGAGCACACGTGAACCTTTGGCGGGTGTTCCGACCCCGAAGGGAGATGCCGGCGATCCCGTTCGGTCACCGGCAGAAAATGTGACGCAGATCACGTTGTGCTGAGGCTTGAAACGGGGTCCGGAGTCCTGAGTGGACGCCCGCGAGGGCCGTCCGGCGGCCGGCGGGTCAGCACTTGGCGGTTTCGGCCGCCTGGTCCCCGGTCTGGCCGAACATCTCCATGTTGTCGACCTTCCACCGGCCGTCGACCCTCTGCGCGCCGACCCGCATCATCGCGATGCCGCCGCCGCTCTGGTTGTCGGTCGTGCGGGTGGTGACCTGGTCGAGGAAGAGCAGCACGGTGGCGCGGTCGCCGTCGAGCTCGGTCACGCCGCTGGACACGGCCTTCACCGTGACCACGAGCTTCTGCTCGGGCGCGAGCGTGCGGACCGGGCCGAAGATCGCGTTGTACTGGCACTTCGCCTTGCCGATCAGCAGCTCGTTGGCCGCCTTCTCGGTGGCGGAGACGTCGGCGAAGTTGTAGGAGAACGCCTTCTCGACCGCCTCGCGGGCCTGCCCGGCGACCTCGGTCGTGCCCGCGCTGTCCACCAGGGCCTCGTTGTAGCGGACCTCGCCGGCCTGGCGCTGGAACCACACGCCCAGGCCGATCAGGAGGGCGGCCACGACGACGAGCGCGATCGGGAGGGCCAGGCCGGACCTGGGCTCGTCCTCGGTGTGGCGGGCTACCCAGGCGTCCGCCTCGGACTTCGGGTGCTCCGGCTCCCCGGTCAGGACGCTGGGCGCGACGGCCTCGCCGGTGCGCCTGCGGCGGCCGGTCGGGCGGGGGCGGGGCGCGGGCTCGGCGGCCCGGGTCTCGGTGGCCTGGATCTCGTCGTCCTCGCGGGGCTCGATCAGGCCGCCGGCCTCGTTCGGGTGGGTGATGTCGCGGTCGGAGGGCAGGGCCTCGGCACGCGCGGCCCCGCGGTCGGCGGTATCGGTGCCGTACTCCTCGGCGCGCGTGTCGCGGTCGGAGGGCACGGCCTCGGCACACCCGACCGCACGATCGGCGGTGTCAGTGCCGCGGTCGGAGGGCAGGGTTCCGGCACGCCCGACCGCACGGTCCGCGGTGTCAGTGCCGTCCTCGGCGCGCATGCCCTCGACCTGGGTGTCCTCGACCGGCGTGGAGCCCGGGTCGGGGCGTTTGCGCAGGCCGGCGACGCGCGGGCGGGTGGTCGGCGTGGTCGGGACCGGGCGGCGGCGGGACGGTGGCACTGACGTCATCTCCTCGGTTCACGCGCCGCCGGCCGCGACCGGCCCCAGCGCGCTCAGCTTCCAGCCGGCATCGGTGCGGGTCAGGTCCGTCTGGTACCGGTTGACCTTCTTCACCGCCTGCCCGCCCTCCGGCGTCACCGTGGTCTCCACGACGGCGATGAGGTGTGCCTTGCCCGCCCGCGCGTCGAGCTCGGTGACGGCCGCGTCCAGCACCCGGCTCACGGTCACCGTCTTGGCGTCCTCGATCTGCTTCTTGCGGTTGGCGCGGCCGTCCTCGATCTCCGAGCGCAGCCCGCCGGTGGACGAGTCCAGCCACCGGTCGAGGTCGGCGTCGACCTTCTTGTAGTCGAGGGTGGTGAAGTTCGCGATCCCGACCTGCCCGACCCGCAGCACCTCGTCCCGCTCCCGCGAGAACGCCACCGAGTCGTTGGACGACGCGCTCCACCACGACACCCCGGCCCACACCGCGTACCCGGCGGCCAGCACCGCGAGCACCGCCGCGACCGACAGCACCCAGTTGCGCTGGACCGAACGTCGAACGTCCATCCGTCCCTCTCCTCAGCCCGGCAGACCGAGCAACTGGCCCAGGCTGGTCAGCAGCGGCGCCTCGGCGGCGGTCCGGCCGGTCGTCGGCTCCCGACCCGGCTGTGACGTCGCGTCACCGGTCGGCGTCGTGGCCGGGATGCCACCGTAAGGCGCGTTCTGGGCACCCCGCACGCCGGTGGCGCTGCCGGGGGCCAACGCGCAGTAGGCCTGCGTGTTGAAGTCGGCCGGGGTGGTGTCGGTGCCCTGCCGGATCGTGGTGCCGTCGTAACCGACCGTGCACGGCGGCGGGTCGAACACGTTCAGGGCCAGCCCGAAGTGCGCGCCCGTGCCGTCGCCCCTGGCCACGGTGAACCCGCCGCCGACGATGATCGGGTAGGTCACCGCGATCTGCTCCAGCCCGTTCAGCCGCGTGACCAGGATGTTCCCGGTGGTCAGCAGGTTGGCCAGCACCACGCCCAGGTTCGGCCCGGACTCCCGCAGCACCGCCGACACCTGCTCGGCGGCCTGCGGCGAGACCGCGATGAGCCGTCGGAGGTCGCCGTCGGAGTTCTTGAGCTGCTCGGCCAGCGACCGCAGGTCCGACGAGAACGACCGGATCGCGCCGCCCTGCTGCGCCTGCGTGCCGAGCACCACCAGCCCGCTGTCCAGCAGCGCCTTGGTCTGCGGCAGGTGCTCGGTCGCGGCCTGGGTGAACACCTTCGTGTTGTCCAGCAGCACCTGCAGGTCCGGCCCGGTGCCGTTGAACGCCAGGTCGAGCTCGTCCACCACGGTCCGCAGCGAGTCGGTCGGCACCGACTTGGCGAACGCGTCGAGGTTGGTCAGCAGGTCGTCCACCGGCGGCGGCGTCCTGGTGGCCGAGCGCGGGATGACCGAGCCGTCCTCCAGGTACGGGCCGTCGTCGCCGCGCGGGCGCAGGTCGACGAACTGCTCGCCCACCGCGGACCGGTCGGCGACCACGGCCTCCAGGTCGGCCGGGATCGGGGGCGCGCTCGGGTCGATGTCGAGGTCGACCTCCAGCCCGTCCGAGGTCAGCCGCATCTGCCCGACCCGGCCCACGGCCACGCCGCGGTAGGTGACCTCGCCGTTGGTGAACACGCCGCCCGACTCGGCGAGCTGCACCGTCACCACGTACCCGGACGCGCCGAACACCCGGCCGAGCCCGACGTACCGAGCGCCGACGTAGCTCACGCCGACCAGGGCGATCAGCACGAACGCGCCGATCTGGAGCTTGACGCGACCGGGGATCACCGCTTGCCTCCCAGCAGTCCGCCGAGCAGGTCGCCCAGCCCGGAGTCGCCCGACACGCCGGGCAGCGGCAGGTTCGGCAGGGGCAGCGGCAGGGACGGCGCGTTGCCGTCGACGCCGGGCAGGCCGGGCAGGGTCGGCAGCGGCGACTGCCGCGAGCGGCCCAGGTTGTCCACGATCGAGCCGAGGTTCAGGTCGATGTCGGCGTACAGGTTCGTGTAGTCGCCCTTGATGGCGTCCACCGCCGAGTCCGGGAACGGGTAGGTGAGCAGCAGCTCGAAGGCGTTGGGCAGGTTCGTGCCCGCCTCGGCGAGCTTCTGCAACGTCGGCGTCAGGGCCTTGAGGTCGGCCACGATGTCGTCCTTGGACCTGTTCACCGTGTCCACCGCGACGTCGGACAGCGCGTCCAGCGACTGGAGCAGCGTGACCAGCTGGGTGCGCTGCTCGCTGAGCACCTTCAGGCCCGGCTCCAGCCCGTCCAGCACGCCGGTGATCTGGTCGCGCTGGGCGTTCAGGGTGCCGCCGAGCCGGTTGAGCCCGTCCAGCGCGCGGGTGATCTCGCCCTTGTGCGAGTCCAGCTCGCCGACCAGCTCGTTCAGGTTGTCCAGCAGCGACCGCAGTTGCGGCTCGTTGCCCTCCAGGGCCGCGTTCAGCTCCCGGCTGATGTCCTGGAGCTGGGCGATGCCACCGCCGTTGAGCAGCATGGACAGCGCGCCGAAGACCTCTTCGACCTCGGGGTTGCGGTTGGTCCGCTCGACCGGGATGACCGAGCCGTCGCCGAGCGCGCCCTCCTCCTTGCCCTCGGCGGGACCGGCCAGCTCCACGTACTTCTCGCCGAGCAGCGCGGACTGGCGCAGCCGGGCCACCGCGTTGCCCGGCAGCTTCACGTCGCCGTTGACCAGCACGGTCACCTCGGCGGTCCAGCCGTCCGCGCCCAGGTCGATCCGGTCGACCCGGCCGACCGGCACGTCGTTGACCTTCACGCCCGCCTGCGGCACGAGGTCCAGCACGTCCTTGAACCGCACCTGCACCGCGTACGGGTGGTCGCCGACATCCGCGCCGCCGGGCAGCGGCATGTTGTAGACGCCGTCGAAGCCGCCCGAGCCGCAGCCGGTCAGCACCAGCGCGCTCGCCACGAGCACCGCGATCCGCCTCACTGGGGCACCCCCGCGAGCGGCAGGGGCAGCGGCAGCTTGCCCTGGGACAGGTCGCTCACCACTTCGGCGGGCGTCTTCAACGGCACCGCGCCGCTGAGCACCGGCTCCAGTTGGCGGCACGTCTCGGCGAGCACGCCCGGCACCCGGCCCGGCTCGATGCCCTGGACGATCTTGCAGACCAGCACGATCGGCGGCTGGTTCAGCTCGTTGAGGTCGGCCCTGGTGTCGAGCGTGCCGGAGGCCGCGTTGTAGGCGTTCTGCAGGTTGCCCAGGGCCAGCGGCCCCACGTCCAGCGCCTCGGCCAGCGACGCGCGCTGGTCGACCAGGACCTGGGTGATGCCGGCGAGCTTGTCCACGTTGGACTTGAGCACGGCCCGGTTGTCCTGGATGAAGCCCTGCACCTGGCCCAGCGCCGTCGCCAGCTCGTTGAGCGCGCCGCCCAAGTTCTCCCGCTCGTCGGCGAGGAACCCGGCGACCTCGGCCAGCTGCCGGTTCAGGTCGCGCACCTGGCTGTCGTTGGCGGCCAGCATGCCGGTGAACTTCGCCAGGTTGTCCACGGTGCCGAACAGGTCGTCCTTCGAGCCGGACAGCGTGCGGGTGGCGTCACCGAGCTGCTTGATGGTGTCGCCGAGCGCCTGCCCGTTGCCCCGGAGGTCGGTCGCGGCCGAGTCCAGCAGGTCCGACAGCGCGCCGTTCTTGTTCGCCCCGTTCGGGCCGAGCGCGGTGGTCAGGTCGTTCAGGCTCGCGTACAGCTCGTCCAGCTCGACGGGGGTGGCGGTGCGCTCGCGCGGGATGGTCGCGTTCTCCCCCATCGTCGCGCCGCCGGTGTAGGCGGGCGCGAGCTGCACGTACCGGTCGCTGACCACGCTGGGCGCGACCACGACGGCCTGCGCGTCCGCGGGCACCTTCACCGAGCGGTCGAGCGACATCACCACCCGCACGGTCCCGCCCTGCGGCTCGACCTCGTCGATCGTGCCGACCCGCACGCCGAGCACCCGCACGTCCGAGCCGGGGTAGACGCCGACGGCCGCGCCGAACACCGCGGTCACCCGGCGGCTGTCCGCGCCCGCGAACACCCACCACAGCGCGGCCGCGGCCACCAGCGCGAGCACGCACGCGATCGCCGCGGCACGGGCCAGGTCACGGCCGGTCCTCGTGGTCGCCACGTCAGTTCCCTCCCCCGGACGTCGTGGAGCGCTGCACGCCGGGAGGGAGGCAGCCCTCGTCGTTGAAGCCGACCACGCCGAGGTTCACCGACGGTGGCAGCAGGCCGCAGATGTAGACGTCGAACCAGCGGCCGTTGCCCAGGGTGTTGGCGAACACCCGGAAGAACGGGCCCATCAGCGACAGGCTGCGGTCGAGCGAGTCCTGGTTGCGCTGCAACATCGTGGTGACCCGGTCGAGCTGTTCCAGGGCGGGCCGCAGCTGCGCGGAGTTGTCGGCGACCAGGCCGGACAGCTCCTTGGACAGCTGACGCGTGCCGTTGAGCAGCGCGCTGATCGCGTCCCGCCGCTTGCGCAGCTCGCCCAGCAGCAGGTTGCCGTCCGCGAGCAGCTTCTCGAACTGCTCGTTGCGGTCGGACAGGGTCTTGGTGATCTGGTTGGTGTTGGCCAGCAGCTGCGCCAACTGCTCGTCGCGCGACGAGATCGTCTTCGACAGCGCCGACAGGCCGTCCAACGCGCCGCGCACGCTCTCCGCCGAGCCCTGGAAGGTCTCCGAGAGCACCTGGAAGCTGTCCGCGAGCTGCTTGGTGTCGATCTGGCCGACCGTGTCCGCCAGGCCGTTGAACGCCTCCTGCACGTCGTACGGCGACAGCGTGCGCTCGCGCGGGATCGGGTCGCCCGGGTCCAGCGGCTCGGAGCCCTGCGGGTCCAGCGCCAGGAACTTCTGCCCCAGCAGCGTCTTGATCCGGATCACCGCGGTGGTGCGGTCGCCCACCCAGGCGTCCTTCACCCGGAACGACACCCTGACCTTGTCGCCGTCCAGCTCGACGTCGGTCACCTTGCCGACCTTCACCCCGGCCACCCGCACCTCGTTGGACGGCACCAGGCCCGCGGCCTCGGTGAACTCGGCCGAGTACGTGGTGCCGCCGCCGATGATCGGCAGGTCGTCGGAGTTGAACGCGGCGAGCAGCAGCAGGGCGATCACGGTGAGGCTGACCACGCCGACCGTCACCGGGTTGCGCTGCCTGTTGTGGTTCTGGGCAGGTTTCATCGGCGGCACCTCGGCTGCGTGACCGGCAAGGCCGTGATCGGGATCGGGTCGTTGACGATCGGCGGCACGGCGACCTGCCCGGTGCCCTCGCACAGGAAGAAGTTGAACCAGGACCCGTAGGACGCGGTCCGCGACATCGCCTCGATCTTGGTCGGCAGGCGCTGGATGACACCCTCCACGACGGCCTCGTTGTCGGCCAGCGTCTGCGACACCAGGCCGAGGTGCGCGATGTCGTCCTTCAACGGCTGCCGCGACTGGTCGAGCAGGTCGGCCGTCGTCGTGGTCAGCTCACCCATCGCGCTGATCGCCTCACCGATGGGCTGCCGGTCGCCCGCGAGGCCCGTCGTCAGCTCCTGCAACGTGGTGACCAGCGTGGACACCTGCTCGGTGCGCGAGTTCACGGTGTCGAGCACGGCGTTGAGGTTGGTGATCACCTCGCCGATCACCCGGTCGCGGCTCGCCAGCGTGGACGTCAGCGACGCGGTGTGGCGCAGCAGGCTGTCGATCGTGCCGCCCTCGCCCTGCAACACCTGGATGATCTCGCCGGACAGCTTGTTCACGTCGTCCGGGTTCAGCGCCTGGAACAGCGGCTTGAAGCCGTTGAACAGCACGGTCAGGTCGAGCGCCGGCTTGGTGCGCTCCAGCGGGATCACGTCGCCGGGCTTGAGCGCGGACGCGTCGCCCACGCCGTGCTCCAGCGCGATGTACCGCTGGCCGACGAGGTTGCGGTACTTGATCGTCGCGGTGACCGACGCGGGCAGCGTGCGGTCGCCCTCCAGCGAGAACTCCACCTCGGCCAGCCTCCGGTCGACCACGCGGATCTCGTCGACCTGGCCGACCCGGACACCCGCGATGCGGACGTCGTCGCCCTCGTTGAGCGCCGTCACGTCCGTGAACCGGGCCGTGTACCCGGTGGCGCCGTTGAAGTCCACGTTCGAGATCGTCACCGCGAGCAGCGTGGTCGCCAGGATCGTGACCAGCGCGAACACGGCCAGCTTGATCAGCGGCGCGGCCAGGGACCTCATACCGTCACCTCCGCGCCCCGGTACAGGGGGCCGAGCAGCAGCGCGGTGAAGCTCGGCATCTCGCGCTTCTCCACCCCGAACTCGGGCGCGAGCAGCGCGGCCAGGAAGTCCTGCTCCTCCGGCGAGTTCGCCAGCGACGGCACGCCGGTGAACGACGACACGACCGTGCCGTCCTGCCGGATCTGCCCCGTGTTCGGCGGCAGCACGCCGTCGGTGGCCGAGCGCGCGGGCGCCGGTGACCTCGAGCCGTCCTTGACCGGGCCCTCCGGCGGGTACTGCGGGAACGGGTCCGGCCTCGGCACGATGTCGTAGCAGCGCGGGCCGCGCTTGTCGGCGTACTCCGGGTCGTCCTTGCCCGGCTCGTACTTGCCGCGGCTGGCGGTGATCTCCAGCGTGATGTGCAGGCCCGGCTCGTCGGTGCCCTTGCCGAACACCTGGTCCATGATCGGCTTGAACTCCGACAGGCCCTTGAGCAGGCACGGGTACTCGGGCGCGTACTTGGCCAGCAGCTCCAGCGTCGGCTTGCTGACGTCGGCGAGCTGGATCAGGTTGTTCTTGTTCACCGCGAGGAAGCTGTTCAGGTCCAGCGAGGTGGTGGTCAGCGTGCCGTACATGGCCAGCAGGTTCTCGCGCTGCTCGACCAGCGTGCGGCTGGTGACGGTGGCGTCCGACAGCGCCTGCACCAGGTCCGGCGCGGCGTCGGCGTAGACGTCCGAGACGTCGGCGAGTCGGCTGATGCCGTCCTTGAGCTTGGGCAGCTGCGGGTTGAACTCGCCCAGGTAGGCGTCGAGCTGCACCAGCGTCTCGCCCAGCGGCTTGCCGCGGTTCTCCAACGCCTGCGACATCGCGGTCAGCGTGGTCGCCAGCTTCTCCGGCTGCACCGCCTGGAGCACCGGCATCAGGTCGTCGAGCACCCGTTCCAACTCGATGGCGCCGCTGGAGCGGTCCTGCTCGATGACGTCGCCCTCGGCGAGCGGGTCCTGGCGCTGGTCGGGCACCACCAGGTTCACGTACCGCTCGCCGAACAGGGTCTTCGGCAGCAGGCGCGCGGAGACGTTGGCGGGGATGTGCCTGACCTGCTCGGGGTCCAGCGCCAGGTCGAGCTCGGCGCCGTCGCCCGAGGTCCGGATGGCCTTCACCTGGCCGACGATCATGCCGCGAACCTTGACGTCGGAGTCGACCAGCAGCTGGTTGCCGACCCGGTCGGTCTTCAGCGTCACCTTCACGACCTCGGTGAACGCGTCGTTGTACATCGCCACCGTGACGGAGAGGAACAGGGCGATGACCGCGATGAACACGACGCCCAGGAGTCGTCGCCTCAGCACGTCGCCGCCTCCGCTGAGAAGAACACGTCGACAGAACCCGTCGCCGCCTCCGCTGAGAAGAACACGTCGACAGAACCCGTCGCCGCCTCCGCTGGGAAGAACACGTCGACAGAACCCGTCGCCGCCTCCGCTGGGAAGAACACGTCGGCGGTCATCCCGCGATCCTCACCGTCGTCGTCGTGCCCCAGATCGCCAGGCTCAGGAAGAAGTCCAGCAGGCTCGTCGTGACGATCGCCGTGCGCACGGCCCGGCCCACCGCCACGCCCACGCCCGCCGGGCCGCCGCTGGCGCGGTAGCCGTAGTAGCAGTGGGTCAGGATGATCACCACGGCGAACACCAGCACCTTGCCGAACGACCAGAGCACGTCGACCGGTGGCAGGAACAGGTTGAAGTAGTGGTCGTAGGTGCCCGCCGACTGCCCGTAGAACTCGACCGTGATCAACCTCGCGGCCAGGTACGACGTGAGCAGGCCGATCACGTACAGCGGGATGATCGCGACGAAGCCCGCGATGATCCGCGTGGTGACCAGGAACGGCAGGCTGGGGATGCCCATGACCTCCAGCGCGTCGATCTCCTCCGAGATCCGCATCGCGCCCAGCTGCGCGGTGAAGCCGGAGCCCACGGTCGCGCTCAGCGCCAGCCCCGCGACCAGCGGCGCGATCTCGCGGGTGTTGAAGTACGCGGACACGAAGCCCGCGAACGCCGACGTGCCGATCTGGTTCAGCGCGGTGAAGCCCTGGAGACCGACGACCGTGCCGGTGAACACCGACAGGCCGACCATCACGCCGATCGTGCCGCCGATGACGGCCAGCGCGCCGGACCCGAAGCTCACCTCGGCCAGCAGCCGCAGCGTCTCGCGCAGGTAGCGGGTCAGCGTGCGCGGCGTCCAGCACAGGGCGCGGATGTAGAACCACAGCTGGTCGCCGAACGAGTCCAGCACGGTCAGCGGCGCGTTCGCCGCCTTGCGGAAGCGGTCGTTGATCGCGGCCATCTCAGCTCCCCTTCGCCGGGACGACCTGGAGGTAGATCGTGGTGAGCACGAAGTTCACGAAGAACAGCAGCAGGAACGTGATGACCACGGCCTGGTTGACCGCGTCGCCGACGCCCTTCGGCCCGCCCGCCGGGTTCAGCCCGCGGTAGGCGGCCACGATGCCCGCGATGAACCCGAAGATCAGGGCCTTGATCTCGGAGATCCACAGGTCCGGCAGCTGCGCCAGCGCGCTGAAGCTCGCCAGGTACGCGCCGGGCGTGCCGTCCTGGAGGATCACGTTGAAGAAGTAGCCGCCCATCACGCCGACCACGCTGACCATGCCGTTGAGCAGCACGGACACCAGCATCGCGGCCAGCACCCGCGGCACGACCAGGCGGTGGATCGGCGAGACGCCCAGCACCTCCATGGCGTCGATCTCCTCGCGGATCGTGCGCGAGCCGAGGTCCGCGCAGATCGCCGAGCCGCCCGCGCCCGCGATCAGCAGGGCCGTCACGATCGGGCTGGCCTGCTGGATGATCGCCAGCACGCTCGCCGCGCCGGTGAACGACTGCGCACCGATCTGCCTGGTCAGCGACCCGATCTGCAACGCGATGACCGCGCCGAACGGGATCGACACCAGGGCCGTCGGCAGCACGGTCACGCTCACCACGAACCAGCACTGCTGGATGAACTCCCGCAGTTGGAACGGGCGGCGGAACGTGTTGCGCACGACATCGATGCCGAGCGCGAACATCCGGCCCGTCTCGCGCAGCGCGCCGACGCCGGGGAACGCCGCGGGCGCGCTCACAGCACCCCTCCCTGGCGCGGCCACGGACTGGGCGTGCTCGGCGGGGCGGTGATCGGGCCCGTCCGGTCGCCCGCGCCGGCCATCACCCGGTAGTGGTGGCGCTCCTCGGGCGTGAGGCTGTTGATGATGCTCTGCTGCGCCTCGGCGGGCAGCGTGTGCAGGATGCTCATCACGCGGTCCTTGCGCCGCCGCACCGCGCCGCGCGGCGGGAGGCCGGGCGTCGGTTCCAGCTGGGGCACGACCCCGCGCACGTCCTCGTCCGGCGAGCCGTCCGAGTGGCCCGCGTCGCGGTGCGCCAGCTCGGCGGCCATCGTCGCCTGGTCCTTCTCCTCCGACATGCCGATCGGGCCGATGCGGCGGCCGTTGAGGAACTGCTCGACCACCGGCTCGTCGCTGGTCAGCAGCACCTCGCGGGGACCGAACATGACCAGCTCGCGGCGGAACAGCATGCCGAGGTTGTCCGGGACCGTGCGGGCCACCGTGATGTTGTGCGTGACGATCAGGATCGTGGCGTCGATCTGCGCGTTCAGGTCGATGAGGAGCTGGCTGAGGTAGGCCGTGCGGACCGGGTCGAGGCCGGAGTCCGGCTCGTCGCACAGGATGATCTCCGGGTCCAGCACCAGCGCGCGGGCCAGGCCGGCGCGCTTGCGCATGCCGCCGGAGATCTCGCCGGGGAGCTTGCGCTCCGCGCCGACGAGGCCGACCATCTCCATCTTCTCCAGCACGATCCGCCGGACCTCGGCCTCGGTCTTGCGGGTGTGCTCGCGCAGCGGGAAGGCGACGTTGTCGAAGAGGTTCATCGAGCCGAACAGCGCGCCGTCCTGGAACAGCACGCCGAACAGCTTGCGGATCTCGTAGAGCTTGTGCTCGGAGCAGCGGACCAGGTCGACACCGTTGATGACGATCTTGCCCTGCTCCGGTTTCAGCAGGCCCACCAGGGACTTCAGGAAGACCGACTTGCCCGTGCCCGACGGCCCGAGCATCACGCTGACCTCACCCGGCGGGAGGGTGAGCGTGACGTCCCGCCAGATGGTCTGCTTGCCGAAGGACTTGGTCAGGCCCTCGACGACCACCTCGACGCCCATCGCACCTCCAGGTCAGCGGCCAACCTCGCCCGACACCGGACAGGCCGGTGTCATACCGGTGCAACGAGGCTGCCCCGTCGTGGTTACTCACCAGTTGGGTTAATGCGGGTTTCGGGTGGGTAACGGTGTGAGTGGCGTCATGCCGGCGTCCCACCACGGGTCTCGATGGTGGGCCACCCACGACGACGTGGTCAAGATCACCGGCCGCAGACAGCACGAAGGCGGACACCCGGTTCGGGTGCCCGCCTTCGCGGCAGCGGTAGCGCTAGATCACTTGAGCGAGATCTTGGCGCCGGCGGCCTCGAGCTTCTCCTTGGCGGCGTCGGCGACGTCCTTCGCCACGTTCTCCAGCAGCGGCTTCGGAGCGGACTCGACCAGCTCCTTGGCCTCCTTCAGGCCCAGGCCCGAGACGACCTCGCGGACGACCTTGATGACCTGGATCTTCTTGTCGCCGGCGCCCTCGAGGACGACGGTGAACTCGTCCTTCTCCTCGACCTCGGCGGCGGCCGGGCCGGCCGGGCCGGCGGCGGCGACGGCGACCGGAGCCGCGGCGGTGACCTCGAAGGTGGTCTCGAACTCCTTCACGAAGGCCGAGAGCTCCAGGAGGGTCATCTCCTTGAACGCGTCGAGCAGCTCGTCGGTGCTGAGCTTCGCCATGATGGCGGTCCTTTCTCTATCAACGCCCGAACTGCGGCCGGGACGCGGAGTGTCTGGGTGTGGTCAGCTTTCGGCCGGAGCGTCGGCCTCGGCGGCGGCAGGCGCCTCCGCGGCCTTCTTCTCCTGGAGGGCAGCAGCCAGGCGGGCGACCTGGGAAGCGGGGGCCTGGAACAGACCCGCAGCCTTGGCCAGGTTGCCCTTCATCGCGCCCGCCAGCTTGGCGAGCAGCACCTCACGGGTCTCGAGGTCCGCGATGGCGGTGACCTCGTCGACCGAGAGGGGGCGGCCGTCCATGTAGCCGCCCTTGATGACCAGGGCCTTGTTGTCCTTCGCGAAGTCACGCAGGGCCTTCGCCGCGTCGACCGGTTCGCCTTCGACGAAGGCGATCGCGGTCGGACCGACGAGCAGGGCCTCGAGGCCCTCGACGCCCGCGTCCTCAGCGGCACGCTTGACCAGCGTGTTCTTCGCAACGGTGTACGTGGTGCCCGCGCCGAGAGCGCGACGCAGCGTGGTGAGCTGCGCCATGGAGAGGCCGCGGTACTCGGTCACGACAGCGGCCGAGCTTCCACGGAACTTGTCCGTGAGCTCGGCGACGGCCGAAACCTTGCTGGGCTTCGCCATGATCGCCTCCTCTCTGGGCTTGGTGACGCGCCGGTCGAGCCGAGAGGTCCGCGCAAAGCAAAAACGCCCCGGCGCAGCAGCACGGGGCGTGACGGGCGTGCGAACACGCCTCAAGTCTTCCTCGTTCTCCTGCGCGGGCCGCCCGCCTCGCGGGGCCTTCGTCCTGCGTCGACCGACGCAGGAGACCAGCGGTCTTTGGTGAACCGTCGTCCAGAGTACGGGACGTGTCGCGGCGGCTCCAAATCGGCATGATGTGACCTGTGACCGACGAGCCCCCGCGGAACCCGCCGCCACCGGACCTCGACCCGGAACAGCTCCGGCAGTTCCAGGAGTTCCAGCGGTTCCAGGAGTTCCAGCGCTTCCAGCAGGCCCAGGGCTCCACGCCACCGAGCCTGCCGCCCGGCGCCACCCCGCCGCTCGGCCTGCCACCGGGCGGCGCACCGCCGGTCGGCGCACCGCCGGGTTACCCGTTCCCGCCGCAGGCAGCCCCGCCGCGCAAACCGCTGTGGAAGATCCTGCTCGGCAGCAAGCTCGTCCGACGCCTGGTGTACCTGGTGATCGTGCTGCTGGTGGCTTCGTACTTCTACGAGCAGTACTTCGGCGGCGAGGACCCCGGCAGCGTGGCCGTCGACAGCGGCGGCGTCGAGAACAACGTCATCGCGCCGCCCACCCCGTACGGCATCACCGGCACGGTCGGGCAGTTCTACAAGCACGTCGGCACCGGTGACGGCAACCAGGCGTGCCTGTACTTCAAGGGCGACGGGCCGAGGAAGGCGTTCGCGGAGGCGTTCGGCGCGGCCGACTGCCCGGCCGCGGTGGCCAGGCTCAAGGAGCAGGTGACCGACGTGAGCACCTACCGGCAGCTCGGCTTCCCCGACACGATGGTCACCCCGCCCGCGTCCGGCTCGGTCGAGGTCAGCTCGTGCGCGCTGGTGGTGCGCAGCGGGCCGAAGCTGGGCAAGTTCGTGCTCACCAAGCAGACCAGCGGCGCGTGGGCGATCACCGGCTACACGGCCGAGCCAAGCTGCTCCTGACGCGCCCCGGACAACGCGAAGCGCCCCTCGGCGGGAGGCCGAGGGGCGCTTCGGGGTGCTACGCGACGAGCCGTCGTCAGACGGTGACCTCGTCGGACAGCAGGTTGCGGGTGCGGTTCGGGTCGACCGGGATGCCGGGGCCCATCGTGGTCGAGACCGTGATCTTCTTCAGGTACCGGCCCTTGGCCGCCGACGGCTTGGCGCGCAGGATCTCGTCCAGCGCGGCGGCGTAGTTCTCGACCAGCTTCTCCGGGTCGAACGACACCTTGCCGATGACGAGGTGCAGGTTGGCCTGCTTGTCGACCCGGAAGTTGATCTTGCCGCCCTTGATCTCGTTCACGGCCTTGGTGACGTCGGGCGTCACGGTGCCGGTCTTCGGGTTCGGCATCAGGCCGCGCGGGCCGAGGATGCGGGCGATGCGACCGACCTTGGCCATCTGGTCGGGCGTGGCGATCGCGGCGTCGAACTCGAGCCAGCCGCCCTGGATGCGCTCGATCAGGTCCTCGGAGCCGACCGCGTCGGCACCGGCGGCCTCGGCCTCGGCGGCCTTGTCACCGGTGGCGAAGACGATCACGCGGGCGGTCTTGCCCGTACCGTGCGGCAGGTTCACGGTGCCGCGGACCATCTGGTCGGCCTTGCGGGGGTCGACGCCGAGCCGGATCGCGACCTCGACGGTCGCGTCCAGCTTCACCTTGGAAGTCTCCTTGGCGAGCTTGGCTGCCTCCAGCGGCGAGTAGAGCCGCTCCCGGTCAACCAGCTCAGCAGCGTTCTTGTACGCCTTGCTGCGCTTCATGCTTCTGTCCTTAAAGTGGATCAGTTGTGGTGACGAGCCAGCGCTCGGCTCTCCCACGACTACGAAAGAGAAAAGGGTCAGCCTTCGACGGTGATGCCCATGGAGCGGGCGGTGCCAGCGATGATCTTCGCCGCCTGGTCCACGTCGTTGGCGTTGAGGTCGACCATCTTGGACTGCGCGATCTCCCGCACCTGGTCCATGGTCACCTTGGCGACCTTGAGGCGGTGCGGCTCGCCCGAGCCCTTCTCCACACCGGCGGCCTTGAGCAGCAGCTTCGCGGCCGGCGGGGTCTTGAGCTTGAAGTCGAACGAGCGGTCTTCGTACACGGAGATCTCGACCGGCACGACCGTGCCGCGCTGCGACTCGGTCGCGGCGTTGTACTGCTTGCAGAACTCCATGATGTTGACGCCGTGCTGACCCAGCGCGGGGCCGACCGGCGGCGCGGGGTTCGCGGCCCCGGCCTTGATCTGCAGCTTGATGATCGCTGCGAGCTTCTTCTTCTTGGGAGGCATCTCGGTTCCTTTATTGCGGTGTCCGCGCGCGGCCCTGCCAGCCGCAGCGTGGCTGCCGGCTCCCGCCCGTCAGGAGGGGAGCCGGAGTCTTGTTGTCCTGGTCAGATCTTGGAGACCTGGCTGAACGACAGCTCGACCGGGGTCTCGCGACCGAAGATCGACACCAGCACCTTCAGCTTCTGGCCGTCCGCGTTGACCTCGCTGATCGTCGCGGGCAGCGTGGCGAACGGGCCGTCCATGACCGTGACCGACTCGCCGACCTCGAAGTCCACCTCGACGGTCGACTTCGCGGGGGCCGCGGCGCTCTTCTTGCCGGCGGCGGGCTTCGGCTCGACCTGGGGCAGCAGGAACTTCAGCACCTCGTCGATGGTCAGCGGCGACGGCTTGGACGTCGCGCCGACGAAACCCGTCACGCCCGGCGTGTTGCGCACCGCGCTCCACGACGCGTCGTTGAGCTCCATGCGGACCAGGATGTAGCCGGGCAGCACCTTGCGCTGCACCTGCTTGCGCTGGCCGTTCTTGATCTCGGTGACTTCCTCGGTCGGCACCTCGACCTGGAAGATGTAGTCCTCCATGTCGAGCGTCTGGATGCGCGTCTCGAGGTTCGTCTTGACCTTGTTCTCGTAACCGGCGTACGAGTGCACGACGTACCAGTCGCCGGGCGCGCGCCGCAGTGCTTCGCGCATCTCCTCGGCGGGGTCCGCGGGCTCGGCGTCGATGTCGACGACGGCGGCCTCGACGTCACCGCCGGACTCCACGTCACCGCCCGACTCGACGTCGTCCTCGTCGGACTCGACGTCACCGCCGGACTCGACGTCCTCGTCATCGGACTCGACGTCGCCGCCGGACTCGGCCTCGACGGTGGCGGACTCCTCGGTGTCCTCCGACGCCTCCGCCTGCTCGACGTCCTCGACGCCACCGTCGAAGTCCCGCTCGTCGGTCAGGTCGTTCAGCTCCTGGGCGTCAACGCCGCCGTTCTCGGAGGTCACTGTGGGTCTCGCTTCCTCTCATGCATCACATGTCCGCCGCCACCGGGGGCGGCAGGTGATCGGCTCAGCCGAACACCCGGAACATGCCCCAGGCGAAGGCCGTATCCAGGCCGAACACCAACGCCACCATGAAGGCCACGAAGACCAACACGACTCCGGTGTAGGTGATCATCTGCTTGCGGGTCGGCCAGATGACCTTGCGCAGCTCGCTGACCACCTCGCGGATGTACCGGACGATCCGGGCGAAGAAACCGACGCGGGTCTTCTCCGCTTCCGCCCGTGAGCGCGTGGCGCGGCCCTTCTTGGTCTCCTCGGCGTCGGAGTCGGCCTCGGCCGCCTTCTTCGCCTCCACGGAGTCCTTGCGGCCCGCCGGACGCACGGAACCACGGCGCTCGCGCCGCGCTGCGGCGGTAACCGGCCGGGACGCGCCCTCGCGCTCGTCCGGCTGGTCCTGCTCGCGGCCCTCGCTCATGCCGTCCTCCGCTCACCATCGCGCTTCGACGCAGGGGCGACAGGACTTGAACCTGCAACCTGCGGTTTTGGAGACCGCTGCTCTGCCAGTTGAGCTACACCCCTTTGGGATCCGGAAACCGGAATCCCCTGGCTGGAGACGCCCCGCACCCTCCTCACGTGGCCCGTGAGGCAGCGACTGGACGTTCCAAGACCGGAAGCATACGGCACCAGGTGCCCCTCCTTCCAACTGGCCCGGTCAGAGGGGGTGCCGGACGCTCACCCGGATGTGCGATCTGCCACGATTGGCGGCATGGGCACGCCTCAGACGACCACCGGGACCACCACCTCCGAGCACCCGCGGATCTCCCAGCGGATCGGCGGCATCGCCGAGTCCGCCACCCTCGCGGTCGACGCGAAGGCGAAGGCGCTCAAGGCCGCGGGCCGACCGGTGATCGGCTTCGGCGCGGGCGAGCCCGACTTCCCGACCCCTGACACCATCGTCGCCGCAGCTCAGGCGGCCTGCGCGGACCCGAAGAACCACCGCTACACGCCCGCCGCCGGCCTGCCCGAGCTGCGGGAAGCCGTAGCCGCGAAGACCAAGCGCGACTCGGGCTACGAGGTCACCGCCGCGCAGGTGCTGATCACCAACGGCGGCAAGCAGGCCGTCTACCAGGCGTTCGCGACGGTCGTGGACCCGGGCGACGAGGTCCTGCTGCCCGCGCCGTACTGGACCACCTACCCCGAGGCCATCACGCTCGCGGGCGGCGTCCCCGTGCAGGTCACGGCGGACGAGTCGACCGACTACCTGGTCACGGTGGAGCAGCTCGAGGCGGCGCGCACCCCGAAGACCAAGGTGCTGCTGCTGTGCTCGCCGTCCAACCCGACCGGCTCGGTCTACAGCCGCGAGCAGATCACCGCGATCGGCGAGTGGGCGCTGGAGCACGGGCTCTGGGTGATCACCGACGAGATCTACGAGCACCTGGTCTACGACGGCGCCGAGTCGGTGTCGCTGCCGGTGGCCGTGCCCGCGATGGCGGACCGCACGATCGTGCTCAACGGCGTGGCCAAGACCTACGCGATGACCGGCTGGCGGGTCGGCTGGCTGATCGGCCCCACCGACGTGGTGAAGGCCGCCGCGAACCTCCAGTCGCACCTGACCTCGAACGTGGCGAACGTGTCGCAGCGGGCCGCGCTGGAGGCCGTGTCCGGGCCGCTGGACGCGGCGCACGAGATGCGCGAGGCGTTCGACCGCCGTCGCCGCACGATCGTCGACCTGCTGTCCGCCATCCCCGGCGTGGAGTGCCCGACCCCGAAGGGCGCGTTCTACGTGTACCCGTCGGTGAAGGCGCTGATCGGCAAGGAGCTGCGCGGCACGACGATCACCGACACGGTGCAGCTCGCGGCGCTGATCCTGGAGCACGCCGAGGTGGCCGTGGTGCCCGGTGAGGCGTTCGGCACGCCCGGCTACCTGCGGCTGTCGTACGCGCTGGGTGACGACGACCTGAAGACCGGCGTGACCCGCATGGCCGAGCTGCTGGCCGAGGTCAAGTAGCGCCGAGTTCTCGACGCCCCGTCACGAAAGGCACCCCCTCGGGGGTGCCTTTCGGCGTATTGAGACTCATTCCACTCACCCGACGTAACTGTGATGGAGAACACTTTGTTGGGTTCGAACTGACTCTGGGTAACTCCTTCGAGTGACTGGTGTAACCGTCGGTAGAAATACACCGATGGTCTATTCAGTCCAACCGATCTTCACCCGAGGAGCCCAGCGCATGACGGAGTCCGACCCGCCGGAGCGCCCGGCCCGCAAGTGGCCCGTGATCGCGGGCTCGGCGGCGCTCGTGGTGGGCGCGCTCGTGCTCGTGCTGTGGACCGCGGCGCCCGAACCGCCGGTCCGTGTCGTCTACCTGGTCAGCGGCACGGCGGCGCGGGCCACCGTCACCTACTCGACGTTCCAGGGCGGCGAGACGCGCCAGGAGGAGCTGACCGCGCTGCCCTGGCAGGTGGAGCTGGTGACCGCCGGCGAGCCCGAGCACGGCGTGCTGACCGTCACGATCGGGCCCGACGGCGGCGACGTGGCGTGCGAGGTGCGGGTGGCCGAGGTCGAACGGCGTTCGGCCACGGCCACCGGCGCCACCACCAGCGCGCTGTGCGACTTCTAGGGCGGCTTCCGAGGCGACCTCTAGGCGGGCAGGCGGACCAGCGCCGACGCGCCGCCGAGCACGGACTTGCCCTCGAACGAGGCCGTCACGTTGACCTTGACCGTGCCGTCGTCCAGGACCTTGGTCACCTTCGCGGTGACGTCCACCAGCGCGCCCTTGTCGTCGTCGGGCACCGGCACGGGCCTGCCGAACCGCACGCCGTACTGCACGACCGCGCCCGGGTCGCCCGCCCACTCGGTGACGATCCGGACGGCCATGCCCATGGTGAGCATCCCGTGCGCGATCACGCCGGGCAGGCCGACCTCGCGGGCGAACCGCTCGTTCCAGTGGATCGGGTTGAAGTCGCCGGACGCGCCCGCGTACCGGACCAGGTCGGCGCGCGTGATGCGCAGCGACAGCGGCGGCAGCTCGTCGCCGACGGAGACCTCCGAGATGCGGATCACGCGTCCTCCCCCCGCACCACGAGGGTGCAGCGGCCCGTCGTGACCGGTTCGCCGTCCTCGGTGCTCAGCTCGGCCCGGACCGACAGCATGTCGTTGCCCATCCGGGAGGTGATGCCGTCCACGTGCAGCACGGCGGTGAGCCGGTCGCCCGCGACGATCGGGCGGTGGTGGACGAACGACTGGTCGCCGTGCACCACGCGGCTGTAGTCCAGGCCCAGGTCCGGGTCGTCGACCAGCACGTCGTTCGCCTTCAGCGAGACGATGATCGCGAACGTGGGCGGCGCGATGACGTCGCGGTACCCGGCCGCGCGGGCGGCTTCGGGGTCGCGGTGCAGCGGGCTCGTCTCGCCGAGGGCCTCGGCGAACTCGCGGATCTTCTCGCGGCCCACTTCGTAGGGCGGCGACGGCGGGTAGGAACGTCCGACGAACGACTGGTCGAGAGGCACGGCCAGCAGGCTATACGCGACGAGGCCCGCCCCGGATCCCGGGACGGGCCTCGTCGTGCGGTCTGGCTACCGGCTCAGCGGGTTTCCTTGTGAGCGCGGTGGGTCTTGCAGTTCGGGCAGAACTTCTTGATCTCCAGGCGGTCCGGGTCGTTGCGCCGGTTCTTCCTGGTGATGTAGTTCCGGTGCTTGCACTCCTCGCACGCGAGGGTGATCTTGGGGCGTACGTCGGTTGCAGCCACGGTCCTTGCCTTCCTAGAGCTCGTGTGCCCCGATTCCCCAGTACGGGCTTACCGCCTGGCGGGGATCTAGCTGAGTAGCGGTGGCCGGACTTGAACCGGCGACACAGCGATTATGAGCCGCTTGCTCTACCAACTGAGCTACACCGCTGAGACAACGCAGCCGCAGTGCACGAGCACCGCGGCCAGTTGTTGAGCCCCTTTACGGAATCGAACCGTAGACCTTCTCCTTACCATGGAGACGCTCTGCCGACTGAGCTAAAGGGGCTTGCTGTTGCTCTTGCAGCGAGGAGAACTCTACAACAGCCGTGCCTCGGGACGGAAATCGGGGTGCCCGCTCAGTGGACCAAGGTGAGCACCGTCTCATCCCGAGCGCCCCTCACCTGGACCGTCCGGGCCCGCAGCCACGCCTCGAAGCGGTCCTCGGACAGCGGCCGGGAGATCAGGTAGCCCTGCGCCACGTCGCAGCCCATGCCGACGAGCTGGTCGCGCGCCGCGTCGTCCTCGACGCCCTCGGCGACGACCGTGAGGCCCAGCGAGTGGCCCAGTTCGACGATCGAGCGGACCACCGCCATGTCGCCCAGGTCGGTGCCCATGCCCAGGACGAAGCTCTTGTCGATCTTCACCTCGTCCACGGGGAGCTGCCGCAGGTACGCCAGCGACGAGTAGCCGGTGCCGAAGTCGTCCACGGCCAGCACGACGCCCATCTGGTGCAGCCGCCGCAGCACCGGCAGCGCGCGTTCGGGGTCGGCCATCACGCCGGACTCGGTCAGCTCGAACGTCAGCAGCTCCGGCGGCACCTCGTGGCGCTTCAACGCCGCCGCGACGCGGTCGGGGAACTCCTCGTCGGCCAACGTCCGCACGGAGAGGTTCACCGCGATGGACATCCGCAGCCCGCGGTCGATCCACAGGCGCACCCGCGCCAGCGCCGTGTCCATGACGAAGTCGGTGAGCACGTCCACCAGGCCGGTCGCCTCGACGGCGGGCACGAACTCGTCCGGGTCGACGCGGCCGAACTCGGGGTGCTTCCAGCGCACCAGCGCCTCCGCGCCGACCACCTGGCGGCTCGGCAGCGCGACCTTCGGCTGGTAGTGCACGGAGATCTGGCCGTTCTCCAGCGCGGACCGGAACTGCGTCACGAGCTGGAAGCGGCGCAGGAAGATCTGGCCCATGCTGGGCGCGTACTGGCGCAGCGGCTCGTTGTCGCTGGTCGCCCGGACCGCCACGTCGGCGCGTTGCAGCAGCGCGTCGGGGTCGGGCTCGTCGATCTCGCAGTCGGCCGTGGTGGCCCAGCCGACGACCGCGCCCGCCTCGACGGTGAGCCGGTCGACCGGGTACGGCACCGACAGCGCGGCGCGCAGCCGTTCGGCGATCTCCTGGATCTGCTCGGCCTGCCGGTCGAGCAGCAGCGCGGCGAACGCGCCGCCCTCCAGCCTGGCCAGCGGCACCTCCGGTCCGAGCTCGTCGCGCAGCCGGCGGCCCGCGGCGACGACCATCCGGTTGCCCCAGGCCTGGCCGAGCGCGTCGGAGACGGTGGACAGCACGTCGAGGTCGATGCGGACGACCACGGCCGCGTCCGCCTCGCGCATCGGCTCGCCGGCGGCCTCGCGGAAGCCGGGCCGGTTGAGCAGGCCGGTCAGCGGGTCGTGGTAGGCGTCGTGGCGCAGCCGGGCGAGCAGGCGCCGGTTGTCCACCGCGGTGGACAGGTGGCTCGCCAGCGTGCGCAGGAGCTGGATGTCGGCCTTGCCGAAGCCGCGCCACCGGCTGAGCCGGTCGTGCACCTCGACCGCGCCGAGCAGCTGGGTCGCCCCGCGCAGCGGTACGACGAGCGCTTCCTGCGCGTCCCGGCGGACCAGGGCCTCGGAGACCTCTTCGCCCGCGTCCACGATGCGGAAGTACCGCACCTGGGTGCCGGGCAGTTGGAGCATGGCGTCCTCGCGCAGCACGCGCGGGTCGTCGCGGCGCATCCCCGGCGGCAGCGGCTCGCCGGCGATCAGCGTGCGCATCGGGGCCTGCGGATCGGTGCGCAGCCGCAGCACGACCCGGTTGGCGTTGAGCTGCTCGCGGATGCGTTCGGCGATGAGCTGCCAGTCGTCGTCCTCGCCGCAGCCGTCGTCCTCCTCCGGCGTGGCCCCGCGCGGTCCGGTGGCGTGGCGGCCGGAGCGGGCCACCCGCAGCGAGACCTCGCTGAGCGCCTCCAGGTCGCGCTGCTCGCGCAGCAGGCCGGAGTAGGCCAGGTAGATCGCGGTGATGCCGAGGAAGACCAGGCCGATCAGCAGGCCGCCCCACGGCGCCTTGTCGGCGATCTCGTAGCCGGCCAGGCCCGCGGAGGTGTTCAGCAGGGCCACCACGAGGGTCTGCAGGACCAGGCGCAGGCTCGGCGCGACCCGCATGCCCTTGCCCATGACCCGCAGCGCGGTCAGGCCGAGCACGCTGGCCAGCAGCGGCACCGCGATCGTGCCGACGAACGCGCCCGCCCAGAACGGGCCTTCCGCGCCCAGGAAGCGCTTGACCAGCTCGGCGACCGCGAAGGCCACCGAGATCTCCATGAACATCAGGCCCGCGTTGTAGACGGCGCGGTCGAGCACCCGACGGCCGAGCAGCGTGCCGACGCCCGCGACCACGTGCGCGGCGAGCACGATCTCGAACGGCGCGACCAGCAGGCCGAGCACGAGCGGGATCTCGGTGAACGAGATGGTCCAGGCCACTCCGCTGCGCACGTCGACGTTGATGGCCAGTTGCTCGGCGAGCAGGAAGCCGATCACGAGCAGCGGGCCGGTCCACCACAGGTCGACGTCGGGCGGGGTGTCGGGCAGCCACGAGCCGACGAGGAACGCGGACAGCGTGCCCGCGACGAGGAGCAGGACCGCGAACACGCTGAACGCGCGGTTCGTGGACCGGGTCGGCGCGCTGGGCGCCGTGGCCGACGCGTGGTCGGACATCCAGCCTCCTCGTCGGCCGTCGTCGCGGCAGGCCGGGTCGCGGCCTACGGGCTCCGGGCGTGACTGAGGGGTCCCGAACACCGACCAGGACCCCTCCAAGGCTGCCAATGTACCCCGGTCGGGGGACGAAATGGCAGGTCGTGTAGCGGAATGCCACCAGAAGTAACAGATCGGATCACACGATCAGTCGGCCCTGGATGACCGTCACGGCCTGCCCCGCGAGACGCACCCGATCGTGCTCCAGAGTGGTCCGGACCAGCCCTCCGCGGGCCGACGCCTGCTCGGCCAGCAGGTCCGCCCGACCCAGCCGAGGCGACCACCAGGAGGCCAGCGTGCAGTGCGCGGAACCGGTTACGGAATCCTCCGGAACTCCGTAGGAGGGGTAGAAGCAGCGGCTCACCACGTCGAGCCCGGGCCGGTCGCCCGGTGCGGTGACGATCACACCGCGACCCGGCACCTCGGCGATCGCGGCGAAGTCCGGGCGGAGGTCCCGGACCTCGTCGGCGGAGGCGGCTTCGACCAGGACGTCGGACACGGCCTGCGCGACGGCCTTCACCGTCACGCCCGGCAGGCCGGCGCGCAGCGGCGTGGTGATCTCAATCGGCTCCGCCGGGTCGGCCGGGAAGTCCATCTCCACCCAGCCGTCGTCGGCGGTGCAGGTGAGCGCGCCGCTGCGGGTCTCGAAGACCAGGTCGCCGCCGAGGACGTGGGCGGCGGCGAGGGTGGCGTGGCCGCACAGGTCCACCTCCGTGACCGGCGTGAACCAGCGCAGCGGCAGCGGACCGTCGTGGTCCACCCGCACGAACGCGGTCTCGGCGTGCTTCATCTCGGCGGCGACGGCCTGCATCCACCGGTCCTCCACCGGACCGTCCAGCAGCACCACGCCCGCCGGGTTGCCCGCGAACGCCCGATCCGTGAACGCGTCGACCACGTAGAGCTCCACGTCGGCAATCTATGTCCCGGACCGGTCAGCCGGCAGGCGCGGACCGTCGCTGCCCGCCCTCACGTCCGTGGCCGACCCGGCAGTGGCGTCCGGCCCGTCAGACCTTCATCAGCTCCCGGCTGTCGTGCCGCAGGCCGGCGCGGATCTCGTCCAGCACGAGGCGGGCCTGCGTGGCGGCGACGTGCTGCGCCGCGCCGCTGCCGATCGCGTCGCGCAACGCCAGCCAGACCGCGGCCTCGTCCTCGCGGACCGCGGTGAGCAGGTCGCGCTGCTCGGGGTAGGGGTGCAGGGCGATCTTGTCCGTGTGCGCCTTCAGCGCGGCCAGCGTCGCCCGCGACACCTCGCCGGTCAGGGCGACCCGGTCGAGCTTCGCGGGCAGGTCCACCGCGGCGAGCTCGGACAGCGACAGGGGGCCGAAGTCGAGCACGGTGTTCAGGCCGTACTCCAGGTCGTCGGCGGCGTGGAGCAGCTCGCGCGCGTCACCGAGTGGTGGCGCGGGACGGCGTGCCGAGGACCGGACGACCAGGCCGACGACGACACCGGTCGCGAGTGCGGCGAGGGCGATGAGGATTTCGCTCATGTGTTCCAGTCTCGACGCCCCACGAGCCCCACCCGCACCAACGGGCGACAACGGGTCGATCCGAGCGCCGACCGGTCGCGGGCAGTTCGGCTGCGCTGAACGGAGCAACCGGTCGACGTGGCGTCACCGTCCGAACGGCGCAGCGAGCCGGCCTCGTCCACCCGAGTGAACTTGGTCCGGCGGGGTACTCGGAGTACAGGTCCAGACCTCCTACAGGTGAGGGAAGCAGGCGAGGAAGGACGGGCGAGGGGGTCGCCATGAACGTTGCGAAGGAGCTGTCCGGGCGGGCGAAAGCCATGCTCCGCGCGGTTGCCGCAGGTAGGGCTCAGCTGACCGGGGGACGTGAGCCGGACCTGTACGTGGATGGTCTGCCGTGCTGCGACCAGACGGCCACGCACGACCTCGTGCACGCGGGGCTGCTGCGGGCGCGGCGGGCGGTGGGCCTGGAGGAGCGGACGGACGCCGAGCTGACGGAAGCCGGCCGAGCCGCCATCGCTTAACCCTCGAACAGGCGTTCGATATGGGTTATGCTGCACACGAGGCCGGCACGCAAGCGAGAGGAAGCGCTTGCGCGTCGGCCTCGCTACGTCAGGACCAACTCCTGGTGGCTGCGTCGAAGTGCTCCCGCACCGCCAGCAGGTCCACCCCGACCAGCGGTGCGTGCCGTCCTTCGAGTGGCGCGTAGACCTCGTAGGCACGCAGATCCGGTGCCAGGCAGACCTGCCGGGTCGACGGGTTCACCGCCATCAGGCCGCGGTCGAACAGCACGTGCACGTCGGCGCGGAGCAGGACACCCGCGGCGACGTCGTGCTCTTCGTGCTTGGCGAACTGCCTCAAGTGGGCGGCCTGCAACGCTTCCTGGGGACAGGGGCCGGTGATCGCGCACACGTCCTTGTCGCGTTCCAACAACGCCGCCCGGAACGCCTGCTGACCGCTGCGGACCTGGACCAGCTGGGCACGGCGTCCGGCGGGCAGCGGTGCCTTGGCGGCCGCGGGCGCGACCGGTGCCGGGAACGGCACCCCTGCCTCGGCGAGCAGTTCCACGACCAGCGCGGGGTCGAGCGGACTGATCGACTGCTGGGTCGACCGGTTCAGCGCGATCGCGCGCAACCGGGCGACCGTCACCCCCGGCAACTCCCGCCACGTGGCGCCGTAGTGCGCCGTGTACTGCGTGATCGGCACCTGCACCATGCCCGGCACGTCGAACTCGACCCGGCACAACTGGCACAGGAACGCCGGACTGGCCACGGCCCGCTTCTTGAAGCCGGTGCGCTTGCACTCGGGGCACACGAGCCGGGGCTTCTCGAGCCCGGTCGCGACATCGATGTGCTGCACCCGCGCCACACCGAGCGCGACCACGCGGTTCCGCAGCACGACGAGGTCGTCTTCGGCGACCTTGTCGGAGTACGTGACGGTCGAGTCGAACACATAGGTCGACCCGAGCACGTCGGCGTATCCGGTGTTGCCCTGGAAGTGCCTGTCCTCACCGACCGACAACAACGACCAAGCCCGCACGACCCCTCCCCCGGGTTCGAGCCACTGCGCGAAGACGAGAAAGCTAACCCCGTGGCCTGTTCACAGTGGTCAAGGGGGTCTTTTCGGTGTCACGCCAGCCGAGGTGGCGACCTCATCGCCACCCGAGCCCTCCTATGACCTACATCACGCGTGCGTCTCGACGTGGCCGAACGCGGGAGAAGGGACACCGCGGGTAGCCGAATGGGCCGGACACAGCCTCAACCTCATGTGGGTCTACTGCATCGACGGCCGAGAGGAGCGCGCCCGGCAGCTGCGCAGTCGGCCCTGGACACGGTCGCCTGGAACTTCGGCACGTATTCGGTACAGACACCCGTAGAAGGCCGGTTCGGACCACCCTCGGTCGAACCGCACGAGAAAGCCCCCGTGACCGGAACGTGCTGGTCACGGGGGCTTTCCCTGTGGTGTGGCGGGTAGAGGATTCGAACCTCTGTAGCTTTCGCGACGGATTTACAGTCCGCTCCCATTGGCCGCTCGGGCAACCCGCCCCGCCCCCGGTGGTGCCGGGTGCGGTGGAGACAATACATAAGCCCGTGGGGGGATGCGCAACCGGGTTCCCCGGTAGGCTTCCGGGCGGTTCCAGACCCACCTACGCGGAGGTACCGAGCACGTGGCAGACCCGTCGTTCGACGTGGTGAGCAAGGTCGACCGCCAGGAAGTCGACAACGCGCTCAACCAGGCCGCCAAGGAGCTGAGCACCCGGTTCGACTTCCGCGGCACGGGGACTCAGGTGTCCTGGGCGGGCGAGGAGGCGATCACCTTCCAGTCCGAGACCGAGGAGCGCTGCCGCGCCGCGATCGACGTCTTCCAGGAGAAGCTGGTCAAGCGCGGCATCTCGATGAAGGCCTTCGAGATCGGCGACCCGGCCCTGTCGGGCAAGGTGTTCAAGGTGACCGGCACCGTGGTCCAGGGCATCTCCAGCGAGAAGGCCAAGGAGATCGCGAAGAAGGTCCGCGAGGAAGCGCCCAAGGGCGTGCAGGCGCAGATCCAGGGCGACCAGCTGCGCATCTCGGGCAAGAAGAAGGACCACCTGCAGGACGTGATCGCCCTGCTCAAGAGCTCCGACTTCGGCATCGCCCTCCAGTTCACCAACTACCGATGAAGGGCATCGTCCTCGCCGGGGGCAGCGGCACGCGGCTGCACCCGATCACGCAGGCGGTGTCGAAGCAGTTACTCCCCGTGTACGACAAGCCGATGGTGTACTACCCGCTGTCGGTGCTGATGCTGGCGGGCGTGCGGGAGATCCTGCTCATCTCCACCCCGGTGGACCTGCCGCTGTTCCGCCGCCTGCTCGGGGACGGCTCGCAGTTCGGCCTGAGCATCTCCTACGCCGAGCAGGCCGAGCCGAACGGGCTGGCCGAGGCGTTCGTCATCGGCGCGGACTTCATCGGCGACGACGCCGTGTCGCTGGTCCTGGGCGACAACATCTTCTACGGCCAGGGCTTCTCCAAGGTCCTGCAGCACCACGCCACCTCGCTGGACGGCTGCGTGCTGTTCGGCTACCCGGTGAAGGACCCGGAGCGGTACGGGGTCGGCGAGGTCGACGCGAACGGCGTGCTGGTCTCCATCGAGGAGAAGCCGGCGCAGCCGAAGTCGAACAAGGCCATCACCGGCCTGTACTTCTACGACAACGACGTGGTGGCCATCGCCAAGGGCCTGCGACCGTCGCCGCGCGGCGAGCTGGAGATCACCGACGTCAACCTGACCTACCTGCGGGAAGGTCGGGCGCAACTGGTCGACCTCGGTCGCGGTTTCGCCTGGCTGGACACCGGCACGCACGACTCGATGCTGGCGGCTGGCCAGTTCGTGCAGGTGCTGGAGCAGCGCCAGGGCGTGCGCATCGCGTGCCTGGAGGAGATCGCGCTCCGGATGGGGTTCATCACCCCCGAGGAGTGCTACGCGCTGGGCGAGCAGCTGGCGAAGTCCGGCTACGGCCAGTACGTGATGAGCGTCGCGCGCGAGACCCGCTAGCTAGGACCGGCGGGCCAGCTCCTCGAGCCTGCGCACGCGGTCCGCGATCGGCGGGTGGGTGGAGAACAGCCTGGCGAGGTTCTCCCCCGCCCGGAACGGGCTCGCGATCATCAGGTGCGACTGCGCGACCACGGCCGGCTCGGGCGCCAGCGGCGCCGCCCGCGTGCCGAGCTCGAGCTTGCGCAACGCCGAGGCCAGCGCCAGCGGGTCGCCGGTCAGCTCCGCGCCCGACTCGTCGGCCTGGTACTCCCGCGACCGGCTGACGGCCAGTTGCACGATGGCCGCCGCGACGGGCCCGAGCACGGCGATGAGCAGCATCGCGAACGGGTTGGGCCGGTCGTCGTCACCGTCGCCCCCGAAGACGCTCGCGAAGACGGCGAGGTTCGCCAGCGTGCTGACCGCACTGGCCAGCGCGCCCGCCACGCACGAGATCAGGATGTCGCGGTTGTAGACGTGCGACAGCTCGTGCCCGAGCACGGCGCGCAGCTCGCGCTCGTCGAGCAGGTCCAGGATGCCGGTGGTGCAGCAGACGGCGGCGTTGCGCGGGTTGCGGCCGGTGGCGAAGGCGTTGGGCGCGACGGTGGGGCTCACGTACAGGCGGGGCATGGGTTGGCGGGCGGCCATGGCCAGCTCGCGGACGATCCGGTACATCGCGGGCTGCTCCACCTCCGACACCGGCCGGGCACGCATCGCGCGCAGCGCGAGCTTGTCCGAGTTGAAGTAGGCGTAGCCGTTGACGGCCAGCGCCAGCAGCAGGCCGACGAGCAGCGCGGTGCGGCCGAACAGCGAGCTGATCGCCACGATCAGCCCGCTCATGGCAGCGAGCAGCAACGCGGTCTTCAACGCGTTGAAGTGCTTGTGCACGCTTCGCCTCCGGCTGCTCCTACGTCCCCTCCCTCAACGCGCCCGGTCGGCGCGGGGTTCCGGTACCGGGGCGTGCCGGGCGTGTGGCGGTGGTCTCCGGGGCGGGTTCGGCGCCCGCGTCCAGCGGCGGGGGCGGCGGCACGTGCGCGACCCAGGTGGCTAGCACGTCGCGCTCCTGGACGAGTTCGGCGACCGCGCCGTCGCCGTCCGGGCCGCCCGTGCCGGGGTAGGAGAAGTCCGGGGCCCAGTGCAGGGCGTCGAACGGGCACGCCTCCACGCAGATGCCGCAGTACAGGCACTGGCCGTAGTCGATGGCGAACCGGTCGAGCACGTTGCGCGCACGGGGTCGGGCCGAGCCCGGCTGCTGCTCGACCTCGGTGTGCGAGTCGATGTGGATGCACCAGTCGGGGCACTCGCGGGCGCAGATCATGCACACCGTGCAGTTGGCCTCCAGCAGCGCGATCACGCCGCGGGTGCGCGGGGGCAGGTCAGCCACGGGTGTCTTCCTCCTCATAGCGCGGGCCCCACGACGGGTCGGGCACGCCGGGTGGCGCGGTCCGGCGGCGGCTGGGCGCCGACGTGCCGTCCTCGCCCGGTTCGAGCCGGCCCGGCCACGGCCGCACCACCCGGGACGCGAGCACGAAGTCCTTGCGCAGCGGGTGGCCGCTGAAGCTGTCGGGGAGCAGCAGGTGGTCCGGTTGCCCGTCGGCGAGCGCGATGCCGAACATCTCCGCGGCCTCGCGCTCGTGCCACGCCGCGCCCGCCCACAGCCCGGCCACGCTCGGCAGCGCGTCGTCCGGCCCGAGCTCGGTGCGCAGCAGCACGCCGTCCTTGGTGACCGGGTCGAGCACGTGCAGCAGCACGGCGTGCCGCTGCCCGACCGCGCCCGGCCGGCCCGCGTCCTCGACGCCGAGCCAGTCGAACTGCGCGCAGCCCAGCTCCTCGCGGGCGTGGCGGGCGGCCTCGCGCCACGCGGGCAGCTCCACGTGCGCGGTCGTCTGGCCGAACGCGGTGGTGACCCGGGCGTCGGGGATCCGGGCGGCCAGGGCCTGCGACGCGGCGCTCACGACACCATCCGGTGCAGCGCGGCGAGGCCGTCGAGCAGGGCCTCGGGGCGGGGCGGGCAGCCCGGCACGGCGACGTGCACCGGCAGCGCCTGGTCGATGCCCTTGGTGACGCTGTAGGAGTCCCAGTACGGCCCGCCGGTGTTGCTGCACGCGCCGACGGAGATCACGTAACGGGGTTCCGGCATCTCCTCGTAGGTCGCGATCACCGCGGGCAGCATGGCGTCGGTGACCGTGCCGGAGACGACGAGCACGTGGGCCTCGCCCGCCGCGTGCACCGGGTCGACCCCCAGGGCTTCGAGGTGTTCCGGGCGGTGGCCCTCGAGCGCGGCCATCACCTCGACGCCGCAGCAGGCCAGGCCGAGGTCGAGCACGGTGACCCGGTACGTCGTGCCCCAGTCCAAGGTGGAAACCGTCACGCCGGTGAGGTTAATACGTGGGGGCCCGTCGGGCTGCTGCCCGGCGGGCCCCCCACCCGGCCGTGGGCCCCGGGTTGGCCCGGGGGGGGGGGCGGGCGGGGGGGGGGGGGGGGGTGGTGGGGGGGGGGGGGGGCGGGCCCGGGGGGTCGCTGATGGTGGGGGGGGGGGGGGAGCGC